>JANQFV010000072.1 GCA_028277645.1 Phycisphaerae bacterium
CCCACGGCTCGTCGAGCAGAATCGCTCGCCCTTCGGCCGTAATCCAGACGTGATCTATGCTCAATTCCCCCGGTAGCGTTCCGTCCGCTGCCGCTTCCCACAGTTCGGATGCCAGATCGTGCAGCCAGTGCCGCAACATTGCCCACGAAACGCGTTCTCCGTCTTCGATCAGTCGTGCCAGCGGCGTTCCCGGCGGCGCTTCGAACGCCTCCCACGTCGCGTCGCCATCAGATACCGTCTGAAGCCATCGCGGCCGCCCGGCCCGCGTAACGTTCCGTCGTGCGACCGGCGTCTCCTCGCTCGCGCTTCGTCGAAACAGCCAGATCCCGCGGCGGAGTACTGGGTCGACGGCGGCCAGCCAGGTCCCGCGAACTACCTCGCGAGCGATCGCGTACGGCCCAAGTGACCGCCCATCGTCGACCGTCGTCTCGGTCGCAACCATCGGCCGCAGCGCTGGGCGTGGCACCCCCTTCCGTTGCACCACCACCCGCGTTCCGCTGGCGTGATCCCAGAGCGTGGCGAAACCGTCTTCCCGCCGCGCCAGTAGCGCCAACAACCCCGGTATCCACGGACACAGGCACGCCGCCATCACAAACATCGTCACGTGTATCGGCCCCATCTGCGGCCCGGGTAGCACCGCCATCATCAGCAGCGTGCGGACGCCCTCGCAACAGAGCACGGGTACGACAACCCGCAACAACGCGCGACCAACGCCCGGCGGGCGACCATCGGTCCGCACGACCCGCAGCCCCTTAAGCCACTTACCCAACCCGGCCCCCCAGATCCCTTCCGCCAGCCCGAAGTACAGGAACCCCAGCCCGAACAGCAACAGGTAGTAGCGCGCGGCATACAACGTTGGGGCGAGCACCGGCCGAAGGAGCAGATCCTCCGGTCCCACCAGCAGCATCAGCGCGACGTAGGGCGGCAGAAATCCGACCAGATAGTCGATCCACCCCGCCGGCGCCCTGACCTGCAGCGACGCCGGCTCCGGCTCCCCCGAGCTGTACGGCAGCAGCGCCGTTCGGAGCGCGGCGTAGTTCCCATACCGCGCATCCGGTTCTTTCGACAGGCACCGCGTCACGACGCGCGCTAGTCCCGGCGGCACGTCGGCACGCACCGCCGTCAGCGACGGCGGCTCCTGATTCACCGCGTTGGCGACGACCTGCACCGCGTTGTCACCCTCGAACGGTGCCTTGTCGGTAAGCAGCGTGAACAGCGTCGCACCAACCGAGTAGATGTCCGCCCGCACATCCAGCGCATCGCCGCGGAGTTGCTCCGGCGCCGCATACGCCGGCGTGCCCATGATCCTGCCGTGGGTGGTGATCAGCGTGTCCGTCTTCGCCAGCGTCGAGACCGACAGCCCGAAGTCGCCGACCTTCACCGAGCCGTCCGGGCACACGAAACAATTCGACGGCTTGATGTCGCGGTGCAGCACACCCTGCCCATGAGCGGATTCGAGGCCGGCGATCACGTCCAACACCGCATCAACCGCTTCGGCTACCGGCAACGGCCCGCGCTGTTTGAGCTGGCCCTTCAACGTACCCGCGCCGGCGATCTCCATCGTGATGACCGGCAGCCCGTCGATCTCCTCGCTGCCGAAGATGTAGAGGCTGTTCGGGTGCGTGACGCGCGCCGCGAGCCGCCCTTCCCGCAGAAAACGCTGCCGCATCTCCGGCGTATCGAGCTGCTGCCCGAGCATCTTCAGCGCCAGTCGACGCCCCGTCGCGACGTGCTCGGCGTCGTATACCGTGCCCATACCCCCCCGGCCCAGCAGCCCGTGCAAACGGTACTCGCCGAAATCACACGGAAACTCGGACGGCCCGAAACGCGACGGTGGCCCCGCCGGCGCCATCGACAAAGTCCGGGTCTGCTCGCCGGCGAGATCGATGGCGCCCGACAGCAGACAGGCCGGGCACAGTCGTTCACCGGTACCCGCGCGAATCTCCGCACCGCAATTCGGACACCGACCGATGTCGGAAGCGTTCATGAATCCATCTCCAAAGCTGGCTTCATTCAACTCTTCCTGACAGATCCGGGCCGACAGGTTACGGGGCAATCTCACTGTTTCCGCAGAACTGCGACCAGATAACGCAGCTCGTCGTCGAGATCGGCGGCGTTGCTGACCGTTTCTGCGATCGCAGCCCGCAGCAGTTCCCGATAACGGCCGCGCAGTCGGTGTATCGCTACCCTAACGGCGTTCTCCGTCATCTTCAGATCCGCTGCGAGCGTTGCACGTGCAGCCGACTCCTCGCCCGTGAGGCTGCCCTTGAGCGCGTCGAAGTGCGCCCTCTTGCCCGCGTCGACCATCTCGTCGCGCAAGGTCCGCAGAGCGCCGGCGGTAACTTCCAGAGCCCATTCGCGGTCGAATACGTGTTCAGGTTCGTCTGACGAGTTCGCCGTCTGTGCGTAGCGCGCTTCGGGGCTGAGCGCGTCCCACTCAATCAATCTCAGACGACCGCCGCGTTTTTGCGCACGGGACTTGTGCCACTCGTTCGCCAGGAAGTGCTTTAGCGCACCGAGCAGATACGAGCGAAACCGTCCACGCTGCCGGTCCGCGGTCCCGAGCCCGCGCGTCTCGATAATCCGGGCGAAGAACGCCTGCGTGAGATCCTGCGCGTCTGTCGACGAGTACCCGCGATACCGCACGAACGCGTACAGCGGATACCAGTACGTCCGGCACAACTGCTCGAGCGCCGCCCGCGCGTGCGTAGCCTCCGCATCGTCGGCGTTTGCCGCGACGACCAGGCTCCATTGCGTAGTAGCGAAATCCCGCGGCTCGGTCAGATCGGACATGCGGTTATCGTACCGGCAAGCTGCTAAGCGTGGACATCGTGCTGGGTGAGCGGACTGCGAAGGCTGGGGATGACCGCTATCGGACCATTGAACGCCCGCGCGCCTGGTGCGCAGCTCTTGCCACGCACGGCGGTGCTTATCGGCTCTGGCGCTGATGCCGCCATCAAGGGGCCGTCCAAGCTGGTCGATGCACTATTGGCCGCGCTGGCACCCACTGAGGAGACGTATGAAGCGAGGCTACCGACGAATCTGCGCGCCGCCGTCCCACGGTGCGCCGCCCCTGCGCGCGTTCTCGCTCGTCGAGCTGCTGCTCGTGGTGGCCATCATCAGCATCTTCTCGGTGATGGCGATCCCGCGGTTTGCCAACTCCCTGACGCTGCACCGCGTGGATCAGGCCGCCCGGCGGATTGCCGCAGACCTGGAACTTGCCCGCCGGCATGCCACGATTACCAGCCGGACCGTCACCTTCCGCATCCGCGAGACTGGAGACTCCGGCTACGAGCTTATCAACATCAAGCACCCCGATCGCCCGGCGAGTCCGTACGTCGTCTCGTTCGAACAGGATTGCTTCGGGGCTGAGCTGGTCACGCACGATCTGAACAGCGACCTTGATCTGGTTTTCGACATCTACGGCTTCCCCGACAGCGCCGCGCAGATCCTGATCTGCATCGGCGATCACCAGCGCCGTCTCGACGTGGACGCCCTGACAGGAGACGTCAGCGTTACCGAGTGACCCCGGCGATTCGAGCAATACGGACTGATGATGAAACCCTCCCGCCAACGTGCCGCCTTCACGCTCGTCGAGCTGGTGATCGCCATGACGATCATGACGATTCTCGTCGGCGGCATGGCCTCGGCCGTATTGCTCGCCACGCAGGCGCTGCCGGGCGAAGCGGATGCGAGCAACCGCAGCCAGGAGGCGATCGAGGCGGTGGAGCAGATAGGCCGTGACGTCGAGCTGGCCGTCTCGCTCGTGCGCACCGACGCCGACGCCATCGAGTTTACCGTGCCCGACCGCGGCCACGGTGTCTCGGGCGATGAGACCATCATCTACCAATGGTCCGGCGTCCCGGGCGACCCGCTCACGTACAGCTATAACAGTAGTGCGGCCATCACGCTATGCGAGGACGTACAGGAACTGTCGCTCGAATACGTGATAGCAACCATGCCGCTTACCAACACGCCGCGCGTGCTGTTGATTGTCAAGGACGCGGACTTCATGCCAAGCGCGCAAGATCTGGCGCGCGAAGAAATGATACAGAGGTGGGGGTTCTCGGTCCGGATGATATCGGCGTTCTACCACAGCTTTTATGTCGACGATCAGATAGACGATTACGACGTAATCTATATTTCCGAAACTGTATGGTCACCGGACGTGGAGAGCATCAACGCCAATCTGTCCGTCGGCGTCGTGATTGAGGAGGGCTATCTGTACGACAATTTCGGATTCTCACAGGGATTCCATTCCAACTACAGCAATGACGAGATCTGGGTCACAGACGATTCGCACGAAATCACGCGCGATCTTGGAATCGGAGCGACGCCGATCTTCGATTACTACCAGCGACACGTATATGCCTACGGCACGCTCGCGCCTGGCGCAAAGGTGCTCTCACAATGGCCCGGCTATGAACCGACCACCGTCGTGCTCGACGCCGGGGGCAAGCTCTATGGTGGTGGAATCGCCAACGCCCGGCGCGTGGCACTGCCGTGGGGCAGCGACAACTTCGAGATCACCGGCTTGGCTGAGAACGGCCAACTCTTGATGCAGCGCGCGATCGAATGGGCCGCCGCTCCAGTGGCCGTAGAGGGCGTGAAGATAACGCTCCAACTCGGATCAGATCCGAGCGGCCGGGCAACGACCCAGGTGCAACTGCTCAATCTGCCGGAGTAACGATGATCGCCCGCAAGCTTGTTCACTGTGGCTGTACCGCCCCACACCGCGGCCTCACGCTGATCGAGATGGTTATCTCCACGGCGCTCGTCAGCATTCTGCTCGTCGCCGCCCTCAGTGCCGTCGGCCTGAGCCGGCGCACGGATCAGCGTGTCGAGCAGATGTCGCGCGGTACGCTGCTGGCCGAGGAACTGATGGCGGAGATCCTCACCCAGGAGTACGCCGACCCGGTGTTGCTGCGAACGCTAGGCGGCGAAATCCTCGTCGACGGCAAGAAGTTTGACGCCATTCTGGGCGCGGAAGTGGATGAGAACGCCACCGGTAACCGCAGCCTGTTCGATGATGTTGACGACTACCACGGCTGGATCGCGTCGCCGCCGCAGGAGAAAGACGGCACCGAGATGACGTACCTGGAAGGCTGGCAGCGCAGCGTGTACGTCAAGTACGTAAAGGCTGACGACCCCAATGTCCCTAAGAATCGGGACGAGGGCGCCAAGCTCATCACTGTCACGGTCACGCACGACGAGATTCCCGCTGTTGAGCTGATCGCCCTGCGCATACTGACCACACTGCCCACCGAGGCGTGCTGCCTGAACAACGGCATGTGCATTGAGGTGTTGGCGGATCAGTGCATTGCATTCGGCGGCGAGCCGCAGGGCACCGGTAATGACTGCCTCTCCGACGCGTGCGCTTCAGTTGGACCACTGGTGGCCCACTGGACCTGTGACGAAAATGCCGGAGACACGATCACCGACGAAGTCAACGATCTAGTTGGCACGCTGCACGGTACGGGTTGGGGCGGAGGGAAGTTTGGCGACGCACTCAAGTTCGACGGAAATAACGACTACGCCGAGATCCCGCACACGGATGAGTTCCTACTCGACGCCGGGACGTTCGCGTTCTGGTTCCACGGCGATTTTGTTACCGGGCGCCGCGGCCTCGTGTCGAAAGACTCGCAGTACTACGACACTGGTGGGCACCTGTTCATCTATCTCGAGTCCGAACGCGTCGAGGCCAGGTTGCAAAGTGTCGATGCGGATTACACGCTCATATCGGGCACGGTCGAGAAAAACACGTGGTACCACGTGGCGCTCACCTTTGGCCCGGACGGCATGACGCTCTATCTGGACGGCACGCCGGTGGACACGGACCCGTATGGCGGCGGCCTGGGCACCACGTCCGGCGGGGCGGGCAACTACGAGCCGATCGCGCTGGGCGCCAACAGTTGGGCCAGCGGCGACCAACAGATCATGCCGTTGCAGGATTACTTCGACGGCAAGATCGACGATTTTCGCATTTTCAACTACGCGTTGAGTGTCGAAGAGATCGCGTTATTGATGTCCGGTGTCGACCCGGATCAGGTACCGATGGAACGCAAGTGAGGTGGGCGCCGTGCGCGATTGACGCGTCGCCCGCGACGCTACGCCGGAACGCCACCTGTTGGAGCACGAAGACTATGCCTCGTGCAGCATTCCGCTTTCGTCGCAGTGGCGTGGCCTATGTCTTCTTCCTGGGCACGGCGTTGCTCGTGGTGGTGATCGGCATTTCCGCCCTCACGCTGGGCCGCGTGCAGCTCCGCTCGGCCGAAGATCTGACCGACAGCGCGCAGGCACGGCTGTACGCCCGGGCGGCCATCGAGCAAGTGCTGCTCACGCTCTTCAGTAACAGTACCTGGCGCGACAGCGTGCCGCACGACGCGTGGAAGATGCCTGCGGCAATTGGCGACGGCACGTACGCGTGGCGCATCGTGGATGAGCGCAACGACAACTTCACCGCTAACCGCAACGCCCCCGTGCGGATCTACGGCACCGGAACGTCCGGCGCCGCGAACTGGACCTACAGCGTTCTCGTGCAGCCGCCGCTCGAGTCCCTGCCAACGAGCATCATCGTTAACGGCGACATGGAGAGCGGCGCCGCGGAACCCTGGTGGTCGTATGGCGACTGTGTTCTGGAAATGACCAGCAACACGGACGAGTACTACAGCGGGACATACGGGATGATGGTCAAGAACCGCATCGACACGTGGGCTGGGCCGCGGCAGACCGTCACGGTCCAGCAAGGCCAGTCGTGCGCAGGGCAAATGTGGATCCGGATGAAGAACGAACCTGAATACGTCCAGTTTCTCCTGGGGATCGAAACCGAATTCGGCTGGGAGTGGTTCACGCTGGCGGACACGCAGGTGGGTACGAATTGGACACAACTCACCGGAACGGTTACGCCGACCTGGTCGGGCACGCTAATCAGCGCCTTGCTGAAAGTCGAGACGACGATTGAGAAGAAGGACTTCTTCATGGACGACGTCAGTTTCGCACCGGCGCCCAGCGCGACAGGCATTATCCCAGGCACGTGGCAACGGGAAGCGCAGTGAGCCAGGAATGCAGTGCCACCGGCCGACGCGTGGAAGTGGACGGTGGCGATGTGAAATTCGACATGTACTAGCTGTCAGATTGTGCGTGGCACGATGAACAGCCAGCCGACAGACATACATCATGCGACAATCGAAACGATACTCGTTGCCGACGACAACGAAACCTACCGGCGGTTCGTCGAATTGCAGATGCGGGCGGCCGGATGGAACTGCCTCTCCGCTTCCAGCCACGCCGAGGCGCTCAAGGATTTTCAGCAGCACCCCGAGATCAGCGTCATCCTGCTCGATTATATGATGTACGGCACGCCCCCGGACGCCTTCCTGAAACAACTTCGCGAGTGTGGGCGCAACCTGCGGGTGATCGGCCATAGCAGCATGGACCACCGCGAAGACTTCGCCGCTCTGGGCGTCCCGGAGTTCTTCGCAAAACCGCTACGTGTTGAGGACCTGTGCCAGGCACTCCGCGCGAACGTCGCCGATGCGGGAAACGCACCGTAACGCCAGGACTGGGCGGCGAGGGACTCGAACCCACGACCTTCTCGGTGTAAGCGAGACGCTCTAGCCAGCTGAGCTAGCCGCCCTCATTCCACCTGCATTGTGCGGACGCGACGCTTGCGTCGCAAGGGCGGCACCTGCCCCCACACCCCACGGCGGGAAACACAGGTTTCTTCGGCCTATGAGCTGGAAACCGCGGCGGGCACGCACACATTTCCTATGGGGCCGGCATTTGCGACCGATAGCATCGCCTCGCGGAAGCCCCAGAGAGCCCGCCCACGCCCGAATCGTAATCGCGCACAACTCTTCCACTCGGACGCTTGATTTTCGGAATCCGGGGGGCCTAAGACTTGGATGTAGAGGGATCAACGCTCTACGCCATCAACAGATCCCGAGCGGTAATCGGGCCGTCCTGCTGCCGGATGCGCAGCGGTGATCGAGGCGTAGACCGAGGGTGCTGGCTCGCGAACGAGCCGGGCCGTTGGTGCGGGCGCGGTGCGCCCGGGGCAAAAGAGGCATGGTCGGCTGCGGCGTTCCGTCGCCGCGTCGGCGCTTCCTTGGAGTGCGTGCATGCACCGGTGGAAACAACTGGCATTGGTTCTCACGCTGGCGATTTCCAGCTCGCTCGCCTCGGCCGAGACGATCGGTGACCTGCTGTTCGACAACTATCTGCCCAACGGCAGTGGGGGCTGGGACGGCGTGAGCTTTTTCTCTTCGGAGCTGACGGCTGCCGTCGCAACCGGCGACGATCCGGAACCCGGGTCATGGGCGGCCGACGACGCCGTGTTCGCCGAGCAGGTCATCGTGCAGGAAATCGAGTGGCTGGGTCTGTTCAAGACCGGCTACGAGTACGTGGCCGAAGTGCTGATCATGGATGACGAATTCGTCGAGGTGGCCCAGTTCGAGGGACTCGATTTCGAGGCCATCGAGACCGGCGAAACGTTCTTCGGTCTCCAGCGGTACGACGGTAGCGTCGAACTGCCGGATGATGGACTCGTCCTGGACGCCGGACACTACTACGTCGCGGTGC
The DNA here is from genome assembly GCA_028277645.1 of Phycisphaerae bacterium. Taxonomy (GTDB): domain Bacteria; phylum Planctomycetota; class Phycisphaerae; order UBA1845; family Fen-1342; genus JANQFV01. Next base: position 8,581 of record JANQFV010000072.1, read on the forward strand.
GGCTCGAAAACCGTACTGCCGGCGGCGCACTCGGCGGCGGGCGCAATGTGATGCTCGGCACGAGCACCGGTGATCCGAACGCCCCCACGAATCCCGCCGGCCTCACCGAAGGTGCCGTGAAGATACCAGCGTTCGGCTATGACGATTGGACGCTGATCAGTGACACCGGCCAAGATCCGGTCGATTATGCCTACCGCATCTACGGCGAAGTCGTGCCTGAGCCGTCCGCACTATTTCTGATTCTCTCCGGCGTCGTTTTTGCACGACGCCGACAGTAGCCAGCTTCCGGCTTATACCATCGCAAAGACCGCCGTACCGCGTGCGTCCCAACACGCGTTTCGGCGGTCTTTTTTGTTTGCACGGCAACGATGCACGATGCTCGTCATTCCGAGTGCAGCGAGGAATCTACGCGCGCATCGAGGCCGGCCTTCGATCCGACAAAGATCCCTCCTCCCTGTGGTCGTCGGGATGACGACTGTCCCCCTACCTTAAGGCTGCACGCTGAACACCGTCAGCGGATAGTCCAGCCGATCCCCCTCCTTGATGCCCAGCCGGGCGAACGTCCCCTGGGCCACCTCCAGGGCGAGCATGGCCGGCTCAATCGAGCTGTGCGTTCGCAGCGTATGCGGCGCCATCTGCGTGATGCGCACGATCTCACCGTTGGACCGTGCGAACGCAATATCCAGCGGCGTGGTCGTGTTCAGCATCCAGAAACCACGTACCTGCTCATCCGAAAACACAAACAACATGCCCTGATCCGCTGCGATCTCCTCCGGTCGCACGTGCATCAGGCCTTCCGCAATGACGCCGGGACGACTGGTATCAAACTCCTGCGCCAGCCAGACACGGAAAGTGTTTTCGCCGATCGTAACCGCGGTCTGGCCCAGCGAACTGAGTGGATACTGGCGATCCGTGTCACTCAACCCCACCACCGCATCGCCGGATTGCACCACGTTGGCGTCAGCAGTCTGCGTGACGTTATTCGAACCGGAAGACGTGGACGTGCTGCCATTCGAAGCACCGATGCACCCGCCGGCCGGCACCAGAACCGCGAGCGCGCATCCCACACGGACCGCAGCCCATGCAATAGTTGCAGTGGGAACGCACGCGATGTATTGATTTCGTTCTGTGGCCATCAATTGGAGAATAGGCCGCCCCAGATGCACCTGCAACTCGGCGTGCCGCTGCGATCGGAAGATGGACGGCATCATCAACCTCAACAAGCCCGCGGGTATCACCAGCGCGAAGGCGGTCTATCGCGTACGGAAGCTGACCGGTCAGCGCAAAAGCGGTCACGCCGGTACGTTGGATCCAGGGGCACGCGGCGTGCTCCTCATCTGCCTCGGTCGGGCTACGAAGCTGGTCGAGTCGCTGATGGATCTGCGTAAGGCTTATCGGACTACAGCTCGTCTCGACGTCACCAGTGAAAGCCTCGACGCAGATTCAGATCTGAGGCCGGTCGAGGTAGTCCGAACCCCGGCGCGTGCCGCCGTCGAAGCTGCGCTGTCGCAGTTTCTTGGGCGGATCGAGCAAGTCCCGCCGGCGATCAGTGCCCTGAAAGTCGGCGGTCGGCCGGCCTACAAGCTGACGCGTGCCGGCAAGGCCCCAGCTCTCGCTCCGCGCCTGGTGACCGTGTACGGACTCAAGCTCATTTCCTACGACTGGCCCCACGTAGAACTCGAAATCACCTGTGGCCGCGGCACTTACATCCGCGCCCTAGTTCGCGACCTAGGTGCCACTCTGGGCACCGGCGGCTGCCTCACCGAACTGAGCCGAACAGCCATCGGGCCGTTTCAACAGTCTGCCGCGAGCAGTTTCGAACAGCTCGCGACAGCAATTGACGCCGGCAACACAGACTGGCTGACACCTGTGGATCGTGCTCAAACGTTGATCGACGACGCCCGAGCAGAACACGGGCCCTGATCAGCGGCAGCCGTGCGTGCCTGCTCACGGACTTTGCGGGGGATTTCCCGCACGGAATTAACCATTTCTTTGCGCTTGGGGGCTATCATGCTCGCGTTGACATGAGGGAAAAGACCTGCGCTGGCTCCCTGGTTTGTACTCAAGCGGAGAAAGCTCCATCACGCATGGGCGGCGCGCTCGGTTCGATCCGGCCGCGGCGACGTGTGCGTGGCTACCGGTGGACCCGGGTGCGGCGCGAATCGGGGGCAGAGCTGCAGTGCCGTGCGACAGTAGGCGGTTGAAACGTCGCGCGTTTTCTAAGGCAATCGGTTCAAAGTAATCAGTATCTCGGTACACGGTTCACGACATTCAAACAGGTGCCTAGGAGGAAAACTAGCATGACCAGAACTTCGAAAGGCTGTTACGTCGCACTATTGGCGATGCTCAGCGTCTCTGTGGCGACAGCCTCAGACTGTCTCATCATCAGCGAGGTTGTAGATGGTCCGCTCGGCGGCGGTCTGCCAAAGTTTGTCGAACTGACGAACACCGGCACGGTCTCGATTGACATGTCGGGCTACTGGCTCGGCAACATCAACAATGGTGACGTGTCGACGAACGCCCCCGCCACGCAGCTCTCCGGCATTCTGCACCCTGGCGACTCGTACGTCTGCTCGTATGAAGACGGTGACTGGCCGGGCAACAGCACGTTCTTCGACGTCTACGGCTTCGACGCCGACAACTTCGACTTCGGCTCGTGGATTAACGGCAACGACGTCGTCGTGCTCTATCAGGCCGACCCCGGTACGCCGCACGACGGCACCGGCGCGATCGACATCTACGGCGTTGTTGGTGTGGACGGCGTCGGCGAAGTCTGGGAGTACACGGACGGCTGGGCGTTCCGCCTCTCAACCGTCAACATGAACGGCCCGTTCAGCACGGGCGAGTGGGCGTTTGGTGGTCCGCTCTCGCTGACTGACGAGACCGATCTGCTGAACCTGACCTCGCCGGGCACCCACAACTTCAGCGGTTCGTGCGGCCCGACCGACCCGGTCGGTCAGTGCTGCGTCAACCCGTACTACTGCTACATTGAGACTGCCACCGGTTGCTCAAGCCTCGGTGGCACCTGGACAATGGGCGCCGACTGCACGGGCAACCCCTGCGGCACCCCGCCGCCGACCGGCCACTGCTGCGTGGGCGAGATCTGCCACGAGGTCACGCTGGCCGAGTGCAACACCATGGGCGGTACCGGCTGGGCGGCCGACACCTACTGCACGCCCAACCCCTGCCTGAACTGCGTCACTATTCCCGCCGCCAAGCTGCTCGGCACCGGCGTCGACGTCCAGCTTTGCGACGTTGTCGTCAGCAACATGATCGACCTGGTCGCCAGCAGCTCGTTCGCGAGCTTCAACGTCCAGGAGCAGAGCCAGCTTCCGGGCCAGCGCGGCGGCATCGCCGTCTTCGGCTCGAACGCCGACATCGGCGCTATCTCGGTCGTTGAGGGTGACATCATCAACATCCAGGGCACAACCGACGAGTTCTCAGGGCTGTTCGAGCTCACTGCCCCCTTCCTGTACACCGTCGTCACGCCGTACGTTGGCGACCCGAACGATGCCCGTCCCGAGCCGCTACAGATTACCGCGGCCGACTTCCTGTCGGGCGGTATCGGCGAAGAGATCGAAAGCATGTACGTTGAGGTGCCCTGTGCGACGTACGTTGATCAGGGCGGAGACCCCAATTTCGCAGGGTACACGAACTACACCTTCAGCGACCAGACCGGTCAGTTCACCGTCCGCGTGACTGCCGGCATCGACGTCATCGGCCAGCCGATCCCTGATCCAAACCAGCCTGTGACGCTCCGCGGGATCTTCAACGATTTCGGCGGTTATCAGCTCCTGCTCACGCGCTACGGCGATCCGACCGATGCGGGTGGAAACCCGAACGGCGACCTGTGGTTCGACCCGCTGTGCCTCGCCGTCGGCGCCTGCTGCTACGGTCCAACCGACGAAGATTGCGTCGTCGTATCGGAGAGTGACTGCCTCACTACGTACAGCGGCACGTATCAGGGCGGCGGCACACGCTGCACCCCGTTCAACCCCTGCACCGAGCCGACCGGTATCTGCTGCGTCGCGGGTGTCTGCACGCAGGAGTTCGAGAGCACCTGTATCGCGCTGGGTGGCGGGTACCTCGGCGACAACACGCTGTGCGTCGGCATCACGGCGTTCCCGTGCCCGCAGCCGGTCGAACCGGGTGACGTGGCGCTGGGGCACGACGGCGAGAACAACCAGTACTTCTCCGCGACGCAGGTTCGCGACCTGGCGGCTCGCGCCGCGGCGCAGGTCGGTGCCTGGAACAACCACCCCTACGTCGCGTCTTGCGAGTTCGACAATTACGGTGGCATCCGGCACAACGCGCAGGGTAACCTGCTCATGCTGAACTTCGGTCCGTCAGGCGGTCCCGGATACCTCTTCAACTACTGCACGGACGGTAGCGGCCGTGCACAGATTGACGACGACCCGAACGAGGTCATGTTCGAATTCGTCGGTGACCGCGTGGCTGCCGTCGCGGTTAGCCCGGACAACCAGTGGATCTCCGTCTGGGGCTGGCTCACCGGCCAACTGCACATCCTCGAGTATGATGCGGGTCCCACGCCAGGCACCGGTCAGGGCGCGTCGATCCTGAGCTCGTACACCGTCACGCTGACCCACTCTGGCGGCACGCAGGGCGCGGCCTGGGTCGACAACGACACCCTTGTGATGGCGAATACCAATACCATTGGCCGCATCGACCTCAACGCGGTGTCGTTCGACCCGAACGACCCGGGTGCCGGCTTCACGACCACGACCGAGCTTACGCTATTCCTGGCGTTCGACACGGCCGGCGCGCACACCGACGTCGAGTACAACCCGGAAATCTCGCCATACATGTTCGTGCTCGTCAGCAACTACGATGGCACGAGCTACTCGTCGCTGTCGGTCGTTGATCCCGGCACGTGGACGGAGATCACGACGGTCGACATGAGCACCTCGAGCGAGACGGCGCGCGAGTGCGCCCTCGGCCCGGATGGCCGCCTCTACTGGACCCAGTTCGGGGCCGACATCGACGTCCTCGATGTCTCTGATCCGAACAGCTTGGTCGCGAACTCGAGCGTCGACTACTACGCCAGCCCGTACTACGACAGCTTCCCCGGTTTGGATATCGCGCTCGGCCCCGCCGCTCCGCCGATCTGTCGCGGCGACTGCAATTGCGACGGCCAGATCGGATTCGGCGATATTAACCCGTTCGTCGACGCGCTGCTCAGCGGCGTGTACTGCGACGGCACCGGCGAAAACGCCGATGTCAACGGTAACGGCACGGTCGGCTTCGACGACATCAACCCGTTCGTCGACCTGCTGACCTCAGGTTCGGTTCCGATCCCCTGCCCGTAGTGCCTTGACGGGCAACCAAGTTACCTGAACTAGTCAGGGCCGGTCGGCGAACAACTTCGTCGCCCGGCCCTTCTCTTTCACGCGTCACACTTCGCATGTCCGCATCCACCGCCGTAGAATGCGGTCCACGCGACCATGCGAGTGCTACTGCCGCCAACCTCGTCGCTATTCTCCGCCGCCGCAAGCCTGCTTCCCGCAACGTTGCTGCTGCTGGCGGTCTCCGCCCCGTTGTTTGCGATCATCGAAGCGGTCGTACGCTCGCCATCCGTCGAACAGCCCTTCGATCTGGCGCGCTGGCTGCGGTTGCTCTGGACCACGGTCATCGTCACCGGAACGGCCATCATTCTCTCCATGTTGATCGGCACCACGCTGGGCCTCCTGCTGTTCCGCACGAATGTCGCAGCCCACCGTCTGACGCTGGCGCTCCTGCTGCTCGCCGCCTGCCTGCCGACGTACGTCGTCGCCATCGGACTGCTGGCACTGATCGCCGCGTACGATCTGGGAAACTCGCCGTGGGTTTGCGGTGTGCTTTATGGACTGACGTACACCCCCCTCGCAACGCTTGTACTGGGGAGCGTTTTCCGCTCGGCCGATCCCACGTTCGAGGATCTCGCCCGGCTCGACGCGCACTGGCCCCGCGTGTTGCGCTGCGTGACGCTGCCACAGGCGCTGTGGGGCCACTCGGTTGTGGCGCTGCTCGTGTTCTGGCTGGTGGCGACGGACTACACGTTCACCGACCTACTGATCGTGCGAACGTTTGCAGAGGAGGTCTACACGCAGTTTCGTCTGGACTATCGCCGCGTCGCGCCAGTGCTGACCGGCGTTCCGGTGTTTCTCGCACTGACCGCAGCCCTGTTGGCCGCGCAGTTCCGCTTTCGCTTCGTCGGCGAGCAGACACTCGAAACGCTGGCGAACCCACCGAGAATGCTGCCACTGGGCCACACACGCTACTGGCTGGGCCTCCTGCTGGCCACCGCCGCGATCGGGCCGCTGATCGTAATCTGCCAGGCGCTGTTCGCGCGCGTCGCGACGTTTGACGGCCTGGACGAATCGATCGTCGCGCTGTTACCCGATCTGCGTCGCTCGGGCGTTGCCGCTCTACTCGGAACTGGGCTCACCATGCTGGGCAGCGCGGGACTCGCGTGGGCGCTGGTACGCACGCGACGCTTGCGCTGGCTCGTCGCCTTCGGCGTTCTGATCTTGCTCGCGACGCCGGCACCGGTCGCGGGCATCGGTCTGATCGGCCTGTGGAATCGCCCGGGCTGGCTCGGCGTCGTGTACGACTCACCAGGGATCATTGTCCTTGGTTACCTCTCGCGTTTTCTCGCGGTGGGCACGCTGTTGCTCATGCCGGCGGTACGCCGTGTACCACGCGAACTCGATTGGGCCGCGCGGCTTGACGGCTGTAGTTGGGTGGGCACGCAGCGGTACGTCTACTGGCCTACCCTGTGCGTGCCGTTGGCGCTCGCGGGCCTCGTGCTCCTGATCCTCTGCTTCGGTGAGCTCGGTACAACCGTGCTCGTCGCACCGCCGGGATGGAGCACGGTCTCGGTCCGTGCCTTCACACTTCTGCACTTCGGCGTTTACCGCGATCTCGCGCTGCTGACATTGCTCGCCATCGCGTGTATTGTGCTGCTCTGGGCACCGCTCGGGGCGCTGCTGTATCGGCGCGATCGAAGCCACGCACGGTCTACCGAATCGACGAGTCGGAGAACCTGAATGCAACGCCGCAGCTTCATAATCACGATCAGCTTGCTGGTCACTCCTCTTCTCGCCTGCTCCGGCAACGACGCGACGACCGGCCGCGCCGCAGGTGACGTCGTCGTGGTCTACACCGCGTTGGACCGGCAGTTCTCGGAACCAATCCTCGCCGCGTTCACGAAGCAGACCGGCATCGAAGTCCGCCCCGTGTATGACACCGAGGCCACCAAAACGATCGGGCTCGTCAACCGTATCCGCGCGGAAGCCGCGTCCGGTCGACCCCGCTGCGATGTGTTCTGGAACAACGAGATTCTTAACACTTTGCGGTTGCAATCCGAGGGACTGCTCCAGCCGTGCCGGCCGGCGCAGGCCGAGCACTACCCTGCGCAGTTTCGCGATCCCGAGGACCACTGGTTCGGCTTCGCCGCCCGGGCGCGCGTGATCATCTGCAATACGGAACGTATTGGCTCCGGCCGGCAGCCAACGTCCATTCACGACCTCGCTCATCGCGACTGGCGCGGACAAACCGGCATCGCCAAGCCCCTCTTCGGCACAACCGCATCGCACGCTGCGTGCTTGTTTGCGTTGCTGGGAGGCACAGAAGCCCGCAGCCTGTTCGATGCTTTCCGCGCCAACGACGTGCAAGTCGTCGCGGGCAACAAGACCTGCGCCGAGATGGTCGGCGCCGGAAGACTCGCATTCGGCCTCACGGACACCGACGACGCGATCATCGAGCTCGAAGCTGGCAAACCCGTGAAGATCATCTTCCCCGACAGCGGCGACGACCAAATGGGCACGCTACTGCTACCGAATACACTGGCCCTGATCCGAGATTGCCCGCACCCCGACGCCGGCGTCCGGCTGATCGACTACCTGTTGTCGCCCGAGGTTGAAGCGCGGCTCGCCGCCGGCGCCTCCGCTCAAATCCCGTTGCACGCAAAGTGCGATCGCGATTCGCGCGTCGCCAGGCTCGCCGACCTCCGGCCCATGCAGGTGGATTTCGCAGACGCCGCTGCCGCGTTCGACGAGGCCGCACGATACATCGAGGCGCACTTCCTGACCGACTGATGCGTGTGACGCGTGCTCACTCGCTCCGCCGCTCGCGCTCCGTCGAATACCGCACCTCATAAATCCCGCTGCGCGACCACACGCTGCGCAACGTATCCCAAATGATGTGCAGGTCCGCACGCAGTCCGATCTCCTGCACATAGCGCACATCCCACTCAAGCTTCTCTTCGAGCGTAAGCTCACCCCGTCCGCGAATCTGGGCGTAGCCAGTCAGCCCCGGTTTCACGAGCAACCGCTTCCGCTGCCGCGCGTTCCACTCCGCCATCTGTTGGAGATATAACGGCCGCGGCCCGACCAGCGACATCTCCCCCCGCACAACGTTGATCAACTGCGGCAGCTCGTCCAGGCTCGTCTCGCGCAGCCAGCGCCCCAAGGACGTGATCCGCGGGTCCTCGCCCGTCTGCGGCGAGTCGCCATAGGGATCGACGCCTGTCCGCATGGTCCGCAGCTTCAGCAGGGTGAACGGCCGCCCGCCGTGCCCCGCCCGCGTCTGGCGAAACAGGGCCGGCGACCCGTCGCGCCGCACGAGCCAAATCATCGTCGCCAGTAACGGCCACACGCACAGCAGCACCATCGCTGCCACTACGCGGTCGATCGCGTGCTTGAGCCACAGGTACGACGGCGTGGCACCACAGCGAATGTCATCGTCAGGCGGGAGCGGCTCGGTCATGGCGACAGTAAACCGGAACTTAGGGGACCTCTCAAATGCATGGGCGCTCGATCTCCAGTTAGCCCAACCAGTAATCGGCGCCTGACCTCATCCCCATCATCGGCGTTGCAGCAACCTGCCGGGCGACTGGCCGACACGCCGTCCGCAGCCCGCCTATCCAGCCCCTACGAGGTGTGATAATCCTCCAGGCTTGGCTGGTCTGCCGCCATGCAGCAGAAATCGCCGCCACGCTGCCAGCCAGCCTTGCAAACCGACCGGCGGTGGGGTAAAAAGCGCAATTACCTGTCGCCCCGAGGCGACAGCCAGTGACGCGGGTGTAGCTCAGTGGTAGAGCTTCACGTTGCCAACGTGAATGTCGTGGGTTCGAATCCCATCACCCGCTTGAATCTCACCAGCCCCGCCCTCAAGTGCGGGGCTTTTTTCTGCGCGTCTTGCCGGTTCGTGAATTCGGACCCACGTGTCGCTTAGCGGCCGTAAATTGGGGCGACACCGAAGGCATTGCCACGAACGCCGCGAACCTCGTCCCCCGGCAACACATACGGCTCCGTTCGAAAGACTGGGGCCCAATCTGGCGCACTTTCCGGCAAGGCCCTTTTCGCATGCCCCCGGGTTCCCCCGGTATTGTGCGACAGATCCGTGCGGCACTCTCGCTGCGTCCCCTCGGCTACTATCGGGTTACTGACCTGCCCCCGGTCATGGTACCATTTGCCACGTTAGTCCGTTACGGTCAATCTTGCTCGTTTTCTCTTAGGGGGGCAGGTCACACCGTGTGGTCATACTTCGCTCGACCGACGCTATTCAGCCTATACCCCATCGAACGGCGCTCGCTCGAAGACTTCGTGGTCATCGAAGTGAAACGCTGCGAGCGGCGCGACAGCGATGGCGACGCCTACTACGACTTCGATGTGCGTTTGCTCGACCGTAACAACGACTACCGCCGCACGCTCCGGATACACAACACCCGCCGGGCGCCCGAGGCCCGCGCCATCGGGCGCCAGGTAGCCCGCCTCATCGACCTGCCGTTGTCGGACGGATCGGAGATCGAACCAACGTCTGAGACCCAGCATCCCGTCGGCGAGACCCTCCGCCAACGCGTCGCGCGCACCAGCACAAAAGTTGTCTGGCCCTGGTGGACGCAGCCAACGCGGCTGCAAGCGCAAGTTGACACCGAGCGGGTCACAGTGGAAGTCCCTGCGACCAGCTGGAACCTGCCGCAGCGGCTCTACCTCCTCGCCGGCAGTGCGCTAACCTTGATCGGCGTTACCACAACTGGGGGAGTCCTCGGCGACCCGCGAGTCTGGTCACAGTCCGTGCCGTGGTACCAGGTTCCCTGGATCGCCCTGTTCGCCGCGCTGCCTCTCGGCGGCGGTCTGGCGTGTTACGTGTGCGGGCTGTACGGCGCGCTTGCGCGCGACCGGCTGGAACTGTCGCCGGACAAGCTGCTACTGCACCGCATGCACCCGTTCGGCTCGCACGAGATGACGGCACCGCTGGAAAAGATCGAGCGCGTCGGCGCAACCTACGTCATCACGCCCCGCGGGACGGAGCTCGGCACCTACAGCTTCGGCGCCCCGGCGGCGCGAGCTGTTTACGTCTGCGTCAACGGGCGCGAGCTACACCTCGGCCACAACCTGCCCCACCCCGATCTCGGCTGGCTCTGTCGCCTGATCGAGTACGTCACATGCCACGGTATCCCCGCCGAGACGAGTGCTGACGGGCCGAAATCAGGGGGTAGTGAGTAAGTTCCTGTAGCATGGACAGATCAACGCCGCCTCCGAATTCGTAGCGCCGCCAGCCCCAGGAATGTGGCCGGCAGCATGCCTAGCGAGCCGGCGCCGCAGGCCAGCAGGCCGCATTGCGGCTCGGGCGCGACGCCGTTCTCGCACTCATCCGGAATCGCGTTCGCGTTCAGATCGGCGCTCTGCCCAAACGCGATGTCGCACTCGTCGGGCACGCCGTTCGTGTTGCAGTCCAAGCTGATGCCGAGATCGATATCGCACGAATCGATCGTGCCGTTGCCGTTGCAGTCCGGGAAGTCGACGTACACATAGGCCTGGCCGCCGGTCCCGGCGCCGATGCTGCCCAGAATCACGGTTTCGTCATAGACGCCCACGGCGCCGCCCAGCCGATTGCCGGCGGCGCGATCTGATGCACGCAGCTTGACCGACTCGATCCACGACGCGCCCGAGTAGCGAAATACGTATGCTGCCCCGACCCGCTCGCTCACGCCGTCGTCCAGGTCCGCGCCCACGACAACGATCTCATTGCTCACGCCGACGGATGTGCCGAACTGGTTCCACGGTTTGCCGGTCGCGTCGAGCGCGAACAGACGAGCCTCGCGGGTCCACGTGTTGTTCGCAAAGCGATAAACATAAGCCGAACCCGAAGCGCCGGTCTCGGCTGTCTCGCCGTCGGCCCCCACCACAATCAACTCGCCCGACGTCGCGACCGCAACGCCGTATCGTGCAACCGTATCGCCCGAAGGCACTTCCAGTTTGGCCTCTGCTTCCCACGACGTGCCGTTATAGCGATACACGTACGCGGCGGCGACACCCAACGCCCCCACCACGATCACATCGTCGTGCATGGCGACGGCTCGACCGAACAGATTCAGTGCCTCATCATCATCAGCGCCCAGCTTGCGCTCCGCGATCCAGGCGCTACCGTTATAGCGATAGACGTACGCAGCTCGTTCACCCGGCGCGCCGACGACCACGACTTCGCCATAAATCGCCACTGATCGGCCAAAGCTAGCACCCGCCGACGTATCGGCGGCGACCAGCTTGGTCTCCTGCGTCCACGAACTGCCGCTACGTCGGAAGACATACGCCGCCCCGGTGAAGTCCTCCGCAGCCTCGCCGTCGCCGTACGCGCCGACAATCGCCACGTCCCCGTCCACCCCAACGGCGAAGCCGAAGAAATCGCCCGCCGACGCGTCCGATGCGGCGAGCGTGTCCACCAGCGACCAGGCCCCGCTGCTGCTCTGCTCGAAGACGTACGCCCGGCCCCCGGCGCTGTCGGATGGAGCACCGATGATGACGCACGTCCCGTCGGTGACAACCGCGCCTCCGAAATCGTCGCCGTCGGACAGACCGCTGACCGTGATCTGGCGATCCTCGTCCCGCTGGCAGTTCTGTGCCTGTGCCACGTCCAGCCCAGCCACGAGCAGAAGCCCGACCGTCACACTACCGATTGCTGTCACGTACGTCTGTGAACGCTTCATTTCGTGTCCTTCGTGCTGTCGCGGCTCGCCGTGCGGACGCCCGGCCGAGCTTCACCGCGGTCCCCAGTTACCCGGTCGTGCAAATTATACCGAATCGGTCCAGTCCCGCCTCCCCCGCGTTGGCTCCAAGTGCGTATACTCCCGCGATCTGGTTGGAACACGTGGAGACACACGATGCAGAGGCGATTTGGCGTTGGACTTGGCTGTGCGTGCGTGCTGTTGCTGGGACTGTCGGGCTGCATCGGCCCCGAGCTGCGCGGGTTGTTCCGGGAGGTGTATGATCCTGAGAATTGGCGCACATTGGCGGAGCGCACCGAGTACGCCGAGACGCAGCGCTACGACGAGACGGTCGCATTCTGCCAAGGCCTAGCCAAAGTCTGGCCCCAGGCCCACTACACCGAGTTCGGCACTTCCGGCGAGGGGCGCCCACTGCCACTGCTGATCCTCTCATCGGAGAAGGCCTTCACACCGGAAGCCGCGCGCCAGAGCGACAAACCGCTCGTGCTGCTCCAGAACTGCATCCACCCCGGCGAATGCGCCGGCAAAGACGCTTGCCTCGCGTTGGCGCGGGATATCTGCCTCCCATTGGTGGAGACTCCCGGCCGCGCACCCAAACACGCCGCCCTGCTCGACCACGTGAATATCCTCATCATGCCGATCTTCAGCCCCGACGGGCACGAGCGTTTTAGCCCGTACAGCCGCATTAACCAAGACGGTCCGAAGGAGATGGGTTGGCGTGTGACGGCGACTAATCTGAATCTCAATCGCGACTATATGAAGGCCGACGCCGTCGAGATGCAGGCTTGGCTGCGCGTCTGGACGACCTGGGAGCCCGACCTGCTGGTCGACAACCACACAACCAACGGCTCCGACCACCAGTACGACCTGATGTACGCCGGCGGTACCGGTGCCGGCGTTGCGCCCGAAATCGACCGCTGGATGCGGGAAGAGCTCTACCCGCCGGTCATCACCGGCGTCGAAGCCGACGGCTACCTCATGTTCCCGTACGGGTGGCCGCGCGATCGCAAAGACATCCGTAAGGGTGTGAACGTCTCCGGCTCCTGGGGCCCACGCTACTCGACCGGCTACGGTGCCATCAGCAACCGCCCCGCGATTCTGCTCGAAGCCCACGCGCTCAAACCGTACGAGCGGCGTGTGAAAAGCACGTACGCCTTCATGATCCACATGCTGCAGATGCTGAACGAGAATCCCGGTGAACTCCGCCGCCTGTGCCGCCGGCTCGACCGGCAGGCGGCGTCACGCGGTGGGGCAGGCGCGACCGTCAATATCCCGCTGTCGGTGAAGAACACCGACGACGGCCGGCCGGTCACCTACAAAGGCGTCGAGATCGAATTGGAAGAAAGCCCGATCACCGGCAACACGGTCATTCGCTACACCGATCGGCCCGTGGACATCCCCACGACGCTGTACGACGGAACGCAACTCGATACTTCGGTCGCTGCGCCGGCGGCGTACCTCGTGCCGCCCCAATGGACGGAGATCATCGACCGCCTAGACTGGCACGGCGTAGGATACTACCGCCTCGCGGAGGCGACGCCGCTGGACGTGGAGGTCTATCGTTTCGACGCGGTCGAGTTCCCGCGACGTCCGTACGAAAGTCGCTTCAGTCCGAGATACGAAACGCGACGCGCGGTCGAGCGGCAAGCGTTCGTCGCCGGCACGGTCGTCGTGCCAACGAACCAGCGGCGAGCGCAAGTTGCGACACACCTGCTCGAGCCCGACGCGCCGGACTCGCTCGTTCGGTGGGGCCTGATGAATGCGATCTTCGAGCAGAAGGAGTACGCCGAAACGTACGCGATGGAGCCCCGCGCGCAGAAGATGCTCGCGAATGATGCGGCTTTACGGGCCGAGTTCGAGCAGCGCCTCGCCGAAAACGAGTCGTTTGCAACCAACCCCGGCGCGCGGCTGAACTTTTTCTACCGCCGATCCCCCTACTGGGATGACGCCAAAGACCGCTATCCGATCACACGGTTGACGGACGCGGATGCGCTGAAAAGCCTGCACGCCACGAAAAAGTAGCGGCCGACCGGGAGGTCGGCCGTAGCACACGACCGGCGTTCCACGTCCGGTCGGTCGGCCGGACACTACCCCTTAATCCGCACGCCCACCAGCGTCAGATCGTCCGACTGCTCCGCCAATCCCGCGAATCGCCGAATATCCCAACGAATGTTATCCAACATCGTCTGGGCACCTTCCTCGGCATAGCGCGCGACTGATTCGTGTAGTCTCTCCCGACCGAATTCCTCGTCTGCGAAGTTGCGCGCCTCACATGCCCCATCCGTGTACAGCACTAGCCGATCGTGTGGCTGTAGCGAGAGATCGTACTCCTGGTACTGCACGTCCGGATAGCCGCCGAGCACCAAATCCGCTTCCTCCGTCTCGCGCACAACGCCATCGCGCCAGAGCAGCAGCGGTTCGTGCCCCGCGTTGCAGTAGGTCAGCCGCCGTGCGTCACGGTCGAGCGCGATCAACAACAGCGTCAGGAACTCGTTCGTCGCCGTGTCATGGAAGACGAGTCGATTCAGTCGCGTCAGTAGCTCGCCCGGGCCCTGACACGAATCCGCGGCTGCTCGCAGGGCGCCCCGCACAGATGCCATCAACAACGACGCCGGAATTCCCTTGCCGACGACGTCCGCGACTACCGCCGCGATACGACCATCACACAGTTGCAGGAAGTCGCAGAAGTCACCCGCGACGTGATAGCTCGGCTCGAAGATCAAGCCAGTCTCAAGCAACGGATGCCGTGGCGGCGGCGTGCGAACGATCCGCGTTTGCAGGTCACCGGCCAATGCCAACTGCCGTTGCGTAGTTGCGAGTCGGATTCGCTCGTCCACCAGTTGGGCGTGCGAGATCGCAGCCGCCGCTTGATTCGCAACCGCGTGCAGCAGATTGCGCTGCGCCGGGCGGAACCGCCGTTTGCGATCCGTGTACACGCGGAGCACGCCGAGCGGTTTACCACGGTACACCATGCCCGCCGCCAGGACGCTGACGAGCCCCCGATCCCGGGCCACGGATGGATCCTGCACGCGCGGGTCACTCCCGAGCTCCTCGATGTACACCACGCGCCCCTGCAGCGCTTCGTCATCGACGGCGGACGCCATCCGCACAACCGCCGGCGTACCCACGGCATCGACGGGCAGGTTGTACACCGCCTTAGTCAGCATCTCCTGCGTCTTTGGATCGTACAGCCGCAGACTACAAGCCTTGCAGTGCATCACGCGCGCGGTCTCGGCCACAATTCGGTCCAGCACCATTTGCAGGTCCAACTCGCCCGTGAGCCAGTCGGCGATGTCGCCGATCAGCGCAGCTTCCTGCGTGGCGGAGATCAGGTGCGCCTCGCGCCGGCAGGTTTCGGCCAGCACACGTGCCCCCCACCGTGCGCTGCCGACGACCCGCCCGGTGCCCGAGCGATCCAGCGCCGGCAGTGTCTCCCAGGCTCGCCGCAACTCTTCCACGCCGGGGTTCGCCGCTCCGACCGTCGTCCGCCATTCGTCCAACGGTGGCTGTTCGGCGCGGAATTCGCCGACCGCGACATACCCGACCGCGCTGTCGTCCACATACACCGGGGCGGCCACGTACCACACTCCGCGACTGGCGACGAACGCCACTTGTCCCGGCGGGTCATGCGCGCGAACGGGCACGAGTTCGAGGTTCCGCGGCAGCGTGCCAAGCACGTGGCCGGTCAGACGGGCGAAGTCGTTGTTCGAGGCGGACGCAACGATCAGCGTGCCGTCGGCGTCAAACACGCACACGCGCAGCCCGGACGCGCGCGCCAGGCCGCCGGCCAGATCCTCAATCCACGCGATATCAATCAGATCGCGAAGTTGCACGTACCACACCTCTGTCAGGAATCATCCACCGCGCCACGGGGTGTCCGCATGGCATTATGGACCGCGCCCGTGAGCGACGCAAAGCCGTCCCACAGCGACGTTTGGCAGGGCGCGCCCGCTCTTGCTACACTGTGCCCCGGTCGACGCGCAGCACGCGTTGGCGCCTCTGGAGTGCGACGCATGAAGGTCCATGAATATCAGGCCCGGGAACTGATGCAGAACGTCGGCGTCCCGGTTCCGCCCAGCCAGGTGATCGATAACGCTGATCAGGCCAAGGCCGCCTTTGCCGCGGTCGGTGCTGAAACAGTCGTGGTCAAGGCCCAGGTTCACGCCGGCGGCCGCGGCAAGGCTGGCTACGTCAAGCTCGTCAACTCGGCCGACGAAGCCCACGAGCACGCGACACGCATGCTCCGCGAACCGATGGTCTCCAACCAGACCGGCCCCGAGGGTATCGAGATCCACAAGATCCTCCTTGCCGGCGCGGTCGACATCGAGAAGGAGTACTACCTCGGGGTCGTGCTCGACCGCGCTCGCCGCGTGCCGGTGATGATGGCCAGCGGCGAAGGCGGCGTGGAGATCGAAGAGGTCGCGGCGAGCAATCCCGACGCGATCAAAAAGGCGTGGTTTCACCCGCACCTTGGTTTGCAACCCTTCCAGGCCCGCATGCTGGCACAGTCGATCGGCCTCGAAGGCCAGCAGGCCAAGACGGCCGCGGACATCATGCTGAAGCTGGCCAGGCTGTTCGTCGATAAGGACTGCTCGCTGGCCGAGATCAATCCGTTGGTGCAGACGACGGCGGGCGAAATCCTCGCGATCGATGCCAAGTTCGACTTCGATGACAACGCCCTGTTTCGCCACGAGGACTTGCAGGCATTGTTCGACCCGGCCGAAGAGAATCCCGCCGAACTGCGGGCCAAAGAGCACAATCTCAGCTACATCGCACTCGACGGCAACATCGGCTGCCTCGTCAACGGCGCCGGCCTGGCCATGTCGACCATGGACATCATCAAGCTCCACGGCGGCGAGCCGGCGAACTTCCTCGACGTCGGCGGCTCGGTCACGCCCGAGGGTGCGATCGAGGCCTTCAAGATCATCCTCGCCGACGACAAGGTCAAAGCGGCCCTGGTCAACATCTTCGGCGGCATCGCCAAGTGCGACGTCATCGCCGACGCCCTGATCAAGGCGGCCCAGGAAGTCGGCTTCAAGGTCCCGGTCGTGGTGCGTCTGGAAGGCACGAACGTAGAGAAGGCCCGTGCGATGCTGGAGGAAGCCAACATCGAACAACTCAAACCCGCCACCGACCTGACCGACGCGGCGAAGCAGGTTTGTGCTTGCGTGTAAGCGAGGTTACACAGTGGTCACGCCGTCCGACAAGTCAGTTGACGCGCTTCTTTGGGACAAGATCCGCGCCGCGCAGGGCATGTCCGATGAGGATCGCTTCCTCGCCGGCCCGCGGTTGTTCGACTACGCCTGCCGTATTGCTCTGGATGGCATCCGCAGCCAATTCCCCGACGCCGACGACGGCGAGGTTCGTGAGATCCTCCGAAAACGACTGGAGATGGCGCGGCGGTTGGAGCAGTGACCGTGAACTCTGACGAAATCATCATCGCCGCTGTCGACGCTCTGGAGAAGTGCGGGATTCCGTACATGACGGTGGGTTCGGTTTCACTCAATCTCTACACCGCTCCCCGGTCAACGCAGGACGCCGACTTCGTCGTCGAATTGCAGGCAGACTCGCTGCCCGGGCTGATGGCGGAACTGGGACCGACGTTCCGCCTCGATGCGCAGGTTCGCTTCGAGACTGTCACCGCGACGACCCGCCACATCATCGATGCGAAAGACGGCTTTTTCCGCGTCGAGTTGTTCCAGCTAAGCGACGACACGTACGACCGCGAACGTTTCTCTCGCCGCCGGCGTGTCAATGTGCTCGGTCGCGAAGCCTGGGCGGCCACGCCGGAGGACGTGGTCGTGATGAAGCTACGCTGGTCGCGCCAAGGCGAGCGTTCGAAAGACAAAGACGACGCGCGCAGCCTCATCATGGTCCAGTCCGACAACCTCGACTGGGACTACATCCACCGCTGGTGCGACGAGCACGGTACGCGCGAGTTGCTCGACGAACTCCGGGCATCGTTGCCGCAAGAGTAGTCGTCAACCGTACTCACCCTGCTCTGGCCCCCACAGGCAATCCAAGATAAAGTCGTGCCCATGCAGCGACAATTGCTGGAAATCGTCGAACGCTTCTCCGCCGCCCGCGTTCTGCTCGTCGGCGACTTCATGCTGGACCGCTACGTCTTCGGCGACGCCGAACGTATCAGCCCGGAGGCGCCGGTGCCCGTGCTGCGCGTGCTGGAGCGGCAGGATCGCGTCGGCGGAGCCGGCTCCGTGGCACTCAACGTTGCCGCCCTCGGCGCACACGTGACTTGCTGCGGATTGCTCGGACAAGATGCTTTCGGCGATCGCGTCGAGCAGTCCCTGCGAGAATCTGGCGCGGACACGCGTGGTCTGGTGCGAGCACAGGACCGTCCGACGATCACCAAGACCCGGCTCGTCGGCCTCGCCGAACATCGCCATCGCCAGCAGATTCTGCGTGTGGACGACGAGGTCGTGCAATCGCCCTCCGTTGATGATGAGCACCGCCTGGTCGCACTCGCGCAGGAGACGCTGCCGAACGTCGACCTCGTCTGCCTGGAGGACTACGCGAAGGGCGTTCTCTCACCCGGCGTGTGCAAGTCGATCATCGATCTCGCCCGCAAACAGGACAAGCCCGTCTTCGTCGACCCGGCCCGCGCCCCCACGTGGGAGCGCTACGCCGGCGCAACGCTGCTCACGCCCAACCGCGCCGAGCTCGAAATCGCGGTCGGCTCGCGAGTGACAGATGAAGATCTATCCGGCGCGGCAAACGAGTTGCTCGAACGACACAACCTGGTCGCACTGCTCATCACACTGGGACGTGACGGTGCTCTGCTCTTGCGGGCTGACGCCGAGCCACAGCGCTTCCCCACCATCCCGCGCGCGGTATACGACAACACCGGCGCGGGCGACGCCGTTCTTGCGATGGCCGCCGTCGCTGCCGCCGCCGGTGCCACGCTCGAACAATGCACCCAGCTCGCCAACGTCGCCGGCGGTCTGGAAGTCAGCAAGTTCGGCTGTGTTCCCATCACCCGCGAGGAAGTACTGCACGATCTCGCGCACGACGGCCGCCGGGGCGCCGGCAAGCTCCGCAGCGTCGTCGAGCTCAAGCCGGAGCTCGAAGCGCGGCGTCAGCGTGGCGAGACGGTCGTCTTCACCAACGGCTGCTTCGACATCCTGCATCCCGGCCACGTCGAGTTGCTGGAGAAAGCCAAGTCACTGGGCAGTGTCCTGGTCGTTGGCATCAACAGCGATGCGTCCGTTCGCGCGCAGGAGAAGGGTGACGACCGCCCCGTCCGCACACAGAACGATCGCACGCGGATGCTGGGCGCGCTGGAGTCCGTCGACTACGTCACGATCTTCGACGAACCAACCCCTGCCGAGCTGATTGAACAAGTCTGCCCCGACGTGCTGGTCAAGGGTGCCGACTGGGCCCATCTCGTCGTCGGCCGCGAATTCGTCGAGAGCCGCGGTGGGCGCGTGGAACTGCTGAAACTGGTAGAAGGCTACAGTACGACCGCTGAACTGGATCGCATTCGCGGCCACAAAGACCGGTAGCGCCGAACCTCCCTGTCCGGCGCTACAGAATCGCGCGCTCGGATGATCAGTTCACGGACTACTCATTCTCGACCGCGTCGCGGAATTTCTGCAATGCACTCTGCAATTCACTCAGCGCCGCGGAACTGCCGTCGTTTTTACAGATCGCGATCGCCTTTTCTTCCAACTCGACCGCCTTGGCGGCATTGCCGGCGCGGTATTGCGCGAGCGCAAGCGTATCGAGATAGGCCCAGTTGCCATGCTCAGTCAACTTGTTGGAGAGTTCTGAGAACTTCAGCGCCACGTCGTCGAACCGCTGATCGTACTCGTCTTCTGTAAGCAGCTCCCACGCGAAGTTGTTCTGCACGAGGTGATTCTCGGACAGCGCCTGGAGCATGTGGCGTCCGAACTCGCGCGCTGACTCGTGATCGTCCATGCGCAGGCCGAGCAACCGGAACTTCGAGCGCAGCGTGTCGAAATCGCCAGGATCGTGCTCCAGCCGATCATCCAACAGGCGCAGGGCTTCGCTCCAGTCGCCGTGTTGTACGGCGGTCGTCAGCGCGTTCGCCCGCCGCTGCTTACCGTGCAGTTCTTCCTGGATAAGCTCCGCCACGAGGTCGCTGATGTCGGGCACACCCTGCGCAGCCATGGTGAAACGCAGCTCGCGATCAGAGTGACTCACTGCGACCAGGACGGACGTGTCCGCGAGCAGGCCCGCAAACGGCTCCACCTCGTCCAGCTCATCCTGGCCCATGTACGCCTTGCCGATCTCGAAACAGCGGCCCGGATGCGCCACCATTGCGAGCGTCGTGTGCGGTCCAATCTGATCCATCGCCCGTGCGAAACCCGGATCATCGAGTATTGAGTCCCGACTGCGCTTGGCGTGAATCGACGCCTCCAGCGCATCGCGCGTCATCGCGATCAGAATGTCGTGGTCCAGCGTCGCAACGTGGATCGTGGCCTCGTCCTCGATGGCGTAGCTGCGCACCGGGACACCCTCGATCTCCGACGGACGCCCCGCCATACTGACGCTCCCGCCCGACGCGAGGCTCGCAAGCCCCAGGAACTGGTGCCAGATCGCTTCCGACTTCGCCGGATCGTTCACCGTGATCACCGCAGCGACGTCGGGAATCTCATCGCCGACGCGCGGCGACACGCGTGGCATGGCGTACACGGCAATACCATTGATGTTCGCGAACAGCTCCCGACCGAGGTCGAGCGCTGTCACAATGGGCTGCTCGTCACTCGAACTGTGTCCGTAGTGCTCGGGTGCTTCGTTCATCGCCAGTGTGAAGCACGCCGCGGCTCCGGCCGGCACGCAGCGCAACGCGGCGGGGTCGATTGCCGGTCCACGCAGGAAGTTATAGACCAGATTCTGGTGTCCCTGGTCGAGGTGCAGCGCCATTTCCAACCGCAATCCGTCGCCGTTGATATCGAAGCGACCCGTCAGCGACCGGAAGTTCTCGATATCCAGCACGGCGTTCGCAATCGCCAGCTCCTGATGCTGAGCGGCCGCACTGTGCAACATCGGCTGAATCATCGGCAGCAACGGTTTGGGATTGACGAAGAAGTAGACCAAAGCACCGTCGCGCCGGGCGAGCGTGGCCGCCAGCGCGTCGTCATTCGCCAGCGAGTCTTCGTGCGAATTGCGCAGACGATCGAGCACGCCCTCGATCTCCATCTCGCTCGTGCCCGCAATCACCAGTCGCTTTGTGAGCGTGATCAGCACATCCTCTACGCGGTACGTCGCGAATCCACCGACCGGCTCGACGATCTCCGTTGCCGCCGGTAGCGCCGTCTCAATCAACCCGCGAACCAGCTCCATGTCTCCGGGGTGCAGTACGGCAACACCGGACGGCTGCTGCGAACCCATGTCGAAGCCAGTGACCGCCGCGGCGAATCCGCGCAGGCCGAGCGCCGCATCAATGATGGCCGGGCTGATCGCCAGGCGGTTCTCCCCCGTCGGCAGCGGCTCGCCGTCGGACAGAATCCCTAACTGCTCGAGGAGGTCTCGGACACTCTCACCCGGACGGTTGATCTCGATGTACGCCAGCGGTGCCGGCGGCATCAGGCGCGCGAAATCAGCCGCGACGAGATCTTCCCGACAGGCGGCCAGACGGGTCTTGGCCTCGCCCTTCAAACCGCTCGACGCCCGACCCGAATCCACGACCTGCTCATAGAGCTCGGCCGCGCCCGCGATGTCGCCGACGCCGTGTTCCAGGTAGTACGCTTTGTAGAATGTGGTTTGGGCGCTCTGACCGGCTGACGGCGCGGCGGTGAGCGAAATCGCCAGCAGCCCCATTAGCAGGGCGCGCATAAAGACTGGGAACTGTAGCATGGTCAATCCTCCACGATTCGGCCGATCAACGAAGTGCCTACCGAGCACCTGACGCTAGGATACCTGGCCAACGCCGCCAGAGAAACGTACGGCCGCCCGGGGCACCGCACCCCGGGCCGGCCGCACACCGACGCGTTTGCGTAATGGTGTTCCGTGCTGACCGCGGATTATTCGACCGACATTGCGAAAACCGCCCCCCGGTGACGCTCGCCGCGTCTACAAGTAGACTCACGACGGCTTGGGCGGCTCGCCGAGCCCCAGGAGCTAGGCTGCAAGAATGAGATTCGCAGATGTCGGAAACTGTCAACGAGACCCCCGTGGTGGTCGGGATCGGAGAACTACTCTGGGATTGCTTCCCTGACTCACGCCGACCGGGCGGTGCCCCCGCAAACGTCGCGTTCCACGCCACCCAGCTCGGTTTGCGCGGCGGCGTCTGCACACGCGTGGGCAGCGACGATGACGGCGACGCATTGGTCGATCACCTGCGGTCTCATGGTCTCGATCCACAGTTCGTGCAGCGCGACACCGAACACCCGACGGGCACTGTCGAAGTCCACGTCGGCCCAGGCGCCGGCCCCAGGTATACGATTCACGAGCTGGTCGCATGGGATTTCTTAGACTTCACGTCGACATGGCGTGATCTGTTTCGATCGGTTGATGCGGTTTGCTACGGTACCCTCGCCCAACGCTCGCAGATCAGCCGAGATACGATTCGACGTGCGCTCGACGCGACGCCGCCGCACGCGCTGTGCGTGTACGACGTCAATCTGCGACCCCCGTTTGTTGATCGCAATTGGATCGTCGCATCGCTGCGGCGCGCCAACATCATCAAACTCAACGAGCACGAACTGCCAACGCTGCTGTCGGCCGCAGATATCGAGCCGACGGCAGACTACGCCGCGTTGCACAAACTCGTGGAGGCGTTTTGCTGCAGCGCGTTGTTTCTGACGCGCGGCGCCGCCGGTTGCACGGTCGCATCACGGGATGCGCTGCACGAGGTCCCCGCCGAACCCGTGCAAGTCGTCGACAGCGTCGGCGCCGGAGATGCCTTCACCGCCGGATTGGTCTACGGCCTGCTGCACGATTGGAGTCCGGAAACCACCGCGCGGTTCGCAAACGCGGTGGGCGGAATTGTGGCTTCGATGGCAGGCGCAATGCCACGCACGCGGGAGCAGCTGTCCAAACTGAAACAGGCATTCCCCACGACCGCCCACTGACGCATTCTTACCTGCCCTTCGACGTTTCGGGCCCGTCCGGACGGAACTGTGAATCGGGCGGCGGCAATTCGTCTGAGTCCGCGCTTCGTTCGTCCGTGTCGAGGTTCACGCGCCCCTTCGCAACGTCCGGCTTGATGCCGGCCTCCAACGCCTGATGCTGCTCTTCGGGCCCGCCCTCGTACACCTCAATGGACGTATCACCCTGCCAGCGTAAGTACGCGGCCACGTACGAGGCGGCACTCCACGCCTGATACGCCTTGCCCATCGGCCGGCCGGTCTGGCCGTGCGCCCACTCGGTGAACTCCCACTCGCGTTCCATACCCGCCTGGCACAGTCCTGCCAGGCTCGTTAACGCTTCCTCGGCGTGCTGCTGCTGCTCGAGCCGCATCAGAAACCGCACCCACAATCCACCGACGAACGGCCAGATCCCGCCGTTGTGATAGTGGTCCGGCAGGTTCTGCAGATTCACCAGAAAGTAATCCCGCCAGTCAGGTTCTCCCGGCCGAATGGAGGGGTACAGCACGCGCACCGGATGCGGTTGGTCAATCGAGATTTGGCGCAGGAATTGTCGCACACGGTGGGCGCGGTCGTTGTTCAGCACACCATACAGCGAAGCGATGATGTTCGCGTACACGTCGCACCGCCACGAGAACCCGAACGGCGTGATCTGGGCGATCAGGTAACGCGCGCGTCCCAGGCTGTATTGCGTTCTCGCAAACGACTCGACGTTCTCCGCGATATTCTCCGGCGTCGGCCAGAATTGCTCGTTGAGCAGCTTGCGAATGCGCGCCGCGCGATTGACGTACACCTCAC
Source organism: Phycisphaerae bacterium (assembly GCA_028277645.1). GTDB lineage: Bacteria > Planctomycetota > Phycisphaerae > UBA1845 > Fen-1342 > JANQFV01. The sequence goes on from JANQFV010000072.1 coordinate 32,455, forward strand.
CCGAACACGCCAGCAGTTGCAACAGGGCCGCGAAGTCAACGTTCGCGCGGTACCACAGCACCTCGTCGTACAGCACGTTGTAAGAGCGCGGAAACAGATCGGTCCAGTCCGAGGCCTCCGGAATCTCCAGCAGGCCGCAGTTGTTCGAGTCCAGCGCCCGCAGCCACCGCATCGTGAGTTGAAGTTTCTCCAGATTGCGAACGGCGAACTCCTGGTCGTTCGTCACCTTGATGTAGTTCCATGCCGCGATCACCACCCACAACGCGCCGTCGATGCCAGCTATGTTGCCAATGCCGGCGTACTCCGGGCGGCCCGAATCGACCTCGACGTAATTCGGCAGGTGCCCGTCGGGTGTCTGCGCGCCCAGGATGGTCTCCAGCGACGCCCGTGCGGCGTCCAGCAGTTCCGGGTCCTTCAACGGTAGCGCCCACATCAGTGTCGTAGCCGAGTCGCGGGCCCAGACGCTACGGTAATTGCTACCGGGATCGTCATCGTGTGCGATCGAGCAGGCGCTGAACCCCATGGGCGTGATGTTGAGGCGCAGGACCTCCTTGGCCTTTGCGAAAGCCTCGTCCAACAGGTGCATCTTCTTCCGTCCTTCGCAGAATCGGTCCAGGGCAGACGATAGCCGGCGAATGTATCCGCCTCAACCCCAACAGATTACGTGCATCCCCCTGCGACACGCCCCCCCGTTGTGGCGTACCCTCGTGCAGGCTCCCGTTGCGACTGGAAATCCCCGCTACCGCCCGCTAATCTGTTTCGACCCTGAATCATCGCACTACCCTCTTGCACAGAAAGTGAAGCACGATGAGTGATACCCGTTTGCTTGCTACCGACATGGACGGGACCTTCATCGGTGACGATGAGGCGATGTTTGGCCTGTGGGACGCCGTCGTCGAGCGCGGCATCCGCCTGGCCTTCTCGACCGGACGACATCTCAAGTCGATCCAGGACTTCTATGCGGAGAAAGACGCGTCCCGTCGTGCCGACGTCTGCATCTGCATGGTCGGCACCGACATCCACTTTCTGCGCGACGGCGCGTACATCCTTGATGAGGAGTGGCATAGCCACATATCGGACCGCTGGGACAAGCTGGCCGTAGAGGCAATCCTCCACGGCATCCCTGAGGCGACGATGCAGGACCAGCAGTGGCAGTCGCCTTTTAAGAGCAGCTACTACCTCGAAGAGAACGCCGACGCGCGCTTGCGCGAAATCCACGAGCGACTCGAGGCGGCCGGGCTGGATGCCAAGGTAGTCTACTCAGCCGATAAGTTTCTGGACTTGTTGCCGATCCGTTCGGGCAAAGGCGAAGCGGTGAGGTACGTCGCGCACAAGCTGGAGCTGCGTCCGGAAAACGTGGTCACCAGCGGCGATACGGGCAACGACCTGGACATGATGCGTGAAGAGCTCGGCTTCCGCGGAATCGTCGTCGGGAACGCGGCCCCCGAGCTCAAGGCGTTCAATCCGCCGCACGTCTACCACGCACATGCGGAGTTCGCAGCAGGCATTCGCGAGGGATTGGAAAAGTACGGCTGGTTATAGCCCGTTTCCGCGGGCGTCGGGGGCTTCCCGTTTTTGTGAACGGCCGCAATCTGGCCGATGCACACCGACAGTGGCGACATCGTAGTAGTCAATAGAGGAGCGTGACGATGAGTGACCGAACCAGCTTTGCCGACCGCGGCAGGCGCCATGTGCTGATGATCACCAACCACGGCGTCCACGAGTGGACCGTCGTGCCCGGCCTGCCCGATACAGGAGGTCAGAACGTCTACGTGAACCAGTTCACCGAAGCGCTGATCAAGCTGGGCTACCGGGTGACCATCCTCAATCGCGGCGGCTATCCGCACCCGGTTGAAGGCACACCGCAAACCGGAACGCATTATCACCCCACCGGGCACGCCCGGATCGTCTACCTCACCGACGGGCACCCGGAGTTCGTGCGCAAAGAGGACATGGATGCGCAGCTCCCGAAGCTGGCTGCGGACCTGCAGCGCCGTCTCGACGAAGAAGACGATTCGTTTGATCTCATCATCTCGCACTACTGGGACGCCGGGAAGCTGGGCGCGATCGTCAATCACAACGGTGACGGCGTCACCAAGGTCGCTCCGCACGTGTGGATCCCGCATTCGCTCGGCGCCCTCAAGAAACGGAACATGCACCCGTCGACCTGGGAAAACCTGCGCATCGACGAGCGGATCGCCAACGAGCAGGAACTGCTCAAGTCACTCGACGGCGGCGTCGCCACTTCGACCGCAATTCGCGAGTCGTTCTCCGATGATTACGGTTGGCAGGCCAAGTACTTCCTGCCCCCCTGCATCGACACCGATCGGATTCGCCCCATGGACCCGGCCGAATACGAATCGATCTGGTCATTCCTGGCCGGGCTTTCGCCACTGTCGGCCGAAGAGCTCAAGCAGCGCAAGATCATCACCGAGATCAGCCGCACGGATAAGACCAAGCGCAAGGACGTACTGATCAGAGCATTCCAGCAAGTTCGCAAGGAGGTGCCGGACGCGCTGCTGGCGGTTTCGATCGACGAGCGCACGCCGGAGCTGCACAAGTCATTGCTCGGCCTGATCGACGAGCTGGGCCTGAAGGACGATGTGCTCGTCCTCGGTTCGATCTGGGATCAGATCCCCATGCTCTACAACGTCACGACGGTCTACTGCACGCCGTCGGTGATGGAAGGCTTCGGCATGAGCGCGCAGGAAGCGGCGTCGACGAAGAAGCCAGTCGTCGCGTCCAACCTTGTGCCCTACGTCGTCGAGTACCTCGTCGGCAAGACATCCGAGGAAGTTGTCGAGACTTTGGACGGTGGCGCGCAAGGCTACCTGATGGGCGAGGGCGGCATGGTCGTGATGGCCGACTATGTCGAAGGTTTCGCCACCGCGATTACGCGTTTGCTCCAGGACGATGAGCTGCGCCGGAAGATGGGTGACAAGGCCTACGAAATCACGATCCCTTACTTCACGTGGGAGAACCGCACGAAGGACCTGCTGTCCGACCTGGGCGTCGCGTAGCGGCCACACCTGTGCCACTGCTCTTGAGCAGTGATCGTCGGATCTCAGGAATGCCCACTGCTCAAGAGCAGTGGCACCTCGGTAAGTCTCTCGCGCTTAACGAAGGACCACCAATGCCCGCTTCGCAAACAAAGCCGCTCGCCGACACACTCATCGACACCTGGGCTCAGCAAGGCCGCGACGGATTTCTGCTCTCCGATCCACAGACGGTCGCCATTGAGACGGCGCACGCGCTCGACGAATCTTGTGGCGTCAACTTTCGCTTTCGCTGGATGCCGCATCGCGAGGTCCGTGGCGATGTGAAGGAGCTGGAACGCCGCGGCATCCTGAACGCGCAGCGCGATGAGTCAAAGCTGTTTCGCGACCCGCGCGATCCGCACCAGCGCCACTGCTTCCTCTGCGAGGCGAATATCCGCGAGTGCCACCCCATGGAACGGCTCGTCCCGTTGGAACTCGCCGGCCGGGCGTACTTCGCAGGCGCGAACTTCGCCTGGATAGAGCACGACCACTACACGGTGATGTCCGCCGAGCACACGGATCAGGCCTACTCACAACATGCTCTGGAAGCGATGGCCGGGCTGCACGCGCGAACTGATGGGCGTTTTCGCGTGCTGTTCAACGGCCCCGGTGCGGGCGCGAGTATCCCGTGGCACCTGCACTACCAGATCACCACGACGCCGATGCCGATCGAGGAGATGACGGTCGGACAGGAGTCGGCGTATCCGACGGCCGTGCAGCGCTTCGTCGGCCCGGAGCGTCTGGCCGCCGCCCACGCTGTCATCGACGCCTGGCTCAGTCGTGACCGCGATAATCACAGCATGAACGTCCTGATCGCCGGCCCGGCGGACGACACGACGATCTTCTTTTTCGCGCGCGACCAGCGCCGCGCGAAGGCCACGAACAAAGGACTGGTCGGCGGCTTCGAAGTCGCCGGCGATTTCGTCCTCAGCGCCCCGTCAGAGGAAGCCGCCTTCCGCAGCGCGACCCCCGCCCTGGCGCGGGACATCCTGAACCAGGTTCGCCCCGACGGCGTCTGAGTAGGGCAAGCTCCGCCCGCCAAGAACTCCCCTGTGAATGAAGATGGCGGGCAGAGCCCACCCTACCCTAATCCCGCGGCGGGTCGCAGTTCTTATCGCTCAGCGTGTAGTGGATCGGCGGCTTCCGCATGCCGAACTTGTACACCCAGTTCGGGTTGATGGTCGACCAGCCGACGCCGCACCAGCCGCGCGTGTCCGCATACTGGAAGTCGGCGTGACCATCGAGGAAGCCGATCGAGTGCTTTGAGAACTTCCGGTGGCTGCCCATCATCTGGATCTTGTCGCGCAACCCCCAGCTCATCGCATCCTCGAGAAACATCCCCAGATTCGCCGTCGCACCGCCGAGCGTGTCGTTGATCAGCGCCTTGCCCAACCGCAGCCAGCCCGATCCGAACGCGGCCCACTCGTCCACGTTCGTGTCAATCAGCGCCTGCAGGTTGTAGCGGTAGCTGCTGCCCACGTCGTCATAGCTCGAGATCTCCTGCTGACCGACGGCGGGAGTGTTCCAGCGGCGCACGTTGGAGAAGTGGTCCGACGGGCACGACAACGGCGGGATGTCGGTGTACTTGATGATCTTGCCGTTTTCGACCAGGTCCGGCTCGATGTCACCGCCCATCACGTACTTGTTAAACGGCCGGTCGGTCACGGGGATGTAAAACACGCCTTCGTACTTGGTCGTCCAGTAGTCATCGGGCGTCTTGCCACCGAACGACCACGAGCAAATACCCAGCCAGCTATCGGTGCCGCGCACGACAAACGGAAAGCCGTCGTTCCAGTCGTGGAAGTACATGACGGTGGAGGTCATGACGCCGCGAAGATTTGCCAGGCACTTGGCGACCTTGGCCTGCTCTTTCGCGTCGCGCAGCGAAGGCAGCAAGATCGAGATCAGCAGCGCGATGATCGCCACGACCACGAGCAACTCGATCAGCGTGAATCCGATGAAGCGGTGCTTGCGCGTTCGAAACATGGGCGCTTCCTCCAGCGCGGTGCGACAAGAAACGACGTGAGCGATCCCAGCACGTTCATTATAGCCTCTGGAACACGAAACACCTGCGCGCAAGAGAAACCTGAACCGCTCCCAAAAGGACTTCGTGATCTTGTTGCACAAAAAACCCTCGAATGACACTTGCCGGCCACGTTTTCGGACTGAATACTTCTGAGTGAAGCATGGTCGCGAGGGATTCGCGGCCGGGGTCTCAGTCACAGCATCGCTGTAAAGGAGAGCTATCATGCTCCGATCGAGGAAGGTGCGCGCCGTGGCCGGCGCGCTGGTGGTCTGTTGCGCGCGGATGGCTTGGGCGACCGAAATCACGGTCCCGGATCCGAACCAGTCCATCTACGACATTCAGGACGCACTCAATCTCGCTGTGTCCGGCGACACGATTATCATCTCGCCGGGCACCTACGTCGGTTCCGGCAACGTCAACCTGTTGGTAAACAAGGACATTACGATCCGCAGCACCGATCCGAACGATCCCAATGTTGTCTCCTCGACAATCATCGATGGCGAGGGTCAGTCAAGGGGATGGCGACTCGTGGGGACGCAGCAATCACCGTTAACGAACGATTGCGAGATCCTCGGCTTGACGTTCACGAATTGCTACTTCGACTACACCGGCCAATCCACCGGCGGCGGCGCGGCAATCTACTGCAACTACGCTGCGCCGACGGTTCGACACTGCGCATTCAGCGACAACCAGGCGATCCGCGATGCCACCGGCGGCGCAAACATCGCCGGTGGCGCTCTTCTGTTACTGGACTGCGCCAACGGCGGCACGGCAGTTATCGAGGAATGCACGTTCGACGAAAACCAGTGCGCCAGCCACGACAGCACGTCTGGCGGCTATGCCGGCGCCAAAGGTGGCGCCGCCGCCTGTATCAACTCACCAGCCAGCTTCTTAGAAAACGTCTTCACCTACAACGCTGCGGGGCCCACGGCACTGCAGCCTGGAGCCCCCGGCAGCACCACCAAGAACTATCCGGACTACAGCAGCTATGGCGGCGCCATATACCTGAGCGGCGCGTACTCTTGGACGTTCGAGGACAATACGTTCCAATACAATACGGCCCGCTATCACCTCGTCGACACCGGCAACGTAACGCGATCTACGTCCGGCGGTGCGGTGTACGTTGGCGCGGTTAACAGCGCTACTTGGGCGCGCGACGTATTCGAGTACAATGAGTCAATTGTGCGTGTCGACGTTGAGAACGCGATCTCGACGTGCGGCGCGACCGGCGGAGCCTTCCACGCTACCGACTGCGACATCCAGGGTTGTGCCTTCTTGTACAACACCGCAGAAGTGCTAACGAATAGTTCAGAAGATGGTTCGCTGACTGGCACTGGCGAAGCAATCGCGGCTGGCGGCGCCATCGTCGCCTTCAACGAAACTGAGCTATCATCATATCGCGCGACGGGTCTCTGCGCGCTAACAGAAATTCGGAACAACACCGCGACCGTCGTAGACGTCGATCGTACCGCCAGCTGCCTCGCCCATGCTTTTGGCGGAGGCATCGCGGTTCGGTCCTATTCCGTCACGATCGCTGAGTCACAAATAACGGGTAACCTGGCCAAGGCTCTCGTGTACACGGGCACTACGGATCAGATACTCAGCGTTGACGCGAATTCAACAGGAATCACGGAAGTCTTTTCGGCAGGTGGTGGCGGGATTGCCCTGGATACCGACGCGACCACAACGCGAATCTTCGACACGCTGATCGCAGACAACACGGCCATCGCGCCCGACGGAAACGATGCGCTCGGTGGCGGCCTGCTCATCGGGGCCACCAGTCAGAACACGTTTGTTCGCAATTGCACGATTGTGGCGAACGATGCTTACTGCGGCGGCGGTGTGGCGTTTGCCGCCTATGGCAACAACTCCGACCCCAATACAGTGCAGGACGCGAATGTTCCCGTTATCTGGAACTCAATTCTCTGGGATAACTCAGCAACGAACGGGCCGCAGCTCGCTACGCTTTACCGATGCTGGTGGGCCGTGAAGTACTCCTGCGTAGAGGGCGGGCTCAGCGACGTGTACAACACGTGGGATCCTAACTATGCCACGTGGTGGAATGACAATCTGATAATGGACCCCAACGATCCCAACGACCATCCGCACTTTAAGGACCCCAACAACGGCGACTACCATCTTCTGCGCACGTCGCCCTGTATCGACGCTTCCGACCCAAACTCGACAGCTCTAGACCCGAATGAAGCATACGATTTCGACATGCATCCCCGTCCGCAGTTCTCCGATCCCAACAACCCCAACGACATCGGCGCCGATGAGGTGCTGCTGTTGGGCGATATGAACTGTGACGGCTCGGCCGATTACGGGGACATCAATCCATTCGTGGATGCTCTTGCCTATCCCGAAACATACGCGGCCGACTATCCCTGCTGTGATATCCTGGCCGGCGACCTTTCCGGCAACGGAACGACTGGATACGAGGACATCAACCTCTTCGTAGAGTTGCTCACTTCGTAGTTCACCAACACCAGACCGCCTGTCCATCGCTCGAAGCGCTGGGCAGGCGGCTTGGGCTATCATCGCATCAATGAACGTAGATCAGGTCGAGTATCGGGGCGGCCGCTATGCGCCGAACCGCCCGCCGGATTTCGGCTAGTGCTGCTGCGGGTCGCAGTTCTTGCCATCGGTATAGTAGATCGGCGGTCGTTGCATGCCAAACTTGTACACCCAGTTTGGATTGATCGTCGACCACCCGACTCCACAGTAATCCCGCGTGTCTATCAGCCGGTACTCCGCGTGGCCGTCCAGGAAGCCCACACTGTGCTTGTTCAACTTACGGTGATTGCCGATCTTCTGGATGCGCTCATATAGCGCGAAGTCCATCGGGTCTTCCCAATAGAACGTGAACGTCGACACCATACCCCCCAGCGTGTCCTTCACTACGGCGCGGCTGAGCTCAATCCAACCCTGACCCTGGTTTGCCCACACGTCGATGTTCGTGTCTTCCAAGGCGCTGAGATTGTAGTGGTAGCTTGTACCGATGTCGTCGTACGAGCTGATCTGCAGCGGGTCCTGACCGGGCAGTTGATTGAAGAGCCGTTGGTGCGACTCCCGGTCCGAAGGACAATGCAGCAGCGGAATCTCGGTGCGCTTCACAACCGTGTTGCCGTCCATCAAGTCCGGCTCGAACTCCCCGCCCATGATGTACTCGTTCATGGGCCGCACGTTTGCCGGCAAGACTAGGGTGGGGCTGAAAGTCTCCCAATCGTCGTGAGACGTCTTACCGCCATACGTCCACGAACACGTCGCCGATCCACTGGGAACCATCAGCGGGAAGATGTCGTTGTAGTCCTCGAAATACATAAACGTGGAGAGCATCAGCGAGCGGAAGTTCGCCAAGCACTTGGCAACATTGGCCTGCTCCTTCGCATCACGCAGTGACGGCAGCAGGATCGAGATCAATAGCGCGATGATCGCCACAACGACCAACAGCTCGATCAGCGTAAAGCCCTTGTTCCCGCGGGTTCTTCTCATCTGGCGCACTCCTTCGTTGCTCAGTTTCTCACGCGGCAACACCGCTATCCGCGAAGTTCGTGTGCCGCGCGTCGTGTGATCAGAATCTGCTGCCGACGGAGCGGTTGGCAGCACCATCCGGCGCCCGGGCGCACCCCGGGCTAATCCCATAAGCGGACCCTGGCGCAATGACTCACGCGGAATCCGACAAACGCGGCCGGCCGCGACGCGCCTCACCGGCAGGGCGCATGTAAACGTATTATATATAACTAGTTATGGACAAAGAGCGCTAGGAGACCCGCTGCCGGTGCGGCATGATCAGCTCCGGGCGGCTTCGCGGGACTTCCGGGCGTGGCGAATAACGCACGTACCGTCACCTGAACGACCTCGCACCCGTGCGCGCACGGGCCACAAACACACCGTCGTAACTACGATTTCACGGAAATTCGGCTGCGCCGGGGGCCGATCGGATAGGTATACTGAGGTACGAAACGGTTCGACCTCTGCGTTGTACGACCCCGGGAGAATCCGTTTGCGCGAACCGTTACGCTGAAACCCTGGGAGGCCCTGGCAGGCCTTTCCCCGTCGGAGGCGCCATCGAGCGTTGGGACGGGACGGCGCGGGCCGCCCCCCTTGCAAAAGGGTTCCAGCAAACCTCTCCCGCCGGCAATCGCGGAGGCTCGTTCTAACCCGCGACGGATGCCAGACCGACAAGGCTGGGCATCCGTCGCTTTTTTTCACGGCGCCACGAAGCGCGTAGCGTCGCCCCCCGGCGGATGACGTTGTCCGGCGGGGTGGGCTCCGCCCGCCGTTTCATCTCCCCACCACCGGGTTCCGCGGTATCATACACACTCTGATGGGCCGCCGACCTGATCACGCCGCTCCTGAACCTGCCTGGGACGCAGAAGCGCTACGCACGCCGCACGCACAGCCCGATAAAGCCGACCGCGTCGAGGATATGTTTGACGCGATTGCCCCGACGTACGAACGCGTCAACACCCTCGCCAGCTTCGGACGCGACGCTGTCTGGCGGCGCCGAGCCGTCGCGGCGGCAGACGTGCGACCAGGCGACGTAGTCCTCGACATCTGCTGCGGCACCGGCGATATGCTCCGCACGTTCGCCACACATGCGCCGCAGGCCAGCCGCCTGATTGGCGTCGACTTCGCCGCCCAGATGCTCGCCCGCGGCAATTTCAACGGTCACGCTGTTCCGATCGACGTCATCCGCGCCGACGCGCTGCAGTTGCCACTGGCCGACGCATCCGCCGACGTGATCACGTGCGCCTTCGGCGTGCGGAACTTCCACGATCTTCAGGCCGGGCTGAACGAGATGGCCCGCGTCGCGCGACCGGGAGCGCACGTGGTAATTCTGGAATTCGTCACACCCGCGAACGCGCTGCTGCGTTGGGCGCACACGTTCTACAGTCGCACCATTCTGCGCGGCGTCGCAGCGCTGGTTAGTCGCGACCGCAGCGGCGCATACGACTACCTGCCGCGTTCGATCCAGACGTTTGACACCGCCGAGTCGATGCTGCGACGCTTGTCCACAGCCGGCTTCGCCGACACGACCGTACGCACGATGAATCTCGGCGGCGTAGCCATCTATCGCGGGACACGTACCCCCCTCCCCGACAGGGAGGGATCGGGGGAGAGTCGAGCAGCAGCCAACCAGGAATCTCAACAGCTCCCAGGAAAGGACCGGTGAATTATGATCGCGCGCGCAACACTGACCCTTTGCATTGGAACAGCGTTACTGCTCGCTGGCTGCGAGCAATCCGCAACCAACAACGGATCGACTACGACTCAGCCCACGGCAGACGACACGACGCTGGAGAACGTCGCCGAGAAGACGCAGGACGCCGTAGCCGCCGGCCTCGAGTACCTCAACCAGAAAAAAGAGGAGTACCGCAAGCGCATCGAGCCGGAGCTCGACCGCCTCAACGAGCGCGTCGAAAAACTCCGCGAGCAGCTCGGTGATGCCGCCGAAGCCGCCAAGCCCGAGATCGAACGGCGAATGAAGCAACTCCGCGAAGGCGTCGACGCGGCGCGCGAGAAGCTGGACAACCTCAAGGACGCCAGCGAACCGGCGTGGGAAGAAGCCAAGCGCGGCCTGGACCGCGCCATCGAAGAGCTGCACAAGGGTCTGGACGACGTGCCGGCCACGCAGCCGGCAGAACTGCCGACGACGTTATCCACGGAGGCGCCCGACACGCCAGCGCTGCCCGACTAGTCTTGTGGTGCGTAGCCGCCCACGCCCAATCAGAGCACGAAGCGCCAGCGAGTGACCATGGAGCACAGCCGCCCGCAGCTGTGAATTCCAGCCCACGGTCGCCCTCGACCGTGGGCACTCAGAGGTCGGCGTAAGTCCGTCGCCTCGCACACCATGGGGGCAGACCTCCGGCCTGTCATCCGCGGATCGACCGCAGATTCTGCTTGGTCCGATACGGAGCGGGTCGTATGCTACAATTTACGGGCCAGGGTTGGGGTATTTTCGGGCGCACCGCGGCGACGCCGCGGTGCGGGGGTGTCCTGATGGATTCTGTACCCCGGGCTGGCATCGCCATACGACGGTGGGTCAGCGGTAAGGTAACTCGTGGTGCGACGCAGACGCAACACAACGTGGTTCCTGGCGGCGTTCGTCGGCATTCTGGCAGCCGCTGACGCCAACGCCGACACACTCCACGTCCCCAGCCACTACGCGACCATCCAGTCGGCGATCAACGCCGCCGTCGACGGCGACGAAGTCGTGATCGCCGACGGCACCTACACCGGCGACGGCAACCGCGACCTGGATTTCAACGGCAAGGCGATCACGGTGCGTAGTGCGTCGAGTGACCCGGCGAGTTGCATCATCAACTGTCAGCATCAGGGCTACGGAATGCTCTTCTACCAGGGAGAGGGGCCGGGCACGCTGGTCGACGGATTAACCATCGCAGATGCCGGCTACACGTATACGGACGGTGGGGCCGTGGTTTGCAACAGCTCCGATCCGACGATCGTCAATTGTGCATTCACGGGTTGTCTGGGAGAAGCGGGGGGCGCGATCGTGCGCTCGGGGAGTTCGGCGACCTTCACATCCTGCACGATCACCAACAACTGGGCCTACGTTGGGGGCGGTATTGCGTGCAGGCGTGACAGCGCTGTGACCATGACCCGTTGCACGATTGAAGACAACTCTGCTCAGTTTGGTGGCGGCATCAGCTGCGGCGCCAGCAGCCTCACACTTGTTCATTGTGATGTCATTGGAAACGCCGCCGAGCAGACAACGTCAACCTCCACTGGTGGCGCGATCGACTGTTGGGGCAGCGATCTTGCCCTTGTGAGTTGCTCGATCCTCGGCAACTACTCAGAAGAGAACGGCGGTGGGATACACAGTTGGAAGACCGCACTGGCCGTCAGCAACTGCACGTTTAGCGGGAACACGGCAGCACTCAGAGGAGGCGGGACCTACTCCGACCCCAACAGCAGCATCGTCGTGACCAACTCCATCCTCTGGAACGACACGCCACAGGAGATATACGTCGAGACGGAAGAGGTCGCGCAAGTCTGCTATTCGATTGTCCAGGGGACGTGGCCTGGCGAAGGCAACATCGACGCCGACCCGCTCTTTGTCGATCCTGACGGGCCGGATGATGATCCGAACACGTGGGCGGATAATGACTACCGGTTGTCAGCCAACTCCCCCGGCATCGACGCCGGCAGCAACGCCGATGTGACGCCTGATCTGACGCACGACCTCGACAGCCTCCCGCGCATCACCGATGGTGACGGCGACGATGTCGCGGTTGTCGACATGGGCGCGTACGAGCGGCCGGCCGTGCTGCTGGGTGATCTGAATTGCGACGGCGCATTCGACTTTGCGGATATCAACCAGTTCGTCGATCGGCTCGCCTTCACCGATACGTACAACGCTGATCATCCCGGGTGCATTGACGAGAATGCAGACATCAACGCTGACGGTGTGGTGAGCTTCGGCGACATCAACCCGTTTATTGAGTTGCTGATCGGGACGTGAAGCGGGCTGACGCGGCCGGGGGCGGCCACGCTACGCCTCACAGCCGCGGGCGGCTGTACTCCACGCACCTGCCGTTGAGACCCCCTGATGGCCGATCTACAATTAGCCAGCTAGCTGACGCTACTACCCGACGCCGGAGGGCAGCCGATGTCCACTGTCGAACGTCAGATCCATCACGCCCGGCGACGACTCACGCGGAACATGCTGCTTGACCGCACGTGTCTCGGCCTGCTGGTCGCGGCGGGGTCGTGGGCCATCATCGTGCTCATCGCCCGACTGTTCGCTCTGCCCTGGCCGGTGTGGCATATCGGGTGGGTCGCGGCCCTGCTCGGACTGACGGTCAGCGTCGTCATCACGATCATCCGGCAACCGACGCCGCTGCTCGCGGCCCTTACGCTCGACGATGCCGCCGGGCTGAAGGAGCGCATGAGCACCGCGTTCGCGTTCGCGCGCAGCGGCGACCCCTGGGCCCGCGCCGCGCTGCAGGACGCCGAGCAAACCGCCGGCCGCGTACACGTGCCCACGCACATCCGCTACCAGTCGCCGCGCCTGTTGCCGTGGTCGACGGCATCCATCCTGGCGGCGTTGATCCTGGCGTGGTTCATGCCGACGGTCGATCTGCTGGCGGGTGAGGAAACGGACGAAGACGCCCCCACGCGCGAGGAGGTTCTCGCCGAGCACAACGCCATCAAGATCGAGATGGACAAGCAGCTCAACAAGATCAAGGAGCTTTCCGAGGACAAGCCCGAGTTCGAAGATCTCATCAAGGACATTCAGCCGCTGGACATGCCCGAAGAGCCCGACGTGACGCCTGAGGACATTCGGCGTGAAGCGGTCAAGCGCATCGACGACGTGCAGGATCGTCTGAAAGAACGACTCGAATCGAGCGAGTCCGAGGCGTTTCGCGAGATGAAGGAACGGCTCAAGAAGCTCAACACGCAGAGCAACAACCAGCAATCGGACAAGCTCTCCGAAGCGTTGGCCGAAGGCGACTTCACCAAGGCCAAGGAAGCCCTGCAGGAGATGATGCAGGAGATCAAGGAGTCGGCCAAGAATAGCAACGATCCGGAAGCCCAGCAGAAGCTCGAACAAATTGAGCAGCAGCTCGGCAACCTGGCCGAACAGCTCGCCAAGCTCGGCGACAGCCTCGAGTTACAGAAAGAGCTGGAGAACAAGGGCGGCATGTCACCCGAGCAGGCCAAAAAGCTGCTCGACCAACTGTCAAAGATGGACCCCAAACAGCTCGAGAAGGAATTGCAGAAGCGCCTCGGAGACCAGGGCGTCTCGTCCGACCAGATCAAGAAGATGGCGCAGAAGATCGCCAAGAATCAGCAGGCCCAAAAGGCGATGAAGCAGATGGCCCAGGCACTTGCGAAGGCCTCGCAGGCCTGCCAGCAGTGCCAGAATCCGGGCCAGGCCGGTTCCGGCTCGTCGCAGGCCGCCGGCGCGATGTCCGACGCGCTGAGCCAGCTCTCATCCATGGAAATGACGCAGCAGCTCATGAACGAACTCGAAGTGCAGATGTCGGACTGGGAGAACCTCCGCGGCGGCGTGTGCGAAGGCGGCATGGGACAGGGCGAGATGCGCGGCCCGCGGGGTCCGATCGGCCAGCAAGGAGGCAACTACGGTCTGGGCCTCGGCGCGCGGATCGGCAAGGAACGCACGGCGTTCCAGACCGATGCGACCAAGGCGAAGACCCGCTTCGACTCCGGTGCCGTGATCGGTCAGCTCCTCGTTGATGGCCCGCAAGTCCGCGGCGAAGCCTCGGCCGAGGTCCTGGACGCGGCGGACGCCGACGTCCGCGACGCGCTGGACGCGATCGACCGCAAGGAAGTCCCTCGCCAATACGACAAGGCCCTCCGCGAGTACTTCGACCGCGTCGCCGGCTTGGTAGAGCAACGCAAGACCGAAGCGACTGACGACAACGAAGACCCGGCCGAGTCTGAGGACGACTCCGACGCGGACACCGACGCATAGCTCACCGAAGTACCACTGCTCTTGAACAGTGTCTTCTCGCGGCCAAACCGGGACACTTATCGGAATGCCACTGGTTCTGGCCGGCGATCTTTACATATGTCAAAACAACCCGTACACTTCGGTAACACAGGTGTGCGGATCGCACGCGCCAAGCTAAACTCCCGGCGGCATGCCCCGGGAGACCGACGAAACGAGACTAGCGCTACTGCGACGCATCCTCGCGGACTACGTCGCGGTCGAGTTCCGTCCAAAGGCGCTCAGTGGCGGCGAGCGAGATGATGAAGGCTGTGCGCATCTGCTGCAGCGGCCAAATGAGACGCGCTTCTCTGTTCGAGAGTGTCTGCGAATCGCTCTACATCGATGGCTTGAAAACGGGAATACGCCCAATCGCGTTGATGTACCGGGCGATGACGTGCGCGGCGATCCAGCAACCTTCTACGAATTCCGCCTCACGGTGCGCGACGTGAAGTTGTTCGTTAAGGCAAAATACGACGACGATGACGCCGATGATTCGAAGCTCGTCATCCTGAGCGTTAAACGGCAGTGGTAAAATGACGGAGCAACACGCCCAAGCACGCGAACGCTCGAAGCCTCGGCGTTGCCACGTCTGCGGCCAGCGTTCGATGCAGCGCGTGCAACGCCCGTACGAAGCGCAGGTCTCACACGACGGTCGACCGCCGGTGACGATCTGCATCCCCGATCTCGAGGTGATCGCCTGCACGAACCCCGACTGCCGGGCTGAACACCCGAACGACACGGTGATCGAGGACGCCGCCGCGACGTGGCGCATTACGGTCGAAACGTACCGTCAGCTCGGCCTGCTGACCCCTGATGAAATCCGCGCCGGCCGCGAGAAGTTGGGGCTATCACAGCAGGAGTTGCAGGAGCTACTCGGCCTCGGTGGCAACTCACTCTCCCGCTGGGAGAACGGGCACGTTTACCAATCGAGGAGTCACGACACGCTATTGCGCATTACGTACAGCGTCCCGCCCGCACTCAAATGGCTGAAGCGGGCCCGTGCGTACGACGACGTGCCCACTGATCGTCCGCGGTCCAAGTTACGGCATCTGCAAGGTGCGCGGACACGCTCAGAGGAGGCTGAGGCGCGCGACCCTGAACGTCCGCGCCCAAGACTGCGCTATCTGCCGGCAAAGTACCGGCGCGAGTCGCGGCGAGGCGAACCCGGCGGGCACGCGATTGTGCAAACACATTCGAAGGAGAGCGAAGCGTGTTGAGCGACTTAGTGGATCCAGGTTCGATGCCATCTTATGAACATCGTCCGTGGACCGTTTGTTTCTACGCGCCCCACGGCGGCGTAGGATGCACGACGCTCGCAACAAACGTGGCGTTCGCCGCAGCGTCCGGCCTTGTAGACGGAATACCGAAGCGGCCAACGTGCCTGCTTGACCTTAACTTTGAGACCCCGGGGCTCGATACTGCGCCTGCATTCTCCGATGCTTACCGCAGTCAAAACGTGTGCCGAGGCTTCGTCGAGTACTTGAGCGAACTGGAGCGGCGAAACGAATCGCCGGAGATTCGGGACTTCGCCACCGAAGCACTCATCGGGCGTCTTGATGCATTCCCGGGATTTCGCGCGTGGGACCTCCCGGGCGACCCCGATGAAGGCCCGCTCGAAAACCGCGCGAAGCTGCATGTCGTATACGCGGGAAGACGGGATGCAGAATACCGCAAGGCGCTGCGGTTGCTTGATTGGCGGGAGTTGTATCTGAACGACGGACAGGATCGGATTGAGGATTTCCGTGTCGGCCTCAAAGCCGTTCTGGGCGCGCACTTGCTGATCGTCGACACGGCCACCGGCAACTCAAGTGGATACGATCTAGTCGTTGACCACCTCGCAGACGCGCTGGTCATCGTGTTCCAACCCAACCGGTTCTGGACGCCTTGGCTCCGCGACGTTGTCGCCCGCGTCCGTCGCCGCGAGGAACGTGAACGACGTCGTTTGCCGCGGCTCTACGTTGCGTCGCACTACCCCGAAGATTTCTGCCACGGGGGTGGCCAGAGGACAAGTTGGTCCAGCATCAAAGTCGTGGCGAGGAACATGGTCGCGGAATGCGAAGGAACTCCGCCAGCTGAAGTTGAGGACGGGGGCCATCCGGGAAATCCCATCGCTCCTGCAAGCCCGTGCCTCGCCTTCGTTCCTCGCATGGACGAGTTCTTTTATGTATACGAAGGTGATTGTGAGCCGTCATATTGGCCCAAGGACGCAGCAGTCTACGACGCCGTCGCGGACGCGGTATTGCGGATGCAACCTCCACCACCGGATTCCACCTTCGGCTAGCCCCCTCTCCGATTTCGCTTGCCGCTTGCTGCGGCTTAACGGTATCTTCATGCAGCCGGGCTGCAATGTGCGCTAACTTCGGGAGCGCCGCGTGCGAATTGCTTATGGCGTCTTTGGTTACGGTCGGGGGCACGCTACACGCACCGCGGCGGTGCTGCCGGACCTCATGCGCCGCCACGACGTACAGCTCTACGCCGGGGCTGATGCGTACGACCAGCTCTCCCCTCAATATCGTGTGGTCCGCATCCCGACGATGGGCTACGGGTATGGCAAGGACGGCCGACTGACCACGTGGCACACGTTCCGCAAGAATGGCTGGCACATCTTCGACATGCTCTTCCGCGGCCCGGAGTTCCAGCAGGTCCGCGACGCGATCCTCGACTTCCGTCCCGACGTGATCATTTCCGACGCCGAGCCCTGGACGCACCGCGTGGCGCGCCACTTGCGCATCCCGCGGATCGGATTCGACCACTTCGGCGTCATGGTGTACTGCAAGCCGAAGATCCCGTTCGGCGACCGTATCAAGAGCCGCCGCGACGTGTTTGTGTATCGTACCCTGATGGGCCGGCCCGAGCGCATCATCGTATCAAGCTTCTACCACGCCCCGCCGCGCTGGGACCGCGTGCGCGTCATCGGCCCGCTGCTGCGGGACGAGATCCTGAACGCCACGCCTACAGCGGGCGAGCATCTGCTGGTGTATTTCAACAAGGGCCAATACCAGTTCCAGCCGCACATCGAGCGGGCGCTGCGCGAGATCAACGTGCCCGTGCTGATCTACGGCACCGAACGCCGCGGAGTTGACGGTCACCTGCACTTCAAGCCGCCGAGCAACGTGCCGTTCGTCGAGGACATGGCGAGTTGTCGCGCGATTATCAGCACGGCCGGCAACCAGCTCGTCGGCGAGGCCGTACACCTTGGTAAACCCATGCTCGTCATGCCGGAGGACTGCGTCGAACAGCGACTGAACGGCACGCAACTGGCTGCGATGGGTCTGGGGATGAAGATCGCCCACGCTGACCTGTCGGTTGACCGGTTGCGCGAGTTCCTGGATAACGAGCAGGTGTATCAGGCCAACATCCGCCAGCGCCGCCGCGACGGGCGCCGCGAGGCGGTCGAGGCGATCGAGCAGTTCCTAAGTGAACTGGCGACCGGTCCGCGGCCGAAGGAACCGGTCCCTGCAGAACACGCATGAGAGTCATCAACTGGGCAACGTCCGTGGTGAAGAACCGCAGCCGTGCCGTGCCCCGGCCGGCGTGGTGTACGTACATCGTCACGTTTCGCTGTAATGCCCGTTGTCAGATGTGCGACTCGTGGCAGATGGAGCCCGGCGAAGAGCTCGACGTCGCTCAGGTGCGCGACGTGTTCAGCAAGATCGGCCGACTCGACATCGTCCGGCTCTCCGGCGGCGAACCGTTTATGCGTACGGACCTGCCGCAGATCGCCGAAGCGGTGCTTGCAGCGTCGCGGCCCGGCATCATCCACATCACGACTAACGGTTCGTACCGCAAACGCGTAGAGGCCTTCATTCGTGAGTTTCCGCAACCGTCGCGCCTCCGCTTCATGGTTTCGTTCGACGGCCTCGAAGAAGAGCACGATGCCAACCGCGGCGCGGGTGTCCCCTTCCGACGGGCCGTGGACACCGTGCAGACGATCGCCGAAATGCGCGAGTCGCACGGCGTCGAGGTCAGCGCTAACCACACGGTGATTTCGCCGCAGTCGCTGGCAGACAACGAAGGCCTGCGCAACCGCCTGGCTGAGTGGGATGTCGACGTTCATTCGGTGCTCGCGTACGCCGAGTCGTCGATGTACGGGCTGTCGCTGCACGGCCAATCGGCCGATCACCTGATCGTGCCCAAGGGCTACCCGTTGCACCCCAAGCTGGACGGCGCCGACGTGGTCGGCTTCGTCGAGCGGGAACTCGAACGCGCCGGCGATATGCGGAACTTCATGCTGCGGTGGGGCAAACGCTATTATCTCAAAGGCCTGCTGTCACGCCTGACCAATGGCCAGGAACCCAAGCCCAATCCGAAGTGCGTCGCGCTACGCAGTCACATTCGCATTTTGCCCGACGGCAGCGTGCCGGTCTGCCAGTTCAACACTGAGAAGGTCGGCAACCTGCGCGACCAGTCGTTCGATGAGGTCTGGCACAGCGAACCCACGAGCGGCGCCCGCGATTGGGTCGACGGCTGCCCGGGCTGCTGGGCGGAATGCGAAGTAATGCCGAACGCGATCTTCTCCGGCGACATCCTGAAGCCGCAGTGAGTTCCGCCGTGCGTGTCGCAAATTCACCGAACTCCGAACCTGCCATCCCTACCGCCGTCACACTGCTCTTCCCAATCCTGCTCGCCGGCTGTCCCGCGTCAAACTGGACGTCCTACGCCGGTCCGCCAGTTGCGCTGGCTGAGCTAGCCGATGCGCGCATCACCGAAGCGTCTGGCCTCGCCGCCAGTCGACGCAACCCCGGCTGTTACTACGTCCACAACGACTCCGGCGACGCTGCCCGCGTGTTTCTCGTCGATCGCAAAGGCGTGACGCGGCTCGTCATCAACCTCGAAGGCGTGACGGCGATTGACTTCGAGGACATCGCGATCGCACCGGGCGACGACGGCTTCGACGTCTGCGCGGCCGACATCGGCGATAACCAGGCCCGTCGATCGACCCTCGCCGTCTACCGCTTTCCCGAGGTCGATCTGGCGACATTGAGCGACATGGACACAACCGCGGTGTCCCCCACGACCTACCGTTTCCGCTACGCTGACAGTCCTGCCAACGCAGAGGCCTTCATCGTCGATCCGACGAACGGCGACGGCTACGTATTCACAAAGCGTCTCGACGGGAAGAGCGCAATCTACCGCCTGTCTGCACCGTGGGATGCATCGCGCACGGTCTCGCTGCAGCGGGTAACAATGATCGAACTGCCACCCGGGGTGTTGCCCGGGCGGATCATCACTGCGGCCGATATTTCCCCCAACGGCCGCCGGCTCGCTGCGCGGTGCTACATCGACGGCTGGGAATGGGAGTCGCCCAATCGTGAGACACAGACCTTGACCGCACTGCTCGGCCACACGCCGAAGCGCCTGTCGCTTGCCACCGAGATTCAGGGCGAGGCCATCTGCTACTCCGCGACCGGCGACGCATTGCTGACGATCAGCGAGGGTCGGCACCCCACGCTCTTCGAGCTGCCGGCCATCATCGGACCGCCCACCAAGCCGCGCTAACGGTGCTCGTCGGCACGTAGCGGCCGACCTCCCGGTCGGCCGTCTTGCGCAACCAACAGCAGTTCCCAGCTCCGTCACCACACCCGCGCTTCCCCCGCTCCCCCCCCTGCCCTATCCTTACCGTGCTCGGTCGCATCGACCCCGCTTCGACGCGGCCCGATTCCACCTGTGCAAACAACGAGGTGTGGCATGAGTGCGGTGCCCGAATCGATCATCCCGTTGCTCGAAAAGATGTGCGACATCGAAGCCAGCGACCTGCACCTGAAAACCGGCGTGCCGCCGGTGTATCGCGTCGCCGGCGACCTGCGGCGGACGAGCCTGCCGACGATCGAGGTCAATTCTCGCACGGTCGAGAAATTGATGGAGCCCATCATCCCACCGACGCGCAAGCACATCTACGATGAAAAAGGCGGCCTCGACTTCGCCTACAACCTGCCCCGCGGCGACCGCTTCCGCATCAACATCCTGCGTTCGTGCGACCAGATGCACGCCGCCATTCGCCGCGTGAAAGGCGTCATCCCCAGCTTCGAAGAACTGCACTTGCCACCCATCTATGCCAAGCTGGCACAGGAAACCTTCGAGGGCATGATTATCGTGTGTGGCGTCACCGGTTGCGGCAAGAGCTCGACGCAGGCCGCGATGCTCGACTACATCAACGCCCATCAGTCGGTGAACATCATCAGTATCGAAGACCCGATCGAGTTCACGTTCCAGCCCAAGAAGGCCATCGTCAGCCAGCGCGAGATCGGACTCGATGTGTTCGAGTTCTCCGACGCGCTGCGCGGCGCCGTCCGGCAGGACCCGGATGTGATCTTCATCGGCGAGCTGCGCGACCGCGAGACGCTCGCCGCCGCCTTACAGGCCGCCGAGACTGGCCACCTGGTGTTCTGCACGCTGCACACCGCAGACACGATGCAGGCGCTCACGCGCATGCTGGAGTTCTTCCCGCCCGATCAGCACGACTTCATCCGCAGTTCCATCGCCAACAGCCTCAAGGCGATCTGCGCCCAGCGGCTGCTCCCCGCGGTCGATGAGAAGATCTCGCGCGTACCGGCGACAGAGGTGCTCCTCGGTGACGCGGTCGTGAAGGAGAAGGTCCGCGAGGGCGAGGACGCCGACCTGCCGGCCGTCATCGCCGGCAGCAGCGAGTCCGGTATGCGTAGCTTCACGACGTCGCTGGTAGAGCTGATCGAGCAGGGTCTCGTCTACACGGACATCGCGATGGAGTACGCCCCGAACCGCGAGGCACTCAAGGGCCAACTCCAGGGCATCAAGTCATCAGCGCAGATGCTCGTCTCACGCGTCAAACGCACCGGCCCGAGCTAAAACGCACATCTGTGCCACTGCTCGAGAGCAGTGGCGCGCCCCACAAGTTACTCCGGCGCCCAGTTCACCGTCCCAGCAGTAGATCCACAAACGGGTTGATGTCGCCGAACCCGACCGCGTCGTCGCCGTCGATATCGCCGTGGACGATGCAGCCGGGCCAGGTTGCGTCGTAATACGGACGATTCGTCAGCGCGTCGACGAACGGGTTGATGTCGCCGAAGTCAATCACGCCGTCACAGTTCAGATCACCGGCACGATCGAGCAGCACTGTAATGAACTGCTCGTCGGGTACGGTCGTCAGGTCCGGCGCGAAGCCGAGATTCGCCTGTCCGCCGCCCAGCCCCGGTAGCCACTGATTCCCGACGCTGCCGCTGGACGCCACGATGAACACGACCATCGTGAACTCGTCGACCGTGTTCGGATCAAGCTCGATGTAGTCGTACGGCACGAAGAGCTCGACACCCGTCGTGGCGGTACCCGCCGCGGAGGCGTCAACGTCCGTCACGCCGGCGGTGTTGGTGTTGTTCAACGCCATCTGCATACCAAGCGGATTGCTGCCGCCGGACAGAATGCCATTGCCGCTGTTCACGCCCGTCGACCCGCGGTAGGTCTTCGGCGTATCGCCCGCGTCGGTCAGCTCGATCTGATCGATGTAGAGCGTAGTGCCAAACGCGTTTGCGAAGATGAATTGATCGGGCGCGAAGCCGGCGTCGAACTGCAACCCATCCAGGTGTACCAGCGAATACGGCGGCGGCGACAGGCTGTCGAGCCGCAACGTGTTCTGGCCGCCGGCCGTGGTGTCGAATAACAGGCACAGTCCCGTGCCGTCCTGCGCCGAGTTTCCGCTGACACCGATCCGCAGTCCGCCGTCATCCGGCAACACGTACAGCTCGTTCAGCTCCGACACGTTGTCGCCCAGGCCGGTCGCGTTGTCCTGTGTTGCGACCCAACCCGGCAGACCGAAGTCGGTCGGGATGTTCGCGCCGTCGATCTCCGACACGGGGGGCGCGCCCGGCGTCAGTGTCACCGCGAAGATGCGGTAACCGTACGCGGGCACCGACACGGGATAGGCGGCCTTGTTCACATCGGTCAGGTCGCTTTCGAACGCGCTCGTGATGATGTCCTGCACCGTGGTTGTACCGCCGGGAATCGTCGCGTTGCTTAGATCCAGTACCGGTATTTGCGCGCTACCGTCGAGGTTGATCATGACCAGCAACGTCTCTTCACCGTCCTGATGCCGCAGGAACGCCCAGACGGCTGCGTTGTCGTTCTCCACCGCGTGATACGACCCCCGCCGCAACGCGACATGCGCCTTGCGCGTCGCGATCAGCAGCTTGTACTCCTCCAGCAATGATCCCGGCACACCAAGCTGCTCTTCCACGCTGCGGCCGTCGTTATCCTGCGAGTACGCACTGCTGACCGAGCACGGATTCTGCGCCCAGTAATTCGTCATCGGCGGGCCGGCAACCGCGTTCCACTTGAACGGCTCGCGCATCGGGATATCGACCGCATCACCGCCGCAACTGCCGCCCTTGAAGCCCAACATGCCGATCTCATCGCCATAGTAAATGATCGGCGGAAACGGCTGCGTCAGCAGCACGGCCGCCGCGGCCCGAGCCTTCTGCAAGCTGCCGCCAATCACCGACGTTAATCGATCAACGTCGTGATCGCCGATGATGCCGACGAACAGCTTGCCGGCGGGCACCAGTGACGTCGCAACAGCCATCTCGTTGTAGAGCGGTGCCGCCGACTCGTTCGCCAGCGCGTCGCGGGCGGCGAACTCAAACGGCTTGGTCATGGTCGCATCCTGCCCCGGCAGCAGTTCGACGCCGTACGAGCCCCACTGCGCCTGCTCCGCAAACGTGAACACATCGGGGTTCACAGTCTCCAGCGCCGCGTGCCACGGCACCCAGAAGTCGGAGGTGTTGTAGCCCCAGCCGTCCGGTCCGTTCGGGTACCACTCCCACACGTGGTCGAGCCGATAGCCGTCGATGCCGTCCGACGGATCGCCGTCGTCATTCGGATCGAGCCAGTACTGACTCCAGCCGGTGACCAGGTCGAAGACTTCGGGAGTGCGCAGGTCCCAGTGGATGTGGCGCACCGTGCTGCCGTTCCAGGTCGTGAACGTCGAACCGAGGTAGGTTGTGTTCTGCGCGTTCTCGAACGCTAACCAATCGTCATACTGGCTGGAGGGGTTGTTGTACGCGTCCTGGAACCACTGGTAATCACGGTTGATGCCGTAGACGACGAAGTCGATGAACACCTTGATCCCGCGCGCGTGGGCCTGCTGCACAAAGTTGAGGAAGTCCGCTTCGCTGCCGAACCACGGATTGAGCTGATCGCCCGGGCCATGCTGATAGCCGTGATAGGCGGGCGACGGGAAGATCGGGTTCATCCACACCGCCGTGACGCCCAGCTCCTCCAGGTAATCCAGCGACGCGGTCATGCCATCGAAGTCACCGAGCCGGTAAATGTCGTTATCGGAGTCGCGCCAGGCGATCGGCATGAAGTGGTAGAAGATGTCGTCGATCGGTTCGCGTCCGTCCAGCGGTTGAGCGCCAGTGCTGCCGACGCCAAGCGCCGCGAGAACACCAAGCGCAGTCCATGTGCGGGCCATGAAACGTAACCTCTTAATATTGAACAGCTTCGGGGACAGAACGCTTCGTTCGGCCTCACCAGCCCGGCCGCCCACCTCCGCATTTAGAATAGCGACGTGACCCACGAATCTCAATCACGAAGATGCCCCCCGTCCTACCGGTGAGCCACGACCGTCTGCCGCGTGTGCGCTCTTGCGACCGTGGCCCGCCGGCCGGTTGTTTAGCATCAATGAAAAAGGCCTAGTTGACTGGGCACGAACAGACGCCAACGACCATGCAATCCACGAATGGGTTGATGTCCCCGAAGGACACTACACCATCACAGTCGATGTCGGAATTGAGCCAGCGACAATCAGGATACTCAGCCAAGTACGCCTGCTCGCCTGCTTGAACCGCGAGCACGAACGCATTGACATCACCAAAACCGACCGCACCGTCACAGTTCGCATCGCCAAGCGGCCAAGGGCAGGTCAGGCTGAGGAATACGGCCTCATCCGCTGAATCTGTGTCGCCATCCAGGTCGTAGTCCAACCGGATGTCGTATTCCTCATCGGCCAGCGTGTAGCCAAAGAGCAACGCAATCTGATCTCGCATCTGGCAGTCTGGCAGCGAATCTCCGTTCAAGTCACCGAACACGCCGGAGTCAAGCTCAGCTTCAACAAGCGTCCACAGGAAGTCGACATCTCCGTCTGGGTCGTCGTCAATGATCCCATTGTCGTTGACGTCCCAGCGTTCTAGGAGGTCGGGGTCGGTTGAACCCAATTCAGCCAGTAGCGCATCGACATCCAACTCATTGAATCGGCCTTCTGCATCGAACCCGAGAACACCCGTAACGTCCAAGCCAGCGTCATCGAACGTGTACGGGCGTAGGTCGAGCGTGAAAGTCCCGGCGCCGCCGCTTTGCACCATGTCGATACTCCAGTCATCACCGACTGGCATTGCGCCCATTGCCTGGACCATCCCATTAGCCCAAGCCAGGAGAGCCACATTTTCGTCAGCGCCGGTTAGAATAATCGCGTAGCGCGTGACTTTAGCGTAGCTGGCGAATCCACCCTCGAATGGATCTGGAATCAGGCCTGCTACCGTCGCTTCCCACGGCGCGGTATCGCGCTGCCCAGATCCTGCCAATACAGGCGTGACCTGGATTCTTAGCTGGGCACTCGCGTATCCCCAAGCCGCCCCGATGGGGCCGAACGGCGGATCACACGGACAACCGGGGTTTGTGCCGACGCGCCCTCTCACCCAAGCAGATATTGGCGTGGTACGCGCTTCGTGCTCGGCAAACCAGTCGCAACCGGGCGGAGCACCGAAAGCTGCAACTGTGCCTGCATACGAATAGCCGGATGAACTGCATTCGCTAGCGGTGCGACTGTCTCCGTGGCCATTGGGGCACTCATCCGGACAGGCTTCCGTGCAGTTCCACGCACCGCTGTGCGCGAGTGAGCAGCCCCAGAGCACCTGGATTTCGTAGTCGCCAGAGTCGATCAGAAGTTGAACTTCTCCACCACCGCGCGTGTCAGCGAACGCTGCCGCTGCCAGCAAAACCGCTCCCAGAGCCAGTCCGATACCCTTCTCTCCTGCCTTCATCTGCTGTCTCCTGTCAAAATGGTCTCAACTCTGAGGGATGAGCGCAGTAGAGCCACGGCCCCCGGGGCCGCCCAGCGACCCTTCGCTAACGATTTCCTCGCGGTGAATTGGTCGTTTCCCGTCGCGCTGCACCCCAAAACGACTCAGTATCGTGAAGCATCGGGAATTCTGCGCCGCAATCTACGTTCTGTCAACCATGCGGAACTCGCTATGCCAAAGCCGAATTGCTTTTCGCAGGAATCCTCAGCCTTCGTATCTGCTGCCAAGTTCTGGCGCGCATCCAATGGCTCGCGCCCCTACAATACGATAATCAGAACGTCGGCTCAGTACTTTAGGGCAATATGCGGCGAACCCACCGAACGCTGGGGGCTCGCAACGCGCCGAAGGCGTGTGACAGGTGTGGTGCGTTCACGTTGATTGAGCTGCTGGTCGTCATCGCAGTCATCGCGCTGCTCATCTCGATCCTGCTCCCCTCCCTGCGCGATGCCCGCCAACAGGCGAAAACCGTCAAGTGCGTAGCTAACCTTAAGCAGATCGGCAACGTAATGCTCATGTACTTCAATGAGCACAACGATTGGTTCCCGCTGGCGAAGCACGGATACCTGCCCGCGTATCCTTACATGCACGCGGTCTACTATGGCGGGCACCCTGGAAGTCCGGATTGGTACTTCTACAAGATCCCGGTGTTTCGCAATACACCGGCCGAGCGACCGTTCAATGACTACCTCTACCCTGACCTGCCCAATTGGGATGTGCAACCAGACGAGCCTGAATACGCCATGTCGCGCAACGTTCCGATTTACGAGTGTCCCTCAGACACTGGCGGAATCTGGCACAACGAAGGCGGGGAAGAACAGAACTCGCGCCGGGCGTACGATTTCTATGGTGCCAGCTACATCATCAACTACCACTTCGCACTAAACTGGGCGCGGCAGTCATTCGCCGGCGAGGAAAGGCTGAAGTGGCTCTGGCGGGCAAACGCCTTCCTGCGGGCACAACTTCGCCACAACTCTTCTCGCTTCGTGATTCTCTTCGAAGATATTGCGGATTCGGCCCTGTGGAACGCCATCCCCCGCCGGGGCTGGCACGGCAAGTGGAATCGCCACAGCTTCCTCTTCCTCGACGGGCACGCCGCCAACGTGCTCGCCGACACGAGCAAGGGCAGCCGAGGCCTGGGGTGGAAGACCTCCTCCGGCGTTTCGGGGAACGGCTTCCCCGTATGGTGGCAAGACCCCGACGACCCGGACTACCAGTACCGCGACATCACTCCGCTGCCGGGGTGGTGACATTGCGTCCACTGAACATACGGGCGGAACCGGCGCTACCGTCCCCCCTTGAGGGGGGACCACAGGGGGGTGATCTCTAAAAATTCGACGGCTTCCTCCCCCATCCCCCCCTCGAGGGAGGGGAGCGTTACACCGCTCAGCCTTCCGGCGTGCCCAACTCCACCGCCTCGGACGGCTCGCGCTCCGAGCGCCGCAGGTATTGCTCCGCACGGTTAACGACGCCGACAAACTCGCCGCCGCTCATCAGGCGGTACTCGCTGCCGGTTCCAACGATATCGCGATATTGAAGTTCGCGCAGCGCGTAACGGCCCAGCCCGGTCGCCAGCCAGTTCACGCCCGTCCCGATTCCGCACGCGCGACAGACGACGTACGCAACCTCACCCCGCCGCAGCGCCTGGTCCGGCGCGTGCTGCCAGCGCTTCGCGACGATCTTCTGATCGACGAGTTTCGCCGCCAGCTCGTCAAACGAGCCGGCGAACATCTCGCCGTGTGAAAGTACGTATCCGACGTGGTACGCAGCCTCGGCGGTCACGTACGACTGATCGCTGACGTACATGATCAGCGCTGCGCTGCTGTCCTGCGGCACGGCTTCGTCGGACGTAATCCGCGGTCCCACCGCCTTGCAGCCGACGAGACCGATCAGGAGGGCGAGCGATGCGATACTCATCGGCCGAGTAATTCGAGCAGACATGCCTAGAAGCTCCAGGTAACGCCGGTGAACAGAAAATGCCGCGAGTCGCGGTCCCGGTACGCCGACCCGGGGAAGAACGTGCCCCACCGCGCCGTCCAGGACACGTCGGACGTCACGCGCCAGTTGATGAAGTAGTCCATCTCCCAGCCGACGTATCCGCTGAACTGCTCGGCCAGTGGATCGCTGATTGCCCCGCGTGAACGATGCTTGTGATACAGGAACCAGTTGGCTCCGATCTCGAAATGACGAAACAGCTCGATCTTCTCCAGCGGAATGGCAGCCGCTCCGACGCGCCACACGTGCAGATTGCTCAGCGTGGGGGCGAGCGCTATACCGGTATCGCGAAAACCAAACGTAACAAGACTGCTGTCCTTGGTGCCAAAACGATTCCCCCCTACCGTGCTATTCGGGCTGAGGAGCCGATCGCGGTCGCCGCTGGCGAACATGTATTGCAGCGAGACGCGCGGGTGCGTCGGCACGTCGAAGAGCTGCTCGACGCCAACGTCCCAGCCGTAGGCCTCGATGTAGTCCTGCTTCATCCACGCGCCGTCGGCGTAGCTGTGACCGGACTCGAACACACCCTCGGCCCAATACTTCAAGTTCCGCCACAACTCACCCCGTACGCCGCCGCCGATGTAGAAGCTGTCGTAGCTGTAGTCCTGAAATAGCTCGAGCGGCCGCTCATCGGTCTTGTCGTTGTTCCACAGAGCATAGACGAACGGCACGTGCCGCTGCCAGCCTTCGTACGCCACCTGCACGCCGTAGAGATTGCGGCGGCTGTGGCTGTCGACGGCCTCGCTGCGATCGATGTTCGGGAAGCTGGGGATGGTTCGGCCGAACAGACCCTGGACGCGCCAGTCCCACAGCCGCGCATCGAGCCACACCGCGTCGAGCGGCATGTCGAGCGTGTAACCCGTGCCCAGCATCGTCGGCTGCCGACCGATCCGCGCCCGCAGTTGGACCGGACCGGACGGGTCGATCAGCCGCGTGGCGCGGCCGATGTCCACGTCGTACCAGAGCTGCTCGATGTTCGGGCCCCACCAGTCCTGCTGACGCTCGATTTCGTCGCCGGGCTCGAACCAGGTGTAGCGGATCTTCGCGCGGGCGAAGATCTCGTGTGCCCCGTTATCAAGCCGCAGGCGTGTCCACACCGCCATGCCCGGCCGCTGCACCAGCCGCGACGACTGCACGCCATCGTCGTAGTGAAACAGGTAGTACTCCAGCCAGCCGCCCCATTCGAGATCGGCAAACTCCTCGATGGGAGCGACGGTTGCTCGTTGACGGTGCAGCTCTTCGTCGATCATGCGCTGCTGGCGCAGGAACCGTTCTTCGAGCTCGCCGTCACGTCGTTGCGCTTGTGCCGATGCCGTACACAGCAGAACGCACGCACCGACGATCAGCATTCCGATTCGTAGCCGCATGGAGGTGACTCGCGCGGCGCACGCCCCAGCCGAAGGCCGCAACCCCGGGGTCGCGGCAGGCACTGTTGATGACCGTTCGGACTGCGGACCGCGCCGATGTGCAACCCGGCCGTGCCTCGGGTAGCATGGCCAGCGGTCTGATACCTGTCAACCGGGCGCAGATTATGCCAACCGAGATCGAACTCAAGCTGCGCGTAACCGATCCGCAGACTGTCCGCGCCCGACTGGCAGCGGTCGGCGCACGCCCCATCGCCGAAGTATTAGAGACCAACTGGATCCTCGACACCGCTGACCGGCGTCTGCGCGCGGCGGGCACTGGCCTGCGCGTCCGCTTGTCGGCACCGGTTGACGGTAGCGCGCCGCCGGTTGCGACGCTCACGTTCAAGGGCCCCCGCACTGGCGGCGCCTTGAAGATCCGCGAGGAACTCGAGACCCAGGCGCACGACTCCGCAACAATGCTGAGGATTTTCGAAGAGCTTGGTTACCCACCGGTGATCACCTTCGAGAAACGCCGCGCAGCGTTCGAGCTCGGCTCTTGCCACGTGACGCTGGACGAACTGCCGCGCCTGGGCTGGTTCGTCGAGATTGAGGGCCCCACCGCGGGTGCAGTCGAACAAGCCCGTGCAAAGCTGGCAATCGAGGGCGCCGAGTCAGTTGCCGAAACCTATGTCGAGCTCGCCGCCCGGCACGGCGACGAGACGGCCTCCGGCATTCGCGAGCTGAAGTTTGCGTAGACCGCTACGCGGATCTGGCGAACGCCCTCGAGCTACAAGCCCTGCTGACCGGCAATCGCGTCGATGTGCCCGACACGCTGCTCGAAGCTTATCCACGCCTCGAACGCATCGCCCGCCCGCCGGAACAACCGACGTTGTTCTAGTGCACCGGCCTTAGCCGACTCTCGGTCGTTCGAACCAGATGCCTGTTTTGCGCATGTGAAGACCTGTCGGCAGAAGCAGCATAACCACCATAGAAGATTCTGGGGCATTCAAGAGGATCTTATATTGATACATCCGAAATTCTGGGTACTACTCACAACAGTAGATGCACTGACTTATCGCAGTGTTTACTCAAGCGCAGTCGTCGTTGGCTGATTGACGGCATAGCGACGTTGGGGACTGTGTTACTCTCTTACCCCTCCGTGGCGCGGGGCTACAGGTGGGGTATCCAAGTCACGACAAAAGGAGTTTGTTATGTGCAAGGTGCATTACGTTTTAAGTCTGTCGGTAATCTCGATCCTCATCCTGCCGCCCGTCACGCTTGGCGACTGCGGCCTCCGACTGGTCGTAGACATCATTTTCGATGAGGAGACGTGGATCGCTGAACCGGTGTTTTCGTGCGCGCAGGCATCTGCGTATTGGGCAATGACGGTTTTCTGGTGCGACGGCACCAGCGGCGTTGCGGCTCATTGGTGCGGCAATGCTGATTGTTCCTCCGAAAATAGGGCAGCAGCCGGATGCACCGCACCGGACTGGGGCTCCGCGCATGACTATATCTGCGCGTCTGCAACTACGTTTCCACCTGGGAGCGGCGAGGAGATTCTCGTCGCGGGCGGCACGAGCAAGCCAGGACTCTGGGCCTGCTTGGACGACCCTTGGGTGATCTGGCCGGTCTCGTCGGGGTCGAATGCCAGCGTTGCCTACGCATTCAGTCTGGTCCCCAAACCGGGCGTGAGCGTTCCCCACGACGAGCTCCGGACGAACGCGTGGACCGCAAACATCGCGGTCTCGCTGCCAGACCCAAACAGCAGCGCAGTGCCAAACCCCAACGGTACGTTGCTCATGAACACTGGTATAGCGCGCTTTTTTCCAGTGGTTGACAGCGGCCTGATCAGTGACATGTGGTTGATGCATGCCCAAACGTATCGACTCGCACAAAACCTCTCCTTAAACGGGGAAATCTGGGAGGGTTTCGCGACGTTAAGCGGCAGCGATGGGGTCAGCCAACTCGCGGTTGGACTTCAGGAGTTTCGCGACGACAAGTACGACGTAACGGGCTATCTGGGCCTCGACGGAAACGGCCGCTCCAACGTGAACGACGTCGTCGAGTTCGCAGCACAACTAATTGGTGACACCGATCCGAATGTCATTGGTCGTTGGGACTTCAACGGCAACGGGGCGATCGAAGGCCTCGTCGCATACGTTGACGGCCATGAAGTCGACGGCGATCAGGTCTACCTTCAGCGCGCCATCGATTTGCAGCTTGACTCCGGAGTGTTCGGCGATCTGAACTCCGACAGCGTCGCTGACTGTCAGTGGCGGTCAGAGATCGTGGATATGTTTGGCGCGGTGCTCGGCGATCCCGAATACCGGATCGAACTCGACTACGACTTGGATGGCGATACGGACGCCGACGATCTGGATCAGTTCGTAGCAGACGCATGCCCGTGGGACCTCGGTGATGCAGACTGTAGCGGCGTAGTCGGCTTCGACGACATCAACGCGTTTCAGGCCGCGCTGATCGATGGAGAGGCCGCATACTACGCCGTGTATCCGGATTGTCGTTGGTTGAATTCCGATATGGACTGCGATGGAACGGTCGGCTTCGGCGACATCAACTACTTTGTGGATTGTATGACGTACGGACTGTGCAGTTGTCCGGCGCGCTAGGTGGCACTCGCGATAGACCCCAGCAACGCGAACCTGCGATAACAATAGTGGCGGCGCCGGCTGCGGGGGCCGACGCCGCCTTTCGCGAGGCGTCAGGGAAAATCGCTATCCCAGCAATGTCTAGTCAAAACTTAACGCGAACGTTGTTGGGCGCAAGATCTTTGTGCATCTGTTCCTGGTCGCGAAACTCGACCTGCATATCACGGTTGATCACGTTGATCCCGCTGCGATGCGGGCCAACCAGCACATCGCCTTCCGACTTCACCAGATCACGCAGAAACGTCCCCCGCGAGATAGCCTCTTGCTGTCCATCGTTCATCGGATCACCGTCCAGCTTCATCTTAAACTTCTTCAGCACGCGCCCGTCCATGAAGCCGAAAGCCTCATGAAGGTAATCGTCTACCGGAAGGACGAATCCATTCGGCTGATTCGCACCCGCGGGACGATACGTGTACCGAAACCGCCCACCGAATCGCGGCCAACCCACCGTCGCTGCCGGACAGACGAAGATTTCCGCCATCTCGCCCACATATGTCGGCATCAGCACGTTAGGCAATGAAATGGGCCACTTCTCGCGATCAAACGGATTCAGTTCCTCGTCGGGCACCTCCGGGCGAGCGAATCCCGGCAACTGCGCTCCGTTGCCGTTGACCATCGGCGTCTCGACGTACGGAATGCGCCCATTCCATTCGGTCCAGTACGTGTAGATTGCCGTCCCGATTTGGTGCAGGTGCGATCCGCACACCGTCGCCCGGGCCTGCTTTTTGGCGCGTCCCAGCGCCGGCAGCAGGATTGAGATCAACACCGCGATGATTGCCACCACGACCAGCAGCTCAATCAGCGTGAACGCGTTTCTCTTCATTGGCCCGTCTCCATGTCGGGACGCAAACGTACCTGCTGCCAACCCGGACGGCTCGCACCCATCGAGCCGTCCGTGGCAGTCTGCACGAAGCGCTTACTTTCCGGTCAGCAGAGCGACGAACGGGTTGATATCACCAAAACCCACCACGCCGTCCTGATCGACATCGTTAACACAGTTGAACGGGCAGTAGGTCGTAGCCAGATCGCTGGCCCTCCAGCCACTCTCGCCCGCGACCAGCGCGTCGACGAACGGGTTGATGTCGTCGAAGCCGATTTCGCCGTTGCAGTTCGTATCGCCCGGCTCGAAGCCGCGACAGCTTGCCGTCGCGGCAATGATCACGACGTCGTAGCACACCGTGTCGGTGAACACCGGATCGCCGCTGGCGTTGATGCCCCAGCCAACCGACTCCAGATACACGAATTGGTCCGCGGCGGCCGGCAGCAGCGGGATCACCACCTGATCGAAGTAGGCGCCGAGATCACCGCCCATATCCATCAGTGGCTGGCCACCGTTGCCGTCAAAGTTGTTAGGCGCCGCACTGATGTACGTGTAATCATCACCGCTGACATTGCCCAGAATCGTCGCCGTCGGAGCCGGAAATCCAAACGCCGTGTTGTATGACTGGCCGATGACCGCGGTGTTCACCGCCGGCCACCCGGTCGCGCCGAGCCCCTCCCCGGAGAGCACCGGGAAGTTGCCATTGGGATCGCGTTCGACGAGCCAGCCGCTGAACGCACCCAAGAACTGCATCGTGCCCAGATCGCCGGCCGTGCTCGAGGTCGGGTCCGCCGAATCTTCCCAGATCTCATAGCCGAGGTCGCTGATCTGGTACACGGTCGACAGCGTGCCGCTCGTGCCGGTGAACGCGGCCAACGTGCCCACGCGCGTGTCAATCGTCGGGTTCGGCGACGCGCCCAGTGTTCCGTCCGGCTGGCGACCGGCGATGTTGATCAGGATGTTCGTCACATCCGGACCGACACCGGGGCCGCCCTCGTTCGTTCCCGATGCATCGATGTTGTTCAGGGTGATCGTGCCGGCCGTGAAATTGGGGTCGAGATCGATGAAGCTGTCGGTCCACGGGATGTCGACCGGGTCGTCTACTAGGTTCGGAATGAGCGCGCGATTCGGGTCGTTCGGATCGCCGTCGAGATCGAGCAGCGGACCACCGAGAAACTCGATTCCGAGAATCGGAATCCCACCGGCAAACGGAATGGTGCCCCGGCGATAGAGCATGCTCAGCGAACCCAGGTAGTTGGCGGGATGGAGCGGTGTTCCAGTACCGGCATACGGGACTACCGGTCCGACATCCGCCGTGCCTGCGAGCCGATCGCCGTCGTACACGGCGCCGGGCGTACCGCCGGGACCGAAGATGAAGCGCTCAGCGCCGGGGTAGAGGGTTTCATCGACGCCGACCAACAAGTAGTACTCGTCGGCCAGAACAGGGCCGGCGAGCAGCGCCGCCAGCGTGAACACGATCAGGTTCGAACGAAGCGTCATGTCAATCTTTCTCCTCTGGTTATCTCGAATCGCGCATCCGAACAGATGCGAATCTCAGAATCCAGCTTACGCGCGTGAGTTACCGGCGCGCGATTGCAGAAGGCGTCACCGGTGTAATAGTGCAAACGAGTCTGGGTAGTGAATACCCGGGGACGTGAATCAGCGCGGCGGCGCGCGATCCGGACAGACGCGCACCAGCGCCGGCAAGAGTGGCGTGGATAGCATGACTGCATACGCCGTTTCGACGTAGCTTCGTAGCCGCAACGCACAGCGCGCCATGGACGGCGATGAAGCGAGGCGAACTACTGCCGGCAATAATCTAGGCAGTACGCCAACCAACACCGTCGCTGCGGCGAGGACAGGCACCGCAGGCGCGGCTTCAAGCGATTCGTGCGTACAGACACGACGCAGCACGTCGCCGTGCAGCAGTACGAGTACGAGCGTCAGCGCAACCCAACTCCGGCGATCACAATGGACCCGCAGCCAGTTGGGATTCACGAGCTTGGCGGCAAAGAGCACCTGGCTGAGCGTCAGCACCAGCCAGCGAAGGGCGTGGAGTGCGTCAACCACCTCCCCGGCGAATGCTGCGGTGACCGCCAGCCAACCGGGAGTATGCCCGATCAGCATCACCGCCCAGAACAACCGCCAGTGATTCAGTCGGTCACCGTGCCGCGCAAAGGCGCGGCGTATCGCGGATGCGCATACGCGAACGCACTTGAGCGGGGAAGAACGGTCACCGGTGACTGAACGCACCATGCGGTACATGGTACTGCCGCTCTGTCGTGTTTCGCAAGGTGCTATCACAATAGAAACTCTGAAAACCGAAAGCTCCGTTGTAACGCTGGTTACCTAGTCGAGCGCCTACGACACGCCGCCGAATACCACGCCGCGGGAATCGGCCATCTTTGACGCAGCACGCTGTCGCAGAATCTCACGGGCAACGAGTACGCCGCTGGCACACAGTCCACCAAAAAACAACACGGCGGTCTGCGGATTCAGGATCAGCCACGGCTCTTCGAACAACCCCCACTTGGCCGAGATCTCGATCGGAGTCCACGCAACGACCGCAGTGCCGATTGCGTAGCGCAGCGTGTGGCCCCACGTGGGCCGTCGCACGGTGCGCCACGTCAGGAACACCGCGCCGGCCAGCGAACCCACCATCACCAGGCGCGTCGCCAGACTCTGCGCGCCGAAGAGCGTCTCGTCGTACAACCAGAGCAACAGTACATAGAACGTCCAGATGATCATGATGTACTGGAATGCCGTTCGTGGCCCGTAGTTGGTGATGTGCCCGCTCGCGAGCGGCCCGCGCATCAGCGGTACCCTCCGCCGCAGCCACAGGAACACATTGCAGCGGTTTGACTCGGCGAATGTCAGATAGACACACAGAATCAGCAGAATCCCCCAAGTGTGCTTCAGCAGCACGTACTCGCCCGCGACGCCGATCACCTGATCGCCGTGCATCGAGAGGCCCTTCGCGATCCCCAGCAATCGGCTGGCGACAACGAGACCATACTCGACCGCGCCGGTCCAGAGAAACAACCCACCCAATACGCCCAACAGAGATTGAAGTCCGTCGTCCGCGATGAAGCGCGAGAAGAGCAGGATGCAGAAACCCAGAGCCGTCAATCCCAAGGCCGCGGCCACCAGGAACGGCGAAACGGGCAGCATGTGGATCGTCGGAACCGCCGTACCGCCACCGATCGCGACAGATCCCAGTTCGCTCAGCTCCGCGTCCAACGGACCGTCGCCAAACCACCGGGCGACGATACCCATGGACTGATACTGCTCAGCGCTGACCGCAGCATCCGCAGCGTTGACGGCCACCATGAGCAGGTGACCGGCCGCGAGCGAGGCCATTACGAAGAGCAGCGCCGCCCCCGCACGAAACACGGCGGCGTACGTGGACCATGCCGAACGACTTCGAAGTATCGGCGTCGGCGTGTCCTCGCGTCCGGTAATAACATCTTTCTTGGCCACCAGAACCTCCATAGCGGAGCATTATTCATCCATTTGTTTTATATATAAAACAACTATCCGGACATGTCAAGTGGAATAGAAGAAACGTGATCGAATGCGAAACAACGGTCTGATCAATCCCCGTTCAATCGAGCTACGCCGGTGCCGCCTCGTTCGGCTCGACACGCCGTCGGGCCCGAACGAGGCAGCGCTTCACCGTGATCTGAACTACGTCGTCTCCGCAGGCTCGGGCGGGGCGTCAGACTCCTGCGTGTCCTCCGGCGGAGCATCCAGCCCATGGAAGACGAACTTACGGTCTTCCGAATCCTCTTCGCCTTCGACGTCGATCTGCACGCCCGACTTGCCGGAGAACTTGTCGCGCAGAATGTCCTCGCTGAGCGGGTCCTCGATCATCGAAGAGATCGCGCGCCGCAGCGGTCGCGCGCCAAATTTCTCGTCGGTGCCCTTCTGAACCAGGAACTCCTTCGCCGCCGGGGTGATCTCCAGCGTGAGACCCTTCTCGACCAACCGCTTCTCGACCTTGCCGAGTTCGAGATCGACGATGTTCAGCAGGTCATCGTGCGTCAGCTTGTGGAAGCAAACGACCTCGTCGATGCGGTTGATGAACTCGGGCCGGAAGTTGCGCTCCAGCTCCGAAGTCAGCATTTCCTTCATCTTCTGGTAGTTGATGTCGTCGTCGCGCTTCATGAAGCCGAACGGATCCTGGCTCATGATGCGGTCGGCACCGATGTTGCTCGTCATGATCAGAATCACGTTGCGGAAGTCGACGTGCCGCCCGAACGAGTCGGTCAACCGACCTTCCTCCATGATCTGGAGCAGCATGTTGAACACATCCGGGTGCGCCTTCTCGATCTCGTCCAGCAGCACCACCGCGTACGGTCGGCGGCGGATCCGCTCAGTAAGTTGACCACCCTCTTCATAACCGACATATCCGGGAGGCGCACCGATCAGGCGACTCACGTTGTGCTTCTCCATGTACTCCGACATGTCGATCGTGATCATGGCCTCTTCGTCGCCGAACATGAATTCGGCCAGCGTCTTGGCCAGCAGCGTCTTACCGACACCCGACGGACCCAGGAAGATGAACGAGCCCATCGGCCGGTTCGGATCCTTCAGACCGCTACGGCTGCGGCGCACACTGCGCGATATCGCGCTGATCGCCTCGTGCTGGCTGATGACCTTCTTGTGCAGCTCGTTCTCGAGTTCGAGCAGCCGCGCGGCCTCTTCCTTCTCCAGCCGGGTCAGCGGAATGCCCGTCATCTTCGAGACCACCTCACCGATGATGTTGTCGTCGACGATGCCTTCGGTCTCCTTGGACTGGTCCTTCCACTCGCGCTGCACGTTCTCTTTCTTCATGCGCAGCGACTCAACCTTGTCACGCAGCTCCGCCGCCCGCTCGTAATCCGCGTTCTTGACGGCTTCGTCCTTCTCCGCGGTGAGCCGTTCGGTCTCGCGCTCGAGGTCGGCCAGGTCTGGCGGGATGGTCATGCTCTTGATCCGCACTCGCGCACCGGCCTCGTCGATCACGTCGATGGCCTTGTCGGGCAGCACGCGGCCGGTGATGTAGCGGTGCGAGAGCTCAGCCGCCGCATTCAACGCATCGGTCGTGATCTGTACGCGGTGGTGGGCCTCGTAGCGGTCGCGCAGACCCTTGAGAATCTCCAGCGTGTGCTCGAGCGAGGGCTCGTCCACGTGGATCGGCTGGAAACGCCGGGCCAGGGCCGCGTCCTTCTCGATGTATTTGCGGAACTCGTCGAACGTGGTAGCGCCGATGCACTGAATCTCGCCGCGCGACAGCGCCGGCTTCAGCACGTTGGACGCGTCAATCGCGCCTTCCGCGCCGCCGGCCCCGACCAGCGTGTGCAACTCGTCGATGAACAGAATGACGTTCCGCGCCCGGCGGACCTCGTTCATCACGGCCTTGATGCGCTCTTCGAATTGACCGCGGTACTTCGTACCCGCCACCATCATCGCCAGATCGAGAATCACGATCCGCCGATCGTGCAGCAGCTCCGGCACCTGATGGCTGATGATTTTCTGCGCAAGGCCTTCAACGATAGCCGTCTTGCCAACGCCCGCCTCACCCAGCAGCACCGGGTTGTTCTTCATCCGGCGACACAGCACGGTGATGACGCGCTCGATCTCGTTCGCCCGACCGATCACCGGATCCAGCTTGCCTTCGCGCGCCAGGTCGGTCAGGTCGCGCCCGAACGAATCCAGCGCCGGCGTCTTGCTCTTGCCCTTCTTCGGCACGTCGCCGGCGGGCGCCATCGACGTCGCCTCTTCCGGCTCGACACCCGCGCCAAGCAGATTCAGCACCTCTTCGCGCACGTCGTCGAGCTTAAGCCCCAGATTCATCAACACCTGAGCCGCGACGCCGTCCTGCTCGCGCAGCAGGCCCAGCAGCAGGTGCTCGGTGCCGACGTAGTTGTGGTTCAAGTTACGCGCTTCCTCGATCGCGTATTCGATCACGCGTTTGGCCCGCGGCGTCTGCGGCAGCTTGCCCATGGTGACCATCTCGGGGCCGCTCTTGACGAGCTTCTCGACCTCGATCCGCACCTTGCGCAGATCGACACCGAGGTTCTTCAGTACGTTCGCACCGACGCCAGAGCCCTCTTTGACCAGCCCGAGCAGAATGTGCTCCGTCCCAATGTACTCGTGGTTGAAGCGCTGGGCCTCCTGGTTCGCCAGAGCCATCACCTTCCGTGCGCGATCCGTAAATCGTTCGAACATGCGTTCCTGTCTCCATGGCGGGCTTTCAGGCCGTCGCTAGCGAATCCGGCCGCAACTTCACATCGCAAGCAGGATTACAGGACGGTATCCGCCGGGCTGATTGTATGCGGCGCTATGAGGGCCAGCAACAAACGGTGCCTCACCACCGTTGTATCGACTCCTACCGGCGATTTCACCACTGCCGGGAGCGAACAACCGTATGTGTAATCAGACAGGGCCCGACGCTCAGCCGAGGCGGCGTTCCTGCTCTTCGGCTTGCCGACGGTAAATGCCGTGGCGATCAAGTGCGCGAACTTTGCGCCACGCGTTGCGGGCAGCGGAGACATTTCCGGCGGCGGTAAGCACTTGCGCCAAGCGGTACATCACGAGCAGGTCGTCTTCCGCTCCGTTTCTCAGGGGCTGCAACGCAACGAGCGCGGCCTCGGCGTCCCCGTCGAGAAGACACGCAGTGACACGTCGCAGTGACTCCCGGCGCTGATTCGCTAAATCGACAGCGCGACGCTGACGCACAGTTTGCACGAACCGCAACTGCGCGCCCGCATATGCGCCCGCCGCAAGTCCGATCACCAGCTTCTGGTACGCGGCGCCAAATTCGTCGGGCACCAGCAGGACGGCGGCCAGCGCCACATTTGCGCACGCAGCAAACGCCACGCCCGCGAGCAGCCCCGTTGCGGTCGCGCCGATCCAAATCAACCCGCCCCCGGGCAGGACGAGGTTGAGCCACGCGGCGAGGGTGTTGGATGGCGGTTCAGCCTTGGTGCTCATCTCGTTCCTTGTCCGTCGGTGGTGCAGAGGCCGCGGCCGTGTCAATCTCCGGCCGCACGCCGTAGAACTCGTGCAATTGGCGGATCAACTGACCGACGGAGTGTTTCGACCGCACGAACTCCGCCGCTCGTGCACACAACTCGCGTGTGTGTTTCGGCTGCTCGCGCACGCGCGCCAGCAGATACGCCAACTCCACCGCCGAACCGGGCGTGAACTGCCAGCACGTCTCCTGGTCGACGAACCACTCACCCGGCTGTCCGCGCGCGGCAATGACCACCTTGCCCAGCCCCATCGCGAACAGCGGCGCCAGCCAGAGATCTCGCTCGCGCCCCGGTACGACAACGATGTCCACGTCCGGCAGCGCGCGTTCCCACAGCCCGGGCTCATCGATTACCCAACACGCCGAAGACACTTTGCGGGTGCGAATATGCCGCCACGTCGCATCGACCGCCGGCCCCGCTCCTACGATCGCAACCATCAACTCGGCGCCAGACGGTCGAAGCTGCGCCAGCGCGTCGACCAGCACGTTCACATCCGCTTGATCGTCGATGGTCGTCACCGCAACGACGCCCAGCACCTCCTTTTCAGTCGGCGGCTGCGTAGGGTGAATGGGTAACGCCACCGCCGGCGACATATGACGGAAACGTCCGCGCGCCATCGGAAAACGTTGCTCAATCCGCGTCAGAAACTCACTCGAGACCGACACAATCTGTTCGTAGCTGCGCACGCCGCGCCGCACGATCACGTCGGCGTCATGCATGCTCAGCAAGTGGATGATGACCGGAGTTCCAACGCGCTGCGTCCAGCGCTCGACCTGCGTCAGCGACTGCGTCCCCCACAGGTGCACCAGCGTCGGCGGTGGATCGAAGCGCCGCCCCAGGTGATGGGCCAGCCGCCAGCTTCGCCAACCGGTCAGCGCATCGTGGAAATGACACTCGACCGCGGTATCAGCGAAGCGCTCGATGAAGCGCACGTCATCGGTGAGCTGTGCGATTCGGAGCGCTTCGGTCGGCAGC
This sequence comes from Phycisphaerae bacterium, assembly GCA_028277645.1. Lineage (GTDB taxonomy): Bacteria > Planctomycetota > Phycisphaerae > UBA1845 > Fen-1342 > JANQFV01. The sequence continues at coordinate 72,869 of JANQFV010000072.1, forward strand.
GACGGCAGCGTCTGCGAGAGCATCAGCCCGAAACGCGCCGCGACACCCTGGTCGATGACGTGCAGCACACGGGCCGGTAACGTCTCGCGCTTCGATCCGGCGGACGGCGGACTCATGGGTGCTGAGCATATCACGGCACGTGCTACACGCGTAGTCCCTATGCGGCGTGCATAGTCCTTACCGTGGTTCGTCGCGATGACCGGTCAGAATCCGAGCCATGCAGAAGATGTTCAGCGTCAGCACTAATCCCACGCTCAGGCACATCATCAGCGCGCCCGCCGTCGTCAGGCCGGTGCCAGCGTCAGCCTCCTGAGCCAGTAACATCGGTAGGAGTGTCATGACACGGCCTCCCAACCCACCCCGCGTTGCTCGTGCGCCGCGATCGTCTGTCCAATGCGATTGCGGCACGCCACGTCGCTGAGCACGTACAGGGCCAGCAGGAACAGCAGAACACCCAGGAACACGAACCGCGCGACGTTTGCATCAACGACGGCGGCTTTCGCTGCTGCCACCATTTTCGCCCGTGCCGCCCGCACGAATTGAAGCTGTTCTTCTGTCGGCGTGACCTCCGCCCTTCCCGCCAGTCGCGCTACCTTGAGCAGCAGATCCCGCGCCGGCAGCGTATCGTCCGCCATCAACCCCGCCACGACGAGCGGTGCATCGGCTTCGGACAGTTCGGGCAGCAGGCCAAACTCAGTCGTCGCGGCCGCGCGGTAATGCGCCGCGCGTGCCGCCTCGTCATCCGGCGCCCCGGCCCGAACCTCGCGGACCCACACACCGACCTCGTCCGCGCTGACCTCATCCAGAACGGTTGCCAGCGTAGCCACGGCACGATCTGTGTCGGCTTCTTCCGACACCGGATCGCTCGCGAGAACCGAGACGAGCGTCTCGAGCAACTCAAGCGCCGCTGCCGCCTGAGCCTCGACCGCGTTGCGCGCCTGGATCTCGGGGTTCATACCGTTCAGCCGATCCGGCAGGTTATTCCACGACCACGCCCCCAAGATCACGATCAGAAACGTCGGCGTCACATAGCGCAGGGTGAACGCGATGATCGGCGGCACGTGGAAGTCGGCGCCACGGTTCATCTCGCGCACGCCGCGCTCCGCGCCGATCACCCAGCCGAACATGATCACCAGCCCGGTGGCGGCGATGATCATGAACAAGTTGCACCAGAAATCTGTGTAGTCCAGCGCGAGTGCGTTCTTGCTGAAGTACATCGTCAGCCCGGCACCGAGCGCCGTCACCACGCCCAGCACACCCACACTCGCGCGCCGCCCCAGCCCGAAGCCATCCTCCAGGAATGCGATCGCCGGTTGCAACATGCTGAGCGAGCTCGTTACCGCCGCCAGGAACAGCAGCCCGAACCACATGGCGCCGAACAACTGGCCAAACGGCATGAAGTGCATGATGGCCGGCACGGTCACAAACCCCAGCCCGAACGTGCTGCCTGTAGCGTTCTCGGCCCCAAGGAACAGGAACGCAGTCGGTACAACGATCAGCCCGCCGAGAATCACCTCGCAGAACTCATTCGTGCTCGATGCGCTCAGCGACGTCAGCACGACGTCGTCGTCTTTGCGCAGATAACTCGAATAGCACAGGATCAGACCAAACCCGACGCTCAGGCTGAAGAAGATCTGCCCGGAGGCAGCCAGCCAGACTTGTGGATCCTGCAGCGATTCCCACTGCGGGTTCCACATGAAGCCCAGCCCGGTCTCGATCTGCGGCAGCGTGAGCACGCGCACCAGGATGATCACCGCGCAGAGGATCAACGCCGGCATGGCCCACTTGCAGAACACCTCGATGCCGCGCGTGACGCCCTGGTAGATGATGAAGAAGTTCACCAGGAAACACGCCAGCACGAGCCAGATCGTTCGGCCGCCCTCCAGCAGCGCACCGTGCCCGCCCATGCCGAACGTCTTACCCATATGCTCGGCAGTGCCCGCGACTACTCCTGGGACGGCGTCGGCCCCGGTCAAGCCGGCCGTCTTGGCGGCAAACAGCTCGTTGAAGCCGCCCTGCATGAAGAAGAGGCAGTAATCCAGGCACCACGCTTCAAGCAGGATGTAGTACATGTAGATCGCAACAGGGATCAGCAGACTCAGCGCGCCGAGCAGCTTTGCCGGGCTGCGGCGCCAGATCGCATACATGATGCCGGGCGCATTATTCTGGCCATAGCGGCCCCCCAACCGTCCGAGCGTCCACTCGCACCAGGCGATGGGAATGCCCAGCACGATGAACGAGATGATGTAGGGAATCATGAACGCGCCGCCGCCGTTATTCACCGCGATGCCGGGAAACCGCAGAAAATTCCCGAGCCCGACGGCCGAACCCGCCACGGCCAGCACCACCCCCAGCCGTGAGCCCCAATTCTCCTTCTGCGGCAGGTCGGGCAATGCGTCGTGAGCCCCGCCGAATCCAGTGGATTGATCACTCATTGGCTCACGCACTCCGTGTTGCGGTTGCGGACTTTCTGAGTTTGAAAGCGGCGCCGTGAGGGAACCGCCGCGCGGGCAAGCGATGTGCACGATGAACCAGCCCGCGGTGTCACGGCAGTCTAAACGAAGCGTGCGGCGATCGGCAACGGTTGCCCTGGTCCCGGCGCGTCTGGTATGTTTCCCCAAACGCTCATTTCCCGCTTTCGTGGAGCCGCCATGCTCGCCGCCAGCGATACCGCCGCGCAACTGGAACAGATCACCGAGTCCATGTCGAACTGGATCTGGTGGGAGCCAACGTTCTTCCTGCTGCTCGGCGCCGGCCTGCTGTTCACGATCATCTCCAAGTTCGTGCAGTGGCGCATCGTCGCGCACGGCTTCGCCTGTATTCGCGGCGACTACGACAAGCCCGGGGACACCGGCCACATCAACCACTTCCAGGCGCTGGCCGCCGCCTTGTCCGCGACCATTGGCCTCGGCAACATTGCCGGCGTAGCGCTGGCGGTTTCACTGGGCGGACCGGGCGCCGTCTTCTGGATGTGGATCGTCGGCCTGTTCGGGATGGCGTTGAAGTTCATGGAGTGCACGCTCGCGGTCATGTTCCGCGATGTCCGCGAAGGCCCCGACCCGGGCGAGTTGCACCTGTCGAAGGACCAGCCCGAAGGCGAATCCACCGCAGCAACCAGCGCTGACAACCGCGAAGTCCGCGGCGGCCCCATGTGGTATGTACAGAAGGCGCTGGTCGATCCGCTCAAGGCCAAGGGGAATCCGGCGTGGGTCGTTTTCCGCGTGCTGGCAATCCTCTTTGCCGCCGCCACTATCCTCAACAGCGTCGGCAGCGGCAACATGTTCCAGGGCTGGAATGTCTCCAATGTCCTGGAGAAGAACTTTGGCGTACACGTCTACGTGTCGGCCGTGATCGTCTCGAGCCTGGTCGCACTCGTCATCATCGGCGGCATCAAGCGCATCGGTCAGGTCGCCGCCAAGCTCGTACCATTCATGTGCGTGATCTACGTAGCCGCGGCGACGTACGTCATCCTCACCCACATCAGCGAAGTCCCCTACTACCTGAGCCTGATCGTCCGCTCGGCGTTCACGCCGCAGGCCGAAGGCGGCGCGTTCGCCGGCGCTGCCGTGTGGCTGGCGTTCAAGACCGGCATGATCCGGGCCTGCTTCTCGAACGAGGCCGGCGAAGGTTCGGCCGCGATGGCCCACGCCGCGGCCAAGACCGAAGAACCGATCCGCGAAGGCGTCGTCGCCGGCATCGGCCCGCTCATCGACACGCTGGTGATCTGCACCATGAGCGCGCTGGTCCTGCTGATGAGCGGTACGTGGAATCGCGATCCCCTGGCCCGCGTTGTCGCCGTGGACGAACAATCGGTGCAGATCGAGTTCAATCGGGACATACCCCCGCGCTTCGCTGACCGCTACCTCGATCACCTCACCCATCCGGAAGTCACCGGAGCAGAGTTGGCAATTCACACCGCGCGCGGCGTAGGTGTCGATCTCGACACAGTGACAATCGACATTCCCAAAGACGCCGTCGCGAACGACGAGACGGGCAATGTCGCATGGTCCGATCTTGCGACGCTCACGCTGTCACTTGAGGACGAATCCGAGGACGACCGCACGGCGCTCGAAGTTGGCCAGCCCGTACACCTCGATATGCAGGGCGCCGAACTGACCCGCCTCGCCTTCGACACCACGCTCGCCGGCATGGGCGCGTGGATCGTATCCATCGGCGTCTGTCTGTTTGCCTTCAGCACCATGATCAGCTGGAGCTACTACGGCGAGAAGGGTGCCGAATACCTGCTCGGCCCGACGGCAATCCTCCCGTACAAGTTCGTCTTCGTGATCTTCGTGTTCCTCGGCATGGTGCTGGAGAAGTTCCAGTGGGTCTACAACTTCTCCGACGCCACCGTCGGACTGATGGTGATCTGCAATCTGCCGGCGGTCCTGATCCTCTCGCCGCACGTACTGCGCGCCGCGAAGGACTACTTCCGCCGCCTCGACGGCGGCCAGATGCCGAAACGTACACAGCAGCCCGACCGCTGACCTCCCTCCCTTGCAGGGAGGGGCTGGGAGAAGGTAGATCGAACATGACGGCGCACGACTCCGTCGGTCTCGAGAATCATGGCGCCTACAGCGACTCCAAACATGCCTGACCTCACCATCGAGATCGCCTGGAACCTCCGCACCGACTGGCGCGCGAAGCCGTTGCTATGCCGCGTCGCTCAACACGTCGCGTCGGCAGAGGGCTTCACCAGCGGCAGTCTCTCGATAGCTGTGGTAGGCAACCGCGCGATGGCAACACTTCACGAGCGTTCACTCGGCATAGCCGGCCCGACAGACGTCCTGACCTTCGACCTGGGCAGCAACCAACGTGCCGGCGTGCTCGACGCGGAGATCGTCGTCTGCGCCGACGTAGCCCGTCGCAACGCCAAGGACAAAACCCTGCGCGCCGCGACCGCCGAGCTGGCTCTATACCTCACCCACGGCCTGCTACACCTTGCCGGCTACGACGACCAAACCGAGCGGGATTACAAGCGAATGCATTTCCGCGAGGATGTACTGCTCAAGCAACTTGGCTTAGGCCCCGTATTCAGTCGCGGCACGTAAGGATCAGTCGTCCTCGCGCTGCGTATCCGACACGACTGCATCGGGTGTCGCGGTCGCCGCGATCCTCCTGTTCATCGCCCGTACACCACTCACCACCGCCACGACCAGCAACACAACGATGGGCGCTTTGAAGATCCACCCGGCCGCAAGGAGCTCGGGCGCAAACATGGCTTGCTCTGCGAGCAAAGTGCCGTAGAGGCCTGCAGCAATGACCGACGGAGTCAGTGGCGCCCACCGCGCCCAGATTGCGAGCACGACGAAAATCAGAAAGCTAAAGCTGATCAGATGACCGACCCAGTTCAACTCATAGCTGTGAAGCCACCAGCCGAGCAGCCCGACAATGCACTGTATCGCTGCCACACCGCCGAGGGCTGAGGGCGCGCTTGACTTCGTACTGCGCATTCTCCGCCTCGCCCCCTACTCCTTCACCGGAACAGGCCCCGCCAGTAGTTCGTACTCATCCAGCGCCGCACGATGCCCGGACTGCACGCGCTGGCAGTTCAGCCGCGCCTGCGGAAGCTCCGTCGCCAGGTAATGCTTCGCCATCGCCTTCTTCCGATTGCGATAGTCCGCCCACTGCTGACCGTTGCTGACCGCCGTTGCACCAGGCCCGGAAATGCCCGCTGCCTGCTGCAGGAACAGATGGCCGATGTACACAGCGACAGCCGCGTCGACCAGCTTCCGCCCCGCGAGGTCGAGGTAGTCCGTGCCCTGGCTCTTCACAAACGTGATCGCCGCCAGCACGTCCTCCTTCACCTCCGCCAGTTTGCACTTCAGCTCGACCAGCTCGGGGTCCGTGTATTGGATCTCATCGAACTCCGCCACACGCTTCTCGAACGCGCCGCTGCACACGCCGCGCACCGCCGCCACGACCTGGAGTTGACTCGTGCCCTCATAGATCGTCGTGATTCGCGCGTCGCGGAGATAGCGCTCCGCCGGGTAATCCTGCATATAGCCCGACCCGCCCAGCACCTGGATCGTCGTGTCCGCGACGTAGCAGCTCATCTCCGACGCGTAGTACTTGCTCAGCGGCGTCAGCATTCCGTTCAGCCGCTTGTAGTGCTTTGAAAGTTGCTTGCGGCGTTTGCGCTCGTCCGCATCGTCCGGCGGATTGAATTCGAGCACCAGATTGTTGTTGTTCTCCAGGTCACAGATGCGGCTGGTCTCGTACGTCAGCGCACGGGCCGCCTCGAGTCGCACCTTCATATCCGTGACCATCTCCGCCACCGCCGGCAGCCGCTCGATCGGCCCGCCGAACTGCTTGCGCGAGTGGGCATAGTCGCGGCCGATACGATACGCCGCCTCGGCGATGCCCAGCGACTGCGCCGCGATGCCGACGCGAGCACCGTTCATCAGCGCCATGACGTACGTGATCAGGCCGCGCTGCCGCTGACCGATAAGTCGGGCCGGGCAATCGTCGAACACCAGCTCGCACGTCGGCGATCCGTGGATGCCCAGCTTGTGCTCAAGGTGCCGCACAGTGACTTTGGGGTTCCGCTCGGTGATGAACAGGCTCAGCCCGCGGCCGTCCGACACGTCCGGCTCGCTGCGGGCCAGCACGAGCAACACTTCGCCGCATCCGTTGGTGATGAACCGCTTCACGCCGCGGAGGTACCACTGCCCGTCTTCCTCGAACGCCTTCAGCCGCACGGCTTGCAGGTCTGACCCCGCGTCCGGCTCGGTCAGCACCATGGCCCCGGTGACCTCGCCGCGCGCGAACCGCGGCAGAAACTCGCCCTTGATCTCTTCGTCCGCAAACGCGTTGATCGTCTCGGCGATGCCCTGCAACCCGAAGATGTTCATCAGCGACCCGTCGGCCCGACTGACGATCTCATTCGCGATTGTGTAAATCAGGTTCGGGCAGTTCAGCCCGCCGAACCGTCGCGGCAGCGTAAAGCCCATCAGGTCCGCCTGCCCGAGCCGCTTGATGTTATCAGCGACGAACGGGTGCAGATCGACCGTGCCGTCATCGTTCAGCACGTTGCCGTCGTGGTCAACATCCTCGGCCCGCTGCGCGATGGTGTTTGCGGCGATATCGCCGACGATCTCGAGAATGCGCCGGTAGTTGTCGATCGCATCCGCCTCATCGACGGGCGCGTAATCAATCCCAGGCTGCTGCGCATCCGCAAAGCCCTGCTCCTGCACCCGCGCGATCTCGCCCAGGTCCATATGGTCAAACAGAAACAGGATGTCGTCGTTATCAGTAAAGAAGTTTGCCATTCTCAGCTCTCACTCCCCTCCCTTTCAGGGAGGGGCTGGGGGAGGGTAACGCTCAATTACGCCAACAACTCGCCTTGCAGCAAGAAGTCACTTCCACGGCTCAAGTCCAACTTCACAAGCTATTCGCCAGACGACATCATCCAGGTCCCGAAGCACTTCATCATTCGTGAAACGTATCACGCGAACGCCGCGTTCCGCGAGAAACTGGGTTCGCTCAGCGTCGTACTGCTTCTGGTCATCGTGGCTGAGTCCGTCAAGTTCGATCGCAAGCTGCGCGGCTGCGCAGTAGAAATCAACGATATATCGACCGACTGGATACTGACGCCGAAAGCGCACACCACTGAGTTGCCCGGCACGCAGGCGTCCCCAGAGCAGTCGTTCTGGGAAAGTGGTCTCGCGGCGCAAGCGCTTCGCGCGTGTCGTCGTTGTCGGCTGAATGCGGTGTGTGCGCGCCATTCTTCAATCCGTTGGCTCTATCCTCCCCTATCCCCTCCCTAAAAGGGAGGGGGGTTAGATTACTCCTTCGGGCGCTCCTTCAGTGCTTTGACCATCAAAGGAATCACCTGATTCAAATCCCCCACAATCCCGTAGTGCGCCACGCCGAAGATCGGCGCTTCGCCGTCCCAGTTGATCGCGATGATCTTGGCCGACTCTTCCATACCGGCCCGGTGCTGCACGGCTCCGCTGATACCGCAGGCCACGTACAACGCCGGCCGCACCGTCGTGCCCGTCTGGCCGACCTGGTGGGCCTTATCGATGAAACCACCGTCGACCGCGGCCCGCGACGCGCCGACCGCGCCGCCGATCGCACCCGCCAGCTCGTGGACGACCTTGAAGTTCGCCTTGCTGCCGACGCCACCGCCGCCGGCGACGATCGTCCGCGCGCCCTTCAGGTTGACCTTGCGCTCCTCGCGGTGCCGCTCGATCAGCCGGACGGCGAAGTCCGCCTCCTCGAACGCGATCTTGGTCTCGATAATCTCGCCCTTGCGCTGCACGTCGGGATCACGCAAGGCCATGACACCCTCGCGCACCGTCGCCATCTGCGGCCAGCGCTCGGGGTTGATGATCGTCGCGATGATGTTGCCGCCGAACGCGGGGCGAATCTGCAGCAACAAGTTCTTGTGAACCGTCTTGGCGGCCTTGTCGTCCACGTCCGCGATATCGAGATCGGTGCAGTCCGCGGTCAGCCCGGCCCGCATCGCGGACGCCACCCGCGGCGCCAGATCGCGCCCCAGCGCGGTCGCGCCGAACAGCACGATCTGTGGCTTGTGCTCGGTGACCAGCGTCGTCATCACCCGCGCGTACGGCTGCGTCAGAAAGTGCTCAAGCTTCCGATCCTCAACCAGAAAGACCTTGTCGGCCCCGTGGTGGTGCAGCCGATACGCCAGCTCGCGCACGCGCCACCCCGGCAATACCGCGCTGACCTGCACGCCCAACCGATCAGCCAGCTCACGCGCCTTGCCGACCAGCTCCAGCGACACATCGTGCAACGCGCCGTCTTCCTGCTCGGCAAAGACCCACACATCACCCTGGCGATTCACTTCAATCATGTTTCATCCTGCCAAGCGGGCGTAACCCACCTTCGTACGTAGCCGGAAAGCGCGACCTACCCCAACGTATGATCCACCACCAGTTCGCGAATGAGCTGGCGGAGGCCTTCTTCAGTCGGGGGAATTTCCGTGTACCCTTCCTTTGTCAGCACAATCGACTGAACGCGGTGTACCTTCGTCGGCGACCCGCTCAGGCCGCACCACTCCAGGTCCGCGTCGATGTCGTCCAAATTCCACTGCTCCAGCATCAACCCCCGCGATCGAAGCGTCTCCGCCTGGCGCTCGATCTCGGCCTCACGCTCATCGGCCGACGCGTCTGGCAGCGCGTTCTTCGCCGCCGCTTCCAGTTCGATCCGCGTGCGGGCCTTCTTGTGCTTCATCACCCTACGCGCCGCCGCCGGCCGCGGCTCGTTGGCGGTATCGAGCACAGTCACCAGCACCGGCAGATCGACCTCGACGATCTCCCAGCCGTTGCCGACGTTCCGCCGGATGCGGGCCGTCTTGTCCGACAGCCCCAGCAGCTCTTCCAGATACGTCACCTGTGGATAGCCGAGCTTCTCGGCGAGCTGCGGCCCGACCTGGGCCGTATCGCCGTCGATCGCCTGCCGCCCGCAGAAGACGAAGTCGACATCCTTCAGCTTGCGTACGGCCTGGCTCAGGATGTAGCTGGTCGCCAGCGTATCGCTGGCCGCCGCCCGTCGATCGGTCAGCAGGATCGCCCGATCCGCGCCCCGAAAGATGCAATCCCGCAACACATCGCTCGCTTTCGGCGGCCCCATCGTCAGCACGGTCACGGTCCCGCCAAAGCGGTCCCGCAGATCCAGGGCCGTTTCGAGCGCGTGCAGGTCTTCGGGGTTGAAGATCGTCGGCAATGCCGCGCGATTGACGGTTCCGTCTTCGCGCATCGCCTCACCGGTGACGTTCGCAGTGTCTGGCACCTGCTTCACGCATACGACGCAGTGGTAACCCACAGTTGGACTCCCTCAGTCTCTGCCTCGTTCCGTTCCGATCAGAGTGAAAATAGCCGCACGGCGCAAGAGCGTCAAGAAATGCCTGATTTCCCTGCACGTATATCCACTTTGGCAATCCGAGCGAGCGCCCGAACGTCATTCCGAGCGCACGCGAGGAATCTAGCCACGAAACGCCACGAACTCCCGTCCGCGCGAACATCCCTCCGGCTGAAGGCTGAGAGCTGACAGCCGCCTACCCAGCTCCCACCCGTCGTCGCGATGGCGCCGCGTGCTACACCCTGCAACACCAAGCACCCGCACCTGCTTGCTTTCGCGCGCCCGATGTCTAAGCTTTGGGATCAATTTGGTGCGGTCTACAAGATTCGGGTCGAGGAGACGAGTGTGAAGAATATCTCGATGGGTCTCATGGATGGGAAGAAGGGCATTGTCTTCGGCGTAGCGAACGATCGCTCGCTGGCTTGGCACATCGCCGAACGCCTGCACGCCGAGGGTGCCGAGCTGGCGTTCACCCATCTGCCACCGGCGAAAATGGAACGCCGCGTGCGTATCCTGGCCGAACCGCTCGGCGCGACGTGCATCGTACCCTGTGACGTGACCGACGACGCGCAGATCAAGGCCGCCTTCCAGGAAGCCAACCGCCAGATCGGCCACCTGGACTTCATCATCCACGCCATCGCGTTCGCCAGCCGCTCGTCGCTCTCGAATCCGTTCCACAAGACCAGTCGGGCGGATTTCCTCCAGGCGATGGAGATCAGCGCGTTCTCCCTGGTCGCGCTCTGCCAGCACGGGCTGCGTTATCTCAATGAAGGCGCCAGCGTACTGACACTCAGCTACCTCGGAGCCATGAAGGTCGTGCCGCAGTACAACGTCATGGGTGTGTGCAAGGCCGCGCTCGAATCGTCCGTCCGCTACCTCGCCGCCGACCTCGGCCGCGAGAAGCACATCCGCGTCAACGCGATCTCCGCAGGTCCGGTACAGACGCTCTCCGCCGCCGGCGTCAGTGGCTTCGACAAGATCCTCCGCCACTACCCGCAGAAGTCCCCCCTGCACCGCAACATCCGCGCCCACGAGGTCGCCACCAGCGGACTCTACTTCCTGAGCGACCTCTCCAGCGGCGTAACCGGCGAAGTGCACTACGTCGACGCGGGGTATAACACGATTGGGTGGTAGAAGAAGGGGGTGAGGATCTAGGATCGAGGATTGAGGAGGCGCGATGCGCGCGGCTTGGCGTAAGCATGCGGCCCGCGCGCGGCGTGCCGTTCCCACTTTCCCACCTTCCCACCCTACAGGTCTTCCACCCGCCGCGGCCAGTCGTCCTTGAGCAACCGCGACAGCGACCGATCCGCCAGCACGCGGCCGCCCGTCTGGCACTGCGGGCAGTAGTTCGTCTCGTTCTCCGCGTACCGAATCCGCTGCACCGGCGTACCGCAGTCCGGGCACGGCTTGTCGTACCGTCCATGCACCGCGAAGTCCGGCCGAAACGCCGTAATGTCGCCAGCACCGGGAAACTTGTCACCAAATTCCGCGCGTAGCCGCTCGATCCAGCGTGTCAGCGTCGCGCGCGTCGCGTCGTAGAGCCGCGTGATCTGCTCGTCATTCATCTTGTTCGTCAATAGGATCGGCGACAGCCGCGCCGCGTGCAGAATCTCGTCCGAGTACGCGTTGCCGATCCCCGCAAACAAGCGCGGATCCGTCAAACTCCGCTTGAGCGTGTGATTCTCCCGCCGCAACTCGTCGGCGAACGCATCCCGATCCGCAGTCAGCACTTCGAGCCCCCCAGGATCCAAAGCGGCCAGCGCAGCTACGCCGCGCACCACCTGAATAGAAGCCCGCTTCTGCGTCCCCGCCTCGGTCAGCGCAAGCGTCCCGTCGGCAAAATCAAAGTAAGCCAACCCAATCTTCCCCCCAACCTTTCCACCACGCTGAACCCACCTAAACCGCCCGGCAATCATCAAATGAAAAACGACGAACAGGGCCTCTTCTTCCTTCGTGTCTACTTTTAAGACAATCCTCTTCCCCACCCGCCGCACGCCAACAACGGACCGCCCAACAACCTCCTCAACCCCCGGCTCCACTGACCGAAGAACAAACGGGCTGACAATCCGCACATCCTCGATCACGCATCCAACAACCCGCCGCTCAAGCGCGTCCAGATAAATCGTGATGTCAGGTAGTTCGGGCACCAGTGATGAGGCTATTTCAGTGTCAGGCGAGGATCAAGGCATCGGAACGGAACCCTCTCTCAACCTCTGCCGCCAGCCGTATAATGAGGTTGTCCTCGTTACGAATCCCGATCTCGCCTGTTCTGAGGTGGCGATCGGCAAGTTCCTGCCGGATCAGCCGTACGACTTCTCGATCTACGGGGGCTACCGGATCGAACTGCTCGCCGGCGGCGGCGTGATTGCCGCCGACAGCGACACAATGGAGCCGGATACCGGCAGCTTTCGCGATGCATTCGCGACGGTTTTGTCGACGGAGGTGTTGCCGGCGCTGCTTGGCCAGCCGCTTGCGGTCCGTCTGACGATCTCCGCGACGGAGGAAGATCGCTCCACGCATTTCGATTTCGTGCGGTTGATGCGGCGGTCGTTGTTGTGGGGTGACGCCGACCACGATAGTGACGTCGATCTCGCTGACTTCCAGCTATTACTGGACTGCTTCGCCGGGCCGGGTAATCCGCCCGATCCACCGTCACCAACGACCGCGCCGCAGTGCCTGGACGCGTTTGACGGCGAACCGGACATGGATGTGGATCTGGTGGACGTTGCCACGTTCCAGACGAGTTTCACCGGGAGTTGACGCCCTGCGTACATTGGCCAGAGACTCCCGCCGAGTAATCGGGATCAAGTCATGTTGGCTGTCCTGAACGCCCAAGTCAGGAACACTGGATCCACGCGGCTCACATTGGCGGTTTTGGCCGCGACGATCGCGCTGCTGCCCGCAGGCGCGCAGGCGGACGGTCCGCCGGTCCGAGCCGTAGTGCAAAAACCGCGTCACTGCGGAGTAGCGTGCGCCGAGACCATCCTGCGGGCCTACCGAAACCGCCGACCGTGGACGCGGCAGACGGCGTTGGCTGCCACGTTGTGCGCCCGGATGCCCGAGTTCAAGTGGCGTCGGCCAGCCGCGGATGAAGCGATCGAGACCTACTATCCGGACTTCCAGGAAACCTACCAGCCGGAGCTGGCCGAGTTGCTGATCGACCGCGGCTATTGTGTGATCTCCACGCGCAGCTCCATAGATCGCGAGACAAAGAAGGTCACGCTGCACGTGTGGGAGTTGCTCCAAGACCACCTCGCTCAGAATCACATGGCGATCATCCACGTGCCGGGGCACTACCTGGTCGTCACGGGCATCGATCCCGAGCAACGGATCGTCTACTTCGTGGATCCCTGGCGGGCCAAGGAGGTGTTCTCCACCAACTTCAGCGCGTTCGCTGGCGGCCAGTCGTTCCACACGACGCGCTTCGGCAAGCCGCGCCCGGGTTGGGATGGCCGCATGTTGATCTTCTGGAAGGGAGCGCCGCGGAATCACCCGGACCACTGCCCCGTCTGCCGCGCGGCGACGACGGGAAAGACATATGCCTACTGCCGTAAGTGTCGCTGCTACATCGACCGCCGCCCGCACAACCGCGTGCAGCGCGCCATCGACGTTCTTGTCACCTGTCGGCGTGACGAGACACTGACCAATCTGAGCCGCGCTCGCGTGCGTACCGCGTTCCGGCGCCTCGAACAGGAAGACCGGTTCCGTACCACCGATCTCCGCGCCGCGCTGCTCCACTACCCGCTCTCGACGAGCGTCGAGCGACGGTTCGCCACGCTCCACCGCTACGCGGAGGCGCATGCGATCGACCTGTCACCACTTTCCGTCGCCGACCTGATTGCTGTGGTTACGTCCCAGGACGACTGGCGCGAAGCAGTCCAGACACGGCTGGCGAGCCGTAAACCGACACCGTGACCACAGCACGAACGCAAGATAACAGCCCACTATTCCTCTGACCCCGCGCGCCGAATCAGCCGCCCGTACCGAGCTGCAATAGATGTTGGCTGTCCCTCTTTTCCCCTTCTGTTCCCCGTGTCCCGTCCCTCCGTGTCCTAGCCCTATTTAGTCTTTGGGCTGGGTTCCTTCGGTGACCGTTTGGCGAGCGTCGCTTCATGGAAGATCGCGACCTCCGCGTACCCATAAAGCAACAACAGTACGATATAGCTGCACAGCGCCGCGACCGCCGTCACCCACCATGGCCACTGTGCATGGCTTGCCATTACGAACAGCACTATACATATTGGGCAGAGCGCTGACCTGAGGATACGCCCCGTTTGCCGACGCTTCGAGACTTCGGCAGCGATACGTTCATCTGGACCACGCAACGTCTTGGCGATCTCATCAACGTACTGCTTGTTGATGTTCGCCCACTTCGTCTTGTCGTCCAAGCGATCTTTCGCAAAAAGCTGAAGAAGCGGTGGGCGCAGCGCCACTTTAGACACGTCATCGAGCAAGAACCTCGCGCCGACGTTCCCTACGGCTCCCAGCATGTAGGAACAGGCTACGAACGAGATTGCTAGCAATGCCGCTTGGCCCTCGAGCGGTCCGGGATCAACTGACCAGCCGGCTACGACTGCGGAGAGTAGAACGATTCCGGGGATTAGATTCTCAAGATGTAGGTCGAACTTCTCCCAATTCACTTCTGCGTCCTCATGGTGTACAGGCGTGCCCAACTCGGCCGGATAGCACGATCTCATCACCAAGTTACTCGTTGGCCGTGTAGGAAGCCAGTAGTCGGGCAGTTTCCCACAGATTCTGGTCTGACGGAAAGCCTGAAGCAGAACGTCCGCGAGCAGGCGCAGCGCTACTCGGGAAGCTTCGAACAGCAAGACCTGAAGGAACAGGTCGCGGCCCTCAGGGAATTAAGGACGGTGGACTGGGAAGAATTGGGGGTGGCAGTGCCGCTGAGAGACTATTGCCGTCGCAGCCTATTTGCGCTTCAATATGCTAGGCGACGACGCGTGGCATGCTGGGACGGCAGGAGCGATAGATGGTGGATGTCCCGGTTTGTCCGCCGGGTCGTCACGGTCTGTCGAAGCAACACCGCCCACATTCTGGTGGAGAAGCTAAATGAAACGAGACATGGATCTCGTCCGCAGAATCCTGCTCGAAATCGAAGCGCACAAACATGGGTTTGCGCCCTCGCGACTCGTTTTCGACGGCTGCGATGATGAAGTCGTCGCCTACCATGTACATCTGATGGGCCAAGCCAGGCTCTTGAATGTAAAAACCTATGGCTCTTCGAGTACGAAGTCGCCGAGCGCGATTCCGATCAGCATGACTTGGGAGGGGCATGAGTTCCTTGATGCAGCGCGACCTGAGTCGATATGGAATCAAGCCAAGGAACGCGTCGGCGCCGAACTGGCTTCCGTCCCATTTGAGGTGTTCAAAGCCCTCCTGCTTGCGCTCGCAGCAGAATCACTTGGCCTCTAGCCGTAGCGTCGTTCCGTCAGTTCAAGGCAAATGAGGCCGCTTGCAGTGAGCGCCAATTACCTCCCCAAGTAGCGCATCTCTGCGCCCTCTGCGCCCTCTGTGCCTCTGTGGTCAACTCACCTGCGGAATCTTCATCTCATAAGGCTCATCCGCATTGCTGTACCACGCCCCACCCAGACGCCCAACCGTCGTCAGCTTGTGCGGATCGACCAGACCGTCGGCGTCGAGGATTTCGTCTGCCACGTGGATCGCCATGATGTCGCCAAACACCACGTTCCCGCCGCCGGGGCCTTCGCCCGTGGTCACGACCTGTCGCAGCCGACACTCCATATTCACCGGCGATTCGGCCACCAGCGACGCTTTCACCAACTTCGCCGGCGCCGGCGTCAGACCGCTGAACTCGAACTCGCTTCCCTCCGGCGGTAGCTCGGCGGCACACGCGTTCGCCTGCTTGCCGATCTCGGCCGACACCGTCGCGATCACGAACTCGTTCGTGTCCTGAATGTTCTGCAGCGTATCCTTCGACCCGCCCGTGCGCCGAAACGTCGGACAGAACAGCACCACCGGCGGATTACCCGAGACCATGTTGTAGAAGCTGTACGGTGCGACGTTCAGCACGCCGGTCTTCGACACGGTCGACACCAGCGCAATCGGCCGCGGATTGATGAAGCCAATGCACAGCTTGTAGATGTCCCGCCAGGTCTTCTCGGTCGATGCGATGTCAACGAACATCGGTGCTCACCTCCGCGTTGAAGCGTCATTCCGAACGCAGTGAGGAATCTATGTGCGAATGGATGATGGTCTCAATCCTAACGCAGATTCCTCCTCACTGTGCTCGTCGGAATGACGCGCGCCGGGCACGCCGAAAAGGCCGCTGAGAACTCAACCCTCCCCCAGCCCCTCCCTGCAAGGGAGGGGAGTAACGGTCGCAAGCCTCCGCGTCGCCGCCAGCGCCTCGGCCGAGCAGATCTCGCGCAAGGGCTCCTGCACAAACGCCCGTTCCCACATTCGCGGATGCGGCACGATCAGGTCCGGCTCGTGAATCACGCGCTCGCCGTACAGCAGCAGATCCAGATCCAGCGTACGCGGCCCGTTCGGCACGGCCCGCTCGCGGCCATGCGCTGCCTCGATCGCCTGCAGCCGCCCCAGCAACGCCCGCGGCGACAGCGCCGTTTCCAGTTCAGCAACCGCGTTCAGGAATCTCCCCTGCCCCGCCGGCCCGCCGACCGGCTCAGTCTCGTGCAGAGTCGAACGCGCGACGACGTGGATATCGCCCTCGGCCGCCAGCTCGCGCAGCGCGTCCTCAATATGCCGCGCCCGGTCGCCCAGATTCGACCCCAGGCCGATGTAGACCCCGCGATTCACCACTTCAGCTTCCGCATGCGTTCCACCGCCAACTCGATGCGCTCGTCCGACACACTCACGGAGAACCGCACGTAGCCCTCGCCCGTCGGCCCAAACCCCACACCCGGCACGCCCACGATGTCCGCCTCGTCCAGCAGCCGCCGGCACACCGTCATCGAGTCAGTCCCGCCCGGCACACCGGCCCAGACGTAGAACGTCGCCCGCGGCGGCTCGGCCGTGAACCCCAGATCGCGCAGCCCGCCGCTCAGCAGCTCGGCCCGTCGCCGATAGCCCTGCCGCATCTGTTCGACCTCGGGACAGTCCGCCCGTGCGTACGCCGCGGCGGTCGTCTCCTGAATCGCGAAGAACAGCCCACTGTCAACGTTGGCCTTGATCCGCGCCAGGGCGGCGATGACATCAGCGTTCCCGATCACAAACCCCGTCCGCCAGCCGGTCATGTTGAACGTCTTCGACGCGGAGTGAAACTCGATCGCCACGTCGGTCGCCCCATCGACCTGGAGCACGCTCGGCGGCCGGAAGTCGTCCAGCCACATGTCGTTATAGGCCGCATCGTGCGCCAGGATGACGCTGTTCTCGCGGGCAAACGCCACAGCCCGCTCGAAGAACGGCCGCTCGGCCACCGCTCCGGTGGGATTGTTCGGGTAGTTCAGGAACATCAACTTCGCGTTGGACCGCACGTCCGCCGGGATGGCGTCGAGATCCGGCAGCCAGCCCCGCTCCGCCACCAGCGGCACCGTGTACGGCTCCCCGCCCGCGAAAATCGTCGCCGCCCGGTAGGCCGGATACCCCGGCGACGGCACCAGCACCGTCTCTCCCGGATTGACCACCGCCAATGGCAGGTGCCCGATCCCCTCCTTGCTGCCGATCAGGGCCAGCACCTGCGTCGCGGGATCCAGCATGACGCCGTAGCGGCGGCTGACGAACTCGGCGATCGCCCGTCGAAAGCCCGGCGACCCGCCGCCCAGCGGGTATTTGTGGTTCTCCGGCTTGGGCAGGGCCGCGATCATCTGGTCGATGATGAATGTGTGCGTCGGTTCGGCCGGGTCGCCGACGCCGAAATCGATGACGTCCCGCCCGGCGTCGATGGCCACCGTCTTCTGACGGTTGATCTCGGCCAGCAGGTAGGGTGGTAGTGCCTTGAGTCGCTCCGACATCACAGCCGACATGCCCCGGTTCCTTTCGCAAGAGGCCGCGCGTTCGTCCAGTCAATCGGGAGCCAGAGTCTAGGCCGCCACATCGAGCCGAACAAGCGACGCGCCCCGGCGCGCGAGAATCGGACCGATCTGTCGAATTCTGCTGGCGATGCGAACATACGGACGATAGAATGAGTGGTTTGAAATGAATCTCCAGCCCCATGAGTGAGTTCACGCGAGCGGTGTACGCGACGCACTCAACAACATCAGCCCCGCATACCACAGTCAAGACTCTGACGGGCACGATCCATTGTCCGCTGGCCATTACCGAGCACAACGATGGGCACTGCAACTACTGAGCAAACGGATTCGCAGGGACACTCCACCGCCAAGGTCGAGGAACGCAACCGAGCCGCTGTGCGGCTGGCAGGTGACTCCGGCGATGGCATGCAGCTCGCCGGCACACAGTTCACCGCCACGTCCGCGGTCGTCGGCAACGACATCGCGACCTTCCCCGACTACCCGGCCGAGATCCGCGCGCCGATGGGCACGCTGGCCGGCGTGTCCGGCTTTCAGATCAACTTCTCCAGCCACGAGATTCACACGCCGGGCGATCGCGTCGACTGCCTGGTCGCGATGAACCCCGCGGCGTTGAAGGCCAACATCGGCGATCTCAATGACGGCGGCGTGCTGGTCGTCAACACGGACGAGTTCACCGAGGCGAACCTGAACCGCGCGCAGTACGAATCGAATCCGCTCGATGGCAACGACCTCGACCGCTTCCAGCTTTACAAAGTGCCCATCACGCAGCAGACACTGGAGGCCGTCAAGGAAACTGGCCTCGGCCAGCGCGATGCCGGCCGCTGCAAGAACTTCTACGCGCTCGGTATCCTCTTCTGGCTGTTTGAGCGCCCGCTCGACACCACACTGCGCTGGATCAATAACAAGTTCGGGCGCGTCCCGGCCGTTGCCACGGCCAACACACTCGCACTGCACGCCGGCCACAACTTCGGCGAAACGGCCGAGATGTTCACGACGCGCTACCGGATCAAACCGGCCAAGCTGCGGCCTGGCACGTACCGCAACGTCACCGGTAACCAGGCCACCGCGCTCGGTCTGATCACCGCCGCCCGCCTCGCGAACAAGCCGCTGTTCTACGGCAGCTATCCGATCACACCCGCGAGCGAAATCCTGCACGAACTGACGCTGCACAAGGCCCATGACGTCCGCGTCTTCCAGGCCGAAGACGAGATCGCCGCCATGTGCTCCGTCGTCGGTGCGGCTTACGCCGGCAACCTCTCCACGACCGGCACGTCCGGCCCCGGCATGGCGCTGAAGCAGGAGGCCGTCGGCCTAGCCGTGATGACCGAGCTACCCTGCGTGATCGTCAACGTCCAGCGCGGCGGCCCCTCCACCGGTCTGCCGACCAAGACCGAGCAGTCCGACCTATGGCAGGTGATCCTGGGTCGCAACGGCGAATGTCCACTGCCCGTGCTCGCAGCGCAATCGCCGGCGGACTGCTTCTGGAGTGCCATCGAAGCCGCCCGCATCGCCGTGAAGTACATGACGCCCGTGATCCTCCAGACTGATGGTTACCTCGGCAACGGTTCGGAGCCGTGGCGCGTTCCGGAGCCGGATGAGTTGGCCCCCATCCCGGTCACCCATCCCAAAGATCCGGAAACCTATCAGGCCTACGAACGCGACGATTTCGGTGCCCGACCCTGGGCCATCCCCGGCACGCCCGGCCTCGCCCACCGCATCGGCGGTCTCGAAAAAGCCGACGTCACCGGCAATGTCTGCTACACCCCCGGCAACCACCAGCGCATGGTCGAGCTGCGTGCGGAGAAGGTCGCCGGCGTCATTCGCGACGTCCCCGATCAGGAAATCTTCGGCGACGAGAGCGGCGAGCTACTGGTCGTTTCCTGGGGCGGCACGTTCGGCGCGGTACGGACAGCCATCGAGGACGCCCGCGACGACGGGAAGCCAGTCTCACATATCCACATCCGCTGGCTGCACCCGATGCCCGCCAACCTGGGCGATATACTCAAACGGTTCAAAACCGTGCTCGTTTGCGAGCTCAACCTCGGCCAGTTGCAGATGCTGTTGCGGGCGAACTACCTGGTCGACGCGATCGGCCTGAACAAAGTGCAGGGCCAGCCGTTCCGCGTGTTCGAGATTATCGAGAAGATCGACGAAGTGCTGGGAGGTAAGAACTAATGGCCGCCGACACGCCCCCCACTGTCACCGCCAAGGACTTCAAGACCGACCAGCAGGTCAAGTGGTGTCCCGGCTGCGGCGATCACTCCGTGCTCGTGCAGCTCCAGAAGGTCCTCGCCGCCAACGGCGTCGACAAGGACAACACGGTGTTCGTGTCCGGCATCGGCTGCTCCAGCCGTTTCCCATACTACATGGACACGTACGGCATCCACGGCATCCACGGCCGCGCGCCGGCCGTCGCGACCGGCGTGAAGTGCGCCAACCCCGATCTCGATGTGTGGGTGGTCACCGGCGACGGCGACGCATTGTCCATCGGCGGCAACCACTTCCTGCACGCTGTCCGTCGCAACGTCGGACTCAAGATCGTACTGTTCAACAACCGCATCTACGGTTTGACAAAAGGCCAGTACTCGCCCACGAGCGACTTCGGCATGAGGACGAAGTCTTCGCCGCAGGGCTCGATCGACCACCCGATGCACCCGATTTCGGTTGCGATCGGCGCGGAGATCACGTTCGTCGCCCGTGCGGTCGACACCGATGTCAAGCACCTCCAGTACGTGCTCGACCGGGCCGCCAAGCACGAGGGCACCGCGTTTGTCGAGGTCTATCAGAACTGCGCGGTGTACAACGACGGCGCGTACAAGTACGCCACCGATCGCGCGACCAAGGACGACCACATCGTCTACCTGGAGCACGGCAAGCCGCTGATCTTCGGCAAGAACCGCGACAAGGGCATTCGCCTCGAAGGTGAGCTGCTCGAAGTAGTCGACCTCGGGCGCGTCTCGCAGGACGACTTGATCATCCACGATGAGAAGGCGACCGACGCAGCGATGGCCTACCGCCTGGCGCGCATGCACTATCCGGAATACCCCGTGCCGCTGGGCGTATTTCTCGCGATCGAAAAGCCCGCCTACGACGAGTTGATGATGGATCAGATCGCCGCCGCCCGTGAACAATCCGGCCCCGGCGACCTGCAAAAGCTCCTCAACGCCGGCGACACCTGGCAGGTCGAATAGCAGTTTGGGAACCGGCCCCAGCAGGCCGGATCTGCCTCTTCGCTGTGACCACCGCTAGTAACAACACGGGACAGGCCAGAGGCCTGTCCCGTCCCTACGCCGTGCACAAGCGGTTGCTAGCGTCTACAACCGCTCCGCGAACACCTTCTGCGCCGCGGTTACGCCGGCACCGAGCTCAAACTTGTGCCCCAGCTTGTAGAGCACCTGCTCAAGCGCCGCCACCGCGACCATCGTGTCCATGTCGTCCACGTAGCCCATGTGGCCGATGCGGAAAATCTTGCCCTTCAGGTGATCCTGTCCGCCGGCGGACTGAATGCCGTAACGCGCCTGCAGCTCGTTGCGAATGTCCTTGACCTTCACACCTTCGGGACAGCAGAACGCCGTCACCGAATCGCTCGGCCGCTTCGAGAACACTTCGAGCCCGATCGCCTGACCGGCCTTGCGCGTCGCCTCGGCCATCGCCGCCACGCGCTTCCACACGTTCTCCATGCCCTCTTCGACCAGCATATCCAACGCCTTCACCAGGCCGCGGATCATCACATGCGCCGGCGTGAACGGCGTATCGTGCCCCTGCGCGCTCTTGCGCGCCTTGATCAGGTTCAGGTAGAACGCGTGCTGGTCTTTGTTGCCCTCGATCACATTCCACGCTTCCTCGCTCAATGACAGGAAACCGAGCCCCGGCGGCAGCATCAGCGACTTCTGCGCGCCGGTGATCAGCACGTCGATGCCCCACTCGTCCGGCTTTACCGGCAGCGCGCCGACCGACGTGATGCCGTCGACCAGGAACAGCTTGCCCGCCCCCTTGACGATCTTCGCGATGGCTTCCACGTCGCACAGCGTAGCGGTCGACGTCTCGCTGTGCGTCAGCATGACGCTCGTGATGTCCGGGGCATTCTTCAGGTAGTCGGCGATCCACTGCGGATCGATCGCCGTTCCCCACTCGATCTCGTGTCGATGCACGGGAATACCGTACTGCTCGGCAATCAGGCCCCAGCGCTGCCCGAATTTGCCGCCCTCGATCGTCAGCATCTTCGAGCCGGCCGGATTGCAGCCGACGATCGCCGCTTCGGCGGCGGCCGTGCCCGAGCCCGTGATGATGATGCACTCGTTCTTCGTACACATCACCGTCTGGAGCTTCTCGGCAGCCTGCTTCATGAACTCCTTGAACCAGTCGGTGCGGTGGTGCTCGAACGGGCGCGCCATCTCGAGCATGACTTCCTCAGGAACGGCACACGGGCCGGGCGTAAACAGGCGAATCTTCTTCATCGTCGAGCACCTCCAGTTCAAGGACAGAACCTGCGGGACAATCGGGTATCCTAGGGATCAAGGGATCAACGGAGCAAGCTAGGGATTATGGGATTGAGGGATTGAGGTTCCGGACCGTACCCTTTCCGCGCCCTCGGCCCGGAAAGGTCTCGATCCCATGCCTCAATCTTCTAATCCCCTCCTTGATCCCTCGCTCCCTTGATCCCTCCATTCCTCGCACGGTATACTCCACGTTTTCCATCCAATCGCGGCCCTTACCTTGGACGGCACGCATGGAACTGAGCAAGATCCTCACGCCTGACCGCATTCGCGTTCCACTGACCGCCGCGGATAAGACAGGCGTTGTTACGGAATTGATCGGCGTACTATCAGAAACAGGCGGGCTCCTCAATCGCGACGCCGCCCTCGACGCTGTCCTCAAACGCGAGGCTGAGCGGACCACCGGCATCGGCTACGGTTTGGCCATTCCGCACGGCAAGAGCGACGGCTGCGACAAGCTCACCATGGCGGCCGGCAAGCCTGCCAGCCCGGTCGATTTTCAGAGCCTCGATGGACGCCCGGTAACGTTCGTCGTTCTGCTCGTCAGCCCGCCCGACCAGACCGGTCCCCACATTCAGGCGCTGGCCAAAATCAGTCGCCTGATGAACCTCGAGGAATTCCGCGACGCGGTCGACAAGGCCACGTCGGCCCAGGAGCTCCACGCCGCGATCACCACCTGCGAAGCCCTTGAGCCCGACGGTAAGGCCACCATCGGCTAGCGCGCTGCGGGCTTCGAGGATTCCAGCGCGTAGCGCCGGCCTCCGTGGCCGACGTAAAACGCGGTTTGTGCTGGACGCCGAAGAGCGACACCGTTACGCCATCAACCGTGCGTACTGGGTAGACGAAGATCCGTCAACGCCATAACTCGCGCGTCGTATTCCGTTACCGCGTCCTCTTGCCACTACCAACAAACAGGACACGCGCAATTCCAACGACGCGTGCGTGAACACACCTTGCGCCTGCGACGGAACGCCGTCACCCGTCGTTTCGATTCCGCACGATTAGCGGGCAAGTCACGCGCAAGACCAGCCGATGATGTTTACGTAAGCAGTACAGCGACACGGCTCGTGCGTCCCTGACCGGCAGTTGCACCATGATTCAGCGCACCGCGCACGTTCAGATCATCGTCGCCGACGCCATCATCCCCACTCGACTTCAAACCGCCCTCGACCAAATTTCAGCGACGGTCTCGTTTCAATCACTGTCTGCGCTCCACACAAACGTATCGCCGGTTGATGCTGACGCGGCCGTGATCGTCGTCCCCGACAGCACATCGCGCTACGCCGCCGCGCTGGAAGAGGTTCTTGAACACATCGCCGAGTCACCGCGCGCTGTGTTGATGCTCACCGACAGCGGCGCACCGGTCCGGTTCTGCGAACATCCGCCGACAATTCCCGTCACGTTTGATGACGGCGCGAATGCACACGATCTCGCGCTGCGCCTCAACACGCTCGTCTCCATGCGCACGTCGTTGGCGTCATTACACCGCGATGCGCTATCGAGCCGTCGCAACGGCGAACACGTGGCGCGGCAGTACACACGGCAGCTCCAACTCGCCAGTCGTCTGCAACGCAAGTTTTTGCCCGAGCAGCTCCCCACGATCCCCGGCGTCACGATCGACACGGCGTTCTGCCCAGCCGAGTACGTCTCCGGCGATATCTACGACGTACACCGTCTCGACGAGAACCATGTCGGCATCGCGCTGGCGGACGCGACCGGCCACGGTATGCCCGCTGCGCTGTTGACCGTTTACGTCAAACGCGCCCTCCGCGGCAAGGAACTACGCAACGACGGATACGAGATTCTCTCGCCAGTAGACGTACTGGGCCGCCTGAACAACGAGATCCTCGACGCCAATCTGCCTGATTGCCCGTTCCTCGCGGCGGTGTACGGCGTATTGAATCTCCGTACGCGCGCGCTGACGCTGGCCCGCGGCGGCGCGCCTTATCCGCTGCTGCGACGTGCGGACGGGGCCATCGAAGTGATCACGTCACGCGGCCCGGTCGTGGGCGTGGTACGTGAAGCCGAGTTTGAGTTGACGACCGTGCAGCTTCGGCCCGGCGATACGCTCGCGTTCTATTCGGATGGCCTTGAGTCCATCGTCGCACCCGACGAGCTCTTGCCTGATAGCGCGGGCGGCTGTGACGACTCCGGCGTGGCGGCAGCGGTACTCGCTGACGAGCCGGGTCAACAGGCACTGCACGAGTTCAGTCCCGTGTCGACCGGAAGCTTAGCCCTGGCCGACTATGGCTGCGACGCACAATGCCAGCTCACCAGTCGCACGGGCCGCTGCTTCTGCGCGCAGGACCGCAGTGCCGTCGCGATCGAATCTGACATGCCGGCGGCGGCACACGAGCTCGTAACCTCCTCCGGCTGGTGCGCGACGTTCTCGGATTCCGGCCCCACGATCGCCCTTGAGCAAGCCCGCTGCCGACAACGCACCCTGCAACGCATGGGCTACCCGCTGGACGATCTCACCATCCTGAGCATACAGCTTGCCGATTCCACTGCTTAATCTCCGAATCCCTTAATCCCTACCCTCGATCCCTTAGCCCCTGCCACATGTCCATTCTTGTCGGACACGTTGAACCGCAGGCGCTGAGCGCGGTACGCTCATACATGATGGAGCAGGATTTCACTCACAACAGGCGGCACGGACGCCCCCGGGGGACTGCCGCAATCACGTTGCTGACCACGTTGTGCGTCGTCGCACCGGCGTCGGCGGGCGAACCAATCGACTTCGTCCCGGACGACACCCTGCTGGTCTGGTATGCACGACCGGAGGCGGACGCCCCGCCGCCTTCGGACCAGCCCTCGGCGCTCCAGACGCTGCTCGACTTGGGCACGCGCATCGCCGGTCAGCCGTTGAATCGCGAGGCGCAACTCAACGTGCGTATGGTCGAGATGTTCATGCTCGCGACGCGCTATCCCTACGCGCTCGCGCTGATCGATGCCCGCGCCCAACCGCTGGAGAACGACCCGGCTGCTCGCCGCGTGGATCGGCTGAAGTTCGCGCTGATCGTCGACAACCGGCAGCAGTCCGAGCCGTTCCTGCGGCTCATCCAGAAGACCGTCAATGAACAGACCGACAGCGCCGCCGCTTCACTCGTCAGCAAGGAAGCCTACGGCGCGAAGTATCAGGAGCTGCGCGATCGCCGGCTGCCCAACTGGTCAGTCATCGCGTGGGGGCACGTCGACGACATGTTCGTATTGACCGTCGGCGAGGACGTCTGGCCCATGATCGCGGCCGTTGCGTCGAGCGAACTGGACGGTCTGACGGAAGATCCTTGGTACGCAGTCGCCCGTGGCGGGCGACGTTCGACCGCCCTGGTCGAGATTTTCGTCTCCCCCGAGGCGATCCAGGATCGGCTCGATCCGTTTATCGACGGCCGGGCAGCCGCGTTCTTCGAGGCTTGGGATGCGGAACGTCTTCATCGCGCGCACTGGACCCTGGGCTATCAGGGGCGCGCGCTGTTCTGCGAAGCACATTTCCTCGTTGGTGAACAGACGCATAAGCGCGTTTATGCGGACGCGGATTTCCGCGACACGCGCCTGCTCCAATCCGTTCCGTCGAACGCGAAGTACGCCGTCTTCGATCTGCCGGTGGACCGCTTCCTGCGCCGATTCTTCCTGGGGATCATGAGCATCCAGAACGCGAAGGCCCGCGCCAACATCGAACGCGTCTGGGCCGAGATGCAGGAGAAGTACGGCTTCGACGCTCAGCGCGACATTCTCAGCCGCCTCGGGCGACACATCGTCCTGCACAACGAGCCGCCGCACCCGCTCCGTCTGCCGCTGGCGGTGACGACACTGATCGAAATCCGACACGAGCCGGACGAAGTGCAGGCAGCGGTTGAGACGTTCTGCAAAGCCTGGCGAGCCACGCTCGACGAGGCTGCCGCACGGTCGGACTACCCGCCGGACTTCACGGTCAATCGCGACAACGACGGCGTATGGTACCTGCGCTTCGGACCATTGGCCGGTCTGGCCTGGACCGTCACCGACCGCTACATCATTACAAGCTGGTCCCCCAACGCCCTCCGCGAGTACCTGCACAAGATCGGCAGCGCGGCGGGACAGCGCTAAGAGAGAAGCGCAGCAAGATTCCTCGCTGCGCTTCGGAATGACACTGACCAGTTTACGTCACCGTCGACCGGTAACGGCCGTCGCTACACCCCGGACGCCGACGCCTCATAGCGCTCGAGCGTTTCCTGCAGCTCAGCCCGCATCTCTTCATGATCCTTCGCGAGCTCGACCGCCTTGCGCTGATACTTGATCGCCTCCTTCACGCTGCCGGTATCGAACAGGGCGCGGGCATACGTATCGACAATCGCCGCATTTTCGCCGTTGCAGGCGTCGTACGCGGCCTTTCCAGCTTTCATCGCCAGATCCATATCGCGATGCTTGATACCCGGGTTCGTGAGGATCTCCCAACTGAGCATGTTCAGCAAGTGTGCGTCGTTACCGATCGCCAGATACAGCAACATGCCCACGTTGTCCGCATCCTTCGACTTCTCGTCCTCTGAGACCAGGTCAAAGTACTTCCGCATCAACTGCATCGTGCGGGCCTGTTTCTCGGCTTCGGCGCGGCGCTTTGCATCCTTTTTCTTGAAGGCTTCCAGGTCGAACTTGCCGGCCAGTATCTGCTCCAGCGGCTCCTCAAGCGCCTCCGGGTGACCGTGCCACATGATGCGCCCCTGCTTGTCGATCACAAATGAGTGCGGAATTCCGTCGACGGCGAACGCGTCCATGTACGCCTCCGACGTGGCCCCGTCGTTGGTGTCGAGTGCGACGACGTACTTCATCTTGTCACCCATCTTCTCGACGAAGGGGACAACGTCCTTGCGGGTCTTGCGGCGTTTGTCCTCATCGACACTGACGCCGACGAACACGACGCCCTTGTCCTCGTATTTCGCCTGCAGCTCCGTGAGGTGCGGAATCGCCACTTTGCACGGCCCACACCAAGTCGCCCAGAACTCGACCACGAAGACGTTCTTGCCCTTGCCCTTGGCAAGCTCAACCGGGCCACCCTTCACCCACTTTTCGATCTTCAGCGCCGGGGCCTGATCACCCAGATCCAATGCCAGCGCCTGGCCGGCCCAGGCAAACAGAAACAACGTAGCGACAGCGATGTGCAGCGATTTCATGCGTTCTCCTTGTGATCCGGCCGCCCCAGCGACCTGGATTCGGGGGTAGGCTCCTGCCGGTCCGGGGGATAACGATACCCGCGGCCCGCATCGGGTCGCAAGTGATAACCTCGCTCGCACCACGGCTGTTCCGTCGAAGCGGATATCGGACGTGATAACGACCCCGAAGTGCCACTGTTCTTGAGCAGTGCGATCCCATGGTGTGAGCGGCTTCAGAGCAACACTGCTGGAGCAGCAGTGGCACGTCGATCCGTCCGTCAGAAGTCCAGCGCGACGTCCAGCCCCGGCGCCGAATGCGTCAGTGCCCCCACGGAGATTCGATCGACGCCTGTCGCCGCGATTTCCGTCACGTTATCCAGCGAGATCCCGCCGCTGGCCTCCAGTTGCAGCTTGCCCCGCAACCCCGCCGCGTCACGCTGCGCCACCGCCTCGCGAATCCGATCCGGCGGGAAGTTGTCCAGCAGCACGACGTCAACCGTCGACACCTGGCAGACCTGTTCGAGCTGCGCGAGGTTGTCCACCTCGACCTCCACGAACGGCGGCAAACCGGCGTCCTCCGGCCCGCCATCCTCAGTCTTGCTGGCGAGTGACAGCCCTGACAAACGGTCCGCCAGGTACGTCGCCAGATCATCCGTCGGTACACCAACGAGGTGGTTGTCCTTGATCAGGATCGCGTCATACAGACCGAAACGGTGATTCTTGCCGCCGCCGCAGCGTACAGCGTACTTGTCTAGCTCGCGCCAGCCGGGAATCGTCTTGCGTGTATCGAGAATCTTGACGGCAGCATTGACCTCGCGTGCAGCCGAAACGTACTGCGCGGTGAGCGTGGCAACGCCCGACATGCGACCCAGGAAGTTCAGCAATGTCCGCTCGATCGTGAGCACAGCCGCGTGCGGACCGCGAACCGTGGCAACGGTCGCGTCTGCAGCAAGCATGTCGCCGTCGCTGTTGACCGCTGAGAAGCTCAGCGGCACACCGAGCCGACGTGAGAAGACGTCGCAGATCGTCGGCGCAAGCGTGAGGCCGCAGATCGCGCCATCCGCGCGGACAACGACGCGCGCTACGACGTCCGCAGATGCGTCGGGCAGCAACGCAGACGTAAGATCACCGCGCTGCTCGAGATCTTCCTCGCACGCGGCTTCGACGAGCTGTCGGGTCTGACGAGACCACATGGAATGATGCTTCCCTTATTCTCGTGAATCAGCGTCCGAACTTCGGCGCGCGCTTCTCCAGAAATGCTGCGACACCTTCGCGGTGATCAGCGGATCGGCTCAGCGTGCCCTGCAAATGCGCTTCGTAATCAAGCTGCTCTTCGAGCGTCGCCGTCCAAGCCCTGCTCAGCGCCCGCTTTGTGAGGCCGAGCGCGTCAGCCGGCAGCGCCGCCAGCCTTAGCGCCCAATCGCGGACAGCGGTTTCCAGCTCGTCGTCATTGACAACGCGGTTCACCAGCCCCAGCGCGAGCGCACGCTCGGCGGTGACGGGCTCGCTCAACATGCACAGCTCCGCCGCCCGGGCGTAGCCGACCTGCTGGACCAGCGAAAATGTCGCCGCTGCGTCGGGCACGAGTCCGATGTTGATGAACGCCAGTTTGAACGACGCGCTGCGGACCGCGACGCGCAGATCCGCCGCCAGCGCGAACCCAACGCCTGCCCCCGCCGCTACGCCGTTGATCGCTGCGACGACCGGCTTCTCCATCGTCCGCAAACGCAACGCGACCGGGCTCACGTGTTCTCGTACATAGTCTCCCAGGTCGCGGGCTTCCGAAGCGGTCGCCGATACCGGCTCTGCGGCGGGAATTTCACGCAGGTCCTGCCCAACGCAGAACGCACGCCCCCGTCCCGTCAGCACAACACAACGCACCGTCGCTTCGCGCTGCGCCACGCGCAGCGCCGCACTCAGCTCGACACCCATCGTGGCGGTGAACGCGTTGAGCGCATCCGGACGGTTGAGCGCGATCGTCATCACGCCGTCTGCGTCTTCCACATCGATGGTTGAGAATGAACCTGCCATCGGTAACTCCAGGGGGCGCGATTGAGTGCGTTGAAGCCGGCGGGACGGTTGATACGCGCAATACCGACGTGCCCAACGACTTCGGTGAGGACATCCCTGGCCATGGGCAGCATCCTATGCTTCGGCTCGCGCGGGCTCAATCCTCGCCGTCGGGTGCGTGCTGTTCGTTGTCAACTTTGCGTTCGGGATGGGTGAGCCCGATCGACCACGCCGCCAACGCCGTCAACACGCAGATCCCCGCGTAGAGCAGCACAGCGTAGCGTGTGCGAATGATCGGCTCCCCGACATTCACCCACGTCAGCAGCAGGCCGCACGCGGCATACATGATCGCTAGCGCGTAGCACACCACGACGGTCTGCTTCACCGACAATCCGCGCTGCACGAGCTGATCGTAGAAATGGCTGCGATCACCCTCGAAGATCGAGCGCCCGGCGGCCCAGCGACGGAACATCGCCAGCGCCGTGTCGAACACCGGCAGCGCAAAGATCATCAACGCGCCGATCACCCACCGAAACGTGCCGCGCTCCGCAAACAGCAGGATCAACATGCCGCAGTTGTAACCCAGCAGCACGCTGCCCGCGTCGCCCATGAAGATCTTGGCCGGATTGAAATTCCACGGCAGAAACCCCAGCGCCGCGCCGAACATCCCCAGCGCCAGCACCAGCCGCACGGGATCAAGATGCTCGCTGTAGCCCCAGGCCGCCAGGTGCGCGGCCAGGACGAAGAACCCGAATGAGATGATCGCCGTTACCCCCGAGCACAGCCCGTCCAGCCCGTCGATCAGATTGCTCGAGTTGCAGGCTCCCAGCACGATAAATACGCCGATCAGCACGGACAGTGGAACGGCCACCACGGTCGGCACAATGATGCTCACGCCGAGCACCTGCGACAGTCCCAGCGATACGAAGTAGACCAACTGGAACCCCGCGCCGGTCAGCAGAATGGTGGCCGCCACGATTGCCGCCCCCAGTCCCAGCCGCACCTTCGGCGGCAGGTGCCGGACGTCGTCCACCAAGCCAAGCACAGACATAGCGATTCCGCCGAGCAACAGCGGAATCGCCGTCGCCCAGTCGTCGATCACGCCCGCAACCATTGCGGCGACAATCGTAATCGCCCACGCCCCACAGATCGCCGTACCGCCGAGATACGGCGTCGGACGAGCATGCGGCTTCAGCTTCTGGTCGGGAATGTCCAGCACGCCGAAGCGGTGCGCCGCCCGGATCGCCAGCGGCGTCAGAAACACCGTCGCAATGAATGCGATCCAGCCGAAGTACTGGTAGTCGAGAAGTACGGTGAGAATATCGCGCATCGCCCGGCAGTATAGCCGCTCATGACGAACCGACGAGATACGGCGCAACGGATTTAGTCGGACACCTCACGCACGAGTCGTCGATACGCTTCCGCGAACAGGTCCCACACGCGGCGTTGATCGAAGCGCTCTTTGACCCATGCCGGCCCGGCACCGCCGAGCCGACGGCGCAGGTCTGCGTCCGTCGCGAGGCGCTCGACCGCATCACGCAACGCAGCCGTGTCGCGGACTGGCACCTGAAGCCCGGTGACATCAGGCTGCATTGCGTCGCGACAGCCCGTGGCGTCGCTCGCGATCGCGGCGATCCCGAGCGCCCCGGCCTCGGGTAGGATGTTCCCGAGACCTTCCCGGTAGCTCGGCAACGCCACAACATCCATCGCGGCGTAACAGTCCAGTGGATCGTCCTGCCAATCCACCAGCATCACGCGCTCGTCACCCTTCAGCCGCTCGATGACGTCGACCGGCAGCGACTCGCGCGCCTCGAACTCCCCGACGAGCAACAACTGCAAGCGTGAAACGCGAGACCGTAACGCACTGAACGCGTTCGCCAGCTCCACCAGCCCCTTCTCGCGCGTGAAGCGCCCGAGGTACCCGACGACAAACGCGTCCACCGGCACGCCCAACTGTGCGCGGGCCGCTGACCGTCGCTCAGCCGTCACGGGCGTGAACCGCTGAAGATCAACGCCGTTGCAGCTCCCGTGCCCCAACACGCGGATCTGCTCGGAAGCCACCAACCCATCCTCGATCGCCGCCTGTCGGGCCGAGGCCGACACGGCGAACGTAACGTCCGCCAATCGACAGGGCACCATAGTGGCGGCCCGCAGCAAGCGTCCCGTCAATCCCGGTTGTCCCTCGTATGCCAGCCCGTGCAGGATGTGAACGATCGGCCGAACGCCCGCCATCCGCGCCGCCAGCGACCCGACCAGCGCTGCCTTCGGCGTTCCAACTTCGATCAGATCAAACTGCTCGCGGCTCAAAAAGTTCCGCAGATTCCAGCAGGCCCGCAGGTCTTGCATCGGCGAAACCGACCGCGCCAGCGGGGCGGTGTGTAACCGCACGCCGCGCGCCCGAATGGCGTCGTCCAGCTCTGATGGCGCGCACACGGCCATGACCTCAAACCCATGTTCCTGGAAGTATTCCAGTCGCCCCCGGTAGAGCACCTGGATCGAGCCGCCCACCGTCGTCATCACGCACAGCCGAATCGGCCGGTCGGCCGCGGCCAACCCGGCGGTCGACGATGCTGCACGGTCTGGATGATCGCTCGTCATGGAGCGGCTATGCTAACCACCCGTCGCCGACGGTGAAACACGGTACCGTGCGACACGTCCGGCGCGCGCCGAACAAAGCGAGGCTCGCTTGCACGTCCTGGTCGCTCTCGAAGCTCGTTACGATCGCACGCCCGACGGTTGCGTCTGGTCCGACGGCACGTCCAACGCCGCTTTCTGGCAGCGGTATCTCGACGTGTTTGACGGCGTCACCGTCCTGGCACGTGTCCGCGACGTGCAGACCGTCAACAAGGCTTGCCAGCGTGCCGATGCGCCCGGCGTCGCCTGGGCACCGGTACCCTACTTCGTCGGCCCCTGGCAGTACCTCCGCCAGTACACCGCCGTCCAGCGCGCAGTCGCTGGCGCGCTGCCGCCGGGCTGCGCCATCATCCTCCGCGTGCCGGGCACGATCGGAACGTGCGTCCACCGGCTTCTGCACGGAACCAAGCAACCCCACGGCGTCGAGGTCGTCGGCGATCCACGCGATGTCTTCGCACCCGGCGGAGTGCGTTCGCTAGTCCGACCATTCATGCGCTGGTGGTACCCGCGTCACCTGCGCCGTCAATGCGCCGGTGCCGCCGCTGCTGCGTACGTCACCACGCATATCCTTCAGGAGCGCTATCCCCCTCACCCCGACGCGTTCACCACGTCCTACTCGAGCATCGAACTGGACGACGAGTGGTTTGTTCCGACGCCGCACGACCCGCCGCCCCCGGATCGCCCGCTGAAGATCCTGACCGTCGGCTCACTGGAGCAACTCTACAAAGGCCCCGACGTCCTCATCCGCGCCGTCGCACGTCTGAATCTCGGCGGTCTGAAATCCATTCTTCGTATCGTCGGCGACGGTCACCATCGGGCTGAACTAGAGCAGCTCGCCCGCGATGAGGGCGTCACAGAAGTCGTCGATTTTGCTGGCCGCCTTCCGGCCGGCGAGGCCATGCGCGCTGTCTACGACGACACTGACCTCTTCGTGCTGCCGTCCAGAACAGAGGGTCTGCCACGGGCCTTACTCGAAGCGATGGCGCGCGGCCTGCCGTGTCTGGGCAGTGACGTCGGCGGCTTCGCGGAACTGCTGGATGCGACCGAACGTGTCAAGCCCGGAGATGCAGACGCCCTTGCCCTCACGATCGCATCGCTCGCGCGTGATCCAGCCCGCATGGCACGCCTCGCGCAGCGCAATCTGGAGTTCGCCCGCGGCTACCACGCCGAGACGTTACGTGCCCGGCGACGTGCGTTCTACGCCGCACTGCGTGACGCAACGCACGCGTGGCTCGCCAAGTCTCGCCCTTGATTCCCCCGGCGTCTGACGACGCTTATCCCTCCGACTGAGTCGCGGCCTGCTCGCTCGCGTCCTCCACGACCAGCTCCGGACACAGCTCGTCTTCGTCCAGAGCTTCGAGATCCATCATCTTGCTCGGCAACACGGTGATCGACCCGCTGAGCTGATGGACCGCGATCATCTTCTCGCTGCCATCCACCTCGCGCAACACGACCTTCGTCGGCCCCTGGATCAGCTCCCGCACGCGCGCCACGCGCGGCCCGATGGCCAGGTGCGCGCCGCGATGAATGTGCTGATGAACGACGATTGCAGCCTCCTCCTGGGGCTGCCCCTCCCGCTCCAGACGCGCCGCTTCTTCGCGCAGTCGCACGATTTCTTTATTCAGCTCCTCCGCCTGCGACAGCAGCTCGGCGGCGCGCTCGCGCTGCGTCGGCCCCAGCCGCTTCAGGTCCGCTACCATCGGCTCGACCGCCGCACGCACGTCTTCGGCCGCCCGCTGACAGTCCTGAATCTGATCCTCGATGTCCCGAATCTGCCGCAGCACGCTGCTGTGAATGCCAGTGGTGACTTGTGTGACGACGTCGGCGTCGCTGCCGATCCGCCTTACGCGAATCCCCTCGCGCGCATATATCCGCCCGCCGATCAGCGTACCACGTTCACCCACCAGGGCGCCGCTCGCGAACACGTGACTGTTGAGCACCTCCTTGTGAAAGTGAATGTTGCCGCCGGCTCGAACCCGCGCTTCGTTAATCAGGTGTGCGGTGATGGCCCCTTCCGCGTCGACCTGCCCCTTTTCGTCCTGACCGAAGATGCCGCCCTTTACAGTGATGTCGCCGCCGACGCGTACGTCCGCTGCCTCGATCCCCTTGTTCACCGTCAGCGACTTCGTCGTGTAAACGTGGAAGTTTGACTGCACGGTGCCGTGTACCGTCACGTCCACACACGCGTCGACGCTGCCCGACCGGAAGTCGATGTCACCCAGGATTTTGAGCACCTCGCACACCCGTGCGTGGTCGTCGCTGAACAGCACGCGACCGGCGACCGTCGTATATAGTTCCAGAGGATGTTCACCCCGTGCTTCAAGGCCGAAGCCGATTTTGATTTCCTGCCCCTGCGGCCGCTTCGACACCACTTCCGCTCCCTGCACGTCGTAGCCCGAGTGCCCTTGCACCGCCGGCGTAACGCGTCCGACCAGCGTTCCCGGTCCCACCGTGATCACGCCGTTCAGTGCGAAGTAGTTCACCCGCTCCACGTCCACGCTCGGACGGGCCAGCTTTTCATCCAGTTCCGCCGCCCACTCGAACGCTCCGTCCACCGCGTCTACCGGCGGCGTGCCCTCGGCCAGCAGGTGACACTGCTCCGAGTTTGCTAACATCGCCCGCCACTGGTCCTGCCCGAACTCGTTGACCGCCGCATTACATCTGGCGATAAACACATCGATCCGCGCCTCGACCTCCGGCGTGATGACGACTTGCGCCCGTTCGAGCGCCGCGCGCACTTCGGTCGCGGCCGGCGGCATGAACTGACTGTCGGCCCCGACGTCAGCGATCTGGACATACGCCTCCATCCGGTCGTCGGACAAGACGACTCTGAGGCGATGGGACGTTTCGGCGGCGTCGGTCATGCAGGACTCCGCAGACGGCTCTGCGACAAGCGCTCGCGCACCTCCCCGCACAACGTGTACGAATCACGCACCGCCCGACACAGGCGGCCCGCACGGTGTTTATCGACCATTCGGTAATGCTGCGTCTGTAAGGGGTTGGGGGATCGCTCGCACCCAGGGTCTGCGTCAGGGTGCCGCGAAACAGAACAGTGACGCGAGTAGCTTTATTGGACCGGCGCAGGTTTACGTAGTGGTCCGGAATCCGATAACGAGCCGCGGGCTTCAGACCGCACGATCGCGGGTCAGCGGATGGCCCTCTCAGCCGTGCAGCCGCTGAAACGCAGTAGTCTACCAAGTGCAATCAGCGCCGTCCGAGTTACTTCCGCGTAGTTCTTCTGGTTCGTAGTGGTTTTATGTTTGTTACTGATTCGAATCTGGGCGGGTGTGTGCGAGCGGGCGTAGGGCTGGGTATACGATCGTCGGCAATACACCTCCTCTCAATCGACGATCAGTTCATTCGCGGATTGAAGTGCCGCGGTCGATGTTGTCGATCCGGCGGAGAATCGTCCTCGACCTTGATGCGCTGCCGGAGTTTCTCAAACAGCAGCGTCAGCTCTTTCGGTGATAGGTGCAGCGTAGTGTGATTCACCGTGAGGTGAATCGTCCCATGCGGACACTGGCTCAGTTGCACGTGCGGCTCGCCTGGCTCACCGAAATCACACACCAAGGACTCCTTACGGCCTTTCTGCCGGATCACTCAAAGTCATAGTCGTCATCATCGGCCCAGTTGGCCCACAGGCGCATGCTGCGCAGTTGGCTTGGCGAGCGGGTTTCCACGTGACCATCGAAAAATCCCGTAATCGCCTGGTTCTTGAAGCGTCCTTCGGGCAGGCCGATCAAAGCACCGGTTTGATCGACGATCTGAATGCGGTCGTTCTCAACGCGCCATCGCTCACCTTTGCAGTTCGGCGGCGTCACCCAGTGAAAGCCCTGGTCACCCTCCTCAATCCCACCGCCGCGCCATTTGCTCTCGGCAAATGTAATCAACTCGGCAGTCCTCTGGACCTCCGCTTCGCGAAACACGACGTGCGCGTTGCGCTTCGGCGCGTAGCTTCCCCCGCCCAACGGTTCAAAGCCCTGGTACAACCCGGCATACCCGCCAACGAACACGGCATTGATCCCGAACGTGGGCTCGATGCTGATGTAATAGGCCTTCATGAAGGCGTCGTTCGTTTCGTCTGTGCTGAGAGGTACGTCGCGCGGGGGACGATGACTGTAGAGGACTCCCCAGACGTTACGAACGTACGGAGACAGCCTCCACGGATAACGCTGATTGACGGGTGGGCCGAACGTGTGGCCGGAATCCGGATCGCGGATGAGGAAGTACTGTCCTTCGACATCGCCACCGGGCAGGTAACCGTACATTATGGAACCGTTGCTCTCATCCGTGTAGTAGCGGTACCCCATCAGCACCTGACGCAGGTTGCTCATGCCATGGACCTGACGAGCGCTCCGCCGCGCGTGACCCAGCGCCGGCAGCAGAATGCTGACCAGCACAGCGATAACCGCGACGACCACCAGCAACTCAACCAGCGTGAAGCCTCGTCGGTCCATGGGCATGAGCGCTCCAGACTCAACGAACACACGGTTTGATAGGACTCGTTTTCTACCGCCGCCGCCGCAGGAGCAGCGTCGTCATTCCAACCATGAGCATTGTGGCCGGCTCGGGAATGGGCGTAATCGGATAGGCCACGGACGCGATGGCTGTGTCCACGCGCGCTTCATAGAACGACGAGTGAATGATCGAATCGGAGACAATCTGGAAGTCGCCGGCGTGACCGGGCAAGTAAAACTCCCAAATCAACCACTCCACCGTGACGTCGCCGGACGGGCCACTGGAAATCGTCGTGGTAACCAGCGATTCCTGCAACGCGTCGGCATTTGCGCCACCGGGGAGAACACTTCCGGCCCCGTCCTCAATACGCAGTGAGTCGAGATAGACGCTTGCCGGGCCACCGGCGTTCGGATCCGGGTTCATCGACGCCGATGTCTGCACGATGACGTGCGTGCCCGCCCCGCTGCCGTAGTTCGGAATATCCGTCTCAACGGAATAGGGACCCGAGAACGAGTAAAAGTTCCCGGAGCCGGTGACAAACGCCGGTGGCGTCACACTGAGAGTCGGATCCGGGAGTGTGGTACCATCCGTCATACGGCCAATGTCTGGGACGTTTCCGGTGCCGGCCGTAAGGAAATCCCACTGCTGGTACGTCGTTCCAGTGTCACCAAGACCCCACCATGCCGGTGCGAGGAATTCGCCACCGAGAGCCGGCGCGGTGATGAGGATAGACGCAGCGAAAATTGCGATGGTGCTCAAGTTCTTCATGTGTGCTCCTTCCTTTCCTGAACTGTGTCAACACGACACTACTGTGCAGATTCTAGAAACGAGGTCCGCGCGGTCGTCGCACGCTGATTCGACCAGCACTGCCGCCGGTTAGGTGCCGGTCAGCAAATTGACGAACGGGTTGATGTCGGCGAAGTCGAATTCACCGTCCACGTTGATGTCGCCGTTCATAATGTCGCAGTCGGGGAAGCTCGCCGCGTACGCAACCGGATCCAGCAGCCCCAGGACGAACGGGTTGATATCGCCGAAGCCCACGGCTCCGTCACAGTCTAGATCACCTTTCAAAGGGCAGAGCGAAGTCGCCGCGTTCAGCGTGTCGACACGCAGCGCCACGAACGAGCAATGCACGTAGCAGTCCATGACGACCTTGAAGTCGCCGACGAAATCTGGCAGCCAGAAGACAAATAGCCACTCATCCTGGACGACGTCGCCGTACGGGCTGCCGATGATCCCAGAGAACAACAGTTCGGTATGGCAAATGTCATCGTTTGCCCCGCCGGTGATGGGCGCTCGATCCGGCTGCACGAGGTGAACGCTGTCGAGGACGACCCCCTGTTCGAAATCTGGGTTCTGCGTCGCGGCGGCCTGGACCCGCACCATTGTGCCATACCCCACAGGGGCGTTGGCGTCGTGATTGAAGATCGCGGCCTCCACAGTGTAGTCTCCGCCGAACGCGTAGAAATTGTTAGTGCTACTGAGGAAACCGGGCGGCAGAGCGCTGCAGGTGGGCGGGTCAACGATCGGTGGATCGGCGAGATAACCGACGTCCGGCGGATTTTCCACTGAAGACACATAGATGTCCCATTCCTGGTACGTCGAGAAGGCATCGCCGACGCTCCAGTTGTCAGGTTCCACGAAGCTCGTCGCGTCACTCGCCGCCGCCATTACCGTCAAGCCGAATACCACGAAGACCGCGAGCGCTGCTGATTCTCGATGCTGCGAACTCTTTCTCATCAAATCCATTTTTTCGCACTCCTGCGCCACCAATTGAATAATAATACGTCCAATTGTTTTAATATTAAAACACATTGGCCTATCACGCAATACCCTCAGGTGCAAAAGTTCGATAATTCTCGCTCGGAGATCCGCAAGGCGGGAGTTTTTGATGCGGCGGAGTCGGTTTACCCTCCGCGCTGCGGCGACAAAGCAGCGGGTAACGGCCTCAGCGCGACGGCCACGTGTCCCTGTGCCACGCACACCTTACGAGACAAAGCCGACCTTCGATCACCCCAACCCCACATTCAACAAATCAATCAAGCGCAGCAGCCCCACCGGCTTCCGCCCCTCGTCCGCCACCACCAGACTCGTAATCTCACTGCGCTGCATGACGCGCAGGCACGCTACCGCCGGCTCGGTGGGCAGCACCGCCGAGACCGGGACCGCCGGCGCCGTGGGGTCGCGGCGGCTGTGCTGGTACGCGCCGCGGCTGTCGAGCGAGCGCGGGTCTTTGACGCGTTCGAAGATGCGCCGCAGGTCGCCGTCGGTGAACGTGCCCAGCAGCGTGCCGTCGGGCTCGGTGATCAGCGCGAGGCCCAGGTGTTTGCGCGTCATCTCGACCAGCAGATGGTCGAAGCTGTCGCTCGCCGCGACGATCGGAACGTCGTCGCCGCTGTGCATGACGTCCGCCGCCCGCAGCAGCAGCCGTCGACCGAGCGAGCCCTCGGGGTGATACTGGGCAAAGTCTTCCTGCTGGAACCCCCGCCGCTGGAGCAGGGCCATGGCCAATGCGTCGCCCGCCGCCAGCATCATGACGCAGCTCGTGGTCGGGGCCAGATTGAGCGGACCGGCCTCCGGCACATCGGGCAGCGCGATCGTGTGCTGGCTGAGCTCGGCCAGCCGCGAATCAGCGTTCTGCGTAACCGCGATCACCGGCCCGCCGAGACGACGGAAGTGCTGCACAAACCGCAGCATCTCCTTGGTGTTGCCGCTGCGTGACAGCGCGATCAGGCAGTGCCGTTCGCTGACGATACCGAGATCGCCGTGCAGGGCCTCGACCGGGTGCATGAACACCGCCGGCGTACCCGTGCTGGTCAGCGAGGCGGCGATTTTCTGCGCGATGTTGCCGCTCTTGCCGAGTCCGCTGACGACCACGTGCGTCGACGCGACGATCGTGTCGAGAATCCCGTTGAACGCTGCGGCGCCGGCGTCACCGTCAGCCAACGACGCAGCCAGTCGCCGCAATGCCTCGGCTTCGTCAGCGACAACACGATGGGCGACTTCGAGCGGCGTGGTCGCTGCCCCGGTGGAAGTCTGCTCCGCGGTGCTCACGAGATCTCCTCCGGTTCGGGCTCGGGCGGTGCCTGTTCGAAGCCGGTCGGCGCGACGTTCGGCATCTCGCCTGAGTCCAGCGCCGTCAGCTTGGTCCGCAGCGCGGCGAGCAGCTCCGTATCGCGCGCCAAGCGGTCCGCGACGTCGAGATCTTCAATCAGCGTGCGCGAACGCAACCACGCCGCACGCGCCGCGCTCAAATCGCCAAGTCGTAACGCCGCATCGCCAAGGTGGTCATAGATGACGGCGTCCTGTCCCGTGACGAGCCGTGTGGCACGCTCGAGGTAGATGCGGGCGCGCGGGAAGTCGCCGAGCTTGTAGTACACCCAGCCGAGCGTGTCGAGATACGCGGGATTAAGCGGCTCCGCCGCCACTGCCCGCACCGACATCTTGAGTGCGCGATCGAGATTGCGGTTGGTGTCGGCCCAGGTGTAAGCCAAATCGTTGTTCAGGCCGGGTTCGAGTGGATCGAGCTCAAGCAGTTGCTCGGTTACGCGTTCGACATCCTCATCACGGCCGGCGGCCTGGAGCGCGAACCGCTTCAGCACGAGCAGCTCGTACATCGCGAGCCGGTCCTGCGGATCCACACCGACGAGCCAGGCATCACAGAGCGCTACGGCGCGAGCCTGTTCCTCGCCTTCAACGAGGATGGTCAGCAGACGCTGACGAAGTTGCGCACGCTCGACCGCACTTTCGCGAATGAACCGTTCTTCGAGCAGCGACGCCAGCTCATTAGCGGCCCGCTCCACCTGCCCCATCTGCACGTAACAGCGTGCCCGCCAATCGAACACACGCAGCAGATCGCGCGGCTCCTGCAAGCGATACTCGCCAACCAGCTCGAGCGCCTCCTCACCCCGCTCGGCCGCGAGCAAAATCTCGATGAGCCATTCGCTGATCTGTGGTTGATCCGGCGCTTCGCTGCGCCACTGTCGCACACGCCGTTCGGCGCCGACCAGCCGCGGGATCTGCAGGCACACGCCGATATACGCTTCGCGGCGCTGCAATCGTTCGGCGGCGCGCTCGGCGAGCAACTCTTCGGCCCGCGATGCACGCGCGCGTAATTCGGCATCGTAGTCCTCCTCCGTGACGGACTCCTGGAGGTGCGCCAAGTCGGCAGCCTGCTCGTCGTAGCGCTGTTCCACCTCGTTCAGGCGCTGCTCGGCATACTCCAGCGCGTCATCCGGTCGCTCGGCGGCCAGCAGCACGCGCATCTTTGCCCGCGGCCAGAGCACACTGTCCGGATCGGATGCAATCCACTCGTCCAGTAACCCGAGCGCGTTCTCCGGCTCGCGGAAATCTACGTACGTGGCCAGCAATTGGGCACGGGCCTGATCCAGCTCGGCGGCATCCATTCCGGTGTCCAGAATGCGCACGAAAATGGCGCGTGCCTCCTCCACCTGGAAATCAGCGAGCAACGCGTCCGCCAGCCGCTGTAGCGCCTCTCGACGGCGTGGGTAACGCTGTGTGAGATCGCGCAGTGTCTCGATTGCCTCGTCGAGTTCGTAGTGCCGCATGTGCGCGTGTGCCAGCAGGTGCAGCACGCGATCATCGTCCGGAGCGAGCTGCCGCAGATCATCCAGAATCGTGAGGGCCTCAGCGTCGCGCTGGTGCAGCAGGTAACCCGCCGCGAGTTTCAGCCCGGTGCGCAGATCGTCCGGATGCGCGGCGAGCTGTTCCTTGAGTTCGGTCAGGTGCTCATCGCGAAGCGGGCGGGCGGCGTGTTTGAGCGTTGTCCGAATGCGACGGAGCGCGTCGTCGGGGAGACTCGCCGACTGCGCATCTTCGAGCAGCCCCATCGCGATCGTCACCTTTCCGCCTTCGAGATAGCTGTCGACGAGCTCTTCAATGGCTTCGGCATTGCTCTGATCCAACGTCCACGCCCGCTGGAAGTAACGCTGGGCACCGAGCAGATTGCCGGTCCGCCGGTAGAGCCGCGCGAGGCGCAGGATTGTGTCAAGGCTCTGCGGCGCGTACTCCAGCGCTTGTTTGAAGGCTGCCTCCGCCGCACCGTTCTCATCCAGGCCAGCGCACGCGGCACCGAAAAGCGCGTGTCCGGCAGCGATTTGCTCGCTTACCTCCAGGGCTGCCTCGGCGTGGCCGCGGGCTTCTTCCCAACGATACCGCTCCAGCAGGATGCGCCCTCGGGCAAGGTGCGCGAGCGTCGAGCCCGGGCGGTCGCGCAGTGCGTCATCGAACAATCGCTCGGAAAGCGCGTCCTGCCCCGCGGCGGCGGCCATGGCACCGAGGACCGCGTACGTCGCGAAGTCGCAATCTGGTGCGGCCGTAAACCGCTCGACCAAGCCAAGAAACTCATTGGTGGCTTCGGACGTCACGGTCCAGTCGCGCAGTCTAGTAGGTGGGATCGCCGCCTCGTTTGCGTTGTGGCGCACAAACACAATCAACGAGTTCAGCGCCGCCTCCAAATCACCAGATGCCCGGCGTGCCGCGGCCAGCGCCCAGGCAGCATCAGCCGATTTCGGTCGGGCTTCGGCGACCGCGCCCCAGAGGCGCGCGGCAAGTTCACGCTCGTTCAGGTCATCCAGACGGCGAGCTACGTGCTCGGCTAGGCGGACGGCGCGGTCCGCCCCAACAGCATTCGTCAGGTCGGTGACCCACTCCGCCAATTCGCCCGCGGCCTGCCCCGCCTCGACGGCAACGCCGAGCAATGCCGGCGGCGCAACGCCGCCGTTGTCGTCAGCCGATTGGAACTCGTGGTCGAGACGCTCGCGACAATAGGCGAATGCTTCGGCAGGGTCGCCGCTGTCCAGTAACGTGCGTACATAGATGCGACCGATCTGCACATCACTCGGGATGGTTTCGGCCGCCCAACGCGCCACACGCACGCGCTCGTCGGTGCGACCAAGATCAGCGAGCAACGCCAGTCGCCGCTCGAGAGCGCCGTTGGGGTTCTGCGCCAGGATGGCGGCCACTTCCGTGGCGTCGCGGTGTGCGGGATGATCCTGCCAAACCGAGCGATCGAACTCAGCGTACGCCTCCGTTGCGGCCAGGGCATAGCCCGCCTCATCGAGCGTTTCACCCAATGCGTACCACGCGGCCGTGGCGCGCGCGTCGTCGGATGTCGCGGCGCCGAGAATCGTTGCCCGCCGCAGCCACGCGATCGCGTCCGCTTCACGCCCCTGCTCGCGATACAGGCGGCCCAGCAGGTAGTAGCCCGCGGTGCTGTGCGGGTCGGCGGCGATCGCGCGCTCGAGCGCGAGACGTGCCTCACCAAAGCGCCGTTGTCGACGACGGACCTCCGCCAGGAGGTGCAGTAGTTCCGGGGCGGTGGCGATCTGGAGACCGGCATCGATCGCCGCCAACGCGCCGCCGGCGTCTCCGTCAGCCAGGTATTCCTGCGCAGCGTCGTATTGCGCGCGCCATTCGGACTCGGCGGCGTCGGAGAGCAGCGGAGGGCTGAGCTCGAGCTGTGCGGCTGGTACGTCGGCCAGCGGTTGAGCCGCGCGGTCCGCTTGTGCCTGCGCGGTGGAGACACAGATCCCCGCGATCCCGGCCATAGTCAGCACAACGGCAAGTTTGCGACAGTAACACCGGCGGAAGCCGATACGCGGGCGAGTTCGGGTCGTCATCATGACGCTCTGGCAACCTCCTGGGGAGTATGAGCAGGGCCGACGCCAACGGGCGAGCCCGGCCCGGACAACCACCATCTTACCCAGTTACTGTTACGTGCCTACTGACAGCGTGGTTGCGATCACGCCTAGCCCCGCGACGCCCGTTTTCCGGCTTTCTTCCGGGCGGACTTCTTCCTGGTGGATGCAGTCGCCTTCTTCTTGCCTGACGAGCTGCTCTTGGCCTTCTTCGTCGCTTTGCGTGCGGCGGACTTGGCAGGTTTGGTCTTCGTCTTGCGCTTGGCTGTGGCCGCCTTTTTTGTCGCAGCCTTGGCCCGGGGACGCGCGCCCTTGCGAGCACGCTTTGGCTTGGACGCAGCGCCGTCGGTCTTGGTGGGAGCTTTCGCGGAGCGCTTGCGGGAAGACGCGGTACTCTTGGCGGTGGAGGCTGGTGCGGCTTCCTCCACCTCATCCTCGGCCTCAGCGGAGCTTTCCTCCTTGTCTGCCAAGCCGGCGACCGTTTGGAGCATGTTCCGCGACGTGCGGTCCGGCGGAACACTGAGAATACGCTCCACCTTGCCGCTGCGAACGGCTGCGCCGAATTCCGTCCAGGCCTGCTTCTTCAGCAGCGCCACAAACTCCAGACCGTCGTCACTGGAGATCTGCCGCTCGAGGAACCGCTGGGCCTCGTCGAGTTCACATTTCTCCGCGATGATCTCCTCGCGCCGGGCTAGTGCCCACATCGCCTCGTCCAACGGAATAGCGTGTTGACGGAAACCCAGGAGCCGGATGCGCGCCCGCGTGTAGGCGTCCAGCCCGTCCACATCTTCGAGATACGCGACCTGATCACGCTTGGACATCTCCAACGCGCGGTCCAGACTTACCGTATGCTCACGCGCAAAAATCTTGTTCAGCGCGCGGGAGATATCTTCGCACTTCAGACGCACGTCCGCAAAGTCCGCCAGCACCTCGGACAATTCGAGGGCCGGAATCACACGCAGCTCGTTATAGTCCACGACCATGCCCCGCAGACGCTCGAGCCCTTCGCTGGCCTTGGTCTCCGGCGTGTCGCGTGAGAGCACGCCGAGTATCAACTGCGTGATCGGATCACTCGTGGCCGGGTACCCCACCTTACCCAGCTTTGAACGGAGCGAGCTGAAATACAGCTTCAGACGCTTTGCACATTCGGTTGCGCCCCGCATGGTTCAACTATCCTCCTATCCGGGGTGATCGTCTCGCTCGAGGTCGTCGGCCACCGTCTCGTCGCGTGCCTGCTCAGTCTGCTGGGGGGCGGCATCCGACGGTAGTTCGTCGTCGCGGTCCCACTCCGGGCGCTCGCCGAGCTCACGCATCGCATCGTCGATGACCTGCACAGTGTTGAACGCGCCACGGACGGACTCATCCAGCCGAAAGCTCAGCTCGGGAATCTTGCGCATCTTCAGTCGGCGACCGATCGCGCGGCGCAGCAAACCGCTCGCGCTGCGCAGGGCCTCCAGGCACAACTCCTGTCGCGCGGTACGGTCCATGATACTGACGTGCAGACGGGCCACGCTGAA
Source organism: Phycisphaerae bacterium (assembly GCA_028277645.1). Lineage (GTDB taxonomy): Bacteria > Planctomycetota > Phycisphaerae > UBA1845 > Fen-1342 > JANQFV01. The sequence goes on from JANQFV010000072.1 coordinate 117,570, forward strand.
ATCAGCGCTGAGCTCCACGCGCGTGATCGACGTGATCGGCGTGATCCGCGGGTCGTTCAGGCGATGCTGGATCATCTCCGCAACGATCGCACGAATCTCACTGGCTACTCGTTCGGTTCTGTGTGACACAGCGCTCGTTCTTGGGCAGCGTGCCGCGGGGACAGCACGCGTTTAAAGCAGTTCCAACTCGTGATCCAGCAACGAAGCACGCGGGTTCACTCGGATTTCTTCCAGAATCTTCGTCAGCGAACTTTCGACAAACCGCACGTCATTGGCGACCAACGCCAGACCCAACGTCGCCGCCTGCCGATGATCCAGGTCGTCGACCTCCGCGACGGACACGTTGTGCCGCGCGGCGATCCGGTCCTTGAGGCTCTTGATCACGCGGCGTTTGTCCTTGAGCGACAACGCCTCGAATATCGCGAGCCGCACGCGCAGCACACCCACAACCATCGGTGACGATTCCAGTACAGCAATCTGGTTACAGTTGCTGCGCCACTTCGATTAATTCGTACGACTGAATAACGTCGCCCGGCTTGACGTCGTCGAAGTCCTGCAACTTGATACCGCACTCGAGGCCGGCCCGCACCTCGCGGGCGTCGTCCTTGAAGCGCTTCAGCGAATCCAGGCCCTTGCCTTCTGCAACCACACGTCCATCCCGGATCAACCGCGCCAGATGATTTCGGTGGATTGTGCCATCGGTGACGTAGCAGCCGGCAATTGTGCCCACCTTGGACACGTGGAAGATCTGCCGCACTTCCGCAGCGCCGCGGATCTCTTCCTTCTGCTCCGGTTCCAACAGGCCAACCAGCGCTTTCTGAAGGTCATCCAGAATTTCGTAAATAACACGATAAAGGCGCACTTCGACGCCGACCTGATCGGCCAGTTGCCGCGCGCGATCGTCCGCCACCACGTGGAACCCGATGATGAGCGCCTCCGACGCCTTCGCCAGATTAACATCGGCCTCGGTGATCGCGCCCACCGCCGCGTGCAACACCGTGAGCTTGGCCTTGTCGTTGGGGAAGTCGTCGAGCGACTTGCGCAGCACCTCGACCGAACCCTGCGTATCGGCCTTGACGATAACGCGCAGTGTCGGGACCTCGGCGCTGGCCGAGTCCAGCATCAGGCTCTCGAGCGAGCTGACCTTCGTCGACGTCGAAACGAGCGACTCGGCCCTCCGCTGATCTCGAACTTCCTGAGCAATGCCCTTGGCGGTGTTCAGGTTGTCAACCACGTATAGCGCGTCACCGGCCACCGGCAGTTCATCCAGGCCGGTGACCTCAACGGGCGTGCTGGGGCCGGCGGACTTGAGTTGCTTGCCGCGATCATCACGCAGCGCACGAATGCGACCGGCGCCCGACCCACATACGATTGTCTGCCCGACCTTCAACGTCCCTTCGCGCACGAGCACCTGCGCCGTTACGCCGCGCCCCTCGCGCATCTGCGCTTCGATGACGCTACCCATCGCGGGAACATCCGGGTCGGCCGTGAGCTCCATCAGCTCGCTGAGCGTGCTCAGGTGCGAAACAAGGTCGTCGATCCCCTGTCCGGTGGTCGCACTGGTTGGGATAACGTCGGTTTCGCCGCCCCAGGCCGATGGAACGAGTCCGTGCTCAGCCAATTGCCCGTACACGCGATCCACGTCCACGCCGGGGATATCGATCTTGTTGAGCGCGACGACGATCGCTACCTCGGCCGCCTTGGCATGGTTGATCGCCTCGACCGTCTGCGGCATGACACCGTCGTCCGCTGCCACCACCAGCACGACGACGTCGGTCATGTCCGCCCCGCGGGCGCGCATGGCGGTAAACGCCTCGTGACCGGGTGTGTCCACAAATGTCACGTGCCAATCGCCGCGGTCCAGTCGATAGGCGCCAATGTGCTGTGTGATGCCGCCGGCTTCACCCGCCGCGACGCGCGTCGCGCGAATCGCATCCAAGAGAGACGTCTTTCCATGATCGACGTGGCCGAGCATGGCGACGATCGGCGGACGGATTTCGGCGTTCGGGCGTTCGCGCTGCTCGAACTCGTCCTCGATGCGTTCGTACGCCGTCTTCGCCCGCTCCACCTCGATCGTAATGCCAAGATCGAGCGCGATGAGTTCAACTTGCTCCGCGTCGAGTGACTGGTTCACCGTCCACAGGCGCCCAGTGTGCTCCATGAGCTTCTTCGAAATCAACGTAAACGGCACACCCAGCGTCGCACAGAGATCCTTGATCGCAATCGGCGTACTGACCGCAATATGCTCTTTGCGGACGGGCTGGCCGACGCCGGTCTGCGCCGTCGCCTGCCGGCGACGCTCCGCGGCGCGGCGTTGCTGTAGCCCATGCCCCGTTACACTCGCAAGCCGCTCTTTGCGCTCAATCAAATCCTGATCACGCCACTCGCGCAGACGCTGATCCACGTCCGTGCTGGTGCCGCGCCGGCGGGGGCTGCGCGAGCGTGCCCGGGCGTCCGCTTCTTCCTGGCCGCGGCCTTTGCCCTTGCGGCGTAGCGTGCTGGGGGCTTCCGTCGGCTGCGCTGGCGATGGACCGCGCGCCGCTGGGGGCCGCGGACGTGGACGCGGGGTGCGCACCGGGTCGGGCGCTTCGATGCGAACCACGTTGGGACCCTTCAGCTCGGCCGGCTTCGGAACGAGCTTGGGACCGGCAGGTGCCACCGACTCGGGCGGAGCGGCCGGCTCGTCCTCGGCCACGCCTGCCTCCGCGACTGCCGCATCCTCTGCTTCCGCGTCAGCCGCGGCGGGACGCTCCTCGGCGCCTTCGACGACGTCGGGCTCTGCCGCGACGGCAGCCGGCACTTCTACATCCGTTTCGACCGCTGGTGGCGCTTCCGCAGGTGCTTCGGGCGCCGCGAGTGCCTCGTCGGCAGCGTCCTTGGACGGTGCGACGACGGCGGGCTCTGCGTCGGCGGCCACGGTCTCGATCGGCGCGGCTGCCTCGTCGACGACCGCGGCGTCCGGCTCTGCCACGGCTGGTGGCGCTGCAACGGCCGTGTCCCCAGGCTCCGCTTCGGCTACGGCAACGCCGCTGTCACCGTCATGCGTTCCTTCATCACCCTCTTTTGCGCGGCGTTTGCGCCGTGCGGCGCGTGCCGCTTCGACATCGACCTTCTCGGCAACTTCGACGGAGGTCACGTCCGCCCCGGCGGAGAACCACTCTCTGATGGACTCTGCCAGTCCAACCGACAGCGCGGCCATGTGGTTCTTCAGTTCGATGCCTTCAGCCCGACACTTCTCAATAACGGCCTTGCTGGGGACACCGAGCTCTTTCGCGAGCGTGTGCACTCTCAACGTCGACGCCACACAAACCTCCCAGAAGCGAAGCACGCAACAAAAATCCGCCCAGCAGCGCAAACTCACAATGAACGCGCTGCCTGGATCGAACGCCTCAACCCGGCACCGCGCGGTCTCGCGTCCGAAAATCAGCTCCGTTCGAACAGCGTGCAGATTCCCTGGGGCACGCGATGCCACGGTCGGGAAAACCAATACGTCGGTGCGCCGCGCAGCACACCGGCGCTGTGTCATAACATATCGCAGGTTTGCGGTTTACGCTACCCGCGGTACGTATTCTGAGGCATCGGAGCGGAATTGTCAAAACACCCTGTTCGCACTGTTTCAATTCGTCCGCCAGATTGACACATACGCAGCATGTGGGTATTGTTCCGGCCGCGCGGCAGCATGGTTGCTTTCCGGCCGCGTCGCGGAGGGTCCGAGGCGTTGAAAGTACGGCTCTCCTCGGGAAGCGATTTTCGATGGGCTTATTATCGGACTAATAGTTCGCCAGCGGTAGGGCCGCGATGAAGATCTTCATGCTCGGCTGGGAGTTCCCGCCTTTCATCAGCGGCGGCCTCGGCACCGCCTGCTTCGGTCTCACCCGCGGTCTCGATCGCGTCGGTGTTGATATAACGTTCGTTCTGCCGCGCCCGATCGAAAACGCCGATGCGGAACACGTACGCATTCTCTCGCCGGCGAGCGCTACCGCCGGCCGACGTGCAGAGGTGCCGTACGCGACCATCGCCAGTGAATTCAAACACGTGACCATCCGAGGGGTCGATGCGGCCCTGGATCCGTACGCGCGTCCATCCGACGAGCCGTCAACGCACCAGACAGAACGACGAGTTGCTGAATCACCGGCGATTCCGGCCCAACCAGCCCCGGTGTCCGTGCTCGGCAACAGTCCCGGTTCGCACTACGGCGGCGACATGTTCGCCGAGATCGAGCGGTATGCCACGCTTGCGACCAACCTGGTGAGCCACGAAACGTTCGACGTCGTTCACGCCCACGACTGGATGACGTATCTCGCCGGCATCGAGATCGCACGCGAGAGTAGGCGCCCGCTGGTGGTGCACGTCCATTCGACGGAATTCGACCGCTCTGGCTTCCACGTTAATCAGCGCATCTATGACATTGAGCGCGCCGGCATGCACGCTGCCAGACGGATCATCGCCGTCAGTTACCTGACGCGGAACATCATTCTGCGCCACTATGGCGTGGATCCACGGAAGGTAGACGTAGTCTACAACGCGATCGATGACGACCTCGAAGAACAGTCGCGGACCGAGCTCCCCCCTATCGCGCGTGACGACAAGATCGTGCTCTTCCTGGGCCGCATTACCATGCAGAAAGGTCCGGAATACTTCCTGGCGGCGGCGAAGCGCGTATTGGAGGTCATGGATAATGTGCGTTTCGTCATGGCGGGCAGCGGCGACCTAGTCCGCCGCATGATCGAGCTCGCCGCCGAGATGGGCATCGGCCACAAGGTGCTCTTCACCGGTTTTCTCCGCGGGGACGACGTGCGGCGCGTGTTTCAGATGGCGGACTTATACGTCATGCCGTCGGTGTCTGAGCCGTTCGGCATCGCCCCGCTGGAGGCACTCACGCATGACGTCCCCGTGCTCATCTCCAAGCAAAGCGGAGTGGCCGAAGTATTGACACACGCACTCAAGGTCGACTTCTGGGATGTCGACGAAATGGCGAACAAGATCGTAGCGGTCCTGCGGCACCCGCCTTTGCAGGCCACGCTGCGCGAGCACGGCAGCATTGAAGTACAGCGCTTTAGTTGGCAGGATGCAGCGACGCGTTGCCTGCAGGTGTACCAGACAGCTTGCGGAAGCGCTTAGTGCGGGCATGTGCGTCGCGCCGGACCGTCTCCGACCCGGTTTCGCGTGACAGCGCCCGAATGTGAATGGATTCGCCCGATGGCGTCTGTCTGCTTCTACTTCCAGATTCATCAGCCGCAGCGGCTGCGGCGCTTCAGCATCTTCGAGCAGGACGCGGAGTACTTTGACGCTGAGGCGAATTCCGCCATCCTGCGTAAGATTGCCGCGAAGTGCTATCTGCCGGCAAACACCGTCATCAGCGAGCTGATCGAGAAGCACGACGGGCGTTTTCGCGTTGCGTTCAGCCTCACCGGCGTATTCGTCGAGCAGTGCGAGCGATATGCACCGGAGGTGATCGACTCGTTTCAGCAGCTCGCGGAAACGGGCGCTGTCGAGTTCCTTGCCGAAACGTACTACCACTCACTCAGCTTCCTTTATTCACGCGATGAATTCGTGCATCAGGTTCAACGGCACGTTGAGCTGATGCAGCGGCTCTTCGGCCAGACGCCGATCGTGTTCCGCAACACAGAGCTGATCTACAACAACGCGATCGCGAAGGCGGCCGCGGATCTCGGCTATCAAACTGTGCTGTGCGAAGGCGCGGACCACCTGCTGGGGTATCGCAGCCCGGCGTATCTCTACACGGCCCCCGGCACCGACGTGAAGCTGCTGCTCAAGAACTACCGCTTGTCCGACGACATCGCATTTCGTTTCAGCTCGAAGAGCTGGGCCGACTACCCGCTGACGGCGGAAAAGTTCGCCCGCTGGATCGGCGACGTCGACGGCCAAGGCTACGTCGTCAACCTGTTCATGGACTACGAGACGTTCGGTGAGCACCAGTGGGCCGACACGGGTATTTTCGACTTTCTGCGGCAGTTGCCCGCCGCTGTGCTCGAACGGCGAGGCAACGACTTCAAGACGCCCAGCGAGCTTTCCACCTACTACCCCTCCTCCGGCGAGTTTGACGTCCCGCACATGATCTCGTGGGCGGACACCGAGCGGGACCTGTCGGCCTGGCTCGGCAACGCGATGCAGTCGAACGCGCTGCACGAGCTGTACCGGCTCGAGCCAGCGATAAAGGAGTCCGGCGACGAGCAATTGCTGGAAGACTGGCGGTTGCTGCAAACGTCAGACCACTTCTACTACATGAGCACAAAGAACCTGGGCGACGGCACGGTGCACAAGTACTTCAACCCGTATGATTCGCCTTACGATTCGTTCATCAACTTCATGAACGTGCTCGACAACCTGCGCGGACGGCTGGAGTAGTCTGGCGTTGGCGTGTCGTGCCGGGTCAGGCTCGCCGCCGCGGCAACAGCGCCAACACGAGGCCGATTGCGGCAATTGCAGCCGGCTCAGGTATGGGCGTAGTCAACTCGACCACCAGATCGGTGTAGTCCTGGTCGCCGAGTCCGTCGAGGTCTTCCCAGAACAGCATCCAGCGCTTAAGGCCGTCGTCGATCCCGGTGATCTCGTACGTGACGAGATGATCGTCACCATTGGTGTTCCGCGCCGGATCCGAGTACCACAAGCGTGGCTGGATGCCGCGCGCCCATACGATCGATTCGGTGGTGCCCAAAGATACTACTGCCGCGCCACGCACGTTCATGTTCCGGCCGCGAACCGCGAACAGCTCAACGTACGCCCCGTCATCCGCGGACGCGTAGCCAAACGTCTGCCGGTAGCCCGCGAAGCGCGCGATCGCGCGTGCGCTTACAACACCGCCGAACCACAGTTGATCGGTAACATCACCGGGACGCCCCAGAGCAGTGCTCATCGGCGACGGAAGCTGCAAGTCGTCCACACGGATCGCAGAGAGCACGCCATTTGTGAAGTCGACCTGGTCACCGTCGTCATCGACGCGGTCGCCAAACGGCGCGAACGGCACGCCCCGAGAGTAGGTCGCCTCAAGAATGTCGGCGTGCCCCCAGCTACTACCGGTGGGTTCGATGACGCGAACGAAATCGGCGCGCGTCACCGACGCCACAGTCAACAAGGCCCCGAGACTACCGACGAGGCGTAGCGTAGCGATTGTGCGTTTCGAAAAGAAGCAGGCGGTTGGGATGGCGATATTCTGACGCATGTCGTGTTCCACGTTACGTGTCTCACGGCCACGCACGCCGCGGCGTGATGCCACGTGGCGACCGTTGATCCCATGAAATAAAGCGTAGGAAACGGAGCGGTCCGCGCGTGGCTTCTATTCGTGGGGCTGCCGCACCATGGCACAGAACGGTGGCGTTATCAGTCGTACGTCAGTCGCGCGAGGAATTGTCGGTCCGAATCAGATCCGTGCCGACCGTCCGCAGGAACTCACGGTTGCTCGGCAGGACGTCCGGTAGCGCATCGATCTCCGCCGGCGTGCACCAGCGAATCTCGGCGACCTCCTCGGGATTGACTTGCAACGGTCCCGGCTCCAACTCCACCAGCCACCAGTAGAGGTGCAGTTGCCCGTCCGGGCGCGTGTACTCCCAAATCAGGCGAACGGGACGCACCTTCCCGCCGACCTCTTCGCGGAACTCCCGCACGATGGCGTCCTGCTGCGTCTCCCCCGGTTCGATGGCGCCGCCGACAAAACACCAGGTCCCGGGCGCGATGACGTTGGCGGCACGCTTGATCACGAGGTAGCGCCCCTCGTGCAGCACAACCACTACGACGCCAAGCTGGCAGATTGCGTCCTTCGTCATAGTGGTATCACGTCGGAATTGTGAACGTCGCATCACGACAACGCGCGGCGGAACTGAGCAAACGGCGCGCTACCGGCGCATCATCTTGGCTTCCCATCTCTTCTGCGGGCCGTCGTTCCAGACGATCAGCAGGCCGTCGCAAGTCTGACACATCTGCGCCCGATACGTGCGCGGCTTACCGTCATCGGTAGCAAAGGTCAGCTTCTCGTTTTCGCGATCGAATTCGAACGTACCCGAGATTGCGCGTGTCGTTTCGCCGTCATGGACTTCAGCGGTGAACGTGCCGTCCGGGTTGAACGTGACGCGGGCCATCTGGTACTCACCGGCCGCGTCTGCCGGAACAATCTGGGCAAGTTTCCACGTACCACGCAGACCTGCGCAACCGGAGCACAGCACAGCAACGACGGTGACAATCACATACGCAGCGACGTTCTTCACGACCAACCTCCACTTCTACCGAGCAAGAACACGAAACCACAGCGGACAGGAATCCCGACCGGCATTATTGCGGCAGCGGAACCGATTTTAAACCGCGTGCACGCAGGCCACGCGAATAAATCGTTGACGTCGGCTGACGCGAGTCACTAGCATATATACGAAGGGTCGAAAGTGAGACTCTGCGGACGTCTCACGCAATTGTCGAACAATCAGAACTGGCTGTAGGCGCGGCTGTTCTGCCCGGGCGGAACTGGCGGCGCGCCCAGCGCGCACGGAGCTACTACGATGCGAAACTACCAACTGAGCCATGTCGTGTTCGTGCTGGGGATCCTCGTATTGGCCGTACCGGCAACGTACACCGAACCGCTGGCCGATGGCAAGATCGAGGCAGCCGTCATCGAAGAACTCGCGGCGAGCTCGGACGGCACATCGTACGTAATCGTGATGTTGCGACGAAACGTAGCTGAAGCGGCGGACTTGACTGCCGTTCGCCCGGCGGTGCAGGCCACGCAGCAACGCGTGCTGACGCAGGTCGATCCGAGCGGTTTCCTACCGGTCTATCAGTACCAGAATTTCTTCGCGATGACGGGGCACGTGGATGCCAACGGTCTCGCGCAGCTCGCCACCCATCCCGATGTCGTCGGCATCGGCGTCGACGCGCGCGGCCAGGGTCATCTCAACGTCAGCGTGCCGTTCATTGGTGCGGATACCGCGCAAGCGATGGGCTACACCGGCTCAGGAATTACCGTCGCTGTGCTCGATACCGGCATTGACAGCGATCATCCCGATCTCTCCGACAACATTGCTTCCGGCTGGTACCACTTCCTGAATCAAGGGGGCAACGTCGGACCGGGCGCCGAGGACGACAACGGCCACGGCACCAACGTCTCGGGCATCATCACGTCGAAGGGCGTAGTCGCGCCGATCGGCGTCGCACCTGATACCGATATTCTGGCCATCAAGGTGCTGGACAGCAGCAGCAGCGGCTGGGTGTCGGACTGGGTGGCGGGCGTCGATTACGTCGTCGCCAATCAGACTGCCCACTTCCCACTCGCCGCCATCAACATGAGCCTGGGAACGTTCTCGCTATTCAGCGAATGTCCATGTGACAACGAAGACTTCTGGACGCAGGCGTTGCATGCCTCAATTCAGGCCGCGAAAACCGCCGGGATCCCGACGTTCGCCTCGAGCGGCAACAACGGTTCGTGTTCGAGCATGAGCAGCCCGGCTTGTCTCTCGTCAGCGGTCGCGGTCGCAGCCGTCTACGACCAGAACCTCGGCCGCGAGCCGAACTCGGGCACGTATCAGAGCAACTTCGGCAGCTCGTGGCCGGCCTGTTTTGACGACCCGACCTTCGGCGACCTCGTCACCTGTTTCAGCAACCGCAGCCTCTGCAATGAGCTGGCCGCGCCGGGACGCGCGATCACGGCCCCGGGTCTCGGCGGCGGTACGAGCACATTCACCGGAACGTCGCAAGCGGCGCCACACTGCACCGGCGTAGCTGCCCTGATGTGGCAGAAGTGTTCTGAGGCGTTCGTCTCCTTGCCCGCAACCGACCTGATTCAGACCCTGCACAGCACCGGCGTACCCACTACGGATCCGTGCGGCGGGGCGGTCAACCCCGTGCGCATCGATGCGGTGGCCGCGGTCAACGCCACGTGTATCACCGACTGCAACAACAACGGAATCGATGACGCGCTCGATCTGGCCAACTGTGACGGCAGCGATTGGTGCCTGGACTGCAACAACAACGGCACGATCGACGAGTGCGATGGAATCTGCCACGGCGACGCCAACTGCGACAACCAAGTCGATTTCGGCGACATCAACGGTTTCGTTGCTGCGCTCGTGAACGGCATCTACTGCGATGGCACCGGGCTGAACTGCGACATGAGCTGCAACGGGTCCGTGGGCTTTGAGGACATCAACCCGTTTGTGGCTGTGTTGACGACAAACCCGCTACCGGTCGCGTGCCCGTAGCGTCGGCCCTGTGCGACCGACACGAACTTCTGGCTGAAGGCTGATAGCTGACTGCTGCTTCTTTCCCGCTACGTCCGCGCCGCCGGCCAGCGGACGTGAAACGTACAACCTGGTCCGTCGTTGTCGGAGACGTGCAGCCGCGCGTTGTGCTTGTGCGCGATCATGCGGCAGACGCTTAGCCCCATCCCAACGGCGTGCCAGTCGTCAGGATTCTCGTTCGGGTCCGCCGCCAGGAACGGATTCACACGCTGCTCGATAACGCCATCGGGAAAACCGCTACCCGAGTCGCGGACGGCGATCGCAACGTGATCGTCCTCCTCCGCTGCGGTTACGCTGAGCGGTCCCCGCTGCTCCTTCATCGCCGCCCGGGCATTGAGCAGCAGGTTCATCAATAGCTGACAGAACAGATCCGGCTGTGCTCTAACGAGGAGATTGGCCGGCACGTCGATGCTCAGCTCGATGCCGTCCTTGGACAACGGACGCGCGAGTGTATCCACCGCTTCCTGCACCGCTTCGGCCACCGAGCACGGCTCGATGGAGTGCTCTTCGTCACGCGCAAACGCCAGGAGGTTTCGCGCTACCTCGATCGCCCGTTGCGCCTGCGTCAGACTCCGTTCGTGCGTCTTCTGGGAAAACGCCGCGTCACCCAGATTCATCGCCGCCTCTGACCGCGCGATCACGGGCGTCAGCAGATTGTTGAACTCGTGCGCCACCATCGCCGCGATGTTGCCCAACATGGCTTTACGCTGACAGGCGAGCAGCTCGCGCTCGAGCGCGTCGATTCGTCGCCGCAGCGCTGCCAGCTCAACATGTCTCGTGGAATCGGTCACACACGTGGTCTCAGGACGGGCCTGCGTCGATGGATTGGACACGTCGCACCTGCTGTAGTCCTGTGAAATCGGGCTCGTGGCCGCACGGCGCGCGATCATAGGTGCGGGTTTCGCCGGCTGTCAATTGTCGGCTACGCACCGCCCTCGGCCTTGGGCGGGCGGTTCATAAGCTCCGTGATGGCAACCAGCGGCGGTTTCTGCTCGAACAGGACGTCGTACACGGCGCGCGTAATAGGCATCTCGACGTGATGTCGCGCTGCCAGCGCGAGCACGCCTTTGGTCGTGGGGATGCCCTCGATAACGGACGGGCTGTCCGCGATGACTTCTTCGGTCGTGGCGCCTTCACCGATGCACTGGCCGGCGGTGCGGTTGCGCCCCAGGGGTGATACGCACGTTGTGATCAGGTCGCCGAGCCCGGCAAGTCCGGTAAACGTCTCTGCCCGCGCGCCGAGCGTCACACCCAGCCGACTGATCTCCACCAAGCCACGGGTGACCAGCGCCGACTTGGCGTTATCGCCGGCGTGCAGACCGTCGAGGATTCCGGCGGCCAGCGCGATCACGTTCTTCACAGCCCCGGCCAACTCGACGCCGAGAATGTCCGGACTCGTGTACACCCGGAACCATGAGGCCCCCAGCGTAGCCTGCAACTTCCGCGCGAACTCATCGGACTCTGACGCAACGACCACAGTCGCCGGCAGACAGCGGGCGAGCTCTTTCGCAATGTTCGGGCCCGACACGGCAGCGACGGGGCTGCTCGGGGCGAACTCGCGGATGATCTCGCTGGGCCGTGACATGGTGCCGATCTCGATTCCCTTGGTCACGCTGCCGATTGGTGTGCCGGGCGCGACGTGCGTGGCCCGTACCTGCCACTCGGCGCGCAGGTGCTGGCACGGGATCGCCGAGATCACGACGTCGGCGTTGTGTAACGCGCGCTCGGGATCATTGGTCGGCGTGATGCGCTCGGAGAGCTGGACACCGGGGAGATAGCGCTGGTTCTCGCCGCCGACGAAGATCTCGCTGACCGGCTCGCTATCGCGTGCGAGCAGGGCCACGTTGACGCCGTTGGTCGCGAGAATCTGCGCCATGACGGTGCCCATGCCGCCGATCCCGATAACCGTTGCCTTGTCGACCATACGCTCTCGCTCCTGGCGTTGGCGTAGTTTCGTACTGCTGTAAGTGCGTCAATCTTAGCCGCGTCGCGCAAAAACGGCGATACGGTTTGCTATGGCGTCGCACGCACCAAGTCGCCTATGGCGGCGCCGGTCAGCGTAACGTGATCGACGAACTCCAATCGACGTAGGTGCAAGAAGACCAGCCCGGCCCGGCTGACGGTCCGTTCGAAGAGTTGCTCGACGACCTGTGCATATATGCTGAGTTGCGCAGCGTACGCCGTGAGCCGCTCGGCAAACTCCGCTTCTTCCCGAATCGCGTCGGTCTTGTAGTCGAGCAACACAAACCCCTCATCCATCGCAATCAGGCAGTCGATTACTCCACGGACAATCGGACGATCCTCGGCTGTGGAACCAGAGACGGCGTAGACGAACGGCACTTCGCGCCGCACGTCTGCACAATGCGTCTGCAGCAGGCGACCGATGTCGGTTGTGCCAAACCACGCGAGGTCGGCGGGATCGATCAGGACAGAGTCTGTGGCGTCGAGTAGATCTGCCTCGGTTAGCCGCTTAATCTCTGCCCGGATCGCCGCCTCGCCAGCCAGGCACGGCAGGTCGGCGAGTTCGAGGAAGCGATGCGTCGCCGTGCCGGTCGCGCGCCCGTCAAGTTGATCAGTCGTTTCGAAGGCCGGCGCGCCGAGTTGAACCGCCGCCGGTCCAATCACTGCCGGCATATCAGCGTCATCCAAATCGCGCGCCGTCTGTTTCAACTGACTCACCGAGTAGACGGCGGGGCGCTCGGCGTCTCCGCTGGGCATCGTCGTTGTGATCAACGTGACGATGCGACCGAGTTGCGCCGCATCGACCACTTCCTTCGTCGACACCGGCTCTTCCTGACGTGCGCCGGTTCGACGAACGCCTACGGCTAACGCGTCGTGCACGTCAACGCTCACCGACGGGCCGCCGGCCGCTATCGCCAGCAGCAGCCAATCGAGATAACAACGAGCGTTCAGCCGCGTGATCAGCGGAATGTCATCGCGCGCGTTACTCTGTGCCGCTTCCCAGGCATCAGGCTTCGCATGTCCGACCACGGTCAGCAATTCGCGGGCCCGCGTCGTCGCGACGTAGAGCAACCGCAGCTCTTCTTCCAGTTCACGCTCGGCGATCCGCCGTCGCGTTACCAGATGCGTCGCGCTGACCAACTCCGCGCGTGTACGAACATCAGCGAATCGAAGCCCGAACCCTGTATCCGCGTTGCACATCAGCCCCGTCCGTTGCGAAATCGCGTTGAACCGTGCTCCAGCGCCCAGCAGAAACACCACCGGAAACTCCAGCCCCTTCGCCCCATGAATCGTCATTACGCGCACGGCGTCATCACTCGCGGCCGTGGTCGTGGCCGGCTCGACTCGTTCGTCCGCGAGGGCATCCAGATACGCCACGAAGTCCGCCACGCCGCCACCTTCGCTGTCCGCAAACTGCTCGGCAAACTGATGTAACGCCCGCACCACAGCAACACGCTGCCGGCCGCCCGGCAACGCACGGACACAGTGCAGGTACGCGCTGTCCGCAAGAACACTTTGGAGCAGTGTAGGCAAGTCGACATCATTCGCCAGTTCGGCCCAGCGCTCCAGCCGCACGAGCGCGGCACACAGACGATCCGCGATGCGCGGATCGGGACGCTGTGTAAGGTACGCCTCAACTGCGGTCAGCAGGTCCGCGCGCGGCTGCGAACACTGTTGACGAATCTCCAGCAATTCCGCCGGCGTAAGGCTGCCGTCCGGATTCTGTTCGGAGGCCGCCAACGGGCCGCGCAGATACGCGGCCAACGCCACGTCCTGCCGACGGTTGACGATCAATTCCAATACGCTGCGTACGTCGTGTGCTTCGAGCGTCTCCAACAGTGCCTCACGGCCATCGGTCAGGCAGGGGATTCCGTTGGCACGCAGCACCGTCACGACGCGGTCGGCGTTCTGCTTCGCCGAGCGCAGCAGCACCACAATGTCGGATCTGCACAATGGCCGCAGTGTGACTACGCCGGCCTCGTCGCGTTGGGGAATCTGCGTTCCGTCGGCAAGCAGCGCCTGAATGCGCTCCGCGGTGATCTGCGCCTCGCGCTCGATGCGCTCGACCGCGACCTCGCCGTCTTCGTCATCGTCGTCGGCCCCGGTGGCGGCGCTTGAGTCCGTCACGAGTTCCAGACCCAGGCGCGGCGCCGCGTCGAGCGTGGGATTGGCGATCTCGGACACCGCCCGGCCGGGCTGCAACCGCTCGTCGGGACCGAAGTCCGTCCCGCCCAGTTCACGGTCGAACAGCCGCGCAAAGATCGCGTTCAACGGCGACAACAGATCGGCGTGCGTACGGAAGTTGTCAGCGAGGAACTCGACGCGCCCCTCCTCGAGGCCGCCCTGATACGCCTCCTGGAGCGCGCTGAACAACGCCGGCTCGGCCTGACGGAAACCGTAGATGCTCTGCTTGACGTCGCCGACCATAAAGCGATTCGTACAGCCGGCGTCGGACCGCGTCACCAGCCGTAGAATCTCCACCTGCACCGGGCTCGTATCCTGATACTCGTCGACCAGGATGTGCTCGTAATGCTCCTGAAGCTCGCGTGCAACGTCGGTCGGCGTTCGCCGAGTATCCGACGTCGGCGTACCCAACAGATCGAGCGTCAGGCGGAGCACGTCCGCGAATTCGTACCGGCTCGACTGCCGCTTACGGGTCTGCAATCGCTCGACGTACTGCGCCTCCAGCGCGAGCAGTGTCTGCGTGAGCTCACCGACGGCGCCCGCGTGCCGCAGGATTCCGGCAATCTTCTTCGCGGGCCACGCCTTTTTCAGCCGCGTATCGTGCCAACTCTTGCTCACGTCCAGCTCAAGCTGCGTAGGCGGGGAATCCCCCTTCTTTCGCCGCGGGAACTTGAACGCCTCAATTTGCTCCGCGACGCGCAGCAGCGCCGACGCATCCACGTTCGCGAGCTTATCTGACCACTCTTCCAGCTCCACGCGATACGACGCCAACGCCGGCTCCGCATTGCCGCCCGTCAGGGCCGTCAGTTGCTGCGACTGAAACGCGCATTCGGATCGCAGCGCGTCACACAGCACGCGCGTCACGGGCTCATCGCCCTGTTCGGTGGCCTGCCGCTCGAACCACGCCTCCGGGTTCACCAGGTGCTCGCGAAATGTGTTGAGCTGGAGCACCATCTGGCGAAGAAACTCGTCGTTCGGTTGCGGCGAACGCCGAACCCAATCCTGCGCCGCTCGCGCGACGTCATCCACGCCGCGATGAATCCCGGTAAACAGTTCCTCGAGCACGCGTCGCCGCAACAGCACCGCATCCTGAGCACCGAGCACACCGAACCCCGGATCGATGCCCGCCTCGGCATAATGTTCGCGCAACAATCGCCCGCACCAAGCATCGATCGTGCCGATGTCGGCCAGATCGATCAGCAGCGCCTGCCGCCGCAGGAATGCACGTTGGCGCGCGTCACGACAACCCTCAGCCGCTTCACCCAACATGCGACCGATGCGCACGCGCAGCTCGGCGGCGGCGGCCCGTGTGAACGTCACGACCAGCAGGCGCTCCACCGGACACGGGTGATTCGGATCAATGAGCAAACCCACGCAGCGCCGGGCAAGCACCTCGGTCTTGCCCGAGCCGGCCGACGCCGACACAAGCAGATTCGACCCGCGATGCGTGATGCTGCGTTGCTGCGCCGGAGTTAGATTCAAGTGTCACCCCCGTCGCGTGCGTTCGGCGTGTCCAGTGTCGGTAGCGCCGCTTCGGCCGCGCGCGGCCTGTTGAACGCCCGATCGAACCGGCAGACCGCGCGGAAGTCGCACGTCTTGCACGCCAGCGTCTTGTGCTCGACCAGCGGCGCGATATCCACGCGGCCGGCTCGCACGGCCTCGGCGGCAAACGCGACCGTGCGTTCGGCCAGTTCGCCGTACGCCGCCAAGGCCGACGGCGCGCACGCATCGCTGTACGCGTCAAACGAATCATCCTTCTTCGTCTTGCGCATTTGCGCGACCGGTGAAGATTCATGGCTGAGCGAACGATCGAGTGATTTGGCGGCGGTCTCCGTGAACATGCCCCGCGGGCGATACATATACATGAGCAGCGTTCCTTCGTCCGCGCCGGCGGCGTACGCGCGCTCCAGCACACCCAGATCGGGAAACAGCGGCGCCAACAGCACGCCGGCCGCATCGAACACCCCCCACTGCTCGACAGCAAGCTGATAAAGGAACAATTGCAGCCGCCCGCCGGTCAAATACTTGCCCGCGACCGGGCCCACGGCGCTGCGGCCGCTCTTGTAGTCATAGATCAAGGCCAGTTTCTTGCCGCCGACCTCGCAGACGTCGATGCGGTCGATCTGTCCGCGCACGTGTACCACGTCGCCGTTGAGCCATACGACGATCGGCGGCCGAGCGCTGTTATCACCGTCGGTACCGAAGCGCTGTTCGCAAAGAGCCGGCGTGAAATCTCCGCGACCCCAGCGGTACACGTGCGCCGTCAGCGTCTCGCGCAACCGGTCGAACAGCGCTCGGCGGTAAAACGCCAGGTCCGGCCGTTGCTCGTCCAGATGGTCCGACAGGCCAGCCTCGTGGTCGCGCGCCGCGGAGACGAGGAATTCACGCCACTGCTCCAGCGTCAGGTCGCGTATCGCGGTACTGCTCTCGATCGCGCGTCGCACCGTCACCGCGAGTACATCGTGCGCGATCGAGCCCAGGTCCCACCGCAGCGGTCGTGGCCCCCGCTCCGTATCGAGGCGCAAGTCATGCTTCGCAAAGTGCCGGAACGGGCACTTCAGGTACTCCTCAATTTCCGACGGCGACGTGTTCCAGATGACGTGCGCGTCGTTGCCGCGTCGCCTTACCGGCGGCGGCGCATTCGCGTACTCGATGCCACGCAGCAGCCAATTCAGCCGCGACGCAAGCGTCGATGCTGTACGGATCCGGTCCACGGTCGCCGCGGTTATGTTGTCTCCGCGCGGCTGTGACGCCAGATACGCGTGTGCCAGCTCGCTCAGCGTCGCCGGCGATTCGTCCGGCCGCGTGACCGTCAGGTTCGGCAACGCCGCCCGCACACCGACCAACAACGGTGACGGTTGCAGCGTCTGCCCATC
>JANQFV010000005.1 GCA_028277645.1 Phycisphaerae bacterium
GCAAGCTGACCGCGTGGTACCTGACGAGTTCGGTCGCGTTGCTGTCAGACGCGGCGGAATCGCTCGTACACGGTGTAGCGACGGGGCTGGCGGCGTTCAGCGTGTGGTACGCCGAGCGACCGGCGGATGCGGCGCATCCGTACGGGCATGGGCGGATCGCGTACTTCTCCGCAGGGTTTGAGGGAGCGCTGGTGTTTGCGACTTCGATCGCCGTCGTGTGGAACGGTATCAACAGCTTCGCCGACAGTGCGCCATTGCAGCATCTCGGTGTCGGACTCTGGATTGCGGGTGGACTGGCGGCGTTCAACCTGGTGCTGGGGCTGGCGCTGATCCGCATCGGCCGGCGGCACAACACGCTCATTCTGGTCGCCAACGGGCAGCACGTGCTGTCGGACATGTGGACATCGGTGGCGGCGATTGCGGGTGTCGGGCTGGTGATGTTCACCGGCGTGCGCTGGCTCGATCCGCTGGCGGCTATCGTGATCGGCGTGCTGATTATGGTGAACGGGCTGCGGCTGGTACAGCAGTCTTACGCCGGCCTGATGGACCAGGTGACGCCGGAGCTGACGGAGCGGATCAGCGGCGTGCTCCAGGAACACGTGACCGACGGGCGGATCAGTGGCTATCACCAGCTTCGGTGTCGGCAGGTGGACAATGTGCTGTGGATCGATGCGCACCTGCTGGTGCCGGCCGAGACGCGCGTGGACGATGCCCACGAACGGGCGACGGCGCTCGAGACGGATCTGGAGCAACGGCTGGCGGGATTTGACGTGCGCGTGACGTCGCATGTCGAGCCCGCGGATCACGCCGCGGCACATCCGGATGGTCATGCGGGGGTGGCGGATCCGTTGGGGGCGGGTGAGTAAAGCCCAAAGCCGAAAGTCCAAAACCCAAAGAAGCGTTCAGACGCTGACGTTCCGGCTTTGGTTGGATGCGGAGCGGGCGGGGTCAGACGCCTCGCGCTTCACCCTTCTCCTACCCCTCCCTAAAAGGGAGGGGAGTTTGCAGGCCGCCTGCTACGCGCCGCTACATGTGGATCTCGCCGCCTTCGCCGAGCTCGGCCTTCGCGCGGCGGCAATCGAAGTAGACGAAGATGCAGAGGCCGAGGAATAGCAGAAGGCCGAGCCAGTTCTGGGTCTGGGCGAGACCAGTCGGATCGGCGCCGCCCGAGATCATTTTGTCGCTGATGTCGAGCATGGGCATGACCGTGTTGCCCCACCAGAGGTCATCAAGGGCGCCGGTGAAGTTGACCAGCACCTCCATAATAGCGCCGCCGGCAATCAGACCTGATGCCAGCAGGATACCCTTGTTGCTACGAGCTCTGGCCAGCTTCTCGTTGCTGGTGCTCTTCTTGACGAGCCAGGCGACGAACGCTCCGATCAGGATCGGCGTGTTGATGTACATCGGCAGGTACATGCCGAGGCCGAATGCCAACGCGGAGATGCCGATCAGCTCCATCGTCAGGGCGACGACGACACCGATGCCGTACAGCAGCCAGGGGACTTCGCCGGTGCCGAGGAAGCTCTGCAACGCGCCGGCCATCATGTTGGCCTGCGGAGCGGCGAGCGGGTTCGTCGCAGTTTCGGTAGCGACGTACCCCGGCTTGTAGGCGAGGATCATGATCGTCGCACACACGAAGATTGCGGAAACGAGCGAGCCGCCGATGGCGTTCCAGGTGATGCGCTTCGGGCTGGCTCCGAGCCAGTATCCGAGTTTGAAGTTGGTGACGAGCCCGCCGGCCATCGAGAGCGCCGTGCAGACCACGCCGCCGACCAGCAGGACGGCCAGCATTCCGTAATCGCCGTCGGGCAAGCCCGCCATGGAGAGCACCACGGCGGTGATGATGATCGTGGTTACGGTCATACCCGAGATTGGCGTAACCGAGATCATCGCGATGGCCCAGGCGGAGACAGTGGTAAACAGGAAGGCGACAACCAAGGCGAGGATGACTGAGAAGATCGTCATGCCCCACGGATTCGAAATCACTTCCGTGTTCGCGTAGACGACGTAACGGAAGAAGAACGTCATCGCGACAACAGCCAGCAGGCCCAAAATCATGATCGTGCCGTAGCCGAGATCTTCGTCCGTGCGGTCCGAAGCCGCGCCGCCGCCCTTGCCGGAGAAGAGTCCGCCGAGGGCCTGCGTCAGCGCGGTGATGATGACCTTGCCCATCTTGATGATGGAGAGCAGGCCGGCGGTGAAGATCGCACCGATGCCGATGACACGTGGAATGTGGTACCAGACGTCTTCGGCGTCAGTAGACGGTACTGCACTGTTAATCAACTGAAGCTGGTCGAGATCGAGTCGCCCGAGCAGAGGCGTAATGGCCAGTGCAGAGAGGAACGATCCGGCACAGATAATCGACGCGTAACGCAGGCCGATGATAAAGCCCAAACCGAGGTAATACGCGCCGGCGCCCATTGCGAAAACGGCTTTGACCTTGGTCGTCAGCGTCGCGAAGAGACCCTCATCGCCGAACGCCAACGTTGGCGGATAGTGCTTGGCCGGATCGGCGGGGTGCAGGGCCGCGTATCCGGTTGTGAACACGTCTGCGAAGAGCTTGAGACCGGTTGCGGCGAACGTGTAGACCGCCGAGAGAATGAACGAGTAGATCAGGATGAAAGCCTGCGTCGTGCTGCCGGATACGCCGGTGACGAGGATCTCGTTGGTCGCTGTGGCTTCGGGGAACGGCAGCTTGCCGTGCATCTCCTTGACGAAGTACCGCCGGAAGGGAATCAGGAACAGCGCTCCCAGGATCGCGCCCAGGAAGGGTACGAGCGCGATCTGTAGGAAAAGGGCAAAGTTGTTCATTCCCAAGTTCTCGTTGAGCTTGAGAATGTAAATCGCCGGCATGGTGAAACACGTGCCGCCGGCGACGTAGCCGGAGGTGGTGCTGATCGAGAGGGCGTAAACGTTTTCGAGGATCGAGTTGCCGCGGCTGCCCATCTTGATCAGGAAGCCGGACAGGCCGACCGCCAGGATGGAGATGGGGATCGCCGTCTCGATGCCCTGGCCGGCCTTGAGGGCCAGGAAAGTAGCGGCGACGGAGAAGATGATGTTCATCGCGAGGCCGAAGACGAACATGCGGCCGGTGAGTTCGGGGACGGTCACGTTGGGCGGGACCATGGGGACGAACTGCTCGCCCGGCTTGAGCTCACGGTAGGCGTTTTCCGGGAATTTGAACTGCTGCGGCTGATCAGACATGCGGACTCCCTCGCGCTAGGGACCGTAGAGATGCCGCGCCGCCGCGTGTAGGCCACCAAGCGGACAACGGGCTGGATTTGACCAAGTTACCATGCCGAGCGCGGGGAGAAAAGGGCGCGGGGGGATGCAATGCGCAATGGGAACTGAATCGGGGCGGATTGTGTCGTGTGAGCGAGTGCTTGGAACCGTGAGCGAACTCGCATCTAGCGCTCATGCGCCATCAACGGCCGACAAGGGGGGCGGCCGCTACGGTGGCGGCGCGCTCGTCCAGCACAAAGGGCGCAGTCGCGGGCGACTGCGTCTGGTTCACAGCCGAGGGCGGCTGTGCTCCGTGGTCACTCGCTGGCGCTTCGTGCTCTGATGGGCCAAGGGCGACTGTGCCCCATCAATCCGCCTTGGTCTTGAAGTCCTTGCCGATCCAGCCCTTGGCGAGGATGAGCAGGATCGTGGACGTGATCGCGATGCAGCCGAAGATGAACCACATAAGTTCCGTGTTCTTCGGTCCCTCGGCGGGGCAATAGCGGTCCATCATCCAGCCCGAGTAGAGCAACGGCACCAGCACCTTGGTCAGGAACCACGGCAACTGTGCGACGCCCATGTACTCACCCGTACGACCCTCCGGGGCGATCTCGGCGGCGTATTGCAGGAAGCGAGGTTGCCACATGGCTTCGCCGATGGTCATGATCAGGATGTAGGCCGCCAGCGTCCACCAGTATGGACCGATCACAAGCAGGAACGCCGGCGCCGCCATGATGAACGTACCATAGATCATCATGTTGTAGACGCGAGCTTTTTGCGTCAGCGCGGTGATGATTGGAACGGCAATGAAGATGAGGATAGGGTTGGCGTTCGCCGCCACCTCGAAGTAATCGCCAATCCAGCCGTCGAAGGCCCGCTTGATGTACGGCGGCAGCACCAACCAGTTGTACGTGAACAGCGTCTGTACGGGGATTAGAGCGAAGATGAAGTAGGCGAACTTGGCGTCCTGTAGTGGATGCCGGCTGATCCAGGCACGCAAGCGCGGCGTCAGTGCAATAATCAGCGGCGACACGAAGATTAGCGCGGCGACGTACCACCGCCACGTTGCGTCTTCCCAGGAGTAGAACCACGGCGACTCGCTCTTGAACAGGATCAGGGCAATAGCACCGAGCCACAGCAGCCACATGTGCAGTTTGACGCCGGACCGCTCGGCGATTTCCTCGGCCACGGCGGGCGGCGCGGTTGATGGCGCTTCCTCCGACTTAGCATTCGCGGTTTCGGCTTCCGCGGCCTTGATGCGTTCGGTCTGCTCCTTGGCATCGGCTTCGGTCTGAGTCACGGTGCGGCGTGTCAGAATCAACACCGTAGCCATCAGCGCAAGCAAAGTGCAGCCGGCGTAGACCCAGAACACGCCCGGAATCCCCAGATTGAGGTAGTCGTCATCCCGAAGCAAGAACGCGAACGTCGGCAACCAGCCACCCAGATTCATCAGGGCATAGAGCATCGCGAAGCCCATTGCGGCGGTCTTGGGATTGGTGAACTTGCGCACGCCGGCATAGGCCGCCGGTTGATACATGCCATAGCCGATGACGACGAGCAACATGCCAATGAGCGTGGCATATTGGAGGCGCGATCCGAACGGGCTCACGAAGACGAAGATTGCGGGTCCGTCCGCGTCTGCCTGGAGGAAGTATCCACCGTTGCGAACGTAGGTGACATAGACGTCGCGCAGCACGACATCGACCCGTCCGTCTTCCATCTCGTGCAACGCCGCGAGAGTCGTCGTGGTCGCACTGCCAGTATCTGCTGTCGCTACTTCCCAGCGCTTCTTTGGACGCAACTGGTCCTCTTCGTCGCCGGCTTCCTCGGCGGAGTCTGCGCCGCCAACCTCACAGTTCGACTTGTCGATGTCCGCAACATCCTCGTACCAGTTTGTGCGGATGACGTATTCCCACTCAACGTCCGGGGACGCGGCAGCGCCGGCGTTATCCTCCGCCCGCACTGCGGAAACGTACCCGCGTTCCAATGAGATCACCGCGCCTTCGCAGAAGCCCAGTTGTTCCGCCGCGTGTGCAAAGAGGTGCGCTTTGACCGGTGCGCTGCCGTACTCGATCTCCCAAAGCGACTCTTCGCCGCCGACTATCGTCGCACTGCTCAGGGAGACCAGCCGTGACTCGATTTCCGACCCCGGAGCAATCCCGGGACCGTCTGCCAAATCAAGGGCGAAGACACCTGCCGGGTCACTTGTTCCTTCGCGAAGTTCCACCACGTTCGCAGCAGAGATCGTCTTGATTCCGTTGCGCGTTTCGAGTTTGCTGACGTGCACACTGACTCGATCGCCTGCGAACACGCCGGGCCGGATCGGCTCCATCCCCAGCACGTTGGGGCCCCCGGCCCAAAGCGCACGTCCAATCAACATGAGCACGAATGCAGCCACTAACGCGAATCGCACACCTCGTTTGTCGGCTACGACCCCCAGAAAGAACATCGAGATTGTGATGCCGGCGGTAAGGACCATCACCATGTGGTGCGCCGCCTCATCGGCACCGTCGATCGCCTGAAAGATGAATTCTGAGCAGTAGATTGTCAGGTAGCCCAGCATGCCGAAGTAGACCATGCCCTCGAGCACGTAGGCGAGGTTGATGCCCCACAGGGCGCGGGGGGCGTGGATCAGGTCTACGAACGGTTGCGTGATTTCTTTCAGGGGGCTTTTGGGCGGCTCGTTACCGGTGCCGGCGCTCATGGTGTGGTCCTTTCCTCGCGGCGTCGGACGCGCCCGTTGCAACTGCGGAAGCCGGTGCGACGGGGGCGAAACCGATCGGTGAACTGCTCGGGTACGACGCGGGCGTAGCCTAGCCGGTGGGTTGCGGCGGGACAAGCGGGGTGCTGCTTACATGCTACGGCCGACCGGGAGGCCGGCCGCTACTTGCGGAGTTGTTCTAACGCGGGGAGAAGGTCGCGGGTGCGGAGGGCTGGGGGAAGCTCGCCGAGCATAGTCAGCGTGAACGTTGCGCTGTTGATGCGGTTGAGCGAGCCGTGCGTGCTATCCATCCCCCCTACCAGTGCATTGAAAAAGCCGGAGCCGTGGCAGGTGCCGTCGCGCAGGTTGGCGATGACGTCCGGCGGGTTGTCGACGAGCGCATAGAACGCCCGCCAAAGGCGTGACAGCGCGTCGGGGTATTCGTGCGCGGTGGTGGCGTCGAAGAACGCTTGGTCGTCGATCGTCCCGTCGGGGGCGACGTGTCCGGCGGCGCACAGATTTTCGATGATTGGCGTCAGGTACAGCGGGTCGGCGGATTCTGTGATGTACGCGAAGCCGTTGGGGCGGTGCTCGATGCGGGCGGTGCCTTGTCGATCGACGACGAACACCTTGTCGTCCTGTGCGTAGCTGGCAAACTCGACTGCTTCGTGGTTGAGGACGCAGCGTGCTACGCCGACGGGATCGTCGGTATACAGGGCGGCGTAGGTGACGAGTCCGTACTCGATGGGGATGACGTCGTTAGCGTCGCGTAGGCGCGTTGTCACGCGGTAGCCGCCGGTTTTCAGCACGTTGTCGAGCTTGATCCGCTCGTTGCGCACCAGGTTGTGGCCGTGGTCGGCGGTGACGGTGATTTTCACGCGGCCGCGACGGTCGTGGATGATCTGTTCGCACATGCGGTCGATGGTGCCCAGGTAGCCCAGGATCGCTTCGCGGCCGCCGCGGGTGCCGAGGCCGGCGGTGCCGACGGAGTAGGCGAACGCTGAGCGGTTGTTATCGATGCTGGCGAAGGTCTCGATCATGCCGGCCAACTCGTGCTCGAAGACGCTGCGCGGATCGAGGTAGACCTTGACGTCCCACCAGAGTGAGCAGCGGTAGTCCATCTTCGCGAGCCAGGGCGAGTTGGCACCGTCAAGGTAGATCTTGTTGCCGTCGGACATGCGGCCGGCGACACGGTCGAAGTAGACGGCCTGGTATGCCAGACACGGGCCGGCGTGCATCAGCTCCGCCATCGCTAGATCGGTCATGCCGGGATAGCAGCAGATGACGCGGCTGGGCGGGCGGAAGAAACGGAAATGCCCTTCGTCATAGAGCTGCTGGACGAGATCGAACGGGACGCCGTCGAGGGCGATGACTAAGTGCGGGACGCTGGCGGCGGCGATGTCGTCGAGAATGATGCGCGGGCCGCGGGAGCCGTCAGCGTTTGCGTAGGCGATCGAGCGGCGTCGGCCGGACTGGTCGGCGAACGTCCAGTAGTCGGGCGTGCCGTCGCCGTCCATGTCGAAGGCAAAAACAAGCTCGTCGGCTTCCTGTCGCGTCTCGATCGGCGGGCCAAAGCGCACCGCGGACGTGCAGCCGGTGAGGGTGGCGACGAGTACGGCCAAGGTGAGACGTAGCACGGTAGAACCTATCCCAGAACCACTCGAAGCCGATCTGCGCGGTGCGGAGACCGCTGAGACGCGGGAGGTTCTACCCTCCCCCAACCCCTCCCTAAGAGGAAGGGGGGTTATGGGATAGGTTCTAATAAAACGCATCTACTGACCTCAGCCGGCGGCGGGTTTGGCGGGGTAGCCCTTTTCGTGCAGCAGCGCGACGACGCGGTCGCAATGGTCGCCCTGGAGCTCGATGGTGTCGTCGCGGACCGTCCCACCTGTGGCAATGGCCGACTTCAACTCCTTTAGCAGGGCCAGCAGGTCGGTGGCGGTGGGGTCAAGGCCGGTGATGATCGTGGCGACCTTGCCGTGAGAACGTTTTTCGCGGCGGACACGGGTAGGCTGGTCGCCCGGCAACGTGACTTCCCCGTCGGCGTTGCGTGGGCAAGTGCAGGCGCCCAGCGGCTGCTCGCAGTGCTCACAGGTGACGGGGCGCTCCCAGGGTGTGCCGGCAAAGAGTCCAGACATGGTGGCATCGTACGAAGTTCGAGACGGCGTGGCCACGCGCCAGCAATCGTGAGCGATCCCGGACACAAGGATCAGCGTCAGGCGAGGCCTATAATGTCCAATAATCGACGATGATTGGGTGCGGAGCTTATTTTAGACAATATGGATTGTCTAAATTGTTGTAAGCACCTATGATCTCGCGACTGCATTGGAGCTTGTGCGTGTATCCATCGATCAACGACCTACAACCCGATTCGCGGCCGCGGCAGATCATTGACTCGGTCGCTCGACGTGGGGAGGCCACGATGGCCGACCTCGTCGGTGACCTGGGCATTACAACAACCGCGGTCCGGCAGCAGGTGAATCGGCTGATGAACCAGGGGCTGCTCGTACGCTCCCAGCGAGCCAGCGGCCCGGGAAGGCCCGCCGACGTATTCGCGCTGTCCGATCGTGGGCGAAAGCTGTTTGCATTCGAGGTTGAGGAGTTCGCGCAACTGCTGGTCGACGAGATGGCTGCGGAGCTGGGCGATGAAACCGTGCAGCGCCTGTATGAGCGGGCGTACCGGAAGGTCGCCGACGCACTGGAGCAGGAACTGGGCGGCGAAGCCGCCGCTGAGCGTATCCCCAAGCTGGCCGAGTTGCTGCGGCAGCGGGGCGCCGTGGCCGAAGCGGAGGCCGAACCGCAGGGCGCGCGATTGAGAATGTACACCTGCCCCTACCACGGGTTGGACAACGGTACGCACCACATCTGCGACGCGGAACGGGCCACGCTAAGCCGGATCACCGGCGGCGAGGTCGCGTTGGAGCGTCGGCTGGTGGACGGCGAACCGTGCTGTGAGTTTCGAATTGAGAATCCCGCCGGCGAGACCGGTCAGAAGAGAGGTTGATTGCGTATGCCGCCGACATCGGATGCTGCCCTCGAGCGCTGGGAGCAGCAGGAATACAAATGGGGCTTCGTCACCGATATCGAGGCAGATTCGGTTCCGCCGGGACTGGATGAGGGCGTCATTCGCCACATCTCGTCCAAGAAACAGGAGCCGAGCTGGCTGACCGAGTGGCGGCTGAAGGCATATCGGCACTGGCTAACGATGACCGAGCCGACGTGGCCGAACCTGAAGTACCCCCCTATCGACTACAACAGCATCGTCTATTACTCGGCGCCGAAGCAGAAGCCGAAGCTGGACAGCCTCGATCAGGTCGATCCGAAGCTGCTCGAGACCTATGACAAGCTCGGCATCCCGCTCGAAGAGCAGAAGCAGTTGGCGGGCGTCGCGGTGGACGCGGTATTCGACAGTGTCTCGGTCGCGACGACATTCAAGAAGACGTTGGCCGAAACGGGCGTGATCTTCTGCTCATTTTCGGAGGCGGTGCAGCAGTACCCGGAGCTGGTGCGCAAGTACCTCGGATCGGTGGTGCCCTACTCCGACAACTTCTTCGCGACGCTGAACTCGGCGGTGTTTACGGACGGTTCGTTCGTTTACGTACCGAAGGGTGTGCGGTGTCCGATGGAGCTGTCGACGTACTTCCGAATTAACGCGGCTTCGACCGGGCAGTTCGAACGGACGCTGATCGTGGCGGATTCCGGGGCGCAGGTCAGCTATCTTGAGGGCTGCACGGCGCCGATGCGGGATGAGAATCAGTTGCACGCGGCGGTCGTCGAACTGGTCGCGCTGGACGATGCGACGATCAAGTACTCGACGATTCAGAACTGGTATCCCGGTGACGTCGACGGCAAGGGCGGGATTTACAACTTCGTGACGAAGCGCGGCAAGTGCCAGGGGCGGAACGCGCATATTTCGTGGACGCAGGTTGAGACCGGTTCGGCGATCACGTGGAAGTATCCGAGCTGCATTCTGCAGGGTGAGAATTCGGTCGGCGAGTTCTACTCCGTGGCGTTGACAAAGGGACATCAGCAGGCCGACACCGGCACAAAGATGTTGCACATCGGTCGCAACACGCGCAGCACGGTGGTGTCGAAGGGTATTTCGGCCGGCCGCGGGCAGAATACTTATCGCGGGATGGTGAAGATCAATCCGGGTGCCGCGAGCGCACGGAACTACACGCAGTGCGATTCGCTGCTGATCGGCGATCAGTGCGGGGCGCATACGTTCCCGTACATCGAGGTGAAGAACCCCACGGCGCACATGGAGCACGAGGCAACCACGTCGAAGATCGGCGAGGACCAGCTCTTCTACTGCAACCAGCGCGGCATCGATACGGAAGACGCCGTGAACATGATCGTTAACGGCTTCTGCAAGGAGGTGTTTCGCGAGCTGCCGATGGAATTCGCGGTCGAGGCGCAGAAGCTACTCGAGGTGAGTCTTGAAGGGAGTGTAGGGTAATCAAGAAGGCACGAAGGCCTGAAGAAGGCGCGTAGGAAAGAGAAGATATACATGCTTGAGATTCGAGGTTTGTACGCTTCCGTGGATGGACATGAGATCCTGAAAGGGATCGATCTGACCGTTCGGCCCGGGGAAGTTCACTCGATCATGGGGCCCAACGGTTCCGGAAAGTCGACGCTTGCGCAAGTGCTCGCGGGACGTGACGCATACGAGGTCACGTCCGGCGAGGTGCGCTTCAATGGGCAAGACCTCCTCAACATGCCGCCGGAAGAGCGGGCGTGTGCGGGAGTCTTCCTGGCGTTTCAGTATCCGGTCGAGATTCCGGGGGTGGCGACGAGCTATTTCCTCAAGACGGCGCTGAACGCGATCCGCAAGGCGCGAGGCGAGAAGGAACTCGACGCGATGGAGTTCCTGCAGTTCGTCAAGGACAAGGCCGCCGCGGTCAACATGGATGACCGCCTGCTGAAGCGGGCCGTGAATGAAGGCTTCTCCGGTGGCGAGAAGAAGCGGAACGAGGTCTTCCAGATGGCCGTGCTGGAGCCAGCGCTCGCCGTCCTCGATGAGACGGACTCCGGGCTCGACATCGACGCATTGAAGATCGTTGCTGACGGTGTCAACAAGCTTCGTGGCGCAGAGCGATCGTTTATCGTCGTTACGCACTACCAGCGGCTGCTCAATTACATCGTGCCGGATTATGTTCATGTGTTGGTGGACGGGCGCATTGCGAAATCGGGTGACAAGTCGCTGTCACTGGAGCTGGAAGAGAAAGGCTACGGCTGGATTGAGCAGGCGGCGGGGGAATCCTGCTCGGCGGGCAAGTAGCTGCTGAGGAATTGTGAGTATGGAAACTACGCTCCGGGACATTGTTGAAAATTACGGACTGCAGCTTCGCCGGCGTACCGAAGGAGATGATGCGGCACGTCCGGCGGAGTTCGACGCGTATCGACGCGCGGCGTTTGACCGCTTTGCGAAGCTCGGGTTCCCGACGCGGAAGGATGAAGATTGGCGCCACACCGATCCGCGTCCGGTAACGCGAACCGCCTGGCAGCCGTTGGCGGCGCCCGAAGTCGACGTACCGGCCAGTCGGTTGGCACCGTACCGACTCGACGCGGGCAACGAGCTGTTGCTGGTTTTCGTGAACGGGCAGCTACAGCCGGCGTTGTGCGATGCGGCAGCGTTGCCACAGGGCGTGCGGGTGCGCGGGCTCAGCGCGGCGCTGGTGGAAACGCCGGCGCGGGTCCTGCCGCGTCTGAGCACGGCGGCGCCGCACGATGAGCATGCATTTGTCGCGCTGAATGCCGCGTTGTTCGCCGACGGTGCGTACGTACACGTCGAGAAGAACACGCAGGTCGAACGGCCGATCTACTTGCTCTATCTGACGATTCCGGATCGGCGCGGTGGTTCGGTGCAGCCGCGCAATCTCGTCGTGATTGATGACGGCGCGAGCGCGCAGGTGATCGAACACCACGTCGGACTGGACAACGAGGCTTACTTCTGCAACGCCGTCACGGAGTTGGTGGTCGGCAACAACGCGCGGCTCGAACATGCGAAGGTTGTTCGCGAGACCGATGCCGCAGCGCATATTGGCACTGTTGCGATTGAGCAACAGCGTAACAGCCATATTTTGGCCCACGTGCTCACGTTTGGCGGAAAGCTGGTGCGGAATGACGTTCGGACGCGGCTCGCCGGCGAGGGTGGCAATTGCGATCTGAATGGGTTGTACATGCTGCGAGGCTCGCAGCACGCCGACAATCACCTGCGCGTCGAGCACGCGGTTTCGCACTGCGGCAGTCGCGAGATGTATCGCGGTATTCTCGACGATGCGTCGCGGGGCGTATTCACCGGGCGTATCGTGGTGCAGCCTGGCGCGCAGAAAACGGACGCGAAACAGACGAATCGCAACATGCTGCTGTCGGGCAGTGCGCAAGCGGACAGCAAGCCGCAACTCGAAATCTACGCCGATGACGTGAAATGTACGCACGGCGCGACGATCGGGCAGATTGACGAGAACGCGTTGTTTTATCTGTGTTCGCGCGGGATTGATGAAGAAGCTGCGCGGAGCCTGATGGTATACGCGTTTGCGCGTGAAGCGCTCGAGGAGCTTAGCAGTGAGCCGCTGCGAGCGCAACTGACTGAGCTGGTTTTGTCCCGCCTGCCGAACGGGGATTCATTGCGGGACGATTGATGCACGAGCTGACGTTGCCATCACGGACGCAGACAACGCGGGCAGCGACGGCATTCGACGTCGAGCGCGTGCGACGGGAATTCCCCACGCTGGACGTGCAGCTCAACGGGCGGCCGTTGGTCTACCTGGACAACGCTGCCACTACGCAGAAGCCGGTCGCGGTGATCGAGTCGCTCGCGCGGTTCTATCGCAAGTACAACGCGAACATTCACCGTGGCGTACACCGGCTGAGCGTGCAGGCGACGAACGAGTATGAGCGGGCACGGACAAGCGTGGCGAAGTTCCTGAACGCTGACTTCGAAGAGATCATTTTCATACGCGGGGCAACCGAGGGAATCAACCTCGTCGCGCAGAGCTTCGCGCGACCGAGACTGCGCGCGGGTGACGAGATTCTCGTTTCGCACCTGGAGCACCACGCGAACATCGTTCCGTGGCAGATGGTCTGCGAGCAGACGGGGGCGAAGCTGCGTGTGATCCCGATCGACGACCGCAGCGATCTGGAGCTGGACGCGCTGCCAAAGCTCATTACCGAGCGCACGCGGCTAGTCGCGGTGAACCAGGCATCGAACGCGCTGGGGACGATCAACGCGGTTGATGAGATCGTTGCGGCGGCCCATGCGCACAATGTGCCGGTACTGATTGATGGCGCGCAGGCAGTGTCGCACATGCCGGTTGACGTGCGTGCGCTGGGTTGCGATTTCTATGTGTTCAGCGGGCACAAGGTTTTCGGACCGACTGGCATCGGTGCGCTGTACGGCAAGCGGGCGCTGCTCGATGCGATGCCGCCGTATCAGGGCGGCGGGGACATGATCCGTACGGTCAGCTTTGGGAAGACGACGTATGCCGATCCGCCGCAGCGGTTTGAGGCCGGTACGCCGAACATCTCGGGGGCGATCGGGCTTGGAGCGGCGGTCGATTACCTAACGGAACTAGGGGTCGAAAGATTCGCTCCGTACGAAGATGATCTGCTCGCCTATGGCACGGAGCTGTTGAGCGCCATCCCCGGTGTGCGGCTGATCGGCACGGCCGAGCGCAAGGTGCCGGTGTTGTCGTTCACGGTCGACGGCGTACATCCGCACGACGCGGGGACGATTCTCGATCAGCTTGGCATCGCGGTGCGGGCGGGGCACCATTGCGCGCAGCCGGTGATGGAACGCTTTGGTGTGCCGGCAACCGTGCGCGCGTCGTTGGCATTCTACAATACGCGAGCGGAACTGGATCAGCTCGCGAGCGGCGTACGCAAGGCGATCGAGGTGCTCGGCTGATGGACGAAATCGACGCGCTCTACCAGGAGGTCATCCTCGATCATTACAAACGCCCGCGGAATTGGGGGGCGCCCGAGCACTGCGACCGCAAAGCCGATGGGCACAATCCGCTCTGTGGCGATCGCATGACGGTGTACGTCGACCTGGATGGTGAGCGCATCGCGGATGTACACGTAGATGGCGCCGGTTGCGCGATTTCGGTGGCGTCGGCGTCGATCATGAGCGAAACGGTGAAGGGCCACACTGTCGCTGAAGCGCAACAGCTTTTCGACAAGTTTCATGCCGTTGTCACCGGGCAGACCGGTGCGGACGCGAACGATCCGGCGTTGCAGAAGCTGGCGGTGTTCGCAGGGGTGGCGGAGTATCCGGCGCGTGTGAAGTGTGCGACGCTGGCATGGCACACTGTGAATGCGGCATTGAGCGATCAGGGTGATACGGTCACGACGGAGTGAGCTGGTGAGCACCGAACCGAACGCGACTGGACCTGAGCAAGATCGTCCGCCGGCAACAGTTGTGGACGGCGTAATCGCCGAGCTACGAAAGGTGTATGACCCCGAAGTGCCGGTGAACATCTATGACATGGGGCTGATCTACGACGTCGCGGTTGATGAGGCGGGACAAGCGAAGATTCGCATGACGTTGACATCGCCGGCATGTCCGGTCGCGGGGACATTGCCGCGCATGGCCGAGCTGGCGGCGAAGAGCGCGCCTGGGGTGGAGTCGGCAAAGGTCGAGCTGGTGTGGGATCCGCCGTGGACGCCAGAGCTGATGCCGGAGCATGTACGGCTGGAGTTGGGGTTGCTGTAGGGGCGCGTCATTCCGAACGGAGTGAGGAATCTACTTGCGATTGGACGGGATTCTGCGGTCGGGGGTAGATTCCTCCTCGCTTAGCGCTCGTCGGAATGACGCGCGATTCCAGTCCCTGAGCGTCGGCCGCTATTTCTTGAATGCGGCGATTGCTCGTTCGCGAGCTTTGGCGTGATCGCAGATGAGCGGTGCGTAGCCGAGATTCTTGCGATCGCCATCGGTGAACTTCGCCGGATCGTGCAGTGCGGCGGCGGGGACATCTGCCAATTCGGGGACGAATCTACGAATGTACACGCCTTCGGGGTCGAACTTCTTTGACTGGCTGAACGGGTTGAAGATGCGGAAGTATGGCGCGGCGTCGGTGCCGGTGGACGCCGACCACTGCCAGCCGCCGTTGTTGCTGGCCAAATCGCCGTCGACCAGGTGCCGCATGAAGTGTCGCTCGCCCCAGCGCCAATCGATCAGCAGATCCTTCGTCAGGAACATCGCGGTGATCATGCGCACGCGGTTGTGCATCCAGCCCTCGGCGAGCAGTTGCCGCATGCCGGCATCGACGATCGGATAGCCTGTTCGCCCCGCGCACCATAGGGCGAACTGTTCTTCGTCGTAGCGCCAGGGGATGCCGTCCTTCTTCTCGTCGAACGCCCTACCCATACTGACGCGCGGCCAGCCGACGAGCACGTGGCCATAGAACTCGCGCCAGATGAGTTCGCTGATCCAGGTTGTCGGGCCGGGCTTCCCTTCGGTGAGCGCGCCGCGGTTGGCCTCGCACGCCAGTTCGAGGCAGCGTCTGGGCGAGATCGCGCCGATCGTCAGGTATGGCGACAGGCGGCTGGTCGCGTCGATCGCCGGCAAGTCGCGATCGGCCTTGTATGCTGAGATGCGGTTGTCGATGAACTTCGATAGCCGGCGTAGCGCAATGGCCTCACTGGCCGGCCAAAGGTCCGCGTCACCACGATTCAGGTCGATGCCGCTGATCGACTCGGGGATTCCGTCAGAGGCGCAAATCATCTCGGATTGCGCTCGCGGCGATCGATCGCATTTCACACCGCCGTCCGTGTGGACGCGTTGTGCCCAGGCGCGCTTGTAGGGCGTGAACACAGAGTAGAAACGCCCCTGTCCTGTGCGGACGGCATCGGGCTGGATGATCGTCTGGTCGTCGAACATGTGGACAGACAGGCCGGCTTTATCGAATCGCCGGGTTACCGCGGCGTCGCGCTGGGACTCGTTGACCTCGTACTCGCGGTTGGCGTAGAGGGCGTCGCACTTCAGTGTGGTCGCGAGTTTCTGTAAGGCCGCCGGTACGCGGTCGAACGTCGGGCACGTGACGATCCGCAGGGCGATGTTGAGCTTGCGCAGCTTCTCGGCCAGGCATGCCAAGTTGCGCAGCAGGAACTCGACGCGTGTGTCGGCCCAATCGTGCTGTTGCCACTGCTTGGTACAAATCGTGAACACGGCAACGACGCCGCGAGTTGCGTCGCGACATGCCGCCGCCAGGGCGCGGTTGTCGTCGGTGCGCAAGTCCGCTCTGAACCAGACCAAGGCACGCACTAAATTCCTCCTGACGCTGAAATGGTCATTCGCGCTTCTCCGCCGCGCGGCGGATGCCCTGGAGCATGCCGCGGAACACGAAGCCGTGCAATGGTACGACGGCCCACCAGTACGCCAAGCCGAGCAGACCGCGCGGTTTGAAGCGGGCAGTCTGGATGAGCGTACAAGTCCCGCTGCTGTTCGCGTCTGGTTCAATCGCAAAGTCCAGCAGTGCGTCGCCGGGTAGTTTCATCTCGGCGCGGAGTGTGAGTCGGCGGCCGGGCTCGATGCCGGTGACGCGCCAGAAGTCGAGTGCTTCTCCGAACCCGACGGCCTCGGGGTTGCGGCGCCCACGCCGCAGGCCCGGCCCCCCCACCATGCGATCCATCCAGCCGCGCAGCCGCCAAAGGAAATCGGCGGCATAGTAGCCCTGCCCGCCGCCGATGCGGCAAACGGCGTCATACACGCGGTCGGCAGGCGCTGCGATTGAAATCGTGCGTTGATCGACGAAGTTCGCGCCGCCAGCCCAGTCGGGATCGCCGGGGATCGGTCCGGCGTCGCTCCAAGCGGTTTCGACGGTGTGCCCGGCGAGACGACCGAGTGCCAGGTCGATGGATTCGCGCACGGGCAGGAGCCGCTGCGGCATTAACCTAACTGCCGAGTCATCGCGACAGACTACGCGATTGCGCAGACCCTCGGCGAGCGGACGGGCGATGCGGTGGCTGAGCGGCGTCACAAGGTGGATCCAGAGCGAGCTCAGCTTAGGCGTGAGCACGGGCACGGGGATGATCCAGCGCTTGCGCAGGTGCAGGGCCGCGGCCATCACCTGCATCAACTCCCGGTAGGTCAGGATGTCCGGGCCGCCGATGTCGAGCGTGCGCCCCGTGGTTTCCGGTACGTCGGGGCAGGCGACGAGGTATTCGAGCACGTTGCGGACCGCAATCGGCTGGCATTCGGTACGCACCCAACGTGGGGTGATCATCACGGGTAGGCGCTCGACGAGATAGCGCAGGATTTCGAACGACGCCGACCCGGAACCGATAATCATGGCGGCGCGCAGCACGGTGACGGGCACGGGGCCGACGGCGAGCGCGTGCTCGACTTCGCGGCGTGAGGTTAGATGTTCGCTGAGGTTTTCGCCTGTCTCGCCGAGGCCGCCGAGGTAGATAATGCGCTGCACGCCGGTGGCCGCCGCGGCGCGAGCAAACGTCTCCGCCAGGCGGCGATCGGCATCGCGATACGCCGCCCCTGCCGCCAGCATCGAGTGAATCAGGTAGTAGGCGACTTCGCAGCCGGACAGCGCGTGGCGCAGCAAGTGTTCATCCGCGGCGTCGCCGGTGACTATCTCCACGCGCGGATCCTGTGCCCAGGCGCGATCCGTGAGTTTGCGCGGCGAGCGCGCCAGGCAGCGGACGTGATAGCCGGCGTCGAGTAAGCGCGGCACGAGGCGGCCGCCTATGTAACCGCTGGCACCCGTCACCAGTACGCGCCGTTGGTCGTAAGTGTGCGAGGATGGCTGGCTCAATGGTATTCCCGGCTGCTTGCTACCGGTCATTCAATCGCGAAGCCGAAAAACGAGCAACCCGCGGACGCTCTCGAAGAAACGGGGCAAGTCCGTTTGCCAGTAACAGGCGTCAGCCTGGCGTTAGATGCCGTGCTACGCCATGGAAGGAGCCACATTCCACCGCTTCTGAATCGACTTCAGTCCAGCGGCCTGGTACACGGCGGCGATGCCGACGAGGCAGTAGACGATGCGGGCAATTTGATTCGTCAAATTCATTCAAATCGTTTTCTTCGTAAATCTATTGTATGCAGATGACGGTTTGCTCCGTGTGTCCAGGACCGCCGGCGGACATCGACGGATCACGGTCACAGACGCGATTCGCTTTATCCGCGACACACACGCCCCGCTGGTGCATCCCGAAGTGCCGGGACTGCGTGACGTGCAGGCGGCGAATCTCGACGCTGCCGGAGGCGACCCGGACGAGGAGCGCCTGCACCGGTACCTGGTGGATGGACGGACACGCGAGGCACGCGGACTGATCATGTCGCTCTACCTGGGTGGCGAGAGCATCGCGACGATCGCCGACAATCAGATCCGCCCCGCCATGTACCGCATCGGCGAGCGCTGGCGGCACTCGGAAGAGGGCATCTTCGTCGAGCACCGCGCGACGGACATTTGTGTGCAGGGTGTTCAACAACTCCGCGCGGCGCTCGATGTGGACGAACGCGCCCCGGTCGCGGTCGGCGGCGCGGCGCCCCACGATCCGTACCTGCTGCCGTCACTATTGGCCGCAACAGTTCTGGCGGACGAGGGTTTTCGCACAATCAACCTCGGACCCGATACGCCGCTGGACGTCCTGCTCATCGCAGCGCGCGAGAACCAGGCGCGGCTGACTTGGCTGAGCATCAGCGCAGCCGAAAACACCAACACACTGAGCACGGACTTGAACGAGCTCGCGAACCGTCTCGAGCAGCTCGGATCGCGATTCATCGTTGGTGGGCAGCGAGCCGGTTCGCTCCCGCCGTCGATGCGCGAGCCTGTACACACCGCAACGAGCATGTCGGAGCTGGCAGCGTTTGGTAAGGGGATTCGGCTGGCGGCACCGCTTGGTGGAGCGACTGCTCCGAACTGAGGCAGGGTGTGTTACTACATGCCGGCGGATCGCGGCCGACCGGGAGGTCGGCCGCTACACGCTTTTCATGGATGCGAGCAGGCCGTCGACTTCGATTGTCGCGACTCCCGTCGCGGAGTCGGACATGCCGTATGGCAGTACGAGCAGGCCGTCGTGGATCAGCCCGCCGCAGGAATAGACCACGTTGGGTACGTACCCGTCGCGTTCTTCTTCGTTGGCCATCAGCAGTGGCTCGGCGGTTTGGGCGATCACGCGCGACGGATCTTCGAGATCGAGCAAGCTGGCGCCGATGCAGTAGCGGCGCATGGGCCCGACGCCGTGCGTGAGCAACAGCCAGCCGCGTTCTGTTTCCAGGGGTGAGCCGCAGTTGCCGATCTGCACGAATTCCCAGGGGAAGCGGGGTGATTGCAGCGGCTTGCCCTCGTTCCAGAAGCGGATGTTGTCCGACCAGAGCAGGAAGAGGTTTTCGCCGTCGAAGCGTGAGACCATCATGTACCAGTCGTCCACACGCCGGGGGAAGAGCGCCGCGCCCTTGTTCTGGGCAAACTCGCCGTTGAGCGTCGAGATGCGAAAGTGGTGGAAGTCTGTGGTCGCGAAGAGTTGCGGCAGGATGCGAAAGCCATTGTAGGCGGTGTACGTGCCGTAGTACGTGACGCCGCCGTTGTCCTCGACAAAGCGGACCAGCCGGGCATCCTCGATGCCGCGGCTCTCGTTCTCTGACACCGGGAAGATCACGACGTCGGCTACATCGGCGCCCTCGGGGAACTTGAGGTGGTAATTCGACCGCGCCAGCCAGCGCATGTTCGAAGCGGTGTCGTCGAAACGCTGCGGATCGAAGCGCGGGTCGTGACTCTCGTCAATCGCGCGCAGCAGCGCGGTGTACATGAACTCGTCCGGCAGGCGTTCCAGCACGACGCCGGCGATGTCGTTGTACGCAGCCATCTCAATCAGCTTGAGATAAAAGGTGTACTTGTGATAGAGCCGGTCGCGCACCTTGTGGGCCGGGCTCACGTGATGGGACACGCGGTGAAACTGCACTTTGTCGTTCGGGCCGACGACGCCCGTGCGAAACGCGACCGACGACACGTGCCCCTCGCCCGTGGCGCGCAGGCTCATGATCACGCGTAACGCGCCGTCCGGCAGTCGCGTCTGGTCGGGGTGCGGAATCAGCGAAGGATTGAACAGCGCCGCCGCCTCGATGGAGTACTCCATCGTGAAGTACGCGCCGAGCAACATCTGCTGCGTGCGCGTGAGCTCAGCGTCGGAGGGCACGCACGGGGCGACGATCTCCTCGAAGTTCTCGGTGAACACGTTCTCAATGCTGCGGTGCCGCTGTCCGAAATCGCGCAGCACACGTTCGTAGAGCCGCTTGCACTCCGCCTCCGACAGCGTCAAGACGCGTTGCACGATGTTCCGCACACGCTCCGGACCGCCGACCTGAAAAGGGCGCAGGATCACGCGGTGATCGTCGGCGGTGATCTGTTCCTTGTGGCGCGTAACGCGCAACGGCTTGTTCAAGGCTGACTCTCCTGCGTGGGCGGTCGCCTAGGCCCGGGGCGGGCTATTTTCGGACGAAGCGTAGCGTGTTCGCCGGTCCTCGACTATGCGTCGGCCAGTTTCCAACGCGGCGTAAATCTGAGCATCAGACCCCGCCCAAAGCGGCGTTCAACAGCCGTGTGCAGCCCGGGCGGAACGGGTCCTCAACGGGTAGCCGCAGGTCCGCCTCGAGTTTCTGCATCGCCAGCGCGGCAGCGTTCGCGTCATGGCCGTGGGTGTTGAGGGCCACGCCGACGATGCGCGCGGGGTGCAGCAGTGCGGCGGTCCGCTCATAGGCGGCAATCAGCTCGTGCACGTCCGGTAGTGGCACATCCGGCTGCACGCGGTGGTGGTTCCGGCCGAGCGCATGGACGAGGATGAGCGCGTCGGGACAGGTGCCGTGCAGCAATGCCAGCGTCACCGCTGAGAAGCCCGGATGCCCGAGACTCCCCTGCCCTTCGATGAACACGAAGTCGCTGTCGGCTGCGCTGAGGACGAGGTCCTCGGCTGCCCCGGCAGCGAAGTCGGCGACACAGGCATCGATGCAGACGCCCTGCCCGACGATTGCGATGCCCGTCTGGCCGGTGGCGAGAAACTGTGCGTTGTGCCCGGCCGCGCGCGCGGCCGCGGTGAGCTCCAGGGCGGTGATCATCTTGCCGACGTTGCCGTCGGTACCGACGGTCAGCACGCGCCGGGAGCGTGTGGTGCGGGTTCGGCCGCCCGCCAGACGGCGATTCGCGGGCGGGCGGCGGAGATCGTAGATGGTTGCACGACCAGCCTGTGCGGCGGCGGCGAGTTTAGTGTCATCGGCGAGGAAGACGTGCAGGCCGCTGACAACGTCGAGGCCAGAGCGCAACGCCGCCTGCAACGATGCAGCGATGTCGCGTGGGAGGTCGCCGCCGGGCGGCGAGATCCCGATATAGAGCGCGTCGGGCTGCAGCTCCTCAGCGGCATCGACGTCGGAGAGAATCGGCACCGGCGGCGCCCACGGGATGATCTCGCGAATGTCGCGACCAGTAGCCGCGGAATCGACGACCGCTACCACGTCGTCGGCGCGGTAACGCAGCAGCGCGGCGGCGGTCTTGGACGTGTGGACGCCAAGGCTTCCGCCGGTGAGCAGGAGGATGCGGCGATGTTCGGGCAGCGTGTGCATGAGCCTTAGTGTAACGGCGATCAGAAGCCGGATTCGTATGAACGCAGACGTGTGGAAAGTCGCTGCACAGCAGACTGGTCGCCCTGTTGCTGCGCGAGACGCAGCGCCCGACGGATTACTTCAGCGGCCTGCCCGCGGTCGCCGGCAGCGACATAGCACATGGCCAGGACTTCGTGGTACTGGATGCGTTGCGACTCGGCCTGCACACACGCCTGAGCAAGCGCGAGCGCTTCCTGGACCGCAGTCGGCGGCGCGGACGGACCGGCGATCAAGACTTGGGCGAGCTGGCTTTTCAGCCGCAAGTCGTCGGGCAGGGCCGCGCTCGCGGCACGCAGTGCCGGCTCCGCCTCAGCAAACCGGCGTTGATCAAGCAGCGTGCGGCATAGCGTCTGGTGGGCGGGGGCGTACTTCGGATCGACCGTTAGTGCCTGCCGCAGTTGTGCGATGGCCTTGTCCACGCGCTGCGTTCGCAGCAGGACGCCGGCGTAATTGACCAGAGCATTCGGCGAGTCGGAATTCAACTCGACACAACGGCGCAGGTGTGTTTCGGCCAGGCTCCACTGCGACCGCCGCAGGTAGACCGCGCCCAGGCGATTGTGCGCCAAGGCGTAATCGGGCAGCGCGGCAAGTGCGTCCTGATACGCGGCGAGCGCGTCGGCGACGCGCTGCTGGCCGTAGAGCGCGTCGCCGAGATAGAGCAGGTTCTGTGACAACGTTGGAACGGTGCGCAGACTGTTGCGCAGGGCTGTCTCGGCCGGCTTCATGCGACCGAGCTTGAGGTACGCGCGGCCGAGTAGCCCGTGGAGTTCGTCGGACTCGGGGCTGGCAGCGACCAGCGGCTCGACGAGTTGCACGACTTCGGCGAAGCGCCCCGCGCCGATGAGCAACTGCGCGCGGCGGCCGTCGCGAACGACGTGCGTCATGTCTTTCGGATCGCGGCGGTTTGGGTCCGGTTGCGTGGTCGCCGCCCCGCCGGCACCGCCCAGATATCCGAGACTGCTCAGACGCTGGCTGATATCGGAGCCGGTGATCGCATCGTCGGGATTACCGACTGGAAGCGCGGCGGTGAAGGCAGCGAGCTCGTCGGCGAGGCGCTTTGCGATGTCCGGATGTGTGTCGGTGCTGTCTTGCTCTTCGAGCGGGTCGGCGAGGCGGTCGTACAACTCCGGGCGCGGGGCGGCGATGTACTTCCAGTTTTCCAGGATCAGCGCGCGGAGTGGTGACCAGCCGAATGCTGTGAGGGGATAATCGCTTTCGGCGTAGATCGGACGCGGCTCCAGCTTTCCGCCGTGCAGGGCCGGCAGCAGGCTGCGCCCCTGCCAGGCGTCGGGTCGCTCCATCCCCAGCAGTTCAACGATCGTTGGTGCTACGTCGACGATCCCCACGGCGTCCGGGCACACCAACCCGGGTTGCGGCACGCCGGCGCCGGCGAAGATCAGTGGCACGCGCAGCGTAGTGTCGTACAGGAACACGCCGTGCTCGACTTCGCCGTGCTCGTCGAATGCTTCGCCGTGATCGCCGACGATGACGACCAGGGTGCCGTCGCGTTCGCCGCGGGCTTCGATTGCAGCGAGCAGGCGCGCGAGTTGTGCATCGACGAAAGCGATTTCTCCGTCGTATGGATCTCCCACCGCGTGTTCCTGCGGCGGCTCGTACGGGAAGTGCGGGTCGAAGAAGTGTACCCAGGCGAAAAACGGTCCGTCTGGATTGGCGTTCAGCCAGGACAGTGCGGCGTCTACGACCGCGTCGGCCGGTCGCTCCTGCGCATCGGCGTCGCCAACGGAGTCGTCATAGTGGTCGAAGCCGCGGTCGAGCCCGAAGGCACCGTCGAGCACCCAGGCAGCGACGAAGGCTGCGGTGCGGTAGTCCCGTTGCTTGAATTGCTCGGCCAGCGTTGGAAGCGTGGTCGGCAGGCGGCCGGCGGCGTTGACGTGCAATCCGGTTGTGGGTGGATGCGCCGACACCAACAGCGTCGCGTGCGATGGTAGTGTCAATGGCACATGACAGAGTGCCTGTTCAAAACGTGTTCCTTCTGCTGCCAACGCGTCCAGCGTTGGTGTCTGCGCGCTCGTGTGCCCATAGCAGCCCAGCCGATCGGCCCGCGTGGTGTCCAGCGTTACGAGCAGGACGTTGGGTTTGGTACCGCTTTGTGTTGACTGGTTCTGCGGGTCGGCGGCGTTTTCGCACCCCAAGAGCAGCAGCAATGCCAGGAGTGGCGAGAAACGCGTCACATTGCGAATGGAGACGATCATGCGTTATACGTCAGTTCGGTAATGCGCGAAGACGTTGTTCGAGCCGTTGCGCGACAGCGGCGTTCGATTTAGCCTGGGCGAGCTGCAGGCCACGTTGCAGCGCAGCGCGCGCCGCCGGCACGTTGCCCAGAACCTGGTGGCAGAGTGCGAGCACTTCGTAGTGTTGGGGTCGGTCGGGTTCGGCCGCCTGACAAATCCGGGCCAGCTCGAGCGCTTCACGAGCAGCGGTCGGTGTGCGCAGCGCACACAGCAGTTGTGCCAGATGGCTCTTGAGCATGATGTCCTGCGGCAGTGCGACACACGCCGATCGCAGGGCTTCGATCGCCTCGGTCGACCGGCCGCTATTGATCAGCGCCCGCGCAAGCGTGCGTTGCGCCAGGGCGTGGTCCGGCGTGTGCGTCACTGCGGCGCGTAAGTGCGGAATCGCCTCGGCGTCGCGCTGGAGCCGGTGCAACACAAATCCGAGGTTGTAGCGGGCTTCGTGTGCATCCGG
Source organism: Phycisphaerae bacterium (assembly GCA_028277645.1). GTDB lineage: Bacteria > Planctomycetota > Phycisphaerae > UBA1845 > Fen-1342 > JANQFV01. The sequence goes on from JANQFV010000005.1 coordinate 24,240, forward strand.
CGTGAGCTGAACGCAGCGTTGGAAGTACGGTTCGGCCTGCGCGAAATCGCCGCGCTGGACGTAGACCATGCCCAGTCGGTTGTGCGCCATCGGGTACACCGGAAATGACGCAATGCAGCGCTGGTATGATTCGACGGCTTCAGGAATACGTTCCTGCCGCACCAGCGCATCGCCCAGCTTGCACAGGCGGCGTGGGTCGTTGGGCACGCGCCGCAACGCCGCGCGATAGCCCTGCTCGGCCACGTCGAAGTGTCCGAGCTCGAATGCCGCATCCGCGAGCAGCGCGTGCAGCTCGTCGGATTCCGGGCTGGCCTCGATCAACGGCTCGAGCACGCGGATGGCTTCGGTAAAGCGACGTTGCTGCACGAGGAATCGGGCCTGATTCTGGCCGTTAAGCACATGCAGCATGTCCTTTGGATCGCGGCGGGGTGTGTCGTCATCCGGTGTCGACGGAGTCGGCTGCGCGGCCGCTACGTAGCCGAGGCTTTCCAGGGCACGGAGCGCGTCGGCGTCGAGCGTCGCGGGCGCTACGGTGCGGCGCGGCAGGTCGACGTGCCAGGAACGCAGCGCAGCGCGCAGGCGATCGGCGACATCCGGATGGGTGTCCAATACGTCTTCCGTTTCGGCGAAGTCTGATTCCAGGTCGTAGAGCTCCGGCCGCGGAGCGTCGATGTATTTCCACCGGCCATCGATCAGAGTGCGGAGGCTCGCCCAGCCGTAGCCCAGCCGGCCGTACTCGCTTTCGGCATAGAGTGGCGTGGGCGATGACTGACCGCCGCTCAGCGCCGCGGTCAGCGAGCGGCCCTGAATCCCTGCGGGCGGGTCGAGTTCCAGCAGGTCCAGGATCGTCGGGAGCACGTCCACGAGCGACGCGGGCGCAGCGCACACGCCGGGCTCGATGTGGCCGGGCCAGGTCCAGATCATGGGGATGTGCAGCGTCGTGTTGTAGATAAAAAGGCCGTGGGTGGTCTCGCCGTGCTCGCCGAAGGCTTCGCCGTGATCGCCAACCACCACGATGAGCGTGTTCTCGCGATCGGGCAGGCCCGCCAGCAGGCGACCGATCTGCTGATCCATGTACGCGATCTCGCCGTCGTAGGGATCGGGCATGGTGTCGGCGAAGGGTGCGGGCGGCTCGTAGGGATGATGCGGATCGAAGTAGTGGACCCATGCGAAGAACGGGGTTGCGCTGTGCCTAGCGATCCACGCCAGGGCTGCATCGGTCACTTCGTCGGCGGCGCGTTCCTGTGAGTGGACGTCGCCGGCGACGCGCTCACGTACGTCGTCGTCGTAGTGGCTGAACCCGCGGTCGAGCCCGAACATGCTGTCCAGGACCCACGCACTGATGAACGCTGCGGTCTGTCGGCCGCTCTTCACAAGTGGTTCGGTCAGCGTCGGTACGTCGGCCGGTAGCGCACCGCACGCATTGACATGCAGTCCGTGGCTCGGCGGCAGCACGCCCGACAGCAAAGAGGCGTGCGACGGCAACGTCAATGGCACGGGGCTATAGGCTCGGGTGAACCGCGTGCCGGACGCGGCCAGCTCATCGAGCACCGGGGTATGGGCTGCGGCGTGGCCGTAGCAACCCAGGCGATCGGCGCGGGTGGTGTCCAGCGTAACGAGCAGGACACTGGGGATCGATGCCTTGGAAGTCGGCGAATCCGGCTGCGTGCTCTCGCAGCCGCACAACGCGAGCAGTAATGCAATGCCACCGATGGCGACGAAACGCATGGCAACTCGCTAGTCGCGCGCCAACGGCGTCGGCAAGATGGGCGGCTTTTCGAAGTCCCGGTCGATCTTGGCGAGGTCGAGCTCCTCAAAGAGGAACGCCGGTGCGATTACCGTATGTCCCATGGTGCGGCCGGAGGAGTTCGCGACGTGGCTCTCGGCACCGGCGGCGAGCATGCGCTTGAACGACTTCAGGTCGAAGTCAGCGACCTCGGCGCCGCGCACCAGCTCCTCACGATCGTCCGTGAAGACCTTGTAGATGACCAGCGGGTTGGACGCGGAACCGCCGAGCGATTCGATGCGCAGGCCGTACTCAAGCCCCTCATCTTCACAGGCTTCGAGCAGCTCCTCGCGCAGCTCTTCGTCCGACAGTCCGGAGTCGGTACTGACAACCAGGTTGCCGATTGCGGGGCGAGGGTACATCAGGTTGCGGCCGTGTCCGTTGGAGTTGCTGAACTCCTTCGACGGGTTGCGCGACATCAGCAGGTTTTTGAGCCGGCCCTCCTCCACGAGCACGACACGCTGCGCGGCGACGCCCTGCCCGTCGTACCGGTAGTGGCCGAGCAGCCGCTTGCCATCGAACTCGGTCAGCGTCGGGTCGTCCACGACCGACATGTAGCGCGGCAAAACGCGGCGATTGAGCTTGTTCACGAAGTCGTCCGCACTGGTGCGACTGCCGACCGGCCGCTGGCCGCCGTTGAAATTGTGAACGTAGATCTGCTCAAACAGCGCGGCGGCCGCCGGGGCCTCGAACAGCACCGGGCCGGTATAGGTTTCCTCGAAGCGCGGGGCGTTGCGTACGTCGACCAGGCGCGTGATCATCTCGCGGCAGCGCTCAGTCAGCTCATCCATGCTCGGCAGGTCTTCCCAACGATTGACGTCGACGGACAGTTGATCCGACAGCTCCATGCCGTCGTCGGCCTGCACGGTCGCGGAAACGGCCACGCTGTAACCGGTGCTGGCGGTACGGATGCGGGTGCCCTCGGTATTCACAACGTACTGGTTACCGGCCGAGCCGCTGACGTTGACGCCGGAGTCCTGGATGTCCGGGTACTCGCGGAAGATCGTTGACAGGCCGACGGCGATTTGCTCGAGGGCCGCCGGGTCGATCTCGACCGCACAACGAGGCTCGCAGTAGACGGACGGCTCCTCGCGCGACATGTCGTCCGGCTTGTCTTCGATCATCCGGCTCTTCATGAAGGCCTGCTTCTCTTCAAACATCTCGGCGACCTGCTTGTAGTCGCGGTCGGTCATCCACCAGATCGCCTGCCGGATGGCGTTGTAGTCGTCCTCGATGGGCATGGTGGCACCGCTGCCACCGCCCCAGTAACTGTAACCGCCGCCACCGAAGTTGGTGTTGTCGAGCTCGTACGAGCCGACACGCACATCGGTCCGCAGGCTGCGTTGGCGGTATTCGTTTCGCCCCGTAACCGCGCCGAGGTCGGCGCTGATCCACACGCCGTGCCCGTCCACTAGTCCGTACTCGATGAAGTACGGCTCGGCGAGTCCTTCGAGCCGCAGCTTCTCGATGCTGCGCTGGTTCTCGTCGACCAGGGCACGCAGCACAACATCTTCCCGCATGGCGTCTTCGAGCGCGACTTCTTCCGCGACGGCGTTTGGGGCTAACGCTCCCGCGACGAGCAATGCGACCACAATTCGATGCATCAGGTTAGCTCCTGCGTAGTTCGGCAATGTGTACCGCACGTTCAGCGGCCCAGTTCGGAGGCGATCGGTGCGTCGAGTATTGGCGGTCGATCCTGCGACTTTCGCTTTTTCTCGATCTCGATCTGCGACACCAGGATGCTCGGTGCGATCGCGGACACCGGCACGGAACCGGATTCCGCACCGCACATGCCGTTGAACACACCGGGATCATCGCCGGTCGCGACGATCTGAGAGAACGACGTCAGCGGCGTGCCGACGATATCAACGCCGCGCACAAGCTCGTCGGGACGGCCGTCTACGTAGACTTTGTACACTAGAATCGGCTGGACCTTGAACGCTTGCGGTGACCAGCGGCGGGTCGTGGTGAAGCCGCCGGAGATATCGCCAAAGAGCAGGCCGTAGGGCTTGTCCTGTTTGCGACACTCCTCGATCAGTAATTCGCGCAGCTTGGCGAACGGCACCTGCTTCTTGGATTCGAGGATGAGATTGCCCTGTCGTCCGACGGCCTTCATGCCGGGTTGGCGACGGCCGTGGCCGTTGGACTTCGTGATGCCGCGTGTCGGGGAGCGTGACATCAGGAAGGTCTTGAGAATGCCGTCTTCGATCACGCGGGCCGGCTGCGCCTTCACCGCCTCGTCGTCGTACAGGTAGTAGCCATTCAGCTCGACATCGCCGAAGGTCTTGCGGGTCGGGTCGTCGATGACGCTCAGGAACTCCGGCAAGACCTGCTGATTGAGCTTCTTGGCGAACGTCTGCCCCTCCTCGACGTCTTTCTGACGATGGCCTTCGATGCGGTGGCCGAAAATTTCGTGGAAGAAGACGCCGGTGGCACGATTCATCAGAATGGCTGGCCCGGTGTAGGGCTCGACGATGGGCGCTTCGCGCAGGGCGCGGACATCGTCGATCACGCCCTGAACCGCCTTCCGCACAGTCGCCTCGTCCGGAAGGCCGGCGAGTGAATGTGCGTCCAGCGCGGTGTACTGTGAGAGCTCCATCCCGTCTTCGGCGATGGTCGAGGCGCTGACGCTGACCCGCCACCACGTACGGCCGAACTGGAGCTTGCTGCCCTCGGAGTTGACGAGCAGTCGATTATCCGTACTGCCACGGACGCTGACGCTCGAGCTGTAGATGTCAGGATGCTGGCGGAAGATCTGCGATAAGCGGCGTACGAACGCGGCCAACTCGGCGCGGTCGTGGTCCGACGCGTGCCAAAGCTGCACGTCGACGCAGGGCTCCTCACGCGAGAAGTCGTCGGACGGGTCCTCTTCCTCGACCTTGACCTTGAGATTGGCCTTGACCTGGGCAAGGCGCTTGACGGCAGCCTTGAAGTCCTTGTCGGTTCGCAACCACAGGGCGTGCCGCGTGGCGACCGGATCATCGTCCAGGGGCAGTGCGGTGTAGCCGCCCCAGCGATTGGTTCCGCCGAAGAAGCCGCCCGCGTCGCGGATCTGCCGCGTGTTGTCGAGCTCGTACGAGCCCACACGCACGTCGACATCGACCATTCGGCGACGGTTCTCCATGTCCGTGGTGAGCGCGCCGAGCGAGGCGGACACCATGACCATCTCCTGGTCGGTGACCGCGTATTGCAGGAAATAGGGCTTCGCGCCCTCCGGGCCGACCAGCTTGTCCATGGCAAGCGACAGCTCGCTCTCCATGATCCCGAGTAGCGGGTGCTCCGCCGCAATGGTTGGAGCGGCAAGCAGGCCGAACAGGACGCTCAGCGTGATCAGACGAACGACATGAAACTGACGCGATCGCATGGCTGGCATCTCCCAGTGCGAGGGTAAGTCTGCGAAAGTGCCTTCGCTGTTGGCGGATTGTAGTCGGACGCGCCACAGGCGTCAGCAGCTCGGGCGCGGTGCTCCGCTATAATCGACGCTTATGAGCGATGATCTGGAGCATCTGCCGATCCCCAACTGGGGACTGACCTGTCCCGAATGCGAATATCCGCTGCGCGGCCTGCCGGAGCACCGGTGTCCCGAGTGCGGCCTGTCGCTCGACGTGCCCTCGCTCATTCGGCCGTGGACGCGGCTGCGCGATCCGCGGTTCACGGGGAACGAGTCGCCGCTACCGAACTTCGGGCTGTTGTGCGGAAGCTGCCGCGCGCCGCTGGCGGGCGCAACTTCTTCGGTGTGTACGGCGTGTAAGACGCCGTTTGATCCGCACGACTGGCTGCCGGCGAAGAAGTGGTTTCTGGTTGATCACGAGCTCTGCGGAGTGCTACCGGTGCCGGGCGTGCAGGCAATGCTGGGCCACGAAGGCGTGCCGCACTTTGCCGTCGGCGAGCGCACGTTCGGCGAGATCTGGGGCGGCCAAAGCATAATGGTCGCGCGCCTGCGCGTGCCGCGGGAGTTCTTCTTTGAGGTACTGTGGCTGTTGCGCGATGCCCATGCGCGAATGGAAGCGGCGCGCGAACAACGCGACGGGAACGCGTGGAACTGCGCGCGGTGTGGTGAAGAGAATCCGGCGAACTTTGATGTTTGCTGGAATTGTCAGGAGGGGCGCTAATTGGGCACGGGTTGGAAACCAGCGCCACAAGACTCCGGTCGACCGCTACGTGCCGAGGATTTGAATGACGATCGTCCGCTCGCGGGGACGGGTGTCGAAGTCGAGCAGCACGATCTGCTGCCAGGTTCCCAGCGTCAGCGCTCCGTCGACGATCGGTACGGTAAGCGATGGACCGAGTGAGGACGCGCGCACGTGCGAGTGTCCGTTGTCGTCGTGCCAGGTAGCCTCGTGCTTGTAATACTCGTCGGTCGGCGCGATGCGTTCGTAGAACGCCTTCAGATCGTGTGTCAGCAGTCCCGGCTCGGCTTCGGTGGTGGTCAGGCCGGCAGTAGAGCCGATGACGAAGGCCGTCAGAAGCCCGTGGCGTACGTTTGAATCGTGGAGCACACCTGTGATGGCCTCCGTCACGTCGCGAACGTCCGTGTTGCCCTGCGTCTGCAGTTGAATCCGGTCAGAGTAAGTCGTCATCGGCGGACTCCCTGGCGCGTCTTTCACGGGTTGCAGCGGGTCGCTACACTAGGGTTCCAGCGACCGCGGCGATCGACGGATTGTGCATCATATGCGCTGCTCTGGCTTCACGATATCCGGCGTAGGACGGGACGAGCTCCATGACAACGGCGATCTCTGAAGACCACCGGTTTCTGATCGAGGGCGTACGGGACTACGCGCGCGGCGAACTGCTCGAGCTCGATAAGCAGTGGGATCGGGAGGAGCGCTCCTGCTGCGAACGACTCGACCAACTCTATGAGATGGGGCTGCTGGGATTGCGCATTCCCGAGGAGGCGGGCGGGATCGCCGTCCCGATGCTACCCTATGCACACATCATTCGCGAACTCGCGTATGCATCCCCGTCCGTGGCGGTGACGGTGAGCGTACACAGCATGGTGTGCGAGGCGATCAAGATGTTCGCCTGCGACGCGATTCGCGACCAGATGCAGCACAAGCTGGCCACGGCGGGAAATCTGTCGGCGTTCGCGATCAGTGAGCCGGACGCCGGCTCTGATCCCGGCGCTGCGAAAACACGGGCCGAGCCGGTCGAGGGCGGCTGGAAGCTGACCGGCAGTAAGTTCTGGGTGACCAACGGCATCGTCGGACGCTGGTTCATCGTCCTCGCGCGGACGGCGGACACTGGGAACAGCCGTGATCTGAGCATGTTCCTGCTTGACGCCCAGTCGGACGGCGTAGATCGCCGACCGATCCACGGCAAGATGGGCATCCGCGGCTCGGAGACCGGCGAGATGAATCTCGACGGCGTTTTCGTGCCGCGGGAGCACCTGCTGGGCGAAGAGGGTGATGGTCTCAAGATCGCCCTGTCGGCGCTCGACGGCGGCCGTATCGGCATCGCGTCGCAGGCGATCGGCATCGGCCTGGCGTGCGTGGACATGATGGTCAGCTACTCGAAGGAACGCGTGCAGTTCAAGCAGCCGATCGCGAGCTTCCAGGCAATTCAGTGGATGATCGCCGACAGCCAAACCGAACTCGATGCGGGTCAGTTGCTGGTCGACCGGGCCGCCGACCTGAAAGAATCCGGCACGTCGTACACCCGCGAAGCCTCGATGGCCAAGCTCTTCGCGTCAGAGGCCGCCAACCGCATCGCGTATCGGGCGGTGCAGGTACACGGCGGAACCGGCTACGTGAACGAGTGCCGCGTGGAGCAGCTCTACCGTGACGCCCGGATCACGACGATCTACGAGGGCACGAGCGAGATTCAGCGGTATGTAATCGCCCGGGAGCTGCTGCGGGACGCGTGATCGCGAGCACCCGCGCCAGCCGCGGTTTTCAGCCCGAAACCCGCGCTACCCGTCGACGTTGCGTGATATTCCGCACTCCGGGGTCTTTACGCACTTCGACCCGCAAGGCCGCCTGGATTTAAATCTCGCGGCTCAAACCCCCATCTGGCCCACGGATTGCTACAAACGGGCAATACAGGGTGCCCGGCTGACGTATCTGAAATCGCCGGTCATGCGAACGAGAGGTAAGACCCATGTGCCTGGCCATTCCTGCAAAGATCACCCATCGCGACGGCGATGAAGCCACGGTCGATCTCCAGGGCAGCACGCTCAAGATCAGCACGCTGCTGACGCCGGAGGCCGACCAAGGCGACTGGGTGCTCGTCCATGCCGGCTTTGCGATCACACAGCTCGATGAGGCCGAGGCCCGCGAAACGTGGGAGTACCTGCGGGAGGCGATTGGTGACGACGTCGCGGGCGAGCTCGGCGAGCAACCGCCAAAGGAAGAGCCAGGGTGAGCGACCGGATCGCAACACTGCGAGAAGCACTGAGCGAGCTGTGCGGCCGGGGCGGACGGCGGATTCAGCTCATGGAAGTGTGCGGTACACACACCGTGTCGATCTTCCGCAGTGGCATCCGCGCGCTGCTGCCCGAGAACCTGCGGCTGGTGAGTGGGCCAGGCTGCCCGGTCTGCGTCACGGCTCAGCGGCACATTGATGCGGCGATTGAGCTGGCCACGCAACCGGGCGTCATTCTCGCGACGTATGGCGACATGATGCGCGTGCCGGGGCGATCGGGGAGCCTCGAGAAGCTGCGCGGCACCGGGGCAGCGATTCACGTTATCAACTCGGCGGAGAAGGCGCTCGAACTGGCGCGGGCCAATCCCGATCGTGCCGTCGTGTTTCTCGGGGTCGGTTTTGAAACGACGGCGCCGGCTACCGCGGCCGTCGTGCTGAGAGCCGCTGAGGAGGGCATCGAAAACTTCACTGTGCTGATGTGCCACAAGCTGGTTATCCCGGCGATGCAGGCCTTGCTTGAGGCGGGGGACGTACCGCTGGACGGGTTCCTGGCTCCCGGGCATGTGAGCGTGATCATCGGGACGGCGGCGTATGAGCCGGTTGCGCGTGAGTATGGTCGGCCAGTCGTGGTCGCGGGGTTTGAACCGCAACAGGTCCTGACCGCGCTTGTCGCGCTGGTGAAGCAGGTCGTTGAGCAACAGGCGGCGGTCGAGAATGTGTATACCGCGGTGGTGTCCGCCGCGGGAAATACCGTCGCGCGTGAGCTGATGGATCGCGTCTTCGTGCCCGAGGACACGGCCTGGCGCGAGTTGGGGGTGATTCCCGCCAGCGGGCTGGCGCTGCGGTCGGAGCACCGGCGCTTCGATGCGTTGCGACGATTCGGTCTGGAACTGGGCAATGATGCGGACCACCCGCTCTGCCAATGTGGAGAAGTCATTACCGGCAAGGCTGAACCCTCGGAATGCCCGGCGTTCGGCGATGAGTGTACGCCGCTGAACCCGATCGGACCGTGCATGGTCAGCAGCGAGGGGACGTGCGCGGCGTGGTTCAAGTACAACCGACCGGCGGTTGGAACGGGGGGCACACGGTGACCGTAACGTCGGCAGCGAAGCGCACGCATGATCGCATCGTTGTCGCGCACGGCGGCGGCGGCGAGCTCATGGGGCGGCTGATTCGTGATCACCTTCTGGAGCCGCTGCGCAATGAAACGCTCGCAGGGCTGACCGATGGCGCGGTGCTGCCATGGTCGAGCGACGATGTCGTGTTCACGACCGACTCTTACGTGGTGACGCCGATCGAATTTCCCGGGGGTGATATCGGGCGGATTGCGGTCGCGGGGACGGTTAACGACTTGTGCGTGATGGGAGCAGAGCCGGTCGCCTTGAGCCTGGGGCTGATTCTGGAAGAGGGGCTAGCGCTGGAGACGCTCGACCGCGTTATGGGGTCGATTCGCGCGACGGCTGACGAGGCGGGCGTGCAGGTAGTGACGGGCGACACCAAGGTCATCGAACGCCGATCTGACGGAGAGTCGGGGCTGTTCATCAACACGGCGGGCGTCGGGCGGCGATTGCCAAACACCCGGCTCGGGCTGGAGCGCGTCGCCGCCGGCGATGTAGTGCTCATCAACGGCCGGATTGCGGAACACGGGTTGGCGGTGATGTCCGTCCGCGAGGGGATCGAGTTCGATACGAAGCTGGGCAGCGACGCCGCCCCGTTGAACGGATTGGTGCGGACCATTCTGGATAGTGGCGTGAATGTGAAGTTCATGCGGGATGCGACGCGGGGTGGTATTGCCGGAGTCTTCGCCGATGTCGCCGAGACCGCCGGCCTGAGCGTCGAAGTTGACGAGCAGGCGATTCCGCTGAGCACGACGGCGCGGCACGCGGCCGAAATGCTGGGCCTGGACCCGCTGACGATTGCCAACGAAGGCAAGCTGGTACTGGTCGTCGCGGCCGAGGATGCCGACCGGGCGTTGGGACTTTGCCGGTCGCACGTGCTCGGCAAGGAGGCCGCGATCATCGGGCGCGTAACGGATGCGCAGCCGGCGCTGGTTGAATTGCTGACGACCGCCGGCGGAAAGCGTGTTGTGCAGCGGCCCTACGGCGAGGACCTGCCGCGGATTTGTTGAGAGAGATCGTACGTGCACGAACTGTCGATCGTGAACAACCTAATGCCACCGCTGCTGCGGGCCGCTGAGGAGCAAGGCGCGGTCCGCATCGTGGAAGTGGAGCTGATGTGCGGCGTGCTCCAGCAGGTGGTGCCGGACGCGCTCGAGATGGCCTTCGAGGCCGTGGCGCATGGGACTATCGCTGAGGGCGCGCAGCTCCGCGTGGAGGAAGAGGCGCTGGCGGGTCGGTGTCGTAATTGCAAGCGCGAGTACGCGCCGAGCATCGACGATTATATCTGCCCGAACTGTGGTCGGGCCGAGCCGGAGTTGACGGCCGGTCGGGACATCGTGCTGAAGAGCGTTGTGTGTGAACTTCCGGACGAGGCCGTCGCGTGAAGATCAACGTTGTCGAAAGTGTGCTCAAAGCCAACGACGCGGTCGCCCAGACGAATCGTCGGCGCATGGATGAAACGGGCATTCTCACGATCAACATCATGAGTGCGCCCGGTAGCGGCAAGACTACGCTGCTTGAGAGAACGATCCCCGCGCTGGGAACGGACACGCGTTGTGCGGTGCTAGTGGGCGATTTGCAGACGACGCGCGACGCGGAGCGTCTGGGCGGCGTCGCGGCGCAGGTAACGCAGATCAACACGGGCAAGGGCTGTCACCTGTCCGCGACGCAGGTCGCCGACGGGCTCGACAGCCTGGACCTGAACAAGGTGGACTACCTGTTCATCGAGAACGTCGGGAACATGGTCTGCCCGGCGGCGGTGAATCTGGGTGAACACCTGCGCGTGGTGCTGTTGAGCGTGCCGGAGGGCGAAGACAAGGTCGCAAAGTACCCGACGCTCTTTCAGCCGGCGGACGCGATCCTCTTGACGAAGATAGACCTGAGCACCGTCCTTGAACACAACAAGACAAAGGTGTATGAAGATATTTCGCGCGTTAATTCCCGGGCGACGCTGATCGAGTGCTCGCCCAGGACGGGCGCGGGGATGCAGGACTGGTACGACTGGTTGCAGCGGCAACGCCCCGAGCGGGCAGGTGACTGAACCCGCAACCGGTCAGCGAACGAATCGGAGGCAGTTTTGGAAGGCTCGAATCGGCGAGGTATTTCATGAGCGAGAATCTCGGAGCCGCCGTCAGGGAAATCTGTCAGGCATGCGGCAATAACCGCGTGCGCATGATGGACATCGTCCGGGCGGTACAGGCCAAGTTTGGCTGTGTGTGCGGTGAGGCCATGGACCTGATCGCGAAGGAAGTGAAGGCGCACCGCGTCGAAGTACAGAGCGTGGTGTCGTTCTACTCCTTTCTTTCCGATCGGCCCAAGGGGAAGATCGTCATCCGCCTGTGCAACGACGTGATCGACCAGATGCACGGCGCGGACCGCGTCGAGCAGGCCTTCTGCGAGGAGCTCGGCATACGCGTGGGCGAGACCACGGCCGACGGCCGCATCACACTGGAACACGCGCCTTGCATCGGCATGTGCGACCAGGCACCGGCCGCGCTGGTCAACGACGTGGTCGTCACGCAACTGTCGGCCGACGGAGCCCGCGAGCTCAGCCGCGAGCTCAAGCAGCACATGACGCCGCAGAAGCTCGTACGGACCTATGGCGACGGCAACAACGCCCACGAACTGATCCGGGCGATGGTCCACAACAACCTGCGCGGCCCGGGTCCGATCATCTTCGGACCGATCAACCGGGCCGAGGCGCTGAGCAAGGCGCTGTCGATGTCGCCGGCCGAAGTCATTCGTGCGGTGAAGACGTCGCGTCTGCGGGGCCGGGGCGGGGCCGGATTCCCGACCGGCATGAAGTGGGAGTTCACGCGCGGCGCGAAAGGCGAGCGGCGTTGCGTGATCTGCAACGCTGACGAAGGTGAGCCCGGGACGTTCAAGGATCGCGTGATCCTGACCGAGCGACCTGACCGTGTCCTGGCCGGTATGACGATCGCTGGTTACGCGATTGGCGCTGACGAGGGCATTCTCTACCTGCGGGGTGAGTACGCTTATCTGCGGCCGTTCCTCGAGGACGTGCTCCAGAAACGCCGCCAGGACGGCCTGCTGGGCAACAACATCCTCGGTAAAGGCTTCGATTTCGACATTCGCATTCAGATGGGCGCCGGCGCCTACATCTGTGGCGAAGAGACGGCGCTGATCAGCTCGTGCGAGGGGCTTCGCGGCGATCCGAAGAACCGCCCGCCCTTCCCGGCCCAGAAGGGCTACCTGGAGCGTCCGACGGTCGTCAACAACGTTGAAACGCTGTGTGCCGTCACGAAGATTCTGGAGCACGGCCCCGGCGCATTCGCCGAGCACGGCACGTCGGGCAGCAGCGGCACCAAGCTGCTCAGCGTGTCCGGAGACTGCTCGCGTCCCGGCGTGTATGAAGTCGAGTTCGGCATGTCGTTGCGAGACGTGCTGCGGCTCGTCGGCGCCGATGATGCGGCAGCGGTACAGGTCGGTGGCCCGAGCGGCCAGATGGTCGGCCCCGCTGACTACGACCGCAAGATCGAGTACGACGACCTGGCGACGGGCGGCTCGGTGATGGTATTCGGACCGCAGCGCAACGTGGTCGAAGTTGTCGACAAGTTCCTCGAGTTCTTCGTCGAGGAGAGCTGCGGCTATTGTACGCCCTGCCGGGTCGGAAACGTGCTGCTCAAAGAACGAATCGAGCACATACTCGCCGGCAAGGGTGAACCGACGGACCTCGAGTACCTGCAGGAGCTCGGCGAGACGGTGAAGACGATGAGCCGCTGCGGGCTCGGCCAAACCTCCGCCAATCCGGTGCTCACGACGCTCAAGAACTTCCGCGGCGCGTATGAGCAACTGATACCGGGGCCGTCGAACGGGTTCCAGCCGACGTTTGACCTGGCGGCTGCCGTCGGGGACGCGGAAGCGGTCATCGGACGCAAGTCGGAGCACGCTCACGCGTAGAAAGGGAAGCGATTCAGATGAGCGACATGATTCAGATCACGATTGACGGCCGCGAGATCGAGGCCCAGCCGAGCCAGACGATCCTCGAGGCCGCTCAGAACAAGGGCGTGTATATCCCCCGGCTGTGCTACATGAAGGGGCTGATCCCGCACGGTAGCTGCCGCATCTGCACTGTGATGGTCAATGGTCGACCGCAATCCGCCTGCACGACGCCGGTCGCGCCGGGCCAGGTGGTCGAGAACAATACTGACAAGCTGATGGCGCTGCGCAAGAACATCATCGAGATGCTCTTCGTCGAAGGCAATCACTACTGCATGTACTGCGAGAAAAGCGGCAACTGTGAGTTGCAGGCGCTGGCTTACCGCTTTGGCATCGCGGCGCCGAAGTACCCGTACCTGTTCCCGCAGCGTGACGTTGATGCCTCGCACCGAGACGTGCTCATTGACCGCAACCGCTGCATTCTGTGCGGTCGGTGCGTGCGCTCGAGCCGCGACGTCGACGGTAAGCACGTGTTTGAGTTCGTCGGCCGGGGCCCGGAGAAGCGTGTGGCGATCAACGCCGAGGCAAAACTGTCCGACACGAATCTCGAGGTGCGGGACGCCGCGGTCGAAGCTTGTCCCGTGGGTGCAATTCTAAAGAAACGCGTCGGTTACGCCGTCCCGGTCGGCCAGCGTATGTACGACCACGAGCCGATCGGATCGGATGTCGAAGCGGGCGCCGCGAAGTAAAGGAGGCCGGTAATGGCGAACAATGGCAAACCCAAGTTGGCAACGACGTCGCTCGCCGGCTGCTTCGGCTGTCACATGTCCATCCTGGACATAGACGACCGAATCCTGAAGCTGGTGGAGCTCATCGAGTTTGACAAATCCCCGGTCGACGACATCAAGGAGTTCACCGGGCAGTGTGCGATCGGCCTGCTCGAAGGCGGCTGCTGCAACGAGGAGAATGTTGAGATCCTGCGAAAGTTCCGCCGGCACTGCGACATTCTGATTTCGCTCGGCGACTGCGCGATCATGGGCGGCATCCCGGCGATGCGGAACAACATCCCGCTGCAGGAGTGTTACGCCGAGGCGTACCTCAATGGGCCATCGGTCTATAACCCGGCGGGGCAGATTCCGAACGATCCGGAGCTGCCGTTGCTGCTGAACCGTGTATACCCGTGTCACGAGGTCGTGAAGATCGACTATCACCTTCCGGGCTGTCCGCCGCCGGCGGACACGATCTGGGAGGCGCTCGTGGCGTTGCTATCGGATAAGCCTGTCGACCTGCCGTATGAGCTGGTCAAGTACGACTAGATCGCCGGCGCCGGCATTGGCCGGCGTTGCCTGATCGGAGGATAGACCGTGGTTTCGATGAAGAACGGTTTAAAACGGATCGCGATCGAGCCGGTTACCCGTGTCGAGGGGCACGGCAAGGTCACGATCCTGCTGGACGAAAAGAACGAGGTGCAGCAGGCCCGGCTGCACATCGTGGAGTTTCGCGGATTTGAGCGATTTATTCAGGGCCGCCCCTTCTGGGAAGTTCCGGTCCTGGTGCAGCGGCTGTGCGGCATCTGCCCCGTCAGCCACCACCTGGCCGCCGCCAAGGCGATGGACATCATCGTCGGCGGCGAGAACCTGACGCCGACCGCGGAGAAGATGCGCCGGCTGATGCACTACGGGCAGTTCTTCCAGTCGCACGCGTTGCACTTCTTCCACCTGTGCTCGCCGGACCTGCTGTTCGGATTCGATGCTGACGTCGCGATTCGTAATGTCATCGGCGTCGCGGCCAAGTTTCCGGATCTTGCGGTTCAGGGCGTGATGATGCGGAAGTACGGGCAGGAAGTGATCCTGCGGACGGCCGGTAAAAAGATCCACGGCACGGGTGCGATTCCCGGCGGCATCAACAAGAACCTGTCGAACGAGGAACGCGACTTCCTGCTGAAGGACATCGACCAGATGGTCAAGTGGTCGCGCGGCGCACTCAAGATCGCGAAGGACTACACCGTCGAGAATCTCGACAAGGTCAAGGACTTCGGCTCGTTCGAATCGAATCACTTCGGGTTCGTGCGGTCCGACGGCGCGATGGATCTCTACCACGGCGGTTTGCGGGCGGTCACCGCGACCGGCGAGACGATTTTCGACCACGTCGATTATCGTGAGTACCTCGACTACATCGTCGAAGAGGTTAAGCCGTGGTCGTACATGAAGTTCCCGTTCATCAAGTCGATCGGACCGGAGAACGGCTGGTATCGCGTAGGGCCGTTGCCTCGCGTGAACATCTGTGACTTCATCGATACGCCCGAAGCCGAGGAAGCTCGCAAGGAGTTCATGGCGGTCACGGACGGCAAGCCCAACAACATCACGATGGCCTACCACTGGACGCGGATGATCGAGCTGCTCCACGCGATCGAGAAGATCAAGGAGCTGCTCCACGACCCGGATCTCCAGGGTAATGATCTGGTTGTCACCGGCGAGCGCCGGGGTGAGGCGGTCGGACTGATCGAGGCGCCGCGCGGTACGCTTTTCCACCACTACAAGGTGGACGAGAATGACCAGGTCACGATGGCCAACCTGATCGTCTCGACAACGAACAACAACGAGCCAATGAACCGCGCGGTCAGCAAGGTGGCCCGCGACCATCTCTCGGGCGTCGAGATCACCGAAGGCCTACTGAATCACGTGGAGGTCGCGATTCGGGCTTATGATCCGTGCCTCTCGTGTGCGACGCACGCGATGGGACAGATGCCGCTGATCATCGAGCTGGTCGACCACAGCGGTAACGTGATCAACCGCAAGGCCAAGGGTTGCAAGCTGCCCGAGGAGCAATAGTCTGTTGAACGAGCGCTGCCGCATCATGGTGATCGGATATGGCAACCCGGGCCGTCAGGACGACGGCCTGGGACCGGCCGTTGCGGCCGCGTTCGAACAAGCGGACCTGCCGGACGTCACCGTAGATTCGGACTATCAACTGACAGTCGAGGATGCGGCGGCAGTGGCACAACATGATGTGGTGATTTTCGCGGATGCCGACTGCACCGGCCCGGAGCCGTTCAGGTTCGATCCGGTGCTGCCGGGTGACGCCGTGACGTTCAGCTCGCACAGCGTGCAACCGGACGGCGTGCTGGCCCTGGCGGACCAGCTTTTCGGCGTACGCCCGCGGGCGTACGCGCTGGGCATTCGCGGGTACGAATTCAACGAATACCGGGAAGCGCTGTCTGCCGCTGCCCAGCGGAATCTGGCAGCCGCAGTCGATTTTCTGCGCGGCGCTTTGAATCAACGAACTGTTTTGCGGGACGGATCGCCGCACGAGCTGGCCGCGCTGGCCGGTGCGTCGACAACCGCGAACGGGGACGAATGATGCAAGATGGAAAACACGTAATACTGTGTGTCGATGACGATCAGGATCTGCTGGACGCGCTGCGGCTGGTGCTCGAGAAGGCGGAGTACACCGTGATCGAGGCCCGCAGCGCCGAGCAGGGTCTCGCGCTATACAAGGAATCCGATCCGGACCTGATCATTGTCGACCTGATGATGGAAGAGGTTGATGCGGGCACAAGCCTGGTCCGCAACCTCAAGGCTGAGGGCAACACCAAGCCGGTGTACATGCTCAGCTCCATCGGCGACAACCTGAACATGAACATCGACTACAATGAGCTCGGCCTGTCCGGCGTTTTCCAGAAGCCGCTTGACAACCAGCGCCTGCTGACCGTGCTCCGCGAGAAGCTCAAGTAGCCGCATGCCCACTCGAATGTTGCACCGAGCGCCCCTCCTCCGCCAGGGAGGGGCTGGGTGTGCCTGGGCACTGAGGGCACGGCGGCCGCTAGTTCCTGAACGCCTGCAACACGCTCCATCAGATTCCGCCCGGCCCGTACAACAGCAGGTCGACGAACGGATTGATGTCGCCGAACCCGAACTCGCCGTCGGCATTGATATCGCCGTGCAGGAGTGTGCAGTCCGGGAAGTCGAGCGCGTACTGCTCCGGATCCGTTAAGCCCAGTACAAACGGGTTGATGTCTCCGAAGCCCACTTCGCCGTCGCAGTTCATATCGCCGTCGCCCACGGGTGGGAGCACATCAGCGATGTACAAACCGTCGAAGTCGACGTAGGCCACGGCCCCGCCGTGATAGCTGGGCGTGGTGCCGCCGACGTCAGTCAACGGGAACACATCGGCCCCGTCCCACATGAACAACTGCGGCGTGAACGGGTCGGTCGGATACCGCGACCAGATGACGCGACCGCTCCACACGGTTGGAAAGCGATCGATGATGCCGCCGGCCGCATCATCGTCGGTCAGACGCTGCATGACGCCGTCGCTCCAAAAGAACACCTCGGCGCCGTCGAAGAGCGTTCCTTCGGTGGCGTTGATCCAGGCCACGCAACCGTCGTACAGCGAGATCTCCGCTCCGTAGTACGCACCGCGGCTAACCGTGTGCGTCGTGGTACCGTCGAAGTAATACACCCAGAAGTCATCCGGGTCCTGCCAGGCGTATGTGACAATGCCCGCGTCGGTCACGTAAATGGCTGGATGCACGCCTCGAATGCCAAGCGGTGCTGTGGAGTCTGCGGATGCATCGTAGTACCAGAGCCACTCGTGCGCCTGACTCCAGATGAGATCGCCATTGCTGCCTGCGGCCAGGTCGCTGTCAATCACACCGAGTGAGTTGGAGACGTTCTGCGGCTGACTGCCGTCCCAACGATAGATTTCACTGCTGCTGGCGGTGGACTGAACGTTTCGCCAGGCAAGCGTGCCGGCCGCATTCGTGGGTTCGTATGCGTAGAGGTCCGGCCCGTAGATGTGCGTCGACATCATGCCGTCGAAAAACATCACGGCGCCGCCGGGGCCGTCAAGATACGCGACGGATCCGGACCAATTGCGCGGCCATTCGCCGTTGGCGGCGATCAGCGTCGCGGGGCCGAGTTGCCACTGTCCGGCGAAGACGCTCGCGCAACTCAACATTACAACGCACGATGCGTAACGCGCCCGCATGGCTTCTCCCTTCCGGGGTACGACGATCAAGCTGTGGTAATGCGCCTTCCCTTCCTCAGCAAAGGTACGATCCGTGCTGTGCAGCGTGCCCGATTCTCTCGCCGCCGCGCTCACCGGAGCTATTGTAAGATCCCGATAAAGCCCGTTCAACGATTGCGTGTCGGCAGACGTCGGCCGAACGAGCACGGTAGTGCAGTGGGCAGGATGTTGCCGTCTGAATAACAGCAAGTCGTGTTCCCTCCAAACAACAAGGCCACGCCTCCGAAGAGACGTGGCCTTGTGAATCATCGTGCGAATCGTTGCGGCCGGTTCACGGCCGCCCGATTCTCAGCACCGATTAGCGCCGACGCAGCAGCGCACCGGCGACCAGCATAAGAGCCAGCGCGGCCGGTTCCGGAACAATGTGAATCTGACCAACGTTATAGATGACGTTGGCAAAACCGGCGCCCGCGCCTTCCAGCGCGAAGCCTTCCGTCAGATCGCCGGTCGCGTTGTCATCGCTGAGCAGCAGATCGGTCGTACCGAGCGCTACCGGCGTGAAGTACACCGTGGCCAGCAGGACACCGGTACCGGTGACCCCGCTCGGGAACGCGAGACCCGCGAGACCGTCGAGGTCTTCATTCTCGGTCGGCAAGGCCGCCGGCGTCCAGCTCGGGCCGATCTGAATCGTGCCTTC
Organism: Phycisphaerae bacterium; assembly: GCA_028277645.1. GTDB lineage: Bacteria > Planctomycetota > Phycisphaerae > UBA1845 > Fen-1342 > JANQFV01. Next base: position 43,069 of record JANQFV010000005.1, read on the forward strand.
AAGAATGGCAATGTTCGGATCGACGATGTCGAGGTCAAGGCCCCAGCCGACAATCGGCTCGTCGCCGGGAATATCGGCGACAATGTCGATGCTGAAGGTGCCGCTACCCAAAACGGCAGTCTTCGGTGTCGGATCGAAGCTCACGACGATGTCAGCCATCGCCGGTGCAGCTACGACCGACAGCATCAGGGCGCTACACAAAAGCCGCATTTTCATGGTTTCTCATCCTCCTTACGCGCCCCAGCGGGCGCACCATTTCGAAGTTCGGAACTCGTGTATCTCCTCACAAACACGGGACGCGCCGGCGGAGTACTCCGCCGGCGTATCCCGATCGAATCCACTAGCGATTAGCGGTCCCGTTGCGTGTCCGGGAGATCGTCCCGGGCGTGCCCGGCCGGATTTCGGTCGGGCGCGGGTCCGTGTTGCCGAACGTGCCCCACTCCTGGTAGCAGTCCAGCCACGACTGGTAGTCAACCAGCGTGATGCACAGGTCGCCGTCGTAGTCGGCGAGCGGGTTGAAGTTGGCATCACCGTCACACGAACGGTACGTCGCCAGGAACTCCTGGAAGTCGTCCGCGTCAACGACACCGTCCAGATCGAGGTCACCGCAGATCTCGCACAGATCCGGGATGCCGTTACCGTTGACATCGGTATCGCACACCGCGTTCGGATCGTTCGGATCGCAGAAACCGCCATCTGAGATCAGGATGTCGCACTCATCCGGGATGCCGTTCTGGTTGCAGTCGTTCGGCGGAGCGCCCGTGTCACCGTCGACCGTGAACAGGTCAACGCTGCCCTGGGCACCGTCAAAGCCGGAGTACCGCAGACCGATACGGAAGTCGCCGGCCGGCGCGGGGAACGTGTAAGTGAAGAATTCCCACTGCCAGTTGACGGCCCAGTAGTCAGTGTCGAGCTGGCCGATGAGGATGTCATCACCATCGCCGGCGTTCGGCCCGATCACGACCCAAGCTTCGATGTCGTAGTTGTTGTACGGGGTGATACCCCAGTAGACACTACCGTTCGTAAAGCCGGCGATCGAAACGTCGCCGATCATCGTCAGCTTCGGTGTGATGATCCACTCATCCTGCGTACCGGAGTACGTGTCGTCGTACAGGCAGGTCGCGTACTGCAACCCGCTGATCGGCGCGTACGTTCCGATACCCCAGGTCTGGACGTTGTTGACCACCGCCGTCCAGTCGGTCGGCGGCACGGTGCCCTCAAAGTCCTCATTGATGACAGTCTCGCGCACCGTGCTGAGCTGGCACTCGTCCGGAATGCCATCAGACTGGCAGTCCTCGCTCGTGCCGTCAGCGATGTCGCACTCATCCGGGACGCCGTTGGCGTTGCAATCCTGGCTGTAACCCGAGGTGATATCGCAATCATCCGGGATACCGTTGCTATTGCAATCCGGCTCGCATTCATCCGGGATGCCGTTGCCATTGCAATCCAGGCTGGTGCCATCAGCGATGTCGCAATCGTCCGGAACCAGGTTGGTGTTGCAGTCGTTGCCGTCGAGCTCGCACTCGTCGGGAACGCCGTTGAGGTTGCAATCCAGGCTGGTGCCGTCGGCGATGTCGCAATCGTCCGGGATACCGTTGTTGTTGCAGTCGCCGCCACCGGCGCCGCCTCCAGTGATCTGGAAGGAGACGTCGTACGGATCGCCGCCGGCCGCAGCCGAAAACGCCACGAAGTTGGACAGACCAAACGCAATCGGAGCGCGAATGTAGCACTCGCTCATCACGACGGCTGCACCGGTGTGGCTGGACACCCAGAAGGACTGGCCGAAGTCGGTCGGCGCCGGCAGGGCACCCGCGGTGGCCATACCGATCCAGTACACGCCCGCATCGAGCGGGATGCTGATACCATCGATCACGTAGTCGTACTGATCATCGAAGGCGCCCGGACCGATGAACGTGCGGGTCACAGTACCGGCATCATCCGGCACCCAGAACGCCGCGATCTGATTACCTTCATCCGGAGCACCGGCGGCATCGCCATAAACCTCGACGCGGACGCGACCGTCCCAGACGAAGTTGGGCTCTTCCTCGGTGATCCAGTGCAGAGCACTGATGGACGTTGCACTGAGCAACTCGAAGTCATCAACGAGCATCGCATCCTCGACCTGGCCACCAAACTGGCAGGCGAGCGAGTTGTCGCCGTTGGGCACACCGTTGTCCCACACAACGACGGGCGGACCGCCGCTACCGAGCTCGCAATCATCGGGGATGCCGTTCGGCTGGCAGTCGAGCGCCGTGCCGCAGTCCGTCGGGTAGACGGTGCCGCAGTCGCCGGTCGCACAGCCACCAGGCAGCTCGCAAGCATCGGGGATGCCGTTGCCGTTGCAATCCGGATCGCAAGCGTCCAGCACGCCGTTGCCATCCACGTCGGGCTCACCCGCGTCGAGCTGGCACTGATCAGGCACGCCGTTGCCGTCGCAATCGGTGTCGAAGCCGGTGCCGATGTCGCAAACGTCATCGACGCCGTTGAGGTTGCAGTCGAGGCCGGAGCAGGTCGCGCCGACGCCGAGGAACGTACCACCGGCGGCCACGCAGGCCTCCTCGAAGGTCTCGTAGCAACCCAGGCCACCGTAGGCCGGATCGCAGCACGCCCCCGACGGACAGGCCGTCGAGCTGGCAATCGTGAAGTCGAAGTCCGGCAGGCACTCCGGCAAAGGATAGGTGTCGATCATGAAGTAGTAGGTACCCGGCGTCAGGACCACACCGGTGGCCGTCAGCAACGTACCAGTCGTGCTCCAGGCATAGAGGCACGGGTCGCCCAGCGGGCAGACGGTGTCGATGCCGAGACCGATCCAGTTGTCGGTAGTGTTGCTCGAAACGGTGAGGTCGACGCACACTGCCTCAGTCACGACCACTTCGTAGATGAGGTCTTCGCCACCATCGTACGAGCCCATGCACGTGTTCTCGTAATCATCAACACGGCCGCACGTGTACTGATTCAGATCGACGAAGTCGAGGTCCGCCGGCAGAGTGATCAGCAGCGGGTTCTCGCAAGCGTCACCCGGCTGCGGGCACGGATTCGGATCGCAGACCGTGCCATCACCGAGATACGCACCGAGTGCCGTCGCACAATCGGCGTCGGTCATCACCACGCAGGAGCCGTCGGTGAAGCAGCAGGCACCGCTCAGGCACAGATCCGGCGTGCAAGCCACGCCGTCGCCGGCATAGCTGCCACCCAACGCGAGGCAGTCGTCCGCACCGGTCTCGATGCAGATGATGTTGCCGCTGTTGGGATCATTCGGATCCAGCACGCAGCACGCGCCGTAGGCACAGCTGATGTAGATATCGAGCGTACCGGTCGGATCTGAGCTGCTCGACCAGCGGCCGACCAGGATCCAGTACGTCACGCCGCCCGTGACCGGAGTGACCAGATCCTGCGGATCGGAGCAAACCAGCTCGGTCAGGTTGTCGCAATCCGGGCCGGTGAACACCGCGATGACGGTATCCTGGAACGGAGTGCCAACGATCTCAACCGTCAGGTTGCAGTCGACCGGCGGGGTATAGCAGTACCAGACGCCGAAGCGGGTCTCGGTCGCGCTGCTGCTGTTGCAGCTCACGTCGATATCGTGCGTGGCCAGACCGTAGTTGACGCCGAGATCCACGAACGGAATCGCAGTGACCGGCGTGCAGTCCTCGCACAGGTCATTGGCCGGCGGACACGGATACGGATCACAGACAGTGCCGCCACCAAGGAAGTTTCCGCCGCCGCCGAGGCAATCGGCTTCCAGCTCGACCAGGCAGACGCCGCCGTCGTAGCAGCACGCACCGACGCACGGATTCGGATCGCAGTCGGTGAAGTCGCCCTGGTAGACGCCGCCACCGGCCAAGCAGTCGGCCTCGGTCTCGATCGTACACGTCGCACCGTTGCAGCAGGCACCCATGAATTCCTGCTCGTTGTCAACGCAGATCAGGTCGATGGCCATGTCACTTTCCCAGCTCGGTCCGGTCAGACCCACGAAGCGGACGTGAATGGTCAAGCCCGCGTAGGCCGCCAGATCGACCTCGGCAAAGTTCCACTGGTCGCCCAGCTCGCCAACCTGCTCGAACACGGTGTCCCAGGTGATGCAGTCGTTGGTCGACACCTGGAGTTGCAGCGTGCCCATGTCACCGCCGTACATGTGATACCAGAAGGTCATGGTCGGCGTGGTGAGCGGGGAGAGGTCGAAGCAGGGACCGTCGAGGATCGCGGTCTGGTTGTTGAACCCACTGGCCTCGGTGTAGAGGTAGTAGGTGCCGTCCCAGGCCGCGCTCGGACCGGTGTTCGACGACGTGGTGCCGTCGGCATCCCAGGTCCAGTCCATCTCGTCGTCGAGCGACTGGGTCCAGTCGCCGAGCGGATTGTTCGGATCCTCGAAGCTCTCGCAATACGGAGGCGTGATCGTCACACCGCACACGCAGGGCTGCGGGCACGGGTTCGGATCACAGACCGTGTCATCACCGAAGTAGATGCCACCGCCGGTGCAGTCACCCGGATCGATGGTCGTGCTCATGACGCAGGTGCCGTCGCTGTAGCAGCAGGCACCCGGCTGCGGGCACGGATTCGGATCACAGACGGTCGCACCGCCCTGGTACACACCGCCGGCTGTCGCGCAACCCGCGACGTCGAGCTCCTGGCAGGTACCATCGGCGAAGCAGCACGCCCCAGCGCACGGGTTCGGATCGCAAACCGTACCGTCGCCGAGGTACGTACCACCTTGGTTATTAAGGCAATCGTCCTCGTCCGTGAGGAGGCAAGTCGCGCCGACACAGCACGCACCGAACGGCGGCGGCTCGACGACGTTGAGGGTGTAATCCTCAACCTCACCGTAGGTGGTATCGCCACAGATCGGCGGGGCCGCGTTGTAATTGATGCGAACGCGCATCACCGTGTCGCCGAGGACGGCGTCCAACGGTGCCACGATGTCGGCCGTGTAGGGGCCATCGCCCGTGCCGACCGTCATGGTGATCGCTTCGTTCGGATCCTCGAAATCGAGATCCTGGTTCCAGTCGACCCAGATCGCGCACTGGTCACTGCTGTACGGATTGCCGTTCGTGACCGTGATCGAGCTCGGAATGCCGAGCGCGACCTTGGTGAACAGCGCCGTGTAGTCGGCGTAGCCGCTGCAGTCCGAGGTGTTATCGATCGTGCCCATCAGCACGTTCGAGATGTACTCGTCGCAGCCACCACTGGCGGCACAGTACGAAGGCGGAGCCTCGACTGCGACCACATTGACGGTGTACGGGCCGACCGCACCGTTGGCCGGATCGTTCATCACCGGATACCAGTACTGGCCCGGCGGCAGATTCAGCCAGCGGATCGTCACGTTACCGTCGACGCACGTCGTGGTGTCGAACGTACCCGCGGCCGTCACGGTCGTGCTCGGGCAATCGGTGGCGAAATTCAGCCAGGCATTGCCGAACGCCGGCGTGGTGCCGCAGTAATCGAGCGTGACGTTCCAACCCAGACCATAGGTGGTGTCCGGACCGAGCTCGATCGCGTGCCAGACCTCGCCCTCGGGACCGAAGGCGCTGCCGTCGTGCGTCGCACAGGTGTTGTCGCCGTTGAAGACCTGCGGAACGCCGTCAGCCAGCAGAACCGGCGTGACCGAATTGCAGTCATCATTCACGGGCTCGTTGCCGAAGCACGGATCGCCTTCGGCGTAGTAGGCCAGCGTGAACGTGTCGTTCGGGTCGCCGTCGCACGTGTGGCTGCTGGACGAATTGTACGGCGCGATGACGACGTAGTAAGTGCCGTCGGCCGTACAAGTCCAGGTGAAGTCGTCCGCGTTGTAATTGCACGTCGAGTTACCATCGACACCCGCCAGGATCGTGCAGGTCGAATCGACAATCTTGATGTCCGAGTCGAAGCTCGCCGTGCCCGGCCCGGTCAGACCACACAGATCCCAGTGATAGATGAAGCCGCTGTAGCCGTTGAAGCTGGCGTACCACTTGCCTTCTGTCGCGCAGTCACCGCTTACGGTGTAGCCCCAGACGACGTCGCCGATATCACCGAGGTCGGTGTTCGGCGTCAGGCAGTCTTCGCACGCGCGGGCTTCGCCGGCATCCAGCAAGCCGTACTTGATGTGATCCGCGAGCTTGGCGATGCCCTGCTCGATCACGACGCTGGTCGCACCGGGCACGGCTTCACGCGTCTGCGCGGCGGGATCGGTTTTAATCCCTTCCGGCAGGCTCGCCGTTTTCTCTATGGACGCCTGCCCGCTGCCACGCTGCAGCTCGGCGTTGACGCCCGACCCGGCGCTGATCTGCGCCGCGTCCGCCGCACTCCTGGCCTTCTGGACCGGCGGTGATGTATTCAACGCCAGTACCAGGGCCGTACAGCTACAGAGCACGGCGCCCAACACCAATACTCTCCTCATCTTCATGCCCTAACTCCTTTGCACCAAAAACTGTGAAGTGCGTCTAACGCACACGCTCCAATACGATGCACGCGACAACAGCCGCAGTCGACGAGCGATGGAATTGCGCATCAGTGAGCGCTCGCCCGAGCCACAACTGTGAACGTACGGATGCCACGATCAGGTGCCTATACCGTTGACTTAGATTTGTTATCACGACTGAGATGTAATTCTTCCTTCCGCCTCGTCATTGCATCCCGAAGTGCCTCGCGCGCCTCGCGTGCAGCGCCGCCGGGACAGGGCAACGATGTTGCACATGAACACCGCCCGCACCAGTCACGGGATGACTTGTCTCCTCTCTCCTGTTCCCATCGTGACCGGCTCCTCTGGCACGGCCACGTGAAGGCCATGATAGGTCGCGGCCGGGGGCCGGGTCAAGAATTCGTTTGGCAGCCGGCGGACGCTCCGACCGGCCACGGACACGGGGTTCCGAACAGTCTGGTGTCTGATTAACGTCTTATAATAATTTGGCAACAGGCGGACTAACTGCCCTTTGCGGCAGCCAGACAGAGTTATCGAACACTTTGCCAGCCACGCATCGGACTGGCGATGTTTCAAGTGCGAAACGCCTGATTTGAGACCCTCTTGGCCAGAATACCTCTTTTTTCGCGTTTCCTCGCCCTCGAGCCTCGATCAGTCGTGTAATACCACCTCAAAATATCGTCGCGACGGAGCACACCCAGAAACAGAGCTGATTGACCTGCCGGTGCTGCACGCTGATGCTTTGCCGCGGGCGCGACCGCGTGCCTCTCAGCTTGGAGCCCCAACCGCCGTGAGCACAGCGGACCTCGCACAGCCCCGCTCTTTCAACGCCCGCCTGATCGTAAGTGCAGTCGCGATCGAGATCGGGCTGCTGCTGCCACACTTCGCGGAGTCACCCGCGCGACAGGTCGGGCTGGTGCTGTGCGCGTACGCCGTTTGCACAGTTCCTTACGTATACATCCTCTGGTTGCTGACGTCGGCAGCCGCGCCGCAGTCGCCGCGCACGCTGGGGATCGTGCTGGTCGCGGGCGTCATCTTCCGGATGACGCTGTGTCCGCTGCCCGCGGTGACGAGCCCGGACGTGAACCGCTACCTGTGGGAGGGCCTGGTTCAGGCGTCCGGGCACAATCCTTACGCACTCCCGCCCGATGCCGCCGAGCTCGCCGACGTCCGCGCACGCCACCCGGAGCTGGGACAACGGATGCTGCAACCTGACCTGCACCCGGGAATTGCGGCGGTCTACCCGCCGACGGCACAGGCCCTGTTCCGGCTGAATGCGGAGCTGACGGGCAGCACACTGTGGGGCTGGAAGCTGATTCTGTTGGTCTGTGAGGGAATGCTTGTCTGGGCGGCGTGGTTGTACCTGCGAAAGCGCAGCATTGAACCGGTGTGGCTCGCAGCGATCGTCTGGTGCCCGCTGGTGTTACTGGAAGTGTACGAATGCGGCCACCTGGATCTAGTGGGCGCTGCGTTTCTTATGCTCGGTCTGGCGGCATGGCAACGAAAACGCGATGTGTCGGCCGGCATCGCACTGGGCCTGGCGATCAACGTGAAATATATGTGGCCGGGTCTGGCCCTGCTTGTGCTGGTCGGCGCATCACGCAGCGGGGCGCGTAGAGCGAGACTGTTCGTGGCAACTCTGGTGACGACCTTGCTGTGTTGGGTCCCGTATCGAGATGGAATGCTGAGCGCCATCACCACGTCTCGCATGTTCGCCGAGTCGTGGACGTTCAACGACGTGCTGTTCGAAGGATTGCGCAAGGTTCTCGTTCACGGCCTGCAAATGCCGCCGAGCGCTCCATTCATCGTGACGCTCGTGGTGCTCAGCACACTCGCGTTTTCCCTATCGCTTCGGCGATCGCAGGATACGTGGCGCGACGTTTGGTTGCTGGTGGGTGTCGGACTGCTGCTGAGCCCGGTGGCTTATCCGTGGTACTTTCTGTGGATCGTGCCCGGCCTGGTACTACGTCCGCCGCTTTGGCTTGTGATCTGGATCGTCAGCGTCCCGCTGCTGCACTTGGTGCACTGGAAGTACGTCGCCACCGGCCAGTGGGATCCCATGCCGAACCTGTGGCTCGCGGTCGGGTTTGTACCGGGGCTGCTGTTGATTCGCGCGTGGTGGCAGCGCCTGATGCACCCGCGGCAGGGCACAAATCGCTCGCTATAATGCGCCAATCGTGCAGTGTCACGAGAACGGGTCTGACCGTCCGGGGCGGACGGGCGATTGACCGATAGAGGCAGGAGAGCGTCAACGTCGAGGACGCCGAATCCGAGTATGGAAGCGATGAGCGACCCCGAATCACCAGTCAACCCGTCCAATCTGGCTTTCGTCGAACAACTCTATGCGGATTACCTGCGTGACCCGATGTCCGTCTCGGAGGTCTGGCGCGCGACATTCGATCAGCTTCCGGTCGGTGATCGGTTCGGTCGGGCCTCATGGCGCGGACCGGCGTTTCGGCCGTCGAGCATTTTCAATCCGCCAACCGGCGGGAACGGTGACACCGACACGCAGGTCGCGATACGTCAGGACCGCATCGACCAGATGGTGCGGGCGTATCGTGTGCGGGGCCACATCGTTTCCGCCGTCGATCCGCTGCACCACAAGCTGCCCCACCGCCCCGAGCTGAAGCCCAGCTACTACGGTTTCACCCGCGACGATCTGGATCTGCCATTCTCGACCCGCACACTGCACGGTGCCGCCAGCCGCACGCTGCGCGAAATCCTGCTGCTGCTGCGCGACACGTACTGCCGCTCGATTGGCGTGCAGTTCATGCACATCGACAATCTCGACGCCCGCCACTGGCTCCAGGAGCGCATGGAGGGCACGGGCAACAAACTCAAGCTGACGCGCGACGAGCAGCTTCGTATCCTCACGAAGCTCACCGATGCCGTCATCTTCGAGGAGTTCATCCAGAAGCGCTACGTCGGCGCCAAACGGTTCTCGCTCGAAGGTGGTGAGAGTTTGATCCCCCTGCTCGATCTGGCGATCGAACGGGCCGGCGAACAGGGCATCGAAGAGATCGTCATCGGCATGGCGCACCGCGGCCGGCTGAACGTGCTGGCCAACGTCGTCGGCAAGAGCCCGCGGCAGATCTTCCGCGAGTTCGAAGATATGGACGGCGAGCTGTGGCTGGGCAAGGGCGACGTGAAGTACCACCTCGGCCATCACGGCGACTGGACCACCAGCGGCGGACACAACATCCACCTGGCACTCTGTTTCAACCCCAGCCACCTGGAATTCGTCAATCCAGTCGCACTCGGCCGGGTGCGTGCCAAGCAGGATCGTCTCGGCGACGACGATCGGCAGAACAGCATGGCCCTGCTGATCCACGGCGACGCCGCGTTCGCCGGCGAGGGCATCGTGCAGGAGTCACTCAACCTCAGCGAACTGAAGGGCTATCGCACCGGCGGTACGCTGCACGTGATCGTCAATAACCAGCTCGGCTTCACGACCACGCCGGAGGAATCGCGTTCGTCGCGCTACTGCACGGACGTGGCGAAGATGCTCCAGAGCCCGATCTTCCACGTCAACGGCGAGAACCCGGAAGCGGTCGCGCAGGTTGTGCGGCTGGCGATGGACTTCCGCCGAACGTTCCGGCGCGACGTGGTAATCGACATGTACTGCTATCGGCGGTACGGACACAACGAGAGCGACGAGCCGTCGTTCACGCAGCCGGAGCTGTATCGCAAAATTGCCGAGAAGCCGTCGGTGCGCAACAGCTATCTCCAGCATCTGCTCGAGTCGGGCGAGGTCACGCGCGAAGAGGCGGACCAGATTGGCGAACAACGACGGGCGGAGCTCGAAAAGCACCTCGCCAGTGTGCGTGACGAGGGCCCGGCCGTGGGCGCGCGACCCAGCATTCTCGGGCGCGTATGGGGCGCGTACCGCGGCGGACCCGACGTGGATGCTCCCGAAGCCGAGACCGGCGTGCCGCGCGAGCGATTGGCGGAGTTGCTCGAGGGTCTGACGAAGCTGCCGGACGACTTCGAGCTGCACCCCAAGCTCAAGCGCTTCATGAAGCAGCGGTCGGAGATGGCCCGCGGCGAACGGCCGCTGGATTGGGCGGCGGGTGAGGCGCTGGGGCTGGCGACGCTGCTGGCCGACGGCGCACGCATTCGAATGAGCGGGCAGGACTCCGGTCGTGGTACGTTCAGCCATCGGCACGCGATTTTGCACGACTATCGTGATGGCCACCCGTACGTGCCGCTGCAGCACATCAGCGATGAGCAAGGCGTGTTCGACGTGTACAACAGCCCGCTGTCCGAGATGGGCGTGCTGGGCTTCGAGTACGGTTACTCCGTCGCTTGCCCCGATGGACTCGTGATCTGGGAAGCACAGTTCGGCGATTTCTGCAACGTGGCCCAGGTGTTCATCGACCAGTTCATCGCCAGCGCCGAGGACAAATGGCACAGTCTCAGCGGTCTCGTGCTGCTCCTGCCGCACGGGCAGGAAGGCCAGGGACCGGAGCACTCGAGTGCGCGGCTCGAACGCTTCCTGATGCTGGCCGCCGAAGACAACATGCAGATCGTGAACCCGACGACGCCGGCGCAGTTCTTCCACGTGTTGCGGCGACAGGTAGTGCGTCCGTGGCGCAAGCCGCTGGTGGTGATGACGCCGAAGAGCCTGCTGCGGAACCCGCAGGCGACGTCGTCACTGGACGAGCTGACGAGCGGGACGTTTCAGCGGATTATTCCGGACACGGTCGAGCCGACGAACGAGACGCGTCGGATGCTGCTGTGTAGCGGCAAACTGTACTACGAGCTGGCGAAGGAGCGGGAGGAGCGCAAGCTGCACGATGTCGCGATCATTCGCGTCGAGCAGTATTACCCGTTGTCCGACGACGCACTCGCCGCGGCGCTGGCGCCGTATCCCGACGATGTGCCAGTGTTCTGGGTGCAGGAAGAGCCGGAGAACATGGGCGCGTGGCCCTACTTCGGCTTAAGATTCGGCGACACATTGTGCGGGCATCCCTTCGCAGGGATCAGCCGAGCGCGATCCGCCAGTCCGGCGACCGGCTCGGCGGCGAGTCACAAGCTCGAACAGCAGAGCCTGCTGTTGCGGGCTTTCGACCAGTAGGATTAGAGTTGCTGCCTGGCGCGCGGCGGCGTGCTGTGAAGGAGCGCAGATTCGATGGCGGTTGAGCTGCAAATCCCGTCGGCGGGCGAGTCGATCACCGAAGTTCAGATCGGCGCGTGGCTAAAGTCCGAGGGTGACTACGTCGAGCGTGACGAGTTCGTCGTCGAGATCGAGACCGACAAGGCCTCCATGGAGTTGCCGTCGCCCGTCAGCGGATTCGTGCGGCGACTACTGCACCAGCCGGGCGACATCGTGCCGGTCGGGGCGACGATCGCCGAGATCGAGGAATCGGATCAGAAGCCGGCCGGCAGCGAGGCGGAGAAGAAGTCGGCCGCCGCGGGGAGTGACGCTGCTACCGCCGAGTCGACCGCTGCCACTGCGACGATGGAACGGCCTGGGCACGTGATGCCCGCGGCCCAACGCGTCATCGAGCAGCAGGGACTGGACGCCGCCAGTATCAAGCCCACCGGTCCCGGCGGTCGTGTGCTGAAGGAAGACGCCGAGCGGGCCGCGCAGCAGAAGACTGCATCCTCACCGGCCGCGACGCCGGCTGACGCCTCTACCGATGGCAACGGTGCCCGACAGGAAGACGCCGTGCCGATGACGATGTTGCGTCGCCGGATTGCGCAGCGGCTGGTCGAGTCGCAGCAGACCGCCGCCCTGCTGACGACGTTCAACGAAATCGACATGTCGGCGGTGATGGCGCTGCGGAAGGAACGGGGTGAGGCGTTTCTGAAGAAGTACGGCGTGAAGCTGGGCTTCATGTCGTTCTTCGTGAAGGCCGCGATCGACGCGCTCAAGCTAGTCCCGGCGGCGAACGCCGAGATCCGTGACGACAGCATCGTCTACAAGAACTACTACGACATCGGTATCGCGGTCAGCACCGACCAGGGGCTCGTCGTGCCGGTCGTACGCAACACCGAGCGGCTGAGCTTCGCCGAGGTCGAGCAGAAGATCGGCGATCTGGCGGTCCGCGCGCGGGATCGCAAGATAGCGGTCGAAGAGTTGCAAGGTGGCACGTTCACGATCACCAACGGCGGCATCTTCGGCTCGCTGATGTCAACGCCGATCGTCAATCCGCCGCAAAGTGCGATCCTGGGATTGCACGCGATCAACGAGCGACCAGTGGCAATTGACGGCCAGGTCGTTGTCCGGCCGATGATGTACGTCGCGCTGACGTACGATCACCGCATCATCGACGGGCGTGAGTCGGTGACATTCCTTAAGCGGATTAAGGAATGTGTTGAGGACCCGGCTCGGATGTTGATTGAGGTTTGATTGGGAGGGGCGAGGATTTAGGGTTGAGGATTGTGGAACCGGAATCCAAGGATCAGAGGATCTGAGGGGATTTGGCCTGTGCTCCGCACAGCCGCCATACTGACGCTCTGCCTGTTGGGTGTTCTTGTCCTTAGCTGTGTGATTGGCACTCATCCCCCCATTTGGGATGTCTGGCTGCTCACGATGGTTCTTGCCCTCGCGGCTGGTGCGTACGTCTGCGCCGGATGGTGTCGGCACTTGCCGATCTTCTTCATCTACGGTTGCGTTGGCACGCTGCTCTTTCTCCTGGTTTCTGTCCCGGATTCTCGCAGCAGCCTGATTCCGGCGTACGCGGAGTACTACTCGGTTCGCGCTGGAGACTGGGTACTTATTACCTGTTGTGTCAGCATCGTGATCGGCGGTGGCCTGTCCTGTCGCCTCGCGGCGTTCGCCCGCCGGCGAAGCATGGACCGTGCATCGCAGAAATCCCGCGGCCGTTGTGCGGAGTGTGGGTACTTGCTCTATGGCCTGCCGGAGCCGCGGTGCCCTGAATGCGGCACGCCGTTTGATACGTCGCGAAGCGAGCAATGACGCGGGCAAGATGCCCGCACGACCCACGCACAATTGCGGGCGAGACGCCTGCTCCACCCTTGAGCGATCCCCCCTTTTTTCTCTGCGCCCTCTTGTGGTTATCTTCTCTTCCCCAACCCTCAATCCACCAGCGTCGAGTCTGGCGTGTCGGCTGGTTTTTCGGGCAGGCGGTATTGGTTGGGGCGGTGCTCGATGACTGCTCGTAGCCAGGCTTCATCGTAGCCTTGTTCCTGGGCGCGGCCGGGTTTGGTTTGGACGAAGCCGTCGTTGTATTTGCGGATCAGCAGCTCGCCTAGCTGACGCCAGCGCTTGGTGACCATCTCGGCGTGCGTTACCGAATAGTCGGTGAGATAGCGACGCATCAGGTCGGGGTTGGATTTGTGCAGCGCTAGGGCGGTTTGCTCTACGGCGGGCTGGATGGCCAGGAACTGGCCTTCGAGCTCTTGCTGGACCTTCTGAATGTCGGCCTTCATGTCGCTGTAGCGGAGATTGGCGAAGTTCGCGACGAAGTTGAACACCCACCAGGCCGAGTCCCAGGTGAACTGGTCGAGCCCGCCGGTGGCGAATGACGGCGGGATGGCGTCGATGCCGCAGTAGAGCGGGACGTACACGGTGAAGTAGGTGTCGTCGACGCCATACCAGTAGACGCCGCCGATCGGGTCCGGCAGCCACGAGCGGCACTGGGCGACGTAGGAGAAGCCGGTCTGCTGGGTGGAGACGGGGCGTTCCCAGGCGTATTGCTGGCCGCCGACTTCCCACTGGAGCGGCCGCCAGCGCACCGGACAGCCGTACGGGCCGGCGTCGGGGCCTTTGGTCATGTCGATCTCGGTGCCCTCGTAGTGGTCGCGCATCAGGCTCATCACGTCGGCGACGGAGAGCTTGCGGTCGGGCTTGATCCACAGCGGATATGGCTCGGCACCCGCGACGCTGCGGTGATAGTCGGGAGAGAGCTTGGCCGACGGAGTCGCCCGGCGGAACAACGTCCAGACGCGGGCGCTGGCGTAGCGTTTGCTCGCGGGCGTGGGCGGGCAGTAGGCCTCGTAGAAGCGGAACGGCCCCGACTCGGGATCGTAGTAGCCCTTCTCGATCGCGAAGTTGATGACGTCGGGCGAGTAGAGGCAGTTCTCCGGATCGTCGAGCGGGAACGTGCCGATGCGGGCCTGATTGGCGTGGGCGGAAATGCAGCCGTCGGGGATGCGCTGCGCGACCCAGTGCGCACCCTTGCCGCCGGGGCCGGGACCGATCATCTCCATGATCCAGACCTCGTGCGGGTCGCAGATGGAAAACGACTCGCCGGAGGAGCGGTACCCGTATTCGTCGGCGAGCTCGGTCATGACCTTGATCGCCTCGCGCGCGGTCTTGGCCCGCTGGAGGGCGTAGCGCATCAGATCCCAGTAGTGCAGCAGGCCGTCGGGGTTCACGAGCTCTTCGCGGCCGACGAAGGTCGTCTCGGCGATCGCGAGCTGGTGCTCGTTCATCAGACCGATGACCGCGTAGGTGTGCTCGACCTGGCAAATCCTGCCGCGCACGTTGCCGGACCAGTCCTTGACCTCGATGAAGGTGCCGGGCTCGTGGTCGGCGGCGGGCGTGTAGCGCAGGCGTGGGTGGAACTCGCCGTCGCAGGTGTAGGTGATCATGCACGCGCCATCCTGCGTGGCACCTTTGGTCACGAGCAGGTTGGTGCAGGCCTCGCCGGCAGTGGTTGTGCCGAACGCAGCTATCAGGGCAAACCAGAACCACAAACGCATGGTTTCGTCCTCTTGAAGGCAGATAGAGCAGATTGGCCGAGCGACGCGACAGCGGTCTGCCGCGAATGCGCCCCGTATTCTTCTAGTCGACGAAACGGTGTTCGGCAACGGAGTGTTACGGATTGCTCTCGGGCAGAACTGTGTAGGAATAGGCGACTTCGCCGTTGGGGCCGTCGCCCGGCAGGTATGCGCGGACGTACTCCACAAGCGTGTCGTGCGGGCTGACCGTGACGCGTAGGTGGCCGCTGTTGTTCACCTTGTCGCCGGTCAGATACAAACCCTCGCGGAAGCACCCTTCCGAGTAGTTCTGATCTGCGGGCTGCGGGCAAAGCTGGTACACGACGCCGTCCAACTGCTGCCTCACGAAGACGTGATCGTGACCGTGGAAAAAGATGCTCACGTCGTACATGTCGAACAGCGCGTGGACGGGCAGGCCCCAGTTGGGGCGCTCAGTATCAAAATCAAACGTCCCGTCCTCAGACTCGCCGCCCCACTCGAATGAGCCCTGGCCGCCAAGCGCGTGGCTCGCCGCCTCGACGCCACCGCGGCCGTATGTGGTCACGCCGCCGGTAACGTGATGCGCGAACACGAACTTGTAGCGTGGCGTCGGGTCCTGGAGCACGCCGCGCAGCCAGGCATATTGGTTTGCGCCCAGTGTCCAGTCCCAACGGTCATTGGTGCCGGGGACGCCGCCGTGCGAGTGCGGCTTGTTGACGGTGTACCAGAACGGGTCGAGCACGATAAACAGCGCGTCGCCCCAGCGCCAAGCGTAGTAATTTTCGCGCAGACCGACGTAGGGCTCAGAGTAGATGTTGCCGGCGTAGAAGCTGTCGGGGGCGGGCAGCGGGTAGACCTGCTTGCGTGCGTTCGTCGCCCAAATCGCGACGTTGTTCGGCGAACCGTCCAGACGCCAGCCCTGCTCACCTTCGTGGTTGCCGATCGCAAAGAAAAACGGGGCCGAATGACACACCATGTCCAGGTACGACCGCTGAATCAGGTGCCGATCGAGCGCCTCGGCGAAATCGAACACATCGCCAGTGGCCTCGCGCGGATCTTCCGGCCCGTCGCGCGAGCGGTTGAACTCGCTCGTGAACGTGTCGCCCAGATCGATGTGAAAGTCGGGTGCGTCGCGGGCGACATTCGCCAATGTGGTACGGTACAGTCGCAGTGCATCAATCGTCGCGCGCAGGTCGTAGATGTGCGAGTCCGCCGTCACCGTGAAGCAGAACGGCGTTCCGGTGGAACGCTGCGTGCGGCACGTGCGCTCGGGAAGTGACACGAACTCCTCCGTGCCGGTGATGCGGCAGTCCACGCGGTAGCTGTACTCCCTGTCCGGCAGCAGATCGTCGAGCACGATCTCGATCGGCTCGCCGGCTTCGTAGGTCTGGATCGGCGTCCAGTTGGTGTACACGCCGCGGCCGGTGCCGTACTGCGCATACGCGTCCAGCGCCAGCAGCGAGAACGCGTTAAGCGTCATGGAGTCATCGGTCGGACGTCCGAGCAGCACTTCGCCTGCGAATGTGGAACGCACCGTGCGATACAGTTCCAGCCGCGGAGCGATCACCTTCGAACACGGCGTGGTCACAACGCGGTAGTCCTGAAACACAATGTAGTTTGACGCGGTCGGAGACAGGTTCTCGATAGTCAGCGCGACCGTCTTCCCGACGGGTGTCGTTCCCCAGTCCGGCCGCTCAACGATCTCGTTAATCACCGACGCGATGTTCGGGCTATAACGCTCGAGCGGATTGCAGTCGAAGGCCTCGGCGGCATCCGGCCAATCGTCAGCCAACATCCAGTCGACCGCGGCGCTCGTGGCCGGCAAAGCCGACGGCGGCATGATTCCGAAGCCGTACGCGCCGTCGACGTCTGCTCCAACGACGCGTAGCGCGACTCCATCGGCGACCTCGCCATAGCCGGTCGCCGGGAGAACGAGTCGGGTGTAGACGAACTCTTCGCCGTGGCGCACGTCCGGCAGACTAAACCGCAGGCCTACGTTGCAACTCTCGCCGGGCATAGCACCAGCATGATTCAGCCCAGTACCGGCGTGTCCGTTCGAGTACCACAATGAGCCGTTGACTTCCGTACCGTCATCGCCGTCGGTTGCGATCATGTACGTCAGGCGCTGCGTGCCGGTGACGGCCCGCTGCGTGGCGGCGAAATCGGCGATGTCGCTGTCGCCATCGACATCGAGGTCGTGACACCATTCATCGACCGGGAAGCCCGGCCCCAGCAGCGTCGCGCTGAGTAGCTCGAGATCGGCGGCATCGACCGACCAGTCGTAGTTGCAATCTCCCGGCAGGGTCGGCACCCTCTGCGCAGTCGCGGTCTGCGCACAAGCCGCAACGCACGCTACGATCAGTATGACCCAAACGGGTCTTGACATGGCGTACTCGCGATTCGCCGCTATGGCAGGCCACCCATCCCGAGTACCTGTCTCTCATAATACCATTCACCCGCACGCCGATACAAGTAATAACCAGTCGGACTGACCACCGGCGCCGGCTGGCAACCGTAACAGCCGTCGGCTCTAATACCGTCTTCGCGAGCATGGGAGCGCAACGTGACAGAGCATGACCTGATCGTTATTGGCTCCGGCCCCGGCGGCTACGTCGCCGCGATTCGCGCCGCACAACTCGGCCTGAATACGGCTTGCGTGGAGCGTGAGCCAGCCCTTGGCGGCACCTGCCTGCGCGTAGGTTGTATTCCGAGCAAGGCGCTGCTGGAATCGTCTGAGCACTTCGCGGCCGCCCGCGCGTCCCTGGCGAAACACGGGGTGAAATGCGGCAACGTCACGCTTGACCTGCCGACGATGCTGGTCCGCAAGGACAAGATCGTCGACGGCCTCACCGGCGGGATCGCGGCGCTATTCAAGAAGAACAAGGTCACGCGGTACGCGGGCCACGGCCGGATCGCAGGTCCGAGCCGTGTCGAGGTCGAAGGCGAGGCCGGCAAGAGCGAGTTGCGGGCGAAGCACATCATCATCGCGACTGGCAGTAAGTCGGCGCCGTTGAAGGGTGTCGAGCCGGATGGCGATCGAATCGGCACCAGCACGGAAGCGTTGGCGTACGACGCGGTGCCGAAGCACCTGGTCGTCATCGGGGCGGGTTTCATCGGGCTCGAACTCGGCTCAGTCTGGCGGCGGCTGGGCGCAGACGTGACCGTGCTTGAGTACCTTGACCGGATTCTTCCCGGTGTGGATACAGAGATCGCCAACGAGGCCCTGAAACTCTACAAGCGTCAGGGACTCAAGTTCCAGTTGGGCTGTCGCGTGACGCGCGCGTCGGTCAAGGGCAAGCAATGCACCGTCCAATATGAAGGTGGCGAGCCGATCACGTGCGACCGAGTCCTGCTGGCAGTCGGACGCGTACCCAACACAGACGATCTAGGGCTGGACATCGTCGGCATCCAACTCGACGAGCGCGGACGTGTTCCAGTAGATGAGCACTTTCGGACCAGCGCGAACAATGTCTATGCGATCGGCGACGTAATTCGCGGACCAATGCTCGCACACAAAGCCGAGGATGAAGGCGTTGCTTGTGTGGAGCGGATCGTTACGGGCTATAGCCACGTGAACTACGACGCGATCCCCGGCGTCGTGTACACTGAGCCAGAAATTGCGACGGTCGGCAAGACCGAGGAACAGCTCAAGGACGCGGGCACGAAGTATCGCAAGGGCCTATTCTTCTTCCGCGGCAACGGTCGCGCCCGAGCCCTCGATCACGTTGACGGCAAGGTCAAAGTGCTCGCCGATGCAAAGACCGATCGCATTCTCGGTGTACACATCATTGGGCCCCGCGCGGGCGATCTGGTCGTGGAAGCCGTGGCAGCCATCGAGTTCGGTGCCAGCAGCGAAGACCTAGCCCGCTGCTGCCACGCGCATCCGACGCTCGCAGAGTGCGTGAAGGAGGCCGCCCTCGCCGTCGACGGCCGTGCGATTCACGCCTGAGCCGGCCGCTCCGCCCTGGCGCGAGCCGTATGCGAGCCATCGGCGCGCCAATCCTCTGTATACACACGCAGCACGAAGCCACTGAGCAGCTCGCGCAGCTCACCCGGGCGCAAGGCACGCGCATCACTCGTCGGCTTGCCGTGCTTTGCGCGATGCGTGGTCGTGAACGTTTCGCCGACGAATGCGCCGCCTGGTGCGATCCACTGGCGTAGACGCGCGAACAGCGGGCGGTGCAGGTAGCGAAAGCACGTTACGAGTTCATAGCTGGCTGACACACAGTCTGGATCACGCTCGATATCGCCGACGAGCCACGTGATCGGCTGGATCGCAGGCTGGCACACGTCCGCTAACGTTCGAGCGCGATCTATCGCATCCGGCAGAATGTCGATCGCAGTCACGTCCCACCCGCACGCTGCGAGGTAGACGGCCTCGCGACCGGTGCCGCAGGCGAGATCCAGCGCGCGCCCCGGCTCAAGCTCATCCACGACCTCGGCCAGCCACGCGTTTGGCCGCCAGAGGATGCCGACCTGACTGTCTCCGGAATCAGTCTCAGGCGTGGAGGTGCGCACGGCGCGTCGGTCGCGCGCTGCGAGCCAGGAGACAACTTCTGACACGAGCACCTCAGGGCCGACGACTCCGATCACCGAGTCGCGCGGCGGTAGCTCGTGCATGCGCTGGGGGAGTTCGGCGAACGGAATGTTGACGGCGGCGGCGATCGGGCCCAAGGCTGCGTCCGCGGCGGGACGCGGATCCAGTAGTTCGCGCAGCGCCAAGCGCGAGCGGCCGTGTCTGTGCGTCGCGGGCAAGGAGTCGGGCCCTATAACGAAATCCACGTGTCGGCGATCGCCAGGCTCAGCCGGATTGTCTCCAGGACGGCCTGGCAGGTGCTCGCGAACAGCGTTCCGGTCGAAGCCAGAATCAGTGCCGTCCAGCGGATGCGGGAGATGCGCATACGAGTCTCCAGATTCGAGCATGTACGCCCAAATCATCGTATCGAATGGGCACAGTGACATTCAAGCACATGCGTAGGGGCGAACTGTGCGATCATGCCTGCGTACGCATAATGACGTGGTTTGACCCTTGCCAACGCGCGGACTAGGCTTATCCGCTCGACCTGAAGGCTGGACCGTGGGAGATACCAACGCCGTGCCCGACAAGACCACCAGCGTGGAGCCCAGCTACGCCCCTGCCCCCTCGCACCGGCGCCAGGGGCGTGAAACGTGGTATGAGCAGTTCGCGTCGTTCGTGGGATTTTTCGTCTACCTGTTGATTCTCAAGACGTTCTTCCTGCCGCTGTTCATCATTCCCACGGGGTCGATGGCCGAGACACTGTACGGTGCACACGCCATCTACACCTGCCCGAATTGCGGCGTTGAGTATCCGATCGGCTGGCAACCGCAAGGTGTGCCGCTGCACGGACCCTACCAACCCGTCGCGCAGTGCCCGAACTGTCGGTGGCGCGTCTATCACGGGAACCCGACGCAACTCGACAGTCGCCGCGCACGGCCCGACGAGATCATCGATCAGAGCATGCGGGCGATCGACGGCGATCGCATCTTCGTGCACGGCTGGCCGTTTGACGGGATGTTCGCGGGCGTGCGCGATGTTGAGCCCGATCGCTGGGACGTGGTGGTGTTCAAGGTCCCGACCGACGGCGAGACGAACTACATCAAGCGGCTGATCGGCAAGCCCAACGAGAAGATCGAAATCATCAACGGTGACATCTTCGTCAACGATGAGATCGCGACGAAGCCGGCGCACGTGCAGGCGCCGTTGTGGTTTCGCTACTACGACCACGATTACCCGCCCACGGAGGCGGCGGGTCAGGCAGCCTACCATCCGCGGTGGGGCCCTCTGCAAGCCAACAGCCCGTGGACGGACTGCGATACGCGGCAGGTCACATTTGACGGACTCGATTCCGAACACGCCGTGCTGCAGTTCGCGACGGATCCGGACAATCCGCGCCTGCCCGGCGTGGTCGAAAACATCTACGCGTACAACGAACCACGGCAGATGGCCGGGCAAAGCGTCTGTGACGTTCGGCTCTCGGCAGAGATCGAGTTTCAGGACGCGGCACCGGGCGGGTACGTCGAATTGACCACGAGCAAGGGCTTTGATCACTTCTACACGCGACTCTATGCCGGCGGAAAGATCGAGCTAGCGCACCGCAAGCACGACGAACTCCCCGATACGCGTAACGTCTGGGCAACCGATGAGTTGCCCGACACCGCCGGTCTGGTGCGTTTGGCGCTGCTTCACCTCGACGGCGTCGTCGCGGTCGAGGTCAATGGCCAACAGACTGATGCGCTCCGCTATACACCCGAGCAGTACGAACTGACGCCCGCGATGGCACGGGCACAATCGCAGAACCCGCGCGGCCCGATCGTCCAGGTCGGCGCGGCCGGTGTTGTCGCCACGCTTCGGCACCTGCTGATCGAACGCGACGTCTACTACACGAGCGATGTACGCGGCAGCCGGGTCGCCTTCGGCGTGCAAGACCGGCCGATTCAGCTCGGACCGGACGAGTACTTCGTGCTGGGCGATAACAGCCCCAACAGCCAGGACGCGCGGTACTCGTTCGCACGGCCCGGGATGGACCCCGTCGGCCCGCACCTGAAAGAGCGGCACGAACGCGGCGACTACCAGCTCGGCACCGTACCGGGCGATCAATTGATCGGTCCGGCGTTCTTCGTGTACTGGCCCGGTTTTCTGCCGCTGACGCCCTACGGCCCGAACATTCTGCCCGACTTGGGCCGCGCCCGCTGGATTCACTGATTCAGAGCGTCGACCGCCGTGGCTCTCTTGCCCCACATCGCTACGTATCCCAGAATTGCACTACCGTGAGTTTACCTGTCGAGCCCCCCGACAATCCGCGCCCGACCTCATCGCCCGATCGCGTTCTGGATACGGTGCAGACGGTCGTCACGGCGCTGATCCTGGCGTTCATCTTCCGCGCGTTTCTCGTCGAGCAGTTCATCATTCCCACCGGGTCCATGGCGCACGCGCTGGTCGGCGCTCACGCTACGCGCACATGTCCGGCCTGTGGCTGGGAATACGACTTCGGCCCGTACCATCACCCCGGCCTGCAACAAGAGCCGTTTGTACGTCCGCCGGAGATCGTCTGCCCGAACTGCCAGTTGCGGCTGGTGCCGACCGCGGAAGACACACACCCCAAAGCGGGTGATCGGATTCTGGTCGAGAAATGGCCGTATGCGCTCGGCGGGCCGTTCGGCCCCGCGCGCTGGGACGTCGTCGTGTTCCGCGACCCGGCCAACCCGGAGCAACATTACATCAAACGACTGGTTGGGCTCCCGGGCGAAAAGGTCGAGATCATCGGCGGAGACATATACGTCGACGACCAGATCGCGCGCAAGCCGGCGCACGTGCAGTCGGCGCTGTGGACGGTCGTTTTCGACCAAAGCCACGCGCCTGATCCGCGGTCTGCGTCCGGGGAGCAAGCTCGCTGGCGCCTGGTAGAACCGCCGCCGCCCGACGCACCGGGCTGGAGTGGGCTGCGCGCACGAACGATCCGCTATGCCGCGGACGACGAAGTGTGGCGAACGATCGCCTTTAACCCCGATACTGGACACGAGTACCTATTCGATTTCTACGCCTACAACCGTCGCTCGACGGGCATGCACGTGCGTGACGTCCGCATCGTCGGAGAGGTCACCCTGCAGAGCAACGACGGACGGCTGCGTCTTACGCTGACGCGACGTCCATTCGCGTTTGCCGCCGAGTTCTCACCCGACGGAACGGCTTCGCTGCAGTGGTGGGTCGACGATGACGAGACTCAACAGCCCGCCGTGCTCGCGGCTGCCATTCCCGAGTTGCACGGTGGTCGTCCTGTGCCATTTGAGTTCGCGTACCTGGACCAGCGCGTGTACTTGCGGATCGCAGGACGAGAAGTGCTGGCCGCAGACGCGGAAGATTACGACCCCGGACATCGCCGGCAGGTACGGCGCTCGGAGCCCGTGGCGATATCGCTCTCGGCCGCAAACACCAGCATTGAGCTGCGCGGCCTTCGCATCGACCGCGACGTCCACTACACGCGCGGTATCCACAGCCAGCGCGCACACGCGGGCCGACCGTTCGCACTCGGACCGAACGAGTTCTTCGTGTTGGGCGACAACAGTCCCGACAGCCATGACAGTCGCGACTGGAAGATCATTGGGCCGCACCTTCCGGATGACACGCGCGCAGGTGTGGTTCGGCGTGATCAGATTGTGGGTCAGGCGGCGTTCGTGTATCTTCCCGGCTTGCTCCCCCGCGATTCGGGCGGTCGTTGGTATATCCCGGACGTGGGCAGGACGCGGATCGTACGTTAACGTTTTGTTATTGCTGTCTTAAGGGCATTCCGTGGACACGGGTTTTCAACAGATGTCGCTGTGCCGTCACTCCGGGGGCATTCTCCCAACGACGTGGCCAGGTATCAACGCGGCCGCCGGGCGTCGGTGCCAAAGGGAACCCGTGGTTTCAGGAATGCAAGTGCTTTGTTTCAATGGCCGTGCGCGATTTCGGACCGGACGAGTCCTCCGTATTGTGGACACCCGCAATCTGAGCCGCGCCGATGGCCGAGCATCCTCAGCGCCAGCGGAAACTTGCGCCACTCTGCACAAGTTATCCACAATCTGTGCCGCCTATTGTCGGGACATCCGCAATGCTCCTCCAGGCTGACGGCCTCGTGAAATCGTACGGCGGTCGCACTGTCGTGGACCGTGTGTCGTTTGACGTTGACGAACGTGAAATCGTAGGTCTGCTTGGGCCGAACGGAGCCGGCAAGACCACCAGCTTTCGCATGACGGTTGGCATGATCTCACCCGAGGCGGGCCGCGTCCACTTCCGCGGCGAAGAGATCACGAACCTGCCCATGTATAAACGCGCCCGCCGCGGCATGGGCTACTTATCGCAGGAACCCAGTGTCTTTCAGAGACTTAGCGTCGCGCAAAATCTGTTGGCGATCTGCGAAACGATGCGCTACTCGCGGTCCGAGCGGCGCCAGATTGTGGAGCAATTGCTCGATCAGTTCGGGCTGACGAAGGTTCGACGCAATCCCGCCCGAAAGATCTCCGGCGGGGAGCGCCGCAAGCTGGAAATCGCCCGCGCGCTGATTACGAAACCGATGTTGATTCTGCTCGACGAACCGTTCAGCGGCGTCGACCCGATCGCCGTCGAGAGCTTGCGACGAGAGATTGTGCGTTTGCGCGAATCCGGCATCGCCATTCTGCTGACGGACCACAACGTCCACGAGACGTTGCGTGTGACCGACCGCAGCTACGTAATTCACGAGGGTCAGGTGATCTGTTCCGGTACGCCGCGGGAGTTGATTAACGACCCGCGCGCCCGGGAGATGTACCTGGGCAACACATTCCGCGGAGACGAATTCGACGCCGAGCACGCACCGGCCGTCAAGCCCCCCGCCGAAACGAAGTCCGCGGATCGGTAGCTGCCACCTATTCGAACAAAGACTTGCCCGTCAACCGTCGGTAGGCGTCTTCGTAGCCGGCGCGCGTCTGTTGCGCCACCTCGTCCGGTATGGGTGGCGGGGGCGACTGCTTGTTCCAGTCGAGCGTATCGAGGTAATCGCGCAGGTGCTGCTTGTCGAAGCTCGGCTGATCCTCGCCGACCCGATACTGCTCCATAGGCCAGAACCGCGAGGAATCGGGCGTTAACACCTCGTCCGCCAACAGCAACTCGCCGGCGTACAGCCCGAACTCAAACTTCGTGTCCGCCAGAATTATGCCATGCTGTGCGGCGTGTCCCGCGGCCTGCTTGTAGATGTCCAACGAGCGCTGACGGATGCGACTCATCAGCTCCGGGGCATCCAGCGCGACGCTGCGTTTGGTCGAGAGGAATTCCGCCACGAGGTCCGTCGCCTGTTCGTACGTGACGGGCTCGTCGTGTCCGACCTCGGCCTTGGTTGAGGGCGTGAAGATTGGTTCCGGGAGCTTCTCGGCCTTTTGAAGCCCCTTCGGCAGTGCGACGCCGGACACCTTGCCGCAGGCCTGATACTCCTTCCAGCCGCTGCCGATGATATAGCCGCGGACGATGCACTCGATCGGCAGGATGTCGGCGCGCTTCACGACCATCGCGCGACCGCGCAGTTGTTCGATGTACGGCGCGTACTCCACCGGACACTGTTCGTCGCTGACGATGTAATCGAGGTGATGTGGCTGACAGGCCGGAAGATTGTCGAGCCAGAACTTCGACATTTGTGTCAGCAGAACGCCCTTACCGGGGATTGGCTGATCCATCACGACATCGAACGCGGAGATGCGGTCGGTCGCGACGATCATCAGCCGCCCGCCGACTTTGTACAAATCACGCACCTTGCCACGATTGGCCAGTTCCGGAAGATCGGTTTTGTGGATCGCGGGAAAGGATTCCGACAGACGGGCCATGCTCAGGGTACCTCTATTACTCCAGGGGCGCAACTGACGGGACCGTCACATCCCAGCCACGTCAGCGCGGTTCACCGAGTTCCGACGTGCTGTCGGATTGTATCGGATCGAGCCCACAGGGCGAGAGCACTTCGAGCGGGCGCGCGGAATCCGGATCCGCGGCGCCTGACCGACCGGCGCTCGTGAACCCCGTCAGGGCTCGAACCCGACCCCCGAAGCGCACCAGGTCCTGTCGTAATGCGATAAGTGCCCGCCGTTCCGTTCGGTCGTCATCGAGCGCCGGATCAAATTGGAGTCGGGCCCTGACGACGGCGGCGGCACGGCTGGCATTTGCCACCATGGACTGTGCGTCATTTTGCAGCCGAGTGTACTCGTCGGGCGCGGCAAGCCAGGATTCCAGGGTACGACCGCCGAACGACTGGCGAAGCAACGCCCGCTGGTAAGCGCCCAACATCCGCTGCAGCGCCGGACGTTCGAGCGTCGTGGCGTAGCGGATGCGGAACGCGCGGCCGTCGCGTGCCTCCGCTGCCGCACAGACGCGCGTGCGCGCGAGCAGTTCGGCCAGGTCAACTCCGCGCGCCGCCCGACAAACGCGGTCAAGCCTCGGAAGGATGTCCGGCTCGGCCCGGTGTGCGGCGCGTTGCAGCGCGCGCAGCGCGGCAAGTGGCTTGTCGTCGTCCAGCAGTTCCAGCCCCTCACGCACGATCTGGATGATGGTTGCGGACTCATCGGTGAAGTGCGCCGGCGATTCGGATTTCTCAGCCGGCGCATCGTCCTGAACGATTTCGATTCGTTCCACAACGTCAGCGGGATAGGCGCGCACAACACTGGCGCCGCCACCGGCTCGAACAACGCGAAACAGCACACCGTGCTCGTCCTGCAAAACCAGATGGCCGTGGTGGCGAGATCCGTCGCGCAAGTGCAGAATGTCCGCGTCCAGGCCGTTCGGAAAACAGAGCAGCAGGATGCCTGCGAGGAATCGCAAAGCCACGCGTTCGAATACCATAGCTCAAGGCTCACTAGCCGCGAAACGGTCCGCTCAGAAGCGAGTATACATGACGGAGGCTTCCGGCCAGCAACCGCCGCAGTCTGACGCAATCCCCATTGGCGTGTTCGGCCGGGGACGGCGTCTGGATACGGTCCTGCGGGCCCTGGCGGAATGTGATGGTTTGTCTGCTGTCGGCATTGCCGGCCTGCCACAGCAGTCCGCCCCCGATGCCATCCCCTGGTACGACGACAGCCGGGTGCTGCTCACGGAGAGCGGCGTGAAAGGCGTCGTGCTGGCGGATTCGCCTGAACTCAATGTGCAACGCGCCGCCGACGCCGCCGAGCTGGGCGTGGCGGTCTGGCGCATGCCTCCGGTGGGTCGCGAGTTCGCCGAGGCCGGCGAGGTGCTCAGCGCCTGCCGGCGCGAGACGATCCCGTATCGTGTGGCATCGTGGTGGGAGTTCGTTGCCGAGACGGTGTGGGCCGACCTAAATTGGGACGACGAGTTCCGGCCGCGATACTCGGAACTGCTTGTCAGCACGGTTGATCCGGCGGCCGACGGTTGGGAGATCAGCCGGAATGAAGCTGGCGGTGGTGTGTTGATGCTGGATGCGTATGACCTGCTTGAGGCGCTAATCGCTGTCCGCGGACTGCCGGACACGGTCGTTGCCACGGCTGACAGCTACCGCACGACCGCCGCCGGTACGCCGCGCGAAACCGAGGACACGGCTCTGGCGATCCTGCATTACGCGGACGGCGGTACGACGCTCGTCCAAACCACGTGGGGACTGCACCCGTTTCAACGCAAGCTGGCTCATCATTCGACTACGCGGAGTCTGATACTTGGTGCGGACGATCTCACACTGCTGGATCGCGAAGGCCGTGTGCTCGAACAGCATCCATTCCCGCGGTCGTTTCTTAAATACGAACTGGACCGATTCGCCGACTCGGTCCGCACAACGGCTCATGACCGAGCCGCGGCTCCGCTCGAACGGCACCTGCAAGTATCGGCGTTACTGGAAACGGTGTATCTGGCCGCCCGCACCGGACATCCCGAATCACCCCGCAAGCGCTACGAGGCCCACGGTTGGCCCGAACCACACTGATGAACTGGAACCACATGCTGCAAGCCTGCACGCTCGCGCTGTCATGCACAATGTTGCTGGTGGTGTCCGCGGGTTGCCTGGCGCCGAGCGCTACGGATGCTACGGTGTGGGTGGTCGATGATGCGGTTAATGTGGAGCGGGGATCGGCGCCGAGCCTGGAAAATGCGGTCTACTCAGCCAGCCGGCATCGGGTAGAGCTCTCGGCGGCGATCAACGAGACCGTTGCGTTTCAGGTCGTGCTCCGCGCAGATGAGAACAGTGGGGCACCGCTCGACGTGCGCGTTACGAACTTTGCCGGCCCCGGGCGGAGCATTTCGGCTGCGGAGGCGGTGAAGCGCTATCGCGTCGAGTACGTCCGCGTCGCCGATTTCGCCAGTTGGTATAGTGAAGCCACGGAACAGCCGGCAATCCCGACCGAGTTCCCCGACGCACTCGTTCCGTGGGAGGCGCCCCGCGGCGGCGGCCCCGTGCGACCAGGAGCCGGACGCGACGAGATCATCTGGCTCGATTTGCACGTGCCGATCACAGCCGGCCCCGGCACCTATCAGGCACAACTGATCGTCGCCCCCACGGGTTCGGATCGCGCGACGTTCACATGCGACGTCGTGCTGAACGTGCTGCCCGTGGCGTTGCCCGGGCGGCGGGCGCTGCCGATTCTGTGTCGTGTCGATCCGCGCGAGTTACTCTCGGCACACTTCAATTGGCCGCGCCTGCCGGCCGCGGAGACGCGCCTGCTGCCCAACAGTCCAAGCCACGCCGAACCCATTCGCCTAGTTAGCAACACGATGGGTTTGCTGCACGACCATCGGCTGGAGCCTTTCCTGTGGGCGTCGTTTCCGAAGTTTCGCGTCACCGGCGATCGCACCGTCGAGGTCCGTTGGGACGAGTATGACCGGCTTGTGGAACCGTGGCTGGACGGCACCGCGTTTCCGGATCGGGCGCGGTTGGAGTACTGGCCGATACCCGCCACGTTGGATTATCCGAATGCAGTCCGTAACGGCGGACTGCGCTCGCCGCGGTACGCCCGGCTCCTCGCTTCGTACCTGGCGGAATGTCGCGCGCACTTTCAAGAGCGCGGCTGGCTCGAGCGATCGTTCCTGCGCTGTCTGCCGCCTGACGAACTGACGCAGACATACGTCAATGACCAGCACGTGTTGTCGGACATCGTGCGCGCCAGCGAATCCGCACTACCGATCGTCGCGCATTTGCCGCCGCGGTCGCTGGCCGGCTTCGGTTGGCGCAGCGCGCCACACATTAAGATACGTGATATCGCCGCCTGGGCACCGTCGGCCATGTGGTACGAGCCGGCCGCGTTGCGCGAAGTACGGCGTTTGGGGCAGGCAGCGTGGTTCATGCCCAATCGTTCGCCGTACAGCGGATCATTGGCGTTGGCTGCGGCCCCCGAAGGCCCACGTGTCCTGGCGTGGCAAGCGCATCGCTACGGCGTCGATGCGATCTGGATCGAACACGCTGCGGACAGCGACCGCGCGCACGCGCTGCCGGGCGCAGACGCTCCGCTTGTGCTCCCGGGCGATCCGCACGGATTGCGTGAATCTCCCGTGCCAACCGTACGACTGAAGCGGTTGCGCCGGGGGGCTCAGGACTACGAGTTGCTGCGACTGCTGGAAGACAACGGCAAACGCGCGCTGGCCAGCGAGATCTCGGCCCAGATAGCGCGCTGGGGCTTCACCGATGCTTGCCACGACAACTTGCTGGACTGCCGACCCGCAGGCTGGTCGAACAACGCGGACATTCTGCGACGGGCGCGTGAACTGACGCTCCATGAATTGGCCGCGCAGTTTGAACCCAGCGCAGCCACTGCACGGCGACAGGTCGCACTGCTCACGCAGTGGGGGGTGATGATGAACCAGGCAGCGCGCGTGCAGGCCAATTCCACGGGCGTGCGGCTGCGCCCGACAGACGCGGGCTTGCAAGCCACCGTTCACACCAGTGTGCTCAACGTCGCCAACCGCCCGGTGCAAGGTCACTGGCAACTGGCATCATCACCGGTCGGTTGGGACGCCGCGCCGTCCGCGCGCGTGCGCGTCGGCCCCGCCCAACGGCAGGTCGGGACGCTCGAAGTGAATCTGACCGGCATCTCCTACAACGCCGACGGTGCCTATCTGCTCCAGCTTGCGTTTGACACTGAGGAATTCGGCAAATTGCTGACGGAGACACGGTTGGCCGTCGCCGCCTGTCCGCGCGTGCGTCGAGCCCCGGTAGTGGACGGGCGTCTGGACGACTGGCCACTGGCAGCCAACAACGCGTTGGGCGACCTCCGGCTGTGCCGGTGGACGACGGAATCCGGCGCGAGCCTGCCTCCCGAGCCAGCGGCGCAAACGCAGGCGTACGTGGTGATGGCGGATGAACACCTGTACATCGCGGTGCGCAATCGGCACGAACCGGGCGCTGCGCCGATCTGGGAACCGGACAACAACGTGCCGATCGACGGCAATCGGCCCTGGGGACAGGACGTCGTGGAAATCCTGCTCGATCCGCAGCCGGCAGACTACAGCACGCGCGACGACCTCTACTGTTTACAGATCAAGCCCAGCGGTCTACTCATCGCGCGGCGTGGCCCGCGGACCGAACCGCAGATGGGACGGTCCGTCGCGTGGCCGACATCGACGCGCGTAGCCGTGTCGTTCGAGGAAGCGGCGTGGGTGATCGAGATGGCGATCCCGCTACGTGATCTTGATCCAGCGGCTCGCAATAACACCATCTGGGGCATGAATGTAACGCGGCTCGATGCACGGCGAGGTGAATACTCGACGTGGTCTGCGGCACGGGGCGATGTGTACACGCCAAACTCGCTCGGCAATCTCATCATGCTCTGGTAGCGAGCGCGGCCTGAGTCGCGCGGGCTCCGCAAACGGCGCAAATCCGCTGAAACCCGGTGACGGCCGCAACGCACAGACCCGTCCGCGCTTATACTTCTCGTTCCGGCGAGCGAGCGGGCATGAAGGGCCCCGCGTGATGTCCCTCCGTAGCAATTCTTTTGAGCAGCGAAGTTAACCGTACCCAAGAATCGGTGGCTCGATGGAATCTAGTGATACTGCAATCCTCTTATCCCGCCTGCAATTCGCGTTCACGATCGGGTTTCACTACCTCTTTCCGCCGCTGACCATCGGCCTCGGTCTGCTGATGGTCATCATGGAGGGGCTCTACCTCAAGACGCGCGACTTCCAGTACGAGGCGATGGCGAAGTTCTGGACCAAGATCTTCGCCCTGATCTTCGCCATCGGCGTGGCGTCCGGCATCGTGATGGAGTTTCAGTTCGGCACGAACTGGGCGTCCTACTCGCGCTATGTCGGTGACATCTTTGGGGCCGCGCTGGCTGCCGAGGGTATTTTCGCGTTCTTTCTCGAGTCCGGCTTTCTGGCGGTGCTGGTGTTCGGCTGGGATCGCGTGTCGCCGCGGATGCACTTCTTCTCGACGCTGATGGTCTCGCTCGGGTCGATCTTCTCGGCGGTGTGGATCATCGTCGCGAATTCGTGGCAGCAGACGCCGGCGGGTTTCAAGATCGTAGAGCAGATGCTACCGAGCGGAGCATCGATTCCCGTCGCGGAACTGACGGATTTCTGGGTCGCCGTCTTCAACCACTCGACGTTGCACCGGCTGTCGCACACGCTCGTCGGCGCGATGATCGCCGGCAGCTTCCTGGTCATCAGCGTGTCGGCGTTCTACCTACTAAAGAAGCGGCACGAAGACTTCGCCAAGCGCAACATCCGCATCGCGCTGCCGTTCGCGATGGTGTTCTGTCTGCTGGCGCTGGTGACCGGCGACGTACAGGGCAAGAATGTTGCCGAGCATCAGCCGGCGAAGCTGGCGGCGATGGAAGGGCAATTCGAGACAGCGCGCAACGCGCCGCTGCACGTCTTCGGGATTCCAAACGTGGCGGAGGAGCGGGTCGATTTCGGGCTGGCAATGCCGGGCATGCTGAGCATGCTGGTTGGCTGGAACACTGATACCGAAATCATCGGGCTCAGCGAATTTCCGGAGACTGACCGGCCGCCGGTACACCTGACGTTCCAGGCGTTCCACGCCATGGTCGGGCTGGGGATGTTCATGATCGCGCTTACGGTGGTGGGGACGATTTTGCTGTACCGGGACAAGCTGTTCACGCAGCGCTGGCTGCTGCGCATCTTCGTTGTCGCCATCATCGCTCCGATGGCCGCGAATCAGCTTGGTTGGATTGTCGCTGAAGTCGGGCGTCAACCGTGGATCGTGTATCCGCAATACGTGGACGGTGACTGGGCGAATCCGATCGGCGGCTTGCGGACCGCGGACGGGCACTCTCATTCGGTTTCCGCAGTCGAGATCGCGATTTCGATGGCGATGACAGGGTTCATCTACCTATTGCTGCTGATCACGTGGCTGTTCGTGCTCGACCGCAAGATCAAGGCCGGGCCGGAATCGCCGGAGGATCTGGCCCGGGCAGCAGCCGAACGTGGCGGCGGGTGGTTTGCCACCGCCACGCAACGGGCGGATCACAGCGGCGCATCGATGACCGACGCGCGCGATGGCGATGGGCGGCGAGAGAACTAGAAACGTAGGATCGAGACGATCATGGAAATCCCCTTCCTGAATATGCTCTGGTTCATTCTGCTCGGCGTGCTGCTGGCGGGCTACGCCATTCTTGACGGGTTCGACCTCGGCGTCGGCATCCTGCACCTGGGGGCGAAGACCGACCGCGAGCGGCGCATCTTCATGAACTCGATCGGACCGCTGTGGGACGGTAATGAGGTGTGGCTGGTGACGTTCGGCGGAGCGCTCTTCGCCGCATTTCACGATGCGTATGCGACCGCGTTCTCCGGCTTCTATCTCACCTTCTGGCTCTTACTTGCGGCGTTGATCGGCCGGGCGGTGTCGATGGAGTTTCGCAGCAAGCTTGACACGCCCGGCTGGCGAAAGCTGTTTGACTACGGCTTCTTCTCCGCCAGCACACTCGCAACGCTGCTGTTCGGCGTCGCCGTCGGCAGCACGATGAGTGGCCTGAAGATCGGCGACGACATGGAGTATCACGGGACGTTCTTCGATCTGCTGGGCGTGTTCCCGGCGATCACCGGCGTATTCGCCGTCGCGATGTTCGCGATGCACGGATCGATCTATCTCTATCTCAAGACCGAAGGCGACTTGCAGAAGCGCGTACACGGCTGGATGTGGCGGACCTTTGGCTTCTTCCTGGCGATGTTTGTGATTACCACGGTCTACGCACTCGTCTCCGTGCCCGCCGCGACGGATAACTTTCGCGATTATCCCTGGTGCTGGGTCGTCGTGATTCTCAACGTGCTGGCGATCGCGAACATCCCGCGGGCGATCTACCTGAATCGGCCGGCGTACGCGTTCATATCGTCGTGCTGCTCGATCGCGGCGTTCGTCTTCCTCTTCGGCGTGGCACTGTACCCGAACCTGCTCGTGTCGAGCATCGACCCGGCGTACAACCTGAACATCGTCAACGCCGCCTCGTCGCGCGGCACGCTGCTGATCATGGCGATCATCGCGGCGGTGGGCATGCCGTTTGTGCTGACGTACACGGGTATCATTTACTGGACGTTCCGCGGTAAGGTGGAGATTGGAAAGTTCAGCTACTGACACCCCCCTCCCTGGCAGGGAGGGGTTGGGGGAGGGTTGAGCGCAACTCGCTCGGTTGGCCCCCCCTGTGGTCCCCCCTCAAGGGGGTACGGTTGAACAACGTACCCTTCAGAACTCCGTCCCACACTCCGGACAGCGCCGCTCGGGCAGTTGCCACAACAGGTAATCGCAATGGGCACAGCGCGGCTCTTCCACCTCGATGCGGAACTTCAATCCGCACGACGTGCAGGTCGACGCGCCGGCGTCGACCGTCTGCTCCATCGTGCAGCGCGGGCAGCGCAGCTCCACCCGGGCCGCGACGGTCTGCAGCGTTTCGCGTTTACCCACCTGTTGCAGCTTCGCGAGGATCAGCAGCGACAGTGAGCCGCAAGCGTCCAGCACGCCGCCAGCGCCGAGCACGCGCAACAACAGGTCGTCCTCGATTTCCCAGACGATGAGGATTGCGAGCAGCGCGGCGACGATCCACGCGCAAATCGCCGTCAGGATAAACAGCCGCTCCAGCAACACGCTCCCGCGGATGCCCACGAGAATGCACATCTGGGCGAATGTGAACGCCACGATGCAGACCACGGCAGTCAGCTTGCCGAACCAGATAGCGTCGGCGTCCTCGCCCCAGATGCAGGTGACGGCCATTGCGCACCCGAGTGTACAGGTCACCAAGCCGGGCAGCGACCAGAACCGCCGGAGACCGCGCTCGTACAGATCCGCGCAGGGAATGGCCACGACATACGCCGCCGCGAGCACGCCCGTCGTCGCCATCGCGCGCAGCGCTTCGACATCCGGACCGCCCGGCCACCAGATAGCAATGATCAGCACAACGAAGTTGGCCGCGAACGCCGCCAGACCAATGCGGCTGAGCATTGGCCAGCGCTGTCGTTCGAGCGTGTCGGCGCAGAACATCGCGATTCCGCTGTGTACCGCCAGCGCCAGCAGCGTGCCGAGAATCCGCCCAGTGGTTTCGTTGAACTCGCCGAAGAGTAGCACGCCGACGGCGATCAGCGCGCAGCTCGTCAACGATGTCACAAGCCCACGCAGAAAGAGCTTGCGGAGTCGGATTCGTCCTGCGCTGACATCCGGGGCTTGCGCGGTCATGTTGCCTCTCCAATGTCGCGTCGATCCCGGGCTGAGGAGCCAGGCACAACCGACTCACCTCGCGCGTCCATCCGTGGGGCCAGCCGGGCGTATGTAATCGACGTCGCGATGAACAGCAGTCCAACCACCAGCAGCGATAGCACGCGGTAGATGTACCGTACGCCGGCGAGATCGACAATCAGCACCTTGCCCATCGCGATGGCCAGCAGCCCGAGCCCAGCGTATCGCAGCGGCGCGTTCTGTCGCCAGAAGCCCAGCGCGAGCAGCGCGATCGCATACAGACTCCAGTAAACGCTGAGTGCGGTCTGGCCAGCCATCTCCGCGTTGCTCCAGGTGCCGGCATTGAGGGCGCAGTAGCGGTCAATCTCCATGCTGCCGAGCCAGAGACCGAACGCGATCACCGCCGCCGTCGCGTAGCGCCACTCGCGGGCGGCGATCTCCCGTACCGACGAGTCGGCGCGGTCATCGCGCCGGGCGATCAGCGCGAAGAGAACCAGCAACGCGCAGGTGGCGAGGCCGACGAGGAATTGTGTATTGAGCACAACCTGCGCCGCCGTCACGCCGAAGGACATGCGCCAGGTGACGGTGTCGAGCGTCAGCCAGGCCATCGCGGCCGCGCCGAGCAGGAACGTGCCGGCGCTACGCACGAACTCCATCCGCTGTCGGCGTCCCCAGAACCAGATCGTAATGCCGCCCGCGGCTGCGAGGAGCGTCCACCACAGGAGGCGCGCGTGCGTCGGGTGCCAAAGTGCAGAGACAACACGCCGCGCGTCGATCGCCGCGAGTACACGATCGACTTCGAAGCCCAGTGCGACAAGCACCAGAGCGCAGGCGGCGAGGAACCATGCTTGGGCACGGCCAGGAATGCTGAGCGATGCTGCCTCGTTGCGGGGTGGCGTTGCGCCGACGGTGCAGCGATGCAGCCAGTAGATGGCGGCGGCGATGCCGACCGCGTACGCGAGTTGCCAGTTCCACAGCGGCCATGACACGGTCGCGTCCCAAGCGGGGCTGAAGCGACCGAGCAGTGCATCAGAGATCAGCCAGCGCGCGGCGGTCAGCACGAGCACGAAGGCGGCGGTCTTGCGGTAAGCCATGCGCGGCGTGAAGTGCGTCGCGCCGAGCAGCGCGAGCGCCGCCAGCAACCAGCCCGCGGTAACCGCCATCCCGTTGCAGCACGCGTTGCAGAGCGCCAGCCAGTGTACGACGCTCAAGAAGCTGAGCAGGATTGCGATGCCGACGGTCGCGCGTCCGTTACGCCACTTGAGCCGCCACGCGGCCAGGTGCAGGATCGCGATTGCCGCGAGCACAACGAGTGCCCAGTAATCGATACTGACACTGCCGACCGAGAACACCACATGCTGCAACGCGGTCAGTTTCCAATCCACAGCCCAGACGCGCACGAGCGCCAGTGCGCCGACCAACATTCCGAGCACCGTCGTGCCGAACGATGGGAGCCTGCGGCCCATTTCGATGCAAACGCACGCCATCACGAGCCAGCCCAGCGTCTGACCGAATGACGACTCGCCGTTGCGAAAGTGCAAGGCAATTGCCGACGCGACGAGAATGCCGACCTGCCCCCAGAGTGTGGCAACGAACACGTCAACGGCCGCCTTGGGCCGTCGGCGGAGGACCTCATATCCCGGGCCGACCGTCAGCGCCAGCCACGCACTCATTGCCGCGACGCCGCCGGCGAAGATCCCCAGCCAGTCGTGGCTGAACGGCTCCGCGGCCGCGAGCACGCCACAACCGGCGCACGCGTACCAGAACGTAAACAGCAGACTCGCGATGCAATTACCGCGGAGGGACTGATCGCGGAGGGCCGCGTAGAGCGCCTCGGCCGTGATGAGTCCCCACCAGGCCGTGAGAAAGCTGATCGCGATCAACCAGTGATCGCCGGCGTCGAGCACGAGCCACATGGTCGCGACGAGCAGGTGCAGCCCGAGCACGACGTAGCGCAGCGGTCGGAATTGCACAGGATAGCGCGCCGAGAGTGTGAGCCCGACCACCATCAATCCCGACAAATACAGTGGCAGCGCGGCCGGTGAAGCGACCTCCGCCGGCAACAATATCGGGCTGAGGTATCCGCCGATGAGGGAAAGCACGCCGATCGTGAGCAGCTTGCCGCGGACGGTGAT
Organism: Phycisphaerae bacterium; assembly: GCA_028277645.1. Classification (GTDB taxonomy): domain Bacteria; phylum Planctomycetota; class Phycisphaerae; order UBA1845; family Fen-1342; genus JANQFV01. The sequence continues at coordinate 79,398 of JANQFV010000005.1, forward strand.
GAGCACACCCAGCGTCGCGACGCACACCATCAGCCAGAACGCCGTCGTCTGTGACACGAGGTTGTAGAACTCGCACGTCGCGAAAGCGGTCAGGTAGAGCGTACCGAGTCCGGCACCGTACAAGCCGACGGCGGCATGACGGCCGACCCGACGCAGCGCCCATTCGCCGCCAATCAGTAGTAGCGTGCCGAACAGCGCGCCCATGGCGCAGCGTCCCGCCGGCGGCAGGCGCCCGATCCAGCCCATGTCGTAGGCCAGCTTCACGAAGAAGCCGACCGCGATGACGACTACGATCGAACCGACCCACGCCATCCAGCGTTCGCCGACGATCACTTCCCAGGACGGGCCGGACGAGCCAGTTCTGATCGGTTCCTCGACGGGCGGCAACGGCGCGACCTCGTCTTCGACAACCGGCTCGGACGGCGCGTCCGGCGGTAGCTCAACGAACGGCGCGGGGCGATCGGCAGCGCGCGGTGCGACGGCTGGCAGGCCGAGATAGGCCTCGACTTGCTGAAGCCGTTCCTCCAGCGCCTTCATCCGAGCTGACAGATTCGCTTCGCTCATCATGGCACTACCTCTCTTGCCGCAACGCCGCGCGAGGGTTTGACGCTTAGTGCAGATGATGTCTCAGGCGCCGCGCGACCAGGCGATCGCAGTCAGACCTATTCTGCGGGGCGATCTGGTTGAAGTCGTCGTGGTGGCTGTTCTGGAAATCGACGAGGACCCAGTCGCCGGCGCGATCGCAGATAACGAAATGCACCGCGCCCACGTGATCCGGACCGGCCAGGTAGTCGGCAAAAAGCGCGTACTCCGCGTCGGGTGGATTGGCCTGCACATGCTGTTGCACGGCCCGTGCGAAGTTCCAGAGCACGCGCTGCTCGTTGGACGAACCCGCAATCTCGAAGTGTACGTCCGTGCTCGCCGCGACGGCGTTCGCCAGACCCTGCGCCTCGAGCAACTCGACCAGATGCTCTGCGCATTCGCGATCCACGTCTTCGTCAAGCCGGGGCGGATAGACCAGCACGCGTGCCGTCGCTGCTGACTTGCGAAGCGTTTCCAGCCGCTGCTTCATCGCCGCGAACTCGGCCTCGTCCGGCGTGTTTGAGCTTTTCTGCCAGAGTTGCTCGAAGCGGTGACTGGTCTGCTTCGGCCCGAACAGGCCGCCGAGCCCGAACTTGGGCTTCAGCCGCTCCGTCGCGAGCACGCAGCAGGTCATCGGACAGTCGGGCTTGATGCGTTTGAAATCCCGGTCGTTGGGCGTCTGCACGTCGGTCCACAGCACCGTGCCGGTGCGTGTGACGAGCACGTTGCGAATCTCGGTCGGGCCGGACTGTGGCGTACCGCAGAATTCGACGCACAGAGCGTACTCGGTCTCGGGTGGATTCTGTCGTATGAACTGAGAGAATCCGGCACCGAGTTCCGCCGGGGTGCATTCCGTCGACGGCGTGTACTGCGTTTCCGTGGTCACGTGCGCCTTCATCCCTTCGCGTTCGAGCATCAGTCCAATCACGTCGGCGACGTCCTTGCGCGGACCGCCCGCCATCACGACCGGGTAGATTGTCAGCGCGGTATCGGTACCAAGTTTCGCCTTGGCGCGCTCCCCGGCACGTTCCTGGAGCTCGTTGCGCATGCGGCGGATCGCGACCTCGGTCGCGTCGGCGGCGGTCTTCGGATCGACCGCTTTGAACTCCGGATGATGGGAGTTCGCACCTGTGCCGTACGGCACTCGGCCATCGCGTGCGACCACGTAGACGTGAACGCCGCCGACGGAGTCGCGGCCCATCAGGTATTCAGGCAGCAGCGCATAGTCGGTGTCGATCGGATAGGCGGCAAGATACTCCTGAAAGCTCTTGAGGCTGTTGCGGAACATCTTCGCTTGGTTCTTGCCCCAGTCACCCGCGATCGGCACTTCGGCCTCGGACAGTGTGCATGTGGCGTGCCCCTCTGACCGGAGGAAGTCGGCGATCTTCGCGGACTCGGCTGCGTCGTAGTGCGGGTGGGTTTCGCGCACGTACGCGGGAAAGACGGTGACTGTCATGTCACCGAGTTTCGCGTTGAATTCCTTCGCGGCCTCCGCGTCCTCGACGCCGTCGCAGCCGCCCATGGTCAACATCAGCAGGCACGCGAGCCCAGCAACTCCCAGCAAACAAGTCTGTCGTGATCTCATCCCAATCTCCTTTCATGTGTGGCCGTTTCGTAAGCGAACACTTACTTTTCTCCGAAATAAGAAGGCGGCGGTCGGTTCAGGTTGTTCCGCCGCTCAGCAGGAAACGTCCCATCTCGCCCAGAATCCGGCGACGTTGCTGTTCGCCGACCAGACCCAGGGCGCGGCTGATATTGGCCAGCGTGCCGAGTCCGATGATGGCCCAGCCGGTGAGCGAGTCGTCGGGCAGGTCGTTTCGGTCAACGTCGGAGCGATGCGTCGCGATCTGCTCACGGATGAAGCGCTGGTAGCGCTTGTACATGCCCGCCAGGGCGGCCCGGATGTCCGGGTCGTCGGCCTCGTTCAAGCCCGCGAACACGATGCGGTAGTGGCCGAACTCGCCGTGGTGCGTGGCCTCGTACGCTAGCACGCGTTCGGCGACGCTCTGCCCCGTGTCGGTGTTGGCCGCCAGCTTGCGCCAAGTGTCGGCCGACAAGTCGTAAACGTACTGAATGGCGGCGATGAACATTGCCTTCTTATCGGGCCACAGACGATAGAGGATGTTCTCCTGCACATTGCATCGGCGGGCCAATTCGGCAGTCGTCGCCCGGCGGTAGCCCAGGTCCGCAAATGCTTTTGCGAGAATGGGTAACAGCTCGCGGCGCTTGGCATCGGTTTGTGCAGGTCGTGACATCCGGGCCGGCTCCGACTGTAAGCATTCACTTACAGTATGCCTCCGGTTGGCTGATTTGTCAAACAAGCAACGGAGTTTTTTCGCAGAGGGCGCCGCATGAATCCGGCCGCACGAGGCGAGGTCCGTTCCTCTTCTCTCGATCCCTAGATCCCTACTCCAGCTATCCACGCCGCGTTAACGACGATGTGCCCGATGAACTCGCGATCGTGCGAGTACACAATGTGGATCAGTCCGTCAGCCGCCTGAACCGCCGCGGGATACGAATATGCCCCATCACCATCCACCAGCGTGCGCGACGGATACCACGTTCGCCCGTCGTCCGCCGAGATGGTGATCGCCAGCGGACGCCGGGCCGCGTTGCTATTGTTGTAAACCAATACGAGATTGCCATCTGACAGAAGCAACAGCGCGCTCGGGCTGGCGGGGTTCGGGAAGCCTGCGTCGAATGGCTCGGACCACGTCTGTCCGCGGTCGTCGGACGCCGCCACCCAGAGCCAGCCGCGGGCGGTGTTGCGCATCACGGTGAGCAGCCGGCCGCCGGCAAGCTGCATCATGGATGGTTGAATGTTCCGCGCGCTGACGCTGGTGGCGAACGATGAGCGCAGACTCCACGAATCGCCGTCACTCGACGCGAAGAACAGCGATCGTTGGAGCAGATCGTCGTACGCCGGCAGCAGCAGCGTGCCGTCATCCAGCCGTACCGGCGGGAAGCGGACGTTGGATCCGAGTGGGCCAATGATAGTCTTCGGCGATGTCCAAGTCGCGCCGTTGTCGGACGAGCGCTGCACCTCGATGTGTGCCGTGCTCCAGCCGGTGCCGGGGACGACGGCCTGAAACAGCCAGACGTCGGTACCCTCGCTGTACAAAACGGGATTGCCGTCCGCCTCAGGCCGGTCGATGTGCAGTTGCGGCGCGATCCACGCTTGCGCATCGGCGGGTCTACGCGCCGTGTAGATCGCTGCCCCGCCCAGTTCGTCTGATCCAACATATGAGTACCACGCGGCAAGGAGCGAATCATCGGGCAGTGTAGTGATCGTCGGCGCGTGGTGGCCGATTCGGCCCTGCAGCCTGTCAAAGATCACGCCGGCCTCAAAAATCGGCTGGCCAGTAGACGCTACTACTGTTGCTGGCTCGGTGACGTTGAACGACACGTCTAGTTTGGCGTACGAAGGCTGTCCGACATTTCCCGGACAGCCGCCGACGGTTAGCGCCAGCAACGTCGACGTGATTACGATGGTCGCGCGGCCGCTCTCTGCGTACATACCGGCATGCTACCGGATTCGCGGGCCACGCGCTGCGAGCAAATGAACGTTGCGGCGTGCGGGCGATGCGTCCACAATGCTCGCCCAAGTCACCGTACTCCCGCGCGGAGCAGTTTGAATGACCACACACGAGCACGACAGCTCGCCAGACGCCGCCAGTGCGGCGCACGAGTACCACCTGCCGATCGACGGTTTTGAGGGCTCACCCGAGGAGATCGAGCGGCAATGGTATCTGCAGTGCTACCAAGGCCGCGGCGACTCGATGCTGCAACTGACCTGGCGGGCCGTGCTGATGGGCTCGGTGCTGGGCGGCGTGCTCTCGCTGACCAACATCTACATCGGGCTCAAGGCCGGCTGGGCGTTTGGCGTAGCGATCACCGCCTGCATTCTGTCGTACGCGATCTGGACGTCGTTCTACCGCGTCGGCCTCGTGCGTACGAAGATGACGATCCTCGAAAACAACTGCATGCAGTCGACCGCAAGCTCGGCCGGCTATTCCACCGGCGGTACGCTCGTGTCGGCTTTCTCCGCGTACCTGATGCTCGGCAATCCCGATCTCTCGATTCCGATCATGATGGGTTGGGTGTTCTTCCTGGCCGTGCTCGGCGTGACGATGGCCATTCCGATGAAGCGGCAGATGATCAACGTCGAGCAGCTTCGGTTTCCGACCGGCATTGCCGCCGCCGAGACGCTCAACGCGTTGCACTCGACCGGCACGCAAGGCATGCGCTCGGCGCGGGCATTGGCGATCGCAGGGGTTCTGGCCGCCATCAATCAGTTCTGGCTCGCTGGGTTAGCGCTGATCGACAAATGGAGCGGCACGGCGCTGGACGCGTCATCATTGTCCTTGTCGCGCTGGATCAATGCGTTTAACGAGAAGGTCTTCACACAGACATGGATGAACAGAACTGTTGATTTTCTTTGGGACCCGATCTTTCTGGCCGCCGGGGCGCTGGCCGGCTTTCGTGTATGCGCCAGCATGATACTGGGCGCCGTTACCTGCTGGATGATCTTCGTTCCGGCTATCCAAGACCACGGCCTGGCCGGTGAGGGATATCGCGAGCTGATCCAGTGGACGCTGTGGGGCGGTGTGTCTTGCATGGTGACATCCGGACTCCTCGCATTCGCGATGCAGTGGAAGAGTGCGATGCGTGCGTTTCGCAGCTTCGGCCGTATGTTCGCGCGCGGCAGCACGAGTGATGACCCGATTCAAGCCGAACTCGACGCGATCGAAACGCCCGCGTCATGGTTCGTAGCGGGGCAGCTCGTCTCACTGATCGGACTCGCGTGGCTGGCGCACCTGACCTTTGGCATGCCGGTCTGGCAATCAACGCTGGCAGTCATCCTCTCGTTTGCCCTCTCGCTCGTGGCGTGTCGGGTGACCGGTGAGACCGACACGACGCCGGTCGGGGCGATGGGCAAGATCACACAGTTGATCTTCGGCGGTCTGAGCCCGGCCCGCACGCCTGCACCGGTCGATGTGACCAACGCGATGAACGTCAACCTGATGGCGGCGAACATCACCGCCGGCGCGGCTGGTTCGGCGGCGGACCTGCTCACGGACTTGAAGAGCGGCTATCTGCTCGGTGCGCATCCGCGCAAGCAGTTCATCGCGCAGTTTGCCGGCATCTTCGCGGGCACGTTGGTGACGGTCCTCGCATTCAAGGTGATCATCCCCAATCCAACAGTGCTCGGCTCCGACCAATTCCCCGCGCCCTCGGCCCAGGCCTGGAAAGCGGTGGCCGAGGCAATGAGCGTCGGCATCCAGAACCTGGAACCCCTGAAGGTATGGAGCATATGTATTGGAGGCGGCGTGGGCCTGCTGCTACCGCTGCTCGGGGTCATTCTCCCCAAGCAGCAGAAGTATATGCCCTCGCCCGCGGCGATCGGCCTGGCATAGACCTTTCACTGGCATTACAGCCTGCTGTTCTTCCTGGGATCGGTCATCGGGCTGGTCATCGAGAAGCGCCACGCGAAGTGGAAAGACGCCTACATGTTCCCCGTGGCGTCGGGGATCGTCGCCGGCGGCAGCCTGATGGGCGTAGCAATCGCAGCCGCCGACAACGGACCGGAGCTCGTCCGCACGATTTGGAATCAGATCTTCGGCGGAGCGGGCCCGTAGGCGAAGCACAACGCCAACATCAGGACGTTTCGGCGCCACTGCCCCACCCGTATACTCCGCGCGATGGCGGCCGTGGCCCAACGCATACTGATCATCAAACCCAGCTCACTGGGCGACATCATTCACGCACTGCCGGTGCTGGCGGCGCTGCGTGCCGCGCAGCCCGACGCGCACATCGCGTGGCTGACGAGCACGTCGTTCGTGTCGCTGCTTGACGGCCACCCGCTGCTCGACGAGGTAATCCCGTTCGACCGGCGGCACTATGGGCGCATGCTGCGGAGCCCACGGGCCTCGCTCGACTTCGCGAAGTTTGTGCGCGAGCTGCGTAGTCGCCGATTCGATGTTGTGCTCGACTTGCAGGGGCTGTTTCGCAGCGGGTTTCTCACGTATGCCAGCGGAGCGCGGGTGCGCGTCGGCTTCGCCCACGCGCGTGAGTTCGCGCCACGTTTCTACACACAGTGCGTGCGTTGTCCGGAACAACTAGAGCACGCAGTCGACAAGAACATACACCTCGCGCGGGAGTTTGGGCTCGTGCTGGAAAGACCGTCGTTCCCGCTCGGCCTGCGCGACGCCGAGCTGAACGCTGCCCGGGCGCTCCTGTGCCAACGCCGGGACGAGGCCGTCACACGTTTCGTGGCCGTCATCCCCGGCACGCGCTGGGTCACGAAACAATGGCGCATGGAGCGCCTGGTCGAAGTAATCAACGGGCTGGACTCCGACGGACTCGGCCCGTGTGTGCTGCTGGGCAGCCCGGCGGACCGCGCGGCGACCGATCAAATTATCGCGGACGTTGGCATGCCCGTAATCGATCTCGTTGGAAGAACGTCATTACGAGAGTTGGCCGCCCTGCTCGCGTTAGCGGACGCAGTGCTCTGTCACGACTCCGGGCCAATGCACATCGCCGCCGCTTTGAACAAACCACTTGTTGCAATCTTCGGCCCGACGAATCCGGCCCGCACGGGGCCGTACAGCGACACGGCCCGAGTCGTCACGCTCGACCTCGAGTGTGCCCCTTGTTATCGGCGGCAATGCCCGCTGGCGCACCACCGCTGCATGCAGGATCTGTCGGCCGAAACCGTTTTGCGCCACGTCCGAGAAATCATCTCCGCGTCACAACCGCAATCCAATTCGCATACTTGAAACCGCGGGCCGATTTCAAGCAGCACCTGCGAACTGCCGACCCGATAAGCAAGGTACCCATGCGCCGCCGGCGTGCCGCTGGCCGGGTGCTGTTTTGGAGCAATTGCCATGTTGTCTCGCCGCTCGAAACTGACGTTGCTGCTTGTGCTTACGCCCCTTGTCATCGCAGTACCAAGCTGTGCGCCGGAGTACCGCCCGTGGTGGCTCGGCGGCACTGGGCAGAAGGCCAGCCTCTTCTCCGACATCCTCGGTGCGACGTTCAGCGAGGAGCTCCTCGATGCGCGCACCTTTACCGACGGACACGCCGTCACCACGGTTACACACTACGTGGATGACATGGACCGCCGGCGCGTCGCCGTCGATTTTAATGGCGACGGAAAGGTCGATCCGGTCACGGCGTATGGCGACAAGATCGGCGTGATGCAGATCATGATGAGCCAGGGCGGCGCGGATTCCACGGAGTTCCTGAGCCTCTCGCTCGATGGCGGTGACAACGCGTGGTTTGCACTGCTCGACGTCGCGGTGGGCGACATTGACGGCGACGGTCGCTTCGACCTGATCGGGGCGTCGCGCGACGGCGTGATCTACTTGCGTCATCCGCCGCGGCCGTACCAGACCGAAGACCTCCGCTATTGGGGGGCTGCCAGCGGTGATCTGGAGATCATCGCCGGCACGGACGAGACGCTAACCGCTGACGAGCAGTTGGCGATCATCACGCAGGCGGTTGGCCCCGGTGCGAACCTGGACAACTACACAATCACGATCGAGCAAGGTTACACGAACGTCGAGATCGGCGACCTGAACAACGACGGTTTCAACGACATCGTCGCGTCGCGCCGTCTGCGCATCAATCTCGAGCCGGCCCCCGACAAGAACGTCGAACCGCTGCTGATCGTGGCGGGTTCGCTCCAGGTACTGCTGAACCCCGGCGCGGCGCAGACCGGCGAGGGATGGTCCACGACGATCGTCAGTCAGCACGAGCGTCACAGCGCCTTCGACCGCGAAGGTGCGCAGGGCATCTGGCTGCACGACCTCGACGGCGATGGCGACCTCGACATTGTCTCGGCTGCCGAGGATGACCTCAACGCGCAGGTGGCGTGGTTCGAGAATCCCGGTGGGCCCGGTCCGTTCGACCCGAGCGCGGGCTGGACGCAGTACCGCGTGGGCAGCCTGCGCGCCGCAGTCGCGCTGGACGTCGCCGACCTGACGCTGGACGGACAGGTCGACATCGTCGCGGTGAGTGCCGAGGCATATGAGGCCCGGCTTTTCGTGCAGCCGAACACCGGCCCGAAACGCGAGTACGATTGGGATACCGCGACGATCATTACCTTCGAAAACTTCCAGCCGTTTGATGTAAAGGCACTCGACGTCGACAACGACGCCGAGCTCGAGCTGGTTATCGGTGCCAGTGAGGGTGCCATCCGCTACTTCGATTCGCCGGAAAATCCCATGGACGTGTGGGAAGGCACGGTCGCAGCCACGATTAACCCGCCGGGCGACGTTGGCCTGTTGGGCTACGGCGACGTGGACGGCGATCTCGATCTGGACCTTATCGCGGTGGTCAACGGTCAGGACGCCAACGACGACCGCCTGATCTGGATACGCAACGAGCTGCTGCGGTAGGCAGCAAAAGTGCCACGATCTACCGGACGTGGCCGCCTGCCGACCGTTGCGGAGATGAAGCGGACACGTGCGTTAGTCGATGCAGTCACCAGGACCCGTTTTGAATACTTCGTGTAACGGGTTGAACGCCGCGCTGACGGAGTTTGGTGCGGGTCAATCGGAAAACAACAGATCCCGGGTTTCGGGGTCGAGGTTGGAGACCGCCGTCATGCAAGCCATTGGAACGAACCGCTCGCACTGGATGCTCGTGGCCGGCGTAATCGCCGTTCTGGCCGCGCCTACGGCGGCGCAGGATGCCGAGCTCGTCAAGCTGTACCAGCTCACGGAGTTGACCATCGAGGGCGGTGGCAACACGCGGGCGTACGCGCTGAATAACACAGGCCAGGTTATCGGCTACGCGGACGTTGAGGGCCTGCGGCACTCGGCACACTGGCACAACGAAGTGGCGACCGATCTGCACGGCACCGTACACTTCGAGCTCCAGCACCCATTGTTCGACCAGGACTACAGCGAGGCGTTCGATATCTCGGACGCCGACCAGGTCGTCGGTACGGCGCGTACGGCGATCAAGTGTGCTGAAGAGACGATCATCATCACGAACGCTTTTCTCCTGCGGCCGGCGGTCCTCACCGATCTGGCAACGCCCTACCCCGGCGACGCGCTGACCAACCTGCGTACGTTCGGCAATCTGTGCATCGCGTACGACAGCACGGCCACCGGTATCAGCAACGCGAATCACGTCGTCGGCTGGGCCGACCGCGAAGATGGGTCAATCCGCGCCTTCCTGGTCGTGCCGGACAGCGGTGATTTCTACCGTGACGTCCTGCCGCCGGCCGAAGATGACTTCGACTTTGACGGAGACGGTGTCAACGATCTCATGGTCGACCTCGGCACGCTCGCCGGTTCGGACCCCGTCAGCTCAGCGACCGCGGTGAATGACTTCGGTCAGGTCACCGGATACTCGTACACGATCGCAGCCAACGGCCGCGCCGGGTATCACGCGTTCCTGATCACGCCGCTGGATACGGATGACGACACTGTCGGCGATACGTGGTTCGTGGGGGCCGGCGGCGTGAACACGCTGATGACGGACCTGCGGACGCTGGGCGGCGTGAACAGTTGGGGCCGTGACGTCAACAATGATGGCATCGTTGTTGGTGAGTCGGACGTCGCGACGGTCGATGGCGAAGACCTCACGCACGCCTTCCGCTGGGAAGACGGGACGATGTTCGACCTCGGCACGCTGAATTCGGATGCGTCCGAGGGATTCAGCGCCGCGTCCGCTGTCAACAGCGACGGAATCATCGTCGGCTGGGCCGAGAACGATGAGCGCCAGCGCCGCGCCTTCGTCTACGAAGACGGTGAGATGCAGGACCTGAACGACCTGCTGTACCTGTTCGACGATGAGGGTGTCGCGCAGTTCAGCTCGCTGGTGCTGACCGAGGCCCGCGACATCAATGACGACGGATCGATCGTCGGCTGGGGCACTGTCGGCGCGGGTGCGGGAGCCTCCACGCGCGGTTTCCTGCTGTCGCCCATCTGGGTCGACCCCGAAGAGCTCGAGGAGATGCAGGCCGACACCATGAACGACGACAGCGAGGTCAACGGCGGCACCGGCGGCGATGCCTTCAGCTCGCCGTTGATTCCGGGCACGCCCGGCAACCTCGGCACGGCGGCCGTCACAGACGGCGATCCGAACCAGCCGCAGACGGCACCGGTCGGCGCCCTGTGCGGCGCTGCGGCTCCCGCGCTACTGCCGCTGACGCTGCTGGGCATGATCTGCCTGCGCACGCGTCGCGTCTGGAGCTAGGAAAGCGAGCGGATCAACAACCGGAGCCCGAGGCGCAAGCGAGGCACCCTCGCTAGCGCTTCGGGTTCTGTGCCTTGATCCCTCAATCTCCCACTCCCTCACCCCTTATTACCCAATCTGCTCCCCGCGCAGCCGCGCCACCTCTACGCAATCTTTGTCGCCGCGGCCGCTCACATTGATCACGATGATCTGATCTGGTGACATTTGGCCGGCTACTTTGACGGCGTGGGCTACTGCGTGGGCGGTTTCTAACGCTGGGATTATCCCCTCAGTGCGCGAGAGTAGTTCGAAGGCTTCCAGGGCCTCTGTGTCGGTTGCGGCGACGTATTCGGCGCGGCCGGTGGCGTGCCATTGAGCGTGCTCGGGGCCTACGCCGGGGTAGTCCAGGCCGGCGGAGACGGAGTGTACGGGCAGCGTCTGGCCGTCGTCGTCTTGCAGGACGACCGTGTGCATGCCGTGCAACACGCCGGGGCTGCCCTTGGCGAGTGTGGCTGCGTGGCGGTGACCGTCAACGCCCTCGCCGGCGGCTTCGACGCCGATGAGGCGCACACTCTCGTCCTCGACGAAGGGGTAGAAGATGCCCGCCGCGTTGCTGCCGCCGCCGACGCAGGCGATGACCGCATCGGGTAGACGTCCTTCGACGGCGAACACCTGCTCGCGCGTTTCGCGGCCGATGACAGCCTGGAAGTCGCGCACGAGCGTCGGAAACGGATGCGGCCCCATAACGGAGCCGATGCAGTAATGCGTGTTCTCGACGCTGGCCATCCAGTCGCGCATGGCTTCGTTGATCGCGTCTTTCAGTGTGCGCTGGCCACTCTCGACCGGAACGCACTGCGCGCCAAGCAGCCGCATGCGATAGACGTTCAAAGCCTGGCGACGGACGTCCTCGGCGCCCATGTAGACCACGCACTCCAGCCCAAGCACTGCGCAGGCCGTCGCGGTCGCGACGCCGTGCTGCCCCGCGCCGGTCTCGGCGATCACGCGTGGTTTGCCCATACGCTTGGTGAGCAGGGCCTGGCCGAGCGTGTTGTTGATCTTGTGCGCGCCGGTGTGGTTGAGGTCTTCGCGCTTGAGGTAGATTCGCGCCCCGCCGGCATGTTCGGTCAGCCGTCGGGCGAAGTACAGCGCGCTGGGTCGGCCGGCGTAGTCCCTCAGGTAGTCGCCCAGCTCATCCCAGAACGCCGAGTCGTTCTTCGCGCGAGCGTACTCCTCGTCGAGTTGGCGGACGGCACCCATCAGGACTTCGGGCACGTACTGTCCGCCGAACGGTCCGAAGCGACCGACGTGCGGCGTCCTGGCGTTAGCGGTTGTCACGATGCGGCTCCTCGTTTGCTCGCGATTGTGGGATTGTAGGGGCAATGATGTACAAGACGTCGGCCGCCGGGGGCCGACGCTACGCGGCGCCTGGCCCGCTGCATCACCGCTCGTGCAGAGCCTTGCCGGCTCGATACAACTCCAGGCGGGCGGTGATGTCCGCGACCTGCGCCTGGTGGCCACCCTGCTTGCAGATTTGCAGGGCCTGTTCAGAGATAGCAATCGCATTCTCGAACTGACCGTCGGCGGCGTAGGCAGCCGCCAGAGCATTTACCAGACGCACGCTGGGCGGATTCGACAACTTCATCGCTCGATCAGCGTACTTCAGCGCGGCGGCTCCGTCGCGCACATCGTCCGCCGGGGAGAGTGAAAGCACTTCGGTCAGGTTGATCAGCAGCGCGATATTCTGTGGCTGAACCTCGACTGCCTCGCGCAGGATCTCCGCGGCTTCCGCCCACCTTCCTTGCGTGACAAGGGTCCGCGCGCGCTCGGCTGGCGTTGTGCTCGGCGCAGGCCGCGGAAGCGGTTCGCTCAGCAGCGTCAGTCGTTCGCGTGCGATTTCGTGGGCGGGATCAAGCGCGAGGACACGCTCGTACTCGGCACGCGCTCGATTCAACTGGTTGCTCGCCCGCAGGACTTCGGCCAGACCCCAGCGCGCCGCGACATCATTCGGCATGGCCGCCACGACACGCTCAAAGTGTGGAACCGCTTCGGCCGACCGCCCCAGGCGCCCGAACCATTCGGCCAACGTCATCCGAAACCGCGGGTCGTCCGGCACCGCGGCGACGGCTCGTTCGAGGTGCGCGATGATGTCGGGCCGCACGCTCGGGTCGTCGCGCGACAGGCGGACGTAGTACATCGCGAGCGCCCGCTCGGCATTCGCCTCGTTCGACGCCGCGATTACTTGCCGGTCAGGCGGGTTGGTGAAAAGGAAGAGGCTCATCATCACCAACGTGCCGACGCCGCCGAGCACGCGTTTCGCGTGGCGTTCGCGTAGGTACTCGATGCCGCGCACTAATGCGACGGCAGTAAGCAAGATCAGCACTGGTGCAATGGGCAGCCTGTAGCGGCCCGGGCAGAAGAACAGCACGACCGTGCCCATGTAGATCACGGCGTAGGTGACTGGCAACAGCCAGCGCCGCCAGTCGCGCACGAACACTAGGCCCACGATCCCAAGACACGCGATGATCGGGAAGCCGATGATGAACAGCCAGGATGCCGTGGCTCGTTTCGCGAACGGCCAGATGGGCTGGTTGTTGGGAATCTCGATCGGCGACCAGAACAGCCGAAATTTGTGGAAGGTCAGCGCCAGCCACTGCCCAGGTGCCGACGCGATCCAGCTCAGGCCCTTGCGGAACCAGTACTGCGAGACCTCGCCTTCGCTCAGTGGGCGGCCCATTTCCTCCTCGGCGATGCGGTGGGTGTCCTGGTAGCCGCCCTCCCAGCCGGGACTCGTACCGGGTACTACGGCGGCGATGCCGTCGGCGTCGGGATTATTACCGATGTAAAAGTTCACGCCGCCATTGGTGGCAATTAGCGCCCACTCGCCGCCGACGACGCGATTGCGAATGGTCCACGGCAGGATCGCAATCGCCGCCCCTGCGAGGGCTAGGCCGATCGCCGCCGGCTTGTGTAGCTTGCGTTCGCTGAGCCGCGCACCGATCCAGATCCACAGCAGGATGCCCGGCGCGAACGCGAGGATGTTGGGTCGCGCGACGGCGGACAGTCCCCACACGATGCCCGCGATCAGATAGAGCCACAGCGATGCTCGGCGCGCCGCCGTCAACAGCAATAGCAACATGGCGACATTGAGGAACACCTCCAGGCCAACGGTTAGGAGCTGTTCGTCGAAGTAGATCAGCGGCCAGTACAACGCGGCGATGAGGCCGGCGATGAAGCCCACGCGGAAGTCTGCCAAGGCGACGCCCAGCCGCGTGATGAGGTAGCAGGTCAGCGCCCCCAGCACGACGCCGACGAAGCGACCGAGCGCGATGTTGTGCCCGGCGAGCGTGTACCACGCGCCCAGCCAGTAGTAGTACAGCGGTGCTCGAAAGTACGGCTTGTCGCCCATGCCCTGACCGGTGGCGATCTGCCAGGCCCATTCGTCGTGGCGCTGCTCGTCCATCGCGGGAGCGACGAAAAAGGGATTGTTCGCCTGCTGCCCGGCCCAGAACCAGGTGCGGACGGCGAGAGCAAGTAGCGGGATCAGGAGTAGTAACAGATGTTCACGCCGCGTCAGCGTCGAGAAGCGCGAAGTCTGTAATGCCGCATCGGGCTTAGGCAAGCTTCGGCTCCTGATGGAACGGCGGGCGGGACCCGCCCTACCGTTCGCAGCCGAGGGCGGCTGCGCTGCGTTCCGCGGCCGGGGGCGGCCACGCTACAGGCACAGCCGGTAGCGGCTGTGCTCCACTTCATCGCCGGCGGCGGCGTTTCTTCTTGCGCTCGACCTTGCGGGGCTGATAGCGGGTGGAGCCCTTTTTCATCTTTGGCACGGCGGCGCCGTCGGCGCCCATCTTGCCCAATTGCTGCATCATCTTCAGCCGGCCGCCGATGCCCTGGCCGGCCATTGCTTTCATTACGCCGCGCATCTGGACGAACTGCTTGACCAGCGCGCTGACGTCGGCTGGCTCAGCACCGGAGCCGCGGGCGATGCGGCGGCGGCGGGAGGCCTCGATGAGCTCCGGGTTCTGGCGCTCTTTGGGCGTCATGGATTGGACGATGCCCTTCATGCGCGCGATTTCTTCTTCGGGCATCTCGATGCCTTCGAGCGCGCTGCCCACCCCGGGGATCATCTTCATGACCGACTTCATCGGCCCCATCTTCCGCAGACCGTCGAGCTGTACGAGGAAGTCGTCCAGACCCATCTGGCCTTTGGCCATCTTCTCCTGCGTCTTGGCGACCTGGTCGGCGTCGAACGTCTGTTGAGCCTTCTCCACCAGCGATACAACGTCGCCCATGCCGAGAATGCGGCCGGCGATACGATCGGGGTGAAACTCCTCGATCGCGTCGAGCTTCTCGCCCACACCGATGAACTTGATCGGCTTGCCCGTGACCGCCTTGACCGACAGTGCCGCACCGCCGCGGGTGTCGGAATCGAATTTGGTGAGGATCGCACCGTCGAGCTCGAGCCGTTCGTCGAATGACTTGGCGGTATTGACGGCGTCCTGACCGGTCATCGCGTCGATGACGAGGTAGATCTGATGCGGGCTGGTCGCATTGGCGACCTGCGAGATCTCGGTCATCAGCTCGTCGTCGATCGCCAAGCGGCCGGCTGTGTCGAGAATCACTACGTCGCGGTCGAGCTTGCGACACGCGCGGACGGCGTTGCGGCAGACCTTGACCGGGTTCTGGTGGTCCCGCTCGGCGTGGACGGGCACATTGAGCTGCTTGCCGAGCACTTCGAGTTGATCGATAGCCGCCGGCCGCTTGAGGTCGGCCGCGACGAGCAGCGGCTTTTTGCCACGCTGCATGCAGTAGCGGGCGAGCTTGGCGCAGGTAGTGGTCTTACCTGAGCCCTGCAGGCCGGCCATCAGGATCACGGTTGGTGGCTGCGACACAAAGGGAATGCGCGTCTCGATCGGGCCCATCAGGTTCACGAGCTCGTCGTGAACGACCTTGACGATCACCTGCTCGGGCCGCAGGGTGTCGAGCACCTGCTGCCCGATGGCCTTCTGCATGCAGTCGTCGGTGAAGCTGCGGGCGACGTCGATGTTGACGTCGGCCTCGAGCAAGGCGGTGCGGATCTCGCGCATGGCCTCCCGCACGTTGGCCTCGGTGATCTTCCCGCGGCCGCGGAGGCTCTTGAATACGCTCCCCAGCTTGTCACTCAGTGCGTCGAACATAGCCCCGTGAGTGTAGCGGGAAGCGGGAGTGGAAGCGAATCGGCGGCCCCTGGGCGCTGACGGCGCGGAAAGCGCGCAGCGTTGCCCCCCTGCGGGTAACGCGATTTGGGAGCGAGCGCTGAGGTCCGTTCGATGTCGGCCACGAGGGGCCGACGCTACGCGCGTGCTGGCTACGCGCCGACCTCCAGCACGAGCAGCGTGACATCGTCCGCCGGATTCAATGACCCTTCCGCCCGGTCCAGGTGCTTGCGGACGGCTTGCGTCAGGCCCTGGGCGTCGCGCTGTGCCCATTCGAGCATCTGCGGCGTGAACGTGCTCTCGTCTGCTGTGGCGGTGCGCGGGACGAGCATGTCGTCTTCCATCCCATCTGTGTATAGCACGAGCTTGTCGCCCGCGTTCAGCCGCAGTTCCGTCTCTTCGAACTCGGACGGCACGTCCGGCAGACCCAGCAGGCTGCCACTGGTGACGATCTCGCGCGGGCCGGCGGCACGATCGATGTGAATCGCGTACGGATGCCCGGCCCGAGCTAACGTCACGTCGTGCGTCACTGTATCGATAATGGCGTACGCCGCGGTGACAAACTGGCAGTTGGGCAGTTGCTGACGGACGAGACACTGGTGCAGATTCTCGAGCGCTTCGGCCGGACGCACGATCGTGTAGTCGTCGCCGTCGATGTGCTTCGACACCAGCGCTTGCCGCAGGAACATTGTCAGCAGGCCGGCCGCGACGCCGTGGCCCATCGCATCGGCGATGAACATGCCGAGGTGCGTCTCATCGATGCGGAACACGTCGTACATGTCGCCGCTGACCCAGCTCGCCGGCCGATAGAGCACTTCGAAGTGGAACGGCGGGACCTCAGGGAACTCGCGGGGCAGAAAGTCACGCTGCAGGCGACCCGCCAGCCGCATCTCCTGGTCGATCTCGCCAAAGTGACGATTGAGCTGCTCGCCGAGCCGCTGGAGGTGGCGCACCTCGCGTTCTAGTGCTTTCATCAGCGGAGCATAGCGGGCAAGTGTGTCAACCTTGCCGGTCAATTCGTCGAGGCCGATCTCCGGCGAAAGCCACTCAACCATCGCGCTGCGGGCGCGCGGACCAGACGGCGGCGTGCCCCAGACGATGGAGGCGGTGCCGGATTCGGCAAGTCGGTCGACCAACTGAGGGACGTTTTCGACGACCGGGCTGTCGGCGTCTACGAGGACCACCGCAAGGTCCAGCCCTTTGGGTTGTCTGGCGGAGGTGTCGGTTAGATCGACGCGTTTCGGCTTGTGCCCGCGCTCGCGTAGGCGCGCATCGAGCACACCGACCTTCTGCGGGGCGGCGTCATACAAACACACGCGTGCATGCGGACTCATGCGTTGCCTCTTCACTCCGCCGGGGTCGCGCGCAGGCCGGCACACACCAGCTCACCCGTCGCGCGCGGAGGACCCGACACAACTCGCTTCGACGTGATTCGGCCAGTACTTCGGTTGTGGTCGAAAGGGGCTCCTCACGGCCGAGAATGACGCGATTATCGCTCGTTCAGGTCCGATCCGGCCGATGCTGCGCCAACCCTCGCCGACTTGACAGGGACCTCGCCCCACATAGAATTTCCACGCTCGTTCGCAGCCGGGCGGTGTGACTGAACTGCCATTGGGCCGAAGGCCGGCGGGTTGCCTTCGGCGGCTTACGGGCGTCCCCACTGATTGTGGAATGGGACGCGTTCGCCCAGCGATCTGGACTTGGATCGATAGCGGGAGGATTCGCGCGTGATCGAAGTTCGCAACCTCAGTAAGTACTACGGCAGCCGGGCCGCCGTCGACGACATCACGTTCGGTGTCGACGAGGGCCAGATCGTTGGCTTTCTAGGCCCCAACGGTGCCGGCAAGACGACCACCATCCGCATCCTGACCTGCTTCATGCCGGCCACGAACGGTTCGGCCACGGTCGCAGGCCACGACGTGCTGACTGCGTCGATGCGAGTGCGTGAATCGGTGGGCTACCTGCCGGAATCCGTGCCGCTCTATCCGGAGATGCGCGTGCGCGAGTATCTGCGCTTCCGCGGCAAGCTCCGCGGAATGGACCGGGCGGCCCGCGAGAGTGCTATCCAGCGGGTCGTCGCGCGGTGCTGGCTGCAGGACGTCATCGGCCGGCCGATCGGGCAACTATCCAAAGGTTTTCGACAGCGCGTGGGCCTGGCCGATGCCCTGCTCCACAACCCGAAGGTGTTGATCCTGGACGAGCCGACGGTCGGTCTCGACCCACGGCAGATCCGCGAGACGCGTTCGCTGATTCAGGAACTGGCGGCGGATCACACCGTGATGCTGTCCAGCCACATCCTGCCCGAGGTCGAGGCGACCTGTCAGCGCATCATCATTATTCACGAGGGACAACTCGTCGCACAGGGTTCGCCGGAGGAACTGCGTGCGAAGGTCACAGAGGGGACCAGCCTGATTGCCGAGCTGAAGGGCCCGGTCACGGACGTGTCCGCGGAAATGCGCAAGCTGGCCGGCGTGACCGACGTTCACGCTCAGGCCATCGACGGTTGGACCCAGGTCACGCTCACGACCGCGCGCGACGTGCGGGAAGACGTATACAAGGTGTCGCAGGAAAAGAGCTGGCCGCTGCGCGAGTTGCGGCGAGACATCGCGACCCTGGAAGACTTCTTCGTCAAGATTGTCGCCGGGACGCGCGTGTAGCGCGCCGGAACAGTGAGGGCGATACCTATGCGAAACACCATGGCCATCATGCAGCGCGAGCTGCTGGCGCTGTTCTGCTCGCCGATCGGCTACATCGTGATCGCGGGCTTCCTGCTGATCAACGGCGTGATCGTGCTGTGGACCGGCGTCTTCTCCCCGGGCAAGGCCGCCACGCTGCGGGACGTGTTCTTCTGGATGCCGTGGGTGCTGACGGTCATCGTGCCCGCGATCAGCATGCGGATGATCAGCGAGGAATACCGCAGTGGCACAATTGAAAGCCTGATGACCGCGCCGCTGTCCGACTTCCAGATGGTGCTGGGCAAGTACCTGGCGGGAGTGATCTTCTTCGCCATCATGCTGGGCGCGACGCTGGTCTACCTCGTGCTGATGGCGGCGTATGGCAACCCGGACCTCGGCGCCGCGTTCGCGTTGTACCTCGGCCTGTTTCTCATCGGTCTGGCCTTCACCGCCTACGGCGTGTTCGCCAGCAGCCTGACCAGCAACCAGGTGGTAGCGTGGATCCTCGGGTGGGTGCCCCTGCTGCTGTTTGCCTGCGTGTCGTACTTCGTTGTGGGCCAGGTTGAAGGCTGGCTGCGAGCGCTTTTTCAGCAGGTCAACGTCATTGGACGCTTCGAAGCATTCAGCCGCGGACTGGTGCGTATCGACGGCGTGGTGTTCTTCATCGCGACGGCGGCGTTGTTCGTGTTCCTGACAGTGAAAGTGGTGGAGTCGCGACGATGGCGGTAACGCAAACGACCAACGTGTCCCAGCGGCGCGTCGTCTATGGCGCCAATGTCCTGGTGCAGATCATCGTGGTCACGTTGATCGCGGTTGGTGTGATCTACGCTTCGACGGATCGCGGTCAGGTTGACCTCACGCGCACCGGTGCCAACAGCCTCAGCCCGAAGACCGTCGGGCTGCTGCGGGGACTGGAAGAGAACGTCACCATCACCGCGGTCTACACGGTGCTCAGTGAATACGACGAGCGCGCCCAGAAGCGCCAGAACACAGTTGACGACCTGCTGAAGCTCTACGAGTCCGCCGGCCGGGGACGGATCACGGCGCGCATGGTTGATCCGATGAAGGATCGTGCTCAACTGCCCGCCCTGCTCAAACGACTGCGCGAGAAGCCGGCGTACCGCGATGAGGCGGCCAAGCACGAAGAAGCACTGAACGCCTTCCCCGAGATCAACCAGCAGCTCATGACGCTGGTGGACCAGCAACTGACGCGCATCGAACAACTGTTCGCCGCCGATCCAGCGCTCCAGCAATCACAACTCGTCGAGATCGCACAGGAGCTAAACCGTCTCAAGCAGCGCTCGGAACTGGTCAACGGCGACGTGCAGAAGCTGCTCGCGGCCGATCTCCCGCAGTACGGCAAGGCAGTCGAAGCGGTGCGCGGCTATCTCGAAACCGCGCAGAACTGGATTCAGGCGGTGAAGAACTGGGTCGAGGGCCGCACTGCCGCCGACGTGGGGCTAAGCGAAAGCGCGTTCTCGTTCGTTCAGGGTGTCAGCAACGAATACCAGGCGATGAAAGGCGAGATCGACGACCTGCTGAGCCAGACGGCCGATCTCGAGCGCCTCAAGCTGGAGGAACTCTCCGACGAGCTGAATCGCTGGGCGAACTCGCCGCCGATCATTGTTGAGACCGACCGCGAGGCCGAGGTGGTTCCGTTCTTCGAAGTCTGGCCGATGCGGCAGGATATGATGGCCGCGACCGATGGCGACGATCGCGAATTCGCCGGCGAGCAGTCGATCTCTTCCACGATTCTGAAGCTGACCCAGAAAGAGAAGACCGCGGTCATCTTCACGCGTTTTGGCGGGCCGTCACCGATCACGCCGGACTTCTCACAGTTCAATCCGATGCAGCGGCGGATGCCGCGGGCGCCGTTTGGCGTACTGAACGAACTGCTGGGCGACGAGAACTTCGTCACGCAGGACTGGGACGTGTCGACGCAGAAGGAGCCGCCGACGGTCGAGGACGCGGCCCGTACGGTCTACGTGATCTTTCCACCCGCGCCGCCACCGCAGACCGATCCGCGCCGTCCGCCGCCGACGCCGGCGATTTCACAGGACGACATCCAGGTCATCACTGACGCGATCGAGTCGGCCGGTAAGGCAATCTTTCTGGTGCGCTGCTCATTGCGTGAAGTCGGCGGGTCGGGCTCGTACGAGTTCGCTGACTATCTGCGCACCACCTGGGGCATCGACGCGGCGCACACGAACCTGATCCTGCGCTTTGCCCCGTCGCCCGAGAATTCGGACCTGTACGTGCCGCGCCGACCGCCGCTGGTCATCGATACGTCCGACCGCAACGCGCGGGCACAGATGACCGGTCACGCTATTACGGAGCCGCTGCTGGCATCCAACGCTGGGTTCATGGCGGCCTGCCCGCTCGACATGGTGACCGGAGACGACGCGCCGAGCGACGCGACCGTGTCCGAGCTGGCCGTCGTCGAGCCCAGCACGGACATCTGGGCGATCGACAGTGTCTTCGAGATCGAAAACGAATTGCGCACGCAGCGCGGCACGACGCGCAAACCTGCTAATCGCGTTCCGCCGTTCAACATCGCGCTGGCCGGCGAGAAAGAGGATCAGCGCATCGTCGTGTTCGGCAGCGTTGAGGCTTTCGCCGACGCGATGATCGAGCAACCAGGCGGATTCGCCTTCACGGGCGGTGGCCTCGTAGCGTACCCGGCGTATCCCGCCAATCCGGATCTGTTCATCAACGCCGTCCACTGGCTCACGAACGAGGCAGATCGCATCTCGGTCGGCGCCCGGCGCACCGAAGTTCCGCGGCTCGACAAGCTCGAAGAAGGCTTCTGGATGGATTTCTGGCGCATCTTCCTCGTCGGCATCTGGCCGGGTTTTGCCCTGATCGTTGGCGGCGGCGTGTGGTTCTTCCGCCGGAGGTAATCGCGAATGAACTTCAAAACGACGCTGGGTCTGCTGATCCTGCTGGTGGTTGTTGGTCTGGTCGTGTGGCTATCGCCGTCGACTCCTGAGCCAACCACGGAACCCGAAACGCCTGAAACGGAATCCGGATACGTGCTGGCCGACCGGCCGGAGCGCGATGACATTCAGCGCGTGATTGTCGAGCGCGCCGACGAGCCGCGCATGGTGCTGAAACGCGTCGAGTCTGCCGACGACAGTCCGCTTGGTGGTAAGTGGCAGATGCTCGAGCCGGTCGCCGGTCCCGCTGAGGAAGTACAGATCCGGACGCTGGTTTCGGCGTTCCTGAACCTGCAATTTCGCACAAAGTTTACGGCCGGAACAACGGACGAGATCTCGACCAGCGATGCCGGATTGGACCCTCCTGCTGCGACGATCACGCTTATCGACCAGAATGACAAGCAGTACATCGTCCACGTCGGTAACAAGGTCGTCATGTCGGCGGACACCTACGTGTCACTTTCCGATGACGACCAGGTCTACGTCGCGAAGCGCGACCTCCCACAAGTCGTCGACAAGGATATCGACGAGTACCGTGCGAAGCGTTTGACGCAGTTCACGGTTGGCGATGCAAAAGCGTTGCAGATCGGGTTTGAGGGGCAGTCGTACGACCTCACGCGCGGCGACGGCGATGAATGGGTGATCAACGCGCCGCTGCGGGCCTACGCGGAGCGCGAGCGCGTCGACACGCTGCTCAATCGTTTCAACGGTCTGCGCGTTGCCGAGTTCGTTGATGACGCGCCAGCAGACCTTGTACGGTATGGGCTCGATACGCCCTACCTCACCGTGTCTGTCACGACCGAGACCGAGCGCGAGTTGCCGGTTGAGGAGACCACCGAGACACAACCGGCGGAGCCGGAGATCGAAATCATCACGCAGGCCTACGAGCTGCTCGTCGGAAACACAGTCGGGCTCGGCGGTGAGGAGCGCTACGCCCGCGTCGGCGATCAGGACTACGTCGTGTCAGTCAAACAGACTGACGTTGACAATCTGGTGCCGAAGCTGGATGACCTGCGCGATCCGCGGATTACGCGTGTGAAAACCACCGACGCGCAGCAGATCGCGCTCCGCGTCGGTGACACCACGGCCACGATCGAGAAGGTCGGCGGGCAGTGGCGCGGCACCGGCGATCTCGCCCAACTCGAAGCCGCCGCGGTGACCGATGTCCTGCAGGCGTTCGAGGATTTACAGGCGGTGAGCTATATCGACGCGCCCGATGATCCGGCGAAGTACGGGCTCGCGCCGCCGCGGGTGGAGCTGTCGGTGACCGCTGCGGGTAGTGTGAATCCCGTGACGTTACTGGTCGGCAATCCGACGCCCAGCGGGCGAAATGCGTACGTGCAGCGCGCGGGTGAGCAAACCGTGATCGTGACCAGCGCCGCGCAGGCAGACCGCCTGGTTGTCGATCCCCTCGCCCTGCGATCGCGCGAGATCTTCAGTCTGAACGCCGCCGATATTCAGCAGATCTCCATCGAGCGTGGTGAACGCCATTACGAACTCTCGCGAGCCGACGGCTCCTGGAGCTTTATCACGCCCGCGGACGCTCCCGTCGCCGCCGATCGCATTCGCAATCTGACGAACGACCTTGCTCGCCTCCGCGCGACGGTAGTCGTGAGCAACGACAAACCTGACCGGTTCGGCCTGGGGGCGCCGGCTGCGATCATCCAGTTCACTGCGGTCGAACCCGCGCCGGCGCCAACGACGCAGGAAGCTGCACCGCCGCCGGCCCAGCCGATCGCGCACGAACTCCGCGTTGGGTTAGTTGACAATGTCGCCTACGCCCAGGCCAATGACGATCCGCACGTGTTCGAGCTCGACGGTACCGTTAAGCGAACGCTGCTGGCCGAATTGATCGAACCACGGTTGTTCGACTTTGGCGCCGACGATCTTTCCAAGATCACGATCACCGCGCCGGACGTCGAGCTGGAGCTCGGCCGTGGCGACGAAGGTATGTGGGCCTACCCGCCGGAACCGTACCTGGCGTTGGATGAAGCGGAGGTGCAGGATCTTCTCAATCAGCTTGTACAGACGCAGGTCCAGTCTTACATCGCGTACGATGCGGCCGACCTGTCCGCGGCGGACCTGAGCGACGCTCCCGCACGCATCACGCTGCTGCTGGCTGACGGGCGGGAAATCGAGCTGCGCGTCGGCCCGGAGCGCCGCGAAGAAACCACGCGCATCGCCGGCATCGTCGATCCGCCGCGGGTCTTCGAGCTCTCTGATGAGGACGCGGACCAACTATTGCGCGGCCTGGGTGAATTCGTCGCCGACGACGAATAACGCCGGCAGAAATCGGGGCGTCGACACAGCGCCGCCATGTGTGATAATGCGCACAACTCGACCAAGCGACGCATAGCGAAATCAGGAGGAAC
Source organism: Phycisphaerae bacterium (assembly GCA_028277645.1). Lineage (GTDB taxonomy): Bacteria > Planctomycetota > Phycisphaerae > UBA1845 > Fen-1342 > JANQFV01. The sequence goes on from JANQFV010000005.1 coordinate 103,349, forward strand.
GCGATGAGCCAGAAGCGATGGATGACACTGGGCGTGATTCTGCTCGGACTCAGTGTATGCGGCTGTCCCGAGCTTACGCAGTTGCTCGGAGCGTCGAACACGACGATCCAGCTCGTCAACAATGGCAGCTTTCCCGTGACCGTCGAGCTGTACTACCACGACGACCAGCTCGCACTGGAGAGCTCGGTCAAGACGTTCGGCGAGAAGGTGGAGATCACGGTTGCGGCCGGCGATACGTACTCGCTGCCGGTGGACTGCACCAGGCTCCAGTCGATTTACATTGACAAGGCGGAGCTCAACCTGCTCGGCACCATCGGTCCTGAATCCGATACCGGCGTGTATCGCGATGGCAGCGACTTCAACTGCGGGAATACGCTGACCTTCACGTTTTCGCACCCGGCGCTGCCGATTGAGCTGAACATCGCGTTTTCGGCAAGTTAACGCAGACTCAGGGGGCTTCTGCCGTGCCACGCTCAAGAGCAGTGGTACCACGGTCGCCTACTGGACGCCGTAGCGATTGAACCAGGCGCGCTGCTCGAAGGGCAGCTTCTCCTTTTGCGGCCACTGCTCCGTCGGTACGCCAACCGGCAGCAGAATGCGCACCACTTTGTCGGCCGGGAGGCCGAGCAGCGCACCGATCGCCGCCGCGCGCCCGCCCGATCGCAACCAGCCGTCGATCCAGACCGAAGCATACCCTAGGGCCGTAATCGCGAGCAAAATGTTCTCGACCGCCGCCGCGCAGTCTTCGATCTGGAAGTGATGATTCTCGTAGATGCGGGCGGGCTCGGTGTCAACGATGCAGGCGATGAACGCGCGGGCCTGCTGCACGGCGACGTTCGACTCGTGCATCTGCGCGATTTTCGTGACCAGCTCGGGCTCGTCGACAACGACGAACGTCGTCGTTTGTTCGTTCTTGCCGGACGGCGCCTGAATGCCGGCGTTTACGATTCTCTGTAGATCCTCGCGCGGCACGGCGCGATCTTCGAATGGGCCGCGGTAGCTGTGGCGCCGCTCGATCGCTTCGAATAGTTCCATCACCTGACTTCCGTTTCGCAGCCGGGGCGGCCCTCCCACGTCGCCCAAGCCTTCACTACAATTGTACAACTTCTAGCCTGGGAGTCGTTATCACATGCATCAACGCCTGCAAGTCAGATGTGCCATCTCTGCATTGCTCGTCTCGTGGTCCGCGGGTTGCTTCATCCCTGGTTGGGTGGCGATCAACGTGCCGCCGGTGGCGAATCCGACTGGAGACATTGTCGACGAGGCACAGCGGGCGCGACTCGAACGCATTGCCGGTATCGACGATCACTTGTGGCTCGACGTCGATCGCATCGACGGCTCAGGCTCGGTGGGCGGCTTCATTTCATCACGCGATGAGCACAGCGGCGGGCTCGTCCTGCTGATCAACGGTGCGAGCACGGGTAGCTGGGAAGGCGAGCCGGATGCGGTGCTGCGTTTTCAACGCGGCTTCGGCCAGCGCTTTCGTGACGTCGGCTTCATGACCTGGGCGGTGGCCACGCCCGAGTGCCGCGTGCCGTACGGCTCGCAGGACCTAGCCGACCTGCTGGAGGTCATTGACTGGCTCGACGCCGGTGGCCGCGAATTTCTTGGCGTCGAACGCGTCTACCTCGCCGGATTTTCCACCGGCGGAACGCTGGCCAACCAGGTGATGCTACGGCGTGAGCTCACCGCGATCGTCTCGATGGGGGGCCTTGCGATGCCAGATCAACTCTGGTGGTTCCGCAGCCTGTACAACCTCGCCTCCGTACTCTTCGCCGGCAGTACTGGGTTCTGTCAGCTCGGAGCGACGCTCCGCGACTACGGCCCGGACGGTGCGCCTGGCTGGGAGGTGCTCGACATCGTCGGCCATCTCGACGAGCTCAAGACACCTGTGTTCTTCGTCCACGGTACGGCTGATGTTGTCTACGTGGTCGAGAACACGCTGATGCTCCGGGAGCGCTACTTCACGTTGATCGACGCCGGCGCGGACCTGCCGCCTTGCGAGTTTCACATCATCCCGGACGGCGACCACTGGACCGGCGTAGAGAACCCGGTCGTGGGCGACGAGATGGCCCAGTATCTCCTGAGCTTCGAGCCGGCCGCGAACGAGTAGACGCCGAACTGGCGAAAGCCATCGTCCGGCCTAGAATGATCCATCGAGGAACGGGCTGGTCGAGTCCTGCGTCGGGGCTCATTCGTGCGTGCAAACAAAGGAGCGCATAGTGACCTTTCGGATGATCTGCGCAGTAACGATGCTCGTCCTCGTCAGCGGCTGCGGGGTGGAAAATCTCATCTTTGCCGTCTGGCCGCCCAACCTCTTCGACGAGCCGCCGGCTGAGCTGGGGCCGTTCGAGGTGGAGGAATACCGGGTCGCCGTTCCCGACGGCGCGGACGGCGAACCCACCGGCATCACGATGTTCAAGCCGGTGAACGCGACGGGGCCGTTGCCGGCGTTCGTCTGGGTGCTGGGCTCGAACGTGCAGGCGTATTACCACCAGAGCCTGCACGAGACATTGGCGAGTTGGGGCTACGCAGTCATCGTTCCGGATGCACGCCCGCTGACATTCACAGACTTTCAGTACCATCGTCGAAACACCGACCTCGCCAAACAGGCCGTGCAGCTTGCCATCGATGGTGAACTCGAAGTTACTGTCGACGCCAACCGGATCGGCCTCGGCGGATATAGCATTGGCGGCACGATGGCCCTGTTCGCCGCGGCCGAGGATCAGCGCCCGCAAAGTGTCGTGCTCTGGGCGCCCACCTCTTCGCCATTCTGGACCGGCGTCGATCCGGATGCGCTGTATCCGCTCGTGACGGCGGACGCCTACTTCCTGCTGGCGGAGTTCGACCACGTCGAGCCGCCCAGCGGGTTTCCGGCCGAGTTGCAGCAGAAGCTAACGGCCGCCGAATCAACCGTCTACATTATCCCGCAGGGTCTGCACCTGTTCTTCCAGCAGCCAACCACCGGCGACAGTCCGACCGACCCGTTCACGGATCTGACGCGGTTCGAGCAACAAGGGATCGCCATCGAGCGCACGCGCGCATATCTGGATGAACTGTTCGAAATCGGTCGTAGCGAGAATTGACGGCGCATCTCGTCAGAACAGGATTATGTTCTGTTTGAGCAGGTCGCCAATGCGTGGCGCGACGTGATCCGGTTTTCTCGCCGGTGCCGGTTGCACCAAACACGCTCGTCCGTATCCCGCCTTCAGCGGCAAACGAGGATTCTGCGTGGTCCAACGGCTACAATGCGCACCACAACTGAGGAGGTGCGTCCGTGATGCCATCCAGCTTGTTCGCCGTGTCGCCGTCATTAAGTCACACGATCAAAGTCGCGGCAACTCTGCTGCCACTGCTCCCGCTCACGGCCTGCACGGGCGGTATTCACCGCCAGGGCCAGCATCAGCTCAGCCTGCACGGTTCATACGGCTTTCCGATCAAGGGCGACACGCTCTGGCCGGAGGGGCTGGGCCAAGCAGAGAACGTCGGCGTCACGATCGGGTACGGCTATTTTGCCCGTGACCGGCTGGCGCTGCGTGCGGCGCTGACCCCCTACCGCCGCTACCGCCAGCCCGACGGCGATGCGCACGCGGGCGAGTTGCAGGTCGGTCTGCGCTACTACTTCTGGGATTTTGAGATCGGAGACACGCCCGTAGGGCTCTACGCCGAAGCACTCGGTGGACTGATGCACGCCAGTCGGCGCATCCCGGCGGGCGGCGCCCACACCAACTTCACGCAGGACGCGGGTGTGGGATTCGAAGTGCAATTCAGTGATCAGATAAGCTGGATCACCGGCTACCGCTACCGCCACATCTCGCACGGCCACGTCTTCGCGGGAGATCCGAATCCTGGACAGAATGACAACCAGGTGTATACGGGGTTGGCGATTATGCTGAACTGATGCGGCCGGTCGAGCGGTAGCTCCGCCGCAACAGCTCCCCCAAGAAGCAACGAAGCCGCGCCATGTTCGGCGCGGCTTCGCTGGAATTCACGATGCAATCAGTATCGCCGGCTTACGGCTCCGTCGCGTAATCGTGGCTGTCGTTCGCGTCGATGAACGGGCTGATCACGCGCACGTCCGCGTCCTGCGTCCACGACATGATGCCGAACTTCAGATTCTTGCAGTTGTAGCCCAGCATGTTCAGGGCAGTGGTTGCCAAGCCGCCGGTGTGGCCGGTGTAGCAGTAAATCACAATGTCCTGATCGGCCGGAATCTTCTTCAGATTGTCGAGCTCGGCGATCGTCTTCCACGGAATGTTGATCGCGCCCGGAAGGTGGCCGAGGGCGTAGTGATCGGCGGAACGCACGCTGATGATGAACGGATCGTTCGTATCATCACCGTCATTCAGCAGCGCAAAGAGGTCGGCCGCGGTGATCACCGGCGGAGTGCCGGCGTCGAGATAGGCCTTGGCCGCCGCGCGGACGATCTCCGCGGTGTCGGTCGACGTGGTGACGTTCAGCGTCGGTAGCTCGTTGGTCGAGCTGGCCGGATTGTCGGTCGTCTCGATCGTGTAGTCGTGCGAGTCAACCGTGTCATCGAAGGCCGCCGCGACGCGAATGGTCTCGTCGCGCGTCCAGGCGCCCATGCCGAACTTCATGTTAACCGCGTCATAGCCCTGCGCGCCCAGGTAGCAGGTCGCCACGCCGCCGGTGTGGCCGGTGTAGCAATACACCACGACCTGGCGATCCGTCGGCACGTCATCAAGCGCGTTGGGGTCCGCCACCATGCGCCACGGGATATTGGCGGCACCGGGCACGTGCCCCAGGGCATAGTGATCGGCCGAGCGCACGCTCAGCACGTACGGCTGGTTCAGCTCATTCGCGTCATTCATCGACGCAAACACGGTCTCCGCCTTGATTGCGCCCATCGGGTCGCCGCCGAAGTACGTCGCCAGCGCCGTCCGGACCGTCTCGAACTGGTCCACTTCCGTCGGCGGAACAACGATCGGACAGCCGCCCAACGTGACGAGCAACATTCCCGTGAGGGCAACTCCTAACACCTGCTTACGATTCATGTTCTGCCTCCATGATCTCGGTATCCCAAGAGATTCAGCAGCCGTGCGGGCCGCTAGTTCAACGACGGAGCTTCATCAACGACCAGATCATCATTGGCCGTAATCTCAGATTCCACCATCAGACCATCGTCCACGAGTTCCTGCAGGTAGTCCGACGTAAGGAACAGGTCAAGACTACCGTGACAGTTCGAGCACGATTCGGTCTGCGGCGTGTTCTTCTGGATATTGTGCGGCGTGGCCAGGCGCCACGTCGGCTCGTCCGTGTAGTTCGGCAGTTGGATGCCCCACGGATCGAAGGTGTCGGGGGCAATGGGAATGTGCCGCAACAAGACGTAATCCTGAGGATGAACCGAGGACTTGGCCGGATTGCGTCCGATGCGGAAGTCCATCTCCGACGGAATGCGCAAGCCCTGTTCATCCAGTTCGACGTGACACTGGTAGCAATTCTTGTACGGCATCGAGTGGCACACCTGGCAAGCGACCGTCGCCGCGTGCGTGCTGTGATACGTGCCGGAAAGCTCTGCGATCGGGTGACAGTCGTCACACTGCGGGCCGGCGTCGTTGGAGTGCCGATACGTCGGCGTGGTCCCATCGCCGTGCAACTCAACGTCATCGTGGCACGCCATGCAGTTCATGCCGTTGCGCCAGTGGACGTCCTCCGGAATTCCGGTGTTCTTGCCGAGGAACTCGTCGCCCACCCGGCTACCGTGGCATGCCGTGCAATTGTCAGTCAGCGACGGCGTCTTGTAGAACGCGTGCCCGCGCGTCAATCCGCCTCGGACCGACGCGGGACGACTAATGTGGCACTGGCCGCACGTTCCGTGGCAGCTCGCGCAGCGATCGTCGAACATGGCCGCGAAGTCCGGATCGTCGATGCTCTTTCCACTGCGCGCGGCAAACGCGGTGAAGTAGCCCTGCTGCGTCGCGTGCAGGCTCTTCTGCACGTTGGCGGCGATGTCGGCGTGGCAGTCCTTGCAGGCCGGTGCGTCGCCCGCGGATGGGTCGATCACCATGCCGACGTGCGCCGCATCTTTCTCATTGACGCCCGCGGCGCCGCCGTGACACGTGCGACAGCCGATCTGTCCGTGTGTCGTATTGGCGAAATCACTGTCGACCAGAACACGCTCCCATACCTCAACCTGAGGCACAGAGCCGCCTCACCCCTCGCCCGATTCTTCAGGCAGCGGTTCCTCCGTCCGGGCCACCGCCTTCAATAACGCCTCGTCCGTGTGACAGCCGACACAGTCGCGCGCGTTGCCGGACGGCGTCGTGGGTTCATTGGGGTCGCCCGGCACATCGATCGGCGGACAGCCACCGGGCAACAGCAGCCCCACGAAGATCGTCAGAAGTGAAACGCTCCAAAGCGCCCGGAGCGTGAGCCGACCAGATCTCATGACTTGCCTCCTCGATGTACCGCTACAGCGGGACGCTGTTGCCCGCACTTTGCTGCCAGCGCCGGCGGCAGCTCAGTCCGCGCTCACAGACATCCAGATATTGCAATCTTAATATAATTCCAGCAGCATTGGTCGTCAATGCGATGTCGGTATCAATGCGCAGATTCGCAAGCGGAGTCGACGGCGAGATGCCGGTCCGACCGTGACCGCTTACGGCCAGTGGCGCCGCGGGCTGTGCGTTCAACGCCGCCGCGCGAAAGTTCAACACGCGCTTTCATTCATGCGACTGCTCGTTAGAATGCTGAACGAGTCACTCGCCCCCGACGTGGTGTTGCCCGCCGTGGACCGAAGGAGAGGAATTCGTCGGCTTCAGCGTGTGGAGGCGCTGGGGTCAGGCAGGAGAGAGGAGATTCCCATGACTCTGCGTTCGTCGCGCGGCTGCGCTATGCTGCTCGTAGCGCTCACCACGGTGTCGTGCTTCACTGCAACATCATTCGCCGGCTTCGTTCTCAGCACCGACGTGCGCAACATCCTCGGTGAAGTGGAGGCCGACGACGGCGGTAACGACGGCGATTTCGACGCGCGGAATGCGCCATTCGGCACGGACTGGAGCGATGCCTTCACGCTCAACGCCGGCGCGGGCTCTTCAGCCGCTGAATCCACCGTCTCGCAGAACAGTACGATCGACACGCTCGAATTCACCGGCACCGGCAGCGGTGACCTGTCCGTCGAGACGATCACTGGCACGGCTTCGGCTCTCACCGAAAACAACATGCTGCTGCAATTCGGCGTCGATCAGACGTACGACTTTGAGCTCGACACCTTTATGGCCAGTTACGGCGACGGTGTCGATGCCTTTTCGATTACGCTGAAAGAGGACGCCACAACGTTGTTCAGCACGACGA
>JANQFV010000013.1 GCA_028277645.1 Phycisphaerae bacterium
CCTGGTCCGCGTGAAAGAACATCCCGTAAATCGCCACGAGCATTCCGACGATCGAGGCGATCACGGTGCCCATAGCCAGCGTTCGCGGTGGAAGTGTCGTCTTCCTGCTACCGCTGGCATCGCCGAACTGGGCGCGCGTCAGCACCCTGAGCACGGCAGCGATGCGAGTGCCGAACAGCTTCATGGGTGGTCTCCACGGGGCGGCGTGCTCTCACGATCGTTCACGAGTTTCTTGTGTTTCGGGCAGCAGAGCGCTCCCGACCGCACCCCGGCACCCTGGAACTCGTCGCCGGCGCGTTAGGGTCAGGTTGATCGCCGGCGCAATTCGCGGGAGCGGGCTCGCGGAGTAAGTGTTCTCACGGCAGCGCCTCCGGATTCATACGTAGGGTTCTCTCCCGAAACCGGTTCAGCGGATGTTTTTCTCAAGAAATGTCTTTACCCGGACAATTGGTGCGGCGCAGAATACCGCCGCATCGTCGGCGGGCGATGCGGTCATGTCGTGGGGCATACCCATCACGTACTACGACTACGACGAGCTGGGCAACCTGACGCACATCACCGACGCCGAGAGCCGCACGACGGTGATGACGTACGACAAGCTCGGGCGGATCGAGTCGCGGACGCTGCCGACGCTGGCCCTGTATGACTTCCAGGAGGTCCTGGAAGAGTCGTTCGAGTACGACGACGCCGGCAACCTCGAGCTGCACACGCGGTTCGACGACAGCACGATCGCCTACGAGCACGATCTGAACGGCCGCGTGACGAAGCGAACGGTGACGCACGCCGAGTTCGGCACCGAGACGTACCACTTCGCGTGGACGCCGGGCGGGCTGCTGGACACCGCCGGCGACGATCCGGACGACGGCGGCGACGGTTTCACCGACTACACCTACAACCATCGCGGCTGGCTGAAGACCGAGGATCGCGAAGACGGCGACACGCTGTCGTACGATTACGACGACGCCGGCAACCGCACGGAAGTGGCGGTGCAGACGCGCTGGGACACCAGCGCTCCGACCTGGCAGACGCTGTACACCTACGACGGTTTCGACCGGCTGGAGACCGTCAGCGGCGCGTTTACGGACGACCAGGCCTCCGACGGCCAGTACGCCGAGTATTTCTACGACGCGGTGGGCAACCTGGAACGGGTCGAGCTGGGCAACGGCACGGCGGTGGTGGTGTACGGCTACGACACGCAGCACCGGCTGACGTCGGTGACGAACTACCGGGACTACGCCAGCACGCAGACCGTGATCAGCAGCTTCGTCTACACGCTGGGCGCCGCCGGGCAGCGGACGCACGTGACCGAGACGCTCGAGAACAATGAGCGGCGTGAGATCGCCTACGCCTACGATGACTTGTACCGATTGCGTCGTGAGTGGGCGCGGACGTTTGATGCGAGCGGCGCGCTGCGGTTTGAACGCGAGGTGACGTACACGTACGACCTGGTGGGTAACCGGACGTCGATGACGGTGAACGAATCGGACTGGGGCATCTCGGCCGTCGAGGCTTCGTACACGGTGACGTACAACTACGACGAGCACGACCGGCTGCGGTGGGAGCACCGCAGCGGAACGTGTATCGGCGAGATCGTCCGGCGGGATGATGACAGTGTGAAGTACGCGCGGGCCTCGCACCCGCGGCAACTGCCGTCGCAGTGGGCGACGCCGTTGCTGGTGGGGATTGGCGGCGTGACGGTCGTGCTGGTGGTCTTGCCCATCGGCTTGTTGCGTGGTGGCGCCTTGGGCCGCCGCGCGCGGCGTATGTGTGAGCATGAGATTAACGGCACTCCGACTGAGAGTGCTCGCGAACGTAGATACACCGCCGGCGATCGGCGGTTGGAGTGGATAGGAGTGATTCCCGCGCAGTGCGCGCGGCATATTCCGGGAGGTACGGTTATGAGAGCATGGACTGGTATTGCGTTGTTGCTCGTTTTGACGGGCGGTACGGTTGTTGGGCAGGTGTTCGACAACCTCGATTTCGCGGACGAAAATCAGGACGGCTGTCCGGACGACTGGGACTGCAGTGGCGCCGTGTCGTTTATGCCGTTCAACGATCGGCAGATGGTCCGGCTGGACGAGCCGAGCGCCGGCGCGGTCAGCCGTGTGTACCAGGACATTACCGTCACTCCCGGCTTAGAGCCGCAGTATATCCTGTTCCGATTCGGGCTCGTCAGCGTGGCGGAGCCGGGTGGCCCGCCGCCGGGATTGCTTCCGCCGGACAGCTTTAGCGCGTTCCTCTACGACCCGACCACCGGTGCGCGCGTCTGCGCAGACGATGGTGGTCCGCCGGCGTCGAGCCCGGGCTTCGCGTGGGGCAGCGAGTTCTTCTATCGGGATTCCACCGGGCGGCAGGCTCATATTAACAACCGCGTGGAGGTGCACGGACCGGACCGGCACGGTCTGTACGTCGTCGTGCTGGAAACGCCGTGCGCGAATGAATATTCGACGACGGTGCGCATCGAGTTCGGCCTGGCGGGCGCTGCCAACGGTCAGCAGACGTTCGCGGTGCTCCATAGCGTCGGCACAACCAACGACTGCCTCCCGGGGTATTGCTGTGATGCCCAGGGTAACGTCATGGAGCTCGACGACGATGATCCGTGTACGAAGGATGAGTGTGTGTACGATGAGAACGACATACTCGTCGACGTGACGCACGAGCCGAACGGCGGCTGCGGCAACGGCTGTCCCAATGCGGACTTTGATGTGATCTTCATGTTCGATATGTCGGAGAGTGCGTTCTATGATCAATCGTCTTCTTCTCTATTCACAGCGTACCGAAACGCGATGACCGTCGTGCTGGACCGGTACGAACCGCACGCGATCCGTCCGCGTGTCGGCGCGGAGAGATTTAACGGTCACTTGTCCAATGGCGCGATTATAGACGAGCATCTGACACTGCAGTATCAGGATCTCAGATCGTGGCTGTCTCAGTATCTGGTTGATGGCCATGCTGGCGGTAGCTCGACACTCTATGCGGGAATCGACGTGGCTGCTGCGGTGCTGGATAACCCGTCACGCAAACAGTATATAGTGCTGATTACAGATGGGTTCGTTACGCTGCCGGAAAACACGTATGAAGATATGGGGGTGGAGTGCCCAATGGACCCGGGCGTAATCGGTCCGAATTGTCAGTATGATTCAAATGACCGCGATTGGTGCAAGTGCGAAGATGCGCGAGATCTCGTCAATACCGCGGCGAACCAAGCGAAGGCGGAGCCAAAGAACATCAAAATCTACGTCAAGCTCTGGTCCAGTAAGAACTATCGCGATTGGCCACAGGGGTATCCATTTGTAGCAATACCAATGTGCGAGTGCAACAACGGCTGGGATAGTGTTAATGAAGTGGACTCATACGGGATCATGAATTGGTTGCGCGATCATGTGGTCAGTGGAGAGCAAGCGCTGAATCCCGTGTTTGCAGGCGCTGATCACGAGCTCACGTTGCCGGACGGTTTGCTCGAGTTGGTGAGCGTGATTGAGTGCGACGACGCCAACGATCTCACTATCGATTCGTGCATCGAGAATTACTGCGAATCCGTGCCCGCATCGCCGTAGAGTGAGTTGACCGGCAGTCGGGTGCCTGACAGGGTTGGTCAGATCGTCTTGAAACCGGCCGCGCTCTGTGACGTGCTACGCAGAGCGTGGCCGGCGTTCGAAGGGAGGGGACACGCCTCATCGACGGAGCCATGGAGTTTTCGTGCGTGCCGGTTTCGTGGATCGACCGCGCACGGTACGCAAGTGCGTGGTGATTGTTACGGCGTGGCTATCCGCGTCGCACCGATAACGCGGCAAGTTTCCGATCGATCGAATTCGTCAGTCGCGTGCGCCCGGCTGAAGCTGGTGATTCGGCATAGCCAGTACAGCACCGAGCCATGCTGGTTGTTGAACGCGTCAACGCAGCTTCGGCTCAAATACAGCACCTGGCCGCTCCTCGGAGGAAGCCCGCGTGTTACTAGTTCACCCACTCCGTCAGTCCAGTCGAACCACTTGCTAACCGTCTCCTCGCCGTTCGTTGCATGCACTGCGTCCACGTGAGCTTCGATCGTAAGTGTGGTTGCGGACAGGCCTGGAGACGGAAAGCACAAGTTGTGCCAAGCCCGCCAATGCTGCCAGCGTGGAATGGGCCAAGGGACAATGCGTACGTAGGCAGGTCAAACGTGCCAGTCGCCGATCGGCTCAAATGTAACATGATCCGGCTCGATGGCGACAGTGCTTTCGATTGACGCGGACGGCGGACCGTGAAGCGTGCGGTGTTGATTGTCCAACCAACGCGCGATTGACTCCACTGGCGGCGTGACCGGGCCTTCGCAGCGCTGGAACACGCCGCGCAGTTCGATGATGTAGGGGTGTTCTGCGTTTCCACACGTACCGTGCAGCGCGCCCACGAGCCAAGGATCGTCCGACGTTCGCTGCAAACTCAGCAGTTGTTCGATGACCACCCACACCTCGGCCGGTGTCGTGTCGACTACCTGAGACGTCGACGAGATAGACGGCAGCCACGTCGGAGGGCGTTGCGGCTTCACGCGCCATAGCCCGACGTCATCCGGCGCGCCACGTCGATCGCCAGGCACTCCCGCGTGTACTCGTCCACGATGACCAGCATCCACAGGATCCGTCCGTCGTGCGTCCGGTCCTGTACGAAGTCGTACGCCCACACGTGATCCTTCCACAACGGCCGCAGCCGTACGCAGGACCCGTCATTCAGCCACAGTCGGCTACGCTTGGGCTGCTTGGTGGGCACCTTGAGTCCCGCTCGACGCCACAATCGTTCGACCCGCTTGTGATTTACACGCCAGCCTTCCAGACGCAGCATGGCGGTGATCCGCCGGTATCCGTAGCGGCCATACTGCTGTGCCAGCTCCACCATGCGCTGCACCAGCCGGGACTCATCGTCGGGGACGTACGGTCGGCGACGCTGCGTCGTCCTCGGCTGTCTCAGCACGCGACACGCCCTTCGCTCCGACACGTCGAATCGTTGGCGGACGGTGATCACCGCCTGCCGCCGACGTGCCGGCGAGAGAAGTTTGGGTCCGCCACCTCTTTGAGGATGGCGTTGTCCAGCGTCAGGTCGGCCACGACCTTCTTGAGCCGGGCGTTCTCCTGCTCGAGCTGCTTGAGCCGTTTGGCCTGGTCGGCGCGCAGGCCGCCGTACTCCTTACGCCAGCGGTAATAGGTCTGCTCGGTGATGCTGAGCTTGCGGGCGATCTGGGCGATCGACTGCCCCTTCGACAGGGCGATCTCGGCTTCCCGCAGCTTGGCGATGATCTGCTCAGGCGTGTGCCTCTTCTTCATCCATCTGCCTCCCATCCACGCCCAGTCGGAAATGAATCCTAACATCCCGACTCGACTCGACTCGGTTAGGGGGGGCAGGTCATCGGCCGCACCGCCTGCAACTTAATTGTTGATATTTTTGTGTTATTATATAATGGATGAGTCTTAGCCGTCGGTCGTTCAACCCCCGGCGGCGGCATCAAATCAAAGTAGTCCTTTTAGCTGATTGCCGAGCCGGCTTCTCCGGCATCCTCACGGCGGGGCAGCGGCGTGTTGCCTCGGCTTCGACCAGAAAACGCCCGGGGGATCCTGAAAACGCGTCGCACATCCCTGTCGCTGAGGACGCGGCGGGGGCGTTGAATTTGTGCGCGCCGAAGCGTTGAACCCGGTTGGGGCCTCCACCACGACTCCAATTGTCCGCTAGGGCACATGCTTGCGCTCCCATTGGCCACGTTCTTTTTTTCAGGAGCTGATACCATGCGATTGCACTCACCGCTGTGCCCCAAATGCGGGGCGCCTGCCCGCGGTACACTCGATCGATTGCCCGGCCGGGCGGATTTCAACATGGAACCAGGCGTCGACGTCGATGTTGAGTACGGCGGCAACACGGAAATCTGGTGGGACGAACAACGCACTGTCTTGGAGCATGATGACGAACCCGAAGGCCCCACGAATCGCCCGATTGTGTGCTGCCACAACGGGCATACCTGGCCGTCCGTGATCGACTGGTGAGGCGCCAGCGTGCGAGCCACGCTGTCCTGACTGCATCCGGTAAGCACCGTGTCGTGCAACGGAACAGACACGTGCGCAGCGCGCTGCCGTTTTGGTGCAAGCGTCGATTTCACCAGGATTCGGTGGCGCTTCCGTTGCTAGAAGTCCACCGATACCGTCGGAGCCGATCAACTCCAGCCAGAGCAGTCAGTTAGTTGACAGTCGCTTTTGGTGCTCGGTCACTGGTCAGCTCTGACTCAGTGTTCAAGAGTGCATTCGATCCGGATCCACTCGCTCAAGATCGGCCGCGTGATACGCCGACCCACCGCGCCTGATAATGGAAACTCCATGTGGGACAACCCAAAGCACGTATCGGCGGTACAGGTGGAGGAGCTCCGGCTCCTCCGCGGGCAATTGATCGCAGGATTGCTCGAAAACCCGTTTAAGAGACACGGCGATGGGCTGATCTGGCAGCTCCCAGTCGCCCGATCTCATTCAATGAGGTCGTGCGCAGTTGAGGACTCGAGAACGCGTCGCCACCATGAAGTACCTGAGCAACTCGGTGACGATCTCCGCTCCGGTCTCTTCGTTCGAAGTTGGTGGTGGTGGTTCTGCGTTCGCCGTCTATCCGGCCTAGCGATCTTCAACGATTACATTCAGGGTGCGTTCCGTACCGTCGCGGATCAGTGTGGCTTCCACCGCTTGGCCGGGGTCGAGGGTCTTGAGGTACTTGGAAAACGCGCGGAGGTTGCCAATCTCCTGGCCGTTCAGGCGGATGAGCACGTCGCCGGGCAGGACACCGGCACGCTCCGCAGGGGAATCCGGTACGGTTGAGTCAACGCGCACGCCGGTGCCTTGGTATGCAAAGTCCGGCACCGTTCCGAAGCTCACCCGTCGACCTTGATGTGACGACGATGACCCCGCCGCCGGCTCTTTCTGCTCGTCCCGCGGCACGATGCGGCTTGTCAGTGGGTCCTCTCGGGCCAGCAAGTAGCTCACGGCTTCCTTTACGAACGTGGCAACCTTGACTAGGCTCTGTTTGATAGATCAATGTTCGGCGCTTGTACGGGTTGCGCGGTGTCAATCTGTAGTACACGCTGTTGTCGACGACAAGGAGGTCGACGAT
>JANQFV010000023.1 GCA_028277645.1 Phycisphaerae bacterium
GGCTGGATGAGGAGGCCGATCTCGGTGCAGCCGAGGATGATCCCCTGGCAGCCGGCGCCAACGAGCTTCTCGATAATCCCGCGATACGCCGCGCGAGATGTGTCGCGAATCTCGCCGCGGCAGAGCTCGTTGTAGATCACGTCGTGGACAAGCTGCCGGTCCGCCTCATCGGGCACGACAACATCGAGGCCGTGTCGAACAATGAGCCGGCCGCAATAGAAATCCCCCTCCATCGTGAAGCGCGTTGCGATCAGACCGACCCGCTTCATGCCGGCGGCCTTGATACGCTCGGCGGTCGCGTCGGCGATGTGCAGAAGCGGCAGGTCGATCGCCGATTGAACGTCGTCGGCCATCTTGTGCATGGTGTTGGTGCAGATCACCAGGCAATTCGCCCCACCACGCTCCAGCGCGCGGGCCGCATCGACCATCCGCTGTGTGGCCGTGGACCAGTCGCCCGTGCTCTGAAGCAGCTCGATCTCGTGAAAATCGAACGACCAGAGCAGGCACTTCGCTGAGTGCAGCCCGCCCAATCGCTGTGCGACGCGCTCGTTGATAATGCGGTAGTACGTGAGCGTGGATTCCCAGCTCATCCCGCCGATGAGGCCGATAGTTCTCATACTCCGGCCATTCTACCGCGCATAGCGTGCGACTCTCCAACGCCCAATAAGCGTCAGAAATTCATGGAGTCCCGTCCGTCTGCCGGTACAATAAGAGCGTGCTATGGCTGGAGAGACCAGCCCGCGGGTGGTCTCTGCGCCGGGATGACGACATCAACTACGAAAGAGGTGTGAAATGCGCGCTCTGAGAACCGGGGGAGCAGTGCTGCTCGCGGCTGGGGCATTGGTCAGTACCACACTTGCCCAGGAACCGCTGCCCACGTCGCCAGAGGAGATGGCGGCGCGCGGCTGGCCCAATGTCCAGGTCTGGGTCCATGAGACGGTGAGTTCGCCGCCGACCGAACCGCTCGGCGAGCGCAAGACGTCTCCGCCGCCTGCTGCGTTGTTCATGCGTACGGGACCGGCGCAGAGCTTTCAGGTCAGCGTGGATCCCAACGGCCTCAACATCGTCGGCGACGCCGCTAACGAACCATCGCTGGCGATCGATCCCACCAATCCGAATCTGATTGCGATCGGCTGGCGGCAGTTCGACACGATCAACAACAACTTCCGCCAGGCCGGACGTGCATACAGCACCGACGCCGGCCGCACCTGGACCAACCCCGGCGTGATCAACCCGGGCGTCTTTCGCAGCGACCCGGTGCTCGATGCGGACTCCGCCGGCACCATGTACTACTTCAGCCTCGAAGGCGACTTCACCTGCGATATGTACAAGTCGACCGACGGGGGCGCCACCTGGGGCGCGCCGTTCTTCGCGTTCGGCGGCGACAAGCAGTGGATGGCAATCGACCGGACCGGCAGCAGCTACGACGGCAATATTTACGCCGCGTGGAGCATCGCAGGCGGCCCGTACACGGGCCAGCCGTTTACGCGCTCGTTCGACGGCGGGATGCTGTTCGACGGTCCCTTCGCGCTGTCGCCGGTCCCCGTGTTCGGCACGCAGGTCGTCGATCCGAACAGCGACTTGCTGATTGGCGGGGTCGACTGGCCCACGTTCTTCAACCCGGACTTCATCGTCGCCAAGTCGAGCAACGCCAAGCTCACGGGTGTCACGCCGACGTTCAGCATCACCAACGTCGATATGGGCGGCGCGCTGGTCGGCGCGTCCGGGCCCAACCCGGTCGGTCTCCTCGGGCAAGTCTGGATTGCGTGCGATCACTCCGGTGGCCTGACCCACGGTAATCTCTATATGCTCTGCTCGGTCGACCCCGGCGGCAGCGATCCGATGGACGTTCATTTCTCCCGCAGCACTAACGGCGGCGCCACATGGAGCCCACCGGTTCGCATCAACGATGATCCGATCGGCACGAATGCGTACCAGTGGTTCGGCACGATGTCAGTTGCACCCAACGGGCGGATCGACGTCGTCTGGAATGACACACGGAACGACGTGACACCGTCGAATCCGACATTCTCCGAGGTTCGCTACTCCTATTCGACCGACGCCGGACTGACCTGGACGCCCAGCGTCGCCGTCACGCCGCAATTCAACCATGGCCTTGGCTATCCGAGCCAGGACAAGCTGGGCGACTACTACGACATGATCTCCGACGAGGTCGGTGCGAGTCTCGCCTACGCCGCGACGTTCAATGGCGAACAGGACGTGTACTTCATGCGCATCGGCGACTTCGACTGTAACGGTAACGCGGTCGGTGACAGCGACGATATCGCCGGTGGCACGTCCACGGATGTGAACGGCACGGGAATTCCCGACGAGTGCGAACCGGTGGGCGATGTAAACTGCGACGGCGCTGCGAACTTCGGCGATATCAACGCGTTCGTCCTCGCACTCACGGAACCGGGACAGTATGCGCTTGACTTCCCGGATTGCCCGCTGGAAAACCGCGACATCAACGGTGACGGGAGCTTCGACTTCGGCGACATCAACGCATTTGTCGCGCTGCTGACGGCGCCGTAGGCAACCGCCTCCGCACGAGAATCTCAATCGGGCGACTGCGCCGTGCCGCGGCACAGTCGCCTGCCGCGGCTCGACTCACATAACACGTCTCGATATGCTCCACTGGGAATCGTGCGCTTACGCACGCGGCGATCCAGCCCGCAGTTTCGTAAGGAGGCATGTCGCATGACGCCGTTTGCACGTGGCCTGGTGGTGAGTCTGCTCTGCGTCTCGTCGTTTGGCTGTCGCGCCGAGTCGCGCATCAATTCCGAGCCTGAGTCACGCGTCATCCCCTGGGTCGAACTGAATCACTGGAGCGTCGAGGCGCACCGCTCAGCCGTCATCAACGGCCTGAAACACGCTGCGGGCGTGTTCGAGTACGTCATTGTCACGACGTTGCCCGATGAGAATCCCGAAATCTATCGACTGCTGCAGCGCGCCGTGCCCGACGTTCGCATTATCCCCGGCACCAAGGTCTCCGCATACACGAAAGCCTTCGGGAGATTTGACTCGCCTCGCGTGTGGAAGCGCATCGCCGACGACGTGAAAGCCGCGTGCCGCATCACGGGCACGTCGAAGTTCTTGTTAGAGAACGAGAGCGCATTGACGCCACTGCTTGAGGAGAAACAGCAACTGCGCACGGACCAGTTTGCGGAGGCACTCCGGCAACTGCCAAGAGAGGTCGAATACCTCTGCTGGCCCGGCGTCATGGGAAGCCGGTGGACACCCGAAAAGGTCGACGTCACGCTCAGTGTCTCACGTGTCGTGGCAGCGACGCTGCCCAACGTCGTTCTGATCGATGCCGCGTATCAGACTCAACGTCTCACCAGACACAAAGAAACGGACGAGGGTCGCGCTGCGATCCAGCGGCGGCTCAAATCCCTTGGGCGTACCACACCGATTCTCTACTTCGCGGGGCGTGAATCGGAACTGAACCGTGACTGGGATGTATCTGATCTGCCCATGCTCGTACGCGGCGACGTCTTTCCGGACAAGCAGTTCATCATGTATTCCGGAATCAGACGGTTCGAGCAGGCGATGGGGCGCGCCGCGCATCTTCTCCGCGAGGATACCGCCGGCGATGCACCAACCGCACCAAGAAGTCCAAGCTCGTCCCCCGGCGACGCTTCGCTCAATTGACAGCACGTGCTCCGGAATCGTGTGTTTGCTACACGTAGACTTGCGGCAGCGCTATCGCTTCCCCTGACGCTACCTGGTCAACATCCGCCGTCGCCTGTGCGACGACGCGCGCCGGTGTCTCGAACCCCGGCGTCGGCGCGTGACCAATCGCCCAGTTCATCTCCTCAGCGGTGTGTGCGTCGATCATCGGAATGCGCGGCGGCTCGGCGCCCTGCCAGCGCTCAATCGGCCCGCGCTTCAACCGCCGGGCCCACATCCACATCTTCGGAACCGTCAGCAGTAGGCCGATTTGGCCGATAAGTTGAAACGCAAGCTGCTTGCCGGAAACGCGTCCCCGGCGCAAGGCCCACAGCGCGCGCAAGGTGTTCAGCGGGTTGTAGAACGCTATGTAGGCTCGGATCAGATTCATCTGCTGGCGCCAGGGTCGCGAATGCACCGACGACACAACGTGATTGCCATCCTGATGCGCCTGGGGGACCAGACGGCCTTCGACCCGTTTGAATATCGCGCGGGCCTCCGCGGCGGGTTCAAGATCCTTCGTTCCGACCGCTGGGCCGAGGTACGTACACTGGTACGACACGGCACCCATATTACGAACGTGCTGGACCTGATTCAGCAGGCCGTCCAGCGTGCCCGCCGGCGAACGTAGCGGCTGTTCGTCACTGTGAATCATCATGATGTGCGGCTCAATGCCCAAACCGCTCAGCTCGTCAAACAACTCGGCCGCAGGCCCGGCGCTCTGCCCCTTGCGCACCAGTGTGGCCGTCAGGTCCTCTATCCCAAACCAGATTCCGCGCAGCCCCGCCTTACGGCAAAGTGGCAGCAGGTCCCGATTGCGATACACGTCAAACTGCGTCGCCTCGGTGTAGAACTTGATCACTTTGCCCAGCCGCGTACCGCGCGTAGTAGTCTCCGCTAGCGCCTGCATCTGCGCTGCAACGGTTTCCGGCTTGTTGAAGTAGTTGTCGTCTGTGCCGAAGAAGCAAGTGATGCCGAACTCTTCGTAGATGTGCTTGATCTCGGCCGCGAACCGCTCGGGACTCTTGTGCCGCCAGGTGCGCTGGTTCACCGCGGGAATCGGGCAGTACGGGCAAGCGAACTTGCAGCCCTGCGTCGTGACAATAGAGGCAATCGGCGATGTCCACTTCACGCGTTTCGCCGGCAGCGGATCGGCACGCAGATCACGCCCACGGTGCGGCGGTTCCAGCAATCGATAACCCGCGTCCGGCACAGGCATCTCGTCGAGATCACGTAGTAAACGCTGGACCCCGGTGTTCACTGCAACCGGCGATTCCGGTGGACGATCCGGCGACAGATAGACCAATCCCGGCACGGAGTTCAGTGCCCCCGAGCCGCGTACCCGATCGAACGTCGCGCGCACGTGTTCCCCGGGTTTCCAATCGCGGAAAACGGTCTCGAGCAGATCGAGCAGAACGTACGCCTCGCCCGTGACGACGCAGTCGGCGCCGACGCCGGGCCGTGGCCCGAGCTCCAAGTAATCAGACGGCTCGTAGATCGCCTTCGGCCCACCGGCCAGAACGAGCGGGCGCGCGTCACCGAGTTGATGGGCATCGCGAATCAGGTCGTACGCCGGTTCCGCGTGTACCTGCATGGCAGATACGAGCAACAGATCCAGCGGCCGCCCGTCGAGCACCGCGCGGCTCGGCTGAAATCGTGGCGTCCACTGCTGGAGCACCGTGCGGATGTGTCGAAATCCGCTCGCGAACAACACATCGGTCAGAGTGCGCACGGAGCACGGTGCCATGCGTTTGTCAGCGTACCAGTACGGCAGCATACGCGTGCGAAAGTCGAAGGCTGACACGATGCCAATACGCAATTCGTGCGCACGTTCGACGCTCCGCAACCGCTCCATGGCCGTTGTCAGCGCGCCATCCGGTAGGTAGGTATCGCCCTTCGGACGACGGGGTAGTTCCATTAGTATCTCAGTTCGCGTGGTGCGTGTGAGTCGCGCGCCGGTCAGCGCGAGGCCGCAATACCGAGTCATTACTCCGTTATGCCTCAGCCCGGAAGCGCGACCCGTCAGCTCAAAGCCACAGGATTTCGGCCTCAAAGCGCGCAGCCGTGCATCGGCCACAACGCCACTATCGCTTACGCTGATCAGCCCGATTCAAGAGAGAGTGCCCGTGGCTTCTGGCACGACCTCGGGAAGAGGAGTGATCACGTGTGGAATGGTAGCACGCGAATCGAAGGGCGTATATCAAAAAGCGCCGCTTTCTTGAAACAATAGCAGCGCGAGGCGCGGCGTCTGTGCGCCGCGCGCTCGGACACCTGCGACTCTCTATGACTAAACCGGCGGAATGACCGGAAAGAGGCGTGTCCAGAACAGCCACGCCACAGGTGCGGCCAGCAGCGGCGAATCGAGCACATCCAGAACGCCCCCCAACCCCGGGAGCGATTGCCCGGAGTCCTTTACGGCGGCGTCACGCTTCAGCACTGAGGCCGCCAGGTCACCGGCCGCCGAGAACACGCCCAGCAGCACGCCGAGCAACACCATGGCGCCCAGAAACGACACGTGGGGGTTGGCAAACTCGATCCAGCCGAACGACTTCAGCGCATAGCCTACGCCGACGGCGCACAGCACCGTTGTCACCATACCGCCCGCGAAACCTTCCCAGGTCTTCTTCGGGCTCAGCCACGGTACCATCTGTGTCCGCCCCAGTGCGCGCCCTGTGAAGTACGCGCCCGTGTCGGTCATCTTCACGAGAAACACCGAGAAGATCAGCAGTACGATGCCCAGTCCGCCGCCGACCTCCATACGCAGCTTGATCATGAAGCCCGCCAGACCGCCGGCGTAGTACATAATGAACAGCGTGATCGACATGTGCTCGATCGCGTTCTCCGTGCGGTAGAGAATCGTCTGCAGCAGGAAGCAGAAGCCCACGGCCACCGCGAGGCACAACATTCCAAGCGATTCATCGTACGCGCCGGCCAAAGGCGAGAGGTTGTACGAAACGTAGGGCCCCAGAACCAACGCCGCCGCGAAGACCCGTGCCGTGCGGCCGAACGGACGATAGCCCCGCCCGCGCGCCAAATGAACGAGTTCATGTACGGCGAGTACGGTCAGCGCGAGCACGAGTGTGGTGCTGAGCAGTCCGTTCGTCACCCAGTGTCCGAGGTTCATGGTCGTCCCGGGCACCGGCCAATCTGGAGGCTGAACGCGCGCGAGCCAGGCGTCCAGCACGAGCAGCGTCAGCAAACCACCTGCCAGCGAAAGCCCAACAATGAGACGACGTCGCATAGCTGACTCAGTCCGACCCAAACACGATCACGAATCCGGAATCTACCCCCCTCCCTAGCTGGGAGGGGTCGGGGGAGAACCGCTCCCCTTGGCGTCCAGCACCGCCCCAAAGCGTCGCTGCCGCTTCGCAAAGCTTTGGATGGCATCATAGAGATGCTCCGCGCGGAAGTCCGGCCACAGGACATCCGTCACGTAGAGCTCCGCATAACTGATCTGCCACAGCAGGAAATCGCTCAGGCGCATTTCGTTTGCCGTCCGTACGACCAGATCCGGATCCGGCAATCCCGTGGTGTACAGCGAATCTGATATATGCTGCTCGGTGATGTCTGCCGCCCTCAACTCGCCGCGCTCGACGCGCGCCGCCAGCTTGCGGACGCCGTCGGCGATCTCAGCCCGCGAGCCGTAGTTCAGCGCCAGGCACAGCGTGAGCCCGCGATTGCCGCGGCTGAGTTCCTCAGTCTTGTCGAGCTCGCGCAGCACTGGTTCGGGCAGCCCTTCGCGCCGACCAACCTGCACGCACTGAATGTCGTTCTCCAGTATCTCCTCCCGCTCCGACGCGAGATACTGTGCGTACAGCGCCATCAAGCCCGCCACCTCGTCCTGCGGACGCTTCCAGTTGTCGAGGCTGAAGCTGTAGAGCGTCAAGGCCTGAATGCCCAACCGGGCACACTGCGTCACAGCCTCACGTACCGCCGTCGATGCGCTGCGATGCCCCTCGATCCGCGGCAGGTCGCGTTGCTGCGCCCAGCGCCCGTTGCCGTCCATGATGATCGCGATGTGACGAGGCAATTGCTCCGGCGCCAACCCCAATACTTCCAGCGGATCCAACGGCGGTTGCGTGGGCATGGCTACGCCTCGCCCTCCTCGAGATAAATCACCTGCTCGCGCGACGGCCCGACACCGATCATCCGGATCGGCGTCTCCAGTCGTTCAGCGATTGCGCGCACATACCGCTGTGCAGCAGCGGGCAGGTCCGCGAACCTCCGGCATTCGGTCACGTCGTCGTTCCAGCCCGCGAACGTCTCGTACACCGGCTGGAGTTCTTCACACTGGTACGCGTCCGCCGGGAACTCGTTCGTTTGCGCGCCGCCAGACTTATAGACAACGCACATCTTGATCTCACCCATGCCGGTCAGTGTGTCCAGGTGCATGAGCGCCAGGCCGGTCGGACCGCCGAACATCGCGGCGTACGAGCCCGCGACGGCGTCGAACCAGCCGCAGCGACGCGGCCTGCCGGTCGTCGTCCCATACTCGTGTCCGCGCTCGCGAATCTCGTCGCCAACCGAGTCCTTCAACTCCGTCGGAAATGGCCCGCTCCCGACCCGCGTCGCGTACGCCTTGAGTACGCCGATAACCGACTGCACCGCGCGCGGCGAGACGCCGGCCCCAGTAGCGTAACCGCCGCCGCCCGAGTTCGAGCTGGTGACATACGGGTAGGTGCCGTGATCGACATCGAGCAGGCTGCCTTGTGCGCTCTCGAACAGCACGACCTTGTCCTCGCGCATCAGGTGGTACAGCAGTGTCGTCGTATTGCACACGTGGGGCCGCAACTGTTCGGCAAACGCCAGGTACTCCTCCGCCAGCCGCTCCGAGTCGAACGTCTCGCGCACCTCGTGAACTCCCGCCAGATACGCGTTCTTGTGCGCCACCACCGCCGCCAGCCGCGTTCGGAAACGATCAGCGGGGTACAGGTCGCACACGCGGATCGCCCAATGCCGGGCATACTTGTCGGCATAGCAGGGGCCAATGCCACGTGCCGTCGTGCCGAGCTTCTCGCCCACACGCGCCCGCTGCTCCGTGAGCACATCCGATCGCCGATGATACGGGAACACCAGATGCGCCCGATCACTGATCTTCAGATTCTCACCAATGTCAACGCCCCGATCGCGCAGCGACGTGATCTCACCCAGCAGCACCGCCGGGTCGATGACGGTGCCCGGCCCGATGACGCTGGTGACTTGCGGGCGGATGATGCCGCTCGGGAGCTGGTGCAGGGCAAACCGCTCGTCCCCGACGACGATCGTATGTCCAGCGTTGGCGCCGCCGGCATAGCGGACAACAACGTCGAAATCACTGACCATCAGGTCAACAATCTTGCCCTTGCCCTCGTCCCCCCACTGCATGCCCATGACACAGGTATGACCGAGCTCGCGGAAGTTCATGTGTACTCGTGTCGTGATGCCGGCGAGTTTGTGGAAACGCTCACGCTGTGGCCCCGCCGCTGGGCCTCAGGCGCCGAATAGCAACTTGTAGCGTCTGCGGCCGCGCTTGGCAATCGGGCACGCTAGCGTCGCGCGAGCAACTTGCGCAACAGGCGCGTGAGCTTGTCCTGGTAGTCCAGCGCACCGTCGCCGTGCAGGCCTTCATCTTCGGGAAAGCGAATCAACTCGGCGTCATCCGGAATCTCGGAGCCGGACGCCGCGGTCCGACGCAGGTGAATCACGCGCGGCGTCTTAGCGGACACACCATCGGCCGATGCGAAATTGGCAGCATACTTGAGCCCGTCACGCGTATCGAACTGCCAGGTTACGAGCGTGCCCGTCAGGTGGCGCCGCACCCACGAGGTCCGTTCCTGCACCTCGCGCGCCAGCCACTTACAGAAAACCATCAGCGGCTCCGGCGGTAAGCCATTGTGAATCCCCACGCTGTCGATCCGCCCGGTGGCGAACATGATGTACCGCTCGACCGGCTCGGCCGGCATGATGCTGAGGCCGAGGTGCGCACATTGCGAATCGTCGGACGCCCAGCGCATTGTTCGCAGCGGAGCGTAACGACGGGTCAGGTCGCTGATGTCGCGCACCACGACTTCGCCGCTATCCCAGCGATTCCAATACTGAATGTGGTCCGGGATCGAACAACCCACATGCATGCGCAGGAGATGCCGCGCCAACCGCGGCGCGACCGGGTGTCCGAAGTCACCGTTTACGAGCCACGGCAGGTCGGTCGCCAGCAGTTCGCCCTTGCCGACCGGCCGCGCCGCCGACAGCACGTCCGCATTCCGATCGGACCAAGGCGTCTCGCCCGACAGCAGCGTCGCGAATCCGGCGGCGTCCGCGTAGCGCTTCCAAGCCCGACTGGCCCGGATACCCCGCATGACGAATTCGCCCTTCTCGTTCATCGTTCCGTACGGCACTACGTCCTGCAATGCCAATCCACGCGTCGGGACGTCGGCATACTCGCAGCGGGCGGACATCAGCCCCGACGGCGACACGTGCGTGACCAGCTCGCACGACACCGCCCGTGCCCGCTTTAGCAGCGTCGCGGCAGTCTCGAGGTCAACGATCACCCACGCGTCCTCTGCCAACGCCTCGACATCCGCGAGCTTCAGTTTCCAGAGCTTGATCCACAGCGGGTCGATGATGCACACGCTGCCCGGCGCGATCTCCCGCAACTCGGACCAATGCGACGGGGCGTTCACTACGGTCAATCCCGGATCGCGCAGCACACCCGCAAGATCGCTCAGGCGACCCGGCAGGATCAGGCGCTCCAGCGGAAACGGCGGGCGATAGCTGCTCCAGCGCGGGACGTTGGCCAGCGGATGACACTTCGGATCGCGCTCCGCCACATCCTCCAGCACAATTCGCGTCACCTGCCCGGTCAGCGTGGCATCCGGCAGACAGAGTTGCAAATGCGTGGCATTCTCCGGCGTCTGGACCCACCCGAAGAGCTCGCCAGTCCGCCCATTCTGCGACGTCGCGTGTAAGCGCAGGCACCGTTGCTCGATCAGTTCTTCGCCGCGCAGAAACCGAATCAGCACCTCGGCGCGCGCCAACGAGGCACCCTGCGTAAGCGTGGCCCGGGCGATGTACCAGTCCTCACGCCGGCAACGTACGGGTCGGGACACCAACTCCGTCGGTCCGTCCCAGCGCCAGCCGCGCAGGGTACGCTCGTTAACCTGGATTCCTCCCGCCGGCCTCACTGTATCTGTTTTGCTCAACGCCGCTCCACCTCCAACGTAATGACGACGAAGTTGTCCAAGACGGGTATTATCGTGCGATGGATGTGCAAGGCAACCGTTCGCCCTTCACGCACGAAAGATCCCCGTCATGAGCGATCTGCCACCGGTCTACGACCCGGGACAGCCGCCGCTGGCCAACGTCGTCCTGGCGCGCCCCGTGCAGACGGGCCTATCAGCGACGACGAACCCGCTACTGCTAGGTAAGCTGAGCCACGCCGCGGCGGTGACGGATCTGGCGCTGATCGTCGTGCTATTGCTGGGCGTTCCGCTCGTTCTTGATCTGCTGATGGCTCTGGAAGCCGTGGACATGGACGAGACCGCATGGCTTGACGACTTCCACGAGCAGGTCTTCGCGCAGCTTTTTATCATCCTCTACAAATGGGCCGAGGTGATCTTGGCGTCTGCTGTGGCAGTGATGCTCTTGTGGTTTCACAAGCTGTCGCCGGCGAGCTACGGCGTCAACTTCCGCCGCCCGCTCCGACAACTCGCCTGGGCACTCGGGACGCTCGCCGGTGTCTACGCCGTGATGGCGATTACGGTGATGATCATCACGCCACTGATGCTGGCTAACGAAGCAGTCGAAGAAGACGTCATGCAACGGATGGAGTTTCTGGACGTATTGCCGACTGAAGAGCCCGCGCTGGCGTTTCTGCTGCTGCTGCCGGTCGCCATCCACGAGGAGCTGCTCTTCCGTGGTCTACTGATCCCCTACCTGCGGCGTATCAGCGGTTCGGCGGTGCTGGCGGTGTTCATCTCAACCGGCGTCTTCGCAGCGCTGCACTGGACTCAGGGGTGGGTCGGCGTCGTGCAGGTGTTCTTCCTGGGCCTGACTTTTGCCGTGTTTTTCCTGCGGACGCGCAGCCTAATGCCGGTGATCCTCGCACATCTCGCGTTCGACATGCTGCAATTGCAGCTCATGCGCTTTCTGCTGCCCATTACAAACGCCGCCTCCCAGCCGACGTAGCATGAACATCAAGGCTGTGCGCTGCTCACCCACTGCACGAGATACAGAAACATCGTCAGCGCGAGCACGCCGGTCGCCGCCAAGCGGGCCCAGGTCCCCATGGGCCGACGACGCAGCCTGCGAACCGATGGACGGGCGACCACCGGCTCGTCATCGTCGCCAAACTGCACCTGCGCGATGAGAAGTTGCGTCTGAAAGTCGTTGAAACCCAGCTCCCGGGCTCGATCCAGGATCATCTGCCGGCGTGAGTATCGAAGCAGGCCGTCTTCCAAGGCGGCAATGATGAGACGCCGGAGCTCATCGGCGGGTTCCGACGGCTGGCTTCGAGCGTTGAGATACTCGCGCTGCACCTCCGGCCGGCACAAGGCCGCGTAGGCGAGGTGCAGCTCGTCCAGTTGCCGACGTGCATTCTCGTGATCACCGTCGGACAGCAGGCTACGCAACAGGTCTTCGCGACGCTCCAGGAACCGCGCCGCAACGAGCT
The DNA here is from genome assembly GCA_028277645.1 of Phycisphaerae bacterium. Lineage (GTDB taxonomy): Bacteria > Planctomycetota > Phycisphaerae > UBA1845 > Fen-1342 > JANQFV01. The sequence goes on from JANQFV010000023.1 coordinate 12,320, forward strand.
GGGGCTTGTGCGTCCCGGGCGTAAGTCCCAAAACTGCAAAGTAATCGCGGGCCATCTCTCCAGCCTCCTGCCAGACGATAGGCTCCGCGGTTGAGCAATGAAACAGATCTGGGGAACACGGCCGCGGGAGCTTCTGTTACGAGGTCCGCGCAAATACTGCGGGTCCCAGAACAGGTGTGTTCATCACGCTCCGGCGCTCCAAGTCACCATGCGTACGATGCGGCTTCGTACGCACCAAATGTGCGGCGACAGCCAACGACGTGCCCCCTGCCGATAACGGCTCCGTCTTCGCCAACTGGATCAAGCTACTCGCTCGGCTCGTCCCCGTCGGGTACGCGGCTGGCATCGGCGCTGGGCGCGGCTTCCGGCGGCACCGTCAGCTCAAATGGCCCGCGATAGGCGTTCTGGTAGGTCAGCTCGTAGTCCGGCCGGGGCAGCAGCAGGAAGTTGATCCAGTCCACCACCTGGGCGTAACGCGGATCCGACTTGTCGCGCAGGACCGGCTTGAAGCTCGGTCCGCGCCCCACCGGCGGGTGCGCGCGCGGGTTGTTCTCGCGCGGCAGCATGTACGTCAGCAGCGGACTCTTCTCGACGTGCTCGCGGTCGATCAGCGGTCCGTGCGCCGTCTTCATCTCGTCCAGCAGCGCAAAGCTTGTGTACGTGTACGCATCGTTCGAGCTGGACCCTATGGGGAAGCGAAACACACGGGCAGATGTGCCGCCGTGACAACCGGACCGCGCACAGCTCTTGGAAACGAGCGGCAACACCTGGCGGCGATACATGCGGAACGCGTCGGGGTCGTTGCGCACCTCGATGCGGTCCAGATAGCGGATTCCAGTCTCGCGCACGATAAGCTGGAGCTGCTCGTTCGGTCGACCGCGGGTGAGGATCTCCGCCCAGCGCGGATCAAAATCCTGCCGCTTACGCAGCAGGGCCAGCACTTCGTCCGGTAGCTCGGTCTGGCCCGAACGGCGCTTGAAACGTACCTGTAAACGCTCCGCCGGTCCGTCGCGGGTCAGTTCACCCAATTTCAGCCGCAGAATATCATCATCGCTCAACCAGGCAGCGGGCGCTAGCGACTCTTCTTCCCCTGTATCGGCAACGGCCTCTTTCGGCGGAGCAGGAGCAACGGTAGGCACGGGTTGTGCATCCGGCGCCTCGGCACCTACGGGCTCGATTCGTTCGATATCTTCGATCTTGAACCGCGTCTCGCCGGCCGCGTTGCGCAGCACGACTTCGTCGTCCAGCCGCGTCACGTCGCCGCGGAGCCTCAGACCACTCTTGAGATGCAGAATGGCCTCTTCGGCGTGAACGTACACTATCGGCAAGCCGAGCACGCCCAACAGTGCGGCGGCGACAACTAACTTGCCGAGGAACGTCCTCATGCCAATTGTCCGTCTTCACGCAGCGGCCGACCTCGCGGTCGGCCGGAAGCCCCTGCCACACAGTGCGCGTAATCGCTTCCTTCCGGGCGCGGCTCGGAAACGGCGTCACACCTTACGGTGCGCGGTCTGGGCGACCTCCGTCCCGTCCGGCAGCGCCACAATGTCATAGTCGCCAAACAATGCCGGCGCCTCGCGCTGGAGGAGTCGCAGCATCTTTACCGCCACACGCCGGATTTCGATTTCCGCGTACTCATTGGCCCGTGCCTCGATGAAATGGCGCAGGGCGCGGCCGTTCGCAGTAATGAAGATCTTCGTCTCCGTGGCATTCGGCAGCACACTACGCGCCGCCTGGCGCGCGAGCTTGCGTCGCATGGTCTTGTCTTCGACGTCCTCGTAGCGGCTCAGCAGGCCCTCAACCAGCCGGCAGTACGCCTGGTGCGACTGCTTCACCGCCTCCTCCCAGATCGTGTGCAGCTCGGGGTCGCTCGCGATGATGTCGGGCTCGACAAAATCCGTCTGTGACTCGTCCACATAGCGCTGCGAGAGTTGGGAGTAGCCGAAACCGGCCCGGTGCCGCACCAGCTCGTGCGTAAACGACCGGGATACGCCGGCGACGACGAAGTTCCAGACCGCGTGCTCCAGCACCGATCCGTGTGCCGATTCCAGAATGTGCCCCAGATACTCCGCGTTGGTCTTGCGCCCCTTCCCGAACGACATGTAACACACGCGCCCCGCGACCTCGCACAGGCTCTCCGCCCCGCTGGCGGCGTCCGTGTTCCACGTCATGGACTCGTCCACCAGAAAGCGGTTGATCGTCGCCATGTCCACATCCTGCCGCCCGATCAGGTAAACGCGCGGCTCCTGGACGATATTCACTCGTGCACCTCCTTTATTGACGGCGCATTGTAGCCCGGCCGTGCGGCCTGCACACGTACGTTTCCCGCGCGGCGCTTGCCGAGGCGGCGATACGCGAGCCGCAGAGCGATCTATTCACGCCCCCTATCGTCCTTTTCGGTTGCGCTGGTATCCTACCCAAGCCATGGAGTCGCTTCGTAACACGCGTCTCAGACCACCGTATCACGCGCGCGGTGTGCGCGTCCCAGAAATAATCCTGTTGCTGCTGGGGTTGCTCACCGTGCCGGCCGAAGCCCAGCGAACGCTGACGTACCGCATGAGCCCGGGCGACCAGTTGATTTATGACGTAACGCGCGCGGTAGTGGCGACGGGCGCCCAAGCCCCCAGGCAGACGTTCAACGAACGCGTGCAGATTTGGTGCCTCAGCCAAGACACCACCGGCTGGACGGCACTGTTCGAATTTGCACCGAGTGATCCAAGTGATGAGCGCACGGGAACTGGACTGGTCTTCACGCTCGATTCGGCCGGTCGACCAAGTTACTCCCGCTCGGCGGCAATGCGTGTCGGTGAGTTGGACGAATTGCTGGAGATTCTCATCCGTCTGCCATCCGCCGTTCACGACGAAGTGGCTTGGTCGACAGTTCCGGATCTGTATGGCCGCCAGCGGCGTTACCGCAATGTCACCGCGGCGAGTGCCGCCGGCGCGCTCGCACAGATCGAGTTCGACGTACGGGAATCCGACTGCGTCGCCGCGCTGCTCAACATCACGCGCAAGGGAACCGCGTGGTTTGACCGCCGCGCCGGCATCGTCAAGCGAACGGAATATGAACAGACCGCGGATGACACGAGAACGCGCATCTTAGCTGTCAGCCAAGGCGTGCTGAATCACGGCGCGTCGTGGGCCGTCCGGCGAAACGTCGAGGCGCAGGAGTTTCTGCAGACGCTCCAATACGAAGACGCTCTGCTGCAATCGCTTACCACGCAGCCGCAGCCGGTCGAAACGACCCGTGCGGCATTGGATCGGCTCTGGGCCGGTTTTGGATCGGGTCTCGATCAGCGCTCAAACTCGCCGTTTCTGCGTATCGCTAATTATCGCCGGGTGACGTTGCGCTCCGCAGCGGAGGTGCTCGAGGCGCGTCTCGCGCTCGGGCGGCGGTGGCAGGACGAGGCGCGTACGTGGACGCTCTATGATGCAGAAGGACACCTGCGCACGAGCGAGGAAGCGCGATCGCACATAACGGTTGAGTGCTTCTGGCAGGCCGGCAGCGTCTGGAGCCTGCGCGCATTGCCGCAATTCGGAAAACTGAGTGCGTCTCTGCGCAACACGTCCGCACAGATGGTCACGTTCAACCTGGACACACGTGGCGACCGCGGCCTGACAGCGGCCATGCAGTGCATTCCGCATCTTGACACAATACTCACTGGACCGCTCCAGATGATTGCCCCGCTCCCCGCCGACCCGCTCGTGCGCGTCGTCGACACCACCGGACGTGTCCGTGGCATCTGGTTTGGCTGGCAGCCTGATTACGCCGAAGCCGAGCAGTTGGCGCGCAAGCTCGCGCGTGAATTGGAGGAGTGAATGCTGTGTTAGGGGCGTACGCCGTACGTTCGCGACTGCACGTGCTGACTTGGCTGAGTGCTTTGACGATTGCGGTGGGTATCGGCTGCGCAGCATCGGACGCAAACCTCGAGTTGCGTCCCGATGCGTTCGAAACTGCCACGTCGATGAACACGGAGGAGGTGCGCGCCGATCCAGTCTCGTACCTCCGTGCGGTCACCGAGCGGTGCCGCGCGCTTGAGCAGTATACCTTACTCTTCACGCGTCACGAGCGGCGCGGATTCTTCAAGATGATGCACGGCCCGGAACACATCCGTTGCTGGTTTCGCCGCGAACCGTTCAGCATTCGCATGAAGTGGCAAGACACGCACCTGAAGTACAATGAGAGCGTTTATGTGGCCGGTGAGTACAACGATCAGGTGCGCTTCGTGACGCGCTGGTGGAACCCACCGCTGCGCCCGCCACCCGGCGTAAACCGTGTGAGTCTGTCGACACCGGTGTTCTGGGGCGAATCACAGCGTCCACTGACCGATTTCGGATTGGAACGTCTGATGGAACGCACGCTGGCCGCCACCGACCGCGCCGGTGCGGAGGCCGAAGTACGCTACGAAGCGCTGGTCCGACTCCGCAACGAGGGCCCACCGGTTCACTTCATTCGCATCGAGGTGCCGACAAAGCAGAGTCGCACACCCGTGCAGGAGTTGTACATCGACGCAGACACGAATCTGCCCGCCGGCACGGTGCTGCGAAGAGCCAGCGGCGACGTCAATGCTGCATATTTTTATGAGGATCTGGATACGAACGTGACGCTGACGGACAACGACTTTCTGTTGCCGGCAGAGCGTGAAGAACGGGCGAGCGAATCGTGACGGCGTTTAGCGACTTCGACCATGCCTGCATGAAGCAGGCCCTCCGCCTGGCTCGCCGTAGCGAGGGCCGGGTCGAGCCCAACCCGATGGTGGGCTGCGTAATCGCGCGCGGCAAGCGTGTACTCGGCACGGGCTACCATCGTCGGTTCGGCGGACCGCACGCCGAGGTTAACGCCTTGGCAGCGTGCAGCGTATCACCGCGCGGCGCGACCGCATACATCACGCTCGAGCCGTGCTGCTACCACGGCAAGACGCCGCCGTGTACCACCGCGTTGCTGGATGCCGAGATAGGACGCGTCGTCGTCGCGACGACCGATCCCAATCCGAGTGTCTCCGGGCGCGGTATCACGACATTGCGACGCGCCGGCGTGCGGGTTGACACCAGACTCCTGACAAAAGAAGCCAACGATCTAATCGCCCCGTTTCGCAAGCTCGTCACGCGTGGTCGCCCCTGGGTCATATTGAAGTGGGCACAGAGCCTGGACGGCAAGATCGCCACGCGCACCGGCGACGCGCAATGGATCAGCGATGAGAACTGCCGCGCGCACGCACACCGCACGCGCGGCCGAGTCGACGCCATCATCGTCGGCAGCGGCACCGTACGGCTCGACGACCCGCTGCTCACTTGTCGCGTCGGACGCCCGCGCCGCAGCGCGACGCGCGTCGTCATCAACAGCAACCTGCGCACACCAATCAACGCAAAGCTGATACGAACGGCACGTGAGTTTCCCACCTGGTTCTTCGCCGCGCGCACCGCAGCGGCGAAGCACGTCCGGCGGTTCGAGGAGCACGGCTGCCGTGTAACGCGTGTCCCCGCGACTGCCACCGGAGTCTCGTTGCCGAGCGTTCTCGCCGCGTTGGGCCGCGCCGGCATGACAAACGTCCTGGTCGAGGGCGGTGGTCGTTTGCTCGGTGCGTTCTTCGATAAGCACCTCGTCGACGAGTATCACGTCTATGTCGCCCCATGCCTCATCGGCGGACGTGAGGCTATCGGACCCTTGGACGGCCTTGGACCACGCCGCGTATCGGACGGACTTCAGATGTCGGCGCACGTTCGGCCGAGGACGCTCGGTAGCGGTTGGCTATATCAATGGCGTACCGCTCATAGCCCGTAAACCTCGCTGACACTGGAAGGCACATAACCAACCGGTCACGCACCTCCACGTTTCGTCTGCTTGAATTGGGCCCTTCTTGCACATCCGGCCCCGTGGCGCCGATAAGACAGTTGCGGTGACAGCGACGCACCGGGGGGTGCAACTCGTCCATCGAGCAAGCACGTCCGCCGCGCCGCATGAGGAACAGTGCGTATGCCGTTGCTGCTGAACACAAACGAGCTGCAGCCTGGGATGAAGCTGGCGCTGCCCGTAAAGATCAACGGCCGGGTGATGCTCCAGGCCGAGAAGCCGTTAACGTCGACCGAGATCGACGCGCTGCGCACCCGCTACGTCGACCTGAACGTGCGTGTGCTCGACCCGCTGCTGGACACGTTGATCGAGTTTGAGGACGACACGCACGAACGCATGGTGGGTCGTCAGATCCGCCTGCGGGTATCCGAGGCGATGTCAGAGGTAGCCGGACGCTTTGAGCACCGTGCCGCGCTAACGGGGGACGATATCATCGCGCTGGAGACCGCGACACACGAGCTGCTCGAGTTCCTGCGCGACAATCCGGTGACTGCCGCAGTGGTCACCGAGTGCCTGGATGCCGACCGCCCGCTCAGTACTCATACGGGCAATGTGTTCTATTTGAGCATGCTGCTGGCAACCGCGGCGCGCGAGCACGTCGTCGCCGAACGGCAGCGTGCCATCGCCGGCGGCGATTTGCCGATCGAACGCGCGGGCGACTTCGCGCCGCTCGGGCTCGCAACGATGGTCATGGACATCGGTCTACTGCCCCTGGCGGAGACGTTCCGACGCGGCTACATCCAGAACGAGGACGAACTACAGCAGATCCGGACCCACCCGGAAGTCGGCGCGGCCCAACTGCCCGAGGGCGTCTCGGCCGTCGCGCGCTCGGTCTGCCGAACGCATCACGAGAACCAGGCGGGCGAGGGCTATCCAGCGCAGGTCGGCCCGGACCGCCTGCATGTCTTTGCGCGAATCGTGCGAATCGCCGACGCCTTCAGTGCAGCAACGTCGGACAGCTTCGGGGCGCCGGCGCGCTCGCCGGTCCGCGCCGTGTGGGAGATGTCCGCCGGCCCATATCGGCGTTACTTCGACGAAACGCTGATGGGTTACTTTGCACGGCTGATTCAGCCCTTCCCGATCGGTGCGCGCATCCGGCTGCGTGACGGCCGTTACGCCGTTGTCGTGAAGTACAACCACCAGGACCCGTTCCGTCCGGTGGTCATCGTTGCGTACGACGTTCAGGGCGCGCGAATCCCGACCGACCAGCTCGAACCACCGCTGCTGCTCGCCGATCACGCCGAACTGCGACTGGGTTCATACGAGGGTGAGGAACTGTCTTTCCTGTATGCGACCATGATCGACGACGCGCCCGTCAAGGACCGTTTCACAACGGTCCTCGACGCACTCTATCCGTAGCCCCGCCCTATTTCGCTGCCAGCAGGCGTGCCTTCTCCGACCGCACTCGCTCGATCACCTGCGCGATCGCTGCGTCGACCGCGACGATCGGCTTGTCATTCTTGCCGCGTTCGGTGACCTCCACGCCGCCGCCGGCGAGGCTCTTCTTGCCAACGACGACACGAAGTGGGATACCGATCAGGTCGGCGTCCTTGAACTTGAAGCCGGCCCGCTCGTCACGGTCATCGAGCAAGACCTCGACGCCGGCCTGTTCGAGCTTGTCGTGGATCTCCTGCGCGGTCCGCATCGCCGTGTCGTCGCGTGGGTCAAGCGCGATCACCAGGACCTCGAACGGCGCGATCGACATCGGCCAGATAATGCCCTGCTCATCGTGCGAACCCTCGATCGCCGCCGCCATGATGCGGTTCAATCCGATGCCGTAGCAGCCCATGATCAGCGGCTGGGCCTTGCCGTTCTTGTCCAGGTATGTCGCGCCCATCGAGTCACTGTATTTCGTGCCGAGCTTGAAGACGTGGCCGACCTCGATCGCCTTGCGCAGGCGCAGCGGACTACCATTTCCCGTAGGGGCGGTGTCGCCATCGACCACGTTGCGCAAGTCGGCAACGGACACCTTCTCACCGTCGAGCGGAAAATCACGGCCCGGATTCACGCCAGTGACGTGGTAGTCGGTCTTGTTCGCGCCCGTGGCGGCGTTCTTCATCTTCACGACTTCGCGGTCGACGATCAGCTTGTCGGTGCGATCGATCAGCCCCTGCGGACCGGCAAAGCCGACCGCGGCGCCCGTGACTTCCTCGATCGTCTGTGCATCCGCCAGCTCGAGAGCCTGCCCCGCCGCCTTCGCCAACTTGAACTCGTTGATCTCGTGATCGCCGCGAACCAACGCCACGACGCGCGCCGGCTTCTCATTTTCGTCGGCAACGGTCGTATAGATCAGCGTCTTGATCATTTGCCGCGGCTCGGTCCCGAGCACACCACACACATCCTCGACCTTGCCGGCGCCGGGCGTGTGGACTTCCTGAATCTCGGCCGGCGGTTCGTCCGGCGGCGCCGGCAGCTCAGCCGCCTCGGCCCGCTCAAGGTTGGCGGCGTACTGAAAATCATCACTGATCGCGACCAGATCTTCGCCAGCATCCGTCAGCACCATGAACTCGTGCGACACATCGCCGCCCATCGCGCCGCTCTCGGCCTGCACCGCAGTGTACGGCAAGCCGCACCGGGCGAAGATGCGGCAGTACGTGTCGTACATGTTCTGGTATTCGGTATCGAGCGTCTCCCAACTGTCATGGAACGAGTACGCGTCCTTCATCAGAAACTCGCGCGTGCGCAGGACGCCGCTCTTCGGCCGCGCTTCGCCGCGGAACTTGAGCTGGATCTGATAGAGATTACACGGGAGCTGCTTGTAGCTCTTCAAGTATGCTCGCGCGACATCAGTGATGATCTCCTCGTGCGTCGGACCGAGCACTAGACCGGCGGCCCAGTCGCCCACGCCGGCGTCGATGCGCAGCAGGATGTCCTTCATCGCGTCCGTGCGGCCGGTCTCCTCCCACAGCGAGGTCGGCGTCAGGCACGGCATGCGCAGCTCGACCGCACTGGCGCGGTTCATCTCGGCGCGGATGATGTTCTCGACCTTCTCCAGCGCGCGGAGCCCCAACGGCAGATAGGTATAGATGCCGGCCGCGAGCTGCCGGATCAGCCCGGCCCGCACCATGAGCACGTGTGAAGCGGCCGTAGCGTCCTTGGGTGTCTCCTTGGACGTGACGATGAAGGTATCTTTCCAGCGCATCGTGATCTCCGATTCCGCGTGAGGATACAGAACAATGCATTGTGCCAGTGCGACCGTCGCCACGCAAATCCGAACTGTGCCGCGGGAGAGGTCGAGGCCTGCACTCTGCCCACGTTGCGATTCACGCCCTACGGCCTACAATGCCCCGATTCTGCCGAGTGCGGCGTTCCGCCGTCTGCCCGGCACCGGCGTGAGGACTGAACAGGTGACGGCTCTCCCGGCACCGCCCCGAATACGGATCACGGATGAACGACGATTTCCGCCGCCTGATAACTGCGATGCTCGTGGCGATGGCCGTGTTTCTGGCCTATCGCTACCTGATCGAGCAGATCTACCCGACGCAACCGCCTCCGCCAGCGGCTGCCGACCCACCGACTGATGGCACACCACAGCCAGCGACGACGCCATCACAGCAAACACAAACTTCAACTTCGCCAAGCCAACAACCCGCGACGACGACGTCCGCCCCTGGCACGCCATACATTCTGACCGCCGGCAGCAGCGTTGAGCCGATCGAGCTTGGCGGCCGTGAGAACGACGCGATCAAGGTCGAATTGCGGCCTCGCGGTGCGGCGGTCGCATCCATCCGCCTGACTGCGCGCGACAAGAAGGGCAAGCTCCAGTATCGCACCGCACCGGACGAGGACGAGCCGTACCAGTTGCTCGGCCCGGTCGACGACGGCGTATACGAACACCTCTCGTTCAACACGCATCGCCTCTGGGTCAAGGACGGCGAGTCACGCTCCTGGGATCTCGATGACTTGGTGTGGACCGTCGCCGAAGAGTCCGCGCAGCACGCGGTGTTCTCAACGACGCTTCGCGCCGCGGATGACAGCGGCGATCTGTTGCGGGTGACAAAGTCCTATCGGTTGTGGGACGGCAAGCCGGTCTTCGACCTCGACGTGACGATCGAGAACGTATCCGGGCGCGAGTTGTCCGTTTCGCTCGAACAGGACGGCCCGATCGGGATTCCGGCCGAGCACCAGCAATACGATATGCGGCGCGTGCTCGCGGCCCAGTTCGTGGAAGGTCAGGTCAAGCTGGCCAAAGCGCAGCAGCACGGCGCGCTCCAAACTGCAGCCCGCAACGAAGAACCCATCGGCTTGCTGACGTCCGAAGGCCCGCTCCTCTGGACCGCGCTGACGAACAAGTACTTCGGCGTATTCGCCCGTCCGATGCCCATCGCTGGCGGCGAACTCCAGAACTGGGTCCAGAATGTCGTCGGTACTGTGGCCGTTCCCGGCGCGGCTGAGAATCCAGGCGATCTGTTGGCACGCACCGTCACAGCGTCGCACGACCTGCCGCCAGGCGAGACGGTCGCGTACCCGTTCGAGATCTATGCTGGCCCCAAAGACGCCGAGAGCGCCGGTGCGGCCAACGCAGTCTACGCGGACAAAACCAAGCTGTATTACCAGGTTTCGATGACCGCCGACACATATTGCTGCTGCACGTTCCTCTGGCTCCAGGAGTTCATGACCTGGCTGCTCAGCATGATCGTGGTTGTGGTCCGCAACTACGGCGTGGCGATCATCATCCTCGTCTGCATCATCCGTACGCTGCTGCACCCACTGACGGTGTTCCAGCAGAAGTCCATGTTCCGGATGCAGGAGTCGATGGCCCGCATTCAGCCCAAGATGAATGTGATCAAGGAGAAGTTCGCCAACGACAAAGTCAAACAGAACCAGGAAATGATGCGGCTGTGGAGCGAGGAAGGTGTCAACCCGGCGGCAAACATGGTCTCGTTCCTGCCGCTGATGCTGCAGATGCCGATCCTCGTCGCGTTGTGGACGGCGCTGAACACCGATCCGCACCTGCGGCATGAGCCCTTCCTGATGCTGCCGCACTGGATCCGTGACTTGTCAGCGCCCGACGCGCTGTACACCTTCCCGAACCCGATCCACATCCCGCTGCTGAGCTGGATGATGGGGCCGATCAACTCGATCAACGTGCTGCCCCTGCTGATGGGCGTCAGCATGTGGCTGCAGCAGAAGTACATGCCCAAACCGCATATGAAGGCCAAGCTCGAAGCGGCGAAGGAGCAGCGGGCCCAGGGTAAGAAGCCGGCCGGCATGACGCCGGAAGAGCAGATGCGTCAGCAGCAAATGATGATGTACATGATGTCCATCATTTTCCCGCTGATGTTCTACAAGATGCCGGCGGGGCTGAACCTGTATTGGATGGCGACGAACGTGTTCGGCATCTTCGAGTCGATCATCATCCGCCGGCAGCTCGAGCGCGAGAAAGAGAAACGCAAGGCCGCCGGCCCGCCACCCCCCAAGAAGCCCGGTATGATCGGGCGCTGGCTGAAGCGCATGGCTGCACAGGCGGAGGAACTACAGAAGAAGGCTGACGAGCTGTCCGAGCGCGGCGGCACCCCCAAGAAAAAGAAGAAGAAGGACGATGACCGGCGGTGAGTGCGAAGTCCGGCCCGGCGTCTCGCAGAATGCGCTGCGCATGCTCGCCGAGCGTGCGGCCCGCGCCGCGGGCACCGTCGCCCGGAAGTTCTTTGGCACCGACTACGAGATTCGCCTGAAGCACGATCGCAGCGAGGTGAGCGACGCCGACGAGGCGGCCCAGGTTGCCGCGGTCGCGATGATTCGGGAGGAGCGTCCCCAAGACGCGTTCATCACTGAGGAGACGCTGCACTTCGCCGGCGATCCTCCGCCCACTCCCAGCAACGACATGGTTACGTGGGTCATCGATCCGATTGACGGCACACGCAACTTCGTGCGCCACATTCCGGAATACGCGACGTCGGTGGCCGCGATGTACGGCGGCCGGCCGCGAGCCGGTGCGGTGTATCACGTGGAGCGGGACTTGCTCTACTCGGCGAGTCTCGGCGAAGGGCTGTTCGTAAACGGACATCAGGTCGCCGGTCCGAAGACGCTGGCTTATCCGCCGGACAAACCGCGCAAGCTCGTGGTCGGCCTGCCGTCAAATCCGTATGGCCCAATCGCGAAGCTGGCACACCGCTGGCTCGACAATTTCGTCTGCCGCAACTTCGGCTCGACCGCCCTGCACCTGGCGTTCGTCGCCCACGGCGAGCTGGATGCAATGACCGCCGACAACCCGAAGCTGTGGGACGTCGCCGCAGGCGCGGTCATGCTCGAGATCGTTGGCGCGCGGCTGACCGACCCGGATGGAGCGGCGGTGTTTCCACTGGATGTGGCGACGTACGCGGGGACGAATCTACCGATCATCGCGGCGCGTAGCGACGTGTTTGAGCAGGTGTGCGCGTAGCGCCGGCTCCGCGCGCTATTCCCCAACCACCTTCACCAGCACGCGTTTTCGGCGGCGGCCGTCGAATTCGCCGTAGAAGATCTGTTCCCATGGTCCGAAGTCGAGCTGGCCGTCGGTGATCGCGACGACGACCTCGCGGCCCATGATCTGCCGCTTGAGGTGGGCGTCGCCGTTGTCTTCACCGGTGAGGTTGTGCTGGTACTGGCTGACCGGCTCGTGCGGGGCGATCTGTTCGAGCCAGCGTTCATAGTCCGCGTGCAGGCCGCGCTCGTCATCATTGATGAACACGCTGGCGGTGATGTGCATCGCGTTGACCAGCACCAGCCCCTCGCTGACGCCGCTCTCGCGGACAACATCCCGCACCTCCGGCGTGATGTTCACGAAACCGCGGCGATTGGGGATTTCGAACCAAAGCTCTTTGCGGTGGGATTTCATGCATGTGTCCCTCAAGCAAGCTGGTCTACCCGCGCAGCGGGAGGCGCAACAAGATATCGATCACAACTGTGCCGGTGATGAAGAATACGGTAAAGGCGACCGCGAACATCCCGCGGCGATGCCCTTTCGAACCACCATTCGCCGGATGCCAACGACTTGATACATCCGTCCGCAACAGCACTAGCAACAAAGCCAAGAACGTCAGGCAGTTGAATAGGCCCAGCAACGCCGGCTGCGACCAACGCCGAAAGACCAGCACCCCCGCCAGTCCCGCACTGATGAACGAGAGCACAAGCGTGACGACGAGCCAGCTCAACGCCGCCATCGGCGGCTTTGTCACGCTGCGCACGAATTGTGCATATTGAAGCCACTCCGGGAGGCTCGGTCGAAAGCACAGATCGTCCACAAAGTTCCGCGCGAGCGTGTCCATGCGCACGAGCGTGTAGGGAATCGCTTCGCGTGGCGTGCCCTCCAGAAACTCTACCGGCAGGTCGTCGTCGAGGCGGCCCTGTTCGAAGTACTTCACATCGACGATGCGCTCCATCGCCGGCGACGTCACTAACTCGGAATATCCCATCACGTAGATTCGCACGGAAAATTCGGCGTCCCCGTACGAGGCGGTCGGCCGCATCGGATAGAACGCCTCCGCCGTCGGAAACTGCACCAGTAGCGTCGGCCAGCGACCCTGCACATGCTCGAACTCGCGTCGTTTTTCATAGTCCGGGAACTCGGCCAGGAAATCCGTCTTCGATGCGAGCCAAGTCACAACGAACGCGTGCCCGCCGTCGAAGTACGGTTCAAAGCCGGCGAGGTCCTCCAGTTTCGCACCCGGCTGCCCCTGCTGCAGAAAGTCAAGAAGCTCATCGGCCGTCGCCGCCTCCACAACTGCTGCACGCAACCCCCACTTTTCGATCTGCATATGAGGCGCCCCGGCCCCGAGATAACGGCCACCCAGCGAAGGCAGGTACGCAAGCGCCGGGTAGATCTGCGTAATCCGCACCGTGCGAATCAGAGCGTCAAGCCCCGCATTCGCCAATTCGCGAGGGTCGAGCCCGCGGAACGATGGAAACCGGTCCACAAGATCCACATGAACGGCGTTGGGGTCACCCGGCACGGGGAAGATCCACAGCCCGCTCTCGTCGTCCGCCAGATCCACGTTTATGGCGATCAACATGCGCTGAGTGCCGTTGTGCAGGTTAATTGCGGCGAGTTGCTCGTTCTGCTGAAGCGGAGCCAAGCCGGATACGTCACCGATTCGGAACGCCTTGCCATCGCCGAACGCCGACTGCACGGATAACACAGCAGCGAGCGCCGCAAGATATGGCGCCAGACTACACAGACGACTTGTCATCTCAACATCCCCGATTGAGCACAATCACGGCCAGCACACCGCCGGCCGCTACATCAGATCCCGTCCGCCACCAGGAGCCTAGAATCCTCGAATCCTCGAATCGTAGAATCCCCCTCTCGATCCCCTGTTCCATCGCTCCCTGAATCCCTCTTCCCCCCATGTCTCCACGCCGCCGCGTTGCGATTCAGGAAATCGCGGAAGCGCGGTACCTGCCGGCCCTGCCGGCGGTAGTAGTACGAGATCCCCTGCCAGCACGCGAGATTCGCGACCCACGCCCGGCCCTTGAGTGGCCACGCCTTCAGCCGCTGCAACGCGGACCGCGGCGAATAAAACTCCGCGAACGCCGCCATTTGTGCGTGCCGTAGCTCCGTCGGCGACATCTGTTTTGGCTCGTACACGATCGACGCACCGTTGTACCTCTCCCAGTCGTACGTCGTGATGCGCCCCTCGCGCTCGAACTGGCTGAAGAACTCCGTGCCCGGGTATGGCGTCAGGATCGGGAAGCAGCTCATCGCGAGGTCCATCTGCTGCGCAAACCGGCACGCCGCCATGCAGTCCTGCCACGTGTCGTGATCAAAGCCGAATATGAACGCGCCCCACAGGCTGATGTCGAACGACTGAATCTTGCGGATGCGCCAGGCGTAGGTGTCGGCCTGCACAAACTTCTTGCCCGCCTCGCTGAGCGTGCCCTGCCGTGGACTCTCCAACCCGAGGATCACGCCCTGGCAGCCGCTTTCGCGCATCGCCCGCAGCAGGCGATCGTTCTTGCTGATCATGATGTCGCACTGCGACGCCCACGAAATGTTCAGCGGCTTCATGGCCTCGCACAGCTCGAGCGCCCAGGCCTGGTTCCCGCCGAAGTTGTCGTCGGCGAAGATGAAGCACCAGGGCCGATAGCGCTCTTGTGCGTCGCGCAATTCCTCGACAATGTCGCTCACCGAGCGCTGGCGGAACTTGCGGCCGAAGACCGCCGGCGTCGTGCAGAAGTTGCAGTTGTGCGGGCAGCCGCGCGTTGTCTGAATCGGGTTCGCGACCAGGTACTCGCCGGCGCTGATGACGTCCTTCCGCGGCGTGGCGATCGGCGCCGTCTCGAACGCGACCCAGTCGTAGATCTGCCGCAAACCGTTGACGCCGGACTCACCGCGCTTGATGGCCGCCTCGAAATCGGCAATCGCGTGCGGTAATGTCGACTCCGCATCGCCGCGACAAACGCAGTCGGCATGCTGCAATGCCTCTTCGGGCAACGCGCTCGGATGAATCCCGCCCATGATCACCGGTACGCCCAGTCGTCGATACGCGTCCGCCAGCTCGTACGCCCGTTTGGCCTGCGTCGTCATTGCGGATATGCCGACCAGATCAACATCCGCCCGCGGCGCGTGCGGCGTTTCGAGCGTGCATTCGTCGATCAGTTCGACGCGCCAATGGCCCGGCACGACCGCCGCGGCGATCATCAGTCCCGTCGGAGCAAACAACGCCTTGCGCCCAAAGCTGATGCTGCGCAACCGAGCCGGCGTCCAGGTCCCCAGCGGCATCGTCATCCGCTGAATAACGTCGGGCATCGTAACGTTTGACAGTGGAGAATTCGGGTTGATCAGGCGCAGGCACAGACGCGTGCGTGGCTCGGCCGCCACCGTCGCAGTCTGTTTCAGGACTTCGTGCATCGCGCCGCTCCATGCGCCGGTCAACCTGACGGCGCATCTTATCCGCGGTGCGCACACGTCGCACGTTGAATCGGCTGCTGGTAGCGCCGGATTACAGCACCTGTCTGTTACGGAGTCCGAGTGCGAGCGCAACGACGATCACCAGCGCTGCCGGCTCTGGGATTTGCACCGCACCCGGCGTCGGCGACACGCGCAGCGTCACCGTCGCCCCCGCTGGATCCCAACCGCTGTCGGGCAACAACCAGCTCGCAAAGCCGATCGCCTCGATCGAACTCGGTGTAAACGGCGTGACGCTCGTTGCCCCAAACGGCCCACCCGGACTCAGATGCTGTGGCGTGTAGCCCCAGATGTACCCATCACTCGTCGGACCAATCAGCGCACCGACGACAAGTTCACGCGCTGTGCCGCTGCCATCCACGTCCACCAGCCGGAAATCGAGCGAGAACGCATCGTACATTGACACGTCCAGTCCGACCCAGTCGCCGGCGCCGCCATAGATCGAAGACGTCGGATAGAACGCGTAGCCGGGAAATTCACTACTCAGAAACTGGATGTCGAACTCGACGCCCGGGCCGGGGACATCTCGACGGGCGATCTCGACTGCGCTGTTGGAATACCAGTAGTGGTCGAGGGCGAGGATGCCAACGTCCGACAGCGTCACATTCGCCGCGTTGGCAAGTGTGGCACATAGCGCCGCGCAGATTCCTCCGATGATCCTCCTGAATCGCACACCCATCACATGACTCCTCCGGTGCACGGCCCGACTGAACGACTCCTATTCGTGGTTATAGTGAACGCACCCCCCCGGCTCAACGAAAAACCGAATCCCCCTGGCAGAGCACCTTCGCTCTCACTTCAGGGCGGCGGCGATGCGTGCCTCGAAATCGGCCGTCAGGTCCGGGTCGCCCAGAATCACCTCAATCCGGGCAGCCAGCGCCTGGGCATAAGCCAACGCGGTCTCGCGCTCCTGCGCGGTCGTCTTGCGAAACAGGAAGTTCATGGCCTCGGTCGGCGATAACGCACCGCCGCCGAGCATGCCCTTGCTGATCGTCGCGTCACCCCAGGACCGGCCCACGCGGTTGTACTCGACGATGCGCTCGTCGAGGTAGGTCTGTTGCTCGAACTCCGGCAGCGCGAAATACGCGTCCACATCGCGCATCACGAGCGGCTTGAAGGCGTCGAACAGGTGCTCGCGGAACGCCGACTGGTCCTCACTGCTGGCGGTGCGGTACTCCACCAGAAACCGCTCGCGGAACGCAGGGTCCTTCGCCAGGCGCGGCACAAACACGTCCAGCCACGTTTCGAACCGCGCGGTGCTCAGCCGCGGCAGACCCTTGTTGTGCATTAGGAACCGTGCCACATCCGCCGGCGGCGTCTGCTCATCCGGCACGGCGGGCACCATCAGCACTTGCGTCACCAACAACCATAACAGCCCGAGCACCAACACAGGGGTCACCGCTAGCGCAACCAGGCGTGCCCGGTGATGGCGGAGCCAGCGAATGCGTAGACTTGCGGTTCGTGTAATCATGTTTGCAAACCCACTTGGGGCGCGTAGGGTAGTGGATACTGCGACGATAGACCATCGTGCGAGGTACACCATTGCAGTTTGTCCTGCTCGAACACGACGTTACACAACCAGGCACAGATCCGGAAGAGCGTGACGCGCATTGGGACTTGCTGCTGGAGGTGCCTGACCAGGAACGGCTCGCTACCTGGCGTCTTGCGGAGAACCCGCTCGACGCGGGCCATCCCATTGCGGCCGAACGCATTCAGGACCATCGCCGTCTCTACCTGGAATTCGAAGGAGCCGTCAGTGGCGGACGGGGCGTGGTGCGGCGTGTCGATCGCGGTGACGTGGAAGTGTGGCACATTTCTGACACAGACGCTCGTTTCACGCTCAATGGCCAGGCGTTGCGCGGAGACTACGAGATTATCGCAGACCACGCGCGGGACGGGCTCTTTCGATCCCTGAGCTGACGACCGGCAAGGTTCACAACCCTCCTCCTCGACGGCGGGCGGTCATCGCTCTATAAGGATGATTTTCAGGTAATAAACCTATATTGGAGCTGACCATGCCGAGCGAGCGCTACACCGCGTTCATCGATAAACTGCGCGACATCAACGTCGCGAATTCCGTGGCCGCCCTGCTCGAATGGGACCAGGACACGTACATGCCGCCGCGCGGTGCGGAGACGCGTGCCGCACAACTCGCATTAATGACCGGCGTGGCACATGAGCGGCTGGTCGATGATGACTTCCGGGCTGCGCTCGAAGCTGTCGAGCAGGAGCGTGATGAAGCTCCGATCGTCGCTACCAACGTTCGCGAGGCGCGCCGCGTTTTCGACCGCGCCGCCAAGCTACCGACGCGGCTGGTGCAGGACATCGCCCGCGCCACGACGCTGGCGCGCGCCGACTGGGCCAAGGCCCGCGTGGACAAGAACTTCACCTTGTTCGCGCCGCACCTAAAGAAGCTGCTCGATCTCAAGCGTGAAGTCGCGGAGAAGATTGGATTCAAGACAGATCCCTATGACGCGCTGATGGATGAGTTCGAACCGGGCACACGCTCGTCCGACGTGCAGCAGGTGTTTGACGAATTGCGACCCGAGTTGACAAGTCTCGTGGCGGAGCTGCGCGACGCCCCGCGCCGTCCGGACACGCCCGTACTCCGACGGCACTGTCCGCGCGACGCGCAGGACAAATTCTCGCGAACTCTGGCGGCGGCGATCGGCTACGACTTCGAACGCGGGCGCATCGACCCCGCGACGCACCCGTTCTGCCTCGGCCTCTCGCCCAACGACGTGCGCATCACGACGCGCTACAACGAGCATTTTGTGCCGATGTCGATCTTCGGCACGATCCACGAAACGGGGCACGCGCTCTACGAACAGGGGCTGCCGTTTGAGCACGCCCACACGCCCGCGGGCGAGTTCATCTCGCTGGGCATCCACGAGTCGCAGTCGCGTTTGTGGGAGAATATGGTCGGCCGCAACCGCGCGTTCTGGGAGCACTTCTTCCCGCAGCTCACGGCCCGGTTCACCGAACTCGCCAACGTGTCGCTCGATGACTGGCACTTCGCCGTCAACAGCGTGCAACCGTCGTACATCCGCGTCGAGGCCGACGAGGTCACCTACAACCTGCACATCATGCTGCGCTTCGATCTTGAGCGGCAGATGATTGCCGGCGAACTCGCCGTCGACGATGTGCCTGCGGCGTGGAACGCGGCGTTTGAGCAGTCACTGGGCCTGACGCCGCCGAACGACGCTCAAGGCTGCCTCCAGGACGTTCACTGGAGCATAGGGATCTTCGGCTACTTCCCGACGTACGCGCTGGGCAATCTCTACGCCGCTCAGCTCTTTACAGCGGCTCGACATGCGCTACCCGAATTAGATGACCAGTTTTGCCGTGGGGAGTTTGCGCCGCTGCTGGACTGGCTGCGCATCAACATCCACCGGCACGGCAAGCGGTTCCGCGCACCGGAGTTGATCGAGCGTGTAACCGGCACCGCACTGACGCACGAGCCGTTCATGCAGTATTTGAAAAATAAGTACGGGCCGCTGTACGGAATTTGAAACGCCGCGGCGCGACGTCGGCCTACTTCTGATACATCCCGCGCTCACACGCGACGACGAAACATTCGGCCTGCGCCTTCAGTTTCTCCCACGATTGACGAATCTGCACCGCCTCGCGCGGCTCGATCTCGCCGTCGTCCTCGATGCTGGCACTGATGTCCGTGAGCAGCGTGCCGAAGTCCTGCACCATGCGTTGCGTCGTAGTCAGCAACTGCTCTTCGCGCATACCCGGGGTGACTTCCGGGTTGAGCGTGAAGAAGCCGTCGGCCTGGTTGCACATCCAGTTGACGATGCGCGGATCCTGCGTGGCCTGGTAGAAGGCGAGCAGCCGATCGAGGGGGTTGCGGGCGCCCGATGCATCCGGATCGTCCTCAGTCTTCGGCTCCTGACACCACTTGTACACCAGTGCGGTGCTCAAGTTGAGCCGTGCCGCGACGGCTTTGACACCCACCTTGTCTGCAGCTTCACGCAGCACGTCCCAGGAGTTCACGGCGCACCTCATCGTTGATCGGGAACCGGGTCTGGCCGCGCACAACCCGCGAAACGGCCAGCGTGGCGGCATTCTCCGAGCGTACCGGTCAAACGTCAACCGCCCGGCGGCTTGCGTCGCGCGGCGCGGCCCATATACTGGCCTGTTTGAGCGATTCTGAGTCCCTGTAGCGGAGCCCATCGCAATCATGAGCGCTACTCCCGAGAACGTGATCACGATCGTTTCCGGCCTGCCCCGTTCGGGCACATCGATGATGATGCGCATGCTCGATGCCGGCGGCATCCCCGCCCTGACCGACAACATCCGCGTCGCCGACGACGATAACCCGCGCGGCTACTTCGAGTTCGAGCCGGTCAAGAAGACCAAGGAAGATGCTTCCTGGCTCGGGAGAGCCGGCGGTAAGGTGGTGAAGATGGTCTACCGGCTGCTATACGATCTGCCGGCCGACCGTGAGTACACGGTCGTCTTCATGCGCCGGCACCTTTCGGAGGTGATCAAGTCGCAGGACGTCATGCTCGACCGTTTGGGCAAGGGCAAGGGCGACATGAGCGAGGACAAGCTCAAAGCGCTCTTCGAGCAGCAGCTCAAGGAGTTCGACGCCTGGCTCGATAAGCAGACGCACTTCAAACGGATCGACATCAGTTACAACGACGCGATGTCCGACCCCAAACCGGTCGTAAGTGCGCTCAACGAGTTCTTCGACGGCAAGCTGAACACCGACGCCATGCTCAAGGTTGTCGAGCCACAACTCTACCATCAACGCGCGGAGGGGTAGTCAGCATCTGCCGGTCATTCCGAGCGCAGCGAGAAATCTAGCCGCGATTCGGTGGATTCGTCCGAACGAAGGCAGATTCCTCCTCCCTGCGGTCGTCGGAATGACGTATGTCCCGCATCGAAATCACGTCGAACAACTACGGCGGGCGCAGCCTGCCCTACTTGTCCTCATCCTTCTTCTTGCCGCCAAGGAAATCCTCCAGCGCCTTCTTGCCGGACCCGAGCGGGTCCTTCGTGACGTCCTCGACCTTCGGCACGCTCTCGGGCAGCTTGTCGCCGATCGCCTTGTCGAGCTGGCTCACGAGTTGCTGCTTGCCCGCGTCGACCAGCGCCGTCTTCAGCGACTCCTTGAACCCCTCCGCGTCGAGCGCCAGCCGCGGGTCGCGGATCGGCCCCACCAACCGTAGCGTCGTCTTCAGATTCTCGATCGCCTTGAACGCCTCGTCGGCCACCTTGGGATCGAGCCCCAGGAACTCGTCACCGCTGGTCCGGGCTTTCATCCCCTTCGTCTGCACGCCCAGCTTCAGGTCGATCGCGTCCCGGCTGAGATCGCCCGACAGTTCCACGTCCGCCGTGCCTGACTCAAAGCGGACCGGGTTCTTGTCGCTCAGTTCCGCCTGCAACTCCTGGAGATCCACTTCGCCGATCGTTCCCGATACTTCTGCTCCGCCGGCGTTTCGATCGTAGCGGCACGTGAGATCCAGCTTCGCCGGCCGTTCGGTCGACTCGATCGTGATCTGCACCGGTCGTGCAGCGGCCACCGGCGCGTCACTCAGGTTTCGGCAGGTGATCGTGCTGCGGCCGAGCTGGCGCACGCCGAGGTCGACGTCTTCGAGCACGGCTCGTCGAACGACCACGAACGGTGTGGGTGCGCTCGTCGTGCGCGCCGTCAAGTACTCCAGATACGCCTGCGGCGCGGGCGGCGGAGGCGGAGGAGGCGAGTCGCGCTCCGGCAACCACTCGGCTGCTTCGGCCAGCTTGTCCTTCACGTCCTGCGCGTTCTTTACGAAGTCGATGAAGCGCGATACGTCCGCCGGCGTCAACGAGAATTGGCTCGGGTCGAAACCACTGGCCTCTTCCTCAGCCGATGTTGTTTGCGCACTCGCCAACACCTCGCCGGGAGTATCGCGGGGCACGTCGAAGGCCACACTACCCAACTCGACGTTGTCAATCACGATGCGGCCGCAGAGCAAGTTCCACAGCCCCGCGTCGGCGGTCAGCTTGCCGACACGCACTTTGTCTTCGGCCGGCTTTTCGGCGTTAGTAAGCTGTAGCCCCTCGGCGCTGACGGCGCCGGCGAACGGGGCCAGGTTGAAGCTCGCGAGATTGACCTCCGCGCCGTTCACGCTGCTCAACTGCTGCGCGATCATGCCGCCCAGGCGATCACCCTGGATGTAGTTCAAGCCGACCGCCCCGCCCGCCAGAACCACGACGGCGACGATCACACCCGGAATCCGGATGATCTGCCACTTCTGCTTCAGGGCTGATCGTACGTCCTTCGTGCGCTTACCGAGCAGCAGCCAGTCGAGCCAGCGCACCCAAGACTTCTGCTGCCACTTCTTGAATGCGTCCGAATTCTCGTCGAGGTGCAGCCAGGTCTTGCGGAACTTCGTGACCGCCGCCGCGATGAACAGTCCGCCGACGAGACCGATCACCGGACCGGCAATCGTCGCCCCCGCCACTGCACAGCGGCTGAAATCCGTGATGCCGACGATCGGCAGATTGCCGAGCGTGTCGTAGACGACGCCGAGATTCGTCTGCGCCCAGCGTCCAACGTGGTACCACACTGGCGCCGCCGCGTAGCACAGCGCCTTGCCCAGCGCCGCGAACATGATGAATGTGCCGGCGTGGATCGCCAGTATCAGAGCCAGGACGAGCAGGGCCACGTGAATCCCGTACCACCCCGGCGTCAGCCCAAACCAGAAGCCGAACCCGGCGGAGATCAGGATGTATGTCGGCGACACATTTCCACGGAACAAACCGATGATTTTGAGAATCGGCTTCGGAATCAGCATTGCGCTCCCTCGACTTAGCAGGCGCGATCCACAAGGGACCGCAGAAGTGCGGCGACGCTCACCCGAACAGCAGCGTCATCATCCGCGTTCGTGCGGGCATCTTAGGGTGCCGGCGCGACAATGGAAATGAGCGCCGTCCGCCGCGCCGGGCGCCGCCGGACGGACCCGCGGCTGCGCTGCCTCTGGGCCGGAACGTCCTTGGTACGGGCCACTTAAATTAGGACCAAAACTTGACCAATTCCCGGCCGGCCCCTACGATCGCAAAGAAGTTGATCAAGACCCTGTTCGGACCAATCCGTCCTTCGCGGACTCAGAAGGCACTGTTTCACCACAAATCGCAGCGAGGAGAACCCGATGGCCTACGAAGTCGCTGACCTGCCCTATCCGTACGATGCGCTCGAGCCCCACATCGATACGCGCACAATGGAAATCCATCAT
This sequence comes from Phycisphaerae bacterium, assembly GCA_028277645.1. Taxonomy (GTDB): domain Bacteria; phylum Planctomycetota; class Phycisphaerae; order UBA1845; family Fen-1342; genus JANQFV01. Next base: position 35,286 of record JANQFV010000023.1, read on the forward strand.
ACGAAGCACCACGCCGCGTACGTGAGCAAGGTGAACGCTGCCCTCGAACAGCACGCTGATATCGCCGGCAAGCCGATCGAGACTGTGCTCCGCGACATCACCAGCGTGCCCGAGAGCATTCGCCAGGCCGTCATCAACAACGGCGGCGGCCACGCGAACCACACCCTGTTCTGGAAGGTGATGGGGCCCAGCACGGGCGGCGCGCCCAAGGGTGCCCTGGCCGACGAGATCAAGAAGGTCTTCGGCAGCTTCGAGAAGATGCAGGAGCAGTTCACCAACGCCGCACTGACGCGCTTCGGCAGCGGCTGGGCCTGGCTGGGCCTCGACGCCAACGGCAAGCTGCACGTTGGTAGCACCGCGAATCAGGACTCGCCGCTGATGAAGGGCCACACGCCGATTTTGGGTCTCGACGTCTGGGAGCACGCGTACTACCTGAAATACCAGAACCGCCGGCCCGACTACGTCGCCGCCTGGTGGAACGCCGTGAACTGGGACATGGTCCACGAGTTCTACGACGCGGCAAAGTAGGTACCCACTAAGCAGCAGCCCGAGCAGTTCGCAGTTCAACCCCCCTCCCTCGCAAGGAGGGGTTGGGGGAGGGTGGATTCGCCGTGACCGTCTTTCGCGCGCTCACGCGACGGGGGTCGATGCCCCACTTCGTTTCCTGTCAGGCGCCGTCCTCGGTCGCTTGCCCTCCGTTCACTGCAGACATACGCTGACCTTGATCGACGTACTCGATCGAGATCCGGCGTGTGACACCTCCACCCACCGCCACAGAGCAACAGAGCGATTCGGCTCGCAATGCTGAAGTGCGCGATATCTTCGTTGCGAGACCTGGAAACATCGTCTGGTTCATTGTTCTTTTCGCGATTTTCTATGCTGCCTACCGCGTGCTCGTGTCGACCCTGATCCCTCCTGGCGCGCCGCCGTGGCTGGACTTATTCGTCATGATCGCGGCCCTGCTTCTGGTAGGCTTGACTACCGGCGGGATCACCGCCGCGCGGGCCACGTGCAGAGTACATGGCGTGACAACTCGCGCGAAAGGCCGATTGCGCCTTGTCGAACGGCTGCTCTTTCGTGAATTGAGGCACCGAACGTATTTCAGCGGCATGGCGAACATCGGCGCACTACTGAAACGCACGCCGCTCGAAATCGTCGTCCACAAGCTGGCTGCGGCCGGGGCCGTCGGAACGACGTATCGCATCGTTGACGATATGTTCCCATCGAGGGCACTCCCCAGACCTTTAGATGTTCCATTCGACCCGACGCCGCTGTCGCGCCGGTCGGCGGTGTTTTGCGAGTTGGCCGGCAAAGAGCGCATCACGACCTCGCTGGTGCGTAATGAAGTGTACATGGCGTTCGGCGCTCCAGAGTTGTCGGGGGCGCGTCGGTGGGTCTTCCGCGTGAGCCTCGCGGCGATGGCATTATGCGCGCTGGCTTGGATTATCAAGGCGGTTGTGGACCTTCTGCACGCCCGGGTCCCCGATGTCATCACGACTTTGGGGCCTTGGATTGCCCCGCTCGTCGTCGTAATGCTCTGGTGTCTCTGGTGCCCACGGCGCTGGACGCTGGTCCCCGGCGCGATCATCGTCAGTACATCCGGCTGGCGCTCGGCGAAATGGCAACCCTACATGTTTCGCCGCTCAGACAGCGCCCTGCTCTACTGGCGGCGGCTTAATCAACTGGTAGTCGCCCGCACCGACGGAACTGCGTTCAGCCGGCGCGTCAGTCCCGAGGAAGCCGACTTGGCCCTCCGTGCGTGGCGCAGCCCCCTGCCACCGCCATCAATCGAGCGCATGACCGATTTGGTATAGCTCACGCAGCGATCGCTGATCAAGCAAGTCGGCACGATTCGATGTTAAGCAACCGCGGCCGTGCGGAAACCCCACGCGGACAGCTGTCGTTTCGTATTGTGCGCCGGCTTCGGGCGCTTGCTCCCCGCTACGTACGAACATACGCTGACCTTCGTCGCTCCATTCGATCGAGGTTCGGCTGATGACACCGTTTGCCACGGCAGCGGAACAGCAAGACGACACAGCCGGCACTGCCGACGTACGCGATATTTCGGCTGGACACCCCGGCGGGCTCACAACCCCAGCCGGGCTGCTGGTCAGTGTCTGTACTATCGTCGGCTTGCTCACCGCGCTGATAATGCGTAGCGGAGTGCCGCTTTGGATGCTGCCGCTGACTCTCGCGGTCGCAGTCTCGTTGGCGTTGGACATTATCCGGGGCGTCACCTCGCTACGTGCCGTCCGAGCGATCCGCGCGATTGAGGCACCTCAGGACACTGATTTGCGCGAGATGGAATGCCAGCTCACCCGCGAACTCACGCGTAGCACGCACTTCACCGGCATCGCCCACGCCGGGGTATTCCAGAAGCAATCCCCGCTCGAGACGGCTGCCCTGAAACTTGCGGCCGCCGGCGCGGTTGGGATGACCTATCGCATCGTCGATGAGGAGCAGCCCGTGGCGGAATTGCCGGAGTCGCTAGACGTCCCGATCGAACCGACGCCACTCGCGCGCGATTCAACCGCGTTTCGCGAGCTTATCGGCGACAGCCGTACGAAGACCACCATCTTTCGCGATGACCTCCGCCGCGCGCACGACCCTTCCGGCAACTCGGTCATCTGGTGGTGGTTCGTCCGCGTCAGCCTGGCGGTCGCCGCGCTGGGGCTGACGGTGGGGCTCATTATGGCCGTCATCGACCTCGTCAACGCCCGCACGCCGAAAGCCGCCACGGGGCAAATACTGTCACTGTGTTTCGCGCTCGTCGTCATGCTTCTTTGGCGACTCTACCACCCGCGGCGGTGGACGCTCGTGCCCGGCGCGATCATCGTCAGCACGTCGACCTGGCGATCCACCGAGTGGCAACTCCACATGTTCCGCCGCTCGGACAGCGTCCTGCTCTACTGGCAGAAACTGAACTTCCTCGTGCTGGCGCAAACCGACGGAGCCGCATTCTCTCGCAGTGTTCGGCACGAGGAAGCAGAACTGGCCCTCCGCGCGTGGCGCAGCCCCATACCACCACCAGCGATCGAACGTATGAGCGATTTGGTGTAGGTCGCGTACCGCCGGTGCGGTGCAGAAGCGCTCAGGCGATGCTGCCTGTCGGTTCCTGTCAGGCGCCGTCTTGGGTCGCTTGCCCCCGTAAGAACACAGACATACGCTGGCCTTGATCGAATGACCCGATCGAGGCACGGCGTATGGCATCTTCAACCACATCAACGGAGCAGCATCCCGCCCAACCGCACACCGCGGCGGTCCGTGATCTCCACGTCACGCACCGGAGCGGATTGCGAGGCGTGCTGTTCCTGGTGCTCGCCTTTGGCATCTCCTTCGGCGCAATGCAGTTCCTGATCATGCGTGCCGGCATTCCCCAGTGGATGCTCACGTTCGCGCTCGCGGGGGCAGTTGTGCTGACATTGCTTGGCGTCGGTGGCGTTCTTGCTGTATGGGGTGTGCGGGCGGTGCGGGCGGCGGCAGCGGCCGGCACAACCGATGTAATCCAACTTGAGACGCGACTCACACACGCACTCACACACCGGACCTACTTCGGCAGCATCGGCGTTGCGGGCATATTCCAGCGCTACTCGCCGCTGGAAGTCGCGACGCGCGCGCTGGCCCAGGCCGACGCCGTCGGCACAGCCTATCGCGTGTTCGATCAACAAACGCCCGTGGAGACGCTCACCGCGCCCCTGGAGGTTCCCTTCGAGCCGACCCCGCTGTCGCACCGCACACCCGCTTTCCGCGACCTGGCCGGCGACGCCCGCGACAACGCGGGGCGGGCCCGAGACGATCTACGCATGAGCCTGGCGATTCTGGATCCGACCGGACGCTACCGCTGGCTCGCCAAGTTGCTGATCGCGTTTGGCTTTGTCTGCATACTGGGTTGGTTGATCTCGGCGATCATCGATCTGCTCCACGCGCGCGTGTCGCGGGTAGTTACGCAGGTGGCGCCGGCCGGCGTGATGTTCGTCGTCACGATACTCTGGTTCCTGTGGAGGCCGCGGCGCTGGACGCTCGTCCCCGGCGCGATCGTGGTCAGCACATCAACGTGGCGCTCCGCGGAGTGGAAGCTGCACGTCTTCCGCCGGGCAGACAGTGTCATGCTGTACTGGCGGCGTGTGAACCGTCTGGTCGTCGCCCGGCGGGACGGCCTCGTGTTCTCGCGCAACGTGCGTCCCGACGAAGCGGACCTCGCCCTGCGCGCTTGGCGCAGCCCGCTCGAGCCGCCGGCGCTCGAGCAGATGAGTGATTTGGTCTAGCTCGCTGCGCGAGCAGAGATCAAGGGAACTGGGGATCAAGGGATCGAGAGGAAGAGACGGGGCGTGAGCTTCGTAGGGTCGGCCTGGAGTAGCATGACGACGCCGGCGTGCCGCTACGTTGCCAGCAGCGGCACGCCGGGTGTCGGGCTCCCTCTACTCTGTAATCACGAATGACAGGTCCAGCGACTCGGCGAACTCCTGCTCGCAACTGTGCCAGATCTGACCTTCGCTGATGATGAAGTTGTAACCACGTACGTCTATCGAGATCCACTCCGGATTGTAATCCCACAACGTCCAGTCGAGCTCGTAGATACCGCCAAACTCAGGTGGTGGACATACCGGAGACGGAAAGCCCGTCAGGAGGGCAACGAACGGGTTGATATCACCAAAGTCGGCCGAACCGTCCTGCCCGTAATCGCCGTTCTCGTTGATGTCACCATTCTCACCCGGGCAACCGGGGTAAATCGCCTGCCAGGCGAAGTAGCCGTCGACGAGCAATGTGACGAATGGGTTGATGTCACCGAAGTTAACCAAGCCATCGCAGTTCAGGTCACCTCGACAAATGGGCGGATCGGCCCTGTGCAGCAGCACCTCGCGTCCGAGGTGCGCCGCCTCATCGAAGTCCGGATTGTCCGGCAACGGCGGCGAGTCGGGACCGTAGTCCAGTAACCACCAATCCGGCGTTGACCAGTTGACCGCCAAATAAATCTCGCTGGGTTGCGAGAGGTTCATGGGTAGAAGGTTCAGGTAAATGTGTACAACCTTGATGCGATCCGGATTGTACGGGTGATCCCAGAACCAGATGTTGTACCAGTCGGTGTCAGGGTAGTAGTACCACTCACCGAAGTTGTAGCCCGAGCCGCCGCCGTTGACGAAGTCTCCGAGTTCGTTGATCTCAATAAAGAAATCGTCCTCAACGATGTCGGGTACGAGCGGCTCGTACATCTCCACCCAGGAGAGTTCGTCGTCCGGGGTCAAGCTCCAGACCGCGTCGTCGTTCCAGTGATCCTCGGTTGACTTCCAGCCCCACACGCCCCCCGTCACTTCAGCCGAGATGGCGAGCCAGTAGATCTCACCTTCGGTCTGAACGAACGCGTTAAACGGATAAAGGTCGTACTGGAAATAATGCACGTGGTTGTCGGGCAGGATCTCGCCGTTCGATGGATCGTACCATCCTTCACTCGTGGGCGGGTCAATCCCGTTGACGCCGAAGGACTCGAACCGCTCCTCCCAGAGCAGAGTGCCCGGGTGGCTGTGGCTGCCGGGGATGTTCGGATCAGCCGGCACATCATCGTAGATGCGCACGTTGAATGCGGTGATCTGGCCTTCAATGTCGTTCAGCCATGAGCCCCAGAAGTGGATGTCATTTACGGGGCCGGAGCTCGTGCATACCCAGTCATCCGCCAGCCAGAGCGGGGCAGTCGCGTTCACGTCCCAACCGTCCTCGTCCGGCCACTGGGGAAAGTGCATTTTGTGATCGAAGATCTTGGCCGGATGGGCCACATAGTCGAAAGACACGTCCCCCGCACCGTCGTGACCGCTCGGGCGTGTGCGTAACTCCACCGTATGCGCGATGTTGGCCAGCCCGCCGACCTGGATGGCCACCTTGTTCTTGTCCTTGGTCTGGTACGAATAATCCGGGGCTGAGCTTCCATCGAGGAAGATGTCGACCCAGCCATCGTTGCCGTCACAGCCAACCAACTGGATATGCAGTGACGTGGACGGCTGGTTGAACACACACTTCCACCAACGGACGCCGCCCGTCCAGTCGTACAGCCAGCAGATGTAGTCGCCGGGCTGTGGGTTGTTCCAACTCCAGGACGGATAGAACCGGACTCCGCTTTGACTCCAGTCAATATTCGCCGGCCGGGGGTGGTTGGGATCCATGTCTTCGGCGGGCACAACCTCGACGAAAGACGGATCCCCCTGGGGCACATGCTCGCCTTCCTTGACGGTCCACACTTGCGCCGCGACCAACGGCGTTGCCAGCAGCAGGGCCAGGACGCATGCGCAGCGGATTGTTACTGTCATTGCGTAGCTCCTTACTCGAAGGTTCTCGCTCACTGTCGATCCTCGGGGCGACATCGACATACGTCCCGATCGCTCCTCCTCCGCTCCGGTCTGCCGGATACGCCAGACAGCCGGCGGCGCCCGTGACCGGCGGAGACGATTCTCGTTACGGCAAGCCCCCATCCCGTGCCCCATGACGGGCGCGTGGCTCCGGTACAGCGCGCTGCTGAAAAACCACGCTGGCATCGGTGGCTCTCGGCGCGCGGACCTGTCTAAGTCGCCATGAGCACGCCGCTGCCTCCATGCACGCGAATCCCGGCGGTCCGCCGCCTCGAGCCGCTTCGGCGGCCAGCATGGCCCAGTCCCAACCTCGGTCCGGTTGCGACCGAGGCTGCGCAATCAGCCGGCGGTGGTCCGAGAAGACCCCGTCGGCCGCTATGTTAAGTGTACCTCAGGTTCTGAACGCTGAGGGCATTTGAGTGACTTTTTGCCTCTTTTATTGGCGAGAGTGGCGCGCAGTCTGTTGCACAAGTGAACGTTCGCGTCGTATCGGCATCAATGCTGTCTCTGAGTGCGTTCGTCGGGCCACATCTGCCGGCCATCCTGCGGTGAACTTGTCCCGATGTGTGTCTCATGGTCTACTGCGGGATCATTGGCGCGGTTCGGCCGGGACCGCTACGGCGTGGACCGGTGTTGGAGGTTGATATGCGTATTTTGTCGGGGATTCAGCCCTCAGGCCTGTTGCACCTGGGAAACTACTACGGGGCCATGAAGCAGCATATCGAGCTCCAGGAAGAGCACGATTGCTTCTATTTCATCGCCAACTATCACTCACTCACAACAATTCAGAACGCGGATCGGCTGCGTGAGCTGACGCGCGACGTGGCCCTGGGCTACCTCGCGATGGGGCTCGACCCGCAGAAGGTCACGTTCTTTCGCCAGAGCGACGTGCCTGAGGTGACCGAGCTGACCTGGCTGCTGGCGACGGTCACGGGCCGAGGTTTGCTGGAGCGGGCGCACTCGTTCAAGGACAAAGTCGCTAAGGGGCTGAGCGTCAACATGGGGCTGTTCGCTTACCCGCTGCTCATGGCCAGCGACATCCTGATCTATCGCAGCAATCTCGTGCCGGTCGGCAAAGACCAGGTCCAGCACATCGAGATGACGCAGGACATGGCCGGGTACTTCAACCAGACCTATTCCGAAGTGTTCGTGCGGCCCGAGCCACGCCTCAATGAGGCCGCCGTCGTACCGGGCATCGACGGCCAGAAGATGAGCAAGAGCTACGGCAACATCATCGAACTCTTCGGTGAGCCCAAGCCGATCAAGAAGAAGTTCATGGCGATCAAGACCGACAGCACGCCGGTGGAAGATCCCAAAGACCCGGATACGTGCAACGTCTTCGCCCTGTTGAAGCTGATGGCCACACCCGAAGAGCTGGCGGAGTGGGACCAACGCTATCGCGCCGGCGGCATGGGCTATGGCGACGCGAAGAAGCGTCTGGTCGAACTCTACGAAGTGCAATTCGACGCGCGGCGGGACGCGTACAACGACTGGAAGAATCGGCCGGACGACGTCGAAGACGTGCTCCGCGCCGGCGGACAGAAGGCCCGCGCCGTCGCACAGGAAGTGATGGATGATGCACGCAAAGCGTGCGGAATCACGACGGCGCGAATCGCCTAGCGAACGACGACCGCCGGCTGAGAGCTGATAGCTACAATGTCCGACGACTACCGCGTACAACTCGATGTCTTCACCGGCCCGCTGGATTTGCTGTTGTATCTGATTCGGCGGGACGAGGTCGATATTTACGACATCCCCATCGCGCGCGTCACCGATCAATATTTGGAACACGTAAAGCTGCTCGAACAGCTCGACCCGAACACCGTCGGCGACTTTCTGGTGCTGGCCGCGACGCTGATCGAGCTGAAGTCGAGGGCCCTGCTGCCGACGCCACCGCTGGAGCCCTTGGACGACGAGGATGATCCGCGCGCTCCCCTCGTGAAGCAGTTGCTGGAGTACAAGCGGTTCAAGGACGCCGCCAAGACGCTTGGCTCGGCCGCCGAGGAGCGCGGCAAGCGCTACGAGCGCGTGCCCGTTGACCTGCCGAAAGAACTGCAGGGCGTAGAGCTAGAAGAAGCCAATGTCTGGGACCTGCTGCGGGCCTTCGGAGCAGTGATGGAGGCCACGGGCCGCGGCCCGGGTCACCATGACGTCGCTTATGACGACACGCCCATCGAGCTCCACGCCGCGGAAATCGTGGCGATTCTGGCGCGCGAAGGCCCAACCGAATTCAAACTGCTGTTCGACGGCCCATCCAACAGGTCCCAAATCGTCGGCCGATTCCTGGCATTACTCGAGCTGATGCGGCTACACCGCCTCCGCGCCGAGCAGGAGACCGTTCACGGCACGATCTACCTGTTCCTACTGCGCGAGGTCGCGGACGAACCCGACGGCGACGATACGGACCTACTTCCCGAACCTACTGATGAGAGGACGCAAGACGATGAGCAAACCGAGTGAACGGCTAGCAGGACTGGGCCTTCAGCTCCCTGCTGTCGCGACGCCGGTCGGCGCATACGTTCCCGCCCTGCGCCACAATGACACGTTACTTCTAAGCGGTCAGATTCCGTTGCGGGACGGCGTGATGGCTTACACCGGTAAGGTCGGCGGTGCCGAGGGACGTACGCTCGAAGACGCGCAGGCCGCCGCCCGCATCTGCACGCTCAACGCAATCGCAGCCGCGGCTGAGTGCGTGGGCGGAATCGACAAGCTGACGCGGGTCCTGAAGGCGTTCATCTACGTCGCATCTGCGTCGGGCTTCACCGACCAGCACAAGGTCGCCAATGGCGCCAGCGATCTACTGGCAGAAGTCTTCGGCGAAGCCGGCAGGCACGCCCGCGCCGCAGTCGGCGTGGCCGAACTGCCTTTGAACGCGACCGTCGAAGTCGACGTAATGTTCGCAGTTGGGAAGTAGCCGCGCAGCAAGCGGAGTCGTGATCCTTGGCATCTGAACCAGACATTGCTCTCGGAGTCGACATCGGTGGCACACGCGTGCGCGTCGGCGTGATCACTGCAGACGGCAAGGTTCGCGCGCATATCGAGGATCGGCTGCCGACCGACGGCGATCCGGAACAGCTTGCGGCGCTTGTCAAGCGGCAGACGGCGCACGTCATCGAGCGTTCGGAATGCCGCCCCGAGTTGGCCGGCGTAGCGCTACCCGGCGTGTGGGAACGCGAAACCGGCGTCATGCAGCGCGCCGTCAATCTGCCACGACTCGAGGGCGTCGACCTGCCCGCCATGTTCCGCAACGCGACCGGCTGCACCATCCGCCTCGAGGCCGACGTAAACGCGGGCGTCTGGGGACAGTATCGCGCGCTAAGCCCACGGCCCGAGCGGCTCGTCTACATCTCGCTCGGCACTGGCATCGGCGGCAGCGTGATCCTCGACGGCAAGATCCTGCAACACACGCGCGGCGGTGCCGGACACTTCGGGTTCCTGATCGCCGACACCGCCGAGGGCGCCCCCGCCGGTCGCAACAAGGTCCCCGGCTGTCTGTCGGCGATCGCGGCCGGTCCAGCGTTGCACCTGGCCGCAACCGGCACAACCGACTACGAAGCCATCGGTGACGAGGAGTTCCCCGACGAAGTAGTCAACTACGCCGCGCGTGGGCTTGCCGTCGCCATTTTCAACCTCGTACACCTGTTCGCGCCGGAGATCGTGCTGCTGGGTGGCGGAGTGATCGATAATCATGCCGAAATCGTCGACGCCACGCGCACGGCGTTTGCGCAACGCCAGAGCAGTCTCATCCTGCTCGGAATGCGGATTGAAAAGGCCCCTCTTACCACGCACGAAGCCGGCGTAATCGGCGCAGCGTTACTCGCGCTGCGCGCTACGACGGCCACACCCCGCTGAACACCTCTTTCGCCGGCCCCGCAATGAACACGTGCCCGCTTTGTTCGTCCCAATGCACGCGCAGCTCGCCGCCGGGCAATTTCGCTGTGATGTGCGCATCGGTCAGGTCATTCAGGACACCCGCAACACACACCGCCGCCGCGCCCGTGCCACATGCCCGCGTGATTCCCGAGCCGCGCTCCCACGTAAACATGCCGACGTAGTCGCGGCGAACTACCTGCGCAAACTGCACGTTCACGCGCTCCGGAAACAGCGGGTGACGCTCGATCTGCGGGCCCCATTTGGCCAGCGGCACTTCGGGCAGCGGCGGGTCAAAGAACACGGCGTGCGCGCTGCCCAGAGACACGCAGGTCATGCTGAGCGTGATGCCTTCCAGGCCCAGTGCGTGCCCGACTACCCGATCACCGGCCACGGCCACGGGTATGCGCGCTGGATCCAGGATGGGCGTGTCGAGATTTGCGCGCACGTCGACGACGCGATCGTCCACGAGCGTCAGATCCAACGGCAACACTCCGTGGTCCGTCTCGACGCGCACCGGGCTGCGTCGCGCCCAGCCGTGGTCGTAGGCGAGCTTTGCGGCACAACGGATTCCATTCCCGCACATCCGGGCCCGCGAGCCGTCCGCATTGAACACGGTCATGCGAATGTCGGTGTCCGCAGCTCCGGGCGGACCTACCAGGATCAGGCCATCGGCGCCAACGCCGGTGTGCCGATCACTGATCCTCACGGCCAGTGCCGCCGGATCATCCACGACCTGGTCGAACGTCTCGACCAACACGAAGTCGTTACCGAGGCCGTGCATCTTGGTAAAGCGCAACGACATGTGGACCTGCCCGTGTTGATTCGCGTGCGCCCGTTAGCGCGCTACTTCTTATACTGGCCGCGCCACGCTTCGAGCACCGCACGTCGAAAAACGTACCGGCCCGCCTGGGCACGCCCCTTTTGCACAAGCGGATTGTTGGTCTCGATGATGACCGGAATCAGCTCGTCGAGCCGGCCCGTTCCGAACCAGCCTTCCGGCCGGTTGCGTATTCCGGAGCTACTGCTGACGCCGAGTTGTGGCAGCGACGAGTCCAGCAGGTTCGAAAACGCTGTCCGCGCGCCAGCCTCTGAAAGGTCGATCAGGACTGCCCGCCCGGACTCCGGCCCCAGCACGCGCAAGCCATCGTACCGCATCTGGTTGAACGCGACCTCGACGTCGCCCTGCCCCAGAATGTCGGGCACCGGCACACTGCGGCGCATCTGCACCTCGTCCATCCAGCGCCGCATTACCTGCGTCACGATCTGCCCCGGCAACACTTCGCGGCGTACCTCGCGCACCTTATCGAACGCTTCGACCAAACCATGATCGAGCAGGAACACCTCGAACCGCTGCGTCCCGCGTTCGAAGAACAGGCCGAAGTCCCATGTCCCGCGTTTCGACAGCGTCGCTACGGGACTGTCCACGGTGAAATCGCTCTTCAAGCCACCCTCGGCGACACCCGCCCGGATGCGCCCGTACCCGACGCCGATGCGTACACGCTTTGTCTCGGGCGTGCGAGACGCTTCACTCAGAACGGTCTTCGTAGCCGGGTCGATGACGACCGCCGTGTATGTGTCGTCGTCGCCGATCTGCAGCTTGAGTGACGAGCGAATGCCCGTCCGAATCTGTGTCAGCTCCGGATATTCGTCCCCGACGGCACATGCCGTCCATTCGTCCGAATCCAGCGCGGCGTGTTGGCAGTCACCTTTTACCTCCAGCACGCGGGCGGTGATCGCAACGCGCTCGTTTGTCTGCTCGGTCGGCTGCGTCGCCGCCTCCTGGGCGACGAGCTGCGTGACGGAGCAGAACAGCACGATGGCGAACGTGGTTACGGAACCAATGCATGTTCGTCGACAGATCATGGCGCCTCTCCGGACATGGCTTGCTGAATTGGAGTCAGCTTCGTTCAACTGCGCGCAAAGTACCGCTGTTGCGACCATTCGGTCAACCGCCCAGCCAGGAGCGCAGCGGATCCGCGTACGGTCCCTGCCCGTGCAGCGCCGGCCAGATCAGGGGTGCGAAGATGATGAACGCGATATGGAAGCCCGTTGTCAGGTCGTAGCCGATCGAGCCGCGCGGGTGCCGCCAGAGCTGAAGACGGCCGATCCAATCCGAGCGTGGCCCGTGCGGCGGCAGCGGGTGGCCTCGCTCTGTCGCACGGGTGTACGCGAAGGCATACGTCACACGCCGCCAAACCGTGAATCCGCACGAAACGGCCATCTGCCACAACACCGCCGGCATGTGACCACACGCGCAGCCGATTAGCACGGCGGCGAACCGCTCGCCGCGATACCAGTATCCGACGGTGCAGCCCTCGATGACGTTTTCGGCCCTTGCCTTGACGTAGCTAATCATCACGGCGTTGCCGAACGCGACAAAGGCCAGGAGTTGATAGGTTACGCTGGGTTCTGCCAGGGTCGCGTAATGGATGAAGCAACCCAGGTAGATCGCGCCGTCACTGAGACGGTCGACAACTGAATCCAGCACAGCGCCAGCCTCTGACCCCAGCTTGCCGATGCGGGCAACCGCCCCGTCCAGCATGTCGCACGCGCCGGCCAACAGCAGCAGGAACAACGCCCACAGTGGCCACACGCCAACCGGCCCCTCTGACGTCACGAAATACGACACCTGTTGCGACGCCCCGCGCGCCAGGCAATATCCCGCCCCACAGGTGAACACGAACCCCGTCAGCGTTATACGGTTCGGCGTCGCCCCGCAGGCGAGCAGCGCACGTGCCACGACGTCGCGCGCCGCGGCAATCGACGAGCCGATCGTCTTACTCGCACCGGCTTTGTCGCCGGTAGCACGCAGCGCCCGAAAGTCCTTGCTCTCGGGCACTGCCGGAACGTCTTTGTCAGCTTGCGTCGGATCGTTGCCCATGCACCGTCGTCCGGTCAGGACGCCGGCGGCGCTTCGTCATTCTCTGGCGCTGGCGACTCGCCGGGTGGTGTCTCGCCATCGGACTCGGCAGCCTCCGCGCCAGCGTCGGCGTCAGTATCGCCGACGTAGGGCAGGTCCTCCTCGGGCTCCTCGTAGTACACCTCACTCCAGTCCGTCGCGTCGACGTCCTGTCGCAGAAGGAAGTACATCTGTGTGCTGCCGCTGAAGAAGAAGCTGACCACGAATCCGCCCACCAGGCCCACGATTGAGAATACGTACACGGCGATGAAGAATGCGCCGATCGTCTCGGTGAAGCCCAGCGGGGCGTTGAACAGCGAGCCCCAGAATGGCATCGGGCCGGTGGACGGCAAGAGCGACAGGTCCGCCCAAGCCGGCATCAACCACATGCCATCCAACTTGCCGATGCTCTCCAGCATGCCGTTGGAGGCCCATTCGTTCATTGCTTCGCCGGCAAAGCTGTGCGTCAGCTTCAGCGTGAGCATCGCGATCAGCCGCACCAGCACAAAGGCGATCGCACCGTATACGAGCAGCGCCAACGAGTAGAACCCGTAGTGGAAGATCCGACTGCCGACATAGCTGCACGCTCGGGACAGCGCGTCGAACCCGTCCGAGCCCTCCGCCCCAATGGTCGGCCACATCAGGTTGAAGCCCAGCACGGTTGCCAGCAGCACGATCGCGGCCACGAATCCGCCCAACAAAGCCAGGAAGAAGAACACGCCGCCGACCAGCTCTCCCAGCCACGGTATCGCCCCCACCATTCCGCCAACACCGACGCAGATACCCGCAAGAATGAACACCAGCAGCGGCAGCAGCGGCGCCATCACGAGGCCGCTGTATTTCTCCTGCGCGAAGCTCAGTGACTCGCCGATCCCGATCGTCTCGTCGCGCGCGGTCTCCACCGCGGCGCTACGACAGATCGCGCCGCCGAACAAGGCAAATACCAGCAGGTGGAACACGCCGTAGAAGCAGGTGTAGCACGTGCGCCGCAATCCCAGCCACGCGACGCCCCGCCACGCGCTGGCGATGCTGCCGATCAAACTGGGCTCGTTGTCGTACGCCTGTCCCGCGTAACCCCACCGGCCATGGCAGACACCCTGAATCGCGGCCGCGAAACAGTGCATCTCATGCCGCAGCAGCGCTGCGAACGGACCGATCGGTTCGAGTGCCGCGTAGCGTGCGAGATACATCTGTCGCATCAACACCTTGCCGAGGCGGGCGCGATCGTCCGACTGTGCGCCGTCCGCCCCGGGATCGGCGAACAGCACGACGCGCATGGCCGCCGACAGTTCCGACTCGCTGTAGCGCGCGTCACCCGTAGCAAGCATGGCGCGCAGGACGTCCGCTGACGCGGTCAGTTGCTGTTGCGCCTTGCCCCGTTCGTTGGCATTGCGCTCCTCATCGCCTGCGATCGCCTCTCGACCCGCACCAACACGCTGTTCGATGTATGCACGCGCCCAGTCGACATCGGCCCTGTGCTCCGCAGTGTCGAGAATGGCCGCGAGCGAGCCGTTGTGCTCCGTGAGCTTTGCGCGGGCAGACTTCGGCGTTAGCCCCGCTTCCGAGTCCATCAGCGCGTTGACCGCAGTTTCCTCGCGCGTGCGCTCGGCCTCGCGCAGCCACTTGTCGAACTCGCGCTGCGGACTGCGCGCGTAGGCAGCGACCTCGGTCGTCACCCAGTTTCCGACGCCTTGCACGGCCACGCCGCCGCCGGTGGCCAGCCACAATCGGTCGAGCACGCGCCCGCCGATGTAGATGCAAAGCACACACAGAAAGCCCAGCACCAGCCGATTGAAGCCCAGGGCCAGCCGCATCGTGCGGAACAAACGCACAAACGGAAACGCGTCGGACCAAGCTATACGGCGAATCTCACACCCGTTCTCATCCATGACCATCTCCACGCCTTGTGCGGCCCGATCGGCCACTTGCCCGGGCGGCATTATAAGTCACACGGGGGCACCCACAAGCCGACGCACCGACCACTGTTGCGGTGTATCGCACTGGCACCCGCAGCTATGATTCGAGCACGAAGCGCTCCATCGCCGCCAGTGTTGCTGCGCTGAGATGGTGCTCGATTCCCTCGGCGTCACTCTCCGCGTCGGCCCGTGACACACCGAGCTTCCGCAGAAACGTCACCACCAGCGTGTGTCGTGCCGCCGATCTTTGCGCAATCTCCTCGCCCTCCGTCGTCAGAAAGATCGACCGATAGGGTTGCGTGCTGACGAGCCCTTCCTTCTGCAAACGCGTGATCGTCTTCGTCACGGTCACGTGCGATACGCCGAGTCGCCGGGCGATATCGACCGTGCGTGCCTCGCCGTGCGCCGCGATCAGCTCGGCGATGAGCTCGACGTAGTCCTCAGCAATCTCGCGGGAATGGTCCTCGCGCACGCGTGTGAACCGCGCGGCCTGATTCTGCACCGCTGCATCGCCCCGCTTGGTGCGCGCGACCGCCGTCGCGCTACGTTTCGGCCGCTTGGCGGATCCGGGTTTCTTCTTAGCGGTCAATGTCGTACTCACGAGCCCTTGGCAATGCCACTCTGGCACGCCAGCGCGGATTGTTCATCACAGATGGTTACGCGACACTCATCCGTGCCATGCGATCAGTGTATCGAGCCAGCGGTGCGCAGGCCAACGGGTCACGCTACCACAGCAGTCGCAGGTTGCCGTTGCGGAAGCAGTCGCAGCAGCAACGTCAGCACGACGCACGCCAGCGCGACGACCACAGTCACCGGCTGATCGCGCCACGACTCGTTCATTAACATGGCGGAAACGACCCCGGCCGGCAGTATGCCGCCCAGACCGGCGTCCAACGTCCACTGCGCCTCGCGCGACATTTGACTGCCTGCGGCCCGCAGCGCCAGCAGCGCTCCGCCGCCGGCCAGCAGGAAAGACCACGGCAGATCAAAACCGAACGTACCCAGCGCCGGATGAGCACCCGAAACTGCGGCGACCACTGCCAGTTGCGCGCAAAACGCCGCCGCGGCGCCTCCCTGTCGCACGTCGCCGATCAACATCGCCGCCAGACCGCACCCCAGCAGGCAACGTGCGACGTCAACTGCCGTTGATCCCCCGGAACCGCCGAGCATGATGACGATGCCATAGACAAATGCGCCGCCCACCGCGCCGTGCCCGAGTGCCCGAGCCGCAGGGATCATTCGCCCGGCGGTCGTCCATGGGCGCCCGTCGCACAATTGCTGATGCCAGAACCGCGCCAACCACAGCAAGTAGCCGGCCGCGAGCACCCATCCCAATTGCAGCCCGCTTAATTGTCCATCCGACCACCAGGCACTCGCCGCAATCACCGCCCCGCCGAGCAGCGCCAGTCCCAAGGTCCCGGCGCGATCGCAGCAATAAAGTTGCCCAACGATCAACACTGCGATGCTGCCCACCACGGTAGTACCCACCAGCCACAAATCGGGCGGGGTCAGCAACAGCCAGAAGCCGATAATCACGCCGCCCGTCAGAACCGCGGCATGAAGCAGCGGAGGCCACTGTGGTCGCTCGACGAGGCGTTCCGGCGCGGCGTGCCACATGGAGATCCGTTGGCGCCATCGCCACCACACCGCGCCCAGCACCGCGAGCAGGCACGCGCCGGACAGGAGCATGGCCAGCGATCGCCATGTAGCGAGCCATTCCGCCAGCGGCGAGCCATGCACGCTGAACTGTACCCCGACCAGCGGAACTGCGAGCAGCGCATAGCCTCCCACTTTACTCGGCGTCGCCAGATACAGTCCGCCCGCGGCAACCGTCAGCAGCCCCACCAGCAGCAGGCTCAAGCCCGCCTCGGCGAATCCTTCGCCCCGGTCGAACTCGATCATGAGTAGAGCAACGGCGATCAGCGCTCCACTGGCCGCGGCGAAACGGCTCACGAGCCGGCGCGCAGCGCGGCGTTCCAACGCGATCGAGCCCGCGCCCTGCTCAACGCCACGGTCGATCCATAGTCCCGCCACAAACCAGAGCAGTGCGAAGGCCGTGGCGATCGCCGCCGAGCGCATGAGATTCGGCTGCTCGACTGTCGGTGCCCCCAAGCCGTAGTTGACAACCAGCAGCGTCGTCAGCCCCGCGATGAACAGGCCAGTGGAGATACCGGGAGACACGCGATTGCGAGCGAGCCCCGCAGTCGCCAGGCACACTACCGCCACCAAACTCACCGCAGACAGCATCAACGGTCCTACAGCCACGCAGGTGCATTTCCGCTCGCAACACCGATCACGCATGATAGCGCCGGACGCGGATCGCCGCTACTCGCTGGTAGACATGGAGTTACACCGAAGCGTCGGAGGGCGCCGTCGCAGGTCCGAAAGACGATCGTCGACTGCGGAAGCGTCTGACCAACGCACATCGTTGCGATTTGCGCGAGCTGTCGCGCGCGGTACATTCACCGTCGTGCCCGACGACACTGCGAACCACGATGATCCGCTGCGCGCCTTTCTGCAACGTGTCTGGCGTGAGGACGTCACGCCGTTGCTGCGTGGGAACCGCGCCGACCAACGAGCGAAATCCGCGCGCGCGACCGGCAAGGCCGCCGCGGCAGCCGGGCTGTTCTTCGACACCCTGCTGAAACTGCGCGGCAGGCCATTTACGCGAGCGCTTACCGTGTTGGGCTCCAGCGTCGGCGCCATGCTGCCGGACGCCTGGGACTGGAAGTGGCTGCGCGATACGGCTGATGACCGCACACGTGCAGCCGTCGCTGAACAGATGCGCCGCCGAGCCGCGGAGCTGCCCGATCGGGAGGCGCTGCAGTTGTTTGGCCTGCGTGCCGATGCCACGCTCGACGACTTGAAGACCGTCTGGCGCGCGATCTCCCGCCGCTGGCACCCGGACCACGCCCCAGACGAACAAACCCGTGCCGAACACCATTTGCGATTCGTGACCTACCGCGCGGCCTACGAGCGTCTGCGCGACGCGTACGACGCCGGACGTCTGCCGTCGAACTGACCACACGAGCGCACCAGGTGCATTGCCTGTCGGCCGTCCCACCGTTCGGCTATCCTGTGGCGTCATGGCGAAGGAATCGTTCAGTTCGCTGCTGGAGAAGTTTCAACAGTCGCGGCAGTTGATACTCGACGAGCTGCGGCAGCGCATCATCGGTCAGGATGCCGTCATCGATCAGATGCTCACCGCGGTGCTCACGCGCGGCCACTGCCTGCTCGTCGGCGTCCCCGGCCTCGCGAAGACGCTGATGGTCTCGTCGCTGGCCAAGATCACGTCGCTCAACTTCAAACGAATTCAGTTCACGCCGGACCTGATGCCATCGGACATCACCGGCACACAGGTCATCGACGAGCTGCCCGACGGCAAGCGTGCTTTCCGCTTCGTCAACGGCCCCGTCTTCGCCAACATCGTTCTGGCCGACGAGATCAACCGCGCTCCGCCGAAAACGCAAGCCGCACTGCTCCAGGCGATGCAGGAGCGTGAGGTCACCTCCGGCTCCGAGACCTACCCCCTGCCCAACCCGTTTTTTGTCATCGCAACGCAGAACCCGATTGAGCAGGAGGGCACCTATCCCCTGCCCGAGGCCCAGCTTGACCGCTTCATGTTCAACGTCTGGGTGGACTACCCCGCGCTTGAGGACGAACACAAGATTCTGGCCCGCACCACGGGTGAGCTCACGGCCGGACTGCGCACCGTCCTCAACGACCGCCAGATTCTGAACATGCAAAAGCTCGTGGCGGCGATCCCCGTCACCGAATACGTGATCGACTACGCCGTGCGATTTACGCGTGCGTCGCGGCCGGTCGATCCGAGCGCACCGGATTTCATCCGCAAGTACGTCGACTGGGGCGCCGGCCCGCGGGCCGGGCAGTTTCTCATCTGGGGCGGCAAGGCATTCGCGGCGTTGGACGGACGTTACAGCGTCAGTCTCGACGACATTCGCAGCGCCGCCGTCCCGGTCATGCGGCACCGCATCGCGTGCAACTTCGCCGCCCAGGCCGAGAGACTGGATTCGGTGCAGATCGTCGAGAAGCTCATCGAGATCGTGCCGGAACCGAAAGTGCCCAAGTACGAACCCAAACCGCCCGCGGACGTGCCGCAGGAACCGACCTGATCGCACGACCGTGCCTTGTACACCTCGCAACAGCCCCGCTTCACAGTGCAGCAAGAGGAACGACATGAGTCCCGAACAACGCATGGTCCTGGAGTTTCACGAGAAGTACCGCGCGCCGGCGGCCGCCACGCCGACGATGCCGTCCATGAAGGACCGCATGCGCCGCGCCCGGCTCATCGTGAGTGAGGCAGCCGAGTTCCTCGACGCGGCGGACAAGAGCGACTTCGTCGAAATGGCCGACGCGCTGGCGGACATCCTCGTCGTCACCTACGGCACGGCGGTCGAGATGGGCGTCGACCTCGAGCCGGTCTTCGCCGAGGTTCACCGCTCCAACATGTCCAAAGACGGCGGCCAGGACGCCGGCGGCAAAATCATGAAAGGCCCCAACTTCTCCCCCCCCGACCTCCTCCGCGTCCTGCGCGAGCAGGGCTACAACAACGACACGTAGCGGCCACGCTGCATATCTGTGTGCGAGCCGCGGCCCGCGTCATTCCGACGAGCGCAGCGAGGAGGAATCTACCTGCGAATCGTAGCAACTGCTCAGTCGCAGATAGATTCCTCACTGCGTTCGGAATGACATCCATCCTAACATCACCGAGAAGCCCTTAAATCGCAGCAACAGCCGCGACTACCCAACACCAACAGAATCTCTTCTCTGTGTCTCTGTGGTGCACTCTTCTTCTTGCCCGAGAAGAATTGCCCCCGCCGCCGGGCCCGCATTCATCACGAGGTCCAGCGCCGACAGGTGCGACACAAACTCCCCGTGCAACTGCGGATACTCCGGATGCTCGTAAGCCTGGAATTCCACCCGAATTCCCGCCTCGGCAAACATCGCCTCGTCAATAAACGCCGCCGCCGCTGCTCCGTCGTAGAGCGCGTCGGCGCCGATCTTCTGGCAGACCTTGATCAGGCGCTCGTTTTTGCCGGTCGCGGTCAGGCCCAGGTCTGACGACCACCGCGTCGGCGTGTCGATCGCCAGATGACTGCACAGCAGTTGCGTCACCGCGGCGTTCAAATCCTGCAAGAGCACGAACTTCTTCGCCAGAATCGCGCATAGCTGCGAATACATCGGCTCGAAATACGGGGCCCGCCGATACGCCTCCGCGATCAGCCGCAGGTGCTTGTCCGGCCACGGCTCGGCGTAGCTGATCTCGACGCGATTGATCGGCGTGTCGTGCGGCACCTTCTTCACCGGCACGGTCAGCCAGCGTAGCCCGCTCGCGGTCTTGATGCGATTGCGATTGCGCCAGTCGCCCTTGGTGTACTGCACGTCGTTGTAGTAGACGAACAAGTCGACGCGGGCCATCTGCTCGAAGAAACCGAGCCAGGGCAGGTAGCCGGGCTGGAGAATCGCGACCCTCACGCCAGCACCTCTGCGGTAACGCGCGCGTCCAACACCGCCAACACCGCATCGCACGTCGCGTCGAGCGTTTCGTCGTCCGTGTCGCTGCCAACGAACAGGTTGATCACAGACTTTTCGAACGCGTACGCGCCCGGCAAATCGGCCAGCGATTGCTGCGTCGGGAAGAACCGGTGCAACGCCGAGAACCAGCTGCTGATCGGCAGGCCACGGGCGCGCACGTCCGCGACGACGGCGTCTCGCACCGTCCGCGGGATGTGGCACGTGTAACGCCAATATGCGTCACCGGCATCGATTCGATGCCTCACTGCCGGGTGTGTCAGGCGGGCCCGACAGTGTTCAGCACGCGCTCGTCGTCTAGCTAACGATTCACCAAAGCCACACGCGGCGCGAGCCACTGCATCATCCAGGTCATCCGGTGCCGTCGCAAGCAGCGCCGGTCGATAGCGTTCGTACAGCGTTTCATAGATCGCCGGGTCGCGCAGCTCGCGGTGCCGCCGAATGACGCGCAGGCATTCCTGAAACGCGCGGTCGCGCGCGGTATGCGCATCACCCCACGGCCGCCAAGCCGCGGCCAACCGCGCGCACTCGTCTATCAGAGCAGGATCGCTGCTCGCTAGAGCCCCGCCAGAGCCGATATCCAGCAGCTTTCCCCGATTGAAGCTGTGAACCGCGACGTCACCGAATGTACCCACCGGCTGGCCGCGCCACGTAGCCCCCAGCGCGTTGCAGCAGTCTTCGATCACGGCGACGCCGTGCGCTCGGGCCCACGCGACAAGAGTATCCATATCCAACGGTGTGCCGTAGTTGTGAATGGCGATCAGCGTTTTGCACGTCGGCCGCCACGCTGCCGCGAGGTACTCGACCGTACAGTTACCCTCGATCGGATCGACGTCGACGTAGCGGATTGTACGCTGGGCATAGCGCACGGCGGCCGCCACCACCTCGCACGCATTCGCCGGAACCAGCACTTCCGAGCCCGCCGGCGCCAATGCGCGCACCGCTGCCCAAAGTGCCGTCGTTCCGCGCCCCACCAGGTGTACGTGCGGCTGAGCCAACAAGCGCTCGATTGTCGCGGCGATACTCCCCGTCACACCGGCACCTCGACGGGCGTCGGTGCGTCAGCCGGGACGGCGGCGTATTCTTCGTGCATGAAGCGCTGCGCGCTGCCGCCGCGGATCACTGGTTGCGTGACGCGCTCACCCAACACGTACTGCCGCACCGCCAGCTCGACCTCGTTGAAGCCGAAGTGCGCCCGCATTCCCGTTGTGCTCGAGAACCGGGGGTTGATCTCCAGCACCTGCGGCCCGTTGGAGGTCATGCGAAACTGCACATTGTTGACGCCCTCGAGTTGCGTCTTGCGAATGACGCGCCGGCAGAACTCGTGCAGCGCCGGATCTTCCACAATCTCCGCCCGCCAGGTCAAACCGAACTTCAGCTTCCGCCGCATGACGATCGTGAGAACGCGATTATCCGGCGTGCGGAACGTGCCCGCTGTGAACTCGGCTTCGTCCGATCCGATCAACGGTTGTACGATCGGGTCATGCACCACCGGCGTCGCCCGGTCGAGTTCGCCCCGGTCCCTGATCTCAAATAACGACCGCGAGCCGCCCCCTCGGCGCGGCTTCAGAATCACCGGGTACCCCACGACCGTCAGAAACGCCGCCAGTTCGTTCGGCCGGTCCGCGCGCACCGTGCATGGCGCCGCGATGTCGTGCTCGCGATACCACTGGTACGCAAGCCACTTGTCGTGGAAGCGCTCCATTTCCGCCGCGGCGTTGATGACAATTCGGCAGCCGAGGTCATCCACAAACTCGTCGCGATAACTCGGCAGCAAGTCCAATTCCGCGTCCGGCGTTGGCAGAACCAGCCGCACGCGGTGTTCGGCCACGATACTCCGCAGCGCGTTGACGTACGCCGCGGGATCATGCCGCGCGTCAGCGACGTCGAACGCGCGATCGGCCCAGCGTAGCCCGAGCGCCCGCTCATCGGCGTCACACGCCAGCACTTCCAGCGGTATTGCGCTCAGTCGACAAGCCTTGATGATCGCCAGCGCGAGCTCCGATCCCGCTCCGGTTACCAGCACCGGAACGCGGCCGCCATCGTCCGGATTGTCTGCGCGGAACCTCGACACTCGCGCGCCTCCATGCGTGCGCAGCTCACCCCCGATGGTTCTTCCCGGTTTATCGGCAGCACGAATAGGCCCCGTTAAACGCCACGGCCGGCTGGCATTTCGGAGCCGAATCCGGCATGATCCGGCCGCGCGTCTGACATGCGCGATGCGGAGCACACGTGCGTAGACTACGACGCTGGATCACCGCCCGGTTAACCGACGCTGCCGTCGGTGCGGCGAGGCTCGCCCCACGGGGCGTCATCGAGCCCACTTGCTCCGCGCTGGCCGGTTGGGGTGCCTGGCTACCGGTCCTCTCTCGGCAGGTTGCCAACAACATGCGTGCCGCGGGCGTCTACTCGTCGGAGGCCCATCGCGCGTATTTTGCGCAGCTCGGTCGGCACTTCAGCGGCGCGCTGCACGCCGTGCGGTGTGCAGACGAGATCGCTGACGAGGGCATCCGTCCGACCTTCCGCGCGCTGGTCGAGCAACGCGTTGTGCTGGATGACTCGATCGAGTTGTTGAGATCCTGCATCCGGCGGTATGACGGCGCGATCCTGGTCGGCTCGCACGTGTGCGACTACCTCGTCTTCCTCGCACGCCTGAATCTGGTGGCGCCGTTGACGATCTACCTCCGCCATTCCAAGGACGCGCGCAAGGCGGCGTTGAAGAGCCGCTGGTATCGCGCCAGCGGCGTGCAGTGGATTGCCGAACCCCTCGGCACCAGCCGCGCCCTGGGCAGATTGGGCACGATGGCGGCGGCGCTAAAGGACGCCCGCGTGCTGTTCATCACGCCGGACCTGGCCCGCAAACGCGACGACGGCGTGCCCGTTGAGTTCTTCGGGCGCGAGGTCTATCTGCCCGCCGGCCCGGCCTGGCTTGCCGAGCGTACCGGCGCGCCGCTGTTCATGCTCCGCGCCGAGCTACAAGGCGATCGCCAGCGTATCTCGATCGAAGGACCGTATGAACGAGGCGGCAACGCCAAACGTCGCGCCGCGGTTCAAGCGCGCATGCAGTGGTACGCAACACAACTCGAACAACAACTGCGCAGTCACCCGCACACCTGGTACCTCTGGGGCGACAAACGCTGGACACGCGTGTTCCGCAATGACCCGGCGTACACGGCGCGAGTTAACCACACAACGGAGCAATAGCCACTCGATGCGCGCACTACTGCTCATGCTGCTGGCTCCCGTCGCGATGCTCGCCATCCAGACGGTCCTGCTACGCCGCCACGGCCTGCCGTTCACCTGGCGAATCAGCGGCCGCGACCTGCCGAGGGACGTCAAACGCGTCAATCGCATCATGACGTACGTCGCGTTCGGCGGTCTGATTGCCGTGTACCCCCTGCTGCGCGGCGAACTGCCGTGGAGTTACTACGCTCCGTTCCTACCGGCCAACGCGCACACGTTGCACGCACTGCACGGCGCAGCGCTTTCCGTCGCCTACCTCGCGTTCGTCTACGCCATCTGGACGGCAACGCGCCAGGTGGAATTAGAATGCCGCGATTCGACGCCAACGATCGCCCGCAAACTCGGCGCGGCGCCGCTGACCGCCTTACTCGCCGCGTTCGTGGAAGAGCTGTTGTTTCGCGCCGTCTTGTTGGCGGACCTGCTGGAGACATTCGGCCCCGTCACGGCGATCGTGTTGGGCGCCGTCATTTTCGCCGCCGCGCACTACATCCGCAGCGTCAAACGCTACTGGACGTTCCCGGGCCACGTCGTGCTGGGTCTGCTGTTCTGCGTCGCGTTCTACCAGACGGGCACGCTCTGGCTACCGGTCGGTCTGCACGCGGGGGGGATTCTCGTGCTGATGGCCGTACGACCCTTCGTGCGCTACACCGGGCCGCCGTGGCTGGTCGGCGCCAGCATATTCCCCTACGCGGGCGTGATGGGCATCACCGCCCTGCTGCTGTTGATCGCGAACGTCTGGTGGTGGTACGGAGCGGCACTCTGCCGGTAGCCGACAAACCGCCACCGGCCGAAAGGTGCGAACGGCGGGAACAAATCCGCCCATTCGCGCGTTACCCTCACCGGAACACAGCGTGTTCGGCAGCTTATGTTCTTCACACAGCGAGGAAACACAATGAAATGTTTTCGGCTGATCTGCCCCACGTGCTTGTTATGCGCCGCGCTGGTAGTTGGGATTGCCAGTTGGAATCTCACCATCGCCCAGGAATCTACGCAGGCACCGACTTCCGCCCCGTCCAAGGCGGCATTCCACCGCATACATCGCCCCAACGCCGTAGACGTCGAGAAGGAGTACGACCTCAGCAATCTGAGCATCCCGCGCGACGAGATCCACGAGCTGCTACCGCGCGACGCCATTCCCGCTCTGACCGATCCGAAGCTGGAATCTGTAGCTGACGCCGACTGGCTCAAGCCGACTGACCGCGTGGTCGCGATCGCCATCGAGAATGATGCTGTCGCCGTCCCACTACACATTCTCGACTGGCACGAGATCGCGAACCTGACCGTCGGCGGGCAGGCCGTCGCCGCGACGTACTGCCCCCTGTGCGATTCCGCGACCGTCATCTCGCGCACAGTCACGTACAAGGACGACGCGGGGGAAGAACAGACGGAGACGCTCGAATTCGGCGTGAGCGGCGCGCTCTACAACTCCAACGTCCTCATGTACGACCGCAAGTACAAGGCGCTCTGGAGCCAGCTTGCCCAGCAGGCTGTCTCCGGCCCGCTGGCGGGTACACCGCTCAAGCACCTCCCGGTGCGTCTCACCACCTTCGCGAAATTCGCCGAGAAGCACTCGAAAGGAAAGGTCGTCAGCCGCGACACCGGCCACCAACGCGGCTACGGCAGCTTCCCCTATCGCGGCTTCGGCGACACCGATCGCCTGCTGGTGCCGGTGAAACGGATGGGCGATGCCCTGCCCCGCAAGACGCTCGGCGTCGGCGTGCAGGCCGCCAGCAAGTCGTGGTTCATTCCCGTCGACGTGATCGGTGCGCGGTACGAACTGAAGACCCCCGCCGGGCCGGTCGTAATTACGTCTAGCGAGGCCGGCATTGCGATCGAGTCACAACCATCCGGCGTACGCACGGCGCAGACATATTTTTACTCGTGGTCGGCGTTTCACCCCAAGACGCAGGTCGAGCGTGAATGACCTCGCATCATCAAGGTGCGGCGATGCAGTACAGATGCTCGCTGCCACGCAAATAGAGCTCACCGTCCACAATCACCGGTGACGCCGCGCAGCCCTCATCCAGCGTGTTCGTTGCCAGCACGCGCAGCTCCGAACCGTGGGCGATCACCGCCGTCACACCGTCGCGATCAACGACGTACACGCGATCATCCGCAGCGACGATCGACGCGTACACGCCGCCCAGCCCCTCGAGCCGCTCGCGGGCGTAGTAGGGCTTCCCCGTCTTCGCGTCCACACACGACAGCACCGCCCGATTCGTCTGGAGAAAGTAGATCTTGCCGTCGTAGAGGCACGCCGACGGCACATAAGGCGCGCCTTTGCCGTCGTAGCTCCAGACTACAGCGTTAGATTCCGTGATCTCACCCCGCGCCTTCGTGTAGTCGATCGCCAGCAGCGCGTTTCCACGAAAACCGCTCGCACAGTACACACACCGCTCATCGGCCAGCGGCGTCGGGACCACGTTAAGCGTCATCCCGTCGCACTCCCACAGCAGTTCACCCGTCTTCAGCGCATAGCTACGGATGCGGTTCGCCGCACTGGCCACCACCTGCGGCACACCTTTCACCGTGACAACGCGCGGCGTTGACCACGCCGTCGGTTCGTCGCGCTCCTTTCGCCAGAGCTCTTCACCGGTGCGTTTATCGAGCGCGACGATGAACGAAGGGCCCTCGTGATCCCAGGCGATCACGATCACGTCGCCCCACAGCGCGGGTGAGCTGCCCTCGCCGAATTCCCGTCGCGTCTGCATCTGTCCGAAGTCGCGCTTCCACACGACCTTGCCTTTCATGTCCACGCAAAAGAGCCCGCGCGAGCCGAAGTAGGCGTAGATGTGCTCGCCATCGGTCACCGGCGAGTTTGACGCCTGACTCGCATCGCGGTGCAGCTTTTCGTGCGGCTCGGACTCGCACAGCGTCTTGCGCCAGGTGATCGCACCGTCTTTACGTTTCAGCGCGATGAGGTCAAACCGATACGGCCCATCGCCGCTCTCCGGTGCGACCGCGGTCTGCACGTAGACATGGTCGCCCCACACGATGGGCGTCGCGTGACCATAACCGGGAATCCGCACCTTCCAGCGAATGTTCTCCGTCTCGCTCCACTCCGTCGGCGGATCGCCGTGCGGCGCTACCCCGTTACCGGTCGGCCCGCGCCACGTCGGCCAGAAGCGCTCTGCGGCGGCCTCGTTCTGTGCAACCGCTGGCAACGCCAGAAACAACGCCGCGCATAACAACACGGTTACTTTGCCCATCACCAGCCTCTCCCGCAGAATGTGTCAGAAGCCGTTTACACCCGCTTCAGTTCGTCCGGATTCAGCGGCTTCAGGTCATCCGGCACGAACAACCCATCCTTGCGGATCAGCTCGCCGTCGAAGTAGATCTCGCCGCCGCCGTACTCCGGCGTCTGGATCATCACCATGTCCCAGTGGACCTCGCTCTCGTTGCCGTTGGGCGCCTCGTCGTAGCTGCCGCCGGGGGTGAAGTGGATGCTGCCGGCAATCTTCTCGTCAAAGAGAATGTCCTTCATCGCCTTGGTGATGTACGGATTCACGCCGATTGCAAACTCGCCGACGTACCGGGCGCCCTCGTCCGTATCGAACACCTCGTTGAGCTTCTCCGTGGCCGAGCTGGTCGCTTTGACGATCTTTCCTTCGGAGAACTCCAGCCGCACGTCCTCGTGCGTGACGCCGCGATATAACGTCGGCGTGTTGTACTGGATCACGCCATTGACGCTGTCGCGCACCGGTGCGGTGAACACTTCGCCGTCGGGGATATTGAGCTTGCCGGCACACGGGATGGCCGGGATGTCTTTGATCGAGAATCTCAGGTCAGTCTCGCCCGGTCCCTTGAGGTGTACCTGGTCAGTCGCCTCCATGCGCTTCTTCAGCGCCTGCATGCCCTCGCCCATCTTGGCGTAGTTCATCGTGCAGACGTCGAAGTAGAAGCTCTCGAACGCCTCGGTCGACATGTCCGCGAGTTGGGCCATGCTCGGGCTGGGCCAGCGCATCACGACCCACTTGGTCTTCTTGACGCGCGTCTCGATGTGAACGTGCTTCCACACCGTCGACTCGTAGATCTTCATCCGCTCCTGCGGCACGTCGGACAGCTCGGCGACGTTGTGATTGCCCCGCGCGCCGATGTAGCACTGCACGCTTTCCATCTGCAGCTTCTCGACCTGCGTGATCAGCTCAAACTGCTCCTGCGTGGCGGCCTGGCGCAGCGCGCGGTCGACCTGATTGCTCTTCAGCAGCACCAGCGGGTGTCCGCCGGCCTCGGCCGTGAGGCGTACCACTTCGGTCGTGAACTCGTGCGGGACGTCGATTGCTTCGAGCAGCAGCTTCTCGCCCTTCTGCACGTTGCACGAGTAGTTCACGAGCACATCAGCTAGCCTGGTAATCCGCGGATCGATCATCTTGCCTCCTTTGTCCGACGGTGGGCCGGGGTAGATTCGTGTATCGCCGCATTATGCCGCTCGAACCGCGGACCGGCCACCCCGCCCGCAGATACGCGTCCTGATCCCCGACTTGTCAGAAATCGTCTGCCCACAGCCATGCGTTCGGGAACCAACCAGGCCCGCCAGGGTACTAACCATAGAGATGCACGGCGGTAATGGACGTCGCGCGCGAGCCACCCCGCCCGTCGCGGCGCGAACCTCGTCCTGACATTCGGGAGAACCAGCCATGTCCACTCACACCCGCCTCTTACTGATCGCTTTCTGCCTCGGCGCTGTCGCCATCGGGCTATCCAGCCGTGCCGTCGGCACGCCCCAGAACGCAGTGGTCACCCGCGCCGCTGCGGCGGACGGCAACGCCTTCCGCCTCACCGGCCCTCATCAGCACGAAAACCTCACGATCTACCTCGTCCACGGCGTGGACCGGTCGGAGGGCGTGACATATCTCACGCTCGCGGAAGGCCTGCAACAGAAACTGGTCGTGGTCCACGAGACCGGCGATGTCAATCGGCTCGCGGTCGAGAACCGCTCGGACAAGTGGCCGGTCTATGTCCAGGCCGGCGAGATCGTCCGCGGTGGCAAGCAGGACCGTCTGCTCGGCGTAGACCTGATCCTCCCGCCGCGGTCCGGCCGCGTGCCGATTCAGTCGTTCTGTGTGGAACAGGGACGCTGGCGGCAACGCGGCAGCGAGAGCGACGCGGCTTTCTGTCAGTCAAACAACGTGGCCGCTTCGCCGGAAATCCTCTACGCCGCCAAGGTACGGAGCGACCAGGGCCAAGTCTGGGCCGGTGTCGCATCTGTGCAGGACCGCTTGGCCCGCAACACCAGGAAGCCTGCGCGTGCGGCCGAGTCGCCGTCCAGTTTCGAGCTGACGCTGGAGCTTCCCGCGGTTAAGACGACCGCCGCCCAGTACGAGGAGGCCCTGTCGAAGATCTGCGCGGAGCACGAGGACGCCCTCGGCTACGTCGCCCTGATCAACGGCCGCATCCACATGGCGGATGTCTACGCCTCGCCCGCCCTGTTCAAGAAGCTCTGGCCGCGGCTGCTGAAAGCACTCGCCGTCGAGGCCATTGCGCGGCGGAACGAGAAAGCCGCCGACAACCCGCCGACCGTGGCGGCCATCGAGCGGTTCCTGGTCAGCGCCGAGAACGTGACGGCGGAGCAACAGGACCACGGCGACCGCGTGCGGATCTTCACCCGCCAGGGTGAGAACATTCTGCTGACCGAAACCTGGGACACGCAGCACCAGACCGGCTGGCTACACCGCAGCTATCTCGTCCCGCCGGAGGAGGTCACGGCCCCTTCGGAGCCGGACGGCCCCATCCGCATTGGCGGCTCCGGAGAACAGCAGATCAACGCGATCCAGCAACGGCAGGAGCGTTGAATCACGGACCCATGTACAGAGGTGGATTGGGCAGGACTGCGTGGAATCGCACGGCCAGTCGCGTAGCCCGGCGTCCCGTCAGACGACCGCAGAGTACGAAGGCAGCGAGACACGCAGGCGTAGGGCGGGCTCCGCCCGCCGGTAACGCGCAGACGCCAACTTGGCGCGAATCAGCCCCGTACGCCCCAGACACTCTGGCCCGCAAGACCGAGGGCTACACCGGCGCCGACATCAAGGAAGTCGCACAACTCGGCCTGAAGCTGGCATTTCACGCCGGCGCCGAACTCGCCAACGACCACCTCCTCGCCGCCATCCCCGAGATCCGCCCGCTGTCCAAGACCGATCCCGAATCGGTCACCGAGGTCACCAAGTGGCTCGACAACCACACCAAGCCGGCCGGGAATGGTCACGACGCATCGCATCCCCTCAATGGCAATGCGCTCAAGCGGCACGTGACTGCTTAGTTGGGAACGTCGCCTGAAACACCAGTTTCAGCCTCGCGTCGCATCAACCTCCCGACGACCTGCGCAGCGTGAGAACTCCTCTTCAAGACCGCGCCACCTTTGGCGGAGAAAAGGAGAAGGAAGGAGAAGGGAAATAGAGTCAAAGCAAGAAGGGTGCCTACGAGCGTCTTCTTTTGATCAGCGATAATCCGCCCAATGAGAGCAACCCCAGTGTGGACGGTTCAGGGACTTCGGAGGCGACACGGAACCCGATAGCGTTGCCCTCGACGCTCGGGGGGCCGATGTTGTACCGGCTGTCGGACGCGAGGTAAGTGATGCTGAGGCCGAACGGCCCGCCGCGTATCACGCGATCGGAATGGGTTTCGTATTCGCCAACGTCGTACGGGCTCTCCATCCATTCCCAGACATTGCCCATCATGTCGAACGTGCCGTTGAGTTCTTCGCTACCGCTGCCGACATCCCAGGGTTCACCTATCGCCCCAGCGAAGTTGGAATCAACGCCCGGAACCGGTTCGGAATCATCCGTTGTAGCCCACGTCTGGAGACTCGCCCCGTTCCAGTAGGCAGCCTTGACCCACTCATCTTCCGTCGGCAGGAAATACATTGCGTCCTTGTGGCGGTACAGGTTCGTGCCGCCCGCCGCCTCGTCTTCGCTCCAGACATCCAGCGCATAATCACTCTGGCCCTGCGTGCCGGTGAATCTGTACGCCGCCTGATGGCCCGTGCAGGTGTTCAACCAGTTGACGAACTGAGCAGCCTCGAGCCAACTCGCCCTGTTGGTCGGCACGTTCGTACCGGTCCACAAGGGCTCCTCGTCGTACGCACCCGATGGGTCGCCGGTCACCTCGATGTCGCCCAGGCTGTTCGTGAACTTGGTCCACTGGTCGTTGGTGATCTCGAACGTACCCATGCGGTAGGCGCTGCGATTCACACCCGTGAACGCGTAACCGCTGCCCGCCGGCCAACTGCCCAGGTCGCCCGCGTCGCCCGCGATCGGGACGAAGTCGATCGTGAACTGGTTCGTCCCCGTGCCAAACGTGTCCGCCAACGCACCGGTTGCGCAGGCGCCGACCGCGACCACCGCCAATAGACTGCCAATCCCCTTCAACATGCTCATCTCCTCTTTCCTGTCGCTTGGCTTCAGGCGTGCACCCTCGGCGCGCCGGCCATCGTCTCCGCAGAGCTCCGACGGTGGGGCCCCTACGATTAGAAACTGAAGCGCCATTATACCCCCCCCCGCAATGCACAAGTGTTCTTCGGGCCAGGTGCAAAAGACCGCCTCGGCATTCGCCCGGCGCCGGCTTCGTGGCCGTGCCGATTGTCACCGTTCGTTTCTTTGCAACCCGTAACCCCTTTTCAGAAGGATAATTACGCCATGACCACTCTCACTGCGCCTGCACCGCAGGCACACACCGCCGCCAGCAACAACGGCGAGAAACCCATCAACCTGTTCCAGCTCGGATGCCTGTTCGTCATCCGGGCGTCGCAGAAGGTCCCTGCCAAATCGGCAATGAGCCCCACGACGTTCACCTGTCGCCGCACGAGGTCGAAAGCAAGGCGAGATTGACAGGTTGGAAACCTGTCCCACAGGCTTCGGTTCGAAGGAGCTGGGTGACCCGCACAAGGACCGCAAGCTGCTTTCGGCAGTTGGCCAACCTTTCAGCAGATCGAGAAGAAGGCCCGCCACCAGCTCGCGAAGTACTCGAAGCCGTTCGCTGCGGCGCTCACGCAATTGGTGCGCGTGTGGTCATCTCAAACGGATACCCCCGAATCAGCGCATGAAAAAAGCGACGAGAGGTCAGGCGGCCGCTTGCCTCGCCCTTCAGAGTATTCAGTCGCGTCGTTCGTTCCGGCTCGTTGCCGCCGCCGAAACGTCCTCTCGGAATTCGCGTCTCGTTCAGAGTTCCTGACTCGCCGAAGTACCGCACGTATCGGTTCTCGGTCCCACTTCGCCGTTGGCCCTTGCCTCGGCCGTGTGGTTTTCCTTCGACAAGCTGCGTCAGCCTCAATTAAGCGACCGATGCGCCCTCTCTTCGAGTTCTGCGTTCCTCCAGAGTCTTAACCAACGCGTACCTAGTCGGCCCGCCGCAGCCGGCCAACACCTCTCATGGGCTTTCGCTCCCTACAGCACTTTCAGGCTCAGAAGTCCACTCGCTGCGAGCTTTGCCTCGGCTCGCTACGTTCCGTCCTCAGGGTTTGGTTACCCTCTCGACGGCTTACTCCCTCTGCGCCCTTGCCGAGTTTGTTTCGCCTCGACAGCGCTCCTGGGATTCACCCTTCGGAGCTTTCCCCTCTCGAAAGGTATCCACCGCGTTTCCGCGACAGAAGCACCCACATGCCGTTTCGCCCGCCGGTATTCCCGCCGCCAAAGCGGTGGGCCGGCCCCACGGGCCGCGGCTCCTGGGTTTTGACCCTTCCGAGAGTCCCTGGCGACCGGACAGTTTGTAGCCGCCGGTCACTGGCTGCTCCCTTGGGTTTCGCCCTTCCAGGGTTCCTCAGCCAACGCCTTGCCTGGGATTTCGCCCAAGCTCCTCCCACACGCTTCACCCGCAAGCCGGTCTCACGACCAACCCCGGCGGCGTCCCGGAGTCTCAATCGGCGCTCGCCCAGTCTCACCCCTCTGCACGGCAGGCCGCGCAGAAAGCCGAGACGACCCTCATAGGGTTCTGCACCAGTACGTTCCTGACCGTTCATGCTGGCCGCTGCCCGGGCTATGTGTTCACCTACTGCCGCGCCGTGCATTACTGCCGACAGACCGGCCATCCTTGGGCAATCAGCCTCGCACTACCGGAGTCGCTCAGGACCGCCTGTGGTGCCAAGCGTCTGCGACCTCAACGTCGCAACCCTAGTATAGCACAGGAATTACGTCATGCAAGCTTATTCTCGGACCTTTCGCAATTGACATGTTGTCATATGGCACTTAACGAAATGCCACAGCGACTAAGTGCTTGTCGGGCCGTAACTAGTCGTTAGCTCTGTGCTCACAAGTTCTTAACAGAAAAATCCGCTGTCCACCACTTGCCCACCGGGAGTCCGCCAAATGCGAACCGCAATTCTCTGGGAACCGCGCCTAATAACGGAGGCTGCACGCCCCGGTGAAACCAACATGCTGGTGGGAGCATCTGCAGCCGTCCTGGGACCGCGCGGGCTGTAGCCCGCGGTTCGTCACGAAGGAATCTCGGTCAGTGATGGATTTACAGCAAGTCCGCCGCCAGTTCTGCCAGACGGCTGCGCTCCCCTTTGCGAAGCTCGACGTGCGCCGCGATCGACTGCCCCGTGAAGCGGTTGATCAGGTAGGTGAAACCGTTGCTGTTGCGGTCGACGTACGGATTGTCGATCTGCCACGGATCGCCGGTCAGCACGATCTTCGCCGCCTCGCCCATACGCGTGATGACCGTCTTCACCTCTAACGGCGTCATGTTCTGCGCCTCGTCGATCACCACGAAGCGGTTGGCAATGCTTCGACCGCGGATGTACGTCAGCGGCTGGATCTCGATCAGCCCCGACCGCAGCAGTGCCGCCCCGTCCGAAAGCCCCTTAATCGGACCGCCGGTATCAACCAGGAACTCAACGGTGTCGAGCACCGGCCGCATCCAGGGTGCCAGCTTGCGTTCCAGATCGCCCGGGAGATAGCCCAGGTCGCGTCCGACGGGCACGACCGGGCGACAGATCAGCACGCCGCGATAACGCTTCTTTCGGACCGCTTGGTGTAGCGCCGCCGCGATGGCGAGCAGCGTCTTGCCCGTTCCGGCCTTCCCGAGCAGCGACACGAGCGTGAGCTCTTCGTCCAGCAGCGCGTCTACTGCGTAATACTGCTCCTTGTTCCGCGGCTTCACGCCGCAAACGCCATTTTCTGGATTGCGCAAAGTGCGCAGGCAACCCTGCTCGCCATCGTAACGGGCCAGCAGTGTTCCTTTCTCACCGCCACTGGACCGCAGCAGCAGATACTGATTCGGCGTCGCGTCGAGCCCATTCGCTGCAATCGTGCCATCCCGCCGCAGCGTCTCCAACTGCTCCGGCGCGAGGCGCTCCTCGCCGTGCGCCTCCGTCACTTCGTTCAGCAACGTGTGATCGGACTCGTAGTCCTCGGCCCGCAGACCGGCGGCGTCGGCCCGAATACGCAGGTTAATGTCCTTGGTAACGATCACGACCGGGCGCTCGGGCTCGTTGTCTTTGATGACGCGGGCGATGCGCAGAATTTCCGCATCGGCGTGACCGTTACCACCGTTCAACACCTGATCGGGTTCGCAATACACAATCAACCGCCCGCCGTTTTCCAGCGTCACGCCGGTGGCGAGGCTCTGCCCCTCGCGCAGCCCGTCCAGCAGCCGCACGACCGTCCGGGCGTTATATCCGCGATCCGTGGGTTCCTTTTTGAAGCGGTCCAGCTCGGTGATGACGCCGACAGGGATAACTACCGTGTTATCGGCGAACTGGAAGATCGAATGCGGATCATGGATGAGTATGTTCGCATCAAGGATGTAGTTCTTCTGCATAGCAGTGCCAGTGTAGCGACGTGCTGCCGGTTTACAAGAAAACTCGCGTGTAGCCCGCGTCGCCGAACAGTTCGTACACTGCGGCGCATGAAAAGAGGGCTGGGCAGCCCATAGCCACCCAGCCCAAAGCGCGAAGTGAGGAAGATCAGTTAGCGTTGATTTAACGCAGCAGCGATAGAACCGAAGCGCTCTGCTGATTGGCGATACCGAGCATCGACAGCGCCGACTGCATCAGCACGTTCGTGCGGCTCAGGTCAGCGCTTTCAGCGGCGTAGTCCACGTCGCGGATGACGCCGCGGGCCTGTTCGAGCCCTTCCTTGAGATCACCCAGCGACGTCAACGCCGTACGCACCTGGAACTTCTGGAAACCACCGATCCGGCCGCGAACCGTGGCGATCTGATCGGCCGCCTTGCGCGCGATGGTGGCGGCACCGCTCGGGTCATTCAGCAGCGAGTTGGAGCCGCCGCTGGCAAGCGATGCCAGGTATCCATCGGTCGAGTTACCGAGCTGCGCCGTGTACATGCCGTCGATGCCGACCGTTGCCAGCGACGTAGCCTCCGTTCCCAGCGAGAACGTAGCGCCACTGTTGGAGCCGCCCTTGACCACAAGCGTCTGGGCGCCGGCCGCGACGTCCATGCCGGTCAGGTCGAAGCTCAGGCTGATCCCGTCGCCGCTGTAGTTGACGTGCTTGCCGTCGACCGCCGCGGACTGGCCGTTGATCGACACTGCTGCATCGGTGCCCTTGACGTCGACCGCCGTCAGCGCCTGGCCCTCGATCACGGTCGTGCGGATGAACGACGACTCGCCGGTCTCCGTGCTGATAAGCGCCAGGTTGCTGGCCGCATTGACCGAGGCTTCCACGCCCGTCTGGGCCTTGGCCGCGTCGATCATGGACTCGATGTTGGCCAGCGTCTCACCGTTCGACCACGACAGGACGGCGGTGCCCAGCTTGCCCTGAATCGTGACCGTCGTGTCGGCCGTGGCGGCGGCGGTCATCCAGCCGGCGCTCGAAGCGACGGCGGCATCGGTTGTGACCTGCATGGTCAGCGTCGAGTCGGAAGCGCCGGACTTGCGGCTGTATACGTTGACGTCACTGATCATCGTCGTGTCGTACGTCGTGTCGATGCCCAGCGAGC
Source organism: Phycisphaerae bacterium (assembly GCA_028277645.1). Taxonomy (GTDB): domain Bacteria; phylum Planctomycetota; class Phycisphaerae; order UBA1845; family Fen-1342; genus JANQFV01. The sequence goes on from JANQFV010000023.1 coordinate 70,994, forward strand.
CGTCGAGCAAATTCTGTCCGTTGAATTGCGTCGAGCCGATGATGCGATCGATAGACGCCAGCGCGTCGTCGATCTGTGACTGATTCGCGGCCAACTCATCCGCCGACAACGCCCCCTCGTTGGCCGCTTCATTCGCCAGGCGCTGAATCTCCGCAACCAGGTTGCCCACCTCGGTCAGCGCACCTTCGGCGACCCCCATGATCGCGTCAGTTCGTTGGTTGTTGGTGATGGCGGCGTCGACGGAAGTGAGTTCGCTGTTGAGGTTGGTGACGGCGAGCAGTCCGGCTGGATCGTCCGATCCTTTGTTGATCTTGTAGCCGGTCGACATCCGTGTGATGATCGACTCTTGCTCGTTTGTTGTCCGGTTCAGGATGTTCAGCAATTGCAATGTGTTGAGGTTTGTGACTGTGATCGCCATGCGATTGACTCCTTGCTGCGTTTGGCTAACGGAACCCATCACAAGGCTTCAAAACACACCGAGCGCAGAGCAAGAAAAGACGACGTGGATTTCACGTGGTCCGCAAATGCCCACGCGCAGCACGCACAAAGCCCGCTTACGCACGTATTTAAATCAGGGATTTTTCGCGGATTCAGGGGGGCAATCGCCAATACGACGGAGAATCTCGGCGGCGCGCGCTTGGGTGGGGGCAAGGTCCATAACGCGACGGTAGGCTTCACACGCCGTGTCGAACCGTTCGTTCAGCCACGCCGCATCCCCCACCGCGAGCCACAGATCGGCATCCGCGGGCGCGATAAGTGCCGCGCGATAGAGCCACTGCAGGTGCAGGGCGCTGTCACCCCGGCGGGCGCACAGCTCCGCCGTCCGCATAAACGCGGTACGCAGCAGTTCATCGCTCCGCACGGTGTCGCGCCTGGCGCGCTGGCGCATCGCGGCGATGTAGATCTCGGCATCGCCAGCATCGAGCGCGACGTCCGCATAGGCAGTAAGGTCCGCATCACTGCCCTGTTCCAGGAGCCGTGTCTGCTGGCCCGCCAGAATCTCACGAGCGAGATCTGCCCGGCCCAGTCGTTGCCAGATGCGTGCGTGCAACACGTGCGCGCCCGGGTCATCAACACCGGCGTCCAGTGCCCGGCGAATACACGCCAGCGCGGAGTCCTCGGATGCCACCAGGAAACTGTCCGGCTCCGGCCGCCGTTCAACGAGCAGGACGCCGGCACGGAACTGCCCGATCTTCCCGCCCTGCACAACTTGAAGCTCGGCCGACCCCAGCAACCGACCCTGCGCAAGATAGGCGCGCGCAGCGCGAAACTGCAGCGCGTCGCCGCCGATCCCAGCGTCCCGCAGGCTGGCAATCCGGTCGAGCGCTGTCATCGGGCGGTCGTTTCGCAGCGCTGCATCAACCCAGGCGAGGTGAAACGCCACTTCATCCGGAAACCGGGCACGCGCGCGCGCGACAGTTCGATCGAGTTCGGCGTGATCTTCATGTTCCAACGCGTTCACGAGCGTTGCCAGCGCGTCGCACGCGAGTTGTTCACGCAGTGGCAGCAGCGCCCGAATCACGCGATCACACTGCCGCCGACCCGCAAACACCCGCGCCAACCCTGTTCGAACGCGCGTCTCGTGTGCACGCGTCCGGACCAGGCGACGAAACACGTCTTCGGCCCGATCCCACTGCTCTGCCGCCAGCAAGGTCTCGCCCAGCACGATGCGATAGTCGGTCCGTAGCGGGCGCATCTGACACGCCAGCGTAAGCGACCGCACTGCCTCGTCGATCGCACCCAGCTCCAGTTGGCGGCGGCCCTCCGCAAAGAGGCGGGCCGGTGTCTGCGCACGACGAGGTCTGGCAGGAGAGCTGTTTGCGTCCCCGGTTACCCCGTCCGGCGCACCAAAGGCGGCCGAAGACATCGCCAGTAGCAACGCGGCGCAACACGCGGGACTTGTACGTTTACCAGCGCTTCGCATACTCTTAGTGCTCAGGACGCAACTCGGCCGGCACTTGCACGGCGCAACTTGGTTATTCTGACGAACACACTGCCCGGCAGCAAACAGAAAGATGGACGAACACTCACTCGTTTGCCTGGATTTCGCCCGGATCCGCGAACTGCTCGCCGGTTACGCCTTCACCGGGCTTGGACGGTCGCTGGCCGAACACGTCAATCCGGTCACGCGCGCCGCCCTTGTGCGCCGCTGGCTCGCTCAGGTCGCAGAGCTACAGCGCATCGTCGAGCAACGCGGCCTCCCGCCGTTCGGCGGGATCACCGACGTGCGCGAGGTGCTCACACGCTGTGCACCGCCGTTACGTGTCTCGGTGGAGGAAGTTGCCAGTATCGGCGACACGCTGGCGGGAACGCACAACGTCGCGGCGTATCTGCGAGACCTGCCCGAGGGATTTCCGGAGTTGCAGCACTTGGCGGCGCGCATCGGGGACTTCCAGACCATCGCCGACCGCATCCGCACCGTCATCGACGAGCGCGGCCGCGTGCGGGACGACGCCAGCCCGAAGTTACAGCGCGTTCGCGCCGATATCCAGCAGGCCGACCACGCGATGCACTCGGCGGTCGAGGGACTGCTGCACGATGCCCGTGTGCGCAGGATGCTCCAGTTCCCGAACCACACCTTCCACGGCGACCGGCTCGTGCTCCCGCTGCGCGCGGAATATCGGGGGCGGCTCGACGGCATTATCCACCGCACGTCGGACTCGGGGGCGACGATCTACGTCGAGCCGGCCGCAGTTGTGGAAATCAACAACCGCGTCAGCAATCTCCGCAGTGAAGAGCAGGAGGAGATTGGGCGCCTGCTCTGGGAGCTCGTCCACGAGATCCATCTGAACGTCAAGGAGATTCGCGCCACCTTGGATACGCTCGCGGTCATCGACCTGATCGCCGCCAAGGTCCGGTTTGCGAAGGACTTTGAACTGCGCTGCCCGCAAATCACCGATGAGTGCCGACTCAACGTCCGTACGGCGCGGCATCCGCTGCTCGTGGACCTGGCGCGGCAAGCGCTCGCCGGCGACCAGAAACCGTTTGAGGTCGTTCCGATCGACTATCGCCTCGGTCACGATTTCCAGATGCTGATCGTCACCGGCCCCAACACCGGCGGTAAGACGGTCACGCTCAAGACCATTGGGCTGCTGTCACTCATGGTGCAGGCCGGTCTGCCGGTGCCGGTTGCTGAAGGTGCCGAGTTCGGCGTGTTCAGCCACGTTCTGATTGACGTCGGCGACGAACAGAGCATGCAGCAATCGCTGAGCACATTTAGCGGGCATCTGACCCGCATTCTGGACATGCTCAAGCGGGCCGGACCGCGAACGCTGATCCTCCTCGACGAACTCGGCGCCGGCACGGATCCGGATGAAGGCGCAGCACTCGGCCGCGCTGTGCTGGACGAGCTCTTGCGGCTCCACGCGCTGTCGATCGTCACTACGCACCTTGGTGCGTTGAAGGGCTTTGCTCTTACGCGGCCTGGTGCGGAAAACGCCTGCGTCGACTTCGACGCCGACACGCTCCGTCCCACGTACCACCTGCGCATCGGCGAGCCCGGGCACAGCAACGCGATCGAGGTCGCTCAGCGCCTCGGCATGTCGCGGCGAATGGTCACCGCCGCGCGCAAGAACATGTCGCGCAAAGCACGAGCGCTGCACTCGGCCCTGGAAGGTGCCCGGCACGTCAAGCGGCAGGCGGAATCAGCGCGCAAGGAAGCTGAGGAGCAGCGACTGAAGGCGGACAGTGCGCAATCGAAAGCCGACAACGCACGGGAGGAGTTCGAGCGCAAACAAGCGGACTTTCAGCGTTGGGTACAACGCGTCGTCCACCTGCAGCCGGGCGATGCGGTGCGCGTCCGCAACTTCGACCGTGATGGCAAGATCGTACGCATCAAGCTGGAACAGCACCGCGCCGAGGTGGACGTGGGCATGTTTGCCGTCGAGGTGCCGCTCGGCGACGTGCTGCCGCCCGAGACGCCACCTCCGCCGCCACGCCCCGAGCGTCCCAAGCCGGTCGCGGTTCCGGCCGCGGCGATGAAACCCCGCAAGTCGAAGCCGGCGATTACCGCGAAGCCCGCGCAACAGGAATCCGTCCCCCGGCCGCGCCCGAAATATCCTCCTTTGACGGACGATCAGGCCGCCCGGCTCAAGCCGCTGGACACGGTTTTCGTGCAGCGCTTTGAACGTGAGGGGCGCGTCGTGCGTCTCAAGCTGGACAAGCGACTCGCGACCGTGAACGTAGGTCTGTTGGAAGTGGAGGTGCCGTTCGATGGCTTGGCGCTGCCAGCCCGCGCAGCACGTAAACCGCGCCGCAAGAAACCGACCAGGAAGCCCGCCGCCGCGGTCCCCACCGAGAAACCGGACGGCGCGACCGGTGCCGAAGCAGCGGCACCCCAGCCTGAGCAACGAGCAACGACATCGGTTCCCGACCCTGATGCACAGCCGGACGCAAAGCCGCAAACGGACGAACCGACGGCGTAGACGGAACCGCGCGGGCTAAGGCCCGTGGTTCTTTCCGGCGCATTCCAACAAAACACGACATCAGAAGTACAGACCCGACGAGTAGTACACTCGGCCGTGCCGGCTCACGCCCCAATACCACGTGCGCGTCCCACCCGTGTATGTCACGCTGATGGAGATGATGCCGTTGCCTGTTGAGAGAATGCGATAGTGCCGGTTGGCAACCAGCGTCTCCATCACCGTGCCGATTCCGATCGCCACGGAGTTCGGCGCATTGCTGGACACGCCGCCGCCGTATCCGTCCGCGAGCCAGAGCTCGATCATGCTGTTGGCCTGTATCGCGGTGCGGAAGGTGGTCGTGATCGTTGATGACGATTTCTCGCCGACGTCTGCATCGAGATACGCTGCGTAGTCCGGCGCGATGCGATCAGCCAATTGCCGAATGAAATCGCCGTGACTGAGGATGTCGTTGTCCGCCCGCGAGACCGGCGCGCGCAATTGCGCCAGCGCGGTGGCGATCTGCACCGCCGCGGTTTCGAGTCGGTGCGGCGAAAACGGCCCGCGGCCGAGGTCTGGACCGAAGAACTCCGCATGGCGCTGGTTCATGACTGTCTCCGAAAATGCATGGGAGGCGTATGGCCTGCCGCCTCCAGTGTCGTTCGATGTTGGACAGACGACAAATCTCCAACGACACGGTGCGCGACTCTGGCAGGATCTGTTGGATTCACACCGGTTGACGACAAGACGAGTGTATCGACGATACAATCCCCCGAGCAGAACCCGCGGCACGAACGGAGCCCGATCATGTCCACCCGATTTCCTGAGCCTGGTCTCTTGCGATACACACTTCTACCGGTGGTGATCATGAGCTACGCGAGCAACGCACATGCGGATGAGCGCGTCCTGCGCAAGGAAACGACCGTCGACGCCACCCGCGCCGAAGTGTGGGCGACCTGGACCACCGTCGACGGCGTGAAGAGCTTCTTCGCACCCGATGCCGACATCGAGCTGAAGCTGGGGGGCAAGTACGAGATTTACTTCATGCCCGACGCACCTGCCGGCGACCGCGGTGCCGACGGCTGCACGGTGCTCAGCTACCTCGCGCCGGAGATGTTGGCGTTCACCTGGAACGCGCCACCGTCGATTCCCGAGCTGCGCGCGGCGCAGGCCCGCACGCAAGTCGTGCTGCGCTTCGACGAGCTCGAACCGGGCAAGACACGTGTGCGCCTGACACAACACGGCTTCAGCGAAGGTGAAGACTGGGACCTGTACTACACGTACTTTGACAACGCGTGGGGTAAGGTGCTTACTTGGCTCAAGGACCGGTTTGCCAGCGACAAGCCACGGCCACCGGTGCCGTTGACCAAACCCACGCGAAAATCGTGGACCGACGGGCACGTGCGCGTCACCGCGACGACAGGACCGACGAAGCGGCAGGACTTCGAGCTGGAGCTACCACTACCGATCGCTGACGTCTGGCGCGCACTGGCGACAACGGAGGGGCTCAAGTCCCTGATGGGCACCGACGCGCTGGTCGAACTCAAGCCCGGCGGTACATATCGTGAGTGGCCCGGCGCCGACAATCGCGTGTTGGCATTCATCCCGCAGGAAATGCTGTCCGGTACTGGCAGCGCACCGCCCGAGTTTCCCGCGGTCCGCGCCGGCGGGACCTGGTGGATCTACTGGTTCGACAAGATCGATGACGAGCACACGCGGCTGCGCATGTCGCTGGTCGGCTGGCAGCAGGGCGCGGAGTGGGACAAGGCGTTCGACTACTTCCTAAAGAACAACGCGGCCTACCTGAACCACGTATACGAGAAGCTCACGACATGCACGAGTTCCAGGCCGAAGCCGGTAAGTGAATAGGGCAATGTCATCCCGCCGACCAAATCGGCCGTCATCCCGACGACCAGCGGGAGGAGGGATCTCCCCCCCCGTACGAGAATTACGCGTATACGCGAGTAGATTCCTCGGCTGCGCTCGGAATGACGTAGCCGCCGTTGGTCGCTTCCAACCCGAATACACGCTACCATTCGGCCTGGAACCGCAGGCTGCAAGGAGCAATCCCCATGACTACCGCAATGCAACGTACCCTGACGCTAGTGGCGTTCTGCGCCGCCTTCACCGCGGCCGCATTCGCCGCCGACGCACCGACCTATCAAGCGCCGCCCGACAAAATTGCGGCGATCGTCGATGCACCGCCCACACCCGCTGCCTTCCTCAGCCCTGACAACAAGTGGTTCCTCATCCTGGGCCAGCCCAACCTCCCGCCGATCGAAGAGCTCGCGGCCCCCGAGGTCAAGGTGGCCGGCGTTCGCATAAATCCACGCAACAACGGCCCCAGCCGCGGTGGGTTCTTCAACAGCCTGACGCTCAAGAACGTCGCGACCGGCGCCGAACGTGAGATCACTGGTCTACCCGCCGACCCGCGCATGGGCTCGCTGAGCTGGTCGCCGGACTCGCAGCGCATCGCATTCCGCGTGTCATTCGACGACCACATCGAACTGTGGACTGCGGATGTCGAATCCGCGCGGGCGAAGAAGCTCGCCGGCAATCTCAACATGGCCAGCGGTCGGGCGTTCGAGTGGCTGTCCGACAGTGAGACGCTCGTTGGACGCTTCATCGTGGACGGTCGCGGCGATGCTCCCGCCGAGCCAACCGTGCCCGCCGGTCCGGTGATCGAGGAAAACCTCGGCCGCGTCGCGCCGGCGCGCACGTACCAGGACCTGCTGGAGAACCCGCACGACGAGGCACTGTTCGACTATTACCTCACGGCGCAGGTGCAGCGCATCAGCCTCGACGGATCGACAATGAAGCTCGGCGAGCCCGGCATCATCGTCCGCGCCGATCCGTCGCCCGACGGCCGCTACCTGCTCGTCGAACGCATTCACCGGCCCTACTCCTACCTTGTGCCAATGGGTCGCTTCCCGCGCGATTTCGAGATCTGGGACCTGAACGGCAAGCTGGTGAAGCAGCTCGCGCAGATTCCGCTCGCCGAGGAGATTCCGATCGCGTTCGCCGCCGTGCGCACCGGACCGCGTTCAATCAACTGGCGCTCGGACGCGCCAGCGACGGTCTACTGGGTCGAGGCACAGGACAAAGGCGATCCGCGCAACGAAGTGGACGTTCGCGACACGGTGTTCACGCTCGCCGCGCCGTTCGACGAGCAACCCGCCGAACTGGCGGACCTGGCCCTGCGCTACGGCGGCGTCACCTGGGGCAGCGACGACCTCGCTCTCGTCAGCGAGTGGTGGTGGCAAACCCGCAAGGCTCGCCAGTGGATGGTCAAGCCGGGCGATCCTGCCGCCGAGCCGCAGATCCTGATCGACCGCTCGTTCGAAGACCGCTACAACGATCCTGGCTCGCCGGTCATGACGGACACGGAATGGGGCACGTACGTCCTGCTGACAGACGACGGCGGCAAGTCGCTCTACATGAGCGGGTCCGGCGCATCGCCCGAGGGTGATCGTCCCTTCCTCGACAAACTCGATCTCGCGACGAAGGAAACCGAGCGTCTCTGGCAATCCGAAGCCCCGCACTACGAGTACTTCGTTGACTTCCTCGATATGGACGCCGGAACGGTCGTCACCCGCCGCGAGTCGATCGATGAGCCGCCGAACTACTTCGTGCGTCACCTCGACGGCGGCGAGCTCAGCCAGATCACGCACTTTCCACATCCGACGCCGGAGCTGAAAGGCGTGCAGAAAGAGCTGATCCGCTATGAGCGCTCCGACGGCGTGACGATGACCGCAACGCTCTACCTGCCGCCGGGCTATGACGCCGAGCGCGACGGCCCGCTGCCGATGCTGATGTGGGCCTATCCGCAGGAGTTCAAGAGCGCCGACGCGGCGGGCCAGGTCACCGACTCGCCCTACCGTTTCGTGCGGATCGGGTGGTACTCGCCGATGTTGTGGCTGGTACACGGCTACGCGGTGCTCGACGATCCGACGATGCCGATCGTCGCGGAGAATCCCGAAGACGAGCCGAACGACCGCTTCCTCGAGCAGCTTCGCGCCAGTGCGCAGGCCGCCGTCGACGAGGTCGTCCGCCGCGGCGTCGCCGATCCGCAGCGCATCGCGATCGGCGGACACTCGTACGGCGCGTTCATGACGGCGAACCTGTTGGCCCACACCGACCTGTTCCGCACGGGCATCGCGCGCAGTGGCGCGTACAACCGCACGCTGACGCCGTTCGGATTTCAGTCGGAGGAACGGAGCTTGTGGGAGGCGCCGGATGTGTACTTCACGATGTCACCGTTCATGCACGCCGACAAGGTGAACGAGCCGATCCTGCTGATCCACGGCGAGGCCGACAACAACACCGGCACGTATCCGATGCAGAGCGAGCGCTACTACAACGCGCTGAAGGGTCACGGCGCCGTCGCGCGCCTGGTGATGCTGCCGCACGAAAGCCATGGCTACCGCGCCCGCGAGTCGGTCATGCACATGCTGTGGGAAATGACGACGTGGATGGATGAGTACGTGAAGAACGCCGAGTAGGGCGGGCTCGACCCGCTGCCCTCCTCCCTTCGAGGGACGGGCCAGGGAAGGGTACGTGGTCACGCGCTGGCGCTTCGTGCGATGATTCTCGATCCGTTGATCCCCTGATCCCTCGATCACTTCGCGGATATTCGCTTGCGCTTCGTGCTCTGATTTTGGGACACTCGCTAGCGCTTCGTGCTCCGATCGGTCGGCGGCGGCGTCTCCGGCTTTGGGCTTTGGCATTTCGGCGTCTCGGCATTTCGGCGTTTAGCGTTCCGCCCAGCTCAGGACTTGTCCTGCCGTGCGAAGGCGTTCGGCAAGGCGAGCGTAGTCCACATCCTGCACACTTACGCCGGCTTCGAGTGCGAGGTCGGCGGCCGCGGCGGCGGACTCACCTAGCACCATGAACACCGGCTCCATACGGATCGAACCGTAGGCGATGTGCGATGCGGACAGGCACACCGGGACGAGCAGGTTCGTACACTCGGTGCGCTGCGGCACGATCGCGCGATAGGCGATCGGATAGGGTGAGAATCCGCCGACTTGCACGTCGCCTTCGTTGCGGACATGGCCGTTCGCGTCGACGTAGCGCTGCACGTTGTGCGAGTCCATCGTGTACGCTGCCAGACCGATCGGATCGGCGGCGTGCCGGCGACCCTGGCAGTCGTGCTGCGTCATGACGTACTCGCCGACCATCCGGCAGGCCTCACGGATGTAGAGCTGATACGGCCAGTTGTCGTTGTCGGTGAACTCGTCGCGGGCCAGGGCCCACGTCTGGAAGATCTCACGCACGTCGGCCGGCACGCGCGGGTGGTTTGCGAGCGTCCACATCAGCCCCTGCTGATACGACTTGTGCGCGGCGATGATGCGCTCGCGCGTAGCGTAGTCCGCCTCCGGATAGGCGTAGTTCATCCCGATGAAGTCGGTCGAGACCGCGTGGTTGTTGTTGGTGTCTGTTTTGCGGTTCGGCATCATCACGCCGTACCAGGGCACGCGCTCGTCGCCGGCGTCGAAGTTGCGCAGGAGCAGTTCGTACTGCTGCGGGTCATAACCGTCGGGCTTGGCCCACGGCCGGCGATTGGCAGCGACGTCGGTCGTACACATGCGGAAGCAGTACGCCTGGACGCGTTGATCGCCCGAGCCCTCCTCGCCCGGCCCAGCGGCGTCGATGCCGGGCAGCAGGCCACTGCTCGGATCGCCGGGCACGATGTAGGGATCAACGTCCTTGATGAACTGATGGTGCGTGGCGTTGTGCGTCTGCACGCCGTTGAGCGTCTCGTCGTACTGCGCGTTGCCCTCGCGACCGACGGTGTATGTGACGCCGGCGCCGGCCATCAGATCGCCTTCGTACGTGGCGTCGATGAAGACACCGCCGCGGTAAAGTCGGCCCGACTCCATCCGGATGGCGTTGATGCGCTGCCCCGCCATGCGAACCCCGCGCCGTCGACCGAGCCGTTCGCCCAGCACGATTTGCACGTCCGTCTCGGCGAACATCTCGGCGTACACCGCTTCGGCCACGTGCGGTTCGAAGCGCCACGCTTCGTCCTGATCGTACTTCCGACCGACACGCTGGTAGAACTCGCGCGCCATGCCACCAATCGCGGCCTTGTTGCCGATGTCCGTCGCCCCGAGACCGGAGACGGTCATGCCGCCGAGGTGCCGACTGGGCTCGATCAGTACGACGGATCGACCGAGCCGCGCGGCCTTGGTGGCTGCAATCACGCCGCTCGATGTACCGCCGTAGATGACTACGTCGAAGCGCCCACCATCGGCGTAACAGCCGAGCATAGCCGACGCCAATAGCGCGACGGACGCGCATTTCCAACTCATACGGTGGTCTCCTCGTGCAACGGTTTGCGGTTGCCGGCGTGCAGTGACGCGTCCCTACGGCTCGTTCGGCCCATTGGGATCGTTAGGACCGTTGGGATCGTTAGCATCCATCCAATCCGACCACTCCCCCTCCGCCGACTCGTCGAACCAGCCCTGCCGAATGGCCCATACGTTGCTGAAATCGCCCGCCGCCAGGTCCTGCTCGCGAATCCAGTAGTACAGCCGATCGCCGCCGACCGTCAGGTATGCGGACATGTCCTCGGACAAGTCGGCAGCGGTCTCCAGGGCACGCAGTTCGACCTGGAACAGCAGCACCCAGTCTTCCGCCCGTCGGTCGTATTTCTGGTACTCGGGCGAATCGAGGTCCATCTCGGGTGTGATCGTCTTTCCATCCGCAATCATGGCACACACCTTGCGCATCGGGCCGGCGAGGTTCTGCGGATGTCCGAGCAGATGGTGCCAGCCGACCTCCGCGACCCGCCCCGACAACGCTTCAGACACGTCGTAGAACCCGTACATGTTCGTGTCACGATAGAGCTGCGGCTCTTCATCCGGCGACGGCAACGTCCACTCGTGCCAGTAACGCACGCGGCACGGGGGATAGAGCTCGTCGATTTCGCCCGGCGGCTCGGCCCGCTCCAGGTCGCTCGCCCGGCCTTCGAAATGAACAACCTGCCATCCGCCACGGTCCTCGGGCAAAAGTCCCAACGGCGGTTTCTCGAGCGTGGCGGCGTAGAAGAAGCACAGCCAGCCGGAGTCGGGCAACTGGCCCTCTTCGTCATGTTCGGCGATGTCGGACAGTTGGAGCTGCGCAACCAGCGAGAGCGGCTCGCCGTTGAACTCAGGCCATGCGAAGTCGGCCGGCACGTCTGGGACTCCGCCCATGCGCGACGCGCCGGGCGACAACTCCTTCGTCTCGAACACGGGAACGGCCGACGCGCGAATCGACCGCTCGACGCGTTCCTGAAAGCGATTGTCGTGCGTGGTCAGCAGCGACATCCCGATCACGGCCACTGCGTCCTCACGGGGAATCGGCGGCGGCGGCTTGGGTGGATCGGGCGGCTGAAGGTTGGGATTGGCCGTCGGGCCGCCCGTCGCGGCCGAGACCGTCTTGGCCGTCTGCGTGAACCTCAGCCAGGCTGACTTCCAGGGTCGCTCGTAGGTGATCTCGGCGGAACTGCCCCACCAGACAAGCCCGATGTACACGGCCACCGCGACGCCCCAGCAGATCAGGTTCTTAGGAGTCACGCAGCACCTCGTTCATTAGCGTGCCGAAACAAGCGGCGGCAGTCGCCCGCGAATCAGCCCCAGGACCAAGCCAAACGGTTCTTGAAATGGCTGTAGTAGTAGCCAATCGCGCGTAGCGCGGCGATGTCGAAGAAGAGTGTAATGCCGGCGAACACGGCCGGTAACAGGAACAGCGCCATCCAGTCGTCCTGCCAGTTCGTGTTCTCGTCTGCCTGGGTCATCGCGACGATCGTGACGCCGATTCGCGCGCCAAAGGTTACATACACGGCGACGACGGCGAGCAGATACGCCGGTAGCGACTTGATGATGCTCGCGCCGATGAGATCCAGCCGGAACAGCGCCGCGATGCTACTACCGCAGGACACAATCAGCACGGCCATCGGCCAGATCAGCATTCCTGCCGCAGCCAGGACGATGAGTACGATGATTGACTCCATGCCCGGCACTGGAATCATCGCATTGCTTGGACTGTCGATGGCAGCACGGATCAAACGCCGTGTCAGGATCGTCAGGTATATCAACACGGGCAAGAGTGCAAAGACGTATGTGGCCAGCATTTGCAGCATGGGTATGAGGACGCCGTCCCAGAAGTCGTTTTCCGCAACGACGCCCGGAATCTCGTCTTCTTCGCCGGCCGCGGACGCAACGACGTTCATCTGGAAGGCGAGATACCAACCTGTGATGATCAAGATGCCAACGCCCACGAACGGGATGAACAAACCCATCGAGACCGACCACGCCGTCAGCATCACTTCGCGAGCAGCGAGCAGGATCCAAACGATCATGAACTTCACAATGTTGCTGGGGTTCTTGAGGAATGCCGCGCCCTGAGCGACGGCAGCCACGTACTTAGCGTAAACCAGCGCTCCGCGACCGCGCGATGCTGTGAGTGGTCCCGCCGGTCCGCGCGGCGGTTGGGGCACGGCGGCGGCGGCGTCTTCGGTGGTGTACGACGTGCCATCGTTTTCGAGGTCCGAATCCTGTAGACCCGCGACAGCCTCGCCGCCGGCGAGGGCACCGAGATCGTCCAGCGATAGTCCGGAATCCGCGGGGGAGGGCGCGACGGGAGTGGGCTCGGGGCGCGGCGAGCGTTTGCGCTTGGACCGCGCCGCTGTCGCAGGAGCCGGCCGCGGCTTCGCCGCAGCCGACGCCCGCTGCGGAATGCGGAACGCATCGCCACACTTCTTACACTTCGTGCGCTTACCGGCAGCCGCGTCCGGTACACGGTAGCGCGCTTTGCAATGTGGACATGCAGTCGCGATCGGCATGACACGTCACCCGGGGTGGATTCCCTGCTGCGCCACGACGTCCCACTGGCCACGAAAGCCACGCGCGATATTCTCGCCGCGGTCCGCACCGCTGTCGAGCGCGAATCTACGCGCAGATGCGCAGTGGTCGCGAACCTGTCGAGCGCGGTTATTTCGGCCGCTGCCAGCGCTGCACCGTCATGCTTCCGGTATCAAACACGACGTACGGACCGTTAGCGCCACGGTCGGAGTAGTACCACGTGGTGGTGACCTGCGTAACCCTGACATCCGCGGGCTCGTCGAGCAGTGACAGCACCTGCCGCGGATTGAGGCCGCTCTCCATGTTGTTCCAGCCGATCGTCGTGCCACCCGTGACGCGCGGCTCGGACATTCCGCCACCTGTTTCGCAACCGGTCGCGGCGAACAGGATGCCGGCGAGCACCAGCGAGCCCGTCAGGATTCTTGTGGCCATGATGGTCTCTTTAGTAGGATCTGGGGCCTCAGCGTACTCTGGAATCTCGCTTCCGCAAGATCCGGGTGGTTGGGCTTCCACGGGCGTCTTACACTCGCACCATGCAAACACGAGCAAAGACTGAGCAACATGCCGGCGATTACGAGCGCATCGGAGCCGCGCTGCGGTACCTGCAACGCAACCGGCGGCGTAATGTCCCGCTGCGTGAGATTGCCGACTCCGTCGGGTTGAGCGAGTATCACTTCCAGCGGTTGTTCACGCGGTGGACCGGCGTGAGCCCGAAGCGGTTTGCCGGCTACCTGACGCTGGACTACGCCCGCTCATTGCTGCGTGATGCCACCAGCGTGCTCGACACCACCTATGCCGCCGGGCTCTCCAGCCCAAGTCGCCTGCACGACCTGTTCGTCACGATCGACGCGGTGACGCCGGGCGAGTTCAAGTCGGGCGGCCGCGACCTGACGATCGAGTACGGCGATCACCCGTGCCCCTTCGGTCGCTGCCTGCTGGGCGTGACCGAACGCGGCGTGTGCTGGCTGTCGTTCGCGGACTCTGCCGACCACGCGGACGGGCTCGACCAGCTGCGCGCCACGTGGCCCGCTGCCAATTTGCGGGAGAACACGAGACGCACCACTCGTGTCGCGCAGCGCATCTTCGCGCCGTCGGGCCGGCGCACCGGGACGCCGTTGTCCGTGCTGGTCGGCGGTACGAACTTCCAACTCAAAGTGTGGGAGGCGCTCCTGCGGATTCCTCCCGGGCGGCTGGTCACCTACGGCGATGTAGCGACCGCCATCGGGCGCGCCACGTCGGCCCGCGCCGTCGGCAATGCGGTCGGAGCCAACCGCGTCTCCTTCCTGATCCCCTGCCATCGCGTGATTCGAAGTATGGGTGTGATCAGTAGTTACCGCTGGGGGCCGGAGCGGAAACGAGCAATCCTCGCCTGGGAGGCGGCGCGCCACGCCGAACCGCCGGTCGAACAACCCGTATGAACTGCGGCATGAGCAAGTCATTCGAGAATCCGGAGTTTCGTGAACAGCATTCCGTGCATGGTCCCGCACTACTGACGTTGCTGCTGGCCTTCGCGTGCGTTTACATCATCTGGGGTTCGACGTACCTCGCAATCCGCGTCGCGGTGCAGACGCTGCCACCCTTGATCATGGCCGGCGTGCGGTTCCTGGTAGCCGGTGCCGTGATGTACACCTGGCTGCGCTACCGTGGTGTGCCGCATCCGACGCGCGTCCACTGGCGGTCGGCTCTGATCATCGGCGGCCTGATGCTCTTCGGCGGCAACGGCGCCGTCGTGCTGGCCGAGACGATGATCCACTCCAACATTGCGGCGTTGCTGGTTGCGACCGTACCGCTTTGGATGGTGTTCCTGAATGCGATACGTCCCGGTGGTCGTTGGCCCAACGTCGCTGATTGCATCGGCTTGCTGGCGGGATTTGCCGGCGTGTACGTGCTGCTCGATCCATCCAACGTTCCTGCGGAGGCCACGATCCACCCGGTCGGCGCGGCACTTGTGCTGATCGCATCGCTGCTATGGGCAATCGGATCGCTCTACTCGCGGCATGCTCCGCTCCCGCAGAGCCGGTCGCTGGCCACTGCGATTCAGATGCTGGCCGGCGGCGCGCTGCTGGTTGTCGCAGGTGTCGCGCGTGGGGAGTGGGCCACGATGGACCCGCAGACCTTCTCGGTTGCCTCGCTGCTCGCGCTGGCGTACCTGACTGTCTTCGGTTCCATCATCGCATTCACGGCATACATGTGGCTGCTGCACGTCACCACGCCAGCGCGGGTCGGCACGTATGCGTACGTGAACCCCGTCGTGGCAGTTGTCCTGGGCTGGTCGATTCTGAGTGAGCCGGTGCCACCCGCGACCATCGCCGCCATGACGCTGATCGTCATCGCGGTTGCGTTGATCACGACGTACGGCCGGCGGGAGCGGCGAATCGTGCAGCCGAAGTCGCCCAAAATCCCCGTCGAGTCGTTACCCTGCGCGGCCGCGACGCGTGAGTGAGCAGGGACGTCGTCAGGCGCTCTCCACACGCTGCTGCCGCTCCACGTGCAGGCGCACGCGCTTCACCTTCCGGGCCTCGGCGTCGACGATCGTTACGCGAACATTCTCGTGGTCAAACTGCTCGCCCGCGGTCGGGATTTTCCCCAGCGTAGCGAACACGAATCCGCCGATCGTCTCGTAGTCCTCTTCCTCGGGCAGCGTGATTTCGAGTTCGTCGTTGATCTCGTCGATGTGCACGCGGGCGTCGACTTCCAGCGTATCGTCGTCGATGCGGCTCATCTCCGGCGGTGCCTCGGTGTCGTACTCGTCGTCGATCTCGCCGACTAGTTCCTCGAGTATGTCTTCAAGCGTGACGAGCCCGGCCGTGCCACCGTATTCGTCGAGCACGATCGCGATCTGCACACGGCTGGTGCGGAATTCGGTCAGCAGTTCGTCGAGCGTCTTCGATTCGGGCACAAACGGTGCAGTACGCATGATGCTGCGGAGCTCAAACGCATCCGGGCCTTCCAGCCGCAGCAAATCTTTGGCATAGACAACGCCGACAACGTGGTCGATCGTGCCTTCGTAAACCGGGATGCGCGAATGTCCCGTTTCCAGAATCGTCTCGCGAAGCTGAGCGAAAGACGTGTCGATCGGGACGGCGTGCATGTCCGTGCGCGGCGTCATGATTGCAGAGACGGCGCGCTCGTCCAACTCGAACACCGATTCGATCATGTCCTTCTGATCCTCGTCGACGGCGCCGTGGGCCTCCCCCTCGGACACCGCATCGAGAATCTCCTGCTCGACGCGTTCAAACTCTTCTTCGGGCGTGAACTCCGCTTTGCCGAGGAGCCGCCGTACAACGAACTCGATGGCATCGAACAGTCGCCCGAACGGCCAGAACAACGTCCGCAGCACGACCAGCAGTCGCAGACTGCGTGCCAGAATCACCTCACCCGCGTGAACGGCCAGGGCGTGCGGTATGCCGATCGCGAAGACAGCCAGGACGATGAACGAGAGGATGGCAATCTCGATCAGCGATTGCACTGTCGCCGGCTGCCCCAGGTCGCGCGTGTACCAGAACCAGCCCACGAAAATCCACGCCAGGTTCAGCGCGATCCGCAGGAGGCTGATGAGCGTCTGAAGCTCCCACTCATGCTGATCCAGCCATTGGAGCCAGACTTCGCGTTGGCCGTTGGGAATGTGCGTCCCCAGCCGCGAGCGTGAGAACGTCCGGATCGTGTACGCCAGGGTGGAGATGTAAAGGGCCAGTCCCACCAGGACCAGGCCCGACGCGAGTACCAAGAGTGCGTCTCCAGACACCACTCGGCCGCCCGGCAATTGACCCGTGCCAACTGCCCGATCATTGGACGCCGTACCTTATTATCGTAGCGTTAGCCCGCCGACTGCGGCAAGCCGTGCGGCGAACCGGCAGGGGGATTCCGGTTCGACCCCGTCAGCTCGAACATTATTGAACGCAGGGCGTTACAGCTCTCGGCCTGGGCGGCAGCGGTGCACAGCCGGACCTGCCGGTCACAGAACGCCGCCGGATGGTCGAGGACAGCGCTGCGGCGTCCCGTGTCGCCGAGTAGCCGTACCCGCAGGTCGTCGAGGCCGACGCCGGTGTGGGAGGAAACGTCCACGGTTCTCGTCGCCCAGCCGGCCGGCAGAAGCGCGTGCACCGCGTCGGACGATGCATCTAGGTCCAGCTTGTTCAGCGCGACACAGTCGGGCGGTTCGCCGGGCCACGCCTGAATGACGGCGGATGCGTACGCCGGATCGGTGCGATCCAGCACGAGCACCGTCGCGTCTGTTTCGGCCAGCAGCCCCTGTGTCCGCGTGATACCGGCGGCTTCCACTTCGTCCGACGGCGACCGTAGACCGGCCGTGTCAATCCACGCGACCGGAAACCCGTCCAACTCGGCCAACACTTCAACCCAGTCGCGTGTCGTGCCCGGCTCGGCAGACACGACACTTGCCGTCTGATCTCCCAGCGCGTTCATGAGCGAGCTCTTACCTGCATTCGGCGGCCCGACGAGCGAGACACGCAACGGTTGTGTGAACCATGTGATGACGTTCCGACGCTTCAGGAGCTCGCGACACGCTGCCTGAGCCTGTTTTAGATCGTCGCACCGCGCGACCGCGGCGCACGCGTCGCGGACGCGAGCAATCTGATCGAGCAACCACGTTGCGCCGCGCAGCGTCAGCACGTTGGGCAGTATCTGGTATGCATCGCATTCAATGCCGTCAGAAAACTGCCAGACGGGAGCAGCGGAATCCACCAACTTGCACTCGCGCGCCAGAGCACAGCACTTGTCGATCACAAGTGAGTTTCCGTGCAGGTGCAGCCAGTATTCAGGCTCCGCAGACGTTCTGCCAGTGGACACGATGATGTCGTCAACAGGCTCCCCGTCACTATCCACCAGCGCCGTGCGACGAACGACACCCGAACCGAGCTCTAAAGGCGCAGCGATGCGCGTGTGCCGTTTCAGGAATTGATTCGCTAAAGTCCCCCAGACACGAACGACGGCGATGCCCGCGGCGGCTTTGCTGGTTAGCAACTGGTAGTGGCCTGCGCCCATCCGCGATCCATTACGCCTGCCCAGCCACCCGACGGTAGGCCAGCGCCACGCCCATCAGCGACAGGTCCGGCACGACCGCGTCCACGAAGTCCGCCAATTCCGCGACCAGCGGAGCGTTTCCGCCGGTGAGGACGAGTTGCGGCCATTCCCGCAGCGTCGTCGCGTACCGCTCCACGAGTTCGCGCAGCGCTCCGACCAGACCGTACGCCACGCCGTTGACGATCGCGGCGTGCGTGTTCTGCCCGAAGGTGTGTTCGGGTACGCGCGGTTCGATGCGGGGGAGCTGGGCGGTATGCTCGTGCAGTGCATCGCAGCTCATCTGGAGTCCGGGCAGAATGGCGCCGCCCAGGAAATGGCCCTCGGCCGATACGCAATCCACGGTGACGGCGGTCCCACACGATGCCACTGCACAGGCTCCGCCGACGCGTTCGTACGCGGCGGCAGCGCAGCAGATCCGATCGACACCAACCTCGTCGGCGTTGTCAATGTCCAGCGGCATCGGCAGCGGCAGGTCATCACGCACACGCAATGCGCTGAGTCCGGAAACTTCTTCCGCCCGCGCCTGCACGGCCGCTGAGTCGCGCGGGTTCACGCTCGCGATAATCAACGCCCGCGAACCGCCGTTCATGATCGACCAGGTGTCGGCAAGGGCACCACGCCACTTGTCCGTTTGTTGCAGTCCGATGTGCCGCGCGTCATGCAGGCCGTCGCTGTCCCAGACACCCAGCGCCACGCGCGAGTTTCCGATGTCGATCGCCAGCAATGCGTCTGCGGGTTCAATGGGGCTCATGGCGCACACTCCGAGACATGACAACTTCCCATCCGCAAGCGCACGTTACCGGAACGACCGCCCCCGTCAATTACGAATCTGCGCGGGCCCGGCTGGTACACGCAAGTCGTCCGCTCAGTCGATTTCTTCGTCCAGTTCCCACAGATCCACGCGCGACGGTGCTGCGGCACGCTCGTCTTCCTTCACGCGCGCCACGGCCGTCCAGAGCATTTCGGCCAGTTCCGACACACCCTGACCACTCACGCCTGAGATACCGTGCGCGGGACGATCGATATCCTGCGCAAATGCAGTGAGCGCCTCTTTCGCTTCAGTGATGTCCAGCTTGTTACCTACGACAATCTCTTCGCGGTCGGCCAGCGTGCTGCTGTATTTCTCCAGCTCGCGGCGGATGACGGCGTACGCTTCCGCCGGCGTCGGCGCCCCGTCAGGCGGACATAAGTCCACGACGTGCAGAATCACGCGGGTCCGCTCGATGTGCCGCAGGAACGTATCGCCCAAACCGACGCCCTCGTGCGCGCCCTCCAACAGACCCGGCAGGTCCGCCAACACCAGCCGCCGATACCCAGCCAGCTCGGCAATGCCCAGGTGCGGCTTCTTGGTCGTAAACGGATACGGGGCCACCTTCGGTCGGGCCCGCGTCATGCGCGCCAACAGCGTGCTCTTGCCGGCGTTCGGCAGCCCTACGAAGCCGACATCGGCGATGAGCTTCAGCTCGAGCCGCAGTGTGCGCTCATGCCCTTTCTGGCCGGGCTCGGATTCGCGCGGCACCTGGTGCGTGGACGTGGCGAAGCGTGCGTTGCCGCGACCGCCTCTTCCGCCGCGGGCGACGACGACTTCCTGCTGATCTTCCACGAGGTCCTTCAGCAGGCGGCCGGAATCCGCGTCGTACACGAGCGTGCCGGCGGGCACACTGACGCGCAAGTCCTTGGCGGTGCGCCCGGTCTTGTTGGCGCCCTGCCCCGGGCGACCATTGTCGGCGCGATAGTGGTGACGCCCGGTGAGGTCGAGCAACGTGTCGATGCCCGCTTCCGCGACGAGCACGACCGACCCGCCATCGCCGCCATCACCGCCGTCGGGGCCCCCTTTGGGCACGAACTTCTCGCGCCGAAAGCTGACACAGCCGTCGCCGCCCTTGCCGCCGCGAACGAAAATCTCAGCCTGATCGACGAACAGGCGCGTTGTACCGGTGTCACGTCCCATGAACGGCGACTGCAACGGTCGGCGTCGCGTTTGTCAAGTTGCGCAGACCAGCGGCGGTCGGCGCGCCCGCGGAGTGGATTCGTGCGACCGAGTTCCGTACGATGTCGACTGGCCGTAAAATCCTATGTCCACGGTTGTCTCAGAGCGTGTTTGGCGTTGGAATGGGCGGCGTAGAGTGGTGGAAGGTGTCTTTCGCCGCGGCATCGTTCGCTGATGAGGTCACGGAATGCCGGGATGCATCCTGGTCGTTGATGATGAGCCGCTCAAGCGGATCACGCTTCAGATCGAGCTTTCGGAGCACGGCTACGAAGTACACGAGGCCGCCGACGCCGACGCTGCGCAGCGCATCCTCGATACGCGCCCGGTCGATGTCGTTGTATCGGACGTACGCATGCCCGGGATGAACGGGCTCGATCTGCTGACGCACGTCAAGCAGGTGCGCCCGTCGACCGAGGTCATCCTGATGACCGCGTACGCGACGGTGGATACCGCGGTTGTCGCAATCAAGCGGGGAGCCTACGACTACATCACCAAGCCCTTCACGACTGCCGACCTGCTGACGAAGCTGGACCGCATTTTTGCCGGGCGAAAGGCCGCTGAGACCGATGAGCAGATCGAGAGCTTTGGTCGACTGATTGCGCGGTCGCAGTCCATGAAGCGGTTGTTCGAGCAGCTCCGCTCAGTGGCCCCGACCGATCGCACGATTCTGCTCTGTGGCGAGAGCGGCACCGGCAAAGAGCTCTTCGCGGAAGCGATTCACAACCACAGCCAGCGATCAGCGAAGCCGTTCGTGCGGTTCAGTTGTGCGGCGTTGCAGCCATCGGTGCTGGAAAGCGAGCTGTTCGGCCACGAGAAAGGCGCGTTTACGGGCGCGATCCGGCAAAAGGCCGGGCGCTTCGAGCTCGCGTCCGAAGGAACGATGCTGCTCGACGAGGTCGACGACATTCCGACTGAGCTACAGGTCAAGCTCCTGCGCGTCGTGGAGCAACAGGAGTTTGAGCGCGTCGGCGGCGAGAAGCCCGTACACGTTGACGTACGGCTGCTGTGCGCGACGAAGTGCGATCTGCTGGAGTTGGTCAAGGAAGGTCGTTTCCGCGAGGACCTCTACTACCGTCTCAACGTAATTAACCTCCAGATTCCGCCGTTGCGTGAACGTCCGGATGACATCCCCGTGCTGGCGCGGTATTTCGTGGACAAGCACGCGACGCTGGTTAACGGTCGCACGGTGACGATCTCGTCGCACGCGATGGACGAGCTGGTGCGCCACGCCTGGCCGGGCAATGTGCGTGAGCTGGAGCACGTCGTCGAACGCGCGCTGGCGTTCTGTGACAGCGCCGGCGATAGCGCCGAGAAGATCGAGATTCGCCCGGAGCACATCCTGCCGCTCGGCACCGAGTCCGGCGACGTCGCGACGGCGCTCGCGTCCGACCTCGGCGACAACGGCCAGCTCGGGCTGAACGAGACCGTCGCCGACATCGAACGGCGGATGATCCTCATGGCGCTACGACAGTGCAATAACAACCAGGCCCGCGCAGCACAGAAGCTCGGCATTCCCCGCACAACGCTTCGCGACAAGATGGCGAAGTATTCGATTCCGGTGTCGTAGCGGCTGTGAGCTGTAGGCCGTAAGCCGTAAGCCATCAGCCGTCAGCCAGACCTGACGTCGGCCGCGGTCCCCCTCATTGCGACGACCGACACGGCTCCCGTCATTCCGACGACCAACGGGAGGAGGGATCTACCTTCGACCGCCAGCAACTGCGCATACGCACGTAGATTCCTCGCGTGCGCTCGGAATGACGTGGAGGAGACGACCGACCGGGAGGTCGACCGCTACCGAATACGTCAGCCACGGGGGGGCGACGCTACTTCTGCTTCGCGATTTTCGCCCATGAATCACGGAGCGAGACCGTGCGGTTCCAGACCAGCCGCTTGTCGGTCGAATCGGGATCGACACAGAAGTAGCCGTGTCGCTCGAATTGCACGCGCGTGATACCGTCGTCCCAGTTGGGCCCACGCGCGTCGCGCCAGTTCGGCTCGAGCTTCGCTTCGTTTAGCACTTCGAGCGAATCCGGATTGAGGTTCGCAATGAAATCCGTTCCGTCCGCTGTCTTGTCTGGATTCTCGACGCTGAACAAGCGATCGAACAGTCGGACTTCCACATGCACTGCGTGTGACGCCGATACCCAGTGCAACGTGCCCTTGACCTTGCGGCCGTCCGGCGGGTTGTCACCGCCACGGGTCGCGGGGTCATACGTGCAGTGCAGTTCGACCACCTCGCCGGCGTCGTTCTTGACGAAGTCCTGACAGGTCACCCAATAGCCGTACCGCAACCGCACCTCGCGCCCGGGACCTAGGCGGAAGAACTTTCGCGGCGGGTCTTCGAGGAAATCGTCACGCTCGATGTAGATCTCGCGCGCAAACGGGACTTTGCGGGTACCGGCAGAGGGATCCTCGGGGTTGTTGATCGCCTCCATCCATTCGACGCGATCCTCGTCGCCGCCATCGGACCAGTTCGTGATGACGATCTTTAGCGGCCTCAACACCGTCATGACACGCGGCGCCACGCGGTTCAGGTGGTCCCGAACCGCGTTCTCCAGCCGCAGGACGTCGATCGTGCTGTTGAACTTCGCGACGCCGACTTCGGCACAGAAGTTCCGGATCGACTCCGGCGTGTAGCCGCGCCGGCGAAAGCCGGACAGCGTCGGCATGCGCGGGTCGTCCCAATCTGAGACGTGGTTCTCCTTGACGAGCTGGAGCAGCTTGCGTTTGCTCATCACGGTGTAGTTCAGGTTGAGCCGGGCGAATTCGATCTGCTGCGGATGGTGGATCGGCGTATCCCGTCCCTCATTGATCGCGTTGATAAACCAGTCGTATAGCGGGCGGTGGTTCTCGAACTCGAGCGTGCAGATGCTGTGCGTGATGCCCTCGATCGAGTCTTCGAGTCCGTGGGCCCAGTCGTACATCGGGTAGATACACCACTTGTCACCGGCGTGCGGGTGCGGGGCGTGCAGGATGCGATACATGACCGGATCGCGCATGTTCAGATTGGGGTGCGTCATGTCGATCTTGGCGCGCAGCGTGCGCGATCCGTCGGGAAATTCACCGGCTCGCATGCGCTTGAACAGGTCGAGATTCTCGGCGACGCTACGATCGCGATACGGGCTGTTCCTGCCCTTTTCCGTCAGCGTCCCGCGGTACTCGCGCGTCTGCTCGGCGGTCAGGTCGCACACATACGCCTTGCCCTTTTCGATCAGCTCGACCGCCCATTCGTACATCTGCTCAAAATAGTCCGATGAAAACAGCACGCCGGCGTGCGTGTCTGCGTCGGTCGCACCCGTCCAGCGAAACCCCAGCCAGCGCACGTCGGCGACGATGGAGTTGATGTACTCCATCTCCTCCTTGATCGGATTGGTGTCGTCGAAGCGCAGGTTGCACTGTCCGCCGTACTGCTCGGCGATGCCGAAATTGAGACAGATGCTCTTGGCGTGGCCGATGTGCAGGTAGCCGTTCGGCTCGGGCGGGAAGCGCGTATGTACGCGCTGCCCAAAGCGTCCGGTACGGTTATGCTCGTCAATGATCTCGCGGATGAAATCCGAGCGCCCGGCCACCGGTGCGCCGTCGTCCTGTGTCGCCATAATGAAAACCTCGCTGCCGCGCGGTGCGGCATCCCGTGCAGTCGAGAATGCCGCATCGTACCGCTACGGACGAGGGGTCACAAATACGGGGCGCCGCGATGTGTACCACGCCGCCCCACGGCGTGAGATTGGCGTCAATCGGACGAAGTGCCCGTCATTCCGAAGCGCAGCGAGGAATCTACCGGCGATCGGAAGCTCCTCTCAACACGCGCGAAGATTCCTCCTCGCTTTGCGCTCGTCGGAATGACGGGAAGGCGCATCCTCGTCAGAATGACCTTACGCTGGCTCCACCGGCATGTAGACCTCGGTCCGTAACTGCTCCGGAGGAGTCGTCTGCGGGTTGTTCAGGTACACCTCGAACGAAGGGGACGACCGCGGTGTGCGGCCGCTCTGCGGCATCCACTGGCCACATAGCGCGGCATACGTCTCGCCGAGCTTCTCGTACGGGCCCACGTGCAGCGCTTTGGCGTACTCGCCGCCGGCGATTTCCTGCACGCCAACGTCGCCAGCCGGCTCGACGTTGTCGCCGACCACGAGGCACGCGTCGTAGCGGATCTTCTCCGGCAGCGTGACATCCGGGTCATCGTGGCACAGACCCAGCATCTTCATCTGCGGGCCGAGCAAGCCACGCGGGCCGGCCCAGCCGCAAAGTTTCTGCCAGGTTTCGCCGACCTCGTTGTACGGGCCGACGTGGCGCATGAACGCGACGCGGATGGGATCGATATTCTCGACGGTAACTTCCATGGGCGTACCTCCTTCGTAGGCGGGATGGAACTCGGGAACCTGCCCATCCACGTGGTAGTGCACGCCGGTAGCGGTCGGCGGCATCGGCACGGGCTGATGGGCAGAGCGGAATTCAGTTGGCGATGCGCCGAACATGGTGCGGAACGCCCGCGTGAACGCCTCGTGCGCCTCGAAGCCGGCGTCGAACGCGATCCGCGTGACCGGCTCTTCGGTGTGCTTGAGCCGTTGCGCCGCCCGCTCCAGCCGCAGCCGGCGGACGTGCTGCTTCACCGGCTCGCCGACCATACCACTGAAAACGCGGTGAAAATGGAATGGCGAGAAGTGCGCCACGTCGGCCAGCGTCGCGAGGTCGAGCGCCTCGTCGAGGTGCTGCTGGATGTAGACCAGCACACGCAACATGCGCTCGCGGTAGTCCTGTTCGGTCGTCATCGTGATCTCCTCGCTCGCTACCCTAGGCCGACGTTAACACGGTTGCTTGACCATTCTTGCGGTTCTGCGGGCGTGAGGAAACCATCGCCGGTCTTTTCGCCGATCCGCTCGCCGGGTAAAACGCGCGACAGGTTTCACATTTGCATTAGCTCAGGGATACACGGATATGGACGAGTTCTTCGCAGTTAACGTGTTCGTCGCGCTGTTCACGCTGACGGCGCTCGAGATTGTGCTCGGCATCGACAACATCGTCTTCATCGCCATCATCACCGGACGACTACCCGAGCAGGTGCAGCCGCGGGCGCGGAACACCGGGCTGCTGGCCGCGATGGGGATGCGGATCGTCCTGCTGTTCGGCGTGACGTGGATCATGCGGCTGACCACACCGCTGTTCACGCTGTTCGCCGAAAGCGAGCACCCGTTGGGCATCAGCGGCAAGGACCTGATCCTGCTCGGCGGCGGGCTGTTCCTGGTCGCGAAGGCCACGTTCGAGATCCACCACAAGCTCGAGGCGGACGACGATGACCACGAGGCGAAGTCCGCCGCGGCTTCGTTCGGCGCGGCGATCATGCAAATCATGGCGATCGATGCGATCTTCTCGCTCGATTCGGTCATCACCGCGGTCGGCATGACCGAGGGGCTCGCGTCGACACCGGTGCGGCTGACCGTGATGATTACCGCGGTCGTGATTGCGGTGCTGGTGATGATGGCATTCGCGGGGCCGGTAGCGCGGTTCGTCGAGAAGCACCCGACGATGAAGATGCTGGCGCTGGCTTTCCTGATTCTGATCGGCGTGATGCTGGTCGCGGAAGGCCTGCACCAGCACATCAACCGCGGGTACATCTACTTCTCGATGGCGTTCGCACTCGGCGTCGAGCTGCTCAACATGCGCGTGCGGGCCAACCGCACGAAGCTCCGGCTGAAAGCCCCGCGCATGCCGGCCGGGCACGTGGCCGGTGTGATCGGCCCATAGCGAGGTTACCGGACGCACGCGCTGCTGAGCTCCGCGTCGCTACCCGCCTTGCATCCGGCAGTCGGAGATCGGTAAGCTAACCGAGAGATTCTGTATCAGCCGTGCGGACTGCGACCGGCGCGTGTCGCGTCGTCGGCCCGGTCGTCCCCGCGGTGTACTCGAAGCGAGGAGAAGGAGTAAGAACCATGACACACCTGCGCATGGGACTCATCGTCGGTTTGCTCGTCGCCGCCGCGCCGAGTTGGGCGTCTGAGGTGGTCTATGAGACCGGGGCGCCGACGGGTTTCTTCACGCCGTTCAGTAGCAGCACCACACCCGGCACGAAGTTCGGCGACAGCGGCTGGTTCGGCACCGGCGGCAGCCCGGCGGTTCAGGTCACGTCGTTCCGCCTCGGGCTGGCGGTCTTCGGCGGAGGCGCTGATGTGCCCGCCGGTTCGACGGACATTGTCTTCACGTTCAACGATGGTGATCCAAGCGGATTGGTTTTCGGCCCGGGCACGGAGCTCTACTCGACCACGATCACGAACGTAACCCTGCCCGCAGGCTTGCCGACGCAGGCGACGTACTTCGACCTTGACATTCCGATTCCGGCCGTGCTGACCTCCGGCGGCTTCAACAACTTCGGTTTCAGCATCGCCGTCGAGAACTTCAGCTATGACGGCAGCTTCGGCTTTCAGAACCGGGGCAACTTCAACAACCTGGGGTTCTACACCAATAACGCCTCGGAGTTCACGCCCGGCGTGAGCTGGAGCCTCTTTGCATTCGGCCCCAGCGATCCGGCTGACATCGCGAATTTCGTGATGCAGGTCGAAATCCCTGAGCCGACCAGCCTGACGCTCATCTGCGTCGGCCTGCTGGCGATCACTGCCCGTCGCCACTAAACCGCGGCGGCCTGCTGTCCACCCCCCTCCCTCTCAGGGAGGAGCTGGGGAGGGTGGAACACCCGTCTAGCCGACATCCCCCGCTCGCACATTCGCCTGTCCCCGCCGTCGGGTCCTTTGCCAGCAAGTCTCATCGTCCCTTCATCTCCAACGCGCTCGGCCCACACCCACCCTCCCTCCATTACACTATGCGTCATCGAAACCACGCTGACCAATGAGAGCAAAATGACCGACACCGTTCGCACACGTTTCGCGCCGTCGCCCACCGGATACCTGCACATCGGAGGCGCCCGCACGGCCCTGTTCAACTACCTGCTGGCCAAGCGGGCGGGCGGGAAATTCGTGATCCGCATCGAAGACACCGACCAGACACGGAACATCGAGCACGCGGACGCC
The DNA here is from genome assembly GCA_028277645.1 of Phycisphaerae bacterium. GTDB lineage: Bacteria > Planctomycetota > Phycisphaerae > UBA1845 > Fen-1342 > JANQFV01. The sequence goes on from JANQFV010000023.1 coordinate 98,295, forward strand.
AAGCTGCTCGCCGACCTGCGCTGGCTAGGACTGAATTGGGACGAGGGACCGGAAGTCGGCGGCGATCTCGGGCCGTATTACCAGTCGCAGCGGCTGGGACGCTACGACGAGAATGCTCGTCGGTTGCTCGATGCCGGGATGGCATACTACGCATTCGAGACGCGCGAAGAGCTCGATGCGATGCGTCGCGAAGCCCAGCAGCGCGGTGAGAAGGGCTTTCGCTATCCGCGGCCGACGTCGTTCCCGTCGAAGGCTAACGCTGAGCAGGCGCGGGCGGAGGGCCGTCCGGTCGTCGTGCGTTTCAAGATGCCGGAACGTGACTTCGTCGTGCCCGACCAGATCCTGGGCGACGTCACGATCGCCGCCAGTGAGCTGAGCGATTTCGTCATCGTCAAGGCCGACGGCTGGCCGACGTACCACTTCGCGGTCGTGGTTGATGACGCAGCGATGCAGATCACGCACGTGCTCCGCGGGCAGGAGCACCTGATGAACACGCCAAACCACATGGCGTTGTTCGAGGCGCTGGGCAATACGCCGCCGAAGTTCGCGCACCTGCCGATCATCTTCAACATGAGCGGCTCGAAGATGAGCAAACGCGAAAAGGACAAGGTCGTGCGCGAAGCGGTAAAGGCCGGCAGCGTGGACGATGCGCGGCTGGGCGAGCTTACCGGTCTCAATGACTCCGCCCAGTTGAAGAGCTGGAAGAAGGGTGACACGCAACTTCCCGGCGACGCGTTGCAGCAGTTGGCCGCGGCGTTGTGCGTTACCCTGCCCGAGATCGAAATTCACGACTTCCGCGTCAGCGGCTACCTGCCCGAGGTGCTGGTGAACTTCATCGCGCTGTTGGGCTGGAACCCGGGCACAGAGCAGGAGAAATTCACACTCGACAAGCTGTGCGAGACGTTCGGCGTCGAGCGTATTGGCAAGACCAATGCGAAGTTTGATCGCGACAAGCTGCTGGCGTTCAACACGCAGGCGCTGGAAGCGGCGAGCCCGGAGCGCAAGCTCACCGGCATGAAAGACTGGCTGGCGACGACGCCGACCAGCGTGCTGAAGGACCTCAACGAAGCCACGCTCGGACGGCTGATCAAGCTGTGCGCCGGCTTCCGGACATATCCGGACATCGAACTAAAGTGCGGGGCACTATTCCAGGCCGATGACGAGCTCACCTACGACGAGAAGGCCGTGAAGAAATGGCTGCTCAAGGGGCAGACGCCCGGCCGGCAGGTGCTGGCGGAAATGAGATCCACGCTGGCTGATCTGCCGGAATGGTCGGCCGAGCCGCTCGACGCGGCCATTCGTGCGTTCGCCGAGCAGCGCGAGCTGGGGCTCGGGAAGGTGGCGCAGCCCTTGCGGGTCGCGGTCACGGGCTCGACGATCAGCCCGCAGATCTCCGACACACTGGAGTTGCTGGGCCGCGAGCGGACGCTGGCGCGGATCGACCGCGCGCTGCAAGTCGCGGAGACGGCCGCCGCGGGATAAGATTCGGTGCGTCCGCAAGACTCCTCGGGCAATCAGCGAGGAAGGCACTTCATGAAGTCCTCTGGAATTCGAACTGCCGCGCTAATCGCGATTTCGGCTGTCGGCACACTGCTCGCGACGGGCTGTGGCGGCGCGATCGTGGGCTACTGGCGTCTCCACGACGCCAAGCCCAATCGCCAGGTGTTCAGCCTCGACCATGCCAATTTCCGATCGGACGGGACGTTCGCCGTCACGACGACGATCGAGGGCATGACGCAGCGCGAATCCGGTACGTACAAGTTCATCGGGTACAAGTTGAAGCTGCACCCCGAAGGCGGTGGGCAACGCGCCTACACATCGAAGCTGCGCGGCGGACGGCTGGAACTCCGCGACGGCGACAACGTCGTTGTTCTGAAGAAGAGCACAAAGGGCAAGAAAGATGGCGGCTGAGGGCGGACCGTCGATTCGCAAACGCGTCCTGTTCTCGGGCCGTGTGCAGGGTGTGTGCTTTCGCGCAACAACGCTGGAGATCAGTCGTGGGCGGAACGTCGCCGGTTTTGTCCGCAATCTCCCGGACGGTCGCGTCGAGTTGGAAGCCCAGGGCGACGCGGCGGAGGTGGCGCAACTGCTCGCCGATGTGCGACGCAGCTTCGAGGGCAACATCACGGATGAGCAGGAATCCGTGGTCGGGTTGCACGCCGACGAGACTGCGTTTGAAATCCTATACTGAGAGCCCGGCCAATCCCATGCCCGTCATTCCGGGCGAGGCGAGGAATCTGCCCGTGAACCGGCGGTCTTGTCCGCACGTATGGAGATTCCGCCGCCCGTTGGTCGTCGGAATGAGGCACGGTAAGATGTTTGCGTGCTGCACGCGCCCACGTGCAACACGATAGTGGAGGTACGGAGATGGACTATCAGGTCACAACCGAGCACGTCTGGGTCGCCCCCCTGCCGGACCGGCCCGGCGCCCTCGCGGAACTGCTGAACAAATTGACGGGGGCCGGCGTTAACCTCGAGTTGATTCTCTCACGTCGTGATCTCCCGGGCCGCGCGTTGCTCTACGTGTCGCCGCTGCGCACGATCGACGAGGTCCGCGCGGCGGAGGCGGTGGGCCTCACGCAGGACAACAGCATGCGCATGTTGCGCGTCGAGGGCCCCAACCGTGTGGGGCTGGCGGTCACGATCGCCAATTCGCTGGGGGCCGCGGGCATCAACGTCAGCGCCTACGCCGCGGCCGCGCTGGCCGGTATGCACGTCACGAACCTTGCATTCGACGATGACGCGGACGCCGAAGAAGCCCGTCGCATCCTCAACACGGAACTAGCAAAGCTGAAGTAGACGGCGCGCCGCGGGGCGCAGCGCCGTGCAGACCTCGCGCTGACACGTTCGGACGGCGCATCCCAATGCCTTTGACGAGCAGCGGGTCGGCATCTACAGTGCCGGTCCGGTTGCGTTCCACAAAACACGCACCGATCTTCCCATACTCGCGACGTCCCGCGACGGCGTGCGCAACTCAAAGACCAGGAGACCAACCCCATGTCCGACACGCCCGACGTCCAGTCCACGCGAAAGCTGACATTCTTGGAACAAATGGCAAGCTTTCCCGGCTCGTTCTGGGTCGCGAACGTCATCGAGCTGGTCGAGCGCTTCTCGTTCTACGGCGTGCGAACTATCGCTGCCCTGTACATTACCGAAACTGCCGCCAACGGGGGGCTGGAGCTAAGCAGCACCGACAAGGGCATCTTCTTTGGGGTCTGGTCCCTGATTCAATGTCTGTTGCCGATGTTTACCGGCGGCTTTGCCGACCGCTACGGATACCGGCTGTCGCTGATGGTGGCGTTCGGTATCAATATTGTGGGATACGCGATGATGGGCTTCACCACTGACTGGTGGAGCTTCATGCTGGCGTGCTGCCTGATCGGCACGGGGACGGCGATCTTCAAACCACCGCTACACGGGACATTGGCCCACTGCGTGAACGAGAAGAACTCGTCGGTCGGCTGGGGGATGTTCTACCAAGTGGTGAATATCGGCGGATTCATCGGTCCGATGGTGTGCGGATACCTGCGGCTGTTGGAATGGCGCTACGCGTTCTTTGCGTCCGCGGGCATCATCGTCGTGAACATCATCATCACCGCGTTGTTCCTCAAGGACTACGCCAAGGGCGGCGCCGCAGGCGAAGGCAAGCCGCGTAAGTCCGCCGGCGAGGTCTTCGCTGAGAGCGTGTCCGTGCTGAAGGACGTGCGTTTCGTAGTTTTTCTGGGAATCTTCTCCGGTTTCTGGTTCATGTTCATGCAGCTATTCGATCAGCTCTCGGTGTTCATCAACCAGTGGGTGAACTCGAACGATTTGGTCCAATTCCTGGCCCGAGTAACCGGCTGGGAGTTTTTCCAGAAAATGGCTGCCGATGGCACGCAGGTCAATCCTGAATGGATCATCAACGTCGACGCGGGCTCAATCATCATCCTGGTGTTATTGATCTCCTACATCACCGGCAAGTTCAAACCGATCAGCGCGATGATCGTGGGCATGTTCATCTGCTGTGGGGGCTTTCTGCTCGCAGGTTCGGTCACGACCGGCGCGATGTGCGTGTTGGGCATCTTCATTTTCGCGATCGGGGAGATGGCGTGCAGCCCCAAGTTCAGCGAATACATCGGACTGATGGCCTCGCCCGAGAAGAAGGCGCTGTACATGGGGTACTCGAACATCCCCTTTGCCGTCGGCTGGGCTGGGGCCAACTTCATCGGCGGGCCGCTCTACGATCAGTTGTCGGACAAATACAACCTCGCCCAGCGCTATCTGGTGGAGAAGCTCGGGCAGGACGCGACGGAGTTGGCTCAGCTTGGTAAGGATGAGATCATGCCGAGGCTCGCACAGACCCTCGACACGACTGAGTTGGCGGCGCGGGAGGTGCTGTGGAACACGTACCAACCGCAGACGTTCTGGTGGATCTGCACCGCGATCGGTCTGGCCTCAACGCTTGCAATGGTCGGATACCATTTCTGGCTGGAAGCCGATGCACGGAAACGCGAGGTCGCCTGACACGACGCTTCTCGCGGGAATCGTATGCCAGCACGCATCCTCGACGGCAAAGCGTACGCAGCCGAGATTCGGCACGAGGTCACCCGGCAGGTGGCGTGGTTTCACAGCCACCACGGGCAGATCAAGCTGTGCGCGGTGCTCGTGGGGTCAGATGACGCCGGACGGCTATACGCCGAGCGGCAGCGCAAGCTCGCCATCGTCGTGGGTGTGCAGTACGAGTTGGTGGAGTTGCCGGAAGCAACCACACAGGAAGAGCTGACCACGACGATCGACCGGCTGAACGTTGACCGGCTCGTCACGGGGATCATTCTTCAGCTCCCTCTGCCGGCGCACCTCGATACCGCCGCCGCGCAGTATCGCATCGATCCCTACAAGGACGTCGAGGGCGTCAATCCTGCGAACATCGGCTGGCTCTTCTACGACGAGCCGATCATCGCGCCGTGTACGGCGCTGGCGGTCACCGAACTGATTCGCCGCAGTGGCGTGACGGTTCGTGGGGCACACGCGGTGGTCGTCGGCCAATCACGCATCGTCGGGAGACCCGTCACGATGTTCCTGCTCACGCAGATGGCGACGGTCACGGGCTGTCACATCGCGACGCGCGACTTGGTCGCGGAGACGACGCGGGCGGATATCCTCGTGGTAGCAGTCGGCAAGCCCCACTTGATTGGTATCGAGCACGTCCGCCCCGGCGCGGTCGTGATCGACGTCGGTATCAACCGCGTCACCGAGCAGGACGCGGCGGGGAAAACGGTCCGCCGAACGGTAGGCGACGTCGATTTCGACGCGGTGGCTCCGAACGCGGCCGCGATTACGCCCGTCCCCGGCGGCGTAGGCCCGTTGACGGTGGCGATGTTGCTGCGAAACACCGTGGAAGCGGCGCGAAAGCAGTTGGATCGGAAGATATAAGATCCACCTGTGTGGTGTCACTGCGGAGTAGCGGCACGCCTGCTATACTCCAGGGTTGGAGTCGAAGACCATCTTGAGTGTAGGATGCCAGGGTATTCCGCAGTGTCTCAACGCTGCTGCTGAGGAGACGAGCATGGGCCGACTGTACGAGAACGCGACCAAGTCGATCGGTAATACGCCGCTGGTCAGGATCAATCGCATCATCAACGGCAATTCGAATGTCTACGCCAAGCTGGAGTTCTTCAACCCGCTGAAAAGCGTCAAGGACCGCATCGGCGTCAGCATGATCGACGACGGCATCGCCAAAGGTCAGATCAAGGACGACACGGTCATCATCGAGCCGACGTCGGGGAACACCGGCATCGCGCTGGCGTTCGTCTGTGCCGCCAAGGGTCTGAAGCTCATCCTCACCATGCCCGAAAGCATGTCAATCGAACGGCGCAAGGTGCTCAAGCAGCTCGGCGCCGAACTCGTGCTCACCGAAGCAGCCAAGGGTATGAAAGGTGCCGTTGCGAAGGCGGAGGAACTCGTCGCGCAGACGCCGAACGCGTTCATGCCGCAGCAATTCAAGAATCCCGCCAACGTCGAGATCCATCGCAAGACCACCGCCGAAGAGATCTGGAACGATACCGACGGCAGAGTCGACATCCTCATTGCGGGTGTCGGCACCGGCGGCACGATCACGGGCGTCACCGAAGTGCTCAAGCAGCGTAAGCCCACGTTCCAGGCCATCGCGGTCGAGCCGGCCGAGTCACCGATCATCAGTCAGAAGCGCGCGGGAAACGAGCTGCAACCCGGTCCGCACAAGATTCAGGGCATCGGTGCCGGGTTCATTCCCGACATTCTGAACGTCGACGTGATCGACGATGTGGTGCAGGTGGAAAGTGGTGACGCATTCTCGTGGGCCCGTCGTGCTGCACAGCAGGAAGGTATCCTGTGCGGTATCAGTTCGGGTGCTGCCCTGTGTGCGGCGAGCCAGGTGGCGCAACGTCCGGAAAACAAGGGCAAGATGATCGTGACAATTTTGGCGTCTGCAGGTGAGCGCTACATTTCGACGGCGCTGTTTGACGACTAAGGCACTCGGTAGCGTTTCCCCCCTGCGGGCAACGTAGAACGAACGGAGCACCTCGTGTCCTCCGTCGGCCGCTGGGGGCCGACGCGACGCGCGACGGCGTTTGTGCGACGGGCTGGAACTGCTATGATGGGCGGTTTCCCGGCGTGAGCGGTTTCCACGTCGGCCCCTGGAACCTGCACACATTGGGCGAGACATCATGGCAGATCAGAAAGCTACCAACATCACCTGGCACGAAGGGCACGTCGAGCGCGCGGATCGCAATAAACTGCTGAGGCAGCAGGGCGCGACCATCTGGTTTACCGGCCTGAGCGCTTGCGGCAAGAGCACCATCGCGTTCACGCTCGAGCACGCCCTGGTCGAGCGCAGCCATCTGGCGTACGTGCTCGACGGCGACAACGTCCGCCACGGCCTCAACAAGAACCTCGGTTTCTCCCCCGCCGACCGCGAAGAGAACATCCGCCGGATCGGCGAAGTGTCGAAGCTGTTCGCCGACGCGGGTGTGCTGACGTGCACGAGCTTCATCAGCCCCTACCGCGCGGACCGCGACAAGGCCCGCGAGATCCACGAGGCGGACGGCCTGCCGTTCATCGAAGTGTACGTCAAGGCGTCCGTCGAGCTCTGCGAACAGCGCGACCCGAAAGGCCTGTACAAGAAGGCCCGTGCTGGCGAGATTCCCGAGTTCACTGGTATCTCTGCGCCGTACGAGGAGCCGTTGAAGGCGGAAATCGTACTCGAGACCGAGCAACTTTCGCCCCAGGAAGCGGCCCAGCAGGTGCTCGATTATCTGGCGCAGAAAGGCCTGCTGCCGAACACCTGATCCCGCGGAGTTCTGATGTCCGATATGACACTCGACATCATCTTCGCGATGCCGCACCCGGACGATATCGAGATCACGTGCGGCGGCACGATCGCGAAATTCGTCCAGCGCGGCCACCGGGTCGGCATTCTGCACATGACTGACGGCGAGCCGACGCCGCGCGGCACGCCCGAAGCACGCGCCACGGAACTCGCGGCGGCGGCGCAAGTACTGGGCGTCGAGCACGTCGAGACGCTCGGCCTGCCCAACCGGGAACTCATGGACGGCCCGCCCGCGCGGTATGCGGTGGCGACAGCGTTTCGCCGCCACAAACCGCGCATCGTCGTCGGCATGGCGGGCCGCACCCCCGGCGCGTCGCCGGACCACTACCAGGCCCAGCTCATCCTGGAAGGGGCGCGGTTCTACTCACAACTGACAAAATGGGATGATCGTTTCGACGGTACCGAGCCGCACCGCATCGACTGGCTCTGGTACCGGCCCGTCGCGGTCGGCGTGCAGGACACGAACTGGGTATCCACGTTCGTCGTCGACGTGAGCGACGTCTACGAGCAAAAGATCGCCGCCATCTCGTGCTACAAGTCTCAGTTTGACGAACAGCGGCTCGAGCGGCTGCTG
>JANQFV010000030.1 GCA_028277645.1 Phycisphaerae bacterium
TGGCTGCGCCCGCTGCTGCCTGGAATGTCACGCGTCCTAGCCGCCGCCGAGTACGCGACCGTACGCTGCAAACTCGCACTTCGTGAGCACGACTTCAACTTCGACTGGGACTGGAAGGACGGCGACGCCGACAGCGCGGGCGGAGAGGACAAATACTGCGTTTAGACGCGGACCGAAGCGCTGGCGATCTTGGGCGATGAGCTCGGCACCGCATTCTGCAATCACTACGACATCACGGAAACCGGCAACTGGCGTGATCCACACGACCCGGACACGCCCAAGAACATCCCGCGCGTCTTGCGCGATTCCAAGATCTGCGCCGCCTATCACGATGTATACGACGAAGATAGCCGTCAGGCAATGGTCGTATTGGCGGCACCGCCGAGTGATAATGAAGATTCACTAGGGGCAAATGAGGACATTTTGAGGGCAGCGGATGAGACGAAGTTTGAGGTGCTCGCCCAAACTCCCGAATTCAAAGAGCTTATAAGCGCGCTCGATACCGACGTTGAAGAAATCGGAGAGGGCGGGATTCGAACCCGCGGATGGTTACCCATCACCGGTTTTCAAGACCGGCTCCTTAAGCCGCTCGGACACCTCTCCTGTGTGCCGCGCCATGCACGGCGTCGTGTTCGCCGCCAGACGGACGCGCGTGCCGCTCGACCAAACGGTCAGTGTACAAGACCCGGACCCCGCCCGTCTATTCGCGGCGGGTCCGTCGCCGTCCCCGCCTTGCCCTTTGGCACGCGGTCGGTACCTGGACATAATGCTCCCTTGCGGCCAGCGAACCGGCCGCCGGAGCGACGCCGTGCTGATCGATCTACCACTCGACGAGTTGCGAACATACAGGCCGAATCTGTCTGAGCCGCCGGACTTCGACCGGTTCTGGCAGGCGACGCTGGCCGACGTCGCCAATCACCCGCTGGCAGCGACGTTTGAGCCGGTCAACGACGACATCTACGCGCACGTCGACGTCTTCGACGTGACGTATGCCGGATTCGACGGCCAGCCGATCCGCGGATGGCTGCTCCAGCCCGCGGGTACGCCTGAGCCACTTCCATGCGTGGTGAGCTTTGTCGGATATGGCGGCGGACGCTCGTTGCCGATCGACCATCTCGCGCCTGTGGCGGCGGGCTTCGTCCACTTTGTCATGGACACGCGCGGTCAGGGATCGAACTGGTCGCCGGGCAACACGCCGGACGACGCGGGCAGCGGTCCGCACTACCCCGGCTTCCTGACCAGCGGGGTCGAGTCACCGCAGACGTACTACTATCGCCGCGTGTATACGGACGCTGTGCGGGCGGTGGAGGCGGCGTGTTCGTGGCCGCAGGTAGATGCGGAGTGCGTCGCAGTCGCCGGCGCCAGCCAGGGTGGCGGCATTGCGCTGGCGGTGGCGGGGCTGGTGCCGACACACGTGCGGGCGCTCGTGGCCGACGTGCCATTCCTCTGCCATTTTCGGCGAGCGACGGAGATCACGGACAATCTGCCGTATGCGGAGATCAAGAGCTACCTGGCATGTCATCGTGATCGCGTGGAAGACGTGTTCGGCACGCTGGCATACTTCGACGGTGTTCACTTCGCGCCGCGCGTGCAGGCGCGGAGTCTGTTCTCTGTCGGACTGATGGACGCGACGTGCCCGCCGAGCACGGTGTTCGCGGCATACAACCGCGTGCGGGCGGACAAAGGAATTCAGGTCTTCGAGTTCAACGAACACGAAGGCGGCGGGCCGTTCGCGCTGGCGCAGCGGCTGCGGTTTCTGAAGGGGTACCTTTAAAATGCGTCCAACCTGAACGGAACGCGCCGGTCAATCATTGGCTGCTGTGCAGGCCTGTGAGAGGTGCTCTATGCGAATCCTCCCCATTCTGGTAATCGCAATCGGAGTTCTGGCTGCGACGCCGACTCTCGCCGACGCACCGCCCGACCCGCTAAAGAATTTGCCGCTCGATGATGTGCGGATCGAAGGCGGCTTCTGGTATCCGCGGCTGGAGGTCGTTCGTACCGCGACGATCCCGCACCTGCTTGCGATGTGCGAGTCCACCGGCCGGCTGGGCAACTTCGACAAGGCCGCCGGCGTCGTCGAGGGCGCCCACGAAGGTTGGTTCTTCAACGACTCCGACGTCTACAAAGCCATCGAGGCCGCGGCGTATGCTCTGGTGATCAAGCGCGACCGGACGCTGGAAACCGAGATGGACGCGCTGATCAACCGCATCGCAGCCGCGCAGCAGCCCGACGGCTACCTGAACACGTTCGTGACGCTGACGGACGATCCGCAGGAGCAGCGCTGGGGCAATCTCCGCGTACGGCACGAGTTGTACTGTGCCGGTCATCTGCTCGAAGCGGGTATCGCCTACCACGAAGCCACCGGTAAGCGCAAACTGCTCGACGTGGCGTTGCGGCTGATCGAGCTGATTGACCGTGAGTTCGGGCCGGACGGGCGGGCTGCGCCGCCAGGGCACGAAGAGATCGAGCTGGCGCTGGTGAAGCTGTACGACCGCACGAACGAGCGCAAGCACCTCGACCTGGCGCGATTCTTCGTCGAGCAGCGCGGCCGGCACGCGCAGCGCGAGTCGTGGGGCATGTACTGCCAGGACCACGCCCCGGTCCGCGAACACGATCAAATCGTCGGGCACGCCGTCCGGGCCACGTACCTGTATTCCGCGCTGGCGGACCTGGCCGCGCGCGTCGAAGAGCCCGGCTACGTTGCCGCCATGCAACGCATCTGGGACGACACCACGCGGCGCAAGATGTACATCACCGGCGGCATCGGCCCGTCGTCGCACAACGAGGGGTTCACCGAGCCGTTCGATCTGCCGAACGACTCGGCGTACGCAGAAACCTGTGCCGCGATTGGCCTGGCGTTCTGGAACCACCGGCTGAACCTGCTGCACGCGGATGCACGCTACGCCGACATGGTGGAACGCGTGCTCTACAACGGTGCGCTGGCGGGGATCGCGCTGGACGGCGAGCGATTCTTCTATACGAATCCGCTCGGCAGTATCGGGAATCACCATCGGAAGGAGTGGTACGAGTGCGCGTGCTGTCCACCGAACATCGCACGCTTTCTGCTGTCGCTCGGCAGATACGTCTACGCCCGCTCTGAACGTGTGATCTACGTCAATCAGTATGTGGAGAGTACGACGGGCTTGAACGTAGGCGAGATCGAGGTCGAGCTGCGACAGGAGACCGACTATCCCTGGAACGATCGTGTCGAGCTCACGGTCGAGTCCAAGTGGCCGACCGAGTTCACGATCTGCGTGCGCAAGCCGGGATGGTGCCGCAGCATGACAATCGAGGTCGACGGCGAACCGCTCGCGGACGTCACCCCGCAACGCGGCTACATCCCGATCACGCGCAGATGGAAACGCGAAGACATCATCGCGCTGCAGTTCGCGATGCCCGTGGAACGGATGCGCGCGGATCCACACGTCGCCGCCAACGTCGGGCGAATCGCGCTACAGCGCGGACCGCTGATCTACTGCCTCGAAGATGTGGACAACGACGAACACGCCCGCAATATCACGCTCCCGTGCGATGCGGAACTGTCCACCAAACACATGCCTGACCTCCTCGGCGGCGTGACGGTGATCCGCGGCAGTGGAAGGAAGGCAAGTACAACCGTGCCGGACACCCTCTACTTCCCGGCAGCCCTCTGTGCGCCAGTCGACTTCACGGCCATTCCGTACTACGCCTGGGACAATCGCACCGCGGGCGGCATGACGATCTGGATCCCGGAGACGTCGGCGATGTCACTGTCTACGAGCGATGCCCCGTGAGAAACACGATCTCACTCAACGGTCCCTGGCGTTTCCGGCAGGTCGGCGAAACGGAATGGGTGCCGGCCGACGTCCCCGGCTGCGTACACACCGACCTGATGGCCGCCGGTCGGATACCGGACCCCCTGCACGATCTGAATGAGCTGGATGTGCTCTGGATCGACGAGGCTGACTGGGAGTACAAGCGCGAATTCGACCTGGACGAGGCGGCGACCAAGCGCGCCGCCCTGTGGCTGGTCTGCGAGGGGCTCGACACAATTGCCGAAATCTCCGTGAACGACCACGCCGTCAGCCGCACACAGAACATGTTCAGGCGCTACCGATTCGATGTCGCGGAGCACGTGCGCCCGGGCGAGAACCGGATTCGGATCGTCTTTCGCTCGCCCGTGCGCATCGGGAAGGAACGTGCGGCGGCGACCGGCGCGGAGCTCCCGGGCACCGAATACACCTGGTCGAATGGGCGCACGCGCAAGGTCTATCGCCCGTACGTCCGCAAAGCGCAGTACCAGTTCGGTTGGGACTGGGGGCCGTGCCTGGCGACGTCGGGCATCTGGCGCGACATCCACCTGATCGCAACCGACACGCCGGTGATCGAATACGTCACTACACAACAGCGGCATGATGCGAACCACATCGCACTTACGGTGACTGCGCATTTGCTCAGCACGAGCACCACCAAAGGGACGCTGGCTGTGCGCGTCGGCGATGCAGTTGAGCAGATGCGCGTGCCGTGCACACTCGAGGCGGGTGAGTCAACGACAAGCGCCGGGGTATTGATCGAAGACCCACATCTGTGGCAGCCGGTCGGCTATGGCGAGCCGTACCTCTATCCGCTCGAAGTTTCGTGGGAAACCGCGGATGGAGAAATCGCCGACACGCACGCGACTCGCGTCGGTCTGCGCACGGTTGAGTTGATTCGCGAGCCGGACGACGTCGGCGAATCCTGGACGCTGCGCGTCAATGGCCGCGACATCTTCTGCAAGGGCGCCAACTGGATCCCCGCCGACCCGTTCCCGCACCGCGTGCCGCGCGAGCGCTACGCCGCCCTGATCGACGCCGCCCTCGATGCGAACATGAACATGCTGCGCGTGTGGGGCGGCGGGATCTTTGAACACGACGCGTTCTATGAGCTTTGCGATGAGCGCGGCGTGCTGGTCTGGCAGGATCTGATGTTCGCCTGCGCCGGATACCCGGCGGACAACGAGTTTCTCGCCGAGGCCGCCGCTGAGACCCGCCACCAGATCCGCCGCCTGCACAACCATCCGTGCATCGCGCTGTGGTGCGGCGACAACGAGAACGAGTGGCTGATCGATGCGTTCTGGTCAAAGATGCCGTTCTGGCCGACGCTGCGGAAAGACTACAAGCGCCTGATCAACGACACCTTGGCACCTGTGGTGCAGGAGGAAGATCCGCAACGCCCCTGGTGGCCCGGCTCGCCCTCCAACGGCGGCGGCGGTGTACCCAACGATCCCGACCGCGGCGACGCCCACTTCTGGGAAGTCTGGCACGAGCGCAAGCCGTTCGAGCGTTACCAGGAGATCATGCCGCGATTCTGCAGCGAGTTCGGATTTCAGTCGCTGCCGTCGCTCGCAACGCTGCGTAGCGCCATCAGCACGCCGCTGACCTCGCCCGATGACGAAACGCTGCAGCACCATCAGCGGCACGCCCGCGGCTACAAGATCATCAAAGAGAACATCAAGCGACTGTTCCGCGAGCCGTGCGATCTCACAGACTGGTGCTACCTCAGCCAGATCACGCACGGCCTTGCACTCCAGACCGCGGTCGAGCACTGGCGGCGGGGCAAACCGCGTTGTATGGGCGCGCTGTACTGGCAGCTCCAGGACTGCTGGGTCGTGTCCTCGTGGGCGTCGGTGGACTACGAGCTGCGCTACAAGGCCGCGCACTACTTCGCGAAGCGTTTCTACGCTCCGCTAATGAGTTCGTTCGCTCGCACGGAGAACTCGCTGGAACTCTGGGCGACGAGCGACCTACCGCAAGCGGTTAGCCTCGACGCGCGGATCGAGGCGTGGACCGTCGCCGGCGAATGTCACGTCCTGACGCGTGAATCACTCGAACTCCCCGTCCAGGCGAACCAGTTACTCACGACCATTCCACTGGACGACCTGACACAAATCGCACCGGCCGAAGAGCTGGTCGTGCGCTGCGTCACCGAGGCAAACGGCCGGCGCCATGAGAACTTCCACCTGCTCGCACGTCCGGGCGACGTTCGCCTGCAACACCCGCAGATCGAAACCGAAGTCGCCGGTAGCTCAGCCGGATACACGGTCCGCGTCACAACGGATGTTCCCGCGCTGTATGTCGAATTTGATGCCGGCCCCGTACGCGGCACGCTCAGCGACAACTACATCGCGCTGTACCCAGATGCGCCGGTCGAGCTCACGTTCCGCCCACAGGACGCGAAGGACCTGGCTGGCTTCTCGGGCGCGCTGCACGTGCGTTCATTAGTCACGAAGTAAGCCCGCGTTTTGCCGATCATCCTCTGTTATTGCAGCCGTCGGCACGTGAGGGTACGCTGAATCTGATACACAGTCCTGTCAGAACGGGAAGGCACATGCGTCGTTCGTCTTCGATCTCGATCGCCGACGTCGCCAAGCGCGCCCAGGTTTCGATCAGCACCGTATCGCGCGTGGTGAACCGCAGTAATCTGGTGAACGAGGTCACCCGGCGTCGTGTTCAGGCCGCGATCGACGAGCTCGGCTATCGCCCGAATCTGTTCGCCCGCGGGCTGATGACGCGCCGGAGCGAAATTGTCGGCTTGGTCCTGCCCGACCTGCACGGTGAGTTCTACTCGGAGATCATCCGCGGCGCCAGCACACATGCTCGTGCGTCCGGCTACAACCTGATGGTCTCCTCCGCCCGCGATCAGGACGACGCCGATAGTCTGCTGCAAGCCGTAGGCGAACACCGCCTCCTGGACGGTGTGGTCATCATGCTCTCGGAACTCACGTCCGACGCGCAGGAGCGCATCACCGCGTTCAAGATCCCGTTCGTGCTGCTCGACGTCGATCTGCCCGGCATGCCGCACGACAGCGTGGTTATCGATCAACGGCACGGCGCGACCGCGATTGTGGAACACCTGATCCGGAACTGCGGCGCGCGGCGGATCATCTTCGTCGGTGGACCGGAAAATAACATCGACACACAGGAGCGGCTCCACGCCTATCGCCACGTGCTCGCGACGCACGAGCTACCCCGTGACAACGCCGATGTTCATCACCTGGACTATAACTTCGACTCGGCGTACGAGCTCGCGCGACGGCACCTGCGCTCTTGGGCGCAGCCCGGATGTTGCGTGTTCGCTGCCAATGACGAAATGGCCGCCGGTATTGTCGCGGCTGCAGCAGCCTCCGACATTCGCGTGCCCGAGGAGCTGTCCGTGGTCGGGTTCGATGACACGCGCATTGCGGGTATGACCCATCCGCCGCTGACAACCGTGCGCGTTCCGAAGTTTGAGATGGGAGCTCGCGCGACCGAGTTGCTCTGCCGGCGCCTAGCCGATCCCGAGCGTACACCGACCCGCATCGCGCTGCCGCCGGAACTGGTCGTCCGCGAATCCTGCGGTCATCGAATCCGCACCTAGCGCTTGGTCGATGAGGCGTAGCGGCCGACGTCCCTGTCGACCGTCGATCACGATCAATCTTCGACATCCAGCGCCGGAATGGACGCTGTGGTTGCCTTGCGTTATGCGGCGTGGGATCATGTCCGGCTGCGGGCGAGCTGGCTAAACCGGCATCATTGGACTGGGTACACGCGGACACACGTCAGACCATGAATTCATCGATCGACATTCCCGGCCCCGAACTGCTCGTCCGGCGCGGACTGCGCGAGGTCGGCCGCTTGCGGCTGTGTGACAGACCGCTCGTACTCGGCCGAGCACCGACGTGCGACGTCGTCCTCCCGCACTCGTCAGTGTCCCGAAGACACGCTGAGCTGCTCCGGCAGGACGAGCACTGGCTCATCACCGACCTCGGCAGCACCAACGGCATCATCGTCAACGGTCAACCCCGCCGCAGCGCGCAGTTACGTCCCGGTGACGTGATCGACATTCGGCCGTTCTCGCTCAATCTGCTCGGCGAAGACACCACGGCACAGGGATCCACGTTCACCTTCGCCCCCGACGCGACCATGACCACGCGGGCCCGCCTCGCCGTCGCCGCAACATCAGACGTCGGCCAGCGTCTCGGCGATCTGTACCACCTGACGCGGCTTGTGATGAACAGCGGCGACGACGAGCTGCGCTGGCAATCATTTCAGGAAACGCTCGAACGCACGCTCGGCACGCAGCGCTGCGTTCTGCTGGGCTACGACGCAACGGGCGGGCTGTACCGACTGGTGCCCGGTGAGCAACGCCTGGGTGGCTACACGCCGCTCGACGTCAGCCGCACCGTCGTCAACGACGTCGTCGACAGCGGGCACGCCCTGCTGATCGAGTCGGTGCGCGGAGAGACGCGCTTCGCCACCGCGGAGAGTTTGGCCGGCGGCGACACAGGTTCGGTGCTGTGCGTGCCGGTCATTCCTACCGGCAAGACGCGCGCAATCATCTACGCCGCCCGTCACTTCGGCAGCACGCCGTTCAACGAAGAGGACCTGCGGTTCGCGGTGGCCGTGTCGGACCTGGCCGCGACGGCGATCGCCCGCGACGAATGGCAGGCGCAGGCCGGCGAGCTGGCCCGGATGCGCGGTCGCCTCGAAGCGGCCCGGGAATTGCAGGAGTGGCTGCTGCCGCATCCCATTCCGCAGCCAGCGTGGGGCAGCGTCGCCGCCCGCAACTACCCCGCTGAACAGATGAGCGGCGACGTGTACGACGTCTGCCTCGACGCGCACGGGCGCCTGATCACCGCGCTGGCGGATGTCTCCGGCAAGGGCGTGCCCGCCGCACTGGTTGCGACGATTCTCCAGAACACGCTGCGCCTTAGCATTGAGCCGGACCTGCCGTTCAGCGACTTGATCGAGCGGCTCAACACGGTCATTTATCAGCAAACGCCTGACGACGCGTTCGTCACGCTGGTGCTATGCCGCTGGCCCTCGGACTGCACGCGCGTCGAGGTGGCCAACGCCGGCCATCCGGCGCCGCTTTGTCTACGGCATGACGGCACCTGCGTCCCGGGACCGGAGAAGGAGGGGCTCGCGCTCGGCGTGACGACGCCTTGGCGCGGACGTCCTGTTGAGCTCGACGCTTCCGAGTTCGAGCGCGTTCTGCTCTACAGCGACGGCGCGCTCGAGTGCCCCAACGCGGACGGCGAGGAGTTCGGGCGCGCGCGGCTCGCGGAACGCCTGACGGATTGCTCTTCTCTCACCGACGAAGATCTGCTCGTCGCGTTGGCAGAAGATATCCAGCGCTTCTGTGCCCCCGCCGAGCCGTCAGACGATGTGACGTTGTTGACGGTGCGGCGTACACCGTAGCGGCCGATCTCCCGATCGGGAGGTGGAACATGATTGGCGCTCAACGGCCGACCGGGAGGTTGGCCGCTACCGAGTGCTCAAGCCCACTCCTACTTATCCACAACAATGACATACACCTCTCGCGGGCCATGTACACCCGTGATGAGAATCCCTTCAATGTCGGCAGTCTTGCTCGGGCCGCTGATCAGCGTGATCGCCGTCGGTATCCGTTTCGGTAGACGGCTCTCAAACAGGTCGTACAGATCCGGCACGATCTGTGCGGCGCGCACGATTGCAATATGCACGACCGGCAACAGGCTCGTGCTCCGCCAGCCCTCCTGACCGCTGACGCTCACTAGACTCCCTGTCTCCGCGACAGCGGCCTCTACACTGGTAATACCGATGTCGGCCGCGAACAGCGCGTCGTCGCCATCGTGCGGGTCGAGGACTGTGGCACGATCGGCGAGTGTCGCACACAGCGCCGCGCGTTCAGCGAGCTGCAAGTCGATGATCAGTTTCGGGTGCGCAATCCCCAGCCTCGTCGCCACATTACCAACTAGTTCGGCGACGCGCTCGGTGCAGATGCCCGACGTTGTACGGACCACGTGCATCCCCACTTCAGAGGCGCGCTCGCAAAACGTGGCAGCCAGATCCACATCCGGCGTGCAGCAGCGCACGACGGATGGATCAATCGCGGGGAGTGGCACAATCTGTCGAGTGACCGATCTTCTCACTGGTCCGTCTGATCTCCACGATCACGTTCACTCTGCCATAGATCACGAAACGTCTTCGCCGCCGGTCGGGGCGTGTCGCGATGGCGCGTGAGTTGAGCCGCAGGTCCCGGCAATCGGCTGTTCCAGTCGCCTTTCGCGCCAACGACAGTGCCCCACCGCAACACGCGCTGTGACCAGCGCATCAATCGCGGCGTCGACAACGCCCAGAACAGCGCGCGAAACGCCAATCGCCGTAGCCACGGCACGGCCTTCCCGTCGGCCTGATCGCGTCGCAACCGCACGAGCAGGTCCGGGATATCAATCCGCACCGGACACACGTCACGGCAGAACCCGCACAGACTCGAAGCCTGTGGCAGGTCCGCATAGTGCTTCGGGTCGTTCAACAACGGCGTCAGCACCTTGCCGATCGGCCCCGGATACACGCTGTCGTACGCGTGTCCGCCAATGTGTCGATACACCGGACAAGCGTTCAGACATGCGCCACAGCGAATGCAGTGCAGAATCTCGCGGTATCGGCCTTGCTGAATCGCCCGCCGACCGTTGTCGAGCAACACGACGTGCAACTGCTCCGGACCGTCCGGGTCGCTCTCCCGCCGGGGACCGTTCATCAGCGACGTGTAAACCGTGATCGGCTGCCCGGTGTTCGAGCGCGACAGCACCTTGAGAAACACGGACAGATCAACCAGCCGCGGGATGACTTTTTCGATGCCCATGAGGGCCACGTGTACACGCGGCCGCGTAGTCGAAAGCCGTCCGTTGCCCTCGTTCGTACAGATGCAGATCGTCCCGGTCTCGGCGACGCCGAAGTTCACGCCGCTGATCCCCAGATCGCAGCGGCGGAAAACGTCGCGCAGATGCTCGCGGGCATATCGCGTCAGCGTCTCCGGATCTTCGGTGTACGGAACGCCGAGCTCACGCTGCATCGCTCTGGCAATCGTCTGGCGGTTCTTGTGAATAATCGGCGTGACGATGTGGCTCGGTCGATCATTGTCGAGCTGCACGATGAACTCACCCAGATCGGTCTCGAAGACCTGCACGCCGGCGGCAGCTAGCGCCGCATTCAGCCCGGTCTCTTCGGTGGTCATCGCCTTGACCTTGACCGCAAGCTTCAACCCATTGTCCTGCGCAATGCGGGCGATACACGCATTCGCGTCCGCGGCGGTCGCGGCAAAATGGACGATGCCACCATTCGCGCGCACCTGCTCGATGAACCGTTCCAGATAATGGTCGAGATGTTCGATCGTGTGCTGCTTGATCTGCGTCGCGAGGTCGCGGAGCTGCTCGAAGTTCGGCACCTTCGCCGTCGCCACGACCCGCGACTCGATCTTTGACTGTGAAGTCTGGCCGATCACCGCGCGCAGTGACTCGTCGGCCAGCGTCCGCGCGACGTTTTCATCAAACCAGGTGTGCGAGCACTTCATGGCTGATCATCCATCAGCCCCAGCCCCTCGGCGAGCAGCTCGGCCAGGTGTTTGAATTGCACGGACACACTACGTCGCCGGGCGGTGCCCTCGATCGTGAACGAGCAGCCGGCTTCGTTGACGACGGCAACCTCCGCCCCGGTCGCCGCGATCGCCGTAACCTTGTCCTGCGACATCGCATTGCTGATGCCGGGGAACACCGCCCCGAACGCGCCGCCGAAACCGCAGCACTGCTCGATCTGCGCCAACGGTCGATAGTCAATGCCCGCCAGACGCGAAACCTGTGCCGAGGCCCCCTCAATCGTCTGAATCCCGCGCAGGTGGCAACTGTAGTGGTACGTCACCGGCCGCGACGTACCCGCCGGAATTTGCGTGAAGTCCACGTGCAGCACGTCGGCCAGAAACGTTCCGAACTCGTACGTGCGCTCGGCCAACCGCCAACTGCGCTCCGCGTACTCAGCGTCGTCGGCCAGCAGCTCGGGCAAGTGGTGTTTCACCATCGCGGCGCACGAACCGGACGGCGTAACGACGTGCTCGTAGTCGGCGAAGTCGAACGCGTCGATCATCCGCCGACCTTGCGCGGCGGCCTCCCGATGAAATCCGTTGTTGTACGCCGGCTGCCCGCAACAGGTCTGCCCCTCCGGAAAGCGAACGTCACACCCGAAGTGCCGCAGCACGCGTACGACCGCCACGCCAACGCGCGGCGCGAAGGTGTCGGTCAGGCACGTGACGAAGAGTGCGACGCTCTTGCCCATAGGTAGGATTGTACTGCCATGGCGCACGGCGTCAGGCGTGGCGAACGCAGCTAAGTCTCGTCGTTGCGGCCGAACTCGGGATTCACGTACAGCGGGCCGTCTCTCGTCAGCCGCGGGTCCGGCGGGCTCCCAAAGCTTTCTCGCAGGCCCAGCAACTCCCGCACTTGTTCGGCGTTCAAACGCTCGATGTGCCCGAGCTGCCGGCTGAGGAGCAACATGCGGCAATACGCATCGAGCACTTCGGTGTTCCAGTACGCACGTTCGACCGATGGTCCCCAGCTCACCGTGCCGTGATTGCTCAGGACGACCGCACTCGCCCGACCGACGAACGGACGGATGGTTTCCGCGAACTGGGCACTACCCGGCGTCGCGTAATCAGCTTGCGGCACCGCCCCCAGGAAGACCTCCACCTCAGGGAGAATCCCGGTGGGAATCTCCACCCGTGCCAGGCCAAACGCCGTCGCGTGCGGCGGATGGCAATGCACCACCGCGGTCGCCGTCGGATCGCCGCGATACACCTCCAGGTGCAGTTTGATCTCGCTCGTGCAACGGCGCGTCCCCGAAAGCTGATTGCCGTCCAGATCGACCGTACACAGGTCATCAGGCTGCATGAAACCCTTACAAATC
Source organism: Phycisphaerae bacterium (assembly GCA_028277645.1). Taxonomy (GTDB): domain Bacteria; phylum Planctomycetota; class Phycisphaerae; order UBA1845; family Fen-1342; genus JANQFV01. The sequence goes on from JANQFV010000030.1 coordinate 12,714, forward strand.
AGCGTCGGCGTGCAGAGCACCACGTTGTCCGTCAGCCGGCAGGAAATGTTCCCGTCGTTGCCGGCCGCAAACTGCCGTGCGTAGATCCTGCGTCCAATATCGCAAATCTCTTCTCTGGTGGCTGCTTCGTCCAACGTAATACACCTCCGCACTCAGCGCTCAGCGCTATCCGGATTGTCGGCGATGCCGTGCGTTCTCGCCACACGGATTCCGGCGCTTCTGCCGTCGGAGTATACTACCGACGCCGCCGCGGCGCGCGGCCGCGCACACTTCTCTGCTCGGAGCCACACCAATGCGAACACACCCGACACTCCTGATCGTCGTGACCACAGTCCTGATCCCGGTACTCGGCTGTCAAACCGGCGAGCCCAGGTCGGGCAGCGTCAAGAATACCGAGGCCAGCAGCACTCTAGCAGTCGATCACGACGCACGCATGGGCTGGTGGCGCGACGCCCGCTTCGGCTTGTTCATCCACTGGGGTCTCTACGCAATCCCCGCCGGCGAATGGCAGGGCAACACCAACCACACCGAGTGGATCAAGCACACCGCCCAGATCCCTCACGACCAGTACGATCGGCTCGTCAGCCAATTCAACCCCGTCAAATTCGACGCCGACCATTGGGTGCGCAGCGCGAGAGCCGCCGGTATGAAATACATCGTGATCACGTCCAAGCACCACGACGGCTTCTGCCTGTTCGACTCGAACTACACCGACTACGACATCATGTCGACGCCTTTCCAGCGCGACATCATGAAGGAGCTGGCCGAGGCCAGTCGGCGTCATGGGCTGCGCATCTGCTGGTACCACTCGATCATGGACTGGTACCACCCGGACTATCTGCCGCGCCGGCCTTGGGAGCAACGCTCCGCCGAAGGGGCTAACCTCGATCGTTATCGCACACACCTCAAGAACCAGGTCCGCGAGCTGCTGACGAACTACGGGCCGGTCGGCGTCATGTGGTTCGACGGCGAGTGGGAAGACACGTGGACGCACGAACACGGTCAGGATTTGTTCCACTTCGTCCGCGGCATCGATCCGCGCGTGATCATCAACAACCGCGTTGACAAAGGCCGCGGCGGCATGGCCGGCCTGACCACCGACGAGCGCTTCGCCGGCGACTTCGGCACGCCCGAGCAGGAAATCCCCGCGACCGGTTTGCCCGGCGTCGATTGGGAAACCTGCATGACGATGAACGACCACTGGGGCTACAACCGATTCGACGACAGTTGGAAGTCGGCTGAAAACCTGATTCGCAAGCTCGCCGACATCGCATCGAAGGGCGGCAACTTCCTGTTAAACGTGGGACCGACCGCGTCAGGTGAGTTTCCGCCGCCGTGCATCGAGCGACTACGCGCGATCGGGGAGTGGATGGATGTTAATGGGGAGGCGATCTACGGGACCCAAGCCAGCCCGTTCGCATCGCTGCCGTGGGGCCGCTGTACGCAGAAACGGCTCGACAGCGGTACAACGCGACTCTACCTGCACGTGTTCGACTGGCCGGAAGATGGCTGCCTGCTCGTGCCGGGCATTCGCAACGATCCCCGCTGGGCGGCGCTGCTGTCGGACACAGACTGCAATCCGTTGCCGGTCGCACGCGACGACGACGCACTCGTCATTCACTTGCCGGAGTACGCCCCGGATCCGATCAACAGCGTGGTGATCCTCGATATCGTCGGCACGCCCGAGGTCACACAGCACTAGCCCGCCATTCGCGCCCCGAGCGGAAGAGAGGTGTTACTCCGACGACGACGAAGAGCCGTCGCGCTCACCGTCACGCGCCCCAAGCCGATGAAACAGCGCGCGGATGTCGTACAGCCCGCCGATGGTGACCACGATGGCCAGTCCGAAGAAGACTGCCAGTCCCAGCACGAGAAACCAGGTCCAGAAATGCGCCCACGCGTTCATGCCGGCTCCTCCGTCGCGAGCACCTGCCGGCCGCCTTGAGGCCGATCCGGAAATAGCAGCGATCCGACGACCATCAGCACGATACACAGGCTGACAACAGACAACCCGACCACCTCCGCGCTGACGTCAAGTCGCAGCGCGTCCCGTACCGGAGCGAGGCCAAGCACCGCCGCGAATCCGGATACCAGAGCCAGATGGGCACCGACGCGGCTGGCGCGCTTCCAGTAGATTCCGAACAGCAGCAGCGCAAACGCGCCCGTGAAGTACACCGAACCCGTTATCGTCATGTAGTCCCACAGATCCTGCCCCAGCGGATACCACAAACTCCACACCAGCAGGAACACGCCGATCAACGCGACCAGCATCCGCGTGAGAACAATGCGGCCACGCCCTGAGAGCCGATCGCCGGTGCTCGGCGCGATCACGTCCTGCGTCAGTACCGAGCTCCAGCACAGCAGGTAGCTGTCATGCGTCGACATGAACGCGGCGAGCATGGCCGCCCCGATCAGGCCGATGAAGCCGACGGGCAGGAGCTGGCTCAGGAACACGGGCATCGCGGCCATCGAGACCTCGGACGCGACGTCGTCCCCGATGAACACCTCCCGCAGGCCGCTGTGCCCCGCCATGTACACCAGGGCGCAGACGCCGAGGAAGTTGGGGATCAGGAAGCGAATCATGAAGCCGATCGACGACCAGATGTACAGCCGCTTCACTACCTTCGTGCTCTCGGCGGCACACGCGCGCATGACCGCGGTCTGCCAGACCGCGCATGAGATCAGGCCGAGGAACACCATCCAGACGACGTAGTCGGCGCCGAATCCCTCGGCTTTGAACGGGTCGAACCCCTCGTTGCCTTTCAGGGACTGCACTGTGCTGACGATGTGATCCCAACCCAATTGCTGAACCGCGAACAGGCACGCTGCAAGCATCCCGAACGCGAGCACGACAAACTGTACATAGTCCGTAATGACGACCGAGATCATCCCGCCCAGAATCGTGTACAGCAGTACCAGCCCCAGCAGCACGGTCATGACGATTTTCAGCTCGACGTCGGAGTTCATGCCTGTCAGCCCGGTGACAAAAATCGAACCGGCTTTCAGGAACAGGCCCATGTTGAGGATGCCGGCCAGGGCCAGGATCGCCCCGCCCAACACGCGTGCGCTGCGCCCGAACCGCCGCTCGTAGAACTCCGGGATGGTCATCACCCCCATTCGCCGCAACGGCACAACAATGAACCCGGTCAAGCCCACGAGCAGCGTTACGATTCCCGCGACGAGACCGATGTGAAACGCCGCGAAGCCACCGGTGAAGCCCTTCTGCGCCGAGTACATCACGGTGACCAAGCCCAGCTCGCTGCCGACCATCGTGGCGATCGCGAGATTGGAGCGCAGCGCCCGTCCCGCCACCACGTAGTCCGCCATGTTTCGCACAAAGCGGTTCGCGTAGAACCCGATCAGCACCGACGCGGACAGGTAAACGACTACTATCGCCCAGTCGAGCGCCGTGAAGTTTGATTCGATTCCTGTCGCTTCCAGGTTCATAGGCTCACGCCGCCGTTACACCGCCATCCGCCCATCAGCCCTCACACCGCACGCGCTGCACGATCTCGTTCAGTTCGCGCTCGTGTGCTTCGAGCGACTCGACGAGCTTGAACTGCGTACGTGCGCGTTCGAGATTGTGCTCCGAACGCTGCGTCTTGTAGTAAACGTCACCCTGCACGTAATCCATCAGAAAACGCACGCCCTGCTCCAACGTGATCTGCCAGCCGGCGTGTACGAGCTCGTCCAGTTCGCGATCGGTCAGGACCGACCGGGTCTCCAGAACGTAACCGCGCGCGAGCGCTTCGAACAGTTCCAGATCGACGCGCACACACGAAAGATCAGGCTCATCCTCCGCCGCCCGGCAGGTCATCGATCGCACCATGTCACCGAAATCGTGTACCGCCAGACCGGGCATGACGGTGTCGAGATCGACGATGCACACCGCGACATCCCCCTCGGCGTCAAACAGCACGTTGCTGATCTTAGCGTCGTTGTGGACGACGCGCTCCGGCAGTGCGCCTTTCCACAACAAATCCGCCAGGCGCCCACATTCACCACTGCGTTGCTCGACGAACGCGACCTCCGTCCGCACGGCTGCCACGCGCCGCTGCGTGTCCGCCGCGATGGCCTCTCGGAAGGCACTCGCGCGGTTCCCGGTATCGTGAAAGCCGGGCAGCGTCTCTTCCAACGGCGGTGCCGGCAGATCGGCCAGCAGCACCTGAAACCGCCCGAACGCGCGTCCGGCCTGCTCGGCGATGGCCGGAGCGCCCACCGTTTCAAACACGCGCGTCCGTTCGATGAACGGGTACATCCGCCAGTAGCCGCCACAATAGTCCGTGTAGAACGGACGACCATCGTTTGCCGGAACGAGCACGAGCGACTTCTGTTGCTCACTGGCCGACGGATGGTTGGTGATGTGCGTCGTCACGCGCTGAATATTCTGCATCACCTCCGCGGGCTGTCGAAACACATGGTCGTTTATACGTTGCAGCAGATACCGTCGTCGACCAACGTCCGCCGTCACGACGACGATATATGAATCGTTAATGTGCCCGCGTCCGTGCGGCTCAACGACGACGATCTCGCCCGGCAAGCGGAACCGCGCAGCAACACTCGCGGCCGCTTTCGACCCGCTCATCACCACAGCTCCCGCGCGTACACGCCCTGCTCGGTCAGTCGCTGCAACTCCTGCTGTACCTGCTGCCGATCCTCGGCGTGCGTGAGACCGAACCAGCGGGCATCGGTCTCCAGCACGCGCACCCGAGCCGCCCCATGCTCCAACGCCTCCGCGACTGCGTGCGGCAAGTAGTACTCGGCTTCCATCGAGGCGGCCGATCGCGCCAGAAACCGCTCGAAGCCGTCGCGCAGCAGTTCAAAGAACGTTGGCGTGAAGCCCCACAGGTTCATCGAGACCAACTCCTCGCCGGTCAGATGCACGGCCGCCCCGTCGTGCTCGCGGCCCGCGATGCCGTCTGCCGACTGTGCGATTTCGGTGACCTCGCGTACCTCTTCGAGCCACCCCGTCGGCGTAGAGCGACACACCGCCCGCGAAACGACCCCCGAGGCTGACAGTGTGTCTCGTAAACGAAACGCCACCAATGCAAACGTCGGCTTTCCATCATTCCGCTCGGCCGCCAGGAAATCCGCCAGAAGCTCATGCGACTGCGCCCCATAGAAGTCGTCCGCGTTCGCGACGGCGAACGGACCGGTAACCGCTTCGCACGCCGCTAGCACCGCTTGGCCGGTACCCCAAGGCCGCACGCGGTCGTTGGGCACCTCAATCCCTGCGGGTAACGCATCCAGCCGCTGAACAGCGAAATCGATGCCCCCCTGCTCCATATAACGCCTGCCCCACACTTCGCGCGCGTCCCCCTCCATCTCCGGGCGAACGACGAACACGATCTTCCCAAACCCCGCCCGGCGAGTGTCATAGATGATGTAGTCCAGCAGTGTAGCGCCGCCGGGACCGACCGGCTCCAGTTGCTTGGGGCCGCCATATCGTCGACCCAGTCCCGCCGCCAGAACCACCAACGTCGGACGCACACGCATCTCCCAATTGCAGCGTTCCAAAGTTACCGAGAAGTGCTCACGCGTATGATGCGGCGGTTTGGCACGCCTGAACAGTCGCGGGATTGGAGTCGCCCCGTGCCGTGTGGTATAAGTGCGCGACGACTGCGGCGTCCGGAGGGGCGCCCCACATCCCGAGGAGACCACATATGGATCGCCGCACATTCCTGGGCACGAGCCTCGTGGCCGGCGCGGCCGCGGCTACCAAGCTGGCGACCGCCCAAACAGCGCACGCATCCGACGATGGACGAAGCGCGTCCGGCAAGTTCAAGCTCAAATACGCCCCGCATTTCGGCATGTTCAAGCATCACGCCGGCGAGGATCCGCTCGACCAGCTCAAGTTCATGGCGGAAGAGGGTTTCACCGCCCTCGAAGACAACGGCATGATGAGCCGCGATCCTGAACTGCAATCTAAGATCGCGCGCGCGATGGAGCGTCTCAACATGACTATGGGCGTCTTCGTCTCGTACGCCGAGTGGCGCGAGCCGACGATGGTGCATCGCAGCACCGAAGTGCGCGACATGCTCAAGCAGAAGATGCGTGACGCGGTGGAGGTCGCCAAGCGCGTTAATGCCCGGTGGTCCACCGTCGTCCCAGGACCGTACGACGGACGTCTCGCCTGGGACTACCAGACCGCCAACCTCGTGGAGAACCTCAAAGTCTGTGCCGAGATCTGCGAGCCGGCGGGCCTGGTCCTGGTGCTCGAACCACTGAACCCCTGGAACCATCCCGGACTGGTGTTGACCAAGATTCCGCAGGCATATCAGATCTGCCGTGCCGTCGGCAGCCCATCGGTCAAGATCCTCAACGACCTCTACCACCAGCAGATCACCGAAGGCAACCTGATCCCCAACATCGATCAGGCCTGGGACGAGATCGCCTACTTCCAGCTCGGCGACAATCCCGGCCGCAAAGAGCCCACCACCGGCGAGATCAACTACCGCAACGTGTTCAAGCACATCCACGGCAAAGGCTTCACCGGCGTCGTCGGGATGGAGCACGGTAACGCGAGACCCGGTAAGGAGGGCGAACGCGCCGTGATCAACGCTTACCGCCAATGCGATAACTTCTAGGCAAGACCTATAGCAACGTGGCCAGCGCCGCGCACGGAGTAACGACCTCATGCCAGACCAACAACCTGCATCGCTCGACCCGGCCACTCTGGAGGCGCTTTCACGCCGGCAGTTCCTCAAGTCATCCGCACTGGCCTCGGCCGCCGCGGTTTTGGGAGGCTGCGCGGCGCTGCCGAAGCGCGGGGCTGTGCCGCCGTTCGGCGACACTGGAACGATCAACGTCGGCGTCATCGGCTGCGGCGGCCGCGGCACTGGCGCCGCCAAGAACTGCCTCGAAGCTGACCCTAACGTCCGCATCGTGGCGCTCGGCGACCTGTTCGAGGATCGCGTGGCTTCGTGCCGCAAGGCGCTGGCCGAGTATGAGGAATGCCCCCAGACCATCGCCGACGATCACTGCTTCGTCGGGTTCGATGCGTACCAGGGCGTGCTCGACTGTGACGTCGACCTCATCATCCACGGCACGCCGCCGGGCTTCCGCCCGCAGCATTTACGAGCGGCGATCGAGGCGGGCAAGCACGTGTTCACCGAGAAGCCGGTGGCCGTCGACCCGATCGGTGCCTGGTCGGTCATGGAGACCGCCGACATGGCCACACTCCGCAACCTGGCCATCGTCGCGGGTACGCAACGCCGGCACGACCCCGCCTATATTGAGACGATGCGCCGCATCCACCGCGGCGACATCGGCGACATCGTCGGCGGCCAGTGCTACTGGAACCAGGGCCTTTTGTGGGTCAAGGAGCCGAAGCCTGAGTGGACCGACATGGAGTGGCAGTGCCGTAACTGGCTCTACTTCACCTGGATCTCCGGCGACCACATCGTCGAACAGCACATTCACAACCTCGACATCATGAACTGGGCCTTCGGCGGACCGCCCGTCTCCGCGTACGGCATGGGCGGGCGCGAGGTCCGCACCGAACCGAAGTGCGGCAACGTCTTCGACCATTTTGCGGTCGAGTTCGTCTATCCCAACGGTGCGCGCGTGCAGAGCATGTGCCGCCAGATCGATGGGACGTCCAGCCGCGTCAGCGAGCACCTGGTAGGCACACGCGGTACGGCCGACCCCCGCGGCGTGATCGAAGGCCGCCGGCCGTTCGAGTACGCCCCGCCCAACGACGAGTGGGTGAACCCATATGTTCAGGAGCACCGCAACCTGATCGCGAGCATTCGCTCCGGGCAGCCGCTTAATGAGGGTCGCCAGGTCGCCGAGAGCACGCTCACCGCGATCATGGGCCGCATGTCGGCGTACACCGGCCGTGAGATTTCGTGGGACTGGATCCTGAACTCATCGAAACTCGACCTGACCCCGCCGGCATACGAGTTCGGTCCGTTGCCCGTCGCGCCGGTCGCGGTGCCCGGCCAGACACCTCTGGTGTGATTCGGGAGAACACCATGCCACGTGATACTGATCGCCGCGAGTTTCTCAAGCTAAGTGCGCTGGCCGGAGTAGGCGCCGCCCTCGGCGCGATGACTTCGACAGGCTGCGCGATACCTGGTCGTCGGCTCAACGCTGCGCCGGCTACGCCGTTCGCCGCACCACCGCTTGATGTCGTCCGCATCGGGTTCGTCGGTGTCGGCGGTATGGGCACGCATCACGTCAGGACACTACTTCGAATTGACGGCGCTCAGATTACCGCCGTGTGCGACATTCGGCCCGAGCACGCCGAACGCGCGAAGAAGCTCGTCATGGACGCCGGGCAGCCGGCGCCGACGCTCTACACGCGCGGCGAGCGCGACTTTGAACGCCTCTGCGCCAAGGAAGACCTCGACCTCGTTTTCACCGCAACGCCGTGGCGCTGGCACGTGCCGGTGTGCCTGGCTGCGATGAACAACGGCAAGCACGCGGCCACCGAAGTTCCGGCGGCCACCACTGTCGAAGATTGCTGGGCCCTCGTCGAGACGGCGGAAAAAACGCGCCGCCACTGCGTGATGATGGAGAACTGCTGCTACGACCGCGCGGAGATGCTATGTCTGAACCTGGTTCGCCGCGGATTGCTCGGCGAAGTACTGCACGGCGAGGGCGGCTATTGTCACGACTTGCGTGGAATCAAGTTCAGCCCGCACGGAGAGGGACTCTGGCGACGGGCGCATTCCGAGACACGCGATGGCAACCTCTATCCGACCCACGGTCTCGGACCAGTCGCACAGTGCATGGACATCAACCGCGGCGACCGCTTCGACTACCTCGTCTCTATGAGCAGCCCGTCGCGCGGCCTACAGCTTTGGCAGCAGGAGCACCTCGCACCCGACGATCCGCGCCGCAACGAGGATTACGTCCTCGGCGACGTCAACGTCTGCCTGATCAAGACGGTCAAGGGTCGTACAATCTACCTCGTACACGACACGAACCTGCCCCGACCGTACAGCCGCCTGCACACGGTGCAGGGCACGCGCGGCATCTTCGAAAAGTGGCCGAGCCGGGTACACATTGAAGGCCGCAGTCCCGGGCACGGGTGGGAAACGCTCGAAGAGTATTACGCCGAGTTCGAACACCCGCTCTGGAAATCCGAGGCGGTCAAGAAAGTCAGCGGCGGCCACGGCGGCATGGACTTTCTCGAAGATTATCGCCTGATTCAGTGCCTGCGGCGCGGCTTGCCGCTCGATATGGACGTATATGACGCAGCCGCCTGGAGCGCGGTGAGCGAACTGACCGAGCGCTCCGTCGCCGACCGCAGCCGCCCGATGGATGTGCCCGACTTTACCCGCGGCCGCTGGAAGTCTTACCCGCCGCTGGGAATCGTAGAAGCGTAGGCGCAGCGCGACACGCGCTTAGAGCGCTACGCCTCAGAACGCTCGATGGGAACGTTGGCCGCGCGTCGCGGTCGCAGGCCGAAACGAAACGGCGCCGAGAGCACGCCCCATAGCGATCCCAGTCCGTACGCAACGTGCAACTGAACGAATGCGGCGATAACGAGCACGACCGACGTGTTCGCGCGTCGGGCTGCCGGCCAGGCCATCACCGTCGCAACTGTAAAGTACAGCAGCAACTCTGCCGCCAACAGCAGCCAGAAACCCCACCACGCCAGCCCGAGCGCCGCCAGTCCGATCAGGCTAACCACGAAAACGAGCGGTATGAAATGCCGCGGCCGTAGTCCTTCGCCAACCAGGTAGATTGTGTATGGGTTCCACAATCCGTTGTTGAACGCCTGTTGGCGCAAGCCGGCGAACGTCGAGCGGTTGTAGTAAGTCAGGCGGATGTCCGGCGAGATCACGATGCGACCACCGCCACGTCGGATACGCGCATTGAGCTCGATGTCCTGGTTGCGGACTAGGCGCTCGTCGTAAGATCCGAAGCGGCCAAAGACGTCGCGTCGAAAGCAGCCGAACGGAACAGTATCCACTTCCTGTTCCGGCCCACCGACGCGGAATGCCGACCCACCGACGCCGAAGCGGCTGCTGGTCGCGGCGGCGATTGCCCGACCAACGGACGAATCCTCACCCGGCAGCGTGGTAATATACCCGCCGACGTTGTCAGCGCCGGTGCGTTCCAGGACGGCGATGCACTGTTCGATGTAATCGGGGGCGTACTCGGAATGACAGTCAAGCCGAATGATGATATTGCCGCGCGCGACCCGCAGCGCCCGGTTCATGCCGGTGGGAACAATGTACTCCGGATTGTCGATCAGCCGGACTCGGCCGTCCTGCGCGGCGTAGCGCTCAATGATCGCGCGCGTACCATCCGTGCTGCGTCCGTCGACACAGAGAACCTCGACGTCGTCACGATCGCGGATCTGCGCCAGGACCGAATCCAGACAACGGCCCACGTAGGCAGCCTCGTTGCGCATCGGAATGACCAGGCTGGCGCGCAGCGCTGCCGACTCTCCGTCTTCCGTCCGCAAGCTCTGATCCGTCATCCGTCCACGTCAGCCGGCCGGTGCGCGCCCGGGTTGGGGGTCATCCGGCACGTTCTCGCGCAACACGCGCGCCGGTACGCCACCCACAATTGCGTGCGGCGGAACATCGCGCGTGACCACCGCGCCGGCGGCACACGCCGCCCCAGTACCCACGCGCACACCAGCGGTAATACAAACATGAGCCCCCGTCCAGGCCCCGCGCTCCAGCACTACCGTTCCTGGTCGCGGCGCGCCGAAGCGGTACGAACCCTCCTTCTTGGTGTGGTTGTTCGACGCAACAATGGTATACGGTCCGAACATGACCTCGTCATCGATACGCACGCCGCCGACGCCCTGAATCCAGCTTCCGCTGGCCAGGTAAACATCATTACCGATCTCGACATTGGCGGAATATACGATTGTGACACCGGACGCGATCTCAAAGCGACGGCCGCAGCGCCGAAACGCCGGACGCGCCAACCATCCGCGTAGCCGCATAATCGGGCGGAGGTCCGGCAAGACACCGGTCACGCGCATCACGAAGACAAACCAGCAATACTTGATGATTCGGCTCACTGGATCGTCTCCGGCGCGCGACCACCCATCAGCTCAATCACTCGATCGACGAATCGCGTGACCGTCATCGTCCGCGCGCGTGCCAAACCGTTTTGTATCAGGTCGCGCCGAAAAGCGCCGTCGGTAACGATCCGGTCAACCGCTTCGGCGATGGCCTGCGAATCTTTCGGCGGAACGAGCAATCCATCCACGCCGTCCTGCACCGACGTTGGAATCCCGCCAACGTTGGTCGCCACTATCGGTAGGCTGTTGGCCCGCGCTTCCACGAGTACTCGCGGCGTACCCTCCGACAACGTCGGCAGCACGAGCACGTCCGCCTCGCGCAGGTAACGGAACATTTCCGGCCCGTAATTAACATACCCGATCCAACGGATACGCTCTGCCACGCCGAGCGAATCCGCCTGACGTTCCAACTCGGCACGATAATCCCGAAACTGTTCGGCGGCGCCGACGACCACGAGTTCGACGTCGCGTCCGTTCTTCAAGCGCGGCAGCGCGTCGATCAGGTATTGCAGGCCCTTCTCCGGTCGCAGAATACCGACGAACAAAATCTGGATGCGGTCATTCACGCACGTATCCGGCCGCTCGTGGAACTCCTCTTCGGTAATAGCGCTCGACACCGTCGCGGTCGTTCGGGGCGAACGGAAAATCGCCGCCAGTTCCTCTCCATTGCATACGAACGCGCCGCCGGTGAGGTTCCGCCCCAAGCGTGTGAACATGCGATCCTGCCACGCGTACAGCAGCGAGAGGAGATCTTTGATGCGCCCCGCCCGCCGATGCGTCCGCAGCAGAGCAATCGGATTACCCACAATCCAGTGGCAAGTCTCGCAGCCGTACCACCGCGCCAGCCAGTACAGGATCCCCGCGTACGGTGCCATCCCGCGGATGAACAGCACATCCGACGCACGACACACTTGTGCGTATGCTCGCCGCAGAGGAAACACCTGCCGCACGGCGCCCAGCGACGAGGTGTAGTACGGCTGCGGAATCACCTCGATGTTTGTCGCCGCGAGGCAGTAGTCCCGCGCTTGGGTCGGTGGGACGTCTGCGAGGGGGACACACAGACGCACGTCGCGAAACCGCTCCGCCAGTCGGTCAATCACGCGACCGAGCGATGCATGGATGTAGATGTCGCCGGCGTGCCGGTTGGCGTACATCTCCACGACGATGCCAAGCGTCTGATCGCGTCTGTCCACAGGCTGCGCACTCCGACTAATCAAATTCGGTCCGCCGACGTGGCCGGGCGGGTATTGTAGGTTGTCCGACGGCGCGTACTCAAACGGCAAAGACTCGGGCACGGCATTTTCGGCAACTGGTAACCTGCGCGGCGAGGGGTGTGAGAGGATGCTAAGACGACGCGACCGGGGCCGGCGCTGACTGCCCCGCTACACAGACGCGATTACGTCCGCCGGCCTTGGCCTCATAAAGGGCACAATCGGCCGCGGCATAAACCTCGTCGGGCGTTTTCATTGCCGGCGTGCACTCTGCCACACCCAGGCTGATCGTCACCCGCACGTCATCGCCCCCGATGTCGATGCGCTGCTGTTCGACACAGGCCCGCAGTCGTTCTGCGGCCTGGCGCGCATCAGCAGCAGTTGCTTTCGGACAAATGACGAGGAACTCTTCACCGCCGACGCGGCATGGGATTTCACCGGCCCGCACGCTCTCGCGCATCACGCGAGCGATCGCCCGCAGCACGCAGTCGCCGGCCGTGTGGCCATGCGTATCGTTGACGCGCTTGAAGTGATCTACGTCGCAGACAATGCACGCGATGGAATCGTTGTACCGATGTCCCAGTGCCCAGCACTCATCCAGACGGGCCAGGCCGGCGCGCCGATTGAGTAGCCCGGTGAGTTCATCCGTAGTCGCCATGGCCTGTAGCTGCTCGTTGGCAGCGGCCAACTGAGCAGCATAGGTCGACACTTCGCGGGTACGGCGCGCCAGGTTTGATTCGAGTTGTACGATCCGCTCTCCGGCACGCACGCGCGCAATCAACTCGGCCGGGCTGTAAGGTTTCGCGAGGAAGTCATCCGCCCCCGCGTTCAACGCCTCGACAGCACGATCCTTCTCGGCCTGCGCAGTGAGAATAATGATGTAGACAAAGGCGTTGCCGTCACTCGATCGTAGACGCCGGCACAGTTGCACTCCATCCATGTTAGGCATCATCCAATCGGTGATGATCATCTGGGGAGCTTCAATCTGGTCGACCCGCAGCGCTTCCAAGCCGTCGTTGGCGACAAAAACGTCATATCCGCACTTGCGTAGCTGCTGTTCCAGCAGCCGTCGCACGGCGGCGTCATCGTCAACCACCAGGAGCCGGAGGCTGTCTGACCGCGTCGTTCGCGACGCGGTCTCGTGGTCGGCCTGTGCCATGGACTCCAGCGCGATCTCACGGCGTCGGGCTTCCTCGCGCAGTACCTCCAACGACTCACCGTCGCTGGCCTCGATGGAAAAGATGGACGCAGCCTCGAGCCACCCGCCGCGGATGGACTCGTACACCGACGGGAAGCGGTCGTCGGGGATACCCAGCGCATGGGAGCGGTTTGTGAGATTCTCGATCGTCGTTGTCGATACTTCGGCCTCGGCCAACACGTCGGCGCAGGCGGCGGCGACGCTCAGGAGTCGGGCGATCTCGTCGCGACGTATCTCTGATTCGGCAGTCCAGAGTTCTTCGTCGTCGGCGCGTACAACCGCTTCGCAGAACAGCGACTGCACGCCCCAGTCCGCCATCATCTCAGCCGACAGTGTGCGGTGATCGATGCGAAATGCAGCCGTTTCGCGCGCCCGGAGCTCGGAGTCCGGTACGGCCGGTGAACGTTCCAGCAAATCGCCGTACTTTTCGGCGAAGGCTGTTGCGAGTGCCAGGCGCCCAATGTCGCTGAGCAGGCCAACGGCGAATACTTCGTCGGGCGCTGCTGATTTCGCCTCCTGTGCCAGCACGCGCGCCGCAACGGCGCGGCCGAGCGAACGTGACCAGAACCGAGAGTAGTCGAAGTGACGACAACGTCCGGAGCGGTTGGAACTCACCAGCGAGAAGCCCAGCGCGAGGTTGCGCACCGTGCGCAGACCCAACATGCGCGCCGCTGTCGAAATGGCGGTCACCGTACGGTTCAGCCCTGCCAAGGGTGAGTTGACCAGCTTTAGCAGCCGCCCAGCGAGCGCGGGATCGCGTTCGATAACCGAAACCAGGGCCTCAATGGTCGCGCCATCATCATTCGTAAGGCGGAGAATCTCGAGCGCGACGCCCGTAGGCGTCGGCAGCTTCGCGTTCTCCCTGAGCTCGCCAAAGACGGGATGGGACATCCGGCGCTCCCAATGCGTACAATCAGTCACTACGTGGCCGAACGCAGCATGACGACGTTTGTCGCGCGCAGCACACGTTCGGCTCTGGTTCCCTATCCAGGAATCGGCTCAGCACGCGGCGACATTCAACACCCGCCACCAATTGCCATAGCCCGGCGTCGGCGCCAGGAAGACCGGCAGCCGCGCCCCTGGCATGCGCTGACCATATCGAGCAGCGTCCTATAACGTGGCATCTCGCAGTGCGCTGACGAAGTCGTGTGCACGATGCGCTCGACATGGCACGGACGACTTACGAAACCGTCGCCGACAGAGCATCCGCCACACCCTGAATCAACTGCTTCGGCGCGACCGGCTTGGTCAGATAACCACTGCATCCTACGGAACGACAGCGCGCCTCGTCGCCGACCATCGCGTGCGCGGTCAGTGCGATAATCGGGAGCGTGTGCCCGCGTTCGCGCAGACGTCGCGTCGCGGAGTATCCATCCAGCACCGGCATTTGCATATCCATCAGGATCAGGTCGAACTCTTGCTCTTCGGCCAAGTTCACGCCCACTTCGCCGTTTTCAGCAGTGACGACGGTAGCCCCAACTCGACGGAGCAGAAGGCTGATTAGCTTCTGATTGTCCGGGCCATCCTCCACGAGGAGGATGCGTGCATCCAGCGTCGGTGTCTTCGATCCGGCGTCCCGCCGGGCATCCGTCGTCGCTGATGCAGACCCGGCTGCCGAGTCGCGCTGCACGACATGTCCGGCGTCAACGTGCAATGTGAACGTGCTCCCGCGCCCCTCTTCGCTCTGCACAGAGATTTCTCCACCGAGCGCCTCGGCAAATCGCTTGGTAATCGCGAGCCCGAGACCAGTGCCGCCGAAGCGCCGTGTAACGGACGTGTCCGCTTGGGAAAACGGCTCAAAGATCGCATCGAGCTGCGCACCTGGAATCCCAATGCCTGTATCGGTTACCTGTAGCGTCAGGCGCGCGCCCTGCTCTCCGTGGACGACGCGCGCGACGGTTTCAACGCGTCCCGTCAGCGTGAACTTGATCGCATTGGATATGAGATTGATCAGCATCTGCTTGAGCCGCATCGGATCGGTTTCGATCGAGTGCGGCAGATCATCGGCGCGCATGATGAACGCTAGCCCCTTCTCGGTCGCGCGCGGCCGCATGGCGGAATCCACCTCCGCGAGAATCTGACGGACGTCACAGGGTACCCGCTCCATCTCCATGCGCCGCGCCTCAATCTTGGAGAGGTCGAGAATGTCGTTGATCAGCGCCAGCAGGTGCTCGCCATTGGTGTGAATCGTGCGGCTCCAGTCGTTTCGTTCTGCTTCGGTTCCCTCCCCGTCCGTCAACAGCTCACTGAATCCAACTATGGCCGTCAGCGGCGTGCGCAATTCATGGCTCATGTTCGCCAGGAAGTCACTCTTCGCATAATTGGCAGCCTCGGCAGCCTCCTTTGCCTGCACGAGATGTGCCTCCGCCCGGCAAAGCTCACGCACTTCCACGGCCAAGGAGATCAAGTCCGCGATGGAAGCGGCGAAATGCTGCTCATCCAACGTCCACGGTCGACTGCTGCCGACGTGCTCGTGACACACAACGCCAATCAACTCGCCGCCAACGCGAATCGGTGCATCCAGCAACGCCCCCACACCGTGCGTGGCGAGGTATGGCTCGGTCAGTTCCACGGTTCGTGGATCGCGGCAGGCATCCGACGCCGCGATCGTGCGGTTCGCTTCGAGCGCCGCGAAGTACGTCGGGAAGTCGCGCACCCGAATCCTGGCCCCGGCTTCGTGTCTGTTGCGCACGCGATCAAAACTGTCGTACGCCTCCAGCGCAGTGCGTCCCTCGCCGAACAGCCAGATGCCGACGCGCTGCACCGCGAGCGTCTCGGCCGCAGTCGCTGTAATCTGCTGCACAGTGGCCGCGAAATCCTCGGACTCAACGACGCGAGCCCGGTACAGACGCGAAAGCGCGGCACTCTGGGCGCGCAGGCGGCTTTCACTGCTCCGCAGGGCATCCTCCGCACGCACGCGATCCTTGATCTCGCGTTCGAGTTCTCGCTTGTGGGCCTCGAGTTCCGCTGTTCGATCCGCGACCGTCGCCTCAATGGACGCATACGACGTTTCGAGATTGTCCGCCATGTGATTGAAGGAGCGCGCCAGCGCACCGATCTCACCTACCGCGTGTTCAACCGCCCGTTCGCTCAGATCCCCGTTGGAAATCGCAGCAGTCGTGTCCACGAGATTTTGAAGCGGCGTCAGCAACTGGCGCACCAGCACCAACGTCAATCCCAGGCCCAGCGCCGTCACCAGGGCAACGAAGAGTGCACTGGAAAACAGCTCCTCGCGCGATTGAGCGCGCAGCCCGGCCAGACTGTAGTTCAGCGCGACGTACCCGATGGGCTCGTTGTCTTCGGTTTCCGACTGCGCATCGTCTGCAATCAGTCCCAAGTCCACATCAATGGACTCCCGCCATACCGGGACCACGACGAGCAGTTCATTCGCCATCCGCCATGACCCCACCTGTCCGCGAACCGAAGTCGATCCCGCGAGCACATCGTGGTCGACGAGCCGTTCCGGCTTATAGGTGCGATTCGGCTGCAGGACGAGTAACTCACTCCCGTCACGGCTCAAGATTTCCACCCGTTCTACGGCAGCGTCCTCGAGCGCCGCGAGCGATACCTGCTCCAGCGCAATCCGGTCGTTCAACAGGATGGGAGATTCGGCAGCCCGACTGATCGCGCTGGTGTAAACCACGGCGTGTTCAGTCATGGCGTCCAATGCGGCGGCGTAGTGCCTCCAGATGAGCGCCGTGGAGAGTGCCCCCGTCGTACCCAGAACCATCACAGTGCATAGCATCAATGCACGTGCTTTGAGGCCCAGTTTACGTAGCGGCGCGAACAGCACGACTGCGCTCCGAACGAATGGCATCCGATCCCGTCAGTGCGGCATGACTGCGGAACACGTCACGCACGCCCACCACTCGTCCCATCGGCCAGTTCGAGCAGCGTCTCGCTTTGATGCGATTAACGAGGGATCCTATTTACCAGGAGCGGTTTCGGTCGAGCCGGGTATCGCGGTCACTGTACGCTCTTCTACGTATTCTCCCGCACCAACAACTCTGCCGATAAATAAGTGGTTGGCGGATCGCGCAGATCAAGTATCGCGAAACGCGTCGTCCGGTCCGTGCGACGTATCGAGAATGACTACCTCGTGCACGAAGACTGTCGCATGTCGAGTTTCGACCGCCGTCGCTGCATTGCGGTGCTCGGTACGACCTTGCTGTTGCTGCCCGTCCTGGCCGCCGCGGAGACGCGCGTCGCCGTCCTGATCGGTGATCACGGTCCCTACCGCGCGGCGGCCAAGTCGCTGCTCGATACTTTGCGCGGCCGCGTCGACAGCCTCACACCGATCGACTTTCCTGACGACGAGGCGGGGCAGACTCGGGCGCTGCGCCAACTGAAATCCGAACAGTTTGACGTTATCGCCACCACAGGCAGCCGCGCAACGTTGGCCGCCGCTGGCGCCGTGGCCAACACACCCATCATCGCCTTCATGGTTGTGAATGCGTTGGACGCAACCTGGTACGACAACTCTGCGGAAGATGGGAACCGCATCGCTTGCGTCAGTGCCGATGTCTCGCCTCGAACGCAGATTCGCTGGATTCGAAAATCTGCGCCCGACGTTCGCCGGATCGCCGTGTTGTGCAGCGAGCGAACCCGGGTCACCGCAGCCGCGTTATCGAAAGCCGCTGCGTCCCAGAAGCTTGATCTCATCAAGATCGAATCGACGCGAGCAGAATTCGCGGTCGCCATCGATCGACTACGGACTGAGTCTATTGACGGCGTTCTGATGGTCCCGGATGCGCAGGTGTACAACGCACCGAATGTGCAGCGGCTGCTGCTCTGGGGTGCGCGGCAGAAGCGGCCGGTCTGGGCGTTTTCGACGAAGGTGGTACACGCCGGCGCTTTCAGCGGGCTCGCGACCGAACCGGAGGCCGTGGGGAAACAGGCTGCCGACGTTGTCGTGCGCGTCACGCGCGGGGCCCACCCCGGCACAATCGGGATCATGCACGCGGAGCGCGTTGTTCGCTTTGTGAATACCCATACGGCATCGATGATCGACATTTCCCTTGATCCACGTGTTTTCGATTCCACCGTCAAGCGTCTGGGAGAACAGCCATGAGCGCATCTCCAACGGGAACGTACGCCGGGCGTGCCGAGATCATGCGACTTCGTGTGATTTGTGCTACTTGTGCGCTGTTGATTTGTAGCGGGCAAACACTGGTTGGGCAGACCGTTGACGCAGTCTCCGACACACCGCTGGCTGAGGCCCAGCCGACCGACGGCGCCGGCAACAACGTGAATGAGGACGTGGCATCATTAGACACGCCAGACGACTTTGAGGACATCGAGCTGCTCGAACTCGACGTGCCCGTGGTCGTGACCGCAGCCCGTCGTGAAGAGAAGATCACGCAGGTGCCATACGCTGTGTACATCGTGACGCGCGAAGATATTCGCCGGGCCGGTGCGCTGACTATACCGGATGCATTGCGGCTGGTGCCGGGCGTCGATGTGGCGGCGCTGAGCTCCAACAACTCGGCCGTTTCGCCCCGCGGTTTACACTCGTTTCTTTCGCGGATGACGCTGGTTCTCATCGATGGTCGACAGGCCTTCGACTCCTTCTTTGGCGGCGAGGTGTGGGGTGCCTGGCCAGTTCAGGTTGAAGACATCGAGCGCATCGAGGTCATTCGCGGGCCGGGCGGCGTCACGTGGGGTGCCAATGCGGTCAATGGCGTCATCAATATCATCACGCGTGTCCCGCGCGATCAGCAGAGATTCTCGTCGATCACAACGGGCGGCTCGCGCGGACTGGTGCAACAGTACTTTCGCTACGGTTCAACGGAGAATGGGTTGCGCTTTCGCGTCTCCGGCGAGTTTGGCGCCTCCGACGGTTTTGATGTCGGCGGCTCACTCCTGCGCGACCTGGACGACAAGTACCGCAAGGGCAGCCTGGCACTCCACGCCGTCATCGACGCAACCGATCGCGATTCGCTGACATTCTCTACCGGAAGCAGCCTCGTCGAGAACGGGTTTCCGCCGACACCGATGGCACTCTGGCACGAGCGACAGGCCGGCGCACAGACGAATTACGCGCTGGGGCGCTGGCAGCACCAGGTTGCCCCTGGAAACTCATTCGAGATCACCGGTTACGTCAACAACTTCTGGGGCTCCCCGGGGATTCGCTCGGCAAACTACCGCTACCAGCAGTATGCGCTCCAGTACGCCCACACGCTGCGCGCCGGACCACGGCACACGTTCTCCTGGGGCATTGACACACGCTTCGACTACGTCGATGCCAGCAATGCCGATCCGCACATGCTGCGGCAATCGCGCGTGCGGTCCGGGATCGTCGGGCTGTATCTTCAGGACGAATGGCAATTTCACGAACGCTGGCGCCTCAACCTCGGGGCGCGGATTGACTACGAGTCCTACGGCGGATTCCAGCCCAGTGCCCGGACCGCTCTGTCGTATCAAATAAACGAACGAGAGTCGGCATACGCAGCGATCTCGCGGGCGTTCCAAATGCCGCCCGCCGCATTCAGATTCATGGCGACGCCCTTCGCCGCCGGGCTAGTTCAGACGACGAGCGTTCAGGATCTCGACGCTACGCCGCTGCTGGCCTACGAACTGGGCTATCGTGGGCGCCACTTTGGCCGCCTCGACGTTGGCGTGGCCCTGTTCTGGCACGAGTATGGCGACATCACGCTGTTCGAGCCGCGCCTCGGCCCCCCCGCCCTGCTGAACCTCCAGAACCGCAATCTCGCCGACGCGTCACTCTACGGCATCGAGCTTGATGCCCGTTTTCAGGCCACCGATGACCTGACGCTGCTGGGCAATTACACGTACCAGTTTCTGAACTGGCGTTCGGATCTGCCTTACGTCTACAAAGACTCGATCTATCCGCCCGATCATAAGTTCATGGTCGGCGCGCACTACGACGTGCTCGAAGACCTGCACCTCGCAGGACACCTCTACTTCGTTGACGGCACGAAGGCGCCGAATCCGGCGTTCGCACTGGTATCTCGTTCGATCGACTCATATTTCCGGCTGGACTTGCGCGCGGAGTATGAGTTCTGGGATGATCGAGCCGCATTCGCCGTCGGCGTGCAGAACCTCCTCGATCACCATCACCCCGAGAGCAGCACGCTGTTCCTGAATGACGCCGAGGTACCGCGCACGTTCTTCGCGCAGTTGCGCATCAACTTCGACTGACACTGCGCGACAACGCAGACGTCAGTCATACCCGCCCCGCAGCAATTGCCGCTATGATGCCCGCGCAAACGTGGTTACCACGTACCATCGACCTCGTTAACTGGGCAGTATGTTTCGTCTCCACGATGTCTCGAAGTTCTACGACGGCAAGGTCGCGCTTCGACCGACCTCGCTCGACATCGCCGCCGCGCAGACGACAGTGCTGATCGGCCCGAGCGGCTGTGGCAAATCCACGCTGCTGCGCCTGATGGTCGGTTTGCTGACACCGTCCGGCGGCGAGATCGTGTTTGAAGGCCAGCAACTCAATGCGACGAATATTCTGCAACTCCGTCACCGCATGGGCTACGTCATTCAGGACGGCGGGCTCTTTCCGCACCTGACCGCGCGGGCCAACGCGACGCTCATGGCCCGGCATCTGCGTTGGCCAAAGAAGAAGATCGGCGACCGCCTCGCAGAACTCACCAATCTCACGCACTTTCCGGCTGACGGTCTGGACCGTTACCCCGGCCAACTCTCCGGCGGGCAACGGCAGCGCGTCAGCCTGATGCGTGCGCTTTTTCTCGACCCGGACGTACTGCTGCTCGACGAACCGCTGGGCGCGCTCGATCCACTCATCCGCGCCGAGCTACAGACCGAGCTGCGCGAGATCTTCCGCAATGTACAGAAAACTGTCGTGATGGTGACGCACGATCTCGCCGAGGCTGTCTACTTTGCGGACACGATCGTGCTGTTGCGTGACGGCGTCATTGTGCAAGTTGGTACGTTTCGAGAGCTGGCCGAATCGCCGGCGGACCCGTTCGTGACGCAGTTCATCCAGGCCCAGCGCGGCCCGCAGCAAAACGCGATGGGGCCGACATGAGAAAAATGACGATCATCCTGTTACTCGCGCTGCCGCTCGGCGTCACGATCTGGGCCGCACGCTTCGAAACGCGCGGCCTGAGTGTCGGCTCGAAGAAGTTCACCGAATCGGTGATTCTCAGCGAACTGCTGGCTCAGCTCGTACAGAACACCGGTCAGCCTTGCACACACCGCGCCGAATTGGGCGGCACGCAAATCCTCTGGCGCGCCCTGCGCTTGGGCGAGATCGATATCTACCCCGAATACACCGGCACACTCCGAGAAGAGGTCCTGCGCGAATCCGATGTCGAATCGATCGATGACATTCGCGCCAAACTCTCCGAATTCGGCCTACGCATGAGCGAACCGCTCGGCTTCGAGAACAACTACGCGTTCGGCATGAACAAAAAACGCGCCGCCGAGCTCGGCATCCGAAAAATCTCCGATCTCCGCCGCTACCCAGAACTCATCTTCCGCTTCAACAACGAGTTTATGGAACGCGGCGACGGCTGGCCGGCGGTCCGCAAGCACTACCAGCTCCCGCAACGAAACGTGCGCGGGATCGATCACGACGTGGCATATCGCCTGCTTGCGGCCGGCGAGATCGACCTAATGGAGTTGTACACGACTGACGCAGAAATCGCGTACTACGACCTGGCCGTTCTGGAGGACGACCTGGGCCACTTCCCGCGCTACGCCGCCGCCATCCTCTATCGCGCCGCGTTGGAACGGACGCACCCCGGCGTAGTGCGCGCAATCCGACAACTGGAGAGACGCATCGACGCGACGAGCATGATCGCGCTAAACGGCCGCGCCAAGCTTGAGCGCGTGCCCGAACCACAAGTAGCAGCCGACTATCTGAGCGAGAACTTCGACATTCATGTCACGATCGATATCGAAACGAAGACCGAGAAACTCGTGCGTTTCACGCGCGAGCATCTGCGGCTGGTCGTGAAGTCGCTGATCGCGGCAGTGTTGGTGGCCGTGCCGCTGGGCGTGCTGGCGGCCAAGACGCGCACGCTGGGCCAGACAATCCTCAGTGCAGTCGGCATAGTTCAGACGATTCCGTCACTGGCGCTGCTGGTATTGCTCGTGCAGCCGCTCTCATGGTCCGCCGAGCAGTTCTCGGCACTGCGTGCGATTGGCGTGTCCGGTCTAGGCGAATGGCCCGCCATGATCGCGCTTTTCCTCTACAGCCTGCTGCCGATTGTCCGCAACACCGCCTCCGGTTTGCAGAACATCCCGCCGCAATTACGCGAGTCGGCCCGGGCGCTGGGACTACCGCGGTTCGCCCGCTGGCGATTGATCGAGCTACCTCTCGCGTCACCGACCATTCTGGCCGGAATAAAGACCGCCACCGTAATCAACATCGGCTTTGCAACACTCGGGGCGCTTATTGGTGCCGGCGGTTATGGCGAACCGATTCTCACTGGGATTCGGCTCGACGATTATGGCCTCATTCTTTTGGGCGCAATCCCCGCGGCAGCGCTAGCGTTGATCGCGCAAGTGTACTTCGAGATCGCCGAGCGCGTAGTCGTGCCGCGCGGATTGTGTATTCGTAGCTGACGTGTGCCTGCCGCAACATCCGCGGCAACGGGTGGAAATCAGCGCTGGGGCCGTTAGCATTCGAAATAGGCCAATTCGAAACAGCCGCCACGCTGACGTACAGCGAGATGCCCATGCCTTCTTCTTCCGCGAGCAGGCCCCCGGAAACACGTGCCGTTCCCGCTCCAAAACTCGCCGAGCGCTATCGCGGTATTCGCAGCTTCTCGGAGCGTCTGTGCGCGCCGCTGGAAACCGAGGACTTCGTCGTGCAGTCGATGCCCGACGTCAGCCCGACTCGCTGGCACCTTGCGCACACGACTTGGTTCTTCGAGACGTTCGTGTTATCCCCGGCGAAGGAATCGTACAGCCCGTTTCATCCTGACTTTTCGTACCTGTTCAATTCTTACTACGAGCAGGTGGGTGCCCAGTTTCCACGACCCCGGCGCGGACTTCTGACGCGGCCGACCGTGCGTGAAGTGATGGCATACCGCGCCCACGTCGACGAGCAAATGTCCCGCGTTCTCGATGACCCCGATCGTACATCTAGGTTCCACACCGTCATCGACACCGGTCTGCATCACGAACAGCAACATCAGGAGTTGATGCTCACGGACATCAAGCACGTTTTCTCGTGCAACCCGCTCGGTCCGCAATATTGCCCGCCGCCTGCCTCAACGGATCAGGAGACGACGACCATGGGCTGGCGGGCCTTCGACGAAGGACTACGTGAAATCGGACACGCGGGCACGTCGTTCTGCTACGACAACGAACGTCCGCAGCACCGCGTGTTCGTGCCTGCGTTTGAGATCGCTACGCGCCTGGTCACCAATGGCGAGTTCGCCGAGTTCATTGCGGACGACGGATACGCGCGACCGGAACTGTGGCTATCGGACGGCTGGCACACGGTGCAGCGCGAATCCTGGGAGAGCCCGCTTTACTGGGAGCGCCGCGCTGACGGCTGGTGGCACCACACACTCTTCGGCCGCTGCCCAATAGCTGCCGCGGAGCCGGTTTGCCATCTCAGCTACTTCGAAGCAGACGCGTATGCGCGTTGGGTGGGCGCCCGACTGCCCACCGAAGCGGAATGGGAAACCGCGACCAACGCCGCCGAATCGCTGGAGTCCGCCAATTGCGTAGATGACGGCCGCTTCCATCCGCGCGCGGCCGTAGTCGCGCAGCCCGACGCCATCACACAGATGTACGGCGACGTCTGGGAGTGGACCGCCAGCCCCTACACGCCCTACCCCGGTTTCGAGCCGCTGGCGGGCGCCCTGGGCGAGTACAATGGCAAATTTATGTGTAATCAGCACGTGCTGCGCGGCGGGTCCTGCGCGACGTCCCGCACGCACATTCGAGCGAGCTATCGCAACTTCTTCCCTCCCGCGGCGCGCTGGCAGTTCAGCGGTCTGCGACTCGCGAGGCAGCCATGAGTCCAGTCACATCTTCCCAGCGCAAGCCGCGCGAGCTCAACGCAGTTAGCCACAGCAAGTTCCGCGACGACGTTTTGCGGGGCCTCGCAAAATCGCCGAAGGAGCTCCCGAGCCAGTACCTCTACGATGATCGCGGTTCGCAGCTCTTCGACCAAATCTGTGAACAACCGGAGTACTACCTGACGCGCACCGAGTTCAAGATAATGCGGACGCACATCGCCGACATCGCGTCTGCGATCGGCCCGAATGTTGCGATGATCGAGCCGGGCTGCGGCAGTGGCCAGAAAACCCGGTTGTTATTGCACCACCTCAGGCAGCCATACGCCTATGCCCCCATCGAGATTTCACGTACGCACCTTCTGAAGTTCGTCCAGCGGTTACACAGCGCTTCACCGAACCTGGTCGTACACCCAGTATGTGCGGACTTCAATGAGCTGAGCGAATTGCCGGAACCGCTGCGGGCGGCGCCGAAACGAGTCGTCTACTTTCCCGGCTCGACGATAGGAAATATGACGCCGCCGGAAGCGCGTGCGCTGCTCGCACGAATGGCGAGCTGGTGTGAACCGAGGGATCAGATTCTCGTCGGCGTTGACGCCCCCAAGAACCATGACGTGCTCCTGGCCGCGTACGATGACGCGGCCGGCGTGTCGGCGGAGTTCGCGCTGAACTACCTCGTGCGTCTCAATCACGAGCTGGACGCCACGTTCGATCTTGGGCGGTTCCGGTACGAGGCGGTGTACAACGAAACGCAG
The DNA here is from genome assembly GCA_028277645.1 of Phycisphaerae bacterium. GTDB lineage: Bacteria > Planctomycetota > Phycisphaerae > UBA1845 > Fen-1342 > JANQFV01. The sequence continues at coordinate 37,844 of JANQFV010000030.1, forward strand.
TCACGCATCGAGATGTACGTGACCAGTCAGGTCGCACAGACCGTCGACGTCGCCGGCCGGCCGTTTTGTCTGTCGGAGAACGAGCGCCTGCGAACGGAATGGTCATACAAGTACGACCGTGAGCAGTTCCGGAAACTAACGGCCTCGGCCGGGCTGCGGGAAGCGTGCTGCTGGCAGGATCCGCGGGGGTGGTTCCGGCTGCACCTACTGGCCGTATCGGGCGGGCCAGAACGCGTCCCATAAATAACGCCTTCCTCTCCAAGAAGCGCCCATGATAGCAGGAACCGGTTTCGCCGGTTCAGTTGCTGGATCGCTGCGCGTCGGACTCTCGTGGCCCGGAAAATGCATAACCGCCTACTGGAAAGAGGGTTGCGGATTTCGACCTCGTTATGCGCCCAGCGAATAAAGGCTTGACATGCCCGGCACGGCGTGAGTAGAGTAACATCAGAAGGAGTCTGTGCGGAGGAGCAATGGAGCGCACCTCGGTCGCGTTGACCAATTGCTTCCATTAGTGCAGCACCATCGGATGGAACGCTGCACGATGCGTCGCTTCGCTCTGTCGCACGGGTCCGAGAGTTTAGAACCGGTACTTTAAGATGCAGGAGTGGGTTTAGGTTTTGGTGTTTCGGGTGCATCCCGTTGGCAATCACGCGTGAACAACCCACGTTCACCGTGTACGAAACCGGAGAATCGTGCACTAATTGCCACGCGGAAAACCACCACTTTTCAGTTGAGAGTTTTCCAAGAAAGTTCTGGAGGAGAAGTAATGAAGAAACTGGTTGCCTTTATGGCCGTGGCGGCGCTCGCCACGACTGCGTTTGCCGGCATCAGTAATCCTGTCCCGGCTGGCACGCACATCAATACGGCCACGCTCGACCTTGGCACCGGCCATGTCTCGCGCGGCACGACCATCTATGCCGACCTGGTCACCAGCGGCTACTACCTGAATGCCGGTACGTCCGCCGCCTATCCGCTGCCGGTCGGCGATGACATCCACGCCATCAGCGGCGGGACGATCACGCAGTTCACGTTTGGCTACTTCAATCCGGCCACCACGGGTACGTTCGGCATCGTCGCCTCGTTCTTCGCGGGCGACCCGAACGACACCTCGCCGCCGCCGATCCCGACCGGCTTCGCCGGCCCGACCTCGGCGATCGCCTGGTACACCCTGACGGGTCTGCCCGTCGGCGCCTGGTTCTACACCATCACCGGCGTCAATGTGCCGGTCGGCCCCGACTTTTTCTTTGAGATGGACTTCAGCGGCGCTTACTTCCAGGCCGGCACCGGCGCTGTGGCCGCTGGCCCGCTGCTCACGCTGAATCCTGGCGGCACCGTCGGCTACAGCCACAATGTGTTCACGCAGACCGGCTCGCTGTGGGGCCTGGGCGGCCCGTGGGCCGACTTTGTGCTGTCGTTCGACATCATCCCCGAGCCGGCGACCATCGGTCTGCTGGCCCTCGCGGGTCTGGTCGTCCTGCGTCGTCGCTAAGCCGCGTCACGCACAAGACCACGATCAGCTAATGTGCTGATTCCACCCCGCCTCTTTTGTGAGGCGGGGTTCTTTTTTGCGCCCGTTTAACTTGTAACGGCGACACTGCTTACCCGCCGTCTGCAAGGTGCCGATTCAGTCAAGCGCCCGGGGGTAGAATCGTCGATAACAACAGCAACAACCGCACGTTGCCGCCCGATGGTAACGAATTTAGAATGCGGTCTGCGCCGCTTGTCACCCGATTCTGCGAGTAACCGTTATGACGGATGTTCCCCCGACCGCTCCCAAACGACAGTCGCCCAAACGTCGCGCCTGGTGGCAGTGGACGCTGGGATTGGCGCTGCTGGGAGTAGCCGCCCTTTCGGCGGCGTTGCGGATTCTCTCCGGCCTCGCGCCGGCGCAGCAGGGAGCAGTCGGCCCCGTACCGCTGGTGCTGCCGCCAGAGATGCGGCCGGCAGAGACCGTGCCGGCAGCGCCGGGGGAGTACGGTGGAAGCAATCTGCTTCTCGTGACTTACGATACTACCCGCGCGGACCGGCTCGGCTGCTACGGGCTGGACGAGATCGAGACGCCGCACACGGACGCTCTGGCCCGCCGCGGTGTGCTGTTCACGCGCGCGTTCTCGCCGGCGCCGGTCACGCTGCCCTCGCACGCGTCGATGCTCACCGGACTCTACCCGTTCAATCACGGTGCGCGCGTCAATGCTTTCTCACGCCTGGCTGATGATCAAACGACTCTGACCGAATGCCTGTCAACGGCGGGCTATCAGACCGCGGCGTTCGTTTCGGCCTATGTAATCAGCCGGCAGTTCGGCCTGGCACAGGGGTTTGACACGTTCGATTACGATGGAGATCCCGCCGCCGAATTCTGGGGTAGCGTGGCTGAGCGGCGCGGCGACCGGACGTGTGACCTGGCGCTGCGCTGGCTTACCGATCGCGACGAGCGCCCCTTCTTCCTCTGGGTACACTTCTTCGACCCACACTGGACGTACGATCCACCCGAGCCATACAAATCGCAGTACCGCAAGGATCCGTACTATGGCGAGATCGCGTTTATGGACGCCCAGTTTGGACGTCTGCTCGATGCGCTCGACACCGAAGGCCTCGCCGATCAGACCCTGGTGATCGTCGCCGGCGATCACGGCGAAGGGCTTTACCAGCATGACGAAAGCACGCACGGCTGCCTGCTCTATGACAGCGTGCTGCACGTGCCGCTGCTGATGGCCTGCGGCGACAAGCTCGGTGGCGGCGTTCACATCGACCAGCCGGTTAGCCTGGTCGACATCATGCCGACCACGCTCACGCTGCTCGGGGTCGACTGCCCCACCGATCTGGACGGGATCGACCTGACACGTGCGATTCCGGCGGCGCGGCCCCAGTTTCATGAGACGTTTGAGGCGTATGCAGAGTACGGCTGGGCTCCACTGTTCGCTGTGCGACAGGGTGGGCTGAAGTACATTTATGGCCCGATCCCGGAATTGTTCGACCTGCGCACGGATCAGTACGAGCAGGCGAACATCGTCAGCGAACGAACCGATGCGGTCGACCAACTCGAAGCGACACTGGCGGGCATGTACGACGACGATCTGGAAAGCGCCGGCCAGCTTGATACGACGCGGCAATTGTCGTCCGCCGACATCGCTGCGCTCGAATCACTGGGCTATCTGATGGGTGGGGCCTCCACCCCGGCCGCTGGCGAGCCGTTGCCGGATCCGAAGACAATGATGCCGTTGTTGCGACGCATCAGCCTGGCATTCAAGCTCGATCGGGACAATTGGCTGGAGCTCGCGATCACGGAACTGGAAGAGATCCGTGACGAAGCGCCCGATTTCTATCTAGCGCGGCGTGAGCTCGCGACGGCGTACTTTGAGAACGAGGACTATGAGGCGGCCGCCGTCGAGCTGCACGCCTGCCTTGAGCTTCAGCCCAGCAATATTGTGCCGCTGTACATGCTGGGGAGCCTGCGCCAGCAGCAGGGACAGATTGACGAGGCGATAACGTCGTTCCGCCAAGTCCTGGAGAAGCACCCCGACCACTTCCCGACACTGCAACAACTCGGCCAGCTCACGTTGGCGCGCGGTACGCTGGATGAAGCGGTGTTCCTCCTGACGCGGGCAAACACCATCGCACCGCAACACATCGAGACCGCCCTGCTGGCCGCAACGGCCCTGGCCGCGAAGGACCGCGCCACTGAAGCGGTCGCCGTGCTGCGGGAAGCGCTGCTGGCCCATCCGGACTCGCGTCCCCTCCGCAACCGACTGGCCCGCATTCTGCGAGATGCCGGCGACATCGAGGGCGCGATCAGTGTGATCCGGGCGGGAATGCGGCTCGATCCGGACTTCCTGGATTATTCCGCCAACCTCGCGCTGATTCTACTCGCCGTGCAGGACGATGATGGTCGCGCCCGCGTAGAGGCGCTGGCAATCATGAAGCGGCTATGCGAACGCACGGAATTCAAGAACCCCGGCTACGTCCACGTGCTGGGCAAAGCACTTGCGAGCGTCGGCGAGTTCGATGCCGCATTCAAGTACGCCGAACAGGCGCTGCAAATGGCGCAGGCGAGCAACCAGACCGCGATGGCGCAGGCGATCCTCGCGGATATAGACCGGTTCCGCGCAGCGCAGACAGAATTCGACAATCTCACTCCACCCACGAGTACTCCGACATCCTCGCCGTCAAATTATGAATGAAAACCGACGATTACCGATCTCGCGAATGACGCCGGAAGCTGACCAGGCCTACTGCGGCCGCGCACCGGTGATGAAACGCGCGCTGCTGACGTTGGCATTGGCGGCGCTGCTTCCGTTAGGTTGTCAGCGCGACCAGGCCGGCGAGGGATCATCCTCCACCGGTGCCGGCCGAGAATCCGACGGCCTCAACATACTGCTGATCTCGCTGGACACAACGCGCGCCGATCACCTCGCGTGTTACGGGCATCCGTTCATCGAGACACCCAACATGGATCGCCTGGCGGAGGAGGGTACGCTCTTTCTCCAATGCACGTCGCCGATCGCCGTGACGCTGCCCTCACATTCCTCCATCCTGACGGGCACGTATCCCGTCGTACACAACGCGCGAGACAATGGAACCTTTATCCTGCACGAAGACAACGTGACGCTTGGTGAAGCGCTTCAGGCGGCTGGGCACGCGACGGTCGGCATCGTCGGGACGTTCATCCTGAACCGCGAGTTCGGGATGGCCCAGGGGTTCGACACGTTTGACGATCTCTACAGCGGCATCAAGCGCGTTGACGGTGTGCTGGAGAAAACCGAGCGTTACGCCTCCGACGTCGTTGACCTCAGCATTCGCCGGCTGACGGAGCTGTCGAAAGATGGTCGCCCGTTCTTCATGTTCACTCATTTCTACGACCCACACCAGCCCTACGAACCGCCGGAGCGTTTCCTCAAGAAGTACATGGAGCGGTACGTGGGCGAGATCGCCTACACTGACGAAGAGCTTGGCCGTCTGTTCGACGCGCTCGACGACCTGGGACTCACGGACAACACGCTGGTGGTGCTCACGGCGGACCACGGCGAAGGCCGCATGCAGCACGGCGAGGAAACACACGCGACGTTCCTGTATGACTCGACGCTGCTCGTCCCGCTGATCTTTCGCTGCCCCGGTCTCGTCCCTGCCGGCCAACGCCTGACACCGCAAGTGCGTCTGATCGACATTGCGCCGACGATCCTCGACTTTCTGGGCTACGACAACCTGCCCGACGCACAGGGTACGAGCCTGCTTCCGCTGATCACCGGCGAGCGCGATAACCTGCGGCTGGAGGCGTATGGCGAATCGCTCTACGGCATGTACAACTACGGCTTGGCGCCGTTGCACATGCTGCGCGAGGGCGGCTGGAAGTACATCCATGCTCCCAAGCCGGAGCTTTATCACATCGCAGCCGATCCGGGCGAGTTGACCAACCTCATCGAGCAAGAGCCGGCGCGCGCGGCGGAGATGGAAGAGAAGCTGCGTGCAATGATCACCAATGCACCGCGCGTGATTCAAAGCGGCTCGGCCGCCGTGGACGTGTCGAGTGATGCCGTCGACAAGCTGCGCTCGCTCGGGTACATCGGTGGCGGCGCCGTCGCACCGGCGAAGGAGTTCACCGTCGAGGACAACCTCGCGCTGCTCGACAGCGATCTGCCCGATCCAAAGGATCACGTGGAGTGGATCGACCGCGTGTCGCACGCGATTGGCATGGTGCGAGAGAACGCGCCCGGTGCGGAAGAAGCCATGATCGCGTGCATCAACCAGGCGCCGAATCCCGATGTCGGGCTGAACTGGGCCTACAAGGACATCGCGAAGATGTATCTCGATCGTGGCGATCTGGATAACGCCGTGATCTGGTAC
>JANQFV010000050.1 GCA_028277645.1 Phycisphaerae bacterium
TGGCTGCGCCCGCTGCTGCCTGGAATGTCACGCGTCCTAGCCGCCGCCGAGTACGCGACCGTACGCTGCAAACTCGCACTTCGTGAGCACGACTTCAACAGCAGATCGACAATGGGGTGATCGTTGTGCGCATCAGGTTAAGCTGAGGAACACCGCCTACGTTAGTGTGAGAATACCTAAAGCGACCAGGCCGAAACAAACTGAAGAAAGTCAAGCATGTTTCGATTCTGTATAGCTGGAACATTGTTGATCTGCGTTGCGAATTCCCTGAGATCTGCGGAAAGGAATAGCGAATAACCGTCGAGAGCAACCGGGCGCACGATTTGCGCATGCAGATGCGTTACTTTCGGGCTAATAGAGGGTAGCAGCAGAGGGAGATGACCTTAGTAATATACCATAGGTCGCAAGGTGGTACGCAAGAACGTCCGTTGTACACACTTGGAGGGTAAGGCCATGAGATGCACGATCTGGTTGACCCCGATTGCGGTTATCGGGATGTAACCGAGCGTCGTTAAAAGCAATCGGCATGTCGCGCGACAGGCTCTTCGTCTCATACCGCACGACGCGCGTCTGTCGGCCGACCCTAGAAGTCCAGTTGGGGGTATTCCCCCGGAGCGGACCGTTCCGAAAACAATGGTGTGTTTTTAGACAATGTGTTAACGGTTACATCGAACTTCCACGACTCATAATTCAGTAGAACTATCCGGAATCTTGAAGATGAGTGGCGTATAGGAAGTGGATGATGAGGCCTGTATCCAGCATGAAGCCGTGGACGGGGACGGTGGTCATTGTCGGGGCGGCGATCACCGCCGGTTGTCTGGCGAACTCCCGACTCGTCGAGCAGGAAGGCGCACGACAGGCAACGGAACTGAAAGCCGTGCTGGCCACGGCGCATCAGGCCTTACGGGCATGGCGCCATGACAAGATCGCTCTTGTCTCGGCGCTCGCTGCGTCTCCGGAAGTCGTTCAAGCGGCGCGCGAGCTATGTAAGGTGAATCGCGATCGTGATGATCTTCTCACGTCACCGGCACAGGCGATTTTACGCGATTATCTTCGGCCGGTGTTACAGCAGGTTGATTACCAAGGTTACTTCATTGTCGATCCAACGCCAACGTCCCTCGCGTCTTCTCACGACTCAAACGTCGGTACACCTAATCCGATCAGTCAGCAGAAGACGTTTGTGAATCGCGTTCTCTCCGGCGAGCCGGCGGTGAGTCTGCCGATGCACTCGGACGTTCCCCTACCCAACGAACAGGGCAATCTGTGCGAGAATGAACCGACGATGTTCAGCGGGGCGCCGATCTACGACGCGCGCGGAGACGTTATCGCTGCGTTCCTCTTGCGGATCGATCCGACCGGGGGTTTTTCTGGAATCCTCCAACGAGCGCGCATCGGAGAATCGGGAGAAACGTACGCCTTTGATCGCGATGCGCGGTTGCTTACCAATAGCAGATTCGACGTAGACCTTCGGCGAGCGGGGGTCCTTGCTCCGAACCAACGATCGATGCTGAACGTTCGAATACTCGATCCGGGCGCGAGTTTGCTGGTCGAGACGGCGGCGGACCGAGTTCCAATCGACGAATGTCCCCTGACGCGCATGGCCGCTCAAGCGGTAGCTGGACAGGCCAGTGTCGATGTTACCGGATACAGGGGCTACCGGGGAGTTCCGGTTCTGGGTGCTTGGCTATGGGATGATGAACTTGGTCTGGGGCTTTGCACCGAGATTGGCGCCAACGAGGCGAACATGATGCTGAGCCGGGTGCAGATGGCGGGCGTGCTGCTGCTCGGGATGGTAGTCGTCTACGTCATACGCACCGTCACCGAGAAGCAGCGCACCCGACGGCAGATTGAGCAGCAGATACGTTCGCTGAGACAGGCCCATGAGCAACTGCAGGCCCAGCAGCGCGCCCTCGATTGCTTCGCCATCGTGGCTGAAACCGATGCCAGGGGCCGGATCACCTACGCCAACGACCGGTTCTGTGAGATGTCCAAGTACAGCCGCGACGATCTGTTAGGGAAGACGCATCGTATCGTAAACTCCGGATTTCACCCCAAGTTGTACTTCAGCGAGATGTGGCGGACGATCAGCGCAGGCGGCGTGTGGCATGGCGAAATCTGCAACCGAGCCAGCGACGGCACGATCTACTGGATGGACACGGCGATCGTGCCCTGTCTGGATCCGGGTGGTCATCCTAACAAGTATATCGCGATCCGCACTGACATCACGAAACTCAAGCGCATCGAGGAAGAATTGCGAGCGACGCTCGCAAAAGCCGAAGCCGCCAGTGCGGCCAAGAGCGAGTTTCTCGCCGTGATGAGCCATGAGCTGCGCACTCCGCTGAACGGCGTCATCGGCATGACCGAACTTCTATTGGGCACGAACCTGGACGATCGTCAGGCCCACTTCGCGTCCCTGACGAAATCATCAGGTGAGACGCTGCTTACGCTCATCAACAATATTCTTGATTTCTCGAAGATTGAGGCGGGCAAGCTCGAGCTTGACAACGTGCCGTTCGACTTGTGTACGACTGTTGAGGATATTGTCGCCAGTCTTTCTGGGCTAGCCCAGCAGAAGAAACTGGAGTTGGCGTGCGCGATACCGGCTGACGTTCCATCACATGTTCGAGGAGACCCTGGTCGTCTGCAGCAGGTTCTTCTCAACTTGATTGGTAACGCGATCAAATTTACAGAGACGGGCGAGGTCGTTGTGCGGGTCGCGGTGGTGGGGGAGAACAGTCAAACGGTACGCTGTCGGTTGGAAGTTGCGGATACGGGCATTGGAATCCCTACCGAGCACCAGGAGCGCCTGTTTGAGCAGTTCACGCAGGTGGATTCCTCCACGACGCGCAAGTACGGAGGGACGGGCCTTGGCCTGGCTATCTGCAAGAGGCTCTCTGAGATGATGGGGGGCAGCGTAGGTGTCGAGAGTGAGCCCGGAATGGGGTCTACGTTCTGGTTCACGGTGGTTCTGCAGAAACACGAATGCTCTCCGGACACAGAGCACGCTAGCAACGTGGAAGCGCTGGGATCCCTGCGCGTTCTGGTAGTGGACGACAACTCGACGAATCGTGAGATCCTGTCAGAACACCTCGTCAGCGCCGGCGCGAGCTGCGCGGTCGCCGAAGGCGGAGAGAAGGCGTTGCGCATGTTGCGAAGTTCCGCAGAAGCGGGTGAGCCGTTCGAGATGGCAATTCTCGACATGCACATGCCGGACATGGACGGCACGCAGTTGGCGAAGGCCATCAAGTCCGACCCCGCACTGCAGAACACGACTCTGCTGCTGTTCTCTTCGCTACAGCATCTGGCACCTGATGAGATGAGGGCGGCGGGCTTTGTCGCTTGGTTGAATAAACCCGTACGCCGGGCCGAGCTGTATGCGGTATTGCGCCGCACGATCGGCGGGGGGCGCGCGCGGAAGAGCAGCCCGGTCGAGTCCACCAGCTCTTGCGCCATCCACGCCGATCTGAACCACGACGTGCGGATTCTGTTGGCCGAGGACAACGATGTCAGCCGTGAGGCTGCCGCTGAACTGCTGGGGCGCTCCGGTTATTCCTGCGATACCGTTGTGAACGGGCAAGCAGCTTTGGATGTCGCGCTAAGGTGCGAGCACGACGTAGTGTTGATGGACTGCCAGATGCCGGTGATGGACGGCTTCGAGGCCTCGCGCAGAATCCGACGTCACGAGCAAGAACACGGTCCCATCGGGCGCAGCGGCCGCCCGATTTCGCTGATCGCCCTGACGGCGAACGCGGTTAAGGGCGATCGAGAGCGGTGCCTAGACGCGGGCATGGATGACTACGTGACCAAACCGCTCAATATCGCCCTGTTGATCGAGGCAATCCGCGCGCAACTGCGCAAGGAAAGCCGCGCGGGCAAGTCGTCTGAAGTCGATCGAACGGAAGAAGACGCGCCCGTTCCGGATGTGCAACTCGGTCAGCGGCCGATCGAAAGCGATCCGCCGGTGAACTTCGATCTGCTCCGGAAACGCTGGGGAAACGACGCCGCTTTCACTGAGAAGCTGATCAAGAAGTTCTGCGACCAGGCGCCGCAGCAGATTCGTCAATTGGAAAAGGCGCTCGCCGCGAACGATCTCGAAGCGGTGGTCCGGGTTGCGCACACGCTGAAAGGATCTGCCGGCTACGTCGCGGCCGAACGTCTTCGAGGCATCGCCGCAGAGCTGGAACAGCTCGCAAGGGCGGAAGGACTCGGCGAGGTTCAGGCCAAGACCGAGGTACTTCGCGCCGAGTTGTGCCGCTGCGTCGATTATGCACAGCCCGTCCGTGAGAATTCCGCAAGCGCTGGAGAAGCGGGATGAATGTCCTGATTGTTGATGATGATGAAATCGCCCTGGAAGCACTCTCGCATACACTCGTGACCGCGGGGCACGAGCCTGTCCTCGCGCGCAACGGCGCCGAAGTGTTGGACAAGCTGCATACCGGGTCGGTTCGCATGGTAATCACGGACTGGATCATGCCGGGCATGGACGGACTGGAATTGTGCCGCCGAATTCGCGAGTCCGACTTCGACGCCTATGTCTACATCATCTTGCTCACAGGCCGCGACGGCAGTGACGGAATCGTCGAAGGTCTCTCGGCCGGTGCAGACGATTTTATTGCCAAGCCGTTCGATCCGATGGAACTACGGGTTCGAGTCCAGGCCGGCGAGCGGATTCTCGCGTTGGAAACGCGCACCAGCGCCGCCGAGGCCGCCAGTCGGTCCAAGAGCCAGTTTCTGGCAAACATGAGCCACGAAATCCGGACACCGATGACGTCGATTCTCGGTTATGCGGAGGAACTGGATGGTTCGGGATTGTCCGCATCCGAGCGGCGCGAAGCAATTGAGGCGATTCAACGCAATGGAACTCACCTCCTGGGCATTATAAACGACATTCTCGATCTGTCGAAGATCGAAGCTGGGCAGTTGGAGTGCGAGCAGATTGACTATTCGCCCTGCAAGATTCTGGCCCACCTGGGATCAGCCATGGGTGCGCGGGCGCAAAGTGCAGGGATCGACTTCACGATCGAGTGTGCTGGGCCACTACCGCAAGTTGTTCGGGGCGATCCGACCCGTGTGCAACAGATCATTATCAATCTGGTTGGCAACGCCATCAAGTTCACCAAGTGTGGCGGGGTTCGCTTGCTGGCGCAGCTAGAACGGCTTGCCTCAGCTGATGGGCGGTTGCACTTCGATGTCGTCGATACCGGTGTTGGCATGACAGAGGAGCAGGCCGCGCAAGTATTCAAGCCGTTCGCACAGGCCGACACGTCGATGACTCGGAAGTATGGAGGGACCGGGCTCGGCCTGACTATCTGCCGGCAACTGGCCGAGCTTCTCGGAGGGGAGATCATCATCGTGCGGACGCAGCCGAGTGTTGGAACGCATATTCGCGCGAGCTTCCCGACCGGTTCGCTGGAAGGCGTCACGATGGTCGATTGCCCGAACGAGGCTGCCGCCGTAGATGAGGGACCATGCCTGAGTGAGGCCGCGGCCGCGGAAAGGCAACTTGCGTGTCGGATCCTCCTGGCGGAGGACGGACCTGACAATCAGCGGATCATCACCCATATTCTCCGCAAAGCCGGTGCTGAGGTTACCGTGGTTGAGAACGGTCAGATTGCGCTTGAAAGCGCGCTCGCAGCCCAAGCCGAGAACAGACCTTTCGACGTCGTTCTGATGGACATGCAGATGCCTGTGATGGACGGCTATCAGGCCACCACGCTGCTTCGCCAACGGGGTTACACGGGCACGATCATCGCGTTAACGGCGCACGCGATGTCGCACGACCGTCAAAAATGCCTGAACGCCGGATGCGACGACTACACCACCAAACCGATCAAGAGGCACGAATTGCTTAAGCTCGTTGGGAGAAAGCCCCGCCGAAAGATCGACTCTCACGATGTACGGTGCCCATGTAGGCCCACAGCTCCTGGTGGTGATTCTGGCACTGATGCCGGGGCCAGCGCTGATGGTTCAAACGACGCGACTATGGCGGGCTTCACTGGGGAAGCGAAACTGACAGATGAACTGGAACGATGAGGATCTTGATCGTCGATGACGACGACCTGGCCCTGGAAGTGTTAGCTCACACGATCACGCATGCGGGGCACGAGCCTGTGTACGCGCGGAACGGTCGCGAGGCCCTGGCGAGTTTGGGACAAGACCATGTCACATGGTCATTTCCAACTGGGACATGCCGGAGATGAATGGGCTGGAGTTGTGTCATCGGATTCGGCAGGTCAATACTGACGGGTACATCTACATGGTTTTCGTCACGGCACGGAATATGTTAGATGACATCGTGGAGGGTATGTCCGCTGGCGCTGATGACTTCATCGTGAAGCCGTTTCATCCGGATGAGCTTCGCGTTCGTATTCGCGCCGGCGAGCGTGTTCTCGCGTTGGAGACCCGTGAGGTCGCCATTTTCGCCATGGCCAAGCTCGCCGAGTCCCGTGATCCGGAGACAGACGCTCATCTGGAACGCATGCGCAACTACTCCCGGGTGCTCGCTCAACATCTGGCCAGCAGCGCCGAGTTTCGCGACGTAATCAATGAGGAGTATATCCGGCTGATCTACTTGACCAGCCCGTTGCACGATATCGGCAAGGTCGGAATTCCCGATAGCGTGTTACTAAAGCCCGGCCGCCTCAGCGACCACGAATTCGAGATGATGAAGACCCACACGATCATTGGCGCAGAGACGCTTGGGACAGCCATGCGCCAATACCCCAACGTAGCGTATCTGCGCATGGCGCGGGACATCGCGATTGCGCATCACGAACGCTTCGATGGTCGTGGCTATCCAGTGGCGTCGACGGGCCACGATATCCCACTTTGCGGATGTATTGTCACTTTGGCAGACGTGTACGATGCACTTACCTCAAAACGCGTCTACAAGACCGCCTTTGACCACCACGTGGCCCGCAGCATGATCTGCGAAGAGAGGGGAACACACTTCGATCCTGATATCATCGACGCATTCGTCGAAAGTGAGGATGAATTCCTGGCAATCCGGAGGCGATTCGCTGAATCTGAGATGGTGTTCATATGACAGCTACTCCGCAGAACTTCGGTGACAAGATGTTCCTGGTCGTCGATGATGAGCGTGAATCCTTGATGGCGGGCAACAGTCTGTATGCCATCGATCGCTAGGCGCCCCCGGGTAAACTCGTCCACAATCGCCGGCATTCGCAACACACGTCCATCGTGCGTGCGATCCTGTACAAAGTCATATTGGACGCCCCTGACGCCATGTGTTGCCCACCGACGTACCGTGCTTGAGTGCATCGGCCTTTCGTTTGGCTGTGCGGGCAACTCAAGCGGAACTTGACTGATGGCGATTAGTCTCTCGCGCCCCATCTCGATCATGGTATGGCCCGCGGGGATTCTACGTGTGACATTGCTCACTCACCAGCGTTCAAGCATGCGAAAGCGGCAACCGCCATCCGACGTGCAAGAGGAAGGCTCTGCCAAGCGGAGAGCAGGCGGGCGAGCAGCGGATCCGTGCGCTGGCTGTACGCAAGCGCCGCCCCAAGGCGCCCGAGCGAGTGATCGTAACATTTTTCAGAACAATGGCTTACGTAGTCTGGGCCGCGGTTTTGTAAACCGCAGATTGAGGGTTGAGTCCTCTGGTGGCTGTAATCGCCTGAAATCAATCAACTTATGAATCGGACGATGCGGCCATTCCTGCGGTAACAGAAACCGTTGCTCACGCACATGAGTCCCTCGGCATGTTCATCCGGGGAGTGCGTTCATTGCGCGCAAGCTACACTCGTACAATGAGTTAGGGTTTCTGAACACGCCAACGGACACAGCGTGGACGCGGGCGACCCACAGACACGGCCCACAGAGTGCCCCCAAGCGCCGCCCCAAGACGTCACGGGATCTGTTCGGGTTCTCGTGCGAAATCTCGTTGTGACATTGGCCAAGCCTAACCTGGATGCGCCCATTTCCAAAAGCACGACCAATGTCGCCTTGGCGGCGATTGGCCATCTGAACCCTCAATGAAACCCATTCGTTGACGTCAGTCTACATCGCAGCCGCGCAGGGCGCCGGCATCGACGGTTTGATTCTTTGTGACTGCTCGTGACTCCTAGGGCGACCTCGGGAGTGATATCGCGGACTTGCGAGAAAAACATGTAATGGAAGGTCCGAAACGGATCGATGACAAGGAAAGGCGTGCATTTCTGGCTCGGTTGCAAGATGAATTTGCGCGTAGGGAACGTCGGGCGAGGGCGCTCGAACGCGCGGCGGGCCAGCGTGGCAGTCCGGCGGATCCCGCATGAGTGCAGCGATCCTCAACTGCGTACTTACTGGTTGTATGCTGGCAATTCCCTGGCTAGGCGCGGATGCCGGCGCGGACGATCAGCTCGATGCGTCGGCGCAATCCGCCGGGCCAATCTTGTTGGGGATGTCCACGGCACTGACCGGTCCGGCCTCAGATCTGGGGAAGCACGTTCGTCAGGGCGTCGAGGTGTGTCTCGCCGAGGTGAATGAGGGTGGCGGCATTCGGGGGCGGCCAGTTCGCCTGATTGTCTACGACGATGGTTATGAGCCGACGCGAACTGTGCCGAATGTAAGGCGGCTGCTCGAGGTGGATCGCGTGCTTGCGATGATTGGAAATGTGGGCACACCGACCGCCGTCGCCACTGCACCGCTGGCCAGCAATTACAGGACGCTGTTCTTCGCCCCGTACACCGGTGCGGCCGTTGTCCGTCGTGAACCGCCCGAACGATACGTCATCAACTATCGGGCCAGCTATGCGGAGGAGACCGCGGCGATTATCGCGTATCTGGTCGAGCGGCGTGGTATTCGGCCCGATCAGATCGCGCTCTTTACTCAGGCGGATGCTTACGGCGATGCGGGCTACGCGGGCAGCGTGCAGGCACTGCGACGTTACGGGCTCGCGCGCGACGCCCGCGTTCCGCATGGAAGGTATCGCCGCAACACGCTGGATGTCGAGGGCGCGCTGGCGGAACTGCTGGACGTCACGGAGGAGCCCAAGGCGGTAGTTATGGTGGGCGCGTACGCACCCAGCGCGAAGTTGGTGCGCCTGGCGCACTCGGTGGGCTTCGATCCGATCTTCTGCAGTGTGTCGTTTGTCGGCGCCGAGTCGCTGGTTGACGCACTGGGAGACGAAGGCGCCGAGGTCATCGTCGCGCAGGTCGTTCCGCATCACGCTGGTGAATCTGCTGCCGCCCGACAATACCGATCGGCGCTGGCATGCTATGGCGGCGGTGCGTCACCCTCTTTCGCCGGCTTCGAAGGTTACATCGCGGGACAGATACTCGCGGAGGGACTACGCCGCGTCGACGGTCCACTGACGCGCGACGCCGTTGTCGATAGCCTCGAGTCCATGGGGGAATACGACATCGGCCTTGGGTTCCCGATTTCGCTGAGCGGCGCCGATCACCAGGCCAGCCATCGAGTCTGGCTAACCGTTCTGCGCAACGGCGAGATCCTGTCATTGGAAACGGACACCGCTGGCGGTGCCGGGGGGCAATCGCGGTGAATCTGCGCGGTTCCAGAATCCAGTTGCTGTTGTGGGCGCTGGTGGGGCTAGCGCTCACGGCCGGTGGTGTCACTACGGTGTTCCACTTCCTAGGAAACCGAGAGCTTTCCAACCGTCACGCCAGCCTCGTTCAGCAGGTTGCCGATATCACGGGGCTTGAAGCTAGATTCCGCGCGGTGCTGACGCGGCGCGAAGTATGCGTCAATGCGCTGCTTTCTACAACAAACCGAGAGCAGCGCGAACTCCTTCACAATCAACTCCGCGAATGCAACCTGGCCATTCAACAGGTGGTGGACGCACTGTCGTCAACCGTTGGCACTCCCGAACTGTTCTCGTCGGTGGCGGCGCTTCGGGCGACGAACGATACGTGGCGGACGGTGAATCAAGAGACGTTAGCCACACGCCGCCGCCAGCAGGAGCTGGCGGCGGAAGTCGAGGATATCGAGCGCAAACTGGACATGGAAAGCCAGGCATTCCTCAATGCCGTCCACGGCGTGCAAGGACATCTGCGCCTGCGCGAAGTCCTGGCGGGCCGCGAGCTGCGCCGGCTCGTAGCGGCCGGGGCATCTTCCGACGAGATCCTCGCGCTGGCCATGCAAACCTTCCTTGGCGATGCGGCGCGGCTTACCAGTCGCATTGTCGAGCTAGAGGAGGTGACTGCTGCTTTTGTAGATACCGCGCATAATCTCCGACTTCAGGATGACCCACAGATCATGGTTTCTCTGCGGGACAATCGACTGGTGCCGACGGTGCGTCGGCTGGCGACGTTGCTTACTGGTTTGGATGCCGCCGCCGAGATGGCGCCGGAAGTGGCTAGCCGGCTGGTTGACGCCCGCCAACACCACGCGCGACTGACTGAACTGATGCTGGGTGGTGGTTGGAAGGACGACCCCGCGGCTGAGAGTATCGAGATGGGGGCCGGCGGGTTCTACGACTTGCGTTCCAGGGAGTTGGCGCTACAGCCCAAGTTTGCAGCGCTGAGCGGGGCGAGCGTCGAGGCGCACGGGGAGATCTTGCGGGCCACAGACCACTTGGCCGACGACATCAATCGCCACGTCCAAGCTCAAACCGAACAGAACCGGGCGTACGCCCTTCGGACCACGACAGTGACGTTGATGATCGGTGGGACCATTGCCCTGGTGTTTGTGTTGCTCGCGGGGATCGTTTCCCTGTTGATCCAACGGATCGAACGTCAGGAGCGGCGAGCTCAGCAGACGCTTCGACTCCAGAGCGGCGCGTTGGAACACGCCGCCAACGCAATAATGATCACGAACCGCCAAGGTCTGATCGAGTGGGTCAACCCAGCATTTACCACGCTGACTCGGTACGCACCAGAGGAGGTCATCGGTCGCAATCCAAGACTGCTAAGCAGCGGCCGGCACGGGCCGGCTTTTTACGGTGAACTGCGAAAAACGATCACGGCGGGTCGCGTCTGGCACGGCGAAATCGTGAATCGCCGCAAGGACGGGAGTCTCTACCACGAGGAAATGACCATAGCGCCCATACGCGACGAGCGCAGCAATATTGATCACTTCGTTGCCATCAAGCAGGACGTTAGTAGCCGTGTAGCGGCGGAGAAGGAACTGCGCAGGGCGAATGACTTCCAGCGAATGTTAATCGACACCGCCGCGACCGCCGTGTTCGTCATCGATACGGATCAGCGCATCATCTCGGTCAACGAGGCCTTCTGCCAAGCTACCGGGTACTCGCGCGAGGAAGTCGTTGGTCGGTCCTGCGAAGTACTCAACGGAGATCCGTGCCATGAGAGTTGTGGGTTGTTTGATCCATCACGGACGTCCCCGATCTACCGTGTCCAATGCACGGTCCGCGCCAAAGACGGCCGGCAGCTCACCATCATCAAGAATGCGGATGTTCTTCGGGACGATGAAGGTCGTGTGAGCGGTGGCGTGGAATCGTTCGTGGACGTCACGGAGTTGGACGCGGCCCGGCGGGCGGCGGAATCCGCCAACGAGGCCAAAAGCGCGTTTCTGGCTAACATGTCGCACGAGTTGCGGACGCCGCTACACGGAATTCTGAGCTTCGCCGGCTTCGGTCTTCGCAAGCACAAGACCGCATCGGAGTCGAAGCTGCGGGACTACTTTACGAAGATTAAAGACAGTGGTGAGACATTGTTGCGTTTGCTGAACGACTTGCTGGACTTGGCCAAGCTCGAAGTTGGGCGGATGCGCTTCGAATTTCAGCCGGCACGGCTCGATGTTCAGGTGGCGTCCGTTGTGGACGAGTTCGCGGCGCAGTTGAACGAGCACCGCCTAGTCGTGCAGGGACTCGAGGAGTGGCCCGAGGCGACCATTTCATTCGATGTCGAGCGCATCAAACAGGTTGTGCGCAACCTCCTGAGCAACGCCGTGAAGTTCTCGCACGATAACGCGGTGATCGAGATCCGACTGGAGGCCACGAGCGGTCAGGTCGTGTTATCGGTGCGGGACCATGGAGTGGGGATTCCCGAGGGAGAGTTGGAGACCGTGTTCGACAAGTTTGTCCAATCAAGCAAGACACATTCGGGAGCCGGCGGGACGGGCCTCGGATTGTCGATTTGCCGCGAGATCGTCCTCGCGCACGGAGGTCGCATCTGGGCCGAACACAATCCCGGCGGTGGTTCGGTGTTCTTCGTACGCCTGCCGGTACAAACCGATTCTGAACGCTGCGTAGAAACGGTTTCGAATGACGCCTCGAACCACAGAACAACCGGAGCCACGGACGAGCGCGCCGAACTCGTCGGGGGCACAACTCACAACTGTACGACGAGACCAAGTGAGGTGTGAACTCATGCAGAAGCGTCACAAGATTCTCGGGGTGGATGACAACGCCACCAACATCGCGATTCTGGAAGAGCTGCTCGGTGAGGAGTACATTCTCGAGACGGCGAGTTCGGGCGAGGAAGCACTCGCGCGAGCGACAACATTCCAGCCGGAATTGGTTCTGCTTGACATCATGATGCCGGGTATTGATGGATACGAAACCTGCCGACGACTCCGGCAAGACCCGGCGCTGCGGCATATCAAGATCATCATGGTGTCGGCCAAGGCTATGCTCGCCGAGCGGCTCAAGGGCTATGAAGTCGGAGCGGATGACTACGTTACCAAGCCCTTTGACGACGTAGAACTGCTTTCGAAAGTGCAGGTGTATTTGCGGCTAAAGTCCGCCGAAGAGGTCGACCAGCTCAAGTCGAACGTCCTTGCACTGTTGGGACACGAGACGCGGACGCCCCTGAACGGATTGATCGGTCCCGCCGAGATGCTCATGAGCGACGACGACATGGACGCGGATGGACGTAAAGTGTTGGCTGAGATGATCTACCGTAATGCAACGCGCCTGCACCAGCTTTTCGAGAAGGTGATGATGCTCAGTGCGCTGCGGTCCGGAAAGGTCGACCTGGAAATGGAGGATGCCGATCTCGTAGAAGTCGTTCGCGACGCCGTCGAGGATATTCAAGAGGCTGCAACATCACGCAAAGTGAAGATCGAGGCAACCTTCACAGAATCACTGCTGGCCACGTTTGCCCGGACGCGCCTGCGAATGGTCTTTGGCGCGATTCTGGATAACGCAGTTCGGTTCAGTCTCGAGGGTGGAAGTGTGGAGATCCGCGGTACGACGGAAGACGGCTGTTGTGTGATTGCTGTCACCGACCATGGGAAAGGCATCGCACCGGATTTCGTACCCCACGTGTTTGACGCCTTTACTGACGCCGATACGCGACATCACACCGAGGGGCAAGGGCTGAGTCTCGCCATCGCGCGGCATACTGTAGAGCTGCACGGTGGTACGATCGATGCGCAAAGCGTGCCGGGCAGGCAGACGACGTTGTCGATACGTTTGCCCCAACGCTCAATCTGTGACGACACATTCGTTGCGGGCGATTCCGTCACAGTGAGTACAGGTCGAGATTCGGCACCGGGTGGAGTCTACACATGAGAAAGCGAATTCTCATCGTCGACGACAACGAAACGAATATCGCTGTACTTCATGAGCTGCTGGAGGACGAGTACGAGATCGCGGCCGCGAATTCGGGTGAGGAAGGGCTCGAAACGCTAGAGGATTTCGCGCCGGACCTGGTATTGCTGGACATCATGATGCCCGGTATCGACGGATACGAGACTTGTCGACGCATCAAGGCTACACCAGCGGGCAATCTGACGCAGGTTATGTTGGTCTCCGCGAAGTCGTCGACGGAGGAACGCCTGGCCGGCTACGCGGTAGACGCCGACGATTACGTGGTCAAGCCGTTCGACCCGGAAGAAATGCTGGCCAAGGTCCGCGTGCAGTTTCGGATGCGGGACACGTTGCTGGAACTGGCTAGCACGCGCGCCAAACTCACCGCGCACAACGCGGCGCTAGAGCAGCTCGTTCGTGAGCGCACGGCGGAAACGGTACAAACGCGCGACGCGGCCGTGTTCGCCCTGGCGAAGTTGGCCGAGTCACGCGACCCAGAGACGGGGGAGCACCTTGAACGCCTGAGGGAGTACGCACAGCTCCTCGCCCAAACACTCGCTGACGAGGGGCAATATCAGGAGCTGATCGACGAGTCTTTCCTGTCAAATCTGTACCGGTCCAGCCCGTTGCACGATATTGGAAAGGTCGGAATCCCGGATGTGATCTTACTCAAGCCCGGCAGGCTTAGTCCCGCCGAGTTCAAAATCATGCAGCGCCATACGGTGATCGGTGCCGAAGCGCTCGAGAGCACAGCGCGACAATCCTCGTCCGGGGGGTTCCTGGATATGGGCGCCAGAATCGCCCGTTGCCACCACGAACGTTTCGACGGTAGTGGATACCCGGCGGGGCTAAGCGGCGATGAAATTCCGCTTGAGGCTCGGATAGTCGCGCTGGCCGACGTCTATGATGCGCTGACGTCCGTGCGCGTATACAAGGCTGCCTTCGAGCCGCTTGTCGCCCGATCGATGATTGAACAAGAGGAGGAGCGGCACTTCGACCCCGTAGTCGTCGAGGCCTTCCGTCGTAGCTGGGAGGGGTTCCTCGCTGTACGCGAAAGGATTGATGGTTCGGACGCCGTGGTGCCCACTGAGGCTGTTTCGTCACGGGGGGACATGGCAGCCGTTAGGGCGGACTAGAGCGCCTCAGTACCCGCAGTGGCGGAAGTAGTTGGTGCATTCGGTCGGCGTCAAGGCTACGACGCAGGTGCCGGAGCGCGCCAACTACGCGCGCACCCGGTGAAGTTGCGTCAGCAAGGCACGCTGGAAATTCACCCCTCGTTGATCTGGGAATAACACCGCATTTAAGAGGAGAACGCCCAGACCGCTGATTGCTGGGTGCAAAGTCAGTAAATCGGTGGCAGGCTGCAGTGACAGAGGGCGAGTGAGCGTCTAAGAGCTTGGAAGGTACAGGCGACGGGAGCAACCTCCAGGCAACTATGCTGGTCGATTTGGCATAGATCGGTCTGCGAAATCCCCGCTTGACGTGGACCAGCGCGCCAACGACAGTAGCCGCTTAGAGGAGTTGAACCATGAACGTTGCAGTGCAGGTTATCTCCAAGTCGAAAGTGGACTTTGCGTTTAGCAAGCAGTTACGCAGGGCCATCGGCGATTCTGTTGCGCCCGACTTGTCAGTGGCATGGCTGCCACCCCAGGTAAGGGACAGAACTGATGCTGAGGGCTGCGGGCTATCGTGGGAGAGCGTGGTTCTTGTCGTGCTGTTGGGCGTCGGACTCAATACCATCGTCAAATCGTTTGTTGAGTCGATGGCCAAGGAAGCTGGCAAAGACGCCTGGGGCGCTCTTAAGCGACTTGTGGCAGGGTTGTGGGGGGAGCAGGCACGGAACTCCTACAATTTGAAAAGCAAGGCATTCATTATCGCAGAGCTTGAGGAAGACTTCGCTGCCATAGAGTTGCAGCTTCCTTCCCTGCCGTCTGAAGATGAGAAGCGCGAGGCAGCCATAAGGGATTGCATTGAGACGCAGATTGCAGAGTTGGAAGCCGAATGGGCTGACATCCAGAAGAACTTGGACAAATTCGGGGTTGGGAAGGCTCTTTCGAGCCAGATTCATGTGGTTTCGCGCCGTGGCAAATGGAAGGTGCGACCAATCGAAACAACTGAGTTTGTTTCAGAGGCGCGGATTATTCGCGGCCTGCTCTAATGCACCAGTAGGCTGGGAATCTGGATGGATGACTGCAACGAGAGTAAAGTACGCCGAGCTTGCCCTGGTTCGTGGCTTTCGCCAGTGAGCCCCACGCCCCCTAAATCGCCTTCCCAAAAAGATTCCCCAAAACAGCAAGATCTCTGCCGCAACTCGTTGACGGAGAAGGGTTTAGAATAGCGGGGGCAGCATATGGGGCCCAGGAGATCTTTGGGGGTGGCGGATTCGTCGGTGTGCCGAGTCGGGTGTCAACCATATCTATTTGTCAGGAAAATAGTTATGTGTTGTCGTCGCACGCGACCCCGACGCAACCGGCGGTAGCGTCTCCACACGGGTGTTACTGCCGAAGTCGCCGTTACTCAGCTCAGCCAGTATCCCAAGATGAAGCCGAACAGCCCCATGCTGTACTTGCGG
>JANQFV010000022.1 GCA_028277645.1 Phycisphaerae bacterium
ATGCTGCAACCTGCTGCTCCAGCGCCTCGATCTGACGCTGTTGCGCCGCCAACGCCGCCTCCAACCGGGATACCGTATCGCTGGATCCCGTATCCGCGAGGACAGGGGCAGCGAAGAGACCGGCCGCGACGATGGTTAGCAGGCACACACGATGCCGTCGTCCTGACATAGGCACATCTCCTCTTCTGACTGTGACATTAGATTCTGACAGACCTCTGCCCGCGTTGGGCAGCGCCAATACCATGCACTGCACTTCCGAAATCGTTTCCAGACCGCTTGTGCGCATACCTATAGCGTTTCCCCTTTCCAGCAGGTACCGTACCACGAACACACAAATCGCGCCAAAACCAGTAAGTCATTAATTTACAATAAGATATCGCAGAAAACCACTGGAGTCACTCACAATAAAGAGCCAATAACAACAGACGGTTTTCCGTCAAACCTCCAAAGGTCTGTATCACAACACATTGCTAGTAAACGAATTGCGCGCTTCTTGTGGCTGATTCGTATATTCCGCCTCGCTGGCGATCAGTCGTCACTGGAAAGGCGGAATTCACGGTACACCAACGCGGTATGGAACGTGCAGCGATCTGAGGACCGCGTCGTGCAGGGCCGCATATCGCGCAAACCCGATGGTCGGCGACTGGTTGCGAACATACGTTGAACGTGCCGACGGCTATGCCGGAACTCGATATTGACACTGCCCACTCAACCGGATTTACTTACGCGCGTGTATCTCAAGTCTGCAAGCCTTGATGAACAAGCTTGAGGAGGAGTGTTCGCGATGATGCTTGCGTTCTTTGCCGCGTGGCAATGGGGTCTGATCATCGGACTCGTGGTGCTCGTGATCATCCTCATGATCATCAAGAAGCGCCAGCAGCAGTACTGATTCGAGACGTCAGCCCCCGTCGCCAACGCCGCCATTCAGGGCTCAATGAACGTTCCGTCGGACGTGTCTGCGAGTCTGGACGCGCACGGCTTTCTTGAGGTTCTGGTGTCTCACGTCCAGTGGCGGCGCCGTGGATAACCGCTCTCTCATTGGCGCAGAATGCCAATTGCATCGGCGCTATCTGAGTCCTGGTTGCACTACGCCCGCGAGGTCGTCGGTCGTGCTGCGCATGGGCGTGACGCCCGGGACGTACCGATTCCCCCCGCCGCCGTAGCCCACAGCGGCGTATTCGTGACGCTGTACAAAGTGGGGCGACTGCGTGGCTGCATGGGAACGCTGGACTCGAGCCTGAGCCTGGCCGAAGCAATTCGCGAGGCAGCGAAGTGTGCAGCAACACGCGATCCCCGCTTCGCGCCGGTATCTCCCGACGAGCTGCCCGAGTTACACGTAGAGGTTTCCGTGATGTCCGCGGCCTGGCCGATGACGTCGCTGAACGATCTTGAAATCGGTCGGCATGGGATCATCGTGCGGTCGGGGCCGCGTCGCGGCCTGTTTCTACCCCAGGTCGCGAAGGAGCACCGTTTGGATCGTGAGACCTTTCTCACGCGTTGCTGTACGGAGAAGGCGGGGCTGCCAGCCGATGCCTGGCGCGACCCCGCCACCGAAGTCCTGCTCTTCGAGACTACCGTGCTGTCGGAATCAGGCGGGCGGTGATTCCGTTTCCGACAGCGCTGCATCAATGCAATCTGCGCGTTCCTCCAGCGCTTTGATCCACAGATCGACGATTGACTGATCCGCAAACAACTGGGCATCCACACCCATCGTCCGCAACGCGTGTGCCCGCTCGTTTTGCACCGCCCAGAATTCGAACAGATCGCGATCGTTCCACGCCGCGTTGAGCACCTGCAGCTCTTCAGCATTGAGCACGCCGCCGGCATCCTCCAGCTTGCCGACGAGGTCGCGATAGGCCAGCACGCGCAACGCCGAGTGCTGACGATCGAATACTGCTTGCTGCACGTCGTTGGCTCGGCGTTGCGACGCGACCGCGACACGCAGAGCATCGGAACTACACCCGGCTATCAGTAACACGGCACCGACCAAGGTACTCACGCCGCACCACGTCTTGAGTATCTTCCGTTTCCGGCGCATCAGAGGCCTCCGCCAACTTTGCCGAGCAGCTTCAACGCAAAGAACAACCCCTCGGTCCACTTATCCCGCGCGATCGCTTCGGACATGCGCCGCGCTGTGTCACGCAGTTCGCTGTGTGAGATCCAGCCGCTCACGGGATGTGAGCGGTCGAGCTCAGTCGTGTTGTAGTCGCGTGGCGTGACGCCCCGCTCGCGCTCCATGCGTTCCGACTCGATCAGCAGCGCATCGACAACGCGTCGAGCGCTATTGACGAATTCCCGCGCCGTTTGTGCATCAACTCCTCGGAACAGTTCTGGTAAGTCCATTATTCAACTCCTAGCTCAGTTGCCGGGCCTGCCCAGCGGTACATCAATCTTGTGTCGCGCCGGCGTGAGCTCCTGCGTCAAGCGCGTCAGCCACTCCGTCTCCGTGGCGCGATGCGCTCGCAGTTCCTCGCGCAGTGCGGTCAGTGCCTCCGTGTTCACACGAATGACATCCAAGAGACTCTTGTTCAGCTCCACGATCTGACTGGCATACTGCGAGGATTCGCGCAAACCGGTCGCAGCCTTGGTGCGTTCCTGCCGCTCGATCCACCACATCACGAACAACAGTCCGCTGATGCCCAACGAGGGCAGTTGACCGAGGAACTCTGCCGGCATCACAGTCCATCCAGCTCGCCAGCGGTGAACTTGCGTTCACTGGCCGAGACCCGTGGCCCGTCGTCCGTCGCAGTCGTGGGCGCGGGCGCCGAAGCAGCCGGCAGCGCCAGCCGCCCCGATGCGACATCCGCGAACCAGTTCACCGCGGCCCGCGCGAGGGAATGCACCCGTTGCGGTGGATCACTCACGAACGGCGAGCTCTTCCACGTGCCGTACTCAGCCAGATCGAGCACCCGCACCTGCAATACGTTGGCCAGTTCGGGATGTGCCGACAGATCCAAGGGGGTCTGGTACCGTCGTGCTAGGTAGCTGTCGGCTTCGGCCTCAGCCTCTTCGACGACTTGCTGCGCGACTGTGTCGTCGGCTGTCGTACCGTTCACGCGATCGGTCAGCCGGGCGTAGAGTGTGGAGCCCAACCGGGCCGAAAGCTGTGCGATCGTCACGTATGCCATCAGCGTTCTCCGACTGTGCTCGCCTAAGACGGCCGACCTCCTGGTCAGCCGCTACGCGTTAGTTCAGCGTTACGAGGCAGGCGTCCTGCCAGAAGCCGTAGCCCGCTTCGTGGATCGCCTTCACGCCGTACTGGTGTTGGTTCTCGTTGACCTCCAGCTCACTGCCTTCGGCGAGCACCTGCACCTGCACGGGCAGCTCTTCCTGGAAGATGAACGGCCGCGTCGTTCCGTCCGTGCGAAAGACCGCGAACTTGGTCGTCCACGTAAGCCGCGGATTCGCCACCCAACTCACCTTGAACGGATCACCCGCAGCCAGCGGATTACTCGACGATTCAACCGTCTGACCGGACAGCGCGATCAGCGTCGACGGCAGGAAACTCATCGGCACCATGACCAGGAACTCGCGGGCCGACTCGTTCATCGGCTCGGCCTGGTCATCCTTGAACGACATGATCTGACCGATGGCCCGCACGATCGCGTTGTACATCTCCTCGTCGCTCGGTGCCGATGGCGTCGATACGTCGTAGGTGATGTCATTGCTTTGCGTGCCGGACGAGCCTTCCTCATGATCCGTGTCGAAGTAGTACTGTCCGTCGTAGCCGACGCTCGACTCGCCGTTGAGCACCAACGTCGTCAGGAGCTTGTTGGGATGGATCGCGACGCGGCGCGCGAGTTCGTTAACGCGGACCATGATCTGCCCGGTCTTGTCGCGCCGCTGTTCGTCGGCATCGACGCGCACGGTCGCCTCCCACGTCTTGTTGACGATCGTGACGCCGTTCTCGCGCAGCGGGCGCACGCGTCGACCGCCGATCCACTCGCGGACCTGCGGCACCATGCCAAGCCACTTGTACGTCTCGGACTGTTGATTGCTGGAGAAGTGCATCGCCAGCCGCGTCCACCAGGCACTCTTGGCGAACTCCTCGAGTCGGCGATAGAACCGCCCGACCACTGCGCGCGACGTCAAACCCGTATCGACCACAACACTCATCAGATGTCTCCTTGCGTACCCCCCCCGCCGGCACACTTCTCAGCGGGCCGCGAATCTCACTTCATGCCTCAGGATCGTCCCATCGCCGTTCAGGCGATGTCACGACTTGCGATAATCCACTCCGAACCAGTCGAAACGAGCAGTGCTGTGTCGTACTGCGCATCGATGCCGGCGTATGTCGTTGAGCCGTTGATCGTCTCCGAACTCGCCCCATCGAGCGTGACGGCGAACGCGGCAGCCGAAGTCTTGATCACTCGCAGCCAGGTGCCTGCAGGCGCACCGGCCACTGCCGGCAACGTCAACGTTCGCGCGGCCGTATTGCCGATCAACAGTGTTCGGTTCAGGTGGTCGCTCGTCAGCGTCGCAGACGCATCGGCGAGCGTCACAGCCTGCGTGCCTTCGAGCAGACCGTTGAGCGCCCCGACGGGCTGGCAGCGCACGCGCGCCGAGTTAGTCCCTTCAACGACCAACACGCGTCCGACGCGACTGTTGCTCGCCGCCGTCAGCGTGAGCGTGTTGTCGGCGCTGGCGAAGACCGGCATGCCGACGTGCGTTTGCCCGACGCCGGTCAGCGTGTGGACGATGTCGATGTTCTGGTGCAGGCGCACCGTGATCCCGCCGGCGGTGTGACCGTCGATCGTGTTGTCAGCCTGCTGGTACGCGACACCGAGGAACGTGTCGCCGGCTTGTAGCGGTCGAGCGTACCCTGTGCTTGCGTCCTGACCGACGAACGCGCCCTTGTAGATCTTGACGTTGTCGACCACGGGAACATCAATGAGTTCCGCCGACGCATAGAACTCGAGATTTCGATTTGCACTCAATGCCATGGATATGGTCTCCTAAGCAGTGTTTCGTTTAATCGGATGTGCTTAGCCGTGTCGCGTCAGCACGCGCCCCGCTGCGACCGCCTGCTCATACGCTGCCAGGTCCTCGGCTTCGGGCGCAAGCTGCGTGCCGAAGCCTTGGCTGGCAACAACGCGCGTTCGTGGCGCAGGCTGCACGCGACCACTCGCGTCGGCACACACCAACCGCCCGGGCGGCAGTAACACCGGCGCCCGCGAGAGCCGTTCGATGGTTGCTTCGGGATCACGTAGATAGTCCGCCCGCCAATCGAGACTCGTACTTTCGAGAATCTTCCCCTGCCGCAGGCCACGCTCGACGAAGCTGTCGGCTTCCTGCGCCGCGAGTTCACGCCGCAATGCGACGACCTCGTCTTGCGCCTGCGACAGCGCCAATCGCAGTTCTTCGTCACCCGAGTCGGCAGTCGGCTCGGCAGTCTCCGCATCAGCATTCGCCTGCCGCGTCGCGGCCAGCGGTCGCACGCCGTGCATCGCCGGGTCGTTCGTCAACGCAACCGGCCCCAGGGCGGCGACGTCCTGCTGGTCCTCGTCGGCCCAATAGATCACCGGCGAGAAGTAGCGGTATTCGCCGGTGCTCAGGAGTTCGCGAGCGCGATCCGTCCACGTGACATCAATCGCCCACAATCCGTCGTCGCGCACTTCGAGGCCGCCGATCCAACCGGCAGCGGGCTTTAATCCGTCGGAGCGCGCGTTGAGGCGGTCGAAGCTCTGATGCTCGTAATCGATCGCAAGTTTGCGCCCCATCTGCTCGAACCAGCGCTGTGCGGACTCGGCGTGCTGCTGCGTGAACACGAAGCTGCCGCCGGCGGCCGGACGTTCAACCTGCACCTCACCGAAGGGCACGAGCAGGAACTCCTCGACGGGATTGCCGTGCGCCGCTGCCAGCGCTGTCAGCTTCAGGCGCGATAACGGCTGGACTGACTGGTTTGGATGCACCTGCGTGAGCAGCAGTGCATCGACGCGCTCGGTCGCGTCGCCGAGTACCTCGCGCAGTTGCGGCAGATCGCCCGCGTCATCGCGCGCCAGCAACAGCGCGTCCTGCAAACGCGCCAACAGTTGCCGCCGACTGTACGAACCGAGCAACGTCGGCGGCGGAATGGAATTGGACATGACCGTTTCGTTCATATGATTCACCTCACTGTCTGCAGGTTTACCCGTCCGCGACACACTGTTTCTTGCCGTTGCCGTTCTGGCTGTTACGCGACAGGCGGAGCAGTTCCACATTGCCCTTGCCGTTGCGTTGTCCGGTGGATCTGAAACCGAGCGCCGTGTAGAACCCCCGTGGATCACCTGTACTCATGTCCAGCTTCGCGCGCACTTCCGTCGCGCCGGTTGCCCGCACCAACGCGCGGCCGATGCCCAGGCCGCGGTACGCCGGGTGTACGAGCGCGTTGACCAGCCGCGTGCCGCGCGTCGTGATCGCGACGCCGACCAACACGTTGTCCACCTCAGCGACGTACAACTCGTGGTACGGGCTTTCGAGCATGTCGGTCAGTTGTCCCCGTCGGAGGAAGTAGTCCTTGCGTAGTGCGGTGTCGAAGAAGAACTGCAGCGGGCGCACGTCGGTGACGAGCGCCGGTCGCACCGTGAGTTCCAGCGCCGTGGGCTCTGAACCCCTCTCCCCCTTGGGGGAGAGGTTGGGAGAGGGGGGATTCTGCGACACGGGTGCTCTACCCTCCCCCGTCCCCTCCCTGGAAGGGAGGGGGGTGTTACCCTCCTCCAGTTCCTCCCTGGGAGGAAGGGGAGGTTTGGTTCGCGTCGCCCCGCGTGTTGCCTTTCCGTTCACACGTTGAGAGGTCTTCATGACACCGCCCCCGTCGTGAGCACCGCTTCCTGCTCTTGCGGCTCCGGAATCCCCAGCGCCTGATGCGCCCAGCGCTGTGGTACGCGCAGGCGCAGATCGTTCACCGCGACTGCGAGCGTTTCGGCAAGCGTCTTGGTGTCGACC
Organism: Phycisphaerae bacterium; assembly: GCA_028277645.1. Lineage (GTDB taxonomy): Bacteria > Planctomycetota > Phycisphaerae > UBA1845 > Fen-1342 > JANQFV01. Next base: position 6,925 of record JANQFV010000022.1, read on the forward strand.
GATTGCACGAGCGAACGGCGAAATCGCGGCACCGGGACCTGGTCGCCGAAACGGGCGCGTACCAGCGGCGTCAGCACATCGCGCCGCACGGTCTGCCCTTCGTCGGCGATGTCGTCGACCAGCAGATCCTCGCGCACGCGATCGTGAATCTCCGCCGCGGCGCGCGAGCCCGTTGACCGCACGTCGGTGGTCAGGTGCTGACCGAGCCAGAGAATCGTGATCTCGGTATTGCAGTAATCCTGAATCGCGCCGTAGGGCTGCGTTCCAGTGCGGGCCGCCTCGATAAACTTCAAATCCACGTTCTTGCCCAGCACGGCGACCGCATCCGTGCCGAGTTGCTCGAGCATCTGGAGCAACGCTTCGCGGTCGTCCTCGGGCGTGCCGGGGTCGTACTGCGCGACGCGCACCGGCATGCCCGCGATCTGCGAGAAGACCAGCCAGTCCTTGAAGCTCAGGTTTTGTGCGAGGTACAGCAACGCCGATGCGCGCAATAGACCGGCGTCGAATTGACGCCCCGGAGTGGCGCGCGGGCGATGCACAATCCACTTGGTCCGGTGCTCATCAAGCGCGACGCCTAACGATGGCTCGTCATCGGTCAGCACGCGAAGTCGCCAAGGCTCGTGCGGATCAGCCACCAGGCGGCTGTAAGGCACCGGTACAACGTCGACGAGGCGGCTTTCTTCCCACACCAGTTCCGCGACCGCGATGCCGTAGCCGATTGCGTTCGCAAGGTGGTCGAGCACTTCGTGCAGGTGATCAATGCCGGCGAGTGTCTGCCGGCAATAGTCGGCGGCATGCTTCGCGGCAGTGCGCGCGTCTTCGTTGTCGGTCTGTTCCGTCGCTGACGAAAACTCCCATTCGAGCCCGGTCAGCGCGAGTCGACGCGTCGCCTCGACCGCAGCCAGGCGCGGCCATTTCTGGAGCATTTCCGCGAACAACTCGAACTGCAGTTGCGGGTGACCCACGTCGGCGGCCTGGAGAAACGAGAGCAAGCGCGAGGGCGTGATGCCGACCGTCGGGTAGGTGCGGGTGAAGTCGGTGCGCCGCGGGAGGATGGTGCGCTCCGCGTCGTGTCGCCGCTCCGGCGAGCGCGGGAGGAGGGAGCCGAGAGACCGGAGGGCAGACACGACGCGGTGAGCGGTGGCATGCAGCACGGTGAGACCTCCAAACGCCGCCGGCAGCACGCCGACCGGCACCCAGAAGCCTATCTTGTTTTTCTAGGAATGCTAATTCAGATAGACGGTCTGTTGCTCCCTGGCGCAGTTTGGCATGGTTTGAACTGCATGAGTGGTCAACATCCCCCGAGACGCTATCAGCCGCCTGCGCTTAGAAGTACACCCAGAATGGTGGTTCCAGATTTCGCGGTTGACAACTGGACCCTAACAGCAAAACAACCGCAACCCACAAGAACATCCACAAGACCACTCGTCGCGCGAAGCCACGTGGCGCCTGATCCCTGCAACTCGCGCTGCGTGGGAGAACGATTATCCCTCCCAGCCCGAGCGCAGGCATGAAGAGATTGAAGTGGAAGTCCGGCACAAACAGCGCCACCAAGACGATCGGCGCGGCGGAGTACGAAGCGAATACCGGCAGCCAATACATGCCCAATCGCCTCATCACGACACGAGGCGGCGGCGACAAGCGCAGATTGGCCGAGTGAAGCACGAGCGGCAACATTGGCACGCCCGAGAAAAGCGAAACAAAGGTCAGACGCGGGCTAATGTACAGCAACGCGGACTTGACAGCGACGTACGGGCCTGCGCCGCAGTGCTCGTTGATCGCAACCGCCACGAAGATGGACACGATGACATACACCCACCCCGTCCCCACCACCAGCATCAACCACGCCGACCACGCCGGACCGCGAAGGGCCAGCGTCGTCAGCATCCGCCGTGGGGACGCAATGCCGCGGAGCAGATCGCAGAGGCTGGCCCAGAGGACTTGGTGTGGCTGCCACGGGTCGCAGCCGTCCAGGCAGCTCGGCACTGAGTCACGCAGGACGCCGGATTCCCATTGCTCGGCGGGAAACGTCAGGCCGCATTCCGCGCACCGCGGCTCCGGTGCCGCCCGCAGGTCGTAGCCGCAGCGCGGGCACCGAAGTTCGGATTGCGTCTGTGTGCCCATAACCGGATAATCTACTACCACGTTCGGGCATTGCTAACAAACTTCAGCAGGATCACCTGCGCAATCTGAAAGGACACGACCATGAAGCTCCGTACGTTCCTGGCCGGCGCTGTCTGCGCCACGTTGCTGATCGGCCTCACCACCGAAGTTATGTCGCAGCAGAGCGCCGCTGAAAAACCGGAAGGCATGCCGATGCCGTCGGCCGAGGAACAGGCCAAGATGATGCAGGAGTGGATGCGGCTCTCGCAACCGGGCGAGGGTCACAAGCACCTCGACCATTTCGTCGGCGACTGGAACCTGACCATCCGGATGTACATGGGCGGCCCCACGAGTGAGCCAACGGAAACCAAGGGCACCTCCACCGTCAAGAAAGTCCTCGGCGGGCGTTATCTCATGGAGAATATGGATGCTGAGATGGACTATGGCATGGGCCAACCGTTGCCGTTCGAAGGGCTCGGCCTGATCGGCTACGACAACTTCCGCAACATGTACACGACTACCTGGTGCGACAACATGGGCACCGCCCTGATCGTGCTGCGTGGCGGGCGCCATCCGCACACCGGCCTGTTCACATACTACGGCGAGCTGGACGAGCCGATGATGAAGGTCGTAGGCCGCACCATCAAGTCCACCACGCGCGTCATCAACGACGACAAGCACGTCTTCGAACTCTACGACCTACACGTCAGCGACGACTACAAGGTGATGGAGATCGTTTACGAGCGGAAGTAGCAGCCGCTGACAGGCTTGCATCGCTCTTTTATGGCGGGCCGTGTGGACCGTAGTGCTTCCAGCCGGTCCGCTGCTGTCTTCTTGCTTCGAATACGCGCCCAGGTTTTCGCTGCACGCCCGTGTCCGCTATAGTAAACGCCGGCGTGCGGCGGAGGATGCCGGTGGGGTACCAAGCCGTAGCGCCACAACTGTCGTAGTACAAGGCACGGGGCGCTATGGCTGACAAATCGACGAGTGGGATTGCCGTCGCGTGTGCGTGCGGGGCGCGGCTTAAGGCGCCGGCGAAGGCTGCGGGCCGCCAGACGCGCTGCCCGAAGTGCAATGCGACGCTCACGATTCCGTTACCGGTCGGCGCGGTGCCCAAGGAACGGGCCGCGCGGGGTGACAAAATCAAGGTGCGCTGCACCTGCGGCGTGAAGCTCAGTGCACCGGCCGCGCACGCGGGCAAGCGCATCCGCTGCCCGCAGTGCCGCGAGGTAATGATGGTTCCGGGTAAGACCGCGGTCGCAGCCGCGCCAGACATCAGCAGTGCAGAGGCTGACGACTTGCTCCCGGGGCTCGCGAACGGCCCGGCACTCGACGTGCCGCAGGCGGCGGCCGCGAAGAGCGACAGTGTCTATGGCCTCGCGGCGGCGAAGGCGGGCGCTGCGGATCCGTACGCAGACGGCGACGCTCTGCCCGAGCCCAAAGGTCCGACGCGCAAGTGCAAGTCCTGTGGCAAGAGCTATCCCCCGTCCGTAAAGATCTGCGTGGACTGCGGGCTGGACATGAAGACGGGCCGCCCGCTGCTGGCAACCGACGACAGCACAGTTGATCAGGCCTACGCAACCGCGGAAAGCGTGCTCACGTGGCTGAGCTGGCTCATCCCGTGGGGTATTTACCCGATTGCGTCGGAGGCATTCGGCACGCGCAAACCGTGGGTCACACGCGTCATCGGTGGCGTCACCGTTCTCGTCAGCGTCTGGTACATGATTGCTTACATCTATACGACCGAGTCATCGCCCGGCCTGGCGAACCTGATGCTCTGGGGCGGCGATCCGGCAGACACGGAGTATCTCGAGTTCTTCGGACTCTACCCGGGTGAAGTCGGCTTCCATGGTTACCAGCTCTTCACGCACATGTTCCTACACGGAGGCCCGCTGCACCTGGCCGGCAACCTGTTGTTCCTCTTCGTGTTCGGGTCGCGCGTGAATGCACTGATCGGCAACATTCTCACGGCCGCGGTCTATCCACTGCTCGGCGTTGGTGCGGGCGTTGCGCACCTGATGGCTGCCGCTAACGAACCGCTGTCGCCCATGCTCGGTGCCTCGGGGGCGATCATGGGGCTGGCGGGCATGTACCTGGTGTACTTCCCCGTACACAAAGTTCACATGGCTGCCTGGTGGCGTTGGGGATTGATCGGCGGCTTTCGGCTGAAACTCAACATATTTGAGGTGCTCGGTGTTTTTGTCGTGCTATTCTACATCGCTTTCGATGTGTTCTTTACGGCGCTGCGGCTCGATACCGGTACGGCCCATTGGGCACATCTCGGCGGGTTTATTGCCGGCATTGCGTGCGCTGTGCTGCTCATGTGCGCGCGGCTAGTCCACGCGCGCGGCGGCGATTTACTTAGTCGACTGTTCGGTCGCCTGGCGTGGCTGCTGATCGGCAAGCCCAACCGTCCGGCACGCTCGCTCTGGTAAGAGAAGGACCGCAAAAACGCTGCCCGCCATGTCACGCGGCTTCGCCTGTAATTAGGATTCGCGCATGTCGCACGCGGACACACTGCTCGAGCTCTTCCGCCACAACGACTGGGCCCGCGACAAGTTGCTCGGCTCCGCCGGCCCGCTGTCAAACGAAGAGCTTGCGCAGCAGTTCTCGATGGGGCCGGGCACATTGTTCGCGACGCTCTGCCATCTCTACGGTGCCGAGCGGCACTGGTATGAGGTTTGGCAACAGCGCGATGTGAACGAGTTTCAGCACTCGCGCGACCTTGAATCACTCGCGGAACTTGCTGAAGTCTGGCAGCGACTGAGCCAAGCGCGCAACGTATACCTCGCGGAGTTCGGCGACTCTGGTCTCGCGCGCGAACTGAAGTTCACCACCAACGCCGGTATCAATCGCAAAGAGTCGATCGGCACGATCGCACTACACGTCTACAACCATGGCATTCACCACCGCGCGCAGGTGCTGAACATGCTGCGGCACCTCGATGCGCCGACCATGGGGCTCGACTTCCTCTTCTTCCGCGCCGAGCGACCCACTGTTGAGAACGATGCGGTAATGCGCGAGAAGCTCCACGCGGGTGGACTGATGATGCGTGAAGATCTGGATCCTCCCGCCCAGCTCGACATCGCAACGCTGCGCACCTACTTCGGACACATCGACGCCGCCCGCGATCGCATCCACGCCGTGGCGCGCGAGCTGTCGGACAAACAGCTCGACCGCGAGCTCGCCATCGGACTGGGCACGCTCCGCAAGACACTCCTGCACATCCGCGACGCCGAGCAATGGTGGCTGGAGAACTGGACCGCTGAGCCGCGGCCCGAATCCGACGGCTTACCGCCCTCGACTTCGCTGCCGCAACTCATCGAGCTGTTCGGCGAAACGACGGCCCGTCGCAACGACTTCATCGCCGGTTTGAACGACGATGACCTGCGGCGTCCGGTCGAGGCATATGCGCGGACCGACCTGCTGCTGCGTTTTCGCCTCGGCGAATCGCTTATCGAGCTCTGTGGCCACGGCACGCACCACCGCGCCCAGGCGCTGAACATGCTTCGTCACCTGGGGGTCGAGGTCCCGCACATCGATTTGATCTGACCATTCGCGACTTCAAACCGCAGATTTGCTTCGTGACGCGCCCCGACATTTCGCCGCGAGGGCAATATGCTTAAGATAGCGGGTTACCCGCGGCGTTCAGCGCTAACCGCCACAGATCCGTCCCGGCTGCAGCGAACGCGCCGCGCGAGGAGCATAGAAGATGACGCAACTGCAAGCTGCTCGACGGGGGCAGATCACCGCCGAGATGATCCGCGTCGCCGTGCGCGAGAACGTATCACCGGAGTTCATCCGCGACCACGTCGCGACCGGCCGAATCGTGATCCCGGCCAACGTCCGCCACCTCGCCGGCAGCGGCGGGAAGCCACCTGAGACGAACGGCGAGCGCACGTACCCGGATACCGTCGACGGTCACCCGGATTGCAACTCCGATGCCCGCCTGTGGGTGAACCAGACCGTCGAGCAACGCCGCCGGTGGCTGGATGACGAGAGCTACATGCGCGGCACCAGCGCGCCGAAGCGCCTCGACCCCATCGGCATCGGCCGCGCCATCACCACCAAGATCAACGCGAACATCGGCGCTTCGCCCGTCACCAGCGGCACACAGGAAGAGGTCGCCAAGCTGCTCTGGGCGCAACGTTTCGGCGCTGACACGCTGATGGACCTGTCCACCGGCGGCAACCTCGACGAGTGTCGGCAAGCCATCATCGACAACAGCACCATCCCCATCGGCACCGTCCCGATCTACAGCATGATCATCGGGCGCAGCATCGAAGACCTCGACTATGACACGATCCTGAAGGTCGTCGAGCACCAGGCGCAGCAAGGTGTCGACTACTTCACGGTCCACGCCGGTATCCTCCGCGAGCATCTACCGCTGGTGAAGAACCGCGTCTGCGGGTTAGTCAGTCGCGGCGGATCACTGCTAGCCAAGTGGATGATCCACCACAACAAACAGAACCCGATGTACGACCTGTTCGACGAGATCAGCGCCATCATGCGCGAGTACGACGTGACGTACTCACTCGGCGACGGCGTTCGGCCGGGATGCTTGGCCGATGCGTCCGATCCCGCGCAGACCGCCGAGCTGCACGTGCTGGCCGAGCTGACCCACCGTGCCCGCGAGGCCGGTGTGCAGGTCATGGTCGAAGGTCCCGGCCACATCCCACTGAATGAGGTCGCGTGGAACATGGAGCACCAGCGGGCGGTCTGCGACGACGCACCGTTTTATGTGCTCGGTCCGCTCGTCACCGATGTGTTCCCGGGGTACGACCACATCACCAGTGCCATCGGCGCGACGGAAGCGGCTCGCGCCGGCGCCGCGATGCTGTGCTACGTGACGCCCAAGGAGCACGTGGGCCTACCCAAAGCGGACGATGTGAAGCAGGGCTGCATCGCGTACAAGATCGCGGCCCACGCCGGCGACGTTGCCCGCGGCATTCGCGGCGCGCGGCAGTGGGATGACGATCTCAGCCGGGCCCGCGCCGCACTGAACTGGCCGAAGCATTTCGAGCTTGCGTTCGACGGCGAGACGGCCCGCGCGCTGCACGATGAAGATCTCGAAGTTGACACGGACTTCTGCGCAATGTGCGGCCACGACTGGTGCAGTATGCGCATCAGCAAGGAGATCCAGGACTTCGCCAGCGGCAAGCATGACGAGTATCAGCCCGAGAAACGCGCCATGCACTCCCCCGGTCTGACGGACGAACAGCGCAAGTATCTCGCCGAACGCGGCAAGAAGCACGCCTGTCATAGCGACAACGTCGCGGACGCCGAGCAGGCGCAGAAGGTACAGGAGCGATATGTTCAGCTAGGAATGAACAGGGATTAAGGGATTGGGGGATTAAGTCACAGAGCCCGAAGCGCAAGCGAGGGGCCGCGAGGAAGCTCGCGGCCCGTTTCTTTGCGGGTTGATGCAGCTATCGGCGGCGGCGCGCGGCGCTTCCCTCTCAGATCCTTAGATCCTTCTTACGCAATCACTTTCCGAATCCGCTCCAGCGCCCAGTCCAGCTCATCCTTCGTAATACACAGCGGCGGTGCCAGACGCATCGTCTGGGCGTGCGTGTCCTTGCACAGCATGCCGTCGTTCATCAGCGCTTCGCAGTACTTTCGCGCCACGCCGGCCTCAGGCTTGAACTCGACGCCGACCCACAGACCGCGGCAACGATACTCCTTGATCTTTTCCGTCGGGATCGCGCGCAGCTCGTTCTCCAGGTACTTGCCTAGCTCGAGCGCGTTGTTCTGATACTCGTTCGTGCTCAGGATCTCGACGACCTTGCGCGCCACGGCGCAGGCCAGCGGATTTCCGCCGAACGTGCTGCCGTGGCTGCCCGGCGTAAACACCCCGAGAATCTCGCGCGTCGAGACGACCGCGCTGATCGGCACGATCCCGCCGCCGAGCGCCTTGCCGAGAATGTACATGTCCGGCTTCACGTTCTCCCAATCGCAGGTGAACGTCTTGCCCGTGCGCCCCAGGCCCGACTGGATCTCGTCCGCGATGAACAGCACGTTCTGTTCGCTGCACAGCTCGCGCACCTGCCTCAGATATCCGTCCGGTGGAATGATGATACCCGCCTCGCCCTGAATCGGCTCGACCAGGAAGCCGACCGTGTTGTCATCGATCGCCGCACGCAGGGCGTCGATGTCGCCGTAGGGAATGATCTCGAAGCCCGGCGTGAAAGGACCGAAGTCCGTACGGCAATCAGGATCAGTGCTGAAGCTGATGATCGTTGTCGTACGGCCGTGAAAGTTCTCGGTGCAGCAGATCACCTTGGCCTTGTCCGGAGCGACGCCCTTCTTCTGATAGCCCCAGCGACGGGCCGTCTTGATGGCGGTCTCGACGCCCTCAGCACCAGTGTTCATCGGCAGGACCATCTCCATGCCGCACAGCTCGGCCAGCTCCTTGCACAGCGGTCCGATCTGGTCGTTCTGGAAAGCGCGCGACGTCAGCGTGACGTGGTCGAGTTGCTCTTTCGCCACGGCGACCAGGTCCGCGTGGCAATGCCCGAAGTTCACCGCCGAGTACGCGGCCAGCATGTCCATGTAGCGTTTGCCGTCGGCGTCCTGCACCCAGACGCCTTCGGCCTTCGAAACGACCACCGGCAGCGGGTGGTAGTTGTGGGCGGCGTACTGGTCGACGGTCTCGATGTGTTGCGCACCGGTCATCGGCATGATCGCAGTCATGTCGGCATCCTCCGCCGGCAAGCGGAACACGCTACGCTTGCAGCGTATCAATCAGCAGGGAGTCATGCCCGCGACGGGTCTCGCAACGCGTGTCTGCGACACCGGCCACGGTAACAGGTTCTGTCACGCCAATATAGCAGCCGCCAAGGCGTGTTCAACCCGCCGCCGAAAGTGCTCCTCGGCACCCCCGCCTATCGGCGATAGGCACGGTTTTTATCCCGGCTATTTCATCCAGGCCTTGATCTGCTCCTTGATGGACTCGAGCGAGTACGCGCGCAGATCCTCGTCGTCATCAACCGCGAACAGCGCTCCCAGCGGACAACCCGGCAGGGCCTCCGGATACAGGCAGATGCCGTCGGTGTTCGCGATCGCAGGCTCACCGGTAAATGTCCCCAGATACACGTAATGCTTGCGGCCGAACACGTGCCAGTACGTGATCTCATCACGCTGGTCCGTGAGTATGAAACAGCCGCTCTGCGGCTGATTCCAAAGCACAATGCCTTCCGGGTCGCCCTTGATAAGCCCCTTGCCGACGATTTCCCCGGTGTAGCGCCCGTCGAGCGTGTAGACCTTCACCTCCATGACCGCTTCATCACAGAAGAGCACGCGCTCCAGTGCATCATCAACGACGAGCGATTCCGCTTCGCGGATCGCCCCCGGCCCGCGCGGATCGCCGAAGACACGCACCTGCCGTCCGTGCACTTTGCCCGCGTCCAGCTCGATGCGGAACACGTGTGCCACCTGATCGAGCGGGACTTTCGTGTCCGTCACGTAGAGGTATATGCCGTCCTTACGGTACGACACAGCTCCGCCATACGGCCGGTGCAACTCGGCCGCGCCGAAAGTTCCCAGCGACTCGTACGTGTCCGGGCGAAACGCCTGCACGCGGTGATTGTCGCGCTCGATGACCAGAATGGCGCGCACCGGCGCAACCGTGTTGGGGCTATCCGGCCCGCGGCTGAAATCCACGGTCACAATGCCGTTGGGATAGCGCAGCTCGCCGGGCCCGTCGCCGGTCTTGCCGAACCGCCCGACGTGCTTGCCCGTCGCGGCGTCGAAGACATCGACCCGGTCGCCGTCCTTGGCGGTAGCGAACACGCGCACTGATCCGTCGGTCAGCTTGCACGCCGCCAGCGAGTCCGTATTCGCATAGTCCGTGCCACTGGACGCCCACAACTCGGGAACGCGCGCGGCAGTCTGCGCCCGACCAAATGCCACAAAGGCCCAGAGAATCATCGAAACCAGCAATACGCTGCCAAGCACCTTCCTGCAGCACTGCATCGCATTCCTCCTGTGAGTGCGTGTCCGCAGCGGCTGTTTAATCGCAGCCCGCTCTCGCGCCAAGGAGGTTACCACACCCGACAAGCCGCGCGGCGAGGCGGTTCCTTGTGCGCGCGCACGGCCACCGGGCTGACCCTGAGAACACCATTACACAAAACGCTCAGATCGCGGACGCTAATACGTCGGAAACACAATTATCGGCGACCTCTAACACTCTCACCATACACTCCGCCGGCATGAATCGGCTCAATCAGGACGCGCAGGGCGCGTGTCGGCGATACTGAACGTGTCGACGTCCACTGAGGCAAAGTTCGCCGTTTCTACTCCGCACGGCCTGAAGGTCGGCCATACCGACAGCAACGGCGATCCGGCGGCCGTGACCTATCCCCCTGGCATCAGCATCTCGGTCACCGGAGTGCTCGCAACCGGCGATCTGAATTGCAGCGGCAGCGTCGGCTTTGACGATATCAACCCTTTCGTAACCGCGCTGGTCGGCGGCCCCGTGGCCTACGCCGCGGAGTATCCCGGCTGCAACTACTACAACGGTGACATCGACGGCGATGGAGAGGTCGGCTTCAGCGACATCAACCCGTTCGTCGATTTGCTGATACCCTAATCCACCCGCAACGTATGGGCGGCGGCCGATCTACGGGTCGGCCGCCGCGTGCGATTCGCGTCAGTTCGTGATCGCCGTTCCTGCGGAACCAACCGGCCGCAGTTGATGCATCTCTGCCAGCGAGCGTTCGACGCGCGCTTCCCAGGCTGGTCGCCGATCGCGGACGATCTGTGCAATCAGTTGCGTGAACTGCGGGTCAAACTGCCGCCTCGCTTCCGCTTCGATGCGACTCACGGCTTCATCGATCGAGACGTGCGCACGATACGGTCGGTCACTGGTCAAGGCGTCGAACGTCTCGGCGACGGACAGCAAGCGCGATCCGATCGGGATCGTCTCGCCTGCAAGGCCGAATGGATAACCCGTGCCGTCATAGCGTTCGCGCAAGTGCCGGATGATCAGGATCTCCGCCTCAAACGCGCGCAACGGCTCTAGGATCTTGCACGTGAGCATGGGAACCTGGCGCAATGTCGCCGCCTGCTTCGCCGTCAGCGGTGCGGTGCTCTGTAGAATGCTGTCTGGTACACCAACTTTCCCAAGGCTGTGCAGCATCGCCGCGTTCACCAATGCGGTCTGAAGCGGCAAGTCCCAGCCGGCAGCCTCAGCGAGCATGCCGGCGTAGTACGTCGTGTTGCGCGAGTGCCACGCGGTGTACGGGTCGCGTGCTTCGAGCGCTTGAATCAGCACCCACACGCTCTGCAGGCACATCTCCTTGGCCTGCAGACTTAACGAGAACACCTGCTTCTGAATCTCATCAATTTCGCTGTGCCGCAGGTCCTCCAGGCCCGGACGCGGCTGCGCATCGCACCGCATAACCTGGTTGCGCCCGCGGCGTTTTCCCACGTACAGCGCATGATCTGCAAGGTTGATCAGATCGCTCTCGGTCGACACGCCGGCCAGCGCACTCGACGCCACGCCGATCGTGACGGTCGCTTTCAGCGCCGGCTCACGCGGCACGCGCACGCGGTCCGCGATGGCTTGGCGAATGCGTTCTGCCAACTCCGTTGCTCGGCCCAACTCCGTTTCTGGGCAGATGACGGCGAATTCTTCACCCCCATAGCGCGACACGACGTCGCTGCTGCGCACCAGCCCTTCGATTGTTCGTGCGACCGCTTGCAGCACGTCGTTGCCGATCTCGTGACCGTACGTATCGTTGACGACCTTGAAATGATCGAGATCCAGCATAAGCAACGAGACCGTGCTGCCGTAGCGCAGCGCGCGCTGGAACTCCCGCGCCAGCACTTTCCGAAACTGCGCGTGATTTGACAGTCCGGTCAATCCATCTGTAATCGCCGCCGCTCGTAACCGCTGCTGCAGCCGTGCGATCCGATGTCCGTTCCGCAAACGCGCGTCGAACTCCTCCATATCGAACGGCTTGCACAGGAAGTCATCTGCGCCCGCGTTCAGCGCAGCGTGCAATACGTCTCGGTCTTCTACCGCAGACACCAGAATCAGATAGGTGCCATCCAGTGGCGCAGTAGCGCGCACGTGTGCGCACAATTCGACTCCGCTTCCACCGCGCAGCTCCACGTTGCAGATAACCACGCCGGGTCGACGGTCTCTTATGAGTCTCAGCCCTGCTTCTGCATCAGCGGCTTCCACCACATCGTAGCCGCGTGTCCGTAAGCGCCGCCGCAACAGCGCGCGCTGCGCTGCATCGCCGTCGATCACGCAAACGTCAACCTCGCGTGGGTACATTCCATCCACTCCACGACCACCGAGCCGCTCAGCAGTAACGTCAGGATGTGGGGACGTGGTCGCGTGCGCTCAACACCCGTCGCCGTGTCCCGGCTGCGCATTACGTCAGGCGTAGGTGTCCAATCTACCGGCGGCGCTCACACTGCCCATCGGCAGTTCGGCAACGGTCTCCGCCGCCTGCTGTACGAGTTGCAGGGCTTGCTGCGACGTCCCTGTCTCGCGCGCAATCTGCACCATCCGCACGGCGAGCGCCATCTGCACCTGCGCCTGGTTCAGCGCCACGCTTGTGGCAGCCACACTCTCGACTCCCATCTCCACCTTTCAAGCTATACAGTGCCTGTCGCTCGCGCGGCGTCTCCGAACCACGCCTGGACCGGTGCTGCTGAATGAAGTATGCAAATTGTCGGGGCCCGCGTGGCTGCGACAGGATGAGCATTTCGCCGTGCAACGTCCGGTATCACACCGCGCCGGGAGTTGCATCCGCGATGCACCCCGAGGATTTCCGCTTGGCGCCCGCCCACTCCTCCGTTACTGATCCCTGCTGCAACGATGGGAACAGACAATCAGATGCACGCGCCACAAGCGACAACGCGACGGATAACGCTCGACCTGCTGTGCCAGATGAAATCCGCCGGCGAGAAATTCGCCATGCTCACCGCGTACGACTATCCGACCGCGGCGCTGGCGCAGGCCGCCGGCGTTCACGCGCTGCTGATCGGCGACTCGCTTGCCACGGTGATACTCGGACACGAAAGCACGCGCGAAGCCCCCTTCGAACTGATGCTCACGCTCGCCGAAGCCGTTCGCCGCGGCGCTCCGGATGTGTTCTTCGTCGGCGATATGCCGTACGAGTCCATCATCGATGACGACCGGGCACTGCTCGCCGCGCGGCGTTATCGGGACGAGGCCGGCTGTGATGCCGTCAAATTCGAAGCCCAACCCGACCACGACGAGCTCATCGAGCGCATAGCGTCCGCTGGCATCACGACCATCGCCCACCTCGGCTTGCAGCCGCAACAGGTATTGTCCCCAGAGGGCTATCGCGCGCAAGCTCGCGACGCGGGTAGCGTGGAGGCACTCGTCACGCGGGCGCGCAGCGCCGTATCATCAGGCGCGGCGATGCTCCTGTTGGAAGCGATCCCCAACGAGGCCGCGCAAGCTGTGATCGACGCGGTGCCCGTACCGGTTATCGGCTGCGGCGCGGGTCCCGCGTGCGACGGCCACGTGCTGGTGACCCAGGACATGCTCGGCCTCGGCGCGGCGCGCCCTCCGAAGTTCGTCCCGCGGCACGCGGAGCTCGGACGCGCGGTCGCCGAGGTATTGCGACGATACGTCACCGACATCGAAAGCGGTCGCTACCCCGCCCCGGAGCACGTATACCCCATGCGCGCCACCACCGCGAAACGCGACTGAGCACACGCAGCCACGAAATCGTACGGCCGGTTGTCGCCCCGTCTCCCCGCTCATAGACTGCACCGTGGACCCCATTCCGAACGGAGGCCACTATGATCTTTGGGGAAGAAGAGGAGAACGGATTCATGGACCAGCCACAACAGCCGCGCCAAGTGCGGTTTGACATCAGCCAGATGGAAACCGTGTACGCGAACTTCTTCGCGCTGGCAGGCTCCACCGACGAGCTGGTCGTCTACCTCGGTGCGAACTCACCGCTGCCGAACATGCCCCAGCCCGTCCTGCGCGTGTCGCACCGCCTGATGCTGACGCCGCCCAACGCCAAGCGGTTGATGATCGCGCTCCAGCAAGCGGTCAAAACGCACGAGGATCGTTTCGGCCCCATCGAATTGCCACCGCAACAACGACCCGATCAGCACCCGTAACGCAAAGCGAATCCCTCGGCCATGCTCCTCCGCACGCTGCTGTCTCGCGAGCTTTTCGGTCTCGGTCTTCGCGATCTGCGCGCTCACAAGCTGCGGTCGCTGCTCACCGCGCTCGGTGTGATCTTCGGCGTCGCTGCCGTGATCTGCATGTTGAGCATCGGCGAAGGTGCTTCCGCGGAACAGCTACAGCAGATTCAGTTGCTCGGCAGCCAGAACATCATCCTGCGCAGCGTGGAGCCACCCAAGTCGCAGGAGGTCAGCCAGGGCCAGGAAGCGATCAAGAAGTACGGTCTCACGGAGGACGACGTAGATCGCCTGTCCGGGCTTCCCCACGTCGCCGAGATCGTCCAGATGCGCGACGTCGCCAACAACCTCGTCCATGGCTCGCGCCAGTTCGACGGCGCCGTGCTCGGCATCACCGACAACTTCTTCGACGTCGTCAACGTCCAGGTCAGCCGTGGTCGCCCGTTGGTCTCGGCGGACGAAGAACGCCGCAGCAAAGTCTGCGTCATCGGCCACGAAGTCGCCCGCACGCTGTTTCCGAACGACGAGCCCCTGAATCGCACACTGACCGTCCGCAGCTATTCCAGCGGCTCTATCCCCTACACCATCGTCGGCATCCTGGGCGAGGTGCTCACCGCCGGCAATCCGGCCAAGGGCCTCGCCGCCCGTAACATCAACCGCGACGTCTACATCCCGCTGTCCTCCGCCGACCTGCGCTACGGCAGCATCAAGGTCACGCGCTCGGGCCTGAACCGCGAGGCCAAGGAAGTCCAGTACAGCGACATCTACGTGCACGTCGAACCACAAGAGAAAGTTCTGCCAGTCTCGCGCCTCGTCAGCCGCGTGCTCGACTACCAGCGCAAGGACCAGGACTTCACCGTCACCGTTCCGCTCGAGCTCCTCCAGCAGGCCGAGCAGGCCAAGCGCACCTGGCAAATTGTGCTCGGCAGTATCGCTGGCATCTCGCTGCTCGTCGGCGGCATCGGCATCATGAACATCATGCTCGCGTCCGTCACCGAGCGCACCCGCGAGATCGGCATCCGCCGCGCCCTGGGCGCCAAGCGCTACCACATCACCGCCCAGTTTCTGATTCAGACGTTGATCCTCAGCATTCTGGGCGGCGTCATCGGCATCGCACTCGGCATCGGTCTTGCCCGTATCGTCACGTGGTACGCCGAGTGGCAGACGATCATCCCAGTCTGGGGCGTCATCCTGAGCTTCGGCGTGTCGGCGCTGGTGGGCATCGTGTTCGGCCTCTATCCCGCGCGCGCCGCTGCCTACCTGGATCCGATCGAGGCCCTCAACTCGACGACTCGCAACGCGTGACCTCCGCCGCTTCCCCAACACCTGGCAGCCGCGTGCTGCAAGTTTATCGCGACCCGCCGCTGGACGGGCCGACGAATATGGCCCGCGACGAACACCTGCTGCACGCCGAACACGCCCGCCCCGCGACGATCCGCATTTACGCCTGGACGCCGCCCACCATCAGCCTGGGCTATTTCCAGCGTTCGGCCGAGCTCGCCCAACTGCCCGAAGACGTCCGCGACCTTGCCATCGTGCGGCGTATCACCGGCGGCGGCGCGATTCTGCACGACCGCGAGGTGACGTACTGCCTGGTGCTCGACGACTCCGTGCCGCACACGCACCAATCGC
This sequence comes from Phycisphaerae bacterium, assembly GCA_028277645.1. Lineage (GTDB taxonomy): Bacteria > Planctomycetota > Phycisphaerae > UBA1845 > Fen-1342 > JANQFV01. The sequence continues at coordinate 22,804 of JANQFV010000022.1, forward strand.
CGACCGAGCTGTACCGCGTCGTACACGAATGCTGGCGCGACGCCGTGGCGGCAGACGGTCCGCGCAGCGAGCTCGCCCCCGACAGCTTTCCCATACCGACGCCGCGGACGGGGCCGTTCTTCTGTTTCGAAAAACCCGGACGCACGGACTTGATTATCGGCCCGGACAAACTGCTCGGCAGCGCGCAGCGCCGGCTGCCCGACCGCGTCCTGCAACACGGCTCGTTGTTACTCGGCCAGCGTTACAAGTCACACCCAGGAGTCGACCTCCACGAGCCCGCGGCCGAAACAGTAGAGCAGTGGATCACCGATTTCCTCTCGCGGCTGTCCGCGGAACTCGACCTCCCCTGCCACGCACGCGATTGGGCTGACGAGCAGCTCGCAGACGTAGCCCACCGCCGCCGGCAATACGCCGACCCCGATTGGACCAACCGAAGGTAGCGGCCGACCTCCCGGTCGGCCGTTGACCGCGCAAGTGTGCCACTGCTGTGTCAGCAGTGGCCTTCGAGGAACAAGGAGCACTGCTCGTAGAGCAGTGGCACATCGGGCGCGACTGGCATGCTCCGTCCGGCCGGGAGGCCGGACGCTACTCAAACAACTCCGCCTGATCCGACGCCTGCCACTTCGACGGCGTCATCCCCAGGTGCGCGTACGCCGCCGGCCGCGCCGCCCTTCCCCGCGGCGTACGAATCACGAACCCGATCTGCAGCAGGTACGGCTCGACCACGTCTTCGAGCGTGTCGCGTTCGTGGCCCATTGTCGCCGCGATCGCCTCGACGCCGGCCGGCCCGCCGTCGTAATGCTCGATCAGCGAGCGCAGATACGCTCGGTCCAGCTCGTCCAGACCCAGTGCGTCGATCTGCAGAATCTCCAACGCCGCATCGACCACGCTCGGCGTCAGCACGCCGTCGCCGCGGACGTCTGCGTAGTCCCGCACCCGCCGCAGCAACCGATTCACAATCCGCGGCGTAGCCCGCGAGCGCGACGCCAGTCGCTCGAGGGCGGCGTCCTCGAACTGCACGCCGAGCAGATGTGCGCTGCGTTCGACGATGCGCTGCAATTCGTCGTCGGTGTAGTACTGGAGGTGCAGCAGCAGACCAAACCGGTCGCGCAATGCCGCCGACAGCAGTCCAGCTCGCGTGGTCGCGCCGACCAGCGTGAAGCGCTTCAGCGCGAAGTTGACCGTGCGGCCGCCGATGCCCGACTCGGTCGTGTAGTCGACGCGAAAGTCCTCGAGCGCGGGATAGAGGAACTCCTCGACGACCTTCGCCAGCCGGTGGATCTCGTCGATGAACAGCACGTCGCCGGTGTCCATCTGCGTGAGCATCATCATCAGGTCGCCCTGCCGGGCGATCGCGGGCCCGCTGGTCTGCCGCACGGTGACGCCCATCTCGTTGGCGATGACGTTCGCGAGCGTGGTTTTGCCCAGTCCCGGCGGACCGTCGAGCAGCACGTGGTCTAGCGGCTCGTCGCGTTTGCGGGCGGCCTCGAGCGCGATGCGCAACTGCTCGCGCACCTGCGTCTGCCCGATGCACTCATCGAGCCGCTGCGGCCGCAGCGAAGTCAGAAACCGCTCCTCATCCGGCACCGGCTGCGAAAATGTCCGTTCGATCGACATGCAGACCCCAGCGTACACGTCACAAGCCTCGCCGCAAAGCGCGGCGGTGCGAGAACGTGGAGCGTCCGTCTTACCCCTCTCCCCCGGCGGGGGAGAGGCTGGGAGAGGGGGCGAAAACACGTAGCGTCGCCCCCCCGCGGGCGACGTTTTCGGTGAAACTGACGAAGTCTCCCGCAGTACCACCGACGTCGCACGACCAACGTCGGCCGCAGGGGGCCGACGCTACGCGCGCCGGCACGATTCACCTGAACACGGACGTACGAGTGCACATAGGAGAGGGGGCAGGCCACGTACCGGCGTGATACGATGGTACGCAGGAGGACGACGTTACAGACCGGCATCACCGGCCCGCGATCGCCGGTGGGTCCTTGCTGACTGCCCCCTTCGTGCCGTGCGTACGCGTAGCAACTAGGAAACGGGTGCCATGACTCGACTTGCGTCACTGAGTCTTATCTGTGTGCTGCTGAATGGGTGCCAGCAAGACGCACCTGTTCGCGGACGCGTAGCGAATCTGGATCAGTTCGCCATGTATTCGGAATAAACAGGAATAAACAGGGACAGCCACCAGGAATAAACAGGAATAAACAGGGACAGCCACCGATTATTGCGACTCGCAGGGCAAGTAAATGGTGGCTGTCCCTATTTAGCATTCCTATTTAGCATTGCTGGTACCCACGGCCGGGGCGGGGCTTGTCCAAGTGCGCGCGAACGCGCGCCGCGTTGCACGGTTTGGTGTGTTCCTGGATTCATAGCACCTTAATCTTCACCATTTCACTCGCTATCTGCAAGTGCCCGCTCGACGGTTGCCCCGAGCCGAGCCCGTACGTCGCCGACGACGGCTTCGACGCAGCCCTTAACGACGCAATAGCGAGCCCGTGCGAGCCAGTCGCCAACGGCTGCTGAACGCTTGACGCGTTCGCTCGTCTTGCAGGACAATGACAGTGGGAGGCACGTATCAAGATGCGACGTTGCCCAACGCATGGCATAATCCAACGTTCTTCGGCGAAGTTCTGCCCCGACTGTGGCGCGCCCACGGCTGCCGCATATTCGGCCGACGACAAGAGCGACAAGAAGAGCAAGAGCGAGAATAGCCGCGACTTGATAATCGGCGTCATTGTGGCCGCCTTCATTGCGTTGCTGTTCGTACCCATGTTCTTGAACGCGAGTGGACAGCGGAAGGCGGCAAGGCTGAACAGGGAGTCGGCGAAGGAACTGCCCGCACCGTGGCGAATGCTCTACAACACGTTGGATGAGATGACGACGTGTACGACAATGCTGAACACCCTCAAGACGCACTGTAGTGAAAACTCCATGCCCGGCCTTACAGCCGACCAGGTCGAAGTCATGGCGAACGTATTCGCCGCCCCGCGAGGGACAAGCATGTCGTCCTGCTCGGACAGCTCCCGATCCGAAGCGTTCCGGATAATTAGTAAGCACCTGTCTAACTCCGGGCCGTAATCTCTGGGCCGATTACAGCGCTGCTCCGTGGGGTGTTCAGTCGACCCGAAGCCCTGCGGCTCCGTAGACGCCGCGGGCGGGGCTCGTCGGAAAGGCCAAGCGCCCCGTCGGCTTCGGCTATCTGCTCAACGCTCGCGGCGTCTTCGTGGTGTTCGGGGACAATAAACAGGGACAGCCACCATTTATTGCGACTCGCAATGGCAAGTAAATGGTGGCTGTCCCTATTTAGGGAAAACCGGATTAGGGACGAGGACCACCGCTGTCCAGCAGGCCTAGATCCGCAACTCCTTAAACCGATACGCCGCGCGGACGATTGCGTCCGGCTCGCTCAGTTCCGGGTGCTCTTCGACCGCCGCGGATACCCAACGCTCCACATCCGCCCGGCGGTCACCCCATTGGACCAGGATCTCGACCGCGACCTGTTGCACGTCGCTGAGCGGCTTCGTTACCGGGCCCGCTGTGGCTACGTCCAGGAACGCCTCCACCTCGTTCTGCAACTCGGCGACGATTTGCGTCGCGGTCTTCTTGCCGATCTCGGGCAGGCTGGTCAGCGTGCGCACGTCACCCTGCGCGATCGCGGCGGCCAGGTGTTGCACCGGCACGCTCATCGCCCGCAGCGCCTTGCGATAGCTGATGCCCTTCACACGCGTGAACGCGCCGAAGAACGCCCGGTCCGCCTCCGCCAGAAACCCGATCAGCCGCGGCGTCAGGTGCGAGCCGGCGGGGTTGCCCTCGTAATAGTGGATCGTGTGCAGCGTCACGTCGGTGCCGATGCGCTGCTGCAGTTCGCCGAGCACCGTCGCCGACACGAGCACTTCGTAGGCAATGCCCTGCTGCTCGAGCACGACGGACTCGCCCGCGATCGCCACCAAGCGTCCGGTTACACGACAGATCACGCTTGCGCCCTCCGCGGCAAGTCGCCCGCAGTGTCGCCGGCCGCCCGCCAGCGCAGCCCAGCCAGCCCGATCGCGATCGCGTCGGCGACGTCGTTGGGCTCGGGCACCTCGGCCAGTCCCAGCGTGCTGGTCACTGCGAGCTGCACCTGCCGCTTGCTGGCCCGTCCGCTGCCGGTGAGCAGCTTCTTCACGTTGGTCGCCGCGACCGACAACACCTGCAACCCGCGTCGCTCGGCCAGCGCGAGGATCACCCCGCGAGCGTGCGCCATGAGTATCGCCGTCCGCGGGTGCTTGTAGTGGGCGTAAAGCTCCTCGCACACGAGCGTTACCGGACAGTGCGTGTCGATGATCTGATCCAGATCGGTCTCGAGTGCCAGCAGCCGTTGCGCCAGCCCGTCACCCCGCGTCAACCGAATCACACCGGCCTCGACCAGTCGTCCGCCCTGCGGTTCGGGCGCGTCTGCCAGCAACGCGAATCCAGTCCGCTGCAAGCCCGGATCGACGCCCAGCACCAGCCGTTCGAGCCGGTGCGACACCTTGGCATGTTGCACGCGCTTCGCCTGCATACCCGCCATCATGGGCTTTTTTCGGCCTCTGACAACACCATTTAGTGGCCTGCGGGCCGGCTTGTCGTTTTTTGTGCGGGGTGCCACTTGGATTACGAATCATATAATGTCACTGGGCCGGGAAAGCTCCCGGCCCGCAGTACGTTTCCCGGACCCTGACCGGGATCCGGCGAACGGGAAAGGACGTGTTGAGTATGAGACGACGGTACACGCTGCTTCCACTGCTCGGTCTGCTTCTACTCGCACCGAGCTTCGTTTCCGCCTCCGACCTCCTGCTCGAAGCCGCCTACGCCGCCATTCTGCGCGGCGACTATGACAGCGGGCGCACCACGATCAACGACCTGCTGACCAAGGATACCGAGCTGCAGGATGCCCGGCAGGCGCTGACCTGGCTCGACAGCTATCACGAAGTAGTGGCGTCGCGGAAGGACCTGAAGGCCAAGACCTTTGACTGGAACGTCACCGAGGCGAAGAAGGCCAAAGAGGAGAACGACCTGCGCCTGGCGCTCGCGTTCGCAGCCCAGGCCATGCCATACGCGGCCGACGAGACCGAGTACGCACAGCAGCCGTGGATCGCCGAGCTCACGAAGGAAGCCAAGCTGGCGGCGGGCAAATACGAGCGTAAGGGCAAGTGGGATCTCGCGCTCGGCTACTACTCGTTCCTGTCGCGCATCCATGAAGACGACGAGACGATTAAGGAGCTGCGCAAACACGCAGTCCGCCACGCCCGCGTCGAGTACGCCTACGAAGACGAGGAAGCCCTGGAACGCCGCCTGAAGGACGTCGACAAGCGCTTGCTCGAAAACGCGATCCAGATGGTCAGCCGGCTGTACTACGAAGAGCCGGACTTCAAGCAGATGGCGAACGGCGCGATCGAAAACCTGATCACCCTCGCCGGCGCATCCAAGCCGCAGGAGTTCCTCGACGGGCTGGCCAATCCCGCGTTGCGCGACCATTTCGTGCAGAAGCTCGAAGAAATCAGCAGCGACATCAAGAATCGCGAGCGCTTCAGCCAGCGCGATCTCGAACGTGTCTTCAATACTGTCGCGTTCCTCAACCGCGGCTCCGTGGAGCTGCCTGAGGCGCTGCTGGTGGTCGAGTTCGTCGAGGGCTTCATCAGCGAGCTCGACGACTTCACCGGCATGGTCTGGCCCGTCGACGCCCGCGAATTCGACAAGATGATGATGGGCGGGTTTGAAGGCGTCGGCATTCAGCTCGGTGTCGACGAGATCAGCAAGCGACTAAAGGTCGTTACACCACTCGAGAACTCGCCCGCCCTCGAGGCCGGCATCGAACCGGAAGACCTGATCATCGCCGTCGACGGAGAGTCGACCAAGGGCTGGACCACCGATGACGCGGTGCAGAACATCATGGGGCCCGGCGGTAGCGAAGTCGTTCTGACCATCTTCCGCCCCGAAACCGGACAGCGCCTCGACTTCAAGCTCGTTCGCCGCAAGATCGAGCTGCACACCGTCCAGGGCGTCGAGCGCATCCCCGGCAAGACCGACAACAAGTGGAACTACATGCTCGACGAGGATACCGGTGTGGCGTTCATCCGGTTGAGCAATTTCCTGCCCAAATCAGAGGACGAGCTCGAACGGGCATTGCGCGAAGCCCGCGACCAGGGTATGCGCGGACTCGTTCTGGACGTGCGCCACAACCCCGGCGGACTGCTCGACGTCGCCATCGATGTCGTCAGCGACTTTCTCGCCGATGGCGAGGTGGTCTCCACCCGCGGTCGCGTCGAACGCGAGCACCGCGAACGCGTCGGCGGGCGGGCCCGATATCGCGACGTTCCCCTGGTGATCCTCGTCAACGAGGGCAGCGCCAGCGCATCGGAGATCTTGGCCGGCGCGCTCCAGGATCATAACCGCGCGATCGTTCTCGGCGATCGCACGTTCGGCAAGGGCAGCGTGCAGCACGTGCGCGGACTCGGCAACGATGCTCGGTTGAAGCTCACCACCGCCTTGTACTACCTGCCCAGCGGGCGCACGCCGCACAAAGCGCCGGACGCCGACGTGTGGGGAGTGGACCCGGACTGGCACCTGCGCCTCACACCAAAGGAGTTTCGCCGCGTGCTCGAGCGTCAGCGGGATGTATCCATCATCCGGAACGGTGCAGCGGAGCAGCCTGAAGCTCTGAGCGAAGAGGATCGTGAGAAAGCTGTCGCCGAGCTTAAAGATGACACAGCCGAAGACGATGAAGACGAACCGTTTCTGACCGAAGAGCAAATCGAGCGCCTCGATGGCGACCCATTTGAGGCACCCGACACCGATCCGCAGCTCGAGACGGCCCTGCTCCTGATTCGGGTCAAGCTCGCAGCGGACGTCCCGTGGCCGCGCGATCTCGCGGCAGCATTCGACACGGACCGCCGACCTTAAAACAACCACCTGCGGGCAGCGACCGACGCACGACATCGGCCGCTGTCCGAGCTCGACATGTGACGTCCGAATAGAGCACCACTCCCGCGCAAGTCCTCGCCCTCACACGATTTCCTACGCCCCCAATTTGCCGCAGCCTCACGGGTTTTCAACACTCAACTACAGAGTTGTTGTGGAATCCCCGCCGTCTGGGCACCGCCTGATCGGGGTGCGCGAGGTTGACCGTGCAGTACGCAAACAGTCCGAGAGTGACTTGTCTGTTCGGACGCGATTCCGTCCTGGGGCTTTTTCTGACGGCAGCCTGGCTGCTGTCTTCGACCGCGTGTACGCCGTCCGGCTCAACGCCGCTCGCGCTCGATCCTGGCACGTGGCCTGGCGCTTCGGATGGTCCCCATGATCAAATGCCTGTGGACGATCCGAACGACGGTCCGACGACGTCGATCGCCAGCGGCGGTGATGAACCTGGAGCCCCCGACCTGCCGACGGCCCAGCTCGTCGACACACTTTGGATCTCGCACGATCAACTCGAGTACGGGACGCGCGCCAAACAGCGCTCAATCTTCCTCCGCAACACCGAAACGACCGAGTTGGAGTACCTCGCATCAGCCAACGTGAACTGGATCAGTTTGACTCACGCGCATGGCACAACTGCCGGGGAATATCGCGCGATCCGCGCGCAGGTCGACCGTACCGGCCTTGCCGCCGGATCGTATGTGGGTCATATCACGATCACTACGGATGCGCAGACGATTCCGATCGTGGTGTTCGTGGATGTCGCTGCGGACGGTACCGCTGATCCGAACGAGCCGTTGCTCGACGTGGGCGCCGACGAGCTCGTGTTCAGCACAGATGCGAACGTGCAAACGTTCTTCGTCCGCAACGGCGGCGGTGGCACGCTGGATTACGTCATCACCAGCGATGTGCTCTGGGCCGCCACCAATCCGCGCGACGGATCCAGCAGCGGCGAGCACGACAGCATCACCGTGACTGTGAATCCCGCGGCCGTCCCCTCAGGCCTCCAGTTCGGCAACCTGGTCGTGAGGTCGGGCACTCAGGCGCACTACGTCACGCTCTGGTACGGTGTTGTGAGCGACTCGCTCATTCCGAACCTTGCCGTGAACGGGGACGCCGACAGTCTAAGTTTCGGAACGTCGGCATCAACGCGCACGTTTTCGCTCGCGAATGTCGGCGGCGGCACGCTCAGCTACGCCATCAACGCCGACGCGGGCTGGATCGACTTTGAACCGGCGGGCGGGCACCTGGCCTCCGGAAATCAGACCATCGCGGTAACGCTCAATCGACCTCGGATGCTCATCGGCAGCCACGAGGCGACGGTCATAATTCTCGCCGACACGGGCCAGAGCGCCGTGCTTCCCGTCACGGCGGAGAAGACGATCCCGACGCCCAAGATTATCCCCTGGATTGAGTCGACAGGCGTGGCGGACGCCGACCATGTCATCGAGGGTCTGCGCCTCTGGCAGCGCGTGACGGACACCGCGATTGTCTCCGTCTATCCAGACTGCCCGGCGACCTGCTCAGACTTGTACGGAATCCTCAACGACCGCATCCCGGAAGTGCAGATCATCCCCGGGCTGAAGACGTCGATCATCCTGGGCCAAGACAACTTGGACTGGATCGAGGGTTGGCAGCAGATCGGAGCTGAACTCACCCAAATCGCAGCCACCACCGGCTCTAACATCGTCCTGCTCGAGAACGAAGAGGCTGTACGCGACCACGGCGATGGTCTGTACGACATCAATTACGCACAGTTTCGCCAATGTATGACCGCACTGCCAGACGACCTGACATACATCTGGTATCCGGCCATGATGTACAACTGCGTGGACTACAAGCGCAATCGCTACGAATTGCTTTGCCAGGTCGTCGAGGAAGAGGTCGACGTACGGTTCACCGAAGTCAACTTCGGTCACCCGAACTGGGTGGATGCCAACTGCAAAGCAGACGCGCGTTACTGGCTGGAGGACCTGGCCGAGCTGCAGCCGATCCAGGTGGCGTGGTTCTGTTGCATAGAGGGCTTCTGCTATTGGCCGGATGATCAGATTGACACGGTTCTGGACCATGTCGCCGGCGCAGGCTACAGCGAGCTCATCGTCTTTCCACGCCGCGAGCGCTGGGTCGAGGGCGCTGAAGGAATCACGTTGCACGTGGATCAGCGCCCTTGAATCGGGACCTCATCACCCGCCGACCAGCAGACTCACAAACGGATTGATATCGCCGAAACCGACGTTACCGCTGCCGTCAACGTCCGCCAGCATGATGTCGCAATCCGGATACAGCACCGGGTACTGGGCAGGATCGACCAGCGCGGTCACAAACGGGTTGATATCGCCAAAATCGACCGAACCGTCACAGTTCATATCGCCCGGATCGTAGATCGGCCCGGCCACCACCGTGAACGGCGCGTCGCTCTCGTCCCAATCGCTATAGCTGCCGCCTCCATAGTGCGCACGCACGCGCACTTTACAGTCAGTGCTCGCCACGGTTGGCGTCCACGACGTGGATGACGCCCCGACGGCGGTCGGGTTCGCGATGTCCACCCACGCCGTCAGATCGTTCGAGACCACCAAGTCATCGACATAGACAGTGTCATCGCCGTCCAGCCAGCTTGTGTCCTTCACGTACTCCCACTTCAGTTCGTGCGAGCCCGGCCCCAGCGTGGTCGTGTACTGCGTCCAGTCACCCAAACCGGAAACATGGATCTTCTGCTGGTTGTCGATGTAGAAGTTGAACCAGTCGTAGTTAAATTCCGAGCTCACGCGATACCAGAAGCTAAGCTCCGCATCACCGTCCACCGTTCGCAGCATGCGCGTGATCTGACTGTTACCAATCGCGCCAGCCCGGGCGGCGTACGTGCCGCCGTGCGTGTCGGCGGTTGTCACCGTCCAGTCGAGCGAGCCGCTGAAGGTGTACGCGGGGTCGAGCGCGCCGGTCTCGAAGTCATCTGACAGCGTCGTGCCTTCGCCGTAGTTGCTCGTGTACTGCACGTGGAATTCGGTGCTCGGATTGCCGACCCACGTGATGTCGATGGACTCATCTACATTCAACGTCTCGCCGCCGTTGGGATACGTCACCGCCGCGGGTGGTCCCATCGGTACGTTCAGCACCGTAGCCGGCCCCGAGTTCACCACCACGCCCATGATCTCCACCGGATCGTACCCGGCGGCTTCGAAGCGCAGATCGTACGTCCCGGGCAGCAGCATCCGGTGATAGTCACCCACATCCGGGTCGGTGTAGACCGGGTGATCACGCCCGATGACCGCCACTGTCGCCGCCAGCGGAGCGCTGGTCTGCGAGTCATAAACCAAACCACGCACACCAATCAGACACGTCTCCATGTATGCCAGCATCGACTCCTGATTGTCGCTCCAGTACGAAGGCATCTGCGCGTACGGCGGGCTCTTGGTATTGCCGATCTCGAGTGTCACCTCGTTGCAGCCCATGTAGCGATAGCTCCAGTCCTGCATACCGCCGTCGATCGAGTACCAGTCATATCCGTTCGTGATCCCGTGGAACCACGCGCCGTTCCACATCGGCAGGTTCGTCTTGGAGTACTCCTCACTGATGTAGACGAACAGGTCTTCGTCCGGCGTGTACTGGGAAGCGTTGCCGCGGTTGTCGAAGGGGTAGTTCACGACCAGCGCCCCGCCGTGGAAGTTCGCCGCCAGCGTGAACGAGTGGGCGAACGACCAGTCCATGATCGTCGCAACTTCCGGCTGTCTGCCGGCGGTCGTATTGGGTTCCGGATTGGGCGGCGACCCCTCGGGGAATGCGCGATTCAGGTCGATGCCGTTCGCGTTGGCGCGCGCGTTGTTCGTGTAGCCCCACGGATTCATGCAGGGCACGATCCAGATGTCGATCTCGTCGACGATATTTGTCAGCCGCTCCTGTCCGGGAACGTTATGGTTGGTGAGCAGCAGGTCGATCAGGTTCAGGCACATGACCGTGCCGGTCACCTCATCGCCGTGCATCGTGGCGATGTATTTGTGCTCCGGCTCATCTTCCTCAACACCCACGTTGTCGCTGATCTGCAGCGCCCAGATCGGCTTGCCCGGCAACGTGCTGGCACCGAGATTGTGACGGATGCACAAGCCTGGATACTGCGTCTGGTACGAAAGCAACTCCGCGGCGACGTCGTCGTATGACGGGTAACCGGACGGCTCGCGACCTGTTGGCGGCGGCTCTTCCGCATGTGGCCACGCCACCGCGCCCGACTCGTCCGTGAGCTTCGGATCGGCACCGGCCTGCATCAACTGCGCCGCCAACGCCTCGATCGCTGCGTGCGCCGCCTCGTCGTGCCCACGCGCGTTGCGCCCCGCCAGGTGCAACGGCGTCTGCCCCAGCGCGTCTTGTGCATTGACCGCCGCCCCGGCATTCAGGAGCTCCGCCGCGACTGCATCACGCACGAAACGCGCCGCAAAGTGCAGCGGCGTCTCGCCGGCGGCATTCGTCGCGTGGACGTTCGCCCCAGCGCTGAGCAACGCAGCAACGAGCTTCGTGTCGGCGCGCGTCGCCGCCCAGTGCAGCGCGGTTTCGCCCTGATCGTCGGCGGCGCTCACGTTCGCCCCATAGGCCAACAACAACTCCACGATGTCCGTGTGCCCGCCGGCGACTGCGTATTGCAGAGCCGTCTCACCAGCTGACGTTTGCGTCTGCGCAAGGCTCGAATCAGCTTGCAGTAGTGTGGTGACGTGCGTGAAGTCGCCCAGCCGCGCCGCTCTGAAGATGTCATCGTTATCGCCGGCGTGCGCCGAAACTGCCAACACGAAAACCCCCGTCACGAGCATTGCCCGCTGTAACGATTTCATAGCCGTCCTCGAATTCCATCCAGCGCATCAATCAGAGGAAACGCCTCCGATGCCGTTTCCCAGTCCTTCGATTCTACCGGCAGGTCCCGAGCGCCCCAAACCCGAAACGCCGGTGCTCAGCGGGAACACCCGATAAAGACGGCGCAACGAGGATATTAAAGGGTGCTGCGCTCGTCCGAAATCGAACGTGGCGTACGCGAGACGCCGTCCACGAGTGCCGCCACCTCCAACAGATCGGCGAACTCGTACTCGGGCTCGTGTTCGCCGATGTCGTGGATGCGATGTTCGCGATTCACCCAGCCGCTACCCACGCCCGCTGCCAGCGCGCCGCCGACGTCCGCGTGCAGCGAATCCCCCACATGCAACACGCGTTCCCGGTGCCACCCCGTCTGCTCCAGCGCATATTCGAAGATCCGCGGATCCGGCTTGTACGCTCGCGCATCCTCGGACGTAACCACCTCTGCCACCGCAATTCCGCTATTCCGGATTGCCGCATCCAGCTCCGCTCGGTCGGCGTTGGACACGATACAGATCGGCAGCGGAAAACGCGCGAAGAACTCCCCCACCTCGGCAAACACCGGCGGTTTGCGCAGGTACTCCTGAAACTCTTGCGAGTACGGCACCGGATCGATCGTGTGCCCGAGCTTAGCCAGTGTGGCCTGCAATGTGTCCAGCTCGATCTCGTGCAGCGTGCGAAAACCATCGTGCACGCACGCATCCGCCGCCGCGAAGAACCGGTCACCCCACACGATCGCCAGTTCGTGCGCGCTCATATCGAGCCCGGTGTCGCCAATGACGTGTGCACAGACCGCCTCGACCGCCTGTCGGTCACCCGTTGCGATCGTTCCGTAGAAATCCAGGAAGAGTCCATCCAGCTCCATAACCACTCCGCATGTTCTCGGCGATTCTAGCGGCCCCCGCGACCCCATGTCACTTTCGCACGTCCTCGGCTTGCTCCTCGTCGTCCAGCAGCCGGTGGATCACACGTGCCTCCGCTCGGCCGAGGTCGTAGTACTTCAGCTTCTCCAGAATGTACGACTGCGTCTCCGCCGTGCAGCACGGATTATCGATCAGGATCATGAATGCATCCGCTTTATCGTCGCCGAACCCCCAGGAGAGGATCGCGTTGACCATGTAGATCTGCTCGTGTTGCGTGAGGTCTTCGAACGCAGCGATGCGCCGCAGCACTTTCATCCGCTCCGTGGGCTGCCGGATGGTCGCCGTCGCTTCGATCTCGTCGCACCGCGGCCCGTGCGGTCCGCGCGGATGCACTGCGCAACCGGCCAAGCTGACGCACGCCAGAACGATGACACATCCCAACACGATTCGCTTCCACTCGCCGCTGATTCGCTGCATCACCATTCCTCATACCTTGATACGCGTCCGACGCTCGTGAGTTGCGTTCGCGCGCGGCGATCATGATACTGCAATGAAGCGCCTTGTGATGTACCGGGGCGCTGCGACCCCTGGAGAACGATAATGCCACCGACCGAGCCCCCTGCCGGCTCACGCTTTCCGCTGCCCGTCAGTGACCATCAACCCTCCGCGTACGACGGCCCCAGCCGCGACGAGATCATGGCTCTCCGCCGGGAGTACCTGAACCCCGGCCTGCTACTCTATTACGACGAGTACGACGAGCCAATCTGCATCGTCGAGGGGCACATGCAGTACCTGTGGGACGAACAGGGCCGGCAATATCTCGACGCCGCCGGCGGGATCGTCTCGGTCTCGGTCGGACACTGTCACCCCAAAGTCACTGAACGCGTGCGCGCCCAGATTGGTCGCCTAGTTCACACGACGACGCTGTATCTGCACCCGACAATCGTGCTGTACGCGCGCGCGATCGCGCGCCACTTTCCGGAGGGCTCGGGTCTGACACAGACCTACTTCGGTAACTCCGGCAGCGAGGCCAACGAGTACGCCACGCTGCTGGCACGCCTGTACACCGGCCACAACGACATGATCTGCCTGCACAACGGCTATCACGGTGGCACCGGCGCGACGATGCGCCTGACCGGCATCGACGACTGGAAGTTCTGGGCCGATGCCAGCATCAACGTTCATCGTGCATGTCCCGGCTACTGCTATCGCTGCCCGCTTGGCCTGAGTTATCCCAACTGTGATCTCAAGTGCGCTCACGCCGTTGAAGATGTGATTCACGCCGCACCCGACAGAGCAATCGCCGGCTTCATCGCCGAGCCGATTCAGGGCGTCGGCGGCGTTATCGTTCCTCCGCCGGAGTACTTCCAGGTGGTCTACGACATCGTCCATCAGCACGGCGGCATCTGCATTGCTGACGAGGTGCAGACGGGCTGGGGCCGCACAGGCGAGCACTTCTGGGGCTTCGAGAACTTCGGCGTCGTCCCCGACATGGTCACGATGGCCAAGGGCATCGGCAACGGTGCCCCGCTCTCAGCCGTCACGACGCGGCCGGAGATCGCCGCGTGCCTATCGCAGAAACTGCACTTCAACACGTTCGGCGGCAATCCCGTTTCGGTCGCGAACGGATACGCGACGTTGCAGATCATCGATGACGAGAACATCCAGCAGCGTGCCCGCGACATCGGCGGCTACTTCAAGGACAAGCTGCACGCGTTGCAGGATAAGCACATGCTGATCGGCGACGTCCGCGGCATGGGACTGTTATTGGCCATCGAACTCGTGAAAGGCCGCGGAACGAAAGAGCCCGCCGTCGAAGAGGCCAAGCGCCTCGTCGAGTCGGCCAAGCAACGCGGCCTGCTCGTCGGCAAGTCCGGCGCGCACTGGAACACGATCCGGTTCGCCCCGCCGATGTGCATCACAAAGCCCGACGTGGACTTCCTCGTCGATGTGGTGGACGCCGGCCTCGAAGACCTCTCACGCGTCTAGGGAACGCCGGGACCTACCGGCTGTGTCGTCGCAGGTATACGGGGCGCGGCACGCATCTTCTTGTACGTAATCAATCCCGCGGTTGCCAACGTGAACAGTGCCGCGATTACGAGCACCGCAATCAGCACAGCCCACGTACGCGATTTGCGATGCGTCGTCGTGGGAATTTCACCCGATGCCAGCAGGCTCCGCTGCTCAGCGTCGAGCTCGTTGCCACACTCGGGACAGCGTGGCTCCCGCTGCCCCTGCAAGTCGTAGCCGCAATGCTTGCAGCGCAATCCACAACGCTCGATAACCACGACCCGATCAACGGCCAGCAGCAGCCCCACGAGTACGAGCAGCAGGACGACCAGCGCGATGAGCGACCCGAAGAGACCGGTGACACCGGCCCGCGACATGAAGGGCATCCAGAACAGGCCGAGCGGGATCACGAGTCCGATGATCAGCACCCGCCGCCAGGGACTGATCCCCAACAATGATCCACAAGACGCACAGTTCCACCGCGCCCACACCGGACGCCAGATGTACGTCCACGGCAGCACCGTGCGACAGACCGGACATCGCGCGAACGAGAGCATGGGCGACGTGCTCCAGAAACGGACCCCACCTCAAACATAATCGCGTCCTGCCGGGGCCGCCATCTGCGGCTGTCGATAGTCGTAAGATTCGCCATTGAAACACCTTATACGTTTCCACCGGCGGCACCCGCGACTTCGAATCCGGCCGTGCAGTTGAACAATCGGCGTTCGACTGGCGTAAGCGTATTACGGCGTATTACAATAAGTGATGCGCTACCCACGGCGCGGAGGTGTGCCATGCCCGACAAGAACAAGGAATCCGTCGTCACCTTCAAGGTCGACGACTCGCTGATGGAAGCGCTCAAGCTGATCCCCAACCGCTCGGAGTTCATCCGCGCCGCCATTCTCCAGGCGCTCGACAACCACTGCCCGGTCTGTCGCGGCACGGGCGTCCTCACACCCAACCAGAAGCAGCACTGGGAGAAGTTTGCCAGCCACCACGAACTGCGCGAGTGCGACGACTGCCACGAGATGCACATCGTCTGCGGCGACGCGTGCAACACGCACGTACATGAATGACGACAGACATGAACGTGACGCAAGAGACAAGAAAGGAACCAACGAGCATGCGACACCGAACGCTTGCCCCGCTGTTCTTGATAATCGCAGCCGCGGCGATCAACGCAGCGCCATCGACAGCGCGAGCCGAAGACAAGCTCGCGATCGCCGTCAGCATCGCCCCCCAAGCCTACCTTGTCGAACGCATCGGCGGCGAGCACGTTGGCGTTCAGGTACTCGTCGGCCCCGGGCAATCGCCGCATGCGTACGATCCGACGGCGAAAGATCTCGCGCGGCTGTCCAAAGCACGCGTGTACTTCTCGATCGGCGTCGAGTTCGAACAGGCCGTCCTGCCGCGCCTTGCCCGCATGTTTCCCAAGATGGAAATGGTCGACACGCGGGCCGGCATCCGCATGCGCACGATGGAGACCAGTTGCGTCCACCACGATCACGGTGCGCACGATACCTGCGATCACGGCCATGCACACGATCACGAGAGCGGTCCGGCTCGTCGCCCCGATCCGCACGTCTGGCTCAGCCCCGAACTCGCCCGCACACAAGCGCGAACCATCTGCGAGACACTCGTCCGTATCGACCCGGAGCGTGCCGCTCTATATCGCCGCAACGCCGCACGATTTGATGCCGACGTGAAGGTCCTTCAGGCCGAGCTGCAGATCGCGCTGGCACCGCTGAAGGGCCGCGAGGTGTTCGTCTTTCACCCCGCGTTCGGCTACTTCTGCGACGAATTCGAGCTGAAACAGGTGCCGGTCGAAATTGAGGGCAAGACACCCACTGCCCGGCAACTCGCCACACTGATTGAGCGTGCCAAAGCGCAGGACGTACACGCGATCTTCGTTCAGCCGCAGTTCTCAACGAAGGCTGCGGAGGCGGTTGCCAAAGCGATCGACGGTGCTGTCGTACCTTTGGATCCCCTGGCGCGCAACTGGTCCGCGAACCTGCGTGACATGGCCGAGAAGATCACCGCTGCCCTGTCCCGCGACGAAGAGAAAACAGAGTAGCGCGGCACTCTTACCCCCCTCCCTTTCAGGGAGGGGCTGGGGAAGGGTTAGTCTCTCCTCTCCCAGGTGATGAGCTGCACGACCGCGGAGACCGCCTTGCCCAGTGACAACGCCATCGAGATCCGCGACCTCGCGTTCTCCTACACCAACACCCGCGTACTGGAGAACGTCAATCTCATCGTCCCGCGCGGCGATTATGCCTGCATCGTCGGTCCCAACGGCGGCGGCAAGACCACGCTGCTGCGCCTCGTGCTCGGCCTGCTCCAGCCAGATGCCGGGCGCATCGAAGTGCTCGGCACCACGCCGCGTAACGCCCGTCACCGGGTCGGCTACATGCCGCAATACGTCCAGCTCGATCCGCAGTTTCCGGTGCGTGTGTTCGATGTCGCGATGATGGGACGCCTGCGCGGCAACAAATTCGGCCCGTTTACGTCCGCTGACCGCAAGGTCGTGCGCGACGCCCTGGCCCAGGTCGGGCTGGCCGACTTCGCCCGGCGACCGTTCGCTGCCCTCTCTGGCGGCCAGCGCCAGCGCGTCCTGATCGCACGCGCCCTGGCATGTGAACCCGAGCTGTTGCTGCTCGATGAGCCGACTGCGAACCTCGATCCGCTGGTGCAGGACGACATGAACGATCTGCTCCGCAAGCTCAACGAGCGGCTAACCGTGATCCTCGTCTCGCACGACGTGGGCTTCGTCGCGCAGCGCGTCCGCACCGTGATCTGCGTCAACGGCGACGCAACCGTCCACGCCGCCGAGGACATCACGGGTGACTCGATCCGCAACCTCTACGGCCACGACGTGCAGATGGTGCACCATGATCACAGCCACTAGCCGCTACGCCACAGCCAGCCGGGAGCCCATCCTACCCCCCTCCCTTTCGGGGAGGGGATGGGGGAGGGTAGAGCACACACACACGAGGAACCGCTCGTGACCGAGTACTTCCACGCCGTAGCGGCGAATACATTTCTCCAGATTGCCCTCGCGGCCGGCCTGCTCGCGAGCGTCGCGTGCGGCGTGATCGGCAGCTACGTGGTCGTTCGCCGCATCAGCTACATCGCCGGCGGCATCGCCCACTGCGTGCTGGGCGGGATGGGCGCGGCGTATTACCTCAGTCGCGTGCACGGCCTGACGTGGCTACACCCGTTGTACGGTGCGATAGCCGCCGCCCTGATTGCCGCCGTCATCATCGGCATTGTCAGCCTCCGCGGCCGGCAGCGCGAAGACACCGTCATCGGCGCACTCTGGGCAATTGGCATGGCCACCGGTGTGCTCTTCATCGCGCGCACCCCCGGTTATCAGGTTGAACTGATGAGCTATCTGTTCGGCAACATCCTGATGGTTACCAGCAACGACCTGTGGCTGCTCGGTGTACTCGACACTGTCGTCATCGGCGTCGGGTTGCTGATGTACAACCAACTGCAAGCGGTGTGCTTCGACGAGGAGTTTGCGCGATTGCGCGGGCTGAACGTCGAGTTCTATTACATCCTGCTGCTGTGCCTGACCGCGCTGACGGTGGTGCTACTGATCAGCGTCGTCGGCATCGTGATGGTGATCGCGCTGCTGACACTTCCGGCCGCGATCGCGGGCCATTTCTGCCGCACGCTGTGGCAGTTGATGCTCGCGAGCGCGGCGTTGTGCATGATCTTCACGACCGCGGGCCAGGCGTTGAGTTATACGCCCGATCTCCCGCCGGGCGCAACCACCATCGTCCTCGCCGGCGCTGCGTACGTCATCGTCTTCGCAGCGGCCAGCCTACGCCGTCGCCTACGGTCGGTATCCGCCGCGACGGCGTAACCGGTCCGCGCAATAATCAAGCCGCGGACCGAACGAATCAGTCCGCGGTTTGTGCTTGCTTTCCCCCGCGCTGTGCTTTCCCGACGCCCTCCGCGCAGGCGCTAACGACGACGCAGCATCTGGCTCCCCAGAATCAGTAGCAGAATGCACGCGCCCGGCTCCGGCACGACTTGCACGCTAATGAAGCCGTTTCGCCAGAACGCGTCAGCGAAATCGGGAAAGTCGTCCTTCGACTCTTCGAAGAACTCGACCCGCAACATGCCGTTCGGCAGCGGGACGTCGGGAATACCCACATCACCCAGCACAATGATGCCGCCGGAGTCGTATTCGTTGTTGCCCGGAAAGCTGTCGTTGACGCCGGGATTCAGGTACACGCCGGTTCCGTCCGGGTTGATGTTGTCGTCAAGATAGATCTTGGCCTCGGCCAGCGTGCTGGGACTGTTCGTGGCCAGCGAGATATCCCAACCCACGCCGTTGACCACCAGCGGCGTGCCCGCCACCAGGCCAAGCTCGCTGGCCACGTCGACCATCAGCACGACGTTGTCCGGATCGCCTTCGAGATCCATGCTCTCAGCCAGGGCGATCGGAATGTCGTACACCATCTCCGCCATCGCCGGCACCACCAGTAGCCCCAGCATGCCGCCCAACACTGCCCGTGCAAACATCGATTTCGCTCCCTCGCGCGGCGGACTGGCCACTCGGTGCGCACACCTCATGCGTCACCGAACGACATCTCTACCGCTATCAACTTCTAGGCCCCCCGGAGAACAATAATCAAGGTCAAGAATCCGAGATTCTGACGGAATTGCGCGCCGTTTCGGGTACCGCGTGCTTTCCTCAGCGAGGCGCCGAGGAACCCGGCAACCATAGCCGGGTTCCTCCAGCGCTCGCCAGATCCTGTACGGCGTTCTGGCCGGTGAGAGCTCAGTCCGCCGCCGGTCCGCCCAGCACAGTGACCCGCGGTGCGGAGTACTCGCGCAGCCGACGACCGACGTCCCGTTGTCGCTCGGCGGCTTCGAGCGCTGCCCGCTTGGCCAACTCGATCTGCAATTTGACTTCGCCTTCGTACAGCGTCGCGAGTTCGAGCAAGTGCGCCTCGTTCGCGTGCGCGAGCATCTCGTCGAGCTTCTGCAGCCGGGCTTCAATCTCGTACATGGCGCCCTGTGATGCCAGCAAGCGTTCATTCAAGTGCGCCAACCGCTCGGCGCCGACCATCCGGCTGACCATCTCCTTGTGTTCCATCACGCGCAATTGTGATTGTACCACCCGCTCCTTGATACCGACCGCCTCGCCGGGAGTGGCCACGCCGGCTTCCACCTGCTGCTGGAAGACCTGCAGTTGCTCACGATAAAGTCGCACGAGCTCTTCCATCTCGCGCAGCACCTCGTCTTCCGCGATACGTTGCTCGATCTTCTGCCCAATCTGCGCAATCTCCTCCGCGGCCATCTTGCGGCCGACACGCTCCGCTTCGAGCTTGAGCGCCAGTTCGTCTCGCTCACGCCGCCAGTTGTCGATTTCGTGAACGACTCGCTGCCGCGACAAATCGTAGCGTCCCGCCTGCTCGCACAGGGACTGCTGCCGCAGTTGAAGCTCGCGCATGCGCTCCAGTGCCTCGCGCGCCTCGATCTCCGCGTGCTCCGCTTTCTGTTCCAGTCGCGCACGATCCTCCTGCCCGACGTCGTGGAGCAGCGCCTCGAACCGCGCGCAGACACCCCGCAACACCGCCTCCGCCTCAGCTTGCGGCAGACGGCCGTGCGTCTCGATCCCGACGTACATCATGAACAGGGATTCTTCTGTAGAGTTCGAGTGCCCCATCGGACGCGTTTCCAGTAGGACGAGTTCATTGACCGGGACTTCGTCCTCCTCCGCGGCGGACACAACCGCGGGCACTTCCCGCGCCGCTGCCGACAAGATGCCGTCGCTGGCCAACAGCGCTTCGAGACTTGCCGGGTCCAGCGGCAGCGTGTGCGAATCGTACGTCACGCGCATCAGGCACGACGCCTGAGCGCCGTGCGCCGCCGCCACAAACCCCGGACACAGGGCGACCAATACCACCATCAAAATTGCAGTTCGGTTCATGGCTATCTCCATTTGTTCAGTCGAGTACGTTCAGTCGCTGCTGAGCCACGCCGGCCCACTTGGTCTGCGGGAACAGCGCCGCCGCCAATCTGTAGCTCTCCGCTGCAGACGACCGCCGCCCCAGTTTGCGGTCCGTCTGATCACCCTGTTTCACCAAAACAAAAGCTGCCTGCTGCACTGCGGAGCGTGCTGCTTCGATAGGGTCCGGCTCCGAGGGTGCCTCGTCGGCCAACTCTACCAGGCGCATCTGCACCGCATTGTGCACTGCCAATCCATCCATCAATGCCACGCGCGTCTCGATCTCACGCTCGATGGCGCGCAGCTTCTCCCGCGTGGCGGCGACGGAGGTGTCCGGACTCAACGCAGGACGCTTCACACCGACGTCGGGCGGACCGCTCCAAAGCGCGACGGCCAGCAGCAGACCGGCTGCGACACTGCCAAACACGACGCGTTGCCGCCGCCGTCGCGCAGCCAGCAGCAGTACGCGCTGACTCAGATCGTCGCGCGGCGTCGGCACTGTCCAATCGGCGTCCGCCTCACGCAACAGGTCTTTCAGGCCGTCCCGGTCCACCGTCTCACTCCTGCCACAATTCCGCCAGCGGCCCGCGCAGTCGCTGGCGCGCACGCGTCAGCCGCACTTCCACCGCATTCCGCGCCAGCCCAAGAATCTCGCTCATCTCCGGAATCGATAGCTCTTCCAGGTAGCGCAGCACGACGACCTCGCGATCGCGTACGGGGAGCCCCGCCACCGCGTCACGAACACGCGCGTGGCGCTCGCGGCGATCATCGTGCTGCGGTTCAGCGACACGCACCGATTCGCGTTCCCAGAACCGCAATCGCAACCGGCGGCGCCGCTGCTGCCGCCGACACTCGTTCACCGTGATCCGATACAGCCAGGTCGAAAGCCGGCTCTCACCTCGGAAGCGCGGAATGTGCTGCAGCACCGACACAAATACCTCCTGGACAACGTCTTCCACGTCGTGCCCCCATCCGAGCAGCCGTTGCGCCAAGTGGGCCACGCGCTGCTGATGGGTGCGGACAAACGCATCCACCTCGGCCACCTCGCCCCGCACCAGTCCGGCGACGATCTGCTGGTCGGCCTCGCGCTCGACCCCATTCAGGCCGGGACTGGCGATCGGCAAGGTTCTGGCCATAGTCACCCTCGTTAGAGCCCGCTCGACGCCAAAACTTACCCGCGAAATGGTCCACGGGCGCGTATTCTTCGCGTAATCGGGGAATGGAGTGGCTATGGAGGGGAGACGCGGCGGGTCGCGGTGGACGGGCCACCGAATACGGAGCCCATGACCGAGCGGCCGCGCAGAGGCAAGGCCGTGTGCCGCCGCACGGACGCCGCGGCACACGGGCAGATTCGAACGGGGATCCTTAAGCTACGCGGGTACCCAGGCCAGGTCGACCATGGAGTTGGTGGGTTGCTTGGTATCGATGGCCGGCTTGACCTTCAGTCCGATTTTCACCTGATCGGGCTTCACGTCCCGCAGCGGCGCCAGCAGGCCGCCACTCACGCCATCAAACTCGACAAACGCCACGACGATGGGCTCGGCCAGCGGCTCGTTCTCGAGCGAGTCGTGCAGGACGGTGAAGCTCTGCACGGTGCCGGGGCTCTGCACGGGGCTGTACTCGGTCATCTCGACGAACGTGTCCTCGCAATACAGGCTGGGCGGCAGATACCGCTTGCCGGTCTTGGGACAGGTCGACGCCACCAAGTGACCGTGGTCCTTCAGCTCGCGGAAGAACCGCTCGCCGGCGACGCCGTAGGTGTAGCGATAATGCACCTGCCAGTCGCCGTGGACCTGCCGAAGCTGGTCGGATCGCGTGAGGTATTCGTGCATCGGATTACTCCTGGGGCCAATTTCGATCGTTATCTGCCGAGGGCAGGTGACCGGGTCACAGGCCCGCTACCCACCACCTACCGGGCGGAAGTACAGAATGTCAGTGATTGCACCTTCGCGCTGCTCGGCCGGCTTCCAGACAGCCTCCACTGCCATGCCGACTTTTACGCGCTGCAGGACTTCGTCGAGCGTCTCGCCCACCTCACCTAGCAAATGCAGAATCCCCATATTCGGATTTGTGCCATCAATATCGACCACGGCGGGCACCTGCGGCGTCTCGCGGCGGGAAGCGTCCCAGTTGACGAACGACACGGAGAACGTGTTCACCGTCCCGGTGTTCGCCAGCTGTACCCATTCGTCGCTGCGCTGGAAGGAAATCTCGCAGAACATCCGCGGCGGGATCACAACTCGTCCAGAGGCGTTGCACTTCCGGCCGAGCAACTTGCCTTCCTTCAGGCCATCGAGGAACTGGCCAACCGCGATGCCGGCGTCGAATTTGTACAGGGCCTTGGGATGCCATTCGGTAACCAGGGCCCGGCCCTCGCGAATATCGGCTTCGCGGAGCGAGGTGCCACGCAGTTCGGTATTCATCGCGCTCATTTCTCCACCCCCATGATCATCACGGTTCCAACCTGCATCAAATCACCCCACGCCTGCGCCATGCCGCGCTGGGCGCTGCGCTTGATCTGCCGCGCCCCAGCCTTGCCGGCGAGCTGTAAGTAGATCTCGATGGCTTTCATCAAGCCGGCCGCGGCGATCGGGTTGCCGACGCCCAGCAGACCGCCGGAGGGACTCGCCGGGATGCCGGTCGTGGTATCGCGGTCCCAGAAGCCTTCTTCCAGCCGTTTGGGGGCCTCACCCTTGTCCGCGAGTTGCAGACCCTCCAGGTGATGCAGCTCCTTGTACGCGAACGGATCGTACGGCTCGACGACGTGGATCTCCTTACGCGGGTCCTTTATACCCGCCATCTTGAACGCCATCTTCGCGGCGTTCTCGACGTACTGCGGGTAGGCCAAATCGCGATTCGTCCAGTACGAGGTGTCGAGATTCCACCCGACACCATCGACCCAGACGTGTTTGCCGCCCTTCTTCTTGGCGAAGTCCTCGTTGGCGAGCACCATCGCCGCGGCTCCATCGGTCACCGGGCTGACCATCAGCCGCATGACGGGATAGGCCATGACCTCCGAATTGACGATCTCGTCCACCGAGAAATCGCCCGCGACCTGCGAGGCCGGGTGATCCTTGGCATTCTTCTTGTTCTTGACCGCGACCTTGGCAATCGTCTCAACCGGAATACCATAGGTCTGCATGTAGCGGTTCATCTCGAGCGAGAAGATCCACAGCAGGTTCACGCCCAGTGGGCGCTCCGTGAACGGATCATAGATCGCGTTGAACGCGCCCTGCGGGTGCGGCTGCGTGGAGGACATCTTCTCCTCCGCCAGCACCAGGCAGGTGCGGAACGCACCGCTGGCGACGTGCCACCATCCGGCGGGCACCATGAAGACGCCCGTGCCGCCACCCACGTACACGCGCGTGTACGGCTTGCCTTTCGCGCCGGCACCGTCCAGCAGGTATTCGCCTTTCATATGCACGCCGTCGAACGCGTCGGGCGCCGTGCCCAGCACGACGCAGTCGATGTCGTCCAAGGTCATGCCGGCGTCGTCCAGGGCCGCCTGGGCGGCTTCCCAGCACATTTCGCGCCCGGTCTCGAGGGAGCGACGCATGAAGCGGGTCGTGCCCGCACCGAGTACTGCGACTTTGTTCACGGTTGTTTACCTCCCGCTCAGGATCGCGACCGCGCCGGTGGCCGTCGGCACACCCCGCCACGAGCACACCAATCCCCGCTTCGCCTTGGCCAACTGGCGCTCGCCCGCCTGACCGCGCAACTGCAACACCACTTCCAGAAGCCCACGGAACGAGGACGCGTCGTGCAGGCTGCCACACCCGAGCGACCCGCCGGAGAGATTGACCGGCAGGTCGCCATCCGGCTCGAACGTGCCCTTCTCCAGCAGCTTGGCGGCTTGGCCTTCGGGCGCCAGCCCCAGCGCTTCGAGGTGCTGCAGCTCTTTGTACGAATAGGCGTCATCCACCTCGGCGAAGTCGATCTTGTCCGCCGGCTTCTTGATGTCGGCCAGGGCATACGCACGCTCGGCAGCCTGCGTGGTGTACGCGGCCTTGCCCCACGTGCGGGTGTGAACGTTGCACGAATCGGAACTCCAGCCGATGCCATCGAGGTTCACCGGCTTGCCCTTACAGCGCTTCATGCCCGCCTCGTTGGCGACGATCAGGACGATCGCCCCATCGGCCGGCGGCGCGATGGCCAGCTCGGTGAGCGGCTCCGCGACCGGCCGCGAAGCCAGCACCTGTTCCGGGTCGATCTTGGCCGGGTAGGCCGCCAGCGGGTTCTTCAGCGCGTTCCGCTTGTTCTTGGCGACGACCCGGGCCGCCTGGACCGGCGTCGTACCACTCTCGTGGCAGAACCGCTGCATCTCCAGCCCCGCCACGAAAGTCGGGGCCCAGCCATGCGGACGCACAAACACCGGATCCAGCGCCATCGCCTCGATATGGGCCGGGTGCAAGACGTTCGATGCCTTCGAATGGCCTTCGAGCAGAATGACATCCGCGATGCCGGTGTTCAGCAACATCCACGCCGTACCCAGCGCCTGCAGGCCGTCGCCGGTGACCGTCTGCACCGGCTTGTAGACCACGCCGAGCTGGTCAGGCACATACTCATCGGTGATGCAAGTGCCCTCCCGATAGTCCTCGCCCAGGGCGATAACGGAGTCGACCTCCTTGGGCGTGATGCCCGCGTCCTCGTAGGCGCGGACCGCCGCCTCAAAGATCATTTCGCGAAACGAGACGTCTGGGCTGACCGCTCGCAGCGAAGTGTACCCGACTCCTACAATTGCCACCCGTTCTTTCATAAGCCGTAACCTCGCTTACTGACTATCGCCCCCGGGTGGGGCTACCTGTGCCCGACACTCCCGAATGATCACCGTTACCGTCGGTGATCATTCGTGGTCCGGCACGCCTCGTCGAGAGCTCGATGATGTGCAGCTCCGACGCCAAGTCCGCGCATTCTACACCGCGGACACCACCGGCGAAACCAGCGCAACGCGGTATGGCCGCGCGTACCGTGCGTGCGTGTCGCAGAGGTGCACACTCCCTCTCGCGGCTGCGCCCCCGGGACGCAGACCGCGCGTCGGGGATGAAAGCCACGGCGGCGCCGGTGGATACGCATGCGTCGGCCCGTCTGCGGACGGGTTGGCAACCTGGCCTGGGCGCCGGCGTAGCGACGCAACCTATCTCAATCACGACAGATAAGGCGCCGCTGATCAAATCGGCGCGATGAATTGAACCAGTTCTGAAACGGTCGGCGAGTATCGTCGACCGTTTCTACATTATCTGGATAATTCGCATCGCATTTCGCCCGCGGCGCTTGCATACTGAGGGTAAGCGTGCAACGCGCCGTCTTGCGAAAGGGCGAAGATGAAGACGCAGGAATTGGTACCCATCTACTTTCCCGAAGACCACCTCGAAGCAGATGCAATCCGACAGGCGCTGACCGACGAAGACATCCCCTGCCACATCGAACGAGAGAACCAGGCTGCGCTGGCCGGCAGTAGCTTCATGTCGAACACCGGTCGCTGGCGCATGCGTCTCTTGGTCAAAGCGAGCGACGCAAACCGCGCCCGCTATCTGATCGAGAACACGCAGTGGCCGACATTCGGCCTCCCTGGGGAGGACTGAATCGGCGTTCGACACCTGCCGAAGCACCAGTGTTCTAGTACGCGATCACCTTGCGCACCAGCGCCGATGTCAGCTTGAGTCCCGCCAGTATCTTTGCGATGCGCTCACCCGCCTGCCCGTCGCCGTACACACTCTGACCGCCCGGACGCGGTCGCTTCCGCAGCGCAATGCACAAGGCTCCCGAAATCTCGCTCGCGCTCTCGCCGCACGAAATGACAGAGGATCCGCCGAGCTCACGGCCCGCCTGCCGGTCGCCAACGTTCACCGATGGAGTACCGGCCAACGGCGCTTCGATGATTCCGCTCGACGAGTTGCCTACGAGCACCTTCGCGCGCAGTAGCGCCTCAAGGTATACCGGCCGCGGCAACGAACGGGTCACGCTGACCTCACCCGCTGCCGACTTACGCACGTGCCCCTCGATCGCGCGCAGCACGCCCTGATGGCCGCGGTCGGTATTCGGATAGAGTATCGTCCGTTGCAAGCCTGCGCGTGCGACCGCTTCTAGTAGGCGCTTCATCACGCGAGCTTCGACGGCCGGCTCCCGACCGTGCGCGTGATAGACCACCAGCGCTTCCTGCGCTCGCTCCACGCGTGGCTTCTTCTTCAGCAGCGTGCGCAAATCGTCGAGCCCCGGCGCGCCGACTACGTATACGCGCGCCGTGTCTTCGCCCATGCGCACAATGCGACGCCCGGCCTGTTTCGTCGCCGCGAAGTGGACGTGCGCCAGCTTCGTGATCGCGTGCCGCATGGAATCGTCGAAATCCCCCGGGGCCACGTCACCGCCGTGAATGTGCGCCAACACGCGCCCCGTCGTCACGGCCGCCAGCGCCCCCGCCAGCGCTTCGATCCGATCGCCCAGCACAACCACGACATCCGTTCTGGCCTGCTCGAAGTACTTCGCAATTCCGCGAATCCCCCGCGCCAACCCGTCCGCCTGATCCGTTGGCGAATCATCGCCACGCTGCATCGGCACACGCGCCGCAATCGGCCAACCGTCGGCGCGAATAGTGTCGACCGTATGCCCGAACTGCCGTAGCAAGTGCATGCCGGTGACAACGAGCTGTAGCTCCATGCCGCGCCGCCGTGCGATCCCCGCGAGCAGCGACCGCAGCACGCCGTACTCGGCGCGCGTACCCGTGACAATCGCTACTCTCCGGCGCCGCCGGCTCATTCGAGCATGTCCCACGTCAGCGCGGTGTCGGCGGACACGTCGACTTTTATCGCCTTACCGATCACGCGCTCCATTTCCGTCGGCGAGATCCCACCCGCCGGCCGCTTCACGTCGAGCATCCGCGGCGTCAACGCCGCCCCGGCCGAGACGTCGCAACTGACCACGACGCTCCTCCGCGCCGCCTGTCGCACGTTCTCTTCCAGATCCACATAACCAAGTACGCCACTACCCAGCGCACGTTCGGCCTCCCGCGCGGCGGCGATGTAGGCTCGTAGTCCATCGGGTTCCAGCGACAACGCATGATCCGGTCCTTCGGCACCACGATCCAGCGTAAAGTGCTTTTCCAGTACACACGCCCCCGCCGCCACCGCCCAACCGGCGATCGTCGTCTCCGTCGTGTGATCGCTGAAGCCGCACGGTACGCCGAACGTGTCACGCAGTGTCGCGATCGCGCGCAGATTCGCCGCCTCCACCGGCGTTGGATACGCGCTGACACAGTGCAGTAAGACGAGCCGGTCGACCATGTTCCACGCCCGTAACTGGTTAACCACCGCCTGCATTTCATCGCGCGTTGCTGCCCCGGTCGAAACGATCAACGGCACGCCCATCGCTACGGCGCGCTCCAGCAATGGCACGTTGTTCAGATCCGTCGAAGCTATCTTCAGCGCCCGCACGCCCAGCGAATCCAGCCGCGTGATGTCATCAATACTGAACGGCGTCGCCAGAAACTCGACGCCGCACGCCGCGCAGTGCGCGGTCACCCGCTCGAATTCCGCGTCCGAAAGCTCCAGCGCTTCCAGCATCGCCCGTTGCGATGTCGCACCAGCAGCGCGCTGGTACTCCGCAACAGGCGCTTGTTCGCTCACGAACCGGCTGGCCCGAAACACCTGAAACTTCACGACGTCCGCGCCGGCCTCCGCCGCCGCTTCGACCAGGTGCAGCGCCTGATCCACACTTCCGTTGTGATTGACCCCCGCCTCGGCGACGATCAGCGTCGGTGCTTCGTCACCTACGATCCGCTCACCGATCCGAACCGTTCGCATTGTGCCGCCGTCCATGGCCACGAGTGCATCCTGCTCAGGTTGATGATCCAACGGGCTCCGGGAAGCCTACACGTTCCATCAGCAACCGCGCCTGCTCAAGGTCTTCGCGCGTGTCAATGTCGACGCCGCGCGCCGCTGGCATGACATACGCAATCGTTTTCCGCGGCGGCGTGCCGTTCACATAATCGTCCCAACAGTGTACGTAGATTGCGCCGTTCAGACGACAGACCGGACCAACGCCAACATAACGCTCGAAGCTGCCGTCGCGACCGATGCGCCCCAGCCAGTTTTCCGGTGACACCGGTGACACCGACACGACCGCACACGGTGCGTTCTCCTCGAACAGACTCCACGCTGCCTGAATGTCCGCCGTCGTGCGCAGCGGCGACGTCGGTTGCAACACCATGACGGCGTCGTAACGCTCGCCGCGCCGCGCCAGGAATTCGAGCACGTGGAGATTCGCGTCGCGCGTCGGCGTCCCGGGGCCTGCCAGCGCTGCCGGTCGTAGCGTCGGCGCACTCACGCCCGCCTCGGTCGCAACCGCCGCGATCTCCGGGCTGTCCGTGTTCACATACACGGCGTCGAGCACGTTGGCCCCGTGAGCCGCTTCACAGGTATGCGCGATCAGGGGTTTGCCCGCGAGGGGCACGAGGTTCTTGCCTACCACGCGCTCGGACCCCGCCCGGGCAGGTATCAATCCGACAACCGTCAATCCAGCTCTCCGGGTCACACCACTCGGGCAGATCGACGCCTCCGGTAGTCACTGCGTCATTGCCCAGGTGTGTTCTTCTGCGGAGCGTGCCCGATGATGAACAACGGCAGCACGCGGCCAATCCACATCGCAGCCATCAGCCAGGCCATGCCGTACTGATAACCATCGACGGATCGGCCCATACCACTGGAGAGGTTGAGGCCCGTGATGGAACCGCTCACGCCAGCCGTGACGGCCGCCCCGCTCACCGCACCAGATGCATCCAGTAGGGCCGCGCCAAACGTCGGCGGAATCTCGTACGACGAATGCAACCACGTGGAGAGCAGCAGCAGACCTATCGCAACTACGCACGTGAGCAGGAGTTGCGCGATTATTACCCGGGCGGAGACGATCGCCGCCCGCGGCCCCTGACCGGCCCGAATCCACCCCAATGCCACTAGCACGAGGACGAACCCGACACCCCCAGTCGCGGAACCGCCAACGCCGCCAATCAACTCGACAAACCCGAGAACAGCCAACGTCCCGTCTGATCTGTCCTCTGGGCCGGGGGCCTGTGTGGGCACGCCGGACGTCCCGGCGGCGACGGTCATCCACAGTGTGTCGGCGCCGCGCCGCCCCATATCGACGCTTGTGTTTGGCGCCTGATGTCCGCGCCCGCGTCCATTCTCACGCCGCGTCTCCAGGCCGACGATCGCCGCCGCCGCCACGATCAGCACCAGCACGTATCCACCGACGATGTAACCCACTCGACGCCCGACGATCAGCCGCCGCCATTGCGCCGAGAACATCGCCAGCCAGACGCCCCAACCCAACGCGCCGAGGAACCCAGTCACCGCAATCAACCAGCCGACGCGCGGTCCACGCCACCAGCCCAGCGACGCCCCCGTACTGAGACCATTCCACACCGCGGTCGCAATCCCGCCGTGCTCCGCATCGTAGCGCCCGGCAAGCGCGACAATCCCCGCCGCCAACGCAAGCACCAGCCCGAACAACCCCAGTACAACTCGGCGTGACGGCAACATGAACCGTGGCAATACGAAGAAGCTGATGACCGCCTGGTGAAACGCGATCACGTACAGCACCGCGCCGATCAGCCCCAGCACCAGGAGAATCCAGCGCCCCACGTCGGTGTATTGCTGCTCCAGATCGAACGACAGCAGTCCGACGCCACACACCGCGCTGGTCGCATCAAACGCCGCCTGCCAGTACGGCCGCAGTCCGTACGATCCACGCTCGCGCTCAGTCAGATTGAGTGCGCCGGTCGTGGTGAGCAGCACCGACCCGATAACGGACAGCACCACCAGCGCGAGCAGCAGCCAGTATTCCGGTCGACGGAGTCGTTTCATGGCGAAGCCTCTCTAGGGTCTATCGGTTCCGCCGAGCAATCCGCGCCACTGCCTTATCCGCTCCAGCGCCGCCTCCGCATTACAGGACTCAAGATCGAGCTCGCGCATCTGCCGGACGACGATCTCCTCCGGCTCCTCAAATAGCCGAAGTTGCCGCAGTCGGCGACGCTGAACCGCCGCCAATACCGGGCGGTGCGACTCCCGCGAAAACGTCTTCTCCAGCTCGTTCAAGACCGCGTTCGCCCGCTCCAACACTTCCCGCGGAATCCCGGCCAGCTTGCCGACATGCAGTCCGTAGCTCCGTCCCGCTGCTCCCGACACGATGCAGTGCAGGAACACGACCTGGTCCTCGTACTCGCGGACCGCGACATTCAGGTTGAACACCGGTTCGAGTAGCTCGCCCAGCTCGGTGAGCTCGTGGTAGTGCGTCGCGAAGAGCGTCCGGCACCCGACCCGCGTCGCGAGATGCTCGGTGATCGCCCAGGCCAGCGCGACGCCGTCGAACGTGCTTGTTCCGCGGCCGACTTCATCGAGAATCACCAGGCTGTCACGCGTCGCGTTGTGCAGGATGTTGGCGGTCTCGAGCATCTCGACCATGAACGTCGACTGCCCGCGGGCCAGCTCGTCGCTCGCGCCGACGCGCGTGAAGATTCGATCACAGACACCCAGCCGCATCTTCGCCGCCGGCACCCAGCAGCCGCACTGCGCGAGCAGCGTCAGCAGCGCGACCTGCCGGATGTACGTGCTCTTGCCGGCCATGTTGGGACCGGTGATCAGCGCGAGCGATTCGCCGCCAGCCACCAGTTGCGCATCGTTCGCAACAAAGCTCTGATCAAGCGTCTGATCAAGCACGGGATGCCGCCCGCCCTCGATCAGCAGCTCGGCCTGTTCGACAAACTCCGATCGGCAGTAACGTCGCGTGACCGCTAACTCGGCCCAGCCGGCGAGCACGTCGAGCCGCGCGAGCGCCGCCGCCGCCCGCTGGATCGCGGGTATCCACCGCAGCAAGCCGTCGCGCAGCGCCACAAATAGCTCGTATTCCAGGTCGTTCGCACGCGACTCCGCCGACAGCGCCTCCGACTCGTATTGCTTCAACTCATCTGTGATGAACCGCTCGGCGTTCTTCATCGTCTGTTTGCGGACGTAGTCGGCCGGGGCGCGATCGCGATGCGCGTTGGTGATCTCGATGTAGAAGCCAAAGACCCTGTTGAACGCCACCTTCAGCGACGGAATCCCCGTTCGCTCCGCCTCGCGGGCTTGGTACTCGGCCAGCCACTGCTGACCGTCGCGGTTGATCGAGTGCAGTCGATCGAGCTCGGCGTTGTGACCACCGGCAAAGATGCCGCCCTCGCGCACTGTTGCCGGCGGTTCGGGCACTAGGGCTCGTGTGATCTCCGCCGCCACGTCGTCCAGCCCATCGAGTGCTTCGGCCAGCACAGTACATTCTTCCGAGCGCAACGCACGCAGCGCCGCCTGGATGTCACGCAGCAAACCGAGCCCATCCCCCAACGCCCGCAGATCCCGTGGGGTCGTGCGTTGCACACCCAGACGCCCGATGATTCGTTCCAAGTCCCCCATCGAACGCAAACGCTCGCGCAAATCGGTCCGCGGCGCTGCCGCCTCCAACAACGCCGCGATCGTATTCTGTCGCCGACGAATCTCCGGCACGTCACGCAGCGGATGGCACAGCCAATCACGTAACCGCCGGGCGCCCATCGCGCTGCATGTGTAGTCCACCGCCGACAGCAGCGAGCCGTCGCGCGAACCCGAACGCAGCGTTCGCTCGATCTCCAGCGAACGCAGGGTCGTCCCGTCCAGCATCATATACGCGTCGGCCGCCAGGCGGCGCGGCGGACGCAGATGCCGGGCGGCGGCCTGTTGCGTCTCGCGCACGTACGCCAGCAGCGCACCCGCGGCCTGTAACGACAGATCGAGCTGGTCGAAGCCGAAACCCTCGAGCCCTGCCGTCTCGTAATGCTCGCGGAGCACGTGCTCGGCCCGCGCGGGCGTATAGTCCGCCGCCGGGCGGTACGTCACCGTCGCCGCCAGCGCATCGCGCAACCGCGGCTCGAGCGGGCTCCGACCAGCAGGACCGTCATCCGCCAGCAATACCTCTGCCGGCGTCATTCGTTCCAGCTCATCGAACACGTCGCTCGACGTGCAAGTCCGCACGACGAACTCGCCCGTCGAAAGCTCCAGCGCCGCCAGCCCCACCTCGTCCTTCCGCGCGCAGATCGCTGCCAGAATGTTACTTCGCCGTTGATCGAGCAAGCTGTCGTCGGTCAACGTGCCCGGCGTGACGATGCGAACGACGGCACGGTCCACCACCCCTTTCGCGTCTTTGGCATCCTCGATCTGCTCGCTGATCGCAACCTTGTAGCCCGCCGCGACCAGCTTAGAGAGATAGCCGTCGAGCGCGTGATGCGGGATTCCTGCGAGCGGCGTGCGTCCGCCGTCGCGGCTCGTCAGCGTGATGCCGAGCACGCGCGCGCCCAGCTCGGCATCGTCGTAAAATAGCTCATAGAAATCCCCCATCCGAAACAGCAGGATCGCGTCCGACACCTGCTGCTTCTGATCCCAGTACTGCCGCATCGCGGGCGTAAGCTTCACGTCCTTCGGCGGACGCACGGACGGGCCGGCGGTCTGCACGGTCTTCTCTGCCACAATCAGAATCTAGCCGACGCAGCCCGCTCGCGGAACCCCGCTCCGGCCCACGAAACCCTTTCTAGGATTGGCGGAAGCGTATGACACCGCCGTATACTTGCATCCGCAGAGCAATCTCTGAATACAGAACGCACTACCCGTTTGGGAGCACACGATGCGCATTTTCGTCGTTGGCGGAGCTGGTTACGTAGGAAGCCACTGCGTGCGTCGGCTCATCGCTGCGGGCCACGAAGTCACGGTCCTGGACAACCTGAGTTCCGGGCATCAAGCCGCCGTCGACCCGAAGGCCACATTCGTCCAGGGCGATCTCGGCGACCGCGCGATGCTCGACGGTCTCTTCGACGCGGGGCGCTACGATGCAGTCATGCACTTCGCCGCGTTTCTCAACGTGGGTGAGTCGGTCCACGAACCGCTGAAGTACTACCACAACAACGTCGCCAACACGCTCAAGCTGCTCGAGTGCATGCGCGCCCACGACGTGCAGCGCTTCGTGTTTTCGAGCACATGTGCGATCTATGGCGAGCCGGAGCGGCTGCCCATCGTCGAGGATCTTCCCAAGGCCCCCATCAATCCGTACGGCCACAGCAAGCTCGCTGTCGAGTGGATGCTGAGCGATTCAGCCCGCGCCTGGGGCCTCGGCGCCGTCGCACTGCGGTACTTCAACGCCTCCGGCGCCGCCGCTGACGGCACCATCGGCGAGGACCACGATCCGGAAGTTCACCTGATTCCCATCGTGCTCCAGGTCACCCTGGGTCAGCGGGAGAACATCCGCATCTTCGGTACCGATTACCCCACGCCCGACGGGACGTGCATCCGCGACTACATCCACGTAGAGGATCTCGCTGAGGCCCACCTGCTCGCGATCGAAGGCTGCCGGCCGGGTGAGTTCGAAGCTTTCAATGTCGGAACCGGCAACGGAAACAGCGTCCGCGAGATTCTCGAAGCCGCCCGATCGGTAACCGGGCACGCGATTCCAGCCATCGAGGATGCCCGCCGCGAGGGTGACCCTCCCGAGCTGTACGCGAACCCGGACAAGCTCCGTGAGCGGTTTAGTTGGCAGCCTCGTTATCTGGACGTTCGCGACACGATCGAGACCGCGTGGAACTGGCATCGCACCCACCCCAACGGCTTCGCGGATAAATAACTGGAAAGTCAGTCGATCGCCGATATACTGGTAGATGGATGGTCAGGTGTGGTGATTGTCTTTTTCATCCACACTTCTATCGAGTGAATCATATTCATCGCTTCGATACTCACTGCCGACCTGACGCCGACAACCCCGTTTTCTAGCTGAATACAGTTGCATTGCGCAGCCTCGGTTGGAGTGTGCAGGCTCCTTTTTGCCGCATACCCCCACGCGCGTGAGCAGCACTTCCCCGCCGCGGCCCCTGTAGCCGCGTGGGTTTCCGTACGTCACGGGATTCGTTTACCCGTTTGGACACGACAAGGCAGGTGTCACCATGACTTGGCCCCTTCGCAGACCAGCACGACATCGACAGAATCAGGACCGCGAACAGGATCCTCCGATCACGCCGGAGGAGCTGACCTCGAATCTGTCCGTCCTGGAAAACGATCTCAATACGCAGATGAAGTGTCAGGCCGGAAAGAACCAAGTGTACATCCGGTCGCTGATCGTCGGAAACTCGACGACCAGGCCACGTATCACCCTGAAATGTCCGTTGCGACGTGACATCGGCCAGACCCCCGAAGTGTTCTTCGAGCACATTCGCGATATTTGCTGTTGCGACCCGAGCCAATGCGAGGCGTACCGCGCATTCCAAAAGCGCCACGTCCCCACCTGATCTGAATGGGGAATCAGGTGTAGCCTCGGGTCGCACAGCGACAGGCCACGATGCCCCGTAAGAAGGGCCGGACTCGGCATTCACCGCCGGGCCCGGCCTTTCGCTAATTCCGAACCGTCGAGCCCCATCGTTCCCGCGATACGGGCTAACGCCCGCCACCGCCACCACTACTTTGAACGGGCGGGTCAATCCGCCGGATTTTCGTCGGAACCTGCTCCGGACCGCCTTCCGGGCCTTCGATCGTGCGAATCTGCAGGTTGCTGGCTCCCACAGGCTTTGTCGCCGGTGGGGCCGAGATCCGCAGCTCCGCGATCCGCGCGTCGTACGCTTCGGCCTGATTCGGCGTGAGCACGCCGCGCACCTTCTTGATGAACTCCTCGAGCGCCGGGTCGTTGCCGCCGTCGGGACGCGCGCGGCTTGTGCGCTGCTCTGTACGGAAATCGGCCAGGACCTGCTCGAGTTGTGCATGCTGCTCGCGGGACAGGTTCTGTTCGCGCGCCGCCCGCAGCACATGGACCGGCCGCATCGAAATGTCACCCACCGTCTCAGCCAGCTTGCGAACCGCCGGTAGCTGCTTCTGCTGGGCCGGCGTCAGGATCTGCTCGAGCGCGGCGAAGAAGTCCGCCTCGGCCTGGACGCCCGGCGCGAGCATCCGTAGTTCCTTCTGCAGCTCCTCGGCTCGAGCATCATCGCCCGCATCCTTCGCCGCCTGCACCTCGGCCAGCTTGTTTCGCACGCCCTCCATCAGGGCCACCGGGTCGGCTCGCTGCTCTTCAACGGCCGCGTTGTACACGGCAATCAACGCTTCGGACTGCTGCTTTTGCTGGTCGTCCAGACTCAATTGCTGGCAGACGAATCGCAGCTTGGCCTCGCCCTGCGGACCGGCCTGCTTCTGATTCTGCGGGCGGGCAGGGCGACCCTGCGGCCGCGCCTGAATCGGCTGCGGCTGTTGCGCAGCGGTTACCAGCACACCCATCAGCCCCACGATCGCTACCGACACCAATCGCCTCATCGCCTACTCCCCATTTTCATGGAGTTTCCGTTACTTCCTGTGCGGCCGCGCTCCACGGGCGGCCAAAGCCCACGAACTCCGTACGATACTGACCTGATCCACCGCTCGCAACCACGGCGGACCTCGTGCCAGCGCGATCCCGCAGTGGTACGCTAGGCGCTGCCTGGGCACGGTGCTGGCCGCGCGGTCCGGGCTGCCTGCCGCGGAGCACGAGTTGGCCGTATTCCACAGACAAAGACCCGAGACGGTCCTCGCAGGAACCTTCCTGGGGCTCATCGTCATCGGCAGCGTGCTGCTCGCCCTGCCCGTGGCCCATGCGGATGGGCCTGTCTCGTGGCTCGATGCCTTCTTCACGGCCACCTCCGCCGTCTGCGTCACCGGCCTCATCACCGTCGACACTGCGACCGCGTGGAGCCGCTTCGGACAGAGCGTGATCCTGCTTCTGATTCAGCTCGGCGGCCTCGGCATCATGACCTTCGGCGCGCTCGCGGCACAGTTGTTCTTTCAACGGCTATCGTTCGCCAGCGACGCCGCCTGGAAGAGCACGTTCTTCCAGGGCCAATTCCGTACCGATTTTCGCTCCGCCTTATACAAGATCGTGCTGCTCACACTGGTCATCGAGTTCGTCGGCACGGCTGTGTTGCTGATCGCGCTTCGCGCGGAACCCGATGGGCGCGGGGGATCATTCGAAGCCGTGTTCCTCGCCGTGTCCGCTTTCTGCAACGCCGGCTTCGCACCGTATACCGAGAACGCTGTTGCGCTGCGGCAAGCCCCCCTCGCGCTAGCGACAATCAGCGTGCTCGTGATTCTCGGTGGGCTGGGCTACCCCGTTCTCCTGGAACTCTCCAGCCGCGCTAATCACGCCCTTCGGCGGCAGCGCCACGCGCGCACCTGCTGGAGTCTCCAGACGCGCATGGTGATCTACGTCAGCGCGATTCTCGTCGTTACGGGAGCAGGTACGCTGTTCCTGGCCGGCATGGCTGATGGGCCGGACAGTCTTCCGGAGCGGGCTGCCTTCGCGATCTTCCAATCCATCTCGGCGCGCACGGCCGGGTTCAACACGGTCGATATCGCCGCCGTCTCCACGCCGGGCTTGCTGATCATCATCGCACTGATGTTCGTCGGCGGTTCACCCGGTTCGTGCGCCGGCGGCATCAAGACGACGACCGCAGCCGTTTGGACGGCGCGCATCAGGGCACGCCTCACCGGCAGCAAAGACGTCAATCTCTGGGGGCGCGCCATTCCGCACGACATCGTTCGCCGCGCCGCGCTCGTCCTGGCGCTGGCCGTACTTTGGAATCTCATCGGCGTGATGATTCTCACCATCACCGAAGGTAGCGACGCAGTTCGTTTTGAGCACCTGATCTTCGAGCAGGTATCCGCCTTCGGCACGGTGGGACTCTCGACCGGCCTCACACCGGAGCTGTCCGTCGTCGGCAAGCTCTGGATCATCGCGTCCATGTTCGTGGGACGGCTCGGGCCGCTCACCATGGCGCTGGCCGTGCTCGAACAACCCCGTACGCTATACCGCTATCCGACCGAGCAGGTAATGATCGGCTAGGAGTCCTCCCATGAAACAGGTGTGCGTGATCGGCCTCGGACAATTTGGCACGCACCTCGTGCGCTCCCTGGTCAAGATGGGCTGTGAAGTGCTCGCCATCGACAACAAGGAGAAGCGCGTCGACAACGTGCGCGACGACGTACACCGCGCGCTGATCGGCGACGCGCGCAGCTACGAGATGCTTGCCGGCGTTCTGTCCGATACGGTCGACGATGTCGTCATCTGCCTCGGCGAGACCAACCTCGAACCCAGCATCCTGTGCGCGCTGCACCTCAAGCGCATCGGCGCCAAGTCCATTCGGTCCACCGCGGCCAACGATGACCACGCCGAGATTCTCTCCGCCGTCGGAGCGACCGAGATCATCTTCCCCGAACGCAATGCCGCCGCTCGGCTCGCCCGGCGCATCGCGAATCCCGGCATCCGCGACATGTTTCCGCTCGACGAGAACTATCGCATCCTCGAAGTGGACGCGCCACCGGAGACACACGGCAAGTCGCTGCTCGAGCTCGATCTGCGGTCGAAGTACGACCTGCTGATTCTCGCGACCCGGCCCAACGAACAGAAGAGCTTCGACTTCCTGCCCGGCCCGGAAAAAGTTATCCGACCCGACGAGGTGCTGATGCTCGTTGGTCGTGAGCTCGACCTGGCCCGTTTCGCGCCTCTGGTCGACGAATGATCTCGCGGGACCGCGCATCACACGTCCGATACCACCTGCACGATATGTAGTATGTCGCGGAGTTCCGGGAGGCCACACGCGGGCTGCTTCCCAATAATTCTTTGCCAGAGTAGATTGCGCGCGGTACCATATCTCATTGGAGCTTGGCGATGCCCGTGCTGATTGACGGCAACAACCTGCTCCACGCAGCGCTCGAAATGGAAGACCCCGAACGACCCATCGGGCGTTCCATGCTGTGCGATCACCTCGGACGGTGGGCACAGCGGCGTCGCGAACAAGTACACGTCGTATTCGATGGCCCGGCTCCGGCGCCAAACCTTGCTCGCCAGATCGGCCATCGTGACATCAAAGTGAGCTACAGCGGCGCCGGCGTGAGTGCCGACGCTGTCTTGAACGAGATTATCGAGACCGACTCAGCCGCTCGGCGACTGATCGTTGTCTCGACCGATCGAGCTATCGCGCGCGTCGCCAGGCGGCGTCGCGCCGAGGTTGTGCGCTCGGCGGAGTTCTGGTCCGCGCTGAAAAAAGACTTGGCGCGACCCCTACCGCAGCGCACCGAGCCGGAGGAGAAGGAAGCCGGGCTGAGCCCCGACGCCACACAACAGTGGCTGGATGAGTTTGGGCTTAGCTAGCCGCCAGGAGGTACGGCACAGGCTCGCGACGCGGAGTTCCGCGTCGTAACGAAGGAGATGTAGCCATGTCCGCTTTTGAACCTGCCACCGTGGGACCGACCCCAGCCGCTGGTGCGCCGACTGCCACTCGGGCCGCCGAACGCCGTTTCGAGCCACGCACACCCACGTCCTGCCACCTCTGGATGATCGATCACCACGGCTCGACTATTCTCCGCTGTCGCTGCACCGAGGTCTCCGACAACGGCATGCGCCTCCGGGTCCCGCTGGGCTACGGCGTCGCTGAGGGCCAGCGCTATGAGTTGCGCTCGCACCTGCCAGGCAACGCCCGCGGCAACGAGTTCGGCGTCGTCGGCAGCCGGTGGGCGACCATAGTGCGCACTGAGCTCCAGCTCGACGCATCCGATGATCATCTCGACGTCGGCGTCGTGCTCGACACCGATGGCAACCCGTTAATCCCGACGTAGATGTAGTTGAGGATCGAGGGGTGAGGATTGAGGATTGATACGGAGGGATAGACGTCGTGGTCGTCGTGTTGCGGGGATTGTTGCAACCTACAGTACAATGGCGGGCTCGCGACGAATCCGCGCGTTAGTACCGGAGTGCCACAATGCCCGCCAAGATCCCCGAGTTCTGCGACTACGACTGCCCCCACGCGGATTTCCCCCCCGCCGAGACTGCCGGCATATGCCGCACCATGTCCGCCGTCTGGTGCAAGAAACTCAAAGAGCTGACCAACAAAAACACCCCCTGCGAATATCAGAAGCGATTGTCGAAGACGAGCGCAAAGAAGCCTGCCGCAAAACGCACTAAACGCAGCAGGTGAGGAGTGAGGCGCCAACCTCGATCCCTTGATCCCTAGCTCCCTCCTCAACCCGCAATCCTCACCCCTCGATCCCCCGGGCATATACTCTGCGCAAACCACCGCCCCCGAGAAGGAGCCTCCGGTGTCATTCAACGATCTCCAGTCCTTCCTGTCCGAGCTCGAGCAACGCGGCTGGCTGAAGCGCATCACGGTCGAGGTCGACCCGATCCTCGAAATCACCGAGATCGCCGACCGGGTGATGAAGTCGAACGGCCCCGCTCTGCTGTTCGAGCAGGTGAAGGGCTCGCAGTTCCCGCTCGTGATCAACACCTTCGGCTCGCAGGAGCGCATGTGTCTGGCGTTGAACTGCAGCGACTTCGAGGAGGTCGCGGCCCGCGTGCAGAACATCATCAAGCCCGAAATCCCCACCACGCTGATGCAGAAGCTCCGCAAGCTGCCCGAGCTCGCCCAGCTCGGCAGCCTGCCACCGAAGATCGTCAAGCGGGGTATATGCCAGGAGATCGTGCACACAGACGATGCCAACCTGTTCGACCTCCCGGTCATCAAGTGCTGGCCCTTCGACGGCGAGCCGGACAAGGTCGACTACACCCCTCCCTCCCAGGGAGGGGCTGGGGGAGGGTCACACCCCCCTCCCTATCAGGGAGGGTACGGCGTTCGAATGAACGAAAGCTCCACATCGCCGAACACCCCACCCCCTCCCAACCTCCCCCTGAAAGGGGGAGGGGGCGTGCCCGGCCGGTACATCACCCTCGGCGGGATGTTCACCAAGAATCCCGAAACGAACGATCGCAACATCGGGATGTACCGCGCGCAGCTCTTCGAGCCCAAGCTCGCCGCCATGCACTGGCACATGCACCATGACGGCGCGCGGCACTTCCGCATCTATCAACGCCGCAATGAGCGTATGCCGCTGGCGATCGCCTTCGGCGGCCCCGCCGTCATGCCCTACGCCGCCACGTGTCCGCTGCCGCCTAGCGTTGATGAGTGTCTCTTCGCAGGTTTTCTCCAGGGCAAGTCGCTCGAGCTGGTCCCGTGCGTAACGCAGCCGGAGATCGAGGTCCCCGCGACCGCCGAGATTGTCATCGAGGGCTACATCGACCCCGCTGAAGAGCCGTTACTCGAAGGCCCCTTCGGCGATCACACCGGCTTCTACTCGCTGCCGGACTTCTTCCCGCGCTTTCACGTGACGGCGATCACGCACCGCCGAAATCCGATATATCCCGCAACGATCGTGGGCATCCCGCCGATGGAGGATTTCTGGCTGGGCAAAGCGACCGAGCGGATCTTCCTGCCGCTGCTCCAGATGATCGTGCCGGACATCATTGACTATGACCTGCCGATGTTCGGCTGCTTCCACAACTGCGTGTTCATCAAGATCCACAAGGAGTATCCGTACCAGGCCCGGCGGGTGATGCACGCGATCTGGGGCGCGGGGCAGATGTCGCTGTCGAAGATCCTCGTGGTGGTGGACGAAGACGTGGACGTCCACGACCAGGAGCAAGTGCTGTTCACGCTGTGCGCCAACATCGACCCCAAGCGCGACATCGAGTTCGTCCAGGGCCCGATCGACATCCTCGACCACGCCAGCCCCTACTGCGGCATGGGCTC
Organism: Phycisphaerae bacterium; assembly: GCA_028277645.1. Taxonomy (GTDB): domain Bacteria; phylum Planctomycetota; class Phycisphaerae; order UBA1845; family Fen-1342; genus JANQFV01. Next base: position 64,034 of record JANQFV010000022.1, read on the forward strand.
GAAGATGGGCATCGACGCCACCCGGAAAATCCCCGGTGAAGGCCAGGTCCGATCCTGGCCGCCAAAGCTGGAGATGACCGAGACGATCAAAGACCTCGTAACCCGACGGTGGGCGGAGTATCGGATCTGAGCAGCGGAGATCGGTGTTTGCGATGGTGGACAGCATTCTGCGTTAGTGCTGCTTCGCGTTTGGGTGCCTGACGATCTGCTTGTGCGAGATCAGCTACTGGAGCGGTCCAATTGAGATAGACGTACGGTTGAGGACGCGACTCGATGACCAGGATCCTTGGACGGCGGCGAGAGAGCTACTCCTGCTGCATACTTGTGAGGTTACATTCGATCGCGATTCAGTGACCCTCAATCCTCGGGACCCTTGAATCCTCGAATCCTGTCTTCTTGCCTCGCTTGCGCTTCGGGCTCTGATTGGGGGCGGTCCCTTTCTCATTGCCTCGCTGGCCGCCGACCCGCTATACTGGGCTTCACGATCCAAAGGTGTGGAACCGCGCCGAGTGTTACGGAACTGCAACTTTGGCCGGATGCGCTGGTGAGAATCATGGCTGGGGTGCCCGCACAACTCAGGAGGTGTCTGGTGAACAGGCCGCAATTGGTTACGCGTGCTTTCGTTGCGCTCTCTTTGCTCGTGCTCACGTCGACCGCGGTCGCGTCCGACCTGGGCCAGCAGATCGTCAGCGAAGTCTCCGCCGTCAGCTATTACGACTACCTGGACACCTACCTCTTCACGCACACCGGTGACAATCGCGGCCCCAACGGCCCCGACCTGATCCCCGCCCGCGACAACATCGTGAGTCTCATGCAGAGCTACGGCCTGGCCGTCGCGCTCGAGCCGTTCTCGTACAGCGGCAGCACGTATCACAACGTCGTCGGCACCAAAGTTGGCACGGTGTACCCCGATCAGGAATTCATCATCGGCGCGCACTACGACTCGGTCAGCAATCCGGGCGCCGACGACAATGCCTCCGGCGTCGCGCTCGTGCTCGAAGCCGCCCGCGTACTCGCGCTGTATGAGTCCGAGTACACGATCCGCTTCGTCGCGTTCAGCATGGAGGAAGTTGGCCTGGTCGGCTCAGAGGCGTACGTCGCCGACCACTTCGCCGACAACATTCTGGGCATGATCTCTGCCGACATGGTCGCCTATGACACCGGTACGGATAACTGCAACATCTACGGCCGCACCGCTTCGAACCCGATCAAGAACGACCTGGCGGCTGCAGTCGCGGAGTATGGCGACGGCCTAACGTACACCATCGGCGGCGACACGCCGTACAGCGATCATGCCCCGTTCGAACAGGAAGGCTGGCAGGCGTGCCTGCTGATCGAAGGCGAAGTCTGGAGCAATCCGTACTACCACCAGCAGACCGACAATCTCGAGAACCCCAACGCCATCGACGTCAATTACGCGGTGAAGATGGTCCGCTCCGTCGTCGGCTGGCTGGTCGACAACGCCAACGTCCAGGACCCCGACCACCTCGCGTTCAGCTTCCCCGCCGGCCAGCCCGAGTTGACGGCGCCGGACGGCTCAACGACGATCGAGGTCCTCGTCGAAGGCGTCGGGACCGAGGTGCCGCAACCCGGCACCGCCGTTATGCACTACGACGTCGGCAACGGGTGGGAGAGCACGCCGCTGCAGGTAGTCACGGGCAATCTGTACGACGCCACGTTCCCCGCCGCCACCTGCGGTACCGCGATCAGCTACTACTTCAGTGCCGATGCCGTTTCCGGCACGACGTACTATTCGCCGCGCAACGCACCCACCAGCTATCACACCGGCACCGCGGCCTACGGCTGGGGCGTGCTGTTCGAAGACTACCTCGATCAGGATCCCGGCTGGACCACGGAAGGCCAGTGGGCATTCGGCCAGCCGCAGGGTCTCGGCGGCGTCAATTACGGCGGGCCCGACCCCACCAGCGGCTACACCGGCGACTTCGTCTATGGCTACAACCTCAGCGGTGATTACCCTCCATACATCAACGGCGATGATCTGACATCGCCGCCGATCGATTGCACCGACGGCGTCGGCGTGCAACTGCACTTTTATCGCTGGCTCGGCGTCGAGCAGCCCGCGTACGACCACGCGTCCGTCCTCGCCAGCAACGACGGCAACATCTGGCAAACGGTCTGGCAGAACACGGGCGAGATCACCGACAGCGATTGGCGGGAGATGACCATCGATATTTCCAGCCTCGCGGACGGACAGCCGTTCGTGCAGGTCCGCTGGAGAATGGGGCCGACCGACGGCGGTTGGGAGTACTGCGGCTGGAACATCGACGATGTGTCGCTGATCGGGATGCTCTGCGCCTCGCCCGCCCTGCCGGGCGACATGAACTGCGACGGCACCGTCGGCTTCGGCGACATCAACCCGTTCGTACTGGCGCTGACTGATCCGGCGGGCTATGCGGCGGCCTACCCCAACTGCGACCCGCTGCAGGGCGACCTAAACGACAATGGCTCACTCGGTTTCGAGGACATTAACCCGTTCGTGGCCCTGCTAACGGGGTTGTAGAATCAACGGGCAGAGCCCGTCCCACATTTAACGGTGGACCGACCGGAGGTCTGCCCCCCGAATCCTCGGATCCTACTCTCTGCCATTCGGCCGACTCTTCACCGTCAGCACGTAAAAGCTGCCATAAGTCGCCGAGCGGTCCTGCGCCAACAGCCGTTTAGCCAGGTCGTCATGCCGCTCGACGTGGCGCAGGATCGACGCCGGCGGATCGAGCTGGTAGCTCCCGCTACGGTAGATCATCGTCGCACCCGGCGTCGCCGCCCGTAGCACGCTCTTGAGCGTCGCCTCGAACATCTCCGGCGTCATCCAGTCGAAGATATCGAGCAGGTTGAACTTGCTGATCGACTTCTCCGGCTGCGTGTCCAGGAACGGCCCCAGCCAACCGTTCACCACCTGCACACGATCCAGGTTGCTGCGCAGCGTTTCGAAGTTCTCTTCGAGCAGGTATGGCGGGACGCGGTTCCCGCGAAACCGGCCTGTCACCACCACGCTCAGGAAGTAGTTGTCGTAGATCGGCACTTTGGTGAACGCGTAGTTGAGCCGCTCTTTGACGTACTCGTAAATGTCGTGCCGGCCGTCGACGAGCTTGAGTTGTCGCGGGTGTACGCCGCAGAGATACATGAACCAGCGCGACTTGCAAAGCCGCTCGGTGAACGGTCCCCACAGCTTCGGCGCGGCGTACTCGTTGAAGAACGTTTCCTGTTCGGCCAGCGACCGCATCTCGAAGAACTCTTCGATGCGGTGTCGTTTAAGACCGAGGCGCGGCATCACGAAACGCACGATCCGCGCCGCCAGCCCCATCCGGCCGAAGTTGTAGAGCCCCCGATGCGCCATCCACAGGTTCTTGTCCCAGAAGTCGCGTGACTTCTGCGACAGCAACGGACGCAATAGCGGGCGGTACACCTTCGTTACGACGCTCGGATTGCGGGCGGCGAAGATGTCGAAGAACGTGGCGTGATCCAGCTTGGCAATCGCCGCCAGCTTCAGCTCGAGAATAGCGTTTTGCGCCGGATTGCCGTCGATACTGATGAGCTGCCGCGGATTCTGGCAGAGAAAGTTGAGCGGGTTGCAGCCCGCCGAACTGATCGAGATCACTGTGTCGTCCGGCGTAAGCCGAAACGCCTGCCGATCCATCTCCGGATCTTCCCACGACATGTTGAACACGATGCCGCGAAAGACCAGGCGCTCCATCAGGTCGCGACCCTTGGGGGTCGGCATGTCGAGCACTTGCACCATGCGCTAAATGGGCCTCCGCCCCACGGTCGTGAAGTTGTAGCCCCCCAGCCAATAGTATACTTCCGTCCCCGGCAGTGCGGCCCGCAGCTTGTCTTCGTACGGCCGCAGTGTGATGACGTGATTCAGCCGCAGCCAGGTCCGCATTACCGGCGCCAGCGGGCCCCAGCCATGGAAGCGACTGAAGTCGAGCACCACCAAGCGGCCGCCGGGTTTCAGGTGCTCGACGGCGCGATCGACCGCCGCCGGCCAGTCAGGAATCATGGTCAAGCTGTAAGCGAACAGAATCGCGTCGAACGCGCGTCCGAGCGCCAGCTTCGTCGCGTCGCCCTGCACCAGCTCGACGTTCGACCAACCCTTCTGTGCGACGCGGCGCTCCGCTCGTTGCAGCATGTCGGCCGAAAAATCGAGGCCAACCAAACGACTGTCGGCCCCGAGCTCATCGATGACGTAATGGAAGTTGAGCCCCGTGCCGCACCCGACTTCCAGCACGTCGCTGTTTGGCTGGAGACCCATGCGCGCGACCGCCCGTCGGCGACCGTGCAGGATCATCCAGCGCGTCTGGTCGTACACCAGCGCGTGGTAGCGATAGAACCGTTGTACGGCGGCACCGGACACTGCATCCGCTCCCGAGCGTTACTCCCAATTCCGGCAGGGATCACGTCGCCCCGCCTGCGGACCACCCGCCCGAGACCCATCGGCGGGACGAACAGTGTCCGCTGCGGACAATCGACGTCCGGCTAGTGTAGCAGGACTGCCCACACAGACAACCGGGCGCAGTGCAACGCGCCGGGCAAACCGTGAGCCGGTGACCCGGAGCAGCAAGTTGACACTGGCCGATGCGGGGCAGAGAATCCAACAGACTGGCCCACGCGGGTCGGGAACATGAAAACGTCCTGACGGGTGCCTGAACATCCCCGTCTGGACGCTTGTGGAGGTTCTGCTGTCCCATGGAGCAACCGTCATCGCACCTGAAGATCAAGCAGACCGGCCTCGTCTCGGTCGTCGAGTTCGCTGACCGCAAGATCCTCGAGGAGCTCTCGATCCAGGAGATCCAGGAAGAGCTGGGGCAGATGGTCGAAAAGGAACCGGGCATCAAACTGCTGCTCGATTTCAACAACGTCGACCACCTCGCCAGCGCCGCCCTCGGCACCCTGATCACCCTGCACAAGAAGGTCCAGGAACAGAACGGCGTGTTGAAGCTCAGCAGCATCAACCGGCAGATCTTCCAGGTGTTCAAGATCACGCGTCTGAACAAGGTGTTCGACATCTACGACACCTCGGACCAGGCCATGGCGGCCTTCGACCGAACGTGACCGGCAATCCGGACCGCTAGTCAATGATTGGTGATGAAGGTTCCCCCCGACTTTGGCGTTGACGACTCGGCTTTACACAGCATGACGCTGCCGAACGACCTGCGCAAGCTCAAGCAACCCGAAATCGACATCGTTAACGCCCTACAGCAACACGGCTACGACCCCGACACCATCTTCGCCATCAAGCTCGCCTACGAAGAGGCCGTCACCAACGCGGTCAAGCACGGGAACTGCAACGATCCCGCCAAGACTGTGATCCTCCGCTATTACGTCGATGCTGACCGCATCATCATCATGGTGCGGGATGAGGGCTGCGGATTCTCACCCGATGCGGTGCCCGACCCAACATGCGACGAGAACCTCGAGCGCCCGAACGGCCGCGGCATCATGCTCATGCAGTCCTACATGACCAAGGTGCACTTCAACAAGAACGGCAACGAGGTCTGGCTGCTGAAGGAAAACCCCGTTCGCAACCTCGGCGCCGACATCTGAACCACGGAATAGATGGACGTACCAGCCTGGTTTATCGGACGACCGTGCACGGTTACGGTATCCGCGGCTCGTTCGGCGCGCCTCAAGTTTCGGCTCACGGGCGACTTGGCAGAACGCCTCGGCTTGGTATACTGACTGGTCTGCCGATTGACTCGGCCGAGTGGTTGCGACATCTGATATTTCAGGAATAGCTGGCATGCCGACAATCAACCAACTGGTTCGCCGCCCACGCCGGGACATCACCAAGAAGTCCAAGGTGCGCGACCTGGAGCAAAGCCCGCAGCGGCGCGGCGTATGCCTCCAGGTCAAGACGCAGACCCCCAAAAAGCCGAACTCGGCGCTGCGCAAGGTCGCCCGTGTGCGGCTCACCAACGGCCGTGAGATCACCGCCTACATCCCGGGCGTCGACCACAACCTCCAGGAACACTCGATCGTGCTGGTGCGCGGCGGGCGCGTTCGCGACCTGCCCGGCGTGCGCTATCACATCGTCCGCGGCAAGCTCGACTGCGCCGGCGTCTCCAACGATAAGGAAGGCAAGCCCCGCAATCGCAGCCGCAGCAAGTACGGCGTCAAGCGGAAGAAGTAGCGAGGCAACTGAACGATGGCATACAAGCGTTTTACGCACTCCCAGAAGCAACTCCGCGGCGATCCGAAGTACAATAACCGGCTGGCCGCCAAGTTCATCAATTGCCTCATGCTCGACGGCAAGAAGTCCGTCGCCCAGCGGGTCTTCTACGATGCCATGGACCGCATCGGCAAGAAGATCACCGACACGTCGCCGATCGAGGTGTTCAAAGAGGCGATCGAGAATATCAAGCCCGCCATTGAGGTGCGTTCGAAGCGTGTCGGTGGTGCCAACTATCAGGTCCCGATGCAGGTGAATTCCAAGCGGCAGCAGTCGCTGGCAATCCGCTGGGTCCTGGGCTCGATCCGCGGCAAGAGCGGGCGCCCGACCTCGCACCGCCTGGCCGACGAGTTGATGGCCGCCTATCGCCGCGAAGGCGACGCGATGAACCAGCGCGAAATGGTCCACCGCATGGCGGACGCCAACAAGGCCTTCGCCCACTTCGCCTGGTAGGACACACCAGCGAGCAAACAACAAGAACGCAATCCACGGCCGGGCAGCTCTCCCGGCCGTTTTCATGCGCTGACGAAGCGGCGTAGCGACCGACCTCCCGGTCGGCAGTTGAACGGATATCATCCGCACCATGAGCGAACGTTTCCCTTTTACTGGCCCCTTGCCGCGTGCCGCGGAGCCCGCCGTCTCGCTCGTGCGCGAGCTCACCGACGCGGGACACGAAGCGCTCCTCGCCGGTGGCTGTGTCCGCGATCTCCTGCTCGGCCGCACACCGCAGGATTACGACGTCGCGACCTCTGCCCCGCCTGACGAAGTCTGCGCCCTGTTTCGTCCCACGCGCAAGGTTGGCGTTCAGTTCGGTGTGGTGCTCGTCAAACGGCGCCGCCGGTGGATCGAGGTCGCGACGTTCCGCACGGACGGTCCGTATGAAGACGGTCGCCGTCCGAGCAGCGTCACGCTGACGAACGCGCGCCACGATGCCCTGCGACGCGACTTCACCGTCAATGGCATGTTCCTTGACCCGCTCACGCAGGAGGTCGTCGACTATGTCAACGGCGGCGCCGATCTGGACGCAGGTGTCATCCGCGCCATCGGCGACCCGGCGGAGCGTTTCGCCGAGGACTATCTGCGTCTGCTGCGCGCCGTCCGCTTTGCGGCGCGACTGAAGTTTGAGCTTGAAACCCAGACGCTCGGCGCGATCCGGCAGCTCGCCGCACGTGCCGCCGACGTTGCGGCTGAGCGCGTCCGCGAGGAATTGGAGAAGATGCTTGCGCACCCGCACCGTCGCCAAGCCTGGGATCTGCTGCACGAGTGTGGACTGACACCACACCTGTGGCCAGGTGCCAAAGATGACGTCGCGCCGCGCAAGCGAGTTGGCGGGTTTTTCGACCGTCTGCCAGCAGATTCGTCCAGCGAACTCGCGCTCGCCTTCATCCTCGCCAACTGCGATCAGCACCGCATCGAATCCGTAGGTCGCGCGCTGACGCTGGCCAACGAGCAGATCCAGACAATCCGCTGGCTCGTGGCGCATCAGGGCGACCTCGACGAGCCTGCAGCGCCATCGTGCTCGGCATTCAAACGTTTGCTCGCTCATCCCGCGTTCGACGCACTGCACGCTTTGGCAAACGCGCGGTACACAGATCTTTCAGACGCCGAGTCTCGCGCGGACACCCTCACAGCGCGCATTGCCGAGATACCCAAAGCGGCCATCGCGCCGCCCCCGTTTGTGCGCGGCGACGACCTGATCGCGCGCGGCCTGCGCCCAGGCCCGGCTTTCACCGAGATTCTCGACGGCCTCTATACACGCCAGCTCGAGGAGGAATTCGCCGACCGCGACGCCGCGCTCCACGCGCTCGAAGCCACGCTCATCGCCCGCCCAGACCTGCGAGGCGAGTCGTCATGAAGTGCGCAGCGACATTTGCGATTCTCGTGTTTCTCGCGCTGGCGGGTTGTTCAACCACCTCACGCAGTGATGCCGGCACGACCGCGGACACCGAAGACGTGTCCATTCGCTTTCACGTCGCCACGCGCACGCCGCAAGAAGGCGTCGCCGAAACGACGGACGAAGCCGGGCGAAAGATGTACGTCGCGCCGCAGCCATTCCTGACCGCATACGATGCGGCCAACATATCCGCCTTGCACAGCCGTGTCGGCAGCGTGCTGGTGCTGCGGTTCTCGCTCGCAGCCGCTGCTCGTCTCGAACGTGTGACTCGCGCCCACGTCGGCGACCTGATCGTGGTTTACGTCGACGATCGTCTGGTACTCGCGAATCCGATCACGCGACCACTAACAGAGGGTGTACTCGGTGTTGACGCCGACCTGTCGCGCGCTCGTATCGATGAGATTCTCCGCTGGCACCACGAACGCCGACGCACGGAGCGTGCGTATGAGTGACGATCTGCTGCGTTCGCATCACGAAGGTGTGCTGACGCTCACGCTGAATCGGCCAGCGGCGCGCAACGCGCTTTCGCGCTCGCTGGTGTCCGCGCTCTCGTCGACGATTCAGGAAGCGGTTAACGACAAAGGCACGCGCGTCATCATCCTGACCGGCACGCCGCCGGCGTTCTGCGCCGGTCTCGACCTGCGCGAACTCGCCGCCGACACGGCTGATGGCGAAGCGGATATCACGCACCTCGTCGATCTCTACGAACAGCTCGATACGGTTTCGCTACCGCTGGTCGCCGCCGTTAACGGCCCGGCGTGCGCCGGCGGCGCCGTGCTGACCTGCATCGCCGACATCGTCATCGCCGCCGAGTCTGCCACCGTCGGTTTCCCCGGCATCCGCCGCGGCATTCTGGCACCGATCGTAATGCCGTACCTGGTGCGTGCCGTCGGCGAGCGGCGTGCAGCGTACCTGCTGCTCACCGGCACATCACTGCCGGCGAACGATGCCCGCGAAGCCGGGCTCGTCAACGAGGTCGTACTCAACGACGATCTCGTAGATCGGGTCCAGGTAATCGCACGCGAACTCGCCGCCGCTCCACGCGACGCCTGCACCTCGACGAAAGCCATCCTCCGCGATCTACGAGGTCTGTCTCCCACGGAGCTCGGTCCCGCCGCCCAGCGTATCGGCTCACACCTGCCGCTGTCCGAAGCCGTCCGGGCCGGCATCGATCGCTTCCTGCAGGGATGACCCGGCCGCCACCCTCGGTATAATTACGGTCTGTCTGGCAACACCGCGAGCCGCGCCGGCGGACCCCCTCCCCTCGCAAGCTCGAATCGCTCAACGCCGCCACAGGAGGCGACGCATGGAAAACCGCATCAAGCAGATCTCGACCCTTGGTCAGGCCATCTGGCTTGATTTCATCAGCCGCGACATCCTCGCCAACGGCCACCTGGCCGAACTCGTCGCCGAAGGGGTCACCGGCGTAACGTCCAACCCGACGATCTTTCACAAAGCGATGACGCAGGGCGAGCTGTACGACGACGATTTCCGCGCGCTGGCCGACGCCGGCAAGTCTGTGCGCGAGATCTACGAGTCGCTCGCAATCGCGGATATCCAGGCCGCCGCCGACGTGCTCCGCACGGTGTACGACGCGACGCAGGGCCGCGACGGCTTCGTCAGCCTCGAAGTCAGCCCGGACCTGGCCTACGACACGGAGGGCACCATCGCCGAGGCCCGTCGCTTGTTCGCCGCGGTGAATCGCCCGAACGTCATGATCAAGGTCCCGGCCACGACGGACGGCCTGCCGGTAATCGAGACGCTCATCGGCGAGGGGATCAACGTCAACGTCACGCTGATCTTCGCGCTGGAGATGTACGAACAAGTGATCGACGCGTATCTCGAAGGCCTCCGCCGCTTCCGCTCGATGAGCCAGCAGACGGGACGCACGCTCAGCACCGTCTCGTCGGTTGCATCGTTCTTCGTGAGCCGCGTCGACACGGTGGTGGACGACGTCATTAAACACCGCGTCGAACACGGCGAGCCGCACCTCGAACCGCTGGCCGGACGTGCCGCGGTCGCCAACGCCAAGCTCGCCTACGCACTCTACAAAGAAGTCTTTGAAGGGCCACGGTTTAGAGATTACCAGCTCGCCGGCGCGCGTGTGCAGCGACCGCTCTGGGCCAGCACGTCGACCAAGAACCCGAACTACGCCGACACGATGTACGTCGATCCGCTCATCGGCGTGAACACCGTCAACACCATGCCGCCCAACACGCTTGACGCGACCCGTGACCACGGCGTCACCGCCCTGACCATCGAAGACGGCGTCGACGCCGCCCGCGGCCTGATGGAAGAGCTCGAAGCCCTCAAGGTCGACATGAAGTGGGTCACCGACGGCCTGCTCACCGACGGCGTAAAGAAGTTCGCCGACTCGTTCGATCAACTCATGGCGGACCTGGAAGCGAAGCGGAAGGCGCTGACGCAGACGGCGTAGGGGCAGAGTGACAAAGTGACAAGGTCACAAAGTAACAAGTGGGCCGCGCGGAGTGTGCGCCCGCCTCGCAAATTTGTGACTTTGTTACGTTGTTACCTCGTCACGTTGTGACTCGGTCGGCGCGTACAGCCCACCCGTCTCTGCCAGCCAGTCCGCGATGCGATTCGCCGCGTGTGGCACGTCAAATGTCGACATATCCAGCCGGAGTAGCGGCAGCTTTGTGCCCTGGACCGCCTGCTCGAACAGCTCCTGCTCGCGGACGAAGATGCTCAGATCGTCGTACTGCGCCGGGTTGCCCGACACCTTCAGCCGCTCCTCGCGCGCTCGCTCGAACGACGCCGGCGTGCGTGTCAGAAAGACGAGGTGAAATCCCAGCCGTGCCAGGCCTTCGTCCAGCCAGCCGAAGTCGTAGCGTTTGTTATGCTCGCGTTGCTGCCAGACCTGCGTGGAAATGTGCCAGCGGTCGATGATCCACGAGTAGTAGCGCTGTAACTCGAACAACCGCAACCACGTACGGTATGTCTCCTGCGCTAGTTCCTCCTCCTGCACCGGATCAAAGTTGATCAGTCCGCGGCCCCACGGGAAGTTGGTAAACGCGCACCATTCGCCCGAAATCACCGGCGAGTGATAGCGGTACTTCCGCGGACCCACGATGCGCGGATGCTCGTTCAGCGCAAACGCGAGCTCGGTCTTAAACGTCAACCGCGTGCCCTCGAGGATGATCTTCGGGCAGAGCTTGCGTGACTTCGTTCCGGTATCCTTCATGTGATGCACCTGCTTGTAATGCGTGCGCCTGGTGATGGCTCGATCTTACCGCCGAGAGTGCCCCGATGACCATGCCGGACAGCCGCGAGATTCGCGAGAGCAACCGCCAATCCTGGAACGCCGCGACCCGCGCGCACAACAGCCACAAACGCGATCAGGCCGCATTCCTGCGCGCCGGCGGCAGCACGCTCTTCCCCGAAGAGGTCGAGCTGCTGGGCGACGTCAGCGGCCTGCGCCTCGCGCACCTGCAGTGCAACGCCGGTCAGGACTCGCTCAGCCTCGCCAGTCGTGGTGCGCTGGTCACCGGCGTCGATATCAGCGACGAGGCGATCGACTTCGCGAAGACACTCTCGACAAACACCGGCATTCCAGCGACCTTCGTTCGCATGGACCTCTACGACTGGTTTGCACACGCCCACGCCGCCGGGGCCCAGTTTGACGTCGCGTTCTGCTCGTACGGGACGATCTGCTGGCTGCCCGACCTCGAACGTTGGGCCGCCGGCATCGCTGGTATTCTTGTGCCCGGTGGCCGCTTTGTGTTCGTCGACTTCCACCCGGCGCTCATGATGTTCAGCGAGACGTTCCAGCTCGAGTCCGATTACTTCTGTCAACGCGAACCGACGAAGTGGGATGACGGCGTGAGTGACTACGTGGAAATGTCCGGCCCCGCGCTGGCACCGTCAGGCTACGAAGAAGGTGTGCGCGATTTTCGGAACACGCATCCCGCGTATGAATATCAATGGCCGCTCTCCACAGCCCTGACCGCATTGCTGCGCGCCAGACTGCAACTCGAGCAGTTCTGCGAATACCCATTCACGAACGGCTTCCGTTTCAGCGAACACTTGCGCGCCGCTCCCGGCGGTCGGTTCTATCCGCCCGAGGGTTGCCCGAGTATCCCGTTGATGTTCGGACTGGCGGCGTCGAAACCACGATCGGCACGCTGAGATCAACGACGTATGGCGCACTGGACGGTACGTTTGCGGCTGCCATTCTGACAGGCGGATTCGGACCGGTCGTGGTCATAACTCTTGTTATTGCAAGCTATTAGGCGCACACCCGTTGCGGAACGCCGCGTGCAACTCCCATCGTCAGCGCAACAGCCATTGCACGAGGAGAGTGTGTATGCAGATGGACAAGTTCACGATCAAGGCCGCCGAGGCAGTGCAGCAAGCGCAGCAACGCGCCGCCGACGCCGGGAACCCGGAGATCACGCCTTTGCACCTGCTGGCGGCGTTGCTCCATACCGCCGGCAACGGCGACGCGGGAATTGCCGTACCGCTGCTCGAGAAGGCCGGTGCACCGGTCGCACAACTGCGCTCGATCGTCGATTCCGAATTGAAGCGTTTGCCGCAACAGTCCGGCGGCGCGCTCGGCGCGCACCGCAGCTTCCTCGACGTGCTCAACGCGGCTGAGAAGGAAGCCCGGCAGATGAAGGACCAGTACATCTCGGTCGAGCATCTGCTGCTGGCTCTGGCCAGCACGGCGAGTGATGCCAAGGAAATTCTCAAGGTCAACGCCATCACGCGCGACGACCTGCTCGCGGCGTTGAAGGAGGTTCGCGGCAGCGCGAGCGTCACGACTCAGAACCCGGAAGACACGTATGAGCCGCTGAAACGCTACGGACGTGACTTGGTCGAGATCGCGCGCCAGGGCAAGCTCGACCCCGTCATCGGCCGCGACGACGAGATCCGCCGGTGTATGCAGGTGCTCGCGCGGCGGACGAAGAATAATCCCGTGCTCATCGGTGAGGCCGGCGTCGGCAAGACGGCGATCGTCGAAGGGCTCGCGCAGCGCATCCTCGCAGGCGACGTGCCACAGGCGCTGCAGGACAAGAAGCTCATCGCGCTCGACATGGGCGCACTCATCGCCGGGGCGAAGTATCGCGGCGAGTTCGAGGAGCGGCTGAAGGCCGTCGTGAACGCCGTCGTGCAGTCTGACGGGCAGATCATCCTGTTCATTGACGAAATGCACACCGTCGTCGGCGCGGGCAAGACCGAAGGTTCGCCCGACGCGGGCAATCTGCTCAAGCCTGCGCTGGCCCGTGGCGAGCTGCGGTGCATCGGTGCCACGACGCTCGACGAGTACCGCCAGCACGTTGAGAAGGACAAGGCGCTCGAACGCCGCTTCCAACCCATCTACGTCGGCGAGCCCACGGTCGAGGACACCATCGCGATCCTCCGCGGGCTCAAGCCGCGCTACGACGCCCATCACGGCGTGCGCATCCAGGACTCCGCGCTCGTCGCGGCAGCAACGTTATCGCACCGTTACATCACCGACCGGCACTTGCCCGACAAGGCGATCGACCTGATTGACGAGGCCGCGTCACGCCTGCGGATCGAGAATGACTCCCTCCCCGCCGAGCTCGACGAGCTCCGCCGGCGGGTGATGCAGCTCGAAATCGAACGCGAAGCGCTGAAGAAAGAGAAAGACGACGGCAGCCGCAAGCAGCTCGAAACGGTGAACAAGGCGCTCGCCGAACTCAAAGAACGCGACAGCCTGCTCACGGCGCAGTGGGAAAACGAAAAGGGCGCGATCGACGCGCTGAAGGCGCTGCGAACGCAGCTCGACCAGAAACAGACCGAACTCGACGACGCCCAGCGGCGCGGTGATCTCGAAACCGCGGCCCGCATCCGCTATGGCGAGCTGCCCGACTTGCAGCAACAGCTCACCGGGCGCGAGCAGAAGCTGACCGAAATGCACGAGTCCGGCTCCGGCTTACTACGCGAAGAAGTGACCGCCGAGGAAATCGCCGAGGTCGTCAGCAAATGGACCGGCGTGCCCGTCTCCCGCATGCTCGAGGGCGAGAAAGAGAAGCTGCTCAAGATGGAAGACCGCCTGCACGAGCGCGTGATAGGCCAGGATGAGGCAGTGCGCGCCGTTGCAGATGCGGTTCGTCGGGCACGGGCCGGATTGGGCGATCCCGAGCGGCCGATCGGCTCGTTCCTGTTCCTGGGCCCCACCGGCGTTGGCAAGACCGAATTGTGCAAGGCGCTGGCCGAATTCCTGTTCGACGACGAAGCCGCTTTCGTGCGCATCGACATGAGCGAGTTCATGGAGCAGCACTCGGTCGCACGGCTGATCGGCGCGCCGCCGGGCTACGTCGGCTACGAAGAGGGTGGCCGGCTGACCGAGGCGGTGCATCGCCGACCGTACTGCGTGATCCTGCTCGACGAGATCGAGAAGGCGCACCCGGACGTGTTCAACGTGCTGTTACAGGTGCTCGACGACGGTCGCCTAACCGACGGTCACGGTCGCACGGTCGATTTCCGCAATACGATTGTCGCGATGACGAGTAACGTCGGGTCGGAACATATCGCAGTCCTATCGAGCGCCGAGCAATCGGACGCAGAGATCAAGGGATCAAGGGATCGAGGGATCGAGGATCAGAGCCCGAAGCGCGAGCGAGGGCCTTCCGCTTCTGACGTCGAGATCGAAATGAAAGTCCGCGAAGAGCTCAAGCGCCACTTCCGGCCGGAGTTTCTTAACCGCATCGACGAGACAGTCGTGTTTCATCGCCTGTCGCGAACCGATCTGCGCGGCATTGTTGACCGGCAGCTTCGCCTGCTGGCCCGACGACTGGCCGATCGTGAGATGACGGTCACGCTGACCGACGCCGCCAAGGACCAGCTCGCCCGCGACGGCTACGACCCGGTCTACGGCGCGCGGCCGCTGAAGCGGTTGATCCAGCAGCAGATCGAGAACCCGCTGGCCAAACGTATCCTCAACGGCGAGTTCGTCGCGGGTGACGCGATTGAGGTGGATGCAAGCAGCGAAGCATATAGCTTCTCTAAGTCCGGAGGGTAATGCAGTCCACGAAGAGAAAACACGGACGATCTAGAATCACTGGTGACTTACTACTAAGTCTTGTTGCAGGAGGCATAAAGATGAATCAGTTTGAGATAATCCAATCCAGATTCCGTAGGTGAATACGCGAGTTTGAAGCAAGTAAGGCGCGTGCAGTGGCACTGGGCGACGAGGATCCGCCCTATTGTCAACCGCTAAGCGTACAGGTCGAGGAGGTCGTAAGGCTGTTTCTGGAACATCGTCCAGACTACAAGAGGTTCCACGAACGCCTGCTCAAGTACGCGGAGCAGTATCGCCGTGGCGGATATGAAATGAACAAGCAGAAATGGGAAGCTCTTCGTAGAGAGCAGCCTGCGAGGGCGTAGCCCAGTCTAGACGGAGACGTGAGGAGCGTCCGGCGACGCCCGCGGAGGACTCGACCCTCCCCTAACCCCTCCCTACCAGGGAGGGGGATGGAACACCCCTTACGCCTTAACGACCTTACTCGCCGGGCGCTTCTTGGTCCCCGTCGCGTTGCGCGTGTCGACGACCAGTGACGCGTGCTTGCACACCAGGTCGTAATCCACCCGTGTGTGGTCCGTCGCGATCAGCACGCAGTCGTACTTCTTCAGGTTCGTCGGCGTCAACGGGACGCTCTTCATGTGCGTGATGTTGTGCTCACGCATCGGCTTGGCGACCGGGATGTGCGGGTCGTGATAGTCGACCTTGGCACCGGTCTTCTGGAGCAACTCGATCAGCACGACCGACGGCGACTCGCGCACGTCGTCGACGTCCTTCTTGTACGCCAGGCCGAGCACCAGGATCTTCGCGTTCTTCATCGCCTTGCCGCGCTCGTTCAGCGCGTCAGCGACGCGCGTCACGACGTACTCGGGCATGAACGTGTTGATTTCCCAGGCCAGCTCGATGAAGCGCGTCGGCTTACCGTACTCGCGTGCCTTCCACGCCAGGTAGAGCGGATCGATCGGAATGCAGTGCCCGCCCAGTCCGGGGCCGGGATAGAACGCCTGGAAACCGAACGGCTTCGTCTTGGCGGCGTTGATCACTTCCCAGACGTCGACGCCCATCCGGTCAAAGACGATCTTCAGCTCGTTAACCAGCGCGATGTTGATCGCGCGATAGACGTTCTCGACAATCTTGCACGCCTCGGCCGCCTCGCACGAGCTGACCGGTACGACCGTGTCGAGCGCACCGGCATACAACGCGCACGCGACCTTGCCGCTGTCGCCCGTCATACCGCCGACGACCTTCGGGATCTGCCGCGTCGTGATATCCGTGCGCCCCGGATCTTCACGCTCCGGCGAGAACGCCAGGAAGTAATCCCGATCGAGCTTCATGCCGGACTCGTCGAGGATCGGCTTGACGATTTCCTTCGTCGTGCCAGGGTAGGTCGTAGACTCGAGCACGATGAGCTGGCCCCGCCGCAGCGTCTTGGCGATGTCCACCGCTGTGCTGCGGACATAGGTCATGTCCGGCTCGCGCATCTTGTCCAGCGGCGTGGGCACGCAGATCAGAATCGCGTCCGGCTTGCGCAGCTCCTTCATGTTGGAGGTCGCGTAGAAGCAGCCTTCCTTGATGTAGTTCTGGAACATCTTGCCCGGCAGGTACTCGATGTACGTCTTGCCGGTGTTGAGCATCTTGACCTTGCGGTCGTCAACATCGAAGCCGTGTACCGTGAAGCCGGAGTTCACGAACTCGCGCACCAGCGGCAGGCCGACGTAGCCCAACCCCATTACGCCGACGATGGCCTTGCGGTCCTTGATCTTCTTGATGAGCGTTTCCGAAAGCTTCATGGTGCTCTCCGCGCCGGGGGACATCAGTAGCGGCCGACCTCCCGGCCGGCCGTCAGATGCCGGTTCAATGCCACGGCCGACCGGGA
>JANQFV010000055.1 GCA_028277645.1 Phycisphaerae bacterium
ACCTGGGACGACGAGACCGGGCTCGGCTACTGGGGTTACCGCTACTACAACCCGACTCTGGGGCGGTGGGTCAGCAGAGATCCGATCGAAGAGCGCGGCGGGCAACATCTCTATGCCTATGTCTTTAACTCGCCGGTGCAATACATCGATCCTCTTGGACAGCAGTGCAATCGGCAGCCGTTCGACTGGTCCGTAATAGTACTCGGTACCAACGTTGGATCCGTTGATAGAGGCCAAATCGCTACAACGATTAGCGTTACGTCTCGAGGAACACCAGCACGGTGCAAGGAGGTACGATGGGTGCAGCTTATTAAGGAGGAGTCCACAAAGAAGCTTGGCCCACTAGTATGGACCACTGGTACACATGGCAAATGGGTGCTCGATATAGGGGATGAGCCTACACCGATTCCCTGGTACCCTAAGGTAAAATACCAATCCACTCCTGGAGTTATCGATCGATGGATTCTGGAAGATCAGCCCGGCCTCACATGGGATGATTTCATTACGATCGCATTTGAGCAGGAGTTTGAAAGCTGCGCCATATGTGTCAATACTTGCATGGGTGAGGAATTCGGATGCGTAATTGGCTGCGCCAGCTGGGGGCACACATGGGCAAGTGTAAGTGGGGCACCGGATAGCCACTTCTGGTGGGGAGACGGAGCCGAGCGCTCGCGTGCCAGTCGGAGGATGTGGCGAGAATTTTCGAGAATCAGCAAAGATACCACGTTCGGTATTCCGATTTACGCGGAGTGCCCCAAATAGCTCGTCATGCGTCATTCGGGACACAATCGCTCGGCCGCCAAGCAACTTACGATTCCGATCGTGGTCGTCGGGCCGGCAATAGTGCTGTTGCTCCGCGTAGAGCTTTGTGGTGGTGACCTTGCGTGGATTATTCCGCTCGCAGCAAATTCATTCCTCTGTGCATGGGTGTGTGCCTACTACACCCACTCATCGTTTGAGAGGCGGAAGGTCCTTCTGGCCTGTACAATCGCCGGTGGCCTAATCGGCGGCATTGGATTGGGTATCGGAGGTTTAGCAGTAGTCAGCGTTAGCCTTACCGCCATGTTTGCCGGCATGATCGCAGGGTCAATCGTATCCCTGATTGTATCGACAGTGCTATGTGCGATCTTGCGCTTGCTCCTTCGATTCGCGCAGAACTCGCGAAGTCCTTGATCAAAAACCGTGTAACACGGATTCGCCTGTCGCGTGCCTGGGAGGAATAACTCTGACATCTCGTGCGCGGCCGAGTCCGACGGAGTACACATGCTCTCCGTGCACCGAATCGACTACCTGCAGCTACGTCGACTCTCACTCGCTTTGGTACGCGCTCGGAGACTGATATCGCGTTTGGTCAGGTCCACGGCGTTCGACGCGTCAGACTTGCATCTCATTGCCAGCGCGTTGGTGGGTGCGAGTCGGGCGCACCCGCCGTCTCGCTCTTGCGGTCATGTTCGACTCGAGGGGCACGGGAGCTGGACTCATCCGGTCAAGACGAGATCGGTTGCCCCATGACTTTGGGAAGCTTGCGCGGTCCGAGGCCGTAGCCCGTGAACGTCCGGATATCGAAGACCGCGATGGAAAACTGCCTAATTGTTGGCATAGAATGAACCAGAGGCGACGCATGTGCGCCGCGCGGCAGCGGTGTAAGCGCACTTTGCCCGGAGGTAGATAGCTACGATGCGAACGCTGTTCGCGACAGGATGTTGTCTGTTATGAACTGGCGTTGCCCGAAACTGAGAATCGCAGATTTAGTGCTGGTCCTCCTCGTCGGAACGGTTGCGGTTAATGCCCGCGCGTCCGAACTGACGCCCGGTAACATCCTGGTCAGCGTGAGTTCAAGCATCGATCGCACGTTGCGGGAATACACTCCCGGCGGGGCACTAATCCAATCCACAGCGGTCCCATACCCCGTTTCGCCGATCCCCGGCGGCGAGAAGCTCAGAGATGTCGTGGTTACGCCCGCCGGGCTTCCGGCGATCTACAACGGGACGTTCTCGCCCTACATGACGCTCTGGGATCCGGCAGCCGATACGTATACACACACAACGTACGAAGGTTGGAGCACCTATAACCTGGATAGCTATGGCGGCATCGCTGCGTGGGGGGATTACGTGTACGCCAGCGACGTCGATGCCCAGTCCGGTCTCGTGCGTTTCAATACGGCGGACGGAACGGCCGGGCACTTCTACGATCTTCAGGAACTCGTGGATGTAACAGTCGGGTTCGACGGCCTGCTGTACGCCATGCACGAAGTGGGCGGCGTGGTCTTCGTTATCGACCCCGAGACAATGGCGACCGTCCGCGGCTTTACGCTCAACAGGCCCTGCAATGGCATCGCGGTGGATGGCGACGGTAACGTGTTCGGCGCATCCGGCGACGGCAACATCTACAAGTTCAGCCCGTACGGTGCGCTCCTCGACACGCTCGATCCCAATGAAGGCAGCTTGATAGACATTGACGTAGACGCGCAAGGACGGCTGGTCGTCGGCACCCGTCTAGGCTGGGTCCTGATGACCGACAACACGCTGTCGTCATTCACGATCTTCCAAGCCTCCACAAACTTCGACTCAGTATTCGTCAGCTTCACCACGCCGGTCCCGGAGCCAGGAACCGCGATCACCATCCTACTGCTCGCCACGAGCGCGATCCGTCGCCGCACCGAATCTTAGCCGACACGCACGCGAGACCCATACTGGCTTGGGCGGGCACTCAGCCGCGACCGATCTGCCGTACTCGTGATCGTTACGACCGGCTGGGCGACTGCTCAGAGTATCTCGACGAACGACCTGTTGGCAATTGGCGATTTCGACGGCGACGACGCCCCGAGCGCACAGCGTCTGGTGGGCCGCGCGACGTACGTCAGGATGGGCTGACACTCGTGACTGCTTCGCGTGCGCCTCGGGGATGTGTCCCTTCGCCTGGTGAGACCAGCTGGCTCAGGTTTCTCCACCCTGCCGGTCGATCAAGAGACGACATCCAGCGGTGCACGCTGGCATTCATCCGAAGGGGGGCGAGTATGGCTTGGCCGGCTGCGGTCGCCCGCACACCTTCTCAAGGAAGTACGCGTTCAAACTCCCCACGCGTCGGTTGTGCTCAGTGGGTCAGAGGTGGGTCAGGCGAATCGTGTTAACCAAGACAGCGCCTTCCAGCGGTGAGCAGAGCACTACTTGCGTGTGCCCAGCGTAGTGCGTCTTCATAAAGCTACCGTCGCGCTTGCTTGCAACGTCGAGCGTGTGCAGAGCCGCCGCGATATCGTCCGGGTCGTCGACCTCGCCGTGGACGATACGGTCTAGCTTCGGCACAGTCTTTCGTGAGAAACAGATAATCACATCCTCCACGCCGGGTCGCATGTCAAACTGAAACGCGCCGTGAGTCGGGACCGCAACATGCTCCCAGCCGGGAACGAACGCGCTTCCATCGCTAATCTCCGGTCGTGGGTAGAGCACATGGAAGACATCTGACGTGCCGCGGTTCAGAATGTACAAGTAGCCGTCATCGTGCGTCGTGACGCGTAGGCGGAACTTCTCGCCGCTGTGAAAGACCTGGGTCTCTTTCGTGTGCTCGACGCCGAACTCCCGATCGATGTTTATCTCGTAGTCCATCGCAAGTCGGTGTTGTGTGCAGCCGCTACCGAGCACGGACAAGCCAAACGCCGAAATCAAGAGCCTGAAGAGTAAGTGTTGGCGCCTCATGTCTGGTTCTCTGGGGAAGTTAAGTTAATTCGTCGCCTGCACGATAGCGCTTGCGCCGCAGTCAAGTCGAGTTGTATTTGTTTACAATCATCGTACGCGACCTAGTTTGAGCGTCTAGTGGTTCGTCAGCCGGATGCGGTGTAGCACGACCGCTTCTTCGCCCGCGATACAGCAGGAACCACGGGCGACCGAAACCACTCCGGTGCGCCGCAATTCATCCGGAACGTTGTCGGTATCTTTGGTGATGTCGGCCAAACGGTGCAGGTGCGGGGCGATATAGAGATCCCAGGCCTTGGCGCCAATCTGCCTGAGGCTAAGGGAATTCTCGGTGTCAACCAGCGGTACTGGCGACGCTAGCAGGATTAGCTCCTCGGCCCCCGGCGTAGCGTCGAACATGAACCAGCCTTCGGTGGGGACGAGTTTCTCGCGGTTCGCGGCCAACAGATGGTCGCCGCCATCGATCCGTGGACTCGGATACAGCAGCTCTGCCGCTCCGCTGGAGCCGAGGACCCCCACGTAGGCGCAACAGTCGGCGCTGGGGCACAGCGCCAGCCGGATTCGATCGCCGCCACGGAAGGGGTACGACTGCGGTACGGTTCGCAGCACGCCGTCACGTTCGAGCAGGACTTGGTACCGCAACTCGAGCGCCGGGCGCTCTATCGGCGAAGAAGTGGGGGCCTTGGGTGAATTGGTGACGAGGAGCACGACTACCGACAGGAGCGTGATTCGGCCTACCAGATTGACGCGTTTCATGGCTCGGACTCTCCAAATCTGCACAGCGGGGTATTGACAACGCGACAGCGGCCGCTGCCGCCAAGTAGGAGACCGTTCCGGCGCAACGAATTGCGCGCCCACCGGTGGATCGCGTGTCGGGGCCGGCTGATTCGGGCTATCGGGCGAGTGTGAGGCTCGGATCGTAATCGCCAGCGATGCGCGGGCGCTGGGCTCCAAGCGTGTCCCGTCTGACGTGATCGGTGACGTATTGGGTCAGCTCGGCGAGAGTGACACGGGAATCCCCGGTGAAATCGCCGTCGCCGCGTAGTCCCTTGAGGAGGTAATAAGTGAACACGCCATGGCCACCACCCCATTTCTCACTTTCCTGGGAAAGTTCGTTCGTATCCGCGCTCAGCAGTACGGCAACGCCGTCACTGGCATGCTCGAGATTCACCAGTCCTTGTGTCACGTGCCCCGCCTGGACCCTTCCGATCGCTCGGCGAGCGTCAACGAACTCTGCGCCGACGCCACCGGCATGACATGCGTCGGCGATCACGACCACTTTCCGGGCTTTGATGTGTCGCTTCAGAGCTTCCTCAACATCCCACATGGGAAAGCCGGTGCTGGCAATGCGGTCAAACTTGGCGTCGTGCGGGACGAGGTAGAGGTTTTCGGGCCTATCCGGCGATTCCGGCGTGCCGTGTCCGGAGAAGTAGATGACAACGAGATCCTCCTCGAGCGCTTGCCCGAGCCAGACGTAGAGCACGTCGCGGATCGCCTGTGCGGTGGCCGCCTGGTCGAGTAGCAAACGCGTATTCGTCAGGCTGTACCGCGCCCCGTCTTGTGATGTCAGCCATCCATGGAAAGCCCGCGCATCCCGAGCGGCATAGCGGAGCTTGGGGATTCGATGGTCCTTGTACTCTGATAGTCCGATCACCACGGCCCAGCGCTGGCCAATCTCCTGCGGCTCGGAAGGCGGATGCGGCAACACCGGGGCTTGCGGGTGCTGCAGTGTTGCCGACGGGTCCGGGGTGGGGTGGAGCGATAAGGGGCTCAAATCCCCCCTCACGAACTTGAATTCGAAGCGCGGGATAGGCTCCGTTAACGTGGCGAACTTATCGTTGTACCCTGAATGACTCGCCTTGATTTCGTAGCGTCCCCCCTTGAAAAGGTCCGCCTGCACGCGTTGGCCCTGCCCTTCGAATTTCCAACCCTCATTCGGGGCAGCATCGACCTTGCGCAGCCGCGTATAGAACAGGGTGTCAGGAAGGTTGGACCGAAGCTCCATCTTCACTGTCGTGGATTGCACGAAGGGCTGATTGTGCGGATCGCTCGTAGGCCCGTCGCTGGCGCACCCGGCACCTAGGGCCAGGATCGCGATCAACGCGCGAACGAGCCAAGTATTACTGCCTTTCAGAAAGCCAATCTTCAAGAAACTAGCCGTCATAGTTCCGTCATCCGTGCACGGCTTGCCGCGGCGCGCCAAGTCTTGGGTCAACGCGCGACTCTCTCGACACTCTCCTCTCGGGGTCGGGCGCCATGCGCCCAACCCCGTGCCTCCGATGCAGAGAAGACCGAATTCAAGTCAAGAATGGCCTAACCTGCTTGATCCTGCTTCAGTTGAAGCGCCTTTCCTCTGAACGTGACGTTCTCATTGTGGAACAGGAGCGGAATGCCGCTCTCCTCGCGCTCCCAACTCTTGTAGAAGACGGCGTCCGCGCTTGGCTGAGATTCGAGCGCCTTGTAATACGCGCGGCTCGCCGCGGTGGCGGGTCCCATCTGGCCCGGCTCTTTCCAGACATATTTATCTTTAAAGAATTTGATCCCGAGAACGGCCAGTTTGTCTCCGTCGATGACCTGAATGAGTCCGAAGAACACGGTGGTGAGCGATGACTCACCTTCCACTCTGTCCAGAATGACCACATCGTCCCGTTCGATTTCGGCTTCCATGGAGAACGGACCAAAGCCCATATGGGGCGTCGTCCGCTGCGCAGCGGAACACCCCGAAATCACGACCATCAGCCCGATGAGCAAACATACCATCGCGAGACGGCCTCTCAGACAGCAGTTCATCACGCTTTTCTGACTCATCCTAATTCTCCCAATCTTGATACAAAGATATGCGGAACGTTGGAATACAGGTGTCTTGGCGACACCCGTAGTACGCTCTTGGGCACGTGATCCCGACTGGGCTCGCGCACACGTGTATTACCACGCGAGCCAGTAAGTACTCTCTGCCAACTCCCACCAAATACTGCAGCGACAACCGGCTTCATAGCAGCGGTCGCTCGCCGCGGCGACATGGCAACCCCGAGGCTGCCCCACTTGATGCGAGGATGTTGCAGGGCCCGGCCGCCGCTGTCAAGCGCGTTGCGACAATTCCTACGACGGCGCTACGTGGCCTCAGGGCTCCTGCACTGAGCTAACTCGATTCACTTTCTCGCAGGCGTTCTGATGCGTTCGCCCGCAGTCGCACCAGCCTGTTCCTCCGGGAACGTATCAACGGTTATCTTCGTCACCGCCCAACCCTCGCCGGCAAGCTGCATTGCGTCATGCGTCAACGTCATATCCAGGTCCGATTCGCGTCGGCGCCGGTCGATCGCCCGTAATTCCCGCGTGATGGTCTGAATCGCCCGGCTTGCGCCGCCTTCGCACAACGATGGCACTTTAATGCGAATCGGGTTGGGAGTCGCCAACGCGTACACCACATCGCGGCCAGGCGGCGGGCGCACTTCGAGCGGCGGATCGCCGGGCACTGGCAGCGTGTAGTCCCGGCCGCCGTGAACGCGAAAGTCCGGGGACAGGAGATCCGTAAACACACTCCCCTGGGAATCGACGCTGATCAACGTCACGCAGCAGTCATGCGAAGCCTGCAAACCGAACTCGATCTGTTCGCGCTGGTCCGGATTCCGATACGCAACGAAGGCTCTTCGATCGCCCTGCACCCAGAGGCGCAGGTCAAAGTCCCTGTCGCGCCCTTCGAGCCGGGCGAGCTGGAGGATGAAGAGTTCTCCGCAGATGCGCTCGGCGATGCCTTCGACCACTGCATGCTCGTCTGCGTAATCTCTCTTGGAGCGCAGCGTTCCGTAGCGACTGTAGATGGCAGCCAGCCACCGGTTTCCCCACCGTCGGACCCAGACCGTACGGTCGGCGCTGGCGGGGTCGTCGGTAAGCGTGACGTCGTCCATGTCGGCCAGCCGTTGGCGCAGCCGTTTGCCAAAGTCACTCGACTGACTCGCCGCCGGGGCCAGCCACACCGTCAAACCTCCGGGGTTGTAGAAGACGTCCCTAGGACGAATGGGATCGCCACGTGCGAGCGTGATCGGCCCCTGGATGCGGGCCGTCGCCAGAAACTGCTCGACCGACTCGATGTGGATGGCGCTCCCGTCAGTTACTGCGTCGACGTTGGCAGGCTCATATGCCTGATTGGACCGCACGCCGTGCTGCGCTCCCCGATTGATCGTCACACGATCGCCACTGATCTCGACCACCTTCGGCAACCCGCGGTTCGTGAGGACCCGGCCGAAGAACGGCTGAGACCAAAACTCGCGGCGCGTGCGCAGCTCGGGCGTTTGTGTCAGGTCGTAGCGCGGGTCACGTAACCGCTCGTTCACGTACGTCACGATTTCACGGTAGCTGACTTCGCTGTCTCCGTCTGCGTCCGCCGGGCCGGACAACCCCGCGGCCAGAAACCACGTGAACGCTCCGCGACGGACGTAATGGTCACCGATGCGAACGCGGATTTCTTCGGCTGTCTGCGCATCGGAACAACTTGTCAGTACCACGTAATTCGCCCGCACTTCATCGATGATCTGTTCTGTTCCGCGCATTCCGTCGATAGCCCCCCGCCCGTCGGATCGGAGCTGCCCGCCCCCGACGTGCGAAGCTGAATCCGCCGCGAAATTCGTCGGTGGGCGGAAGAACACGTCCCGATACGTGCTCCCCCTGGGCGGTGGGATGTACTTGGGAACACTCTGAGCGGTGTCGACGGTCTCGATGCTGCGCAGGCGGCCGTTGATGTTCTTGGTGATCGAGCCACTGTGGCAGGCATCGACGATGATCAGAACGTTGCGGCCATCGAGGAGACGCAGCCGCTCGTTGAGTTCGTCATCGACGACGCAGTTGGCCTGCGTTTCGGGATTGTAATCGACCGCGCAGAGGATCTCGTCGTATCCGTCTGCCTCTTCCGGCTTGTCGGCTCCACACTGCTTCTGCGATCCGTGACCGCTGTAGTACAGGAGTACGCGGTCACCGGGCTGCGTACCGGCGACGAGCCAGGCATCGATCGCATCGAGAATCCCGGCTCGCGACGCATCGCCACGGATCAGCACGCGGATCTGCCCGCTGGCGAAGCCGTAGTCGTCTGTCAGCAGTCGTCGCGTTGCTTCGACGTCGTCCTCGCAGCCGCGCAGATCTCGAATGCGTGGGTCCTGGTAGTCATTGACGCCGATGAGCAGGGCGCGATCAGCTCCCCACACCAGGTGGACGGGAGCGCACGCCAGGAAGAGTATGACCAAGACGGCGCCGCATGACACTGCTTGTCGATGATGCGAGCTGACCATGGCGCTTCACCTGATCCTGTCGTGCGCTCGGCCGCGGCACGATCAATTGTGACTCAGTTTGATCGTGTGGATCAACAGCTCATCCGCGTCGCTGCTTTGCGTGGCTACGTACGTCGCGGGGCAGTAGTTGGGCTGGAAAGTGGCAGGTTGCTCATCCAGCTCCGGCCGAGTCGACTGAGGCACCACCGTCTGCCCTTCCTCGACGTAAACGATGTCCTTCGTGTCGCCACACTCCACGCGTTCGGTGTGCTGCTGGATCAGCACGCCGATCGTCTCCTGCCAGACCGTCTGCTCGATCGTCACAGACAGCACCGGTTTAACGAGCTGAGCCTGCGACTCATGGCTGAAGAACACAAACAACTCTTCGATGCCGGGCATTTCGTCGAACTCGTACCACCCCGCTCCTGGAACCACATAGTCCGTGTGGGCAGGGACGCGGTTGTCGCCACCGTTGATCCGGGGGTCGGGGAAGAGCACGTGTCCTTTGCCACTGGTGCCGCGGTTGAAGATATAGCAGTATCCCTCGGCATTTGCCTGAAAGACGACACGGAATTGATCACCGCTCCGAAATTGGTACCCCTCCGGTACGAATGACACATAGTCCCCCCGCCGGAGGAGAATCTGATAGCGCAGGCCGATCGGGGTCGGCCGTTGGGATGCCGCGGGCGGTGGGCGGTAGAAGATGTCCTTGGCCTGCTTCTTGGGCTGCTTGCGGGCTGCTGTCGACTTGGCCGCCCGGCGCCTTTCCGTTTCCTGCCTGGCCTTCAGGGCCTCCTGGGCAACCGTCGTACTCACGGCGAAGATCCCGAGCAGGACTGCCAGCGCGATTCTAGTCGGTGCGGTTTTCATCTGTCTGTTCCTCCGATTCAGCGGCCTGTCGATCTGCATGGTGCTCCCACTGCGGGAATGGGAGCCAACGCTCTGTACAGATAGGAACGACGATTCTCGCGCATTTGCGCCACGAGCTCAGAAAATCGCCGCAAGCGCGGCGTGCCTACGGGCTGAGCTGGTTCAGCCAACGGTCGATTTCCCTCATTTGCGGATGATTTGGCACGGTGGCCTTAAGATGCCGCAGGTGGTTGCGCGCCTGGTCGATATGATCGGCTTCATCGGCGGCTAAGGCAGCGTTGAGCCGGTACTCCATCCGATCCGGGGCCAGCTCGATCGCTTGCGCGAACGCGCTCAACGCCCGAGCGAACTCGTTCTGGTGGAACAGAGCTAGTCCGTGGGTGTTATGTGCCGGCGCGTCCTTCGGTGCGGCATCCGTCCACTGCCGACTATACCTCGCCGCGTCGTCGAAAAAACGCGCCGATAACGCCGCTCGGGTGGCCAACGCCAGGGTCTCGGTCGCCGGTTCGGGCCTCGTCAATTCCGATTCCAGTCGGATGATTAGGTCGCGGTACTCCGCTTCTGATATCGCCGCCTTAATGTCGTCCCGCACACCCCGTCGGCCGAGCACCAGTCCCATGTCGGTGAGGGGCGCGTTCGCGGCGACCAATAGCGCCTCATCGATGCCGTAACCACGCGGTCGCAGCCCCCAATACAGGCCGGCGCCGACCGCGATCAGCACACATGCCGCGAGCGCGTAGGTGCGGTGCTGCCCCCACAGGCTAATGATCCGTGTTCTGAACACGTGCATCGACGGCCGCGCGGCCCACCGCTCTTCGTCCGCAAAGCCGCGCGCCGGCCGCCCGCTGGCGATTACCAGATCATCATCCCATTCCCGAACCGTGGCCGCGACCCGCTGTCGACACTCAGAGCACATCTCGGCGTGGCTTAGCAAACCGTCCCGCTCCTCGGGCGAAATCAGCCCGTCCGCCAGCAGCGCCCAGACGTTTTCATCCGGATGCGGGCCGGCAGGACGTCGCTCGCGGGCGCTGCCGCGGTCGTACTCGCACGCCAAGAATCTCGCAAGTTTATCGCTCATAAGACTATGATGAGCCACCACGTGTTCTCAATCATGAATCTGCGGTAACGATTGGCGAGGCCGCCACCGGCCAGCGGCGACGGACCAGCCCGGATAATAGCGTATACCGAGCGGAAATATGGCAACAGTATCCGTCCTCACAGTCCACCGCCATACCGGCATATCCGGCGGGTCACCCGTGCTTGTGATCATGGCCTACCTTCCAGGTGACGACGTGTTTCAACGTACAGACGTGTTTCGTCCTCACGTCCGTGATCACCACGGCGCCGTTCCAGTTGATATGACCAGTCTCGACACGCCATTTGCGCTCCCCAGCGTTTTCGATGCGGCTCGTGCGATGCCTGCAGACCCCAGTATAATCGCGCCCACGCCCTGGTGACATCCGAAGCCGATCTTACCGGGCGTAAGCCCCGACGTCTGAAGATGAGCAGTTCAAATAGCACAGCTCCAGCGATTAACAGCGGCGGCGTCCAGTTGCGCGATCTGGCAGTGGATACGTTGCGGCGCCTGGGATTCGCGCGTGCCGATGAAATCAAGATGGGTGTCACAAGGCTGGAGGGTGCTTACCAGCAGGTACTTCAGCACCACGTTGCGGAATTCCGAAAAGCCGACCAGCCTGCTGATCCGCAGATCGTGCTCGAGGCTTTGGAGAATGGCCGCTTCGCATACCGCGTCTGCCAGAACGTGAACCTCTGGGACGATCTAGCCCTGGCCACGATGCTTGCCCTCCGCACCGACCAGGCCGTGAACGTGCTTCGCGAGCGGTTCGCTCAACAAATCGCCGGTTGGCAGCGGCGCTACGCTCGGCGCGGTCCTTATTCATTCGAGGAATTCGTGGCTGATCTGCTGCTGCCGCGCAAACGCTCCGGACCGCGGATCGAGAGCTACGATGGCCGCGGGCCGCTGGTTGGTTGGCTCAAGCAGGTGTTTCTCAGCATCTGGCGTAGACCACGTCCCGCTGATGTAGACACGCCGGGCGATCCGGCGGAACGTGTCCCGACGCACGAGGCGACGCCGGATGAACGCTACGCCCGACTTGAGTGCGCCGAGCGGCTCTACCCGGTGGTTCGAGAATGCGTCGAGCAGCTTGCGCCGACCCGCCGGCAGGTGGTCCTCCTGGCGATCGTCAACGGCGTGCAGCAGAAGCGTCTCGCCCAGCTCTACGGCGTCCGGGATTACCGGATCACCCGGCTCAAGCAGGCGTCGCTCACACAGATCGCGGAGCAGTTCATGGCGACTGCACGTCGCTTGACCCGAATGGGGGAAGCGGCCGTTCGGCAGTGCATCGAGCTGCTGCTGGATCGGTTTCCTGTGGTCTAGCAATGTGGCACGTAATCAGCCGCTCGATCCTGGGAACGAATTAGCTGACCTCCCTCCCGCCGCGGCTGAAGTCCCTCCATGGCGCATGCGGGCTCTATCCGTAACAGCATGAAATTGCCGAGACATCTCGGCTACCGGCATACTTGGCGTACCCGACGCGAGTCGCTGAGCCCGTGAAGCCCAGCGACTCATGCGGCGGTCGGCTGCGCGGCGGCTTGCACGCGGCTGAGCGAGCGCTTGCATGACAACTGCACTACCGTCACATCGTCTACCGGGCGGACGTCTCTACAGAATGCAGCCAGCGAACTCTCGATCCGCGCGAGCGGGTTGTCGCCCGCCACCACTGCCGCGTTGATTGCCTCCATCAAGAGCCGATCACCGAAGTATCGTTCACCATTGCACTGATCCGTTAGACCGTCGGAGAACACGAGTACGGCGTCGTCTGACTCGGGTCGGATCTCCTGCCGCGTCGGTGGCTCATATGACGCCGGCTCGAAGAGCCCGAGCAGCGCACCGTATTTTTCCAGTGACGTAATCTGGCGGGTGTCGGATCGCAGCCAGAGCGGAGCGGGGTTGCCAGCGTTCCAAATGCCGATCCTCCCGCCGACGTGCTCGATTTCGATAGCCGTCACAGCAATGAAAGCGCTCTCGTCCAGCTCCTCCGCGAGAATGGCGTTCCATTTGCGGAACACATTAGCCGTCAGCGGGCGGCTCAGATCCTCCCGAGCGATGGACGCGAAGCGTTGCGCGATTCGGGCCGCTGACGGGCCGTGGCCGGATGCGTCGGCGAGCAGGATTCGTACGGCGTCCGGCCCGTTCGCAGTCAGCAGCAGGTCGCCGCAGGCATTCGGCGAGGCCGAATCCTGCCAAAACTCGAGCGTGGTTTGCAGCGAGCTATCGAGTCCCTGTCTCATCGCGGTCACCTCCGACAGTGAGACGGTCTCGGGTAGTCGAATTGCGCGGCCATTCGATTGATAAGCGAGAATTTCGACGAAGTGGCGCTTCGCGAGTCTGTCGTCGCGCATCCGGCGATCTGACGACGAGGGCAGCTTCTCCTGGTGATGAAACTAAGCTTGGAACCTCAGGCCGCACGCGGCAGACGCGAGGCCGTGCACGTGACCCTGGTCGCAGACTCGATCCGGGCCCAGGAATAGGACTCGGGCTTGAATCATCAAAGAACAGGTTCGGCGTGGGAGGCGTTCCGAGTCGGAACAAACTGTTAACAAGCTGCGTGAAGCGGATGGTTCGATCGGCCAGAGAGCGAGAGTTTCCCAGGTTTGCAAGCAGATCATCGTCTAGGAGTAGATCTACTGCCGGTGGCGCAGGGAGGATGATTGTCTGAAGACCGGCCAAGCAAGGTGGCTCAAGGAGCTTGAGCGTGAGAACGCCCGCCTCAAGCGCCTGCTGGCGGATGCGGAACTTCACAATGTACGGCGATCCCCCCGAACTCTCAGCTTTCACGCCCCAAACCGCGGAGTTGTGGAGCCGGACAGTCACCTCTCGGACAAACATAGATGCTGGTCCAGAACGTGGGGGTAGGTCACAATTCTAGACTGCAACGCAGTCGGCTACGAAAAGTTCAACTGGTGTCTTGTCACTCCGATTTTTCGGCGAAGCCGAAAAATAGAGCAGGAGAGGGGAGAAAAGAGAGAGTAGAGCGGCGACGATAGCAGACCGTCGAGGGTCAATCGCCGCGCGAACCGCTCCTGCGGTCTCCTTTCTACTCTCTATTTTCTTGCCTTACACTCCGCGCATGGCGTTCGCTTTCGAGAAGCTCCACGTCTACCAACGGGCGATAAGCTTCGCTGACGCGATATGCACGTTCTCGCGTGAGCTGCCGCGCGGCTACTACTTCCTGGGCGATCAGCTAAACCGCGCGGCGCTGTCAACCGCCGCGAACATCGCTGAGGGAAACGGGCGCTTCACGAAACCGGACCGGCGGAACTTCTTCGGCATCGCCCGCGGCAGTGTGCAAGAGTGTGTTCCCCTGTTGGAACTGGCCGCGCGCCAGGGGTTGCTGAAGCCGGACCGCCACGCGGAACTCAAGGCCAACCTCGAGGAAATCGCCAAGATGATCAGCGGCCTGATCAAAGGCCTTGAGAGCCGACGGACCTGAGTATCCGTCGCACGGGAGTCACCAGGTTGTACCTAACCGGCGTGGAGTTTCTGAAAACGCTGAACGAGCAAGCCGGCTTCTCAGCGAAGATGGTCTTCAACGAGTCCGGTGCGCTGTTCTTCTCCGTCAATCTCCAACACCGCGACCAGAAGGGCCCGCAGATCTCGTATGAGGGCGACTACGCCGGAAATGCCCTCGCGGCGATGCTGGCGCCGGGGTGGATCGAGATTCGGTACCACAAGGACTTCTCTGATGCGCGGGTGACGGAGGTCTTGCGCACAATATTAGCGGAGCCGAAATTGGCGTTCATGCGCGATTGGCGGGTAACATATCAGGGGCGGCGCCTAGGTTCTGTTTGACGGATCGAGGATTCGCAGACAGCGTTGGCTCATGGCGAGTGTGACCATGGCGACGAAGTGGGTGGCGAGCTTCTCGAATCGTGT
>JANQFV010000012.1 GCA_028277645.1 Phycisphaerae bacterium
CAAAGGACCGTGCGCGCGGATGAACTCCGCGAGATTCGTGCCCGGTACGTATTCCATCGCTACGTACGGGACGCCGCGTTCCTCGCCGACCGCGTGCACGGCGACGATGTTCGGGTGCCGCACAGCCGCGGCGGCTTTCGCTTCGACTTCGAAACGCCGACGAGCACTGGGGTCCGCGGCGTACTCGGGGCGCAGGATCTTGACGGCCACCCGCCGCTCGAGCGCGGGTTCCTCCGCCTCCAGGACGATGCCCATGCCTCCCCGCCCGATGATTCGTTCGATCTGATAGGAGCCTAGTGCGGCGGCAACTGGTCCAGTACCACGACGAAGGGTGCCGCTCTGAACCAGGTGTCGGATTCCATCTCCCATGAACGCCAGATCGCCGAGCAGCGCAAGATTCTCACGCAACTCGTCGGCGATATCGGGATGCGCGGCGAACAGAACCTGTTCGCTGACAGACTCGCCGCGCGCGTGTCGCTCACGAAAGTCGTTCAGGACGCGACCGATGCGTTCGTAGTGGTCATCTTCAGCGCGATGTGTCGTCCGCGAGTCCACGTATGGTCCTCACCCGTCGCTACGCAAGGGTTCCCGCCATTGCCCCTATCGTAGCGTTCCTGGCGTGCAGCCCAAACCGGGTTGGCCTCATCCCAGTGGTTGACCGTGGGAGAACTCGACTAGGTTGCCGTCCGGGTCGCGGAGGCCGCAGAAGTAACCGACCACGCCGCCGGCGTCGGTTGGGGGCCAGTCGACGGTCAGGCCGTCCGCCGTCGCACGGGCTGCGATCTCATCGATTTCCTCCCGGCGCTCAACCGCGAAGCCGAGGTGCTGCAGCTCCGGCTGCGTGTTCTGCTCGTAGTCGTTCTCCAGCAACACGAGCGCGAAGCGGTGCGGCGGCGCGCCCCAGCCGATCCAGACGACGCGAAAGTCGTCCGTGCGGTCGTGGATAATCCGCATACCGCAGTAGCGCTCATAGAACGCGACAGACCGCTCGATGCTGCGAACCTGCAATGCGACGTGAGTGCATTTCATGCGGAGCATTGTAGTGTGCGGGTGAGCGTTCGGGGGGGGGAGCAGCGGAGGGTGGACAGAGCCAAACCCGAAGTTCCTCTTCTCCGAGGGGCAGGGGAGTAACTCACCTGGAGTTCAACCCTCCCCCAACCCCTCCCTGCCAGGGAGGGGAGTTACGGCCAGCAGCGTCTGGACGTGACGTTGCCTATTGAGAACGCGACGCAATCAACTGCGCGGCAAGCTCCGCAGGGACGGTCGCCGGCCTCTGGCATGTGTAGTCCCGGCAGACGTAGGCCGTGGACTGACCGTCGACCAGCGGGCGATTCTCGAGTAGCGGTACGTCGAGCGTGTGGTCGGTGCTGGGGTTGCGCAGCATTACTACGCGGTTCGGGAGGTAGTGTTTGTTTATCTCGCGCAGGAGCGCCTGCGTTGAGTCCGACTTAGGGTCGCCGACGATCGCCAGCTCGATCGGACCTGTGTGTGCGAACTCCACCGCGGCGAGGAAGCGTTCCGCCGACCACGGCGACTTCCTCACGTCATCGGCAAACACGCGCATTGTCTGCTCGGCCAGGTTCTGTAGGCTCTCGTCGCCGAGCATCACGGCCAACCGCAGCAGGTTCATCAGTTGTACGGAGTTGCCCGACGGCACGGCGCCGTCGCGCACGTCCTTGGTACGCACCAGCAGCTCTTCGTGATCGTCCGGCGTGAAGAAGAATCCGCCGCCTTCTTCGTCCCAGAAGTGCTCGATTACCGCGCTGTTCAGCTTGACCGCCGTATCGAGCCAGCGGCGATCGAACGTCGCCTCGTAGAGCTCGAGCAAGCCATCGATGAAGCAGGCGTAGTCGCTGAGAAACGCCGCTTCGAGCACGCTGCCGTCGCGATACGCCCGCAGCAGGTGGCCATCCTTGTATTGGTGTTCGAGCACGAAGTTGGCCGCTTTGGCCGCGGCGTCGATGTACTTCCGCTCGCCCAGCACGGTTCCGCCGCGAGCGAGGCTGGCGATCATCAGACCGTTCCACTCGACGAGGATCTTGTCGTCCAACGGCGGCGGCACGCGCTCTTCGCGGGCGGCCAGCAGTTTCTCGCGTCCGTCGAGCATCTTCTGCACAAATTCAGTAGGGGGCACGCCGTGGTAGGCGGCACAGATCTTCGAGTCGCGCAGGACGCGCGGGATGTTCTTGGGGGTGTCCGGATCGTGGGGATCACGCCAGTTGCCGGTTTCGGTAATGTCGAAGTGATTGCAGAAGGCGGTGCCGAGCTCATCGCCGAGGATCGCCAGCGCTTCGGCTCGCGTCCAGACGTAGTACTTGCCCTCTTCGCCTTCGCTGTCAGCGTCGCGCGTGCTGTAGAATCCTCCGCCGGGGGACTGCAGATCACGCAGGACGTAGTCGAACGTCTCCCGGACGACGCACTCATACAGCGGATTCTGAGTGATCTGGAACGCGTCGATGTAGATGCGGCTGACGAGCGCCTGGTCATAGAGCATCTTTTCAAAGTGCGGAACGTGCCAAGTGACGTCGGTGCTGTAGCGGTGGAAACCGCCGCCGAGCTGGTCGTAGATGCCGCCATTGGCCATCTTCTCCAGCGTGAGGTTGGCGAGATCCAGATACTTGTTGCGCTGGGGGGCGTCGTCGGGCATCCGGGCGGCTGAACGGAACAGCAGGTCCAGGGCCATGCTCGGCGGAAACTTGTTCGTGCCGCCGCTGAGTAAACCGCCGTGCTGCGTATCGAATGCGCCGGCGAGCTGTTCGGCAGTCTGGTCGATCAGGGACAAGTCCAGGGCATCGCCTGCCCCGGCCTTCGTGTACAGCCCCTTGCGAATGATATCTGTGAGCTGATCGGCGCCAGCTTCGAGCTTCGCGCGATCGTCGCGCCAGGTTTGCCCGATCCGCTCGCACAACTCGCGGAAGCCGGGGCGGTTGAAGCGCGCCGTCGGTGGAAAGTACGTGCCGGCGAAGAAGGGCTTGAGCTCCGGCGTAAGCCACACGCTCATCGGCCAGCCGCCGTGGCCCTGGTTCAGTACGAGCGTGGCCTGCATGTAGATCTCATCGATGTCCGGACGCTCTTCGCGGTCGACCTTGATGTTGATGAAGTGCTCGTTCATCACCGCCGCGATGGATTCGTCCTCGAAGCTCTCGTGGGCCATGACGTGGCACCAGTGACAGGCCGCGTAGCCGATGCTGAGGAAAATGGGTTTCTGCTCGGCGCGGGCTTTCTCCAACGCCTCCGCACTCCACTCGTACCAGTCGACCGGATTGTGTGCGTGTTGACGCAGGTAGGGCGACGTCGCGTGGATGAGCCGGTTAGTGTGACCGGCGGCAGTGCTGCTGCTCATGGAGTGCTTGCCCTTGTCCTCGGATTCGTCGGCCAACGTGGCAGCGCAGCCGAGCAGCAGGCCTGCTGCCGCGGTCACCGCCGCGTGATGTCGTCGGATCACATACGCTCCTCGCGTGATCGCGCTCCTGCTCGCTGAAATGATTCTTGGCGACGGATTGGCGAAGTCAATCGGAAGTTCCGGAGCGTGGCGGAGCGGTGGCGTTCACGGCATTTTGGGCCCCGAAACAGTGAATCAGCCCCGATTCGGTGCTCACGATCAGCCGCCCGCGGCCGATGGCTGGTGACGCGAGGATGCGTCCGCCAGTCTCGTATTGCCATTGGAGCTTGCCGGTTGCGCGATCCACGGCCTCGATCATGCCGCGCTGCGCGGTGATGAACACGCGCTCGCCGCAGACCACTGGTGAGGAGTCCATGCGGCTTTTGGTCGCGTACATCCAGCGCTGCTGGCCGTTGGTGGGGTCCAGTGCTCGCAGCCGCTTGTCGCGGCCGGTCACGAAAACGGCGTCGCGCGTGACAGCGGCCGAGGATACGTAGGGGAACGCGCGGTCCTTGTCGCGGAAGCGCCAAAGGACACCGCCGCGCCGCCAGTCGACGGCGACGATCTCCTCGCCGTAGGTTGGCAGGTAGACGCGATCATGCAGTATCGCGGCACTCGAGCCAGTCACCGAGTCGAGCGCGACTTTGCGCACGAGCTTGCCATCGTTCAGCCGCAGCACGTGCAGGTGTGCGTCACAGGCGGCGACGAATACGTGGTCGGCCGCGATGCCCGGCGTGCCGTGTACGCGTTCCTCGACGTCGTACTTCCAGATGAGTCGGCCGTCGGCCAGCGTGAGGCAATACACGTAGCCATCGTACGAGCCGAACACAACTCGTTCATCGATGACGTTGATCCCAGCCGCGATGCGTCCGTCGCTGGTGAATTGCCAGCGGAGTTCGCCCGCAGCAACATACAGCGCGCGCACAACACCCATCTCGTCGCCGTAGATGACGAGGTTAGCCGCGACCGCCGGAGCGCCCTCGATCATGTCCTTCTCGGGCGCACGGAACTCCCAACGCGGTTTCCCATCTGCGAGGTTAAGCGCTAGCAGGCGGCCGTTCTCTGTGCCGACGTACGCCGTACTGTTGGAGATAGCTGCGCCGGCCGTGATGGCCTCGCCGGTGTCGCGCGTCCACAGCAGGGCCGGCACGTCGGGTAGCTTGTTGCCGGACACGCCAGTCTGGGCGGGATCGCCGCGCCAGAGCGTCCAGTCCAGGCCCGAGTCCGAGATTGCCGTTGGCCGACTGGCTTGTGTCGTGGGTTGGGTCGACGCGTGCGGCGGCCCGTCGTCGCCGCAGACGGAGGTCGGCGCCGGTGCCAACAGCAGGACCGTCCACAACACGCGACAGAAGCCGTGGCCGGCGCAGCGCCTCGAATGTGTTACACTGTGCACGGGAACCGACCGAGAGGTTGTGATGCTGCGACGTCGTGGATTTACACTCATCGAGTTGCTCGTTGTGGTTGCGATCATTGCGATTCTGCTCGCGATGCTGCTGCCCGCGCTGGCCGGTGCCCGCAGAAACGCCAAGCGGGTCAAGTGCCAGGCCAATATGCGGACGATCGGCCAGGGTGTCCAATTGTATCTGCGTGAGAACAACGATGTTTTCCCCGACGCGTCATTCTATGGCTGCCTGGGCTACCAGGGCCGCAGTCTCTACCACGCGATTCTCGGGAGCCAAACGTTGGAGAACGAGCGCCCGATGAACGCCTACTTCGGCGTCGAGGAGGAGTACATCGAGGACGACGATACGCCGCAGGTCCTGCGGAAGCGCAACGCCCTGTTCGAGTGCCCGTCGGACCGCGGCGACGCGTACTTCAAGCTCTCGGACCGGTACTTCATCGAGCACGGCAGCAGTTACACGTACGCGAGCGACAGCCTCGATCCGTTCGTGCCGACGTTTGGCATCATGAGCTGCCGCGGCCTGCCGCTGACGCGGGTGAAGTACACCGCCAAGAAGATCGTCTTTCAGGAACCGGTGTTTAATCCGTCGTTCGATCTCACCGACGAGCGGTCGCGCTGGCACCACGATGGACGGCATCACGGCAATCTGCTCTTCGCGGACGGCCACGTGGAGTTCAAGTTCACGGAGCTGTTCGACTTCATGATCCAGCCGGACGAGAACGAGGTGTATTACTAAGGGGAATGCACTGTCCCCCTTAAGGGGGGAAAACAGGGGGGTGAAGCGATCTGAAGCTGTCGACGCTGGATTCACGTATCGCCCGTTTACCCTCCCCATCCCCTCCCTGAGAGGGAGGGGAGTAAGGTACGCCCGTCTCCCGCTACAATCCCGACCATGAGAGTTGCCTATCTCGCCGCTGGTGCCGCCGGGATGTACTGCGGTAGTTGTATGCACGACAATCGGCTGGCGGCGGCATTACAGCGGCAGGGGCGCGATGTTGTGCTGGTGCCACTGTACACGCCGTTGCGCACGGATGAACTCGATGTCAGCACGCGCCGCATCTACTACGGTGGGCTGAACGTCTATCTCCAACATCAGAGTGCGTTGTTCCGCGCGGCGCCGCGTTTCATCGATCGGATGCTCGACGCGCGCTTCTTGCTGAACGCGGTCGGGCGCTTCGCGGGCAACACGCCGCCGGAGCAACTCGGCACGCTGACGCTCTCCATGCTGCGCGGCGAGTGCGGTACGCAACGCAAGGAGTTGGACAAGCTCGTCGTTGGTTTGGAGAGACTACGGCCCGGGCTGATCCATCTGCCGAACCTGCTCTTTCTCGGAGTGGCCCGGCGACTGCGCGAGACGCTGAGTGTGCCGATCGTATGTGGGATGACGGGCGAAGACGTGTTCGTGGACGAGATTCCCGAGCCGTACAGGTCCTCGATTCATAGCGAGATCGAGTCGCGCGCCAAGGACGTCGATGCGTTTGTCGCACTAACCGACTACTACGCCCGGCATGCCGTCGCGCACTTTCGTCTGCCGGCGGAGCGCGTACATACCGTGCCGATGGGCATCCAGGTCGACGACTTCATACGCCGGTCCGAGCAGACGTCGGAGGTTTTTACGATCGGCTTCCTCGCTCACGTCTGCCGAGCGAAGGGCCTGCACCTGCTGTGCGAGGCCTTTGCCCGGCTTCGGGCTGACGGCCACGCCGCGCGGCTCCGCGTCGGCGGCTATCTCGGTGCGGCCGACCGCGAGTATCTTGCGGCGGCTGAGACGCTGTTGCGCGAGCGCGGCGTTCGCGATGACTTTGAGTACGTGGGTGAATTGACGCGCGAGGGCAAAGTCGGATTCCTGCACGCGCTCGACGTGCTCAGCGTGCCGACGCAGTACGTCGAGTCGAAGGGCTTCTACGTGCTCGAAGCGTTGGCCGCGGGCGTGCCCGTTGTCCAGCCGGAGCATGGGTCGTTTCCCGAACTTATCAACGCGACGGAAGGCGGATTGCTGTTCCCACCCGGCGACAGCGCGGTGTTGGCTGAAGCGCTGGCACGATTGGCGTCCGATAGGGCATTGCGGACGCGGCTCGGCGCACAAGGGCAAACAGCGGTGCGTGCGAACCATACGGCTGATCGAATGGCGCGCGATGTATGGCGGCTGTATGAAGACGTGGTCGCGCGCAGCGAGCTAACGGACGGTCCTACGAAAGCGGACGTAGATTCCTCACTTCGTTCGGAATGACGGGGGCGCGGCGGCAGGGCAATCTTCGTCACCATTCGCTACAATCGTCGCAATGTCCGTAGCCGTGTTCGAGCAGATGAAACGCTACATCGGGTTTGAGGACCGCGACGCGGAAAACCTGCGCGTGCTGCGGAACTACCTCGCGCCGCACCAGTCCTACATAGCCGACCGATTCTACCGCGTCGTGGCCGGCCACCAGCCGACGCGCGACATCCTCACGAGCTCCGACGAGCATCGCGAAGAGTTGCGGCGAACGCTGATCAACTGGCTCGAAGGGCTCTTCACCGGGGTTTACGACGAGAGCTATTGCCAGGAGCGGTTGCGGATTGGTCGCGCCCACGTACGGCTCGGGCTGCCGCAGCACTTCATGGTGATGGCGATCGAGGTCGTCTGGCGTGAGCTGGAGGCTTTTGTCCACGCACTACCGCGCAAGGACAAGCACGACTTGCTCGCTTCGTTGCACAAGCTGCTGACGCTCGAAAGCGGGCTGATGGTCGAGGGCTATCGGCAGACCTACGCCGAACATGTGCGACAGCTCGAACGCGACGCCGTCCGTGCCCGGCTATCCGAAGCCGAGCAGCTCGCACAGATCGGTCGACTGGCGGCTACGCTGGCCCACGAGGTGAAGAACCCGCTGGCCGGTATCAGCGGCGCGATCCAGGTTATCCGCGACAACATGAAGCCGGACGATGCACATCGTCCGATCCTGGCGGAAGTGCTACGCCAGATCAGCCGGCTGGATCGCACGGTGAAGGACCTGCTGGTCTACGCCCGGCCGAAGCCGCCGCGAACACGGGAGTGCGACATCGTGCGGATCACCGAGCGTGTGATCACGCTGCTGTGCGAGGAGCCCAACTTTCAAAAGGTCCGCTGCGAGCACGTAATCGATGAGGCGCCGCCGCGGATTCAGGTGGACGAAGGCCAGCTCGAGCAATTGCTGATGAACCTGCTGCTGAACGCGGCGCAGGCTTCAACAGAAGGCGGCACAGTCCGCGTGAGCAGCAGCCCCGCGGACGACGGCGTGCGCGTCGTGGTGCAGGACCAGGGCTGCGGCATGAGCGAGGAGGTCGCGCGCCGAGCGGCTGAGCCGTTCTATACGACCAAGGCCCGCGGCACCGGGCTGGGACTGCCGATCTGCCACAAGATCGTCGAAGCGCACGGCGGCAAGCTGCGAATCGACAGCGTCGAGGGGGAGGGAACATCCGTGGTGGTCGATCTGCCCCGCAAGCCGCCGAGCCATCAGGCATTGCCCGCTGAGCGGAGTACGTGATGAAGATTCGGGTGTTGATCGTCGAAGATGAGGCGCTGATCCGCTGGTCGCTGCGGCAGAAGTTCCAGGAGCGCGGTTACGAGGTCACCGAAGCCGAGAACGGACAACAAGCCCTCGAAGGCTACGTCGAGAACGCGTATGACCTGATCATGCTCGACTACAAGCTGCCCGACATCACCGGGCTCGACGTCCTGCACGGCATCCGCCAGGTCGATGAGAACGCGGTTGTCATCATGATGACCGCCTACAGCACGATCGAGACCGCGGTCGAGGCGATCAAGCTGGGGGCCTTCAACTACCTCGCCAAGCCGTTTCAGATGGAAGAGCTGCTGATTACGGTCGACAAGGCTTTGGAAACCACGCGCCTGCGGCGGGAGGTCGCCGAGCTGCGCCGGCAGACGCAGGAAGAGTTCGGCATCAGCGCGATCATCGGCCGCGATCCGTCGATGCTGCGGATGTTCGACGTGATTCGCCGTGTGTCGCAGACGGGCGTCTCAACCGTATTTCTCCGCGGCGAGACCGGCACGGGCAAGGACCTCGTCGCGCGCGTGATTCACCACAACTCCGACCGGGCTGCGCAGCCGTTCGTGAACATCACCTGCACCGCGCTGTCCGAGTCGCTGCTGGAAAGCGAGCTGTTCGGCCACGAGCGCGGGGCGTTCACCGACGCCAAGGCGCAGAAGAAGGGGCTGCTCGAGCTGGCCGACGGCGGGACGGCGTTTCTGGACGAGGTCGGTGACATGCCGGCGGCGTTGCAGGCGAAGCTGCT
This sequence comes from Phycisphaerae bacterium, assembly GCA_028277645.1. Lineage (GTDB taxonomy): Bacteria > Planctomycetota > Phycisphaerae > UBA1845 > Fen-1342 > JANQFV01. The sequence goes on from JANQFV010000012.1 coordinate 9,054, forward strand.
ACGCTTTCTGGAGGAGCGCCGTTTTCGACGCGTCGGCGGCACGCGCGAAATTGGCGTCGACGTGCGGATCATCGGTGCGACGAATCGCGACCTGGAGCAGGCGATCAACGACGGGCAGTTTCGCCGTGATCTGATGTACCGGCTGAACGTGGTGACAATCAATTTGCCGCCGCTGCGGGCGCGGGGCGATGATGTGAAGCTGCTGACGCAGCATTTCGTGGCGAAGTTCTGCACGGAGTTCAAGAAGGAGATCACCGAGATTTCCGACGATGCGGAGGAGAAGCTGCGCACCTACGGCTGGCCGGGCAACGTGCGCGAGCTGCGCAACGTGATCGAGCGGGCGGTGCTGCTGTGTGGCTCGACGACGATCCGCTCGGCGGACATCGTGCTGGGCCGCAACGAAGAAACGCCGTGGGAGTGGGACATCGAAAACGTGGCCCTGCCGCCGGACGGATTCGACTTCGAGAAGCTCCGCCGGCTGGAGTTCCATCTGCTGCGTCAGGCGCTGGAGCGATCAAACAACAACCAGACACAGGCGGCGCGGCTGCTGAACCTGTCGCGCGATCGGCTGCGCTATCGGTTGCAGAAACATGGGTTGTTGTAGGGGGGGAGGATCGAGGATCGAGGATTGGGGATTGAGCGGGCCGTTGCCAGTGCTTGAGACAGAGCGATTCGTAGATGATGGTTGTGGTACCGGTTTCCGACCGGTGTAGTTGTTCTGCTCTGCCGTCAGTCGTCCGGCGCTTGTGGATGAGTAGACGGTCGCGATCTACATGAAGTGTTTGCGGCGTTTGAACGCCGCCACATCTGATGAATCAAGGTCAAACCACTCTCCTCGAACACGTTTGGCCTTGAATCTCTCGTGCCAATACGCCTCGATGCCGACCGGGTCGTCGGTCTTGATCACGTGAACTACGGTAAGTGGTTCTGGGAGTTTGATACTAAGCTCGTACGTCCTGCGTTCAGCGGAATTGCTGCGCCCGATTTTGTAGTGGCGTCCTGACTTAACAAGGTAGATGACACCAAAGTTTGCCAGCCCGTTGTCTTTCGCAGGCGGTTCGGGTGCCCTTCGACGCGGTACATAGTTCTCGCACATTTGAAGTACCGGACGCAGGTCACTCCGTGTCTCGCAGTACTGCTTGAGTCTCTCGACCAACTGCTGCTTTGATCCGAAACGACGAAATGGGCGATTGTGAGGAAAATCAGGGTCGTTGCGCGCTTTTACACGCATGTCGCCTTCGGTTGGCAAACGGCCTAGTTCCATGGCGAGGTCGGCGTACATGCTTAAAAGTTGTTGATCATCGTATGCGGAGGTCATGGCGTTGGGTGGGAAGCCAGCCTCCTGAAGTGCCTCGCTCCACCGCGCCCAGTAGGGGCCTAGCCACTCTGATTCCCTAATACCGGTCTCGGCCGAGAATCTACGCCAACCGAGGGGCTTTCCGCCGTTCGCCCGGGCGGTTCGGCGGATTTCCTGCAATATGTAGTCTTTGGTCACGAGAGCAGTCTATCCGGCAAGCACCCGAGCGCGAAGTCGGGCAACTAGTCTCCGGCTGCCGGTCAATTGCTGGATCCGACGACAACGTGGATCGAAAGCCGCTGTGCCTGTAGGCCGACACGGCAGATTGGCGCCTTACGGATACACCTTCCCAATCAACAGATCCACGAACGGATTGATGTCATCGAATCCGACTGTGCCGTTTTGGTTGATGTCGGCGTTGTCGTGGACGCAGTGGGGGTAGCGCTCTTCGTAGTCGGCCTGGTCGATGATGGCGCGGACGAAGGGGTTGATGTCGCCGAAGCCGACTTCGCCGTCGCAGTCGGTGTCGCCGATCTGCCACCAGTCGTAAATCAGCGTCACGGTCGCGATCTCGGACAGTGCGCTGCCGTCGGTCGACACTTGGTACGTGAAGCTGTCCTGTCGCGACGCGCCGGGCTGCGGGTGCATCAGGCGGTAGGGGCCGGTCTGATCCGCCGGCACGTCGGTCTGCGTCGGCGGCGTCAGTACGGTGTACGTCAACGGCTCGTTCGGATCGTCAAGCGTCCCGGGCAGCTCGACCACGAACGGCGCATCCTTCCGCACAAACTTCGTGAAGCTGTACGCGGTCGGGGCCGCCGCCACCGGCGTGCCGGTGAAATTGGTGACCTCGATGTCCGCGGGCGCCGAGCGCGCGACCGTGCCGTCGTAGTACACGGCTTCGGCCTGCACACGGATCAGGCCGCGGCCGAACGTCACGCCGTAAACGGTCAGTGCGGCGGATGCGGATTCCGCCGCCGCGACTACGCGGCCGTTCTGCAGCAGGCGAACCTCCTCCACGTCGGCGCGGACGCCGTTGACGTTAAAAGTGAACGCAGTCGCGAGGAACCCGGTCGAGGGCGATGCGTTGAGGCTGACGTTGCGGCCGAGATTGTCGACGGTCATTTCGCCGATCCAGCGCCCGACCGACGCGACGAGCGTGTCGTCGTACGCCAGCACGCGGACATCGTGCCAACCGTCGGGCAGCAGCGTGGTGTCGACGCTGAACGTCTCGGCCGGCAGTACGGTGCTGTGCAGACGGCCGTCGATCAACAGGTCGAACCGGTCGATGCTGGCGGTCGGGTGGGTGGTCGTGGCCTGCGGCGTGAGCGTGATCGTGCCGCTGACGACGCCGGTGGGGGCATCCGGCACGCTGACGCTCGGCAGGTGCGCCCACGGCCGCGTCAGCGGATCGCCGTAGAGCAGCATCTGGAACGGGACGAACGACGCAGACCGCAAGGCGGCCTCGCCCAGCGACAGGCCCGCGAAGTACAGCGCGTGCAGACGGGCGTTGGGGAACTTGCCGGTGTAGTTACACGGCTCCTCGACCGCGCCCCACGAGCCGCTGGCGCCCTTGCCGATCCAGTTCGAGAGCTTGGTCTGATTGGCGTTATCAAACTCGCCGGCGTTGCTGGTAAGGTGGTCGCAGAAGGCGCCGGACAGGATCGTCATGTCGGCGGACAGAATCGATATCCAATCGTCGCCGGTCATGATTCCCAGGCAGTCGTGCCGGCCGAGCGGCAGGACCGCGGGTTCTGAGACTGTCCCGATGATCTCGGCTGCGCCGCCCTGAAGCAGGATGTTGCCAACGGCGCCGTTGTACTGCGGAGAACGGACGTTGCGGGCGGGGTCGGCGGGATTGTTCATGAAGTAGAACGTGCCCGTAGGTTGTGTGCCGTCGACGGCGACGCTGCGGTCGATCATCGCGATGATCTCGGCGGCGGTGTTACCGCGTTCGCCGAGGTAGCCCAGCAGTGTGCCGATGAAGTACCTCGGTGCCGTGGGCGAGCCGGACGGGGCACCGTTGTTCCACGCGGTCTCGCTGTCAAAGCCGCGGGCGGTGCCGATGTCGTAGTACTCATTGGAATAAGTCGACGGCAGTCCGCCGGCCGAGACGGTGTCGGCGATGTGGGCCATCGTGTAGCACGACGAGATCGCGAAGCGATTCACCGGCCAGCACTGGTCAGTGATCAGATTTGAGGCGGAGAGATAGAAGTTGCTCGGCGCGACCACGATGTAGTCGATGTGGTCGGTCAACTCGCGATTCGCGAGCGTGCCGAGCAGAGCGTCGAGGTTGTAGTCCACGAAGCCCGCGTAGTCGGCGGCCCCCGGATCGATGTAGAGCACGTTCTGAGCCGGGATGTTGCGAGCACTGACGTAGTGGTTGGCGACGTACAGGGCGTCGAGGTCGGACGGATCCACCAGCACAAAGGCGTTCTCCGGCGTGCCGCCGGCGTGGACGACTATCGGGTGATAGAAGCCCAGCGCTATGATCGAGATGGCGAGCGCCGCTGCTGCGCGGCGAAAGTCGAGACCCCTTACACGCATGGACCACCTGCCTCCGGTACATCGTAGCGACGCTGACACGCTCCTGGAGCGCCCGGCCCGCGGGGCACCGCATCTGATAACAAATGTTAGCGGCTCAGTACGCCCCATCTTCGCAAAAGCAGGGCCGGGGCCGCAAGTGTTTATTGGGGGAACGGCGCTTTCGGGGCCTCAACCCGTTGGTAGGTCGGAATGTATCGGTACGGCGGGTCTCACCCGCCGAGGATCGCGGTGGACGGAGCCCTGCTACCGCGTTTCATGCAGGAAACAAACGGCTCCGGTTGTCGTACACGGCTTTCGCCGGGCGGCGGATAGCGGTAATATCGGTGTTCCGGCACGTCGTGTGTGCCCAAGTCCGACACACCAAGGTCATGATGGGTTGCGAACATGAATTTCGACCTACCCGAGGAGATCGTTGCCCTCCGAGACATGGTCCGAAAATTCGCCGCCGAGCGAATCCGGCCTGGAGCGCGCGAATGGGACCGTGAGCAGAACCTGCCGGACGAGCTCGTCCAGGAGCTCGGCGAGTTAGGCCTGATGGGCATCCTCACGCCGGAGGAGTACGGCGGCGTGGGACTGGGCTACCTCGCCAATGCAGTGGTGATGGAGGAGCTGGCCCGTCAAGACGGTGGCGTGGCGCTGCTCGTGGGGGCGCACAATGGCCTGTGCCTGTCACACATCAACCTGCACGCCAGCGATGAACAAAAGAAGAAGTACCTCCCGAAACTCGCGGCCGGCGAATGGGTAGGGGCCTGGGGCCTCAGCGAGCCCGGCTGCGGGTCGGATGCGGCGGCGCTCACCACGCGTGCGGAACGCGACGGCGACGGCTGGCGGCTCACCGGCAACAAAATGTTCATCACGAACGGGACCCGCGCGCAGGTGTTTGTGGTCATTGCCCGCACTGATCCGGAGAAGGGAGCCAAGGGCATCTCGGCGTTTATTGTCGAGCGGGGGGTCGAGGGTTTCTCGATCGGTGCAAAAGAGGACAAGCTCGGCATTCGCTCGTCAGACACCGTGCCGCTGGATTTCGATAACGTGTACGTTGGGCCGGAGGCGCTGGTCGGACTGGAGGGTAGCGGGTTCGTCGGCGCGATGCAGGTGCTCGAGCGGGGACGCGTGGGCATTGGTGCACTCGCCATCGGACTGGCCCGTGGCGCGCTGGAGGAATCGCTGGCGTACTCGAAGGATCGCACTGCGTTCGGCAAGCCGATCGCCGATCTACAGGCGATCCAGTTCATGATGGCTGACATGGCCACCGACTTGGAAGGCGCGCGGCTGCTCGTGCACGACGCGGCGCAGGCGCTCGACCGCGGTGAAGATGCCGCCCTGCAAGCGTCGGTCGCCAAGCTGCGCGCCAGCGAGATGGCGACGCAGGTCGGGCTGAAGGCCATCCAGATTCACGGCGGCTACGGCTACACCAAGGACATGCCGGTCGAGCGGTATATGCGGGACGCCAAGCTGATGGAGATCGGCGAGGGCAGCAGCGAAGTGCAACGGATCATTATCGCGCGGCAGTTGCTGAGTAACGGTTAAACGCGTCAGTCGTCGCGAGAAAGGAATAAACGTGGATTTTCGACTGGACGAAGATCAGCAGGCGATGCGGGACGCGATCCGGGACTTCTGCGATAACGAGATCGCACCGCACGCGGCAGACCGCGACGAGGCTGGACGCTACGAAGACGGCCTCGTCGAGAAGCTTGCCGGCATGGGCCTGTTCGGAACGTACATCCCCGAGGAGTACGGCGGCGTGGGGCAGGATTGCGTCACGTACGTGATGACGGTCGAAGAGTTGTCGCGTGCCTGTGGGGCGACAGGCATCCTCGTCTCAGCGCACCACTCACTGGCCGTCGATCCGATTCTGAACTACGGCACCGAAGAGCAGAAGCAGAAGTACCTGCCGCGCATGGCGTCGGGCGAGTGGATCGGCTGCTTTTCGCTGACCGAGCCCGGCAGCGGTAGTGACGCGGGGGCCGCCAAGTGCCGCGCGGTCAAGACCGACGACGGCTGGGTGATCAATGGTACGAAGAATTTTGTGACCAACGGCGGCGAGGCACACGTCATCGTGCTCTTTGCGGTGACCGATCCGGACAACCCGCGGCGGCAGATGTCGGCCTTCATCGTCGAGAAAGGTACGCCGGGCTTCGAGCTCGGTAAGCTCGAGAAGAAGCTGGGCATCAAGGCCAGCAGCACGGCGGAACTGATTTTCGAAGACTGCAAGGTGCCGGATGACGCGCTGCTGGGCGAGGCGGGTAAGGGCTTTCACGTCGCGCTCGGCACGCTCGATGGCGGGCGCGTCGGCGTCGCGGCGCAGGCCGTGGGCATATCGCAGGCCGCGCTTGATTGTGCAACCGACTACGCGAACACACGCGTGCAGTTCAACCGGCCAATCGGCAAGTTCCAGGCGATCCAGTGGAAGCTCGCCGACATGCAGGTGCAAATCCAGGCCGCCCGCTTGCTGATGTACCGCGCGGCGTGGCTCAAACAGAACAAGCAGCCGTACGGGCCCGAAGCCGCGATGGCCAAGCTGTTCGCCAGCGAGATGTCCGGCCGCGTGACCGGCGCCGCGATCCAGGTCTACGGCGGCTACGGCTATTGCCAGGATTATCCGGCGGAGCGGTTGCTGCGCGACGCGCGGATCACGGAACTGTACGAGGGTACCAGTGAAATCCAGCGGCTGGTGATCGGCCGCAAGATCCTGACAGAACCCGATTGGGTAGCGAGAGGTTAGAGAACGATGGCAGACAACACAGCGTACATTGTGACCGCCCAGCGCAGCCCGGTTGGGCGTTACCTGGGCACCCTGTCGAAGCTTTCCGCAATGGAGATCGGTGGGCAGGTCGCCAAAGCGACTGTCGCTGCCGCCAAGGTAGACGCGCGCGACGTCAATGAGGTGTTCGTGGGGCAGGTGCTGCAGGCCGGTTGCGGTCAGAATCCGGCGCGGCAGGTCGCGCTGAGCGCCGAGCTGCCAGACACCATCTCCTGTACGACCGTGAACAAGGTCTGTGGCAGTGGTCTGCAGGCCGCGATGTTCGCCGACCAGGTGATTCGCGCGGGCGATGCCGACGTGATTGTCGCCGGCGGGATCGAGTCGATGAGCCAGGCGCCGTTCCTGACGCGCACCATGCGGGTCGGCAACAAGTTTGGCCATGCGGAACTCGTCGACGAGATGCTCTACGACGGCCTGACCAACGTGTACACCAACGAGCTGATGGGCGAGTTGGCCGAATACACCGCAGAGAAGGCCAACATCACGCG
>JANQFV010000039.1 GCA_028277645.1 Phycisphaerae bacterium
CGTCCGGAGTAGCATCAGTGTCACTGCTTTGATCGGCGGCTTCGCCCGGGCATCGCCGGCTGGGCGGCCCAACGCCTCGGCGTCGACGTCGGGCGGGCGCTCGCCGTCCGGAGCTACACCGGGCGAATCGGCACCGGTCTCGTCAACCTCATCCGCGTCGTCGGACGTTGCGGGAGCCTCACCAGCCCCCTGATCGTCTTCCGCACCGTCACCAAGCGCTTCGACGACGCGCTCGATGTCCTCACCAAACTCGCGTTCGAACTCTTCGACCTCACGCTCGAGCCCGCCGGCAGCCTCTTCGTTCGGAGCCGCCTCGTCACTCTGCGAATCACCTCCAGCGCCCTCCTGCTTCGGCGCGGGTGAATCGTCCGAACCAGCATTTGGATCGTCGGGGCCCGGCTCCTGCACCTCGGAATCGGAATCCGCAGCCTCCGCTGGACTGTCCTCCGTCGGAGCCTCGTCGGATGATGTGTCGTCCGGCGCTTCGCGCACCTGCCGGTCGTCCTGCGAACCTGGGGCATCGCCGCTGGATGCGTCAGACTCACCTTGCCCCTGGTCACCCGCCGCCCGTGCTGCGTCCCCTGACGCTCGGTCTCCATCGCCGGAGGGCGTACCCGACGGCTGCTGTGCGGACATTTCTTCAGGTGCTTCCTCGGGCCGCGCGTCAACCGTGAGTGTCAATGATCGGCTGCGTCCGATCTGCGACACGTCGCGGCCATCCAGCGCGACGTGCCCATCGGCGGCTTCGAACCAGAGTTTGATCGGCTCCGCAGGAACAACGCCGACGTCTGTGCTCGCGACCGACGTCCGCAGTCGCATCTGCGTCGCATCGGCCCCCTCCCAGATATCGCGCCGGGCAATCCGACCGTTGCTTTCGGTTACCAGTTGCAGTCGCGCGAGGCCGAAGTCGTCGCGCGCGCTAACCACGAGTTCGGGGCACTCCGAAACATACACAAGGTCATCAACCGCGTAACCGCGCCGGGGTACAACGATATCGACCCGCGGCGGTGCGTCCGACCGTACCGTAACTTTGTGTCGACTCGGCTCCGGAACCGGCCAGCCCCACGGATCTGTGAATGTGATCGAGTACTCACCCGATTCGACAAACGTGAATTCCACTCCGGCCGCATGCTCGTCCTGAACGTCACGTCGCATGCGCACGTGGGACTCGCGCTCACCGCCGTGAAACACGAACACCGGATCACGCATCGGTGTATTTGCGATCACGGCGGCCCGCGCGGTCGTGCCGGCAACGACGTCCAAATCGGCTGTCCGCGTCGCCTCTTCGGCATGGCCCGTATAGGCCGGCGGAATCAGCGTGATCACCAAGTCGGCAATTGCCGGCAGTGGGTAGATGTGAATCGTTCCGCGCAGCACGCCATCTCCCGCACGGGCTACGAAGTGAAGATCGTCAACCGTCTCGAACGGCGGCAGTGTGAATGTCGCCCCACGTCGAATATCCTCCACTGGCCCGACGACGGAAGCGTAACGCCGCAGGACGTCGCCACTCTCTTCAACGATCTCCAGCCGGGTCTGATCGACCCACCGACCGTGGAGCGCAAACACCAGTTGCACCGGCTCACCAATGTGGACTACTTCGTTCGAACCAGGGCGTAGTAGCGTCAAGCACGTCGCCGTCGGCGCCGGCCAGGGCGCGCCAAGGAATCGTGCGACCGATGGCCACACGGGCTTGGGCGACAACGCGATGTAGACGATCCAGGCCAGCGCGGTCGCCGCGAACAGCGTGCGCTGCCAGCGGGCCATTTCCGCCAATGGACGATGCTCCGGCGGATGCGCGACGACGTCTTCGGCAGCGCGACGGGTGGCGGCATCGCTCGCATAGCGTTCCGCCGCCGCGCCACGTAGCTGCAGCGCGTTGACAAGCGAATTGTGGCGGATCTGCGCGCTGCGCTCCAACTGCTGCGCGGCGTACAGTGCGCTGACGCGCCGCCGAAACGTGCGCGCAACAACATATGCTATCGCGCCGACAACTCCCGCCAGCCACAACACACGCAACACGACCAGCGCCCCCAACGACCAGCCCCCGGTCCACCAGTGATCGCCCAGCACCACTAGCAGAATCGCGCAGAACGCAATCCCGGCGATGCCAACAACCATCCCCGCTGCCAAGTTAATCCGAACACGGCGCTGATAGCTCCGCAACGCAGACCGAAGTACGCTTTCGGCCGGTACGGCATGACTAACGGTGTCGGCGACAGTCATCGACGCTTCTGCTGCCATAGCAATTGTGATTCTACCCGCGATACTCGCAATCGCTGCGCGCCGACCGCTACGCTCACCCCGCCGGAGTGGTTTGACGAACCCGCACCAGGACGTCAGAATCGCTATTTCTGGGTACTTTCTGGAGGACTCGCCTTGCACACGAGAACCTGCCTCGCCCTCGCGGCCACGGTGACCACCGGAGCGCTGCTGTTCGGCTGCGCGAACGTCAATACGACCAGCAATACAACGCTTTCGACCTCCCACGGCACCGCCGCGTCCGCCGTGCAGCACCCGTTTCTGGAGAACATCCCGCTGCCGCAGGGGTTTCGGCTGGTGCCGGAGCGGAGCGTCGCGCGCGAGTCCGGGCGTTACCGCATGGCCAAGTGCGAGTTTGAGGGCGCAGTGGCCCCGGAACAGGTCACGGCCTTTTATCAGAACTACATGCCGTCAGCCCAGTTCCGGCTGAAGACGCGCAATCTTGAGGCCGGCGAGTATCGCCTGCGCTTCGAAAGCGGCACAGAAGAGTGTAACATACGGGTCTCGCGCCACCGCGGCACGACGGTGCTCGTGGTAGACCTCGGCCCGCTGCCGCAGGGCACGGCCGAACGACAACGCAAGCCGCTGACTTCCCAGCGCTGAAGCGCAGACCTGTCTCTTGTAAAGGTGACTGAATGGACGCGAAAACGCGACACGAGCTGAAACAGAACGAGTTGGCCGAGGTCCTCGAGAAGCTCCGCCACTGGGACAACCCGTCGACCCGCTACACGGTTCTGGGCGTGGTCGTCATCGTCGTTCTGTTCTGCGCATGGAAGTTATGGGATTACACTCGCTCAAGCGCGATGTCTGAGGCCTGGACCCAACTCTCGACAACGACGGACGCGTACAACGCGCTGGACGAAAACGGCGCCAAAGTACACGTCGACAAACTGAACGACCTGATCAGCAGCGGTCCGAGTGCCGCCGTGCGTGACTACGCCCAGTTGCGGTTGGCCAGCATTCATATCGATCAGGCCTTCAAGCAGGTGGATCACCGCACCGAGCTCTTCGAGGAAGCCCACCGGCTGCTGACCGAACTGATCGCGCCGTCGAAACAGCCTGCAATCGCGGCCGCCGCGGCATTTGCACTGGCGTCGGTTGAGGAGTCCCTGCTGAACATGGATGCGGCCCGCGAGAACTACGAGATGCTCCAGAATGAAGAGCGGTTCAGCGGTTCGCCCTACAGCGTGCTGGCCGGGGTGCGGTTGGCGGACATCGACACGGTGGAAACGGAGTTCACGTTCGTCGAAGGCATGCGCCCGATCGACGATGCGACACGGGCCATGTCCGTCGGTCAGGGGATCGGAGCCTCGATGCCCAATCCCATCCAGCCCGGCCAGGTCGTGAGCGGGCAGTTCGGTCCGCCGCCACCGCCGCCGGCCGAGATGTCCGTCGAAACACCGAGTGACGACGCCGCGGAAGCTGCCCCCGCTGAGCAACCCGCGGCGGAGCCGACGGAAGACGTGCCCGCGGAAACGCCCGCGGCGGAGCCGGCCGCAGACGTGCCCACCGAGACTCCCGAATCCGACACACCGGAACCCGAAACGCCGTGAACCCGGAGTCCCCCGAGGACATCCTCGAGCGCCCGATTCCGATCGACGATGACAAGGCGGAGCACGCCCGCCTGCGCATTCGGCGCAGGCTGCCCGGGCGACGGCTGGACAAGTACCTGCACAGCCGGTTTCCCCGCCTCTCCCGCACTGCGATTCAACGACTGATCAAGCAAGGTGCGATCACCGTTAACGGCGAGACCACCAAAGCCAGCTACGAGCTGAGCAGCGGCGACGTCGTCGACCTGATCCTGCCGCCGCCGGAGCCACGTGAGGTGGTGGCCGAGGACATCCCGCTCGACATCGTCTACGAAGACGAACACATGCTGGCGATCAACAAGGACACCGGGATCATCTGTCACCCGGCTCGCGGCGATCAAACCGGCACGATTGCGAACGCGCTCGTGTTCTATGCCAACTCGCTCAGCCAGGGTGAAGACCCCTTCCGACCGGGTATCGTTCACCGCCTCGACAAGAACACGACCGGCATCATGCTGGTCGCGAAGACGGACGAAGCCCACTGGCGGCTGTCGCTGCAGTTTGAACGCCGGACGATTCAGAAGAACTACATCGCGGTCGTTCACGGCAACCCGCACCTCGACGGCGACACGATCGACGCCCCGATCGGCATCCATCCCGTCGTGCGCGAGAAATTCGCGGTCATGATCCGCGAGAACAAGATCGACGTGGCCAAGAACGCGGTCACGTACTACGAGATCGGCGAACGCTACGGCGACTACGCACTGGTGAAGCTGTTTCCCAAGACCGGGCGCACGCACCAACTGCGTGTACACATGTCGCACATCGGGCACCCGATCGTGGGCGACACCATGTACGGCGGGAAGGTGATCAGTGAGTTCGACATCACTGGTGACGGCTCGGTCGAACCGCTCTTCCCACACCAGGCGTTGCACGCCTGGCAGATCAAGTTCAAGCACCCGATCACCGAACTGCCGATGGAGCTCGAAGCTCCGTTCCCGCCGCCGTTCAAAAAGCTGGTAACTCTGCTGCGGAGCCGTACGCGTGAGGATAGCTGATCCGATTCGCACGAAATTGCAGTGCCTGCAGGCGGGCGTAGGTCTGGCCGCGCTGTGTCTGCTACTCGTGCCGCAGACCGCATTGGCCGAGGCCGCCGCCACGCGCGTGCGGACGGCGGCTGAGCGCGTCCTGGCCAAGTTGCCCGGGGAAACGCAGGTCGGCCTGGTCGTCATCGACGCCGACACGGGCGCGCCCTGGTTCGCGCGGAATCCGGATCTGCCGCTCAAGCCTGCTTCCGTACAAAAGCTGTTCATCTCGGCGGCGGCGCTCGATCGCTTTGGCCCCGACTTCCAACTCGAAACGCAGGTATATCTGCACGGCGACGAACTCTGGGTCCGCGGCGGCGGCGATCCCGGGCTGGGCGATCCACGCATCGCGGGCAACGGCGGCGAATCCGTCGCGCAGATCTTCGACGCGTGGGCGGCGGGCTTACGCCGGCGCGGCGTTACGCAGATCTCCAAGATCGTGCTCGACGATTCGATCTTCGACCGCAACGGCCGCCACCCCGACTGGCCCGACGATCAGCAGGATCGCTGGTATCAGGCGCCGATCGGCGGCCTGAACCTCAACGACAACTGCCTGGACGTGACACTGCACGTTAGCGGTGGCCGAATGCGCACGGAGCTCGAACCGCCGCTGCCCGATTCGCTCTTCGAGAATCGTGCGCGGCTGGGCAAGAAGCACGCGCCGACGTTGCGTCGCCGCGCCGGCTCAGACACGTTCGAGCTACTGGGCACTGTCAAGAACGGCGGTGCAGTCAAGCCGGTCTGCGCGCGGCGGCCGACCGTGTTCTTCGGCCACGCGGTACATCAGGCCCTGCGTCAACGCGGCATCGAGATCACTGGACCGGTCGTCCGCCGACCGCTGCAGGACCGCGAGCTGGCCGATGCGACGCGGCTAGTCATGCACACGACGACGATGAAGGACCTCTATTGGCGGTGCAACACGTTCAGCCAGAATCTGTTCGCCGAGGCGCTGTACCGCGCGCTGGCGGCATATACGCCGGACGGGCGGCGGTCTGGCGCGCCGGCAAGTTGGGAAAGTGCTGAACGCGTCCTGCGGCACACGCTCGCCGGCCTGGGCATCGACATGTCGAACGCGACGATTCGCGACGGCTGCGGCCTGTCACACTCCAATCGCGTCACCGCACTGCAGGTCACGTATCTACTACTCCGCATGCGGCGGCACGCGCACGCCGACTTCTTCCTCAACTCGCTCGCGCAGCCCGGCGAGCCCGGTTCGATGAGCTCCCGCTACAACGACCCCGCCCTCTGTGGCCGCCTGCGCGCGAAGACCGGCACGATCGACCGCGTCCGCTGCCTCGCCGGATACCTCACCCGCGACGACGGCACCACACTGATCTTCGCCCTCCTGATCAACGGCAAATGCCCGACGGAGTTTCCGACGGAAGTGTGCTTGGCGTTGTTGAAGTAGCCACGACTCTCCTCCGGCGCAAGCCCGGGCGGCTTGCCGGTTCCCAAATCACCGCGCATTCGCGCCGGGTGGTTCCGACGCTGGGACGGCGATCACACGACGCGTGCAACAAGACGGGCTATCATATGCTGCAGCCCATTGTTCCGAGCAGGAGGTCAAGTACGTGGATGAGACGAAGAAGAAGCTATGGCGCGCGCGGCTAGCGGAAGCACTGAACCAACTACCGACAGATCGGGATTTCGACGAGTTCCTACGACGATTTCCGAACGGCCCCACAGAAGAGGAGTTCCTAGAATATATGTGTGACAAGACCGGTTACAGGCCGGCCGGACTTCAGCGCGGTGGTGGCCTGAGCGAGGTCATCGACGAACTCGGAAAGGCAGACGATCAGAAGAATGGTGAGGAAGGACCGAGTCCTGCGGAAATCGAATGAAAGGCGGGGCGTCCGTTAAGGTCGCCCGAGATATTCTCCCACAGGTGGAGCACGATGAATGGTGCTCGCGCCGGTTCCATGTTGATCGGCCAGCAATAACAGGATGAGGTCGCCACCGGAAGGGTCAGAAACGGGTCAGAGCACCCAAGGGACATGGTCCCGCGCACGTTCTCCAACCGTATTCCTGGACAGACTCTTTCCTCTGGAAGGCTGCCCATGTAAGAGCCGTCGACGCCGATCACTTCGCTTTCGCGATATACCCCTGTCTCCCGCCGAGCGTGAAGTCGGCCATGCCCTCATTGAAGTCCCCGACGTGATCAAACTGCGGCAGGACTACGATCTCTCCCTGGCGATCCGTGTATCCCCACTTGCCGTCCTTCTCGACTTGGACTGCCGCTAGCCCTTCCGAGAACGGCTGCGCTCCATACAATGTGGCCGGTATCGCGAAGTCGCCAGACTGGTCGATGAAACCGTACAAACCGGTTAGCTTGTTCACGACCAGCGCTCTACCGCTAGAGAAGTCTCCCAATGAACGGTATCCGTCCAGCTCAATGACCAGTTCTCCGGCCTTGTTAATGAAACCTGATCGCATGCTACCACCATCATCCAGTGCGACCGCGGCCAAGTCCTCCTCGAACCAACTTCCTCTCGTGAAACGCGGGGCGATCACGAACTTTCCACTCTTGTTGATAAATCCCCATTTCCCGTCCACCCGCACAGCGGCCAGTCCGCACGAAAACCAGAAGGCGTCCTCGTAATCCAGGGGAATGGCGACGCCACCCGCGCGGTCTATGAACCCACATCTACGGTCTGGCGAGCCCGCCTTCGTAGTCGCCACTAGAGCCAAGCCCTCGGAAAACGGACGCACCTCCGCGTACTCCAGCAAGCGGATTTGTTGGCCCTTTCGATCTATCAATTGATACCACCCGAATGGCCGCTGTTCGGTGCAGTCTACGTGTGCGGAGCACAAATCTGCATCATCGAAGCACGACGGGGCGCAGAACCGCGGACCAATCGCCAACTTGCCCGTCTGATCGATGAAACCCCAAGCGGCAGGAGAAACCTCAACGCAGGCGAAGCCATGAGCGAATCTCATCACCCGCGAGTAACTCGGTTTGATTACAACTCTTCCGGAGGTGTCGATATACCCCCAAGGTGCATCTGGCCCGTCGTCCATGCAGACGCTTGCGCGGCCGTCTGAGAAGGAATTCGCGATGTAGAAACAAGGGGGAACAGCAACGCGATACCCCGAGCCCAAGTCGCAGACCGCGTCCTCATCCGCAGGTGGCCACTCCTCGGTGAGCAACAGCAGTGCCAGCGTAGGCGATCATCCCCCTGGCCCCAGATCTCCGAAGCGGCTTGCCAAACGCTCCAGCGAGACGAGCTTGCCATGGCCGTGCCGTTGAGCAAGTCGTTGAAGGTCGGTCGCCCAAGCCACCAAACCGTCGTTGTAGTTATCAACGGCCTTGCCAGCATCGTCGGTTTCTTCGCTGACCAAGGCGGTGGCCGCCCGGCTTAGCCAGCCGAAGGCCTTCAGTAGGCGGCTGTGGACCAAGGACAGTTCATTCGTAAACGGTGCGTACGCACTGGCTACATCAAGCACATTCTTGCAGTCCGAGGGCAAGCGCCTCATGTTCTCCAGCAGATCGCTGGTAAGCCTGAGTATTGCGCTCGTGTCGCGTTCCTCGCTTACGCGGCCTGACAGTTGTCGGACTTCGTTCCAGCGAAAATCACAGCTTTCGTAGACGGGTCTTAACTGGGGTAGAAACCGGTTCAACATGAGAACGATGTCATGCGCCACGGGATCGTATGTGAGACTGGATGAAGTCCCGATCGGGCTAGCCCTCTCGACGGGCTCCGTCGTAGTGATGGACGCTGGTTCCTCACCACCACCCGCCGAGCCACTCTGCTCCATCACGACGCGAACTGCTATGAACGCCTCCACGCCGATGACAGCGACTGCCACTCCAATGATGATCCCAAGCACGGGCAACCGCCGTCGGCGTTGCGATTGCGTATCGGATTCTGGCGATTTGGCCTTGCCCGTGGACCTTCCGTCCGCTGTGAAGGGGCGGACGTCGGCGGACGAGGAACTAGTCGGGGTGGATGTCGGCGCAGCGCGTGCGCTACGCGGCAGGTCCCCATGCGCGGGATTGGGGATGCGGATCCTCGTTCCGCATTTCTGGCATGTGGCGGCCCCGCCGGCGTAGTCGGCCGGAGCGTTTAACGTCATCTTACAACTGGGACAGCGAAAGCGGATGGACATGCGCGTTCTCGATGGGCCGCTCGGACAGCCACCCTTGTTTCCAAGACTTGGACCCCGGGCAGCCGCAATTCCCGTTCGTTTGGCGCTGTCCAGGTCGAACCTTCCCTCGCTTGAGATCATACCCACACCACAGCCTGGTTGCCATTGCACCACACTCCCCTCCCTGCGACCATACACCCATCCGCGGATCAGAGTTTGGACTGTGGGTGGCCCGACCGTGCCTGTCGATACCCATCCTGATTCACCCGCCCCGCCGCTGGTTGCCGGCGGCCTCTTGCGTACCGACCAGTACATCTTCAAACGGGCCGAAACGCCGGTGGAGTTTGAGCAGATCCACCGGCTCAATCACGCGACGTTCGTCCGCGAGATCGGTGGGCACGCCGACTGCGGGGCCCCGCCGCCTACTGCGGCGACCGCGGCGTCCAACGCCGTGGGGGAGTGCCCGGGGCGCCCCACGCCGATGCTGGTTTGGACACAGTTTCTGGCCCTTCCACACCGACTGCGTGCCTCCGGCCGTTGAGTTTGTCCGCCGAGACTGTCATAATCCCGCAACACGTCTGGCCGGGCGGTGCTCGTGTGCCGCGGCCGACCTTGCGAGGACGCACGATGGCCAAGAAGAAATCCGCCAGGAAGACCACGCGACGCAAGACCTCCGCGACCCGGCCGAAGGCCAGAAAGAAAGTCACCAAGAAGAAAACCACGGCGAAAAAGACCACCAAACGCAAGGTGACCCGCAAGAAGGTCACGAAGAAGGCTACGAAACGCAAGGTGACCACGAAGAAGGTCGTTAAGAAGAAGGCGTCCACGAAGAAGAAGCCCGCCTCCAAGGCCAGGAAGAAGGCGGTCAAGCGGGCAGCGAAAAAGAAAACCGCGCGTACGAAGCGCGCCACCAAGAAGTCCGTCAAGAAAACGACTCGCGCAAAGACCAAGACCACGCGCAAGCGCACCGCAACGCCGAAGCGCAAGGTGAAGAAGGCCGCGACCAGGAAGACAACGCGCGCTCGCAAGACCGCGTCGAAGCGCAAGACCACCCGCGCCAAGACGCCCAAGTCCGCCAACATCCCGGTCAAGAAGGTCACACGCCCCAAGCGCCCGCGGCGTACGATGCAGTCCGCACCGCCGGTACCCGCCACGCCGCCGCTGCCCGAGATCATGAGCAGCGCGCTGACGACCGGGAATCTGCCGCGCGTCGGCGAAGTGGCCCCGGACTTCACGCTGCCCGATCAGACCGGCCATCCGCACACGCTGTCGGCGTTTCACGGCCGCAAGGTTGTGCTCTACTTCTATCCGCGCGACAACACGCCGGGCTGCACAACCGAGGCCTGCGGCTTCCGCGACAGCCTCGGCGCGTTTACCGACCGCGACGTGGCGGTGTTCGGCATCTCGCCCGACTCGGTCCGCAGCCATGACAACTTCGTCAACAAGTTCAGCCTGAACTTCCCGCTGCTCGCAGATGAGAATCACGCCGTCGCAGAGAAGTACGGCGTCTGGGTCGAAAAGAACCGTTACGGGCGGACGTATATGGGCATCGCGCGGACGACGTTCATCATCGGCGAAGACGGCCGCATCGCCCACGTGTTCGAGAACGTCAAGGCCGACGGTCACGAACTGGAAGTGCTCGCTCAACTCTAGTGTCCCGGTGTCCCACTGCTCTTGAGCAGTGGTTTCGTGGAATAGGCTCCACTGCTCAAGAGCAGTGGCACACCGTACCTTTGTCTTCAACGGCGACAGGGACGTCGGCCGCTACGGGAGCCACATGAAATTCGCAACCCGCCTCCAGCAAGCCATCGCCGCCAAGGGCACGCCGGCGGTCGTGGGCATTGATCCGGTCTTGGACAAACTCCCCGCCGCACTGCAGCCGGCCGAGCGGACACTTGGCGCGGCCGTTGCTGCGATCGAGACGTTCTGCCGCGATGTGATCGAAGCGGTCGCACCGCACGTGCCGGCGGTGAAGATCAACGCCGGTTTCTTCGAGGCGCTGTACGCCGAAGGGCTGGCGGCCTACTACCGGTTGGTCGGCCACGCGCACGAGCATGGTCTGCTCGTCATCGGCGACATCAAACGGGGTGACATCGGCTCGACGGCGCAGCTCTACGCCTGCGGCCACCTGACAACCCCCGCGTTCGACGACGTGCCGGCGGAGCACATCCCCGACGCTGCCACGCTGGCGGGCTATCTCGGCGAGAATGCGGTTCGCCCGTTTATCGAGGCAGCGCGCGCGACTGGCCGGGGCATGTTTGTGCTCGTGCGGCCGTCTGATCCCGGGGCGGACGAGGTCCACGAGTTCGGCGGCACTACGCCGTTCTACCGACACATGGCGGCGCTGGTCGATCGTTGGGGCAACGCGCCCGACCTGCTCGATGATGCAGGCCTATCGTGCGTCGGAGCGGTCGTCGCCGCCAAGGATGCCGCGAGCAACGCCGAACTCCGCGCCGCCCTGCCACGCACGCCGTTCCTGATCCCCGGCTACGGCGCGCAAGGTAAAACCGCCGAGGACTGCCGCCCGTTGTTCCGCGCGGATGGCAGCGGCGCGATCATCAACGCAAGCCGTTCGGTGATCTACGCGTTCAGCAAACCGGCGCACGCGGAACGATTCGGCGACGATTGGCGCGGTGCTGTCGCAGCAGCCGCTGCCGACTTCGCCCGCGACGTGGCGCCACTAGGTCGGCCTAGCTGAACCTGACTACGCCAGGCGCTGTAACTGCCTTCCGAGCACCTCGGCGATCCGGCTGACGTCCTGCATCGTCTTGGCGAACGCTTCCGGCGTGATGGATTGCGCGCCGTCGGTCAGGGCGTGCTCAGGATCGGCGTGAACCTCAACCAGCAAGCCGTCAGCGTCGGTTGCTACCGCCGCCCGCGACATCGACGGCACCATGTACGCGTGCCCTGTGCCCTGCGACGGATCGATCACGATCGGCAGGTGGCTCTCGCGCCGGATCGCCGGCACGATGCCGAGCGCGAGCGTGTTGCGCACATACGTCTCGTGCGTACGAATGCCGCGCTCGCACAGAATCACGTTCGGATTGCCGGCGTTAATAATGTACTCGGCGGCGAGCAGGAACTCCTCGAGGCTCGCGCTCCAGCCACGTTTGAGCATGATGCTGCGATCGGTCGCCCCGCACGCGACCAGCAGGTTAAAGTTGTGCATGTTGCGCGTGCCGATCTGGAGCACGTCGGCGTAGCGGCTGACCAGTTCAACCTGGTCGATGCTCATTACTTCCGTCACTACGGCCAGGCCGGTTTGCTCGCGCGCTTCAGCGAGCAGTTCCAGTCCCTCCTCACCCAGGCCCTGAAACTGATACGGGCTGGTCCGCGGCTTGAACGCCCCGCCCCGGAGTCCGACCGCTCCGGCCTCGCGAACAGCATGCGCAATCTCCATAAGTTGCTCGCGCGACTCCACACTGCAGGGACCCGCGATCACCGCCACGTCACCGCCCCCGCCTACGCTGGCACGTGCTCCCAGCGGTATTGTCGACGGCTCCTTGCGGACCTCGCGGCTGGCGACCTTATAGGGCGCAAGAATCGGAACGACCTTTTCCACTCCGGGCGCGTTTTCGATCGCGCTCTTGTCGACGTTCCGCTTGTCGCCGATCGCCGCGACCACGGTCCGGTCCGTACCGACGATCACGTGATCGACCAGGCCGAACTCGCGGACCAGTTTTACGACGTGGTCCACAGCCGTTTGCGGGGCACCCGCTTCCATGACGACGATCATCTCTGCTGCACTCCTCTCGCGTGTCGGTGGCGACCGCTACGCTCTATTCATCGCACGGTGTGTCGTTGCTCCATAACTTCCAAAAAGAAAACCGGGCCCGCCTTGCTGAGCGGACCCGGCTATCGACGTTCTGTATTCAGACCGCGCTCAGATCCGCTTTGAAGGTCCCGTAAAGTAGAAGCGGAAAGCCCAGGCGCGCAGGTTGTCCGTGCCCTCGAACCGCACATCAGCGACATAAAAACGGCACGGCATCATTGGTCTCACTTATAGCGAACTTGCCGAAGCGAAGTCAATGGCAAAGTCTGTTGAGCCGTATATCGACGCGATCACTCCGGCTTCGCAGTCTTCCGTTCGCAGTCCCACGTCGTCCAGCTCGCCGCCCGTTTCTCGTGAAACGCCGCGATGCCCTCTTTCGCATCCGAGCAACTGAAGCACTTGCCGAACTCGGAAATCTCATCGCGGTTCGCGAGGGCCCGCTTCACGCGGGTGATTGCCGCCGGTGAACCGGGCGCGAGCAGCTTGAACCAGCGGTCCAGTGCCTCGTCCAGCACTTCGGCGCTCTCGACCAGCTCGTCCACCAGTCCGATGCGATACGCTTCCTCAGCGTCGATCGACTCACCGGAGAACAACAGACGCCGCGCCCAGCCGAGCCCAACGTAGCGCGTAATCCGTTGCGTGCCGCCCCATCCCGGGATCAGCCCCAGTTTCGTCTCCGGCTGGCCGATCTTCGCGCCCTTGACCAGCAACCGGAAGTCGCACGACATGGCGAGCTCGCAGCCGCCGCCCATGGAATGCCCATTCATGGCGGCGATGGTCACCTGTGGCAGAGCCTCGATCGCGTCGAAAACGTGATGGCCATTGGTCGCGAACGCACGGCCCTGGTCCTCGCTGAAATGCTGCATCTCACTGATATCGGCGCCGGCCAGGAAGACACGCCCGTCGCCCCGGAAGACGACAAAACGCACGTGCGCGTCGGCGGCCACCTTCTCCACCACCGTACCGAGATTACCAATCACGCGCGAGCTGAAGATGTTCACGCCCGAGGCCGGCACGAAGCGGATCGTCGCGACCTCGCCTTCCTTCGTGAGCTGAACTTCCGTTTGCGATTTCTCGTTCGCCATGCGTCACCTACTTCTTGGAATAGTCGTAGAAGCCCTTCCCAGACTTGCGTCCCAGCAGACCGGCGTGGACCATCGTGCGCAGCAACGGCGTCGGCCGGTAGCGATCCTCACCCAGATCGCGGTGCAGCACTTCCATGATGTTCAGGCATACGTCGAGACCGATCAGGTCGGCGGTGGATAGCGGCCCCATCGTGTGCGCCATGCCGAGCTTCATGACCTCGTCAATCGTCGCCGCGTCGGCCACGCCGTCGGCGTAGCACGCGACCGCTTCGTTAATCAACGGCATCAGCACGCGGTTCGACACGAAGCCGGGATGGTCCTTGACCTTTAGCGGCGTCTTGCCGAGCTCCTCGGACAGCTTCACCGTCATGTCGATGACCGGCTGTGACGTTTGCAGGCCGATCACGACCTCAACCAGCTTCATCATCGGCACCGGGTTGAAGAAGTGCATGCCGATGAACTGCTCCGGCCGGCCGCTGATCGCGCCGAGCTGGCTGATCGAAATGCTGCTGGTGTTGCTGGCGAGTACGACGTCCGCGGGCAGGCTCTTCGTGATCTGGCCGTAAAGCTCGCGTTTGACGTTTACATCCTCAAACACCGCTTCGACCACCAGATCAACGCCCGACACGTCGCTCAGTCCTGCAGGCTTCAGGTTGTTGCGTGTCGCCTCGGCCACGTCGGCGGTGATCTTCTCTTTCTCGACCAGCTTGGACAGCGACTTGTTGATCCCGGCCAGCGCGCGTTCGACCGCCGCCGCGTCGGTATCGACCATCAACACCTGCCGGCCGGCCTGCGCAAACGTCTGCGCGATGCCCGAGCCCATCGTGCCGGTGCCGATCACGCCGACCTTCTTGATATCTGTACGAATGCTCACCACGACACCTCCAGTCTCTGACTTCCGCCGAATTCGTACTACATCATCTCCACTGCCATCGCGACGGCGTTTCCACCGCCGAGACAGACCGCCATCACGCCGCGCTTCTCGTTGCGCTGCTGCATACCGTGTACCAGCGTGACCAGCACGCGGGCGCCGCTGGCACCGATCGGATGCCCTAAAGCGATCGCGCCGCCGAAGACGTTGACTTTCTCCGCGTCCACCTCCAGTGCCCGCACACCGGCGATCGTTTGCGACGCGAAGGCCTCGTTCAGCTCCCAGGTCTCGACATCGTCCGCCTTCCAGCCAGCCTTCTCCATCGCCATGCGCGCAGCCACCGGGGGCGTAAAAAACAGATCCCGCGGCGGACCACCGGCCGTCGCCTGACCGACGATACGCGCCAGCGGCTTGACGCCGCACTTCCTCAGGCCGGCTTCACTCGCGACGAGCACCGTCGCGGCCCCGTCGGAAAGTTGCGAAGCGTTGCCCGCGGTGACCGTGCCGTCTTTCTTGAACGCGGGCTTGCGGCCCGCGTTCAAGAAA
>JANQFV010000071.1 GCA_028277645.1 Phycisphaerae bacterium
CGATTCGAGAAGCTCGCCACCCACTTCGTC
Source organism: Phycisphaerae bacterium (assembly GCA_028277645.1). Classification (GTDB taxonomy): domain Bacteria; phylum Planctomycetota; class Phycisphaerae; order UBA1845; family Fen-1342; genus JANQFV01. Next base: position 31 of record JANQFV010000071.1, read on the forward strand.
GCCATGGTCACACTCGCCATGAGCCAACGCTGTCTGCGAATCCTCGATCCGTCAAACAGAACCTAGTCGTTGCGCGCGTGTGCCGCCCGGGCACCGGGGCCGGCCGCGGCCTGGGCGTCAACGTAGGCTTTTACGACATCCTTGGGGTTCCCCGCGATCGCGATCTGACCCTTATCCAGCCACACCGCGCGCGTACACATTTCTTCGACCAGCGCCATGCTGTGCGTCGCGACTACAACCGTCTTTCGATCATTGCGAAAACGGTCGAGGATCGAACCAGCCTTCGCGCGAAAGGCACTGTCCCCTACGCTCAGCACCTCGTCCAGCAGCAGCACGTCCGGGTCGATGTGGATCGCGATCGAGAAGCCCAGCCGGCCACGCATGCCCGCCGAGTACGTCCGCACCGGTGCATCGATGAACCGGCCGAGCTCGCAGAACGCGACGATCTCATCGAAGCGCTCATCGATCTCCCGCTTCGGCAGACCGAGGATGGACCCGTTCAGGTAGATGTTCTCGCGGCCACTCAGGTTCGGGTTGAACCCCACCCCGAAGCTCAGCAGGCACCCGACCTTGCCGACCACGCGCACTTCGCCCTTGTCAGCCTCGTAGATGCCCGCCAGCGTCTTCAACAGCGTCGACTTACCGGTGCCGTTGCGGCCGACAACGCCGACGACGTCCCCCGGCCGTGCTTCGAAATCGATGCCGCGCAACGCCCAGAACTCGTTCGTCTCGCGCCCGTTCTCCGCCTGTTTGCGCGAGAGCAGCCCCATGAGCCGCACGAATGTCTCGCGCAGCGTAACCTCGGCGCGGTGATAGTGGATCAGGAACTTGACCCACACGTCGCGGGCGCTGATGCTCGGTTCCGGCAACACGGGCTCAGACATACTTGGCGAACTTCCCTTCACCGCGACTGAACAGACCGTAGCCGACCAGCAGCACACCCAGCGCACAGCCGAACACGTACGCCAACTGCCACGGATCGGGCATCCGTTGTTCCGTCAGCCCCGCGCGATAGCTTTCCAGTAAACACGCCATCGGATTGAGCATGTAGTACGGCAGCACCCACTCCGGAATCCGCGTGCTCTCGCCACGTACGTAGTAGAGAATCGGGCTACCGTAAAAACCCAGCCGCAGCACGACCGTGGTGATGTTCGCAGTGTCGGCGAAGAACGCGCCCAGATACGCCACAAAGTACGCGAGGCCAACCACCAGCATCAGTTGCAAAACGATCAACGGCACCATCCACAGCGCGTGCCACGACAGCGGCATGCGCGTGGCCATCAGTACGATTAGCAGGACGACCAGCCCCCACAGAAAGTCGTACAGCCGCGACAGCCCGATCGAAAGCGGGAACACCGACTTGGGAAAGCTGATCTCGCCGATGATGCCACGATTACCGCGAATGCAGTTCACCGCCTGCGAAGTGGCGCCGTCCAGAAACCGCCAAGCCAGGATACCGATGAACAGGTACACCAGATAGGTGCCGACCCCGGACCGGCCTTGCCCCAACCACACCCCGAAGACTAGGAAGTAGACCCCCAGCGACATCGCCGGATCGAGCAGGTTCCACAGGTTGCCCAGCACCTTGTTGCGGTGTCCCGCCTTCAGGTTGCTGACCACTAGATAACGAATCGTCTCTCGGCGGTTATAGAGCTGCTGCACGCGGTGCAGGAGGCTCGCGTGGCCGGTGTGCGTGGTAACAGTTGCGGTCATTCCGTGTCCTGCATCCGCCTTGTTATCAGTCAGAAACGGCGCATCGCGCGCCCGGTGCGACGCGTGGAACAGCGCACAGGACCCGCGGGGCATCCCAAACGAACGGTCTCTAAAAGTCAAGACCGCCCCAGGCTCCTGCGCGATCGTGCAATCCCGCGCTCGTCGGCTATACTGAGCACGTCGGGTGTTGGGGTGCTGACGGTGTTGATCGCGAGCTTGAGGAGCCATCCGGTGAAAGTCCTGAATGTGTGCGGCGCGCGGCCGAACTTCATGAAGATCGCGCCATTGATGCGTGCGTTTCAGCAGCGCGCGGACTACGACGCGCGGCTCGTGCACACCGGCCAGCACTACGACGAGGCCATGAGCAAGGCCTTCTTCGACGACCTCAACCTGCCCCGCCCGGACATCAATCTCGAAGTGGGCAGCGCCTCGCACGCGGTTCAGACGGCGCGCATCATGGAGCGCTTCGAGCCCGTCTGTCTCGACGAGCGGCCCGACGCCGTCCTCGTCGTTGGCGACGTGAACTCGACCATCGCTTGCGCGCTGGTCGCCGCCAAGCTGCACATTGCGATTATCCACGTTGAGGCAGGGCTGCGCAGCTTCGACCGCACCATGCCCGAAGAGGTCAACCGCGTTCTCACCGACGCGATCAGCGATCTGCTGTTCGTCACTGAACCCTCCGGCGTCGAGAATCTCACGCGCGAGGGCGTCCCGGCGGATCGCATCCACCTGGTCGGTAACGTGATGATCGACACGCTGCGCGCCCAGCAGGCCCTCGCCGAGCAGTCCGACGTGCTCGCACGCCTCGAACTCACGCCACGCGGCTACGGCGTGCTCACGCTGCACCGCCCGGCGACCGTCGATGATCCCGCCGTCCTCGGCGGCGTCTGCGATGCGTTCGAGCGGATCCAGGCGGAACTGCCACTTGCCTTCCCGCTGCACCCGCGCACGCGGAACAACATGCGGCAGTCCGGAATTCTCGCGCGGCTCGAGGCCATGCCCGGCATGCGGCTTCTCGATCCGCTCGGCTACCTCGATTTCCTCAAGCTGACCAGCAGTGCTGCGGTCGTCCTCACTGATTCCGGCGGCATTCAGGAAGAGACCACGGTCCTGGGTGTGCCGTGCCTGACGCTTCGTGAGAACACCGAGCGGCCCATCACGATTGACCAGGGCACGAACCAGCTCGTCGGCGTAGCACCGGACCGCATTCTGGGCGCGTTCGAATCCGTGCGCAAAGGCGAACTCGAACATCGCGTGCCCGATCTGTGGGACGGGCAAGCCGCCGAGCGCATCGCCGACGTCATGCTGAAGTGGCACACGGCGCGCTGATCTATTTCCCGAACCCGACCGTGCAGAACACCAACCGTGACCAGGCTGCCCAATAGACGCCAATGGCTTCGCCGGTACGCATGGCCGGCGCTGGTGACGTCGGGGCTCTGCGTCGTATGGGCCGGCGTTGTTATCGCGCTTCTGTATTGGAAGCTCGGCATCACGACGAGCATCAACGGTCGCCGGCTCACGTTCAGCGAAAACGTGCTGCTGTACCTCCCCGGGGGCGCCGTCTGTGCGCTGGGCGTCCATCTGGTCTTTCTACTCATCCTCTGGGCGACCTGTCGTCCGTTCCGCTGGTGGGTCTGGGCACTCGTGGTGTTTATTGCCGGCACGCCGGTGGCTGTCGAATGTGGCCGTCGGGTCGCCGAGTACCTGTGGCAACTGAATCGCAGCGCTGCTGCGTGGGAAGCAACATTCGCTCCGGCGACCGGTATGTTTGCCGGCTGGGGACTTACGCTTCTGGCGGACTGGATATTGAATATCCGCCGCCAGCGCACACACAAACAGCTCATCGCCGCCGGACGCTGCGTTTCGTGCGGCTACGACCTGCGGGCGCAGATTGCGACCGGCCGCTCCAGTTGCCCCGAGTGCGGCACTGTTATCACCCCCTCGACGAGCAGTGAGGAACTCCCGTATCGCAACGGCTCGTCGGCGCGGTAGAATCGCGGCAGCGGCGGGTGATTCGACGGCATGTGGCAGCAGCAAGTGTGACCGCGAGGTGTTGCGATGCACCGGACCACCGTCTCATCAAGACGCCGCGCTCGGATCGCAATGTGGTGGTGCGCTCTCGCGCTTCTGCCATACGGCGCATGCGCCCCCCAACCGGACTCCGAGTACATACCGATGGACGACGGCACGCAGATCGCCGTCGACGTCTGGCTGCCACTGCACGCGGAGCTCGGACCAGTACCCACCGTCATGCGCTTCGGTCGCTACTGGCGCGACTACGAGTTGCCGAAGATTCTCGGCGACGCGCTCGGCCGCTATCCAAAGCACGTCTCATGGCTCAACGCGGCCGGCTATGCGGTCGTGATGGTCGATGTCCGCGGCAGTGGAGCGTCGTTCGGCACGTCGACAACGCCCTGGTCACCTCGTGAAATTCAGGACTACCTGCAGGTCGTCGACTGGGCCCTGGACCAACCCTGGTGCGACGGAAACCTCGGCGCCTACGGCGTCTCCTACGACGGTGTCGCCGCAGACTGGCTCGCCGCACTCAAGCACCCCGCCGTCCGCGCCGTTCTGTCCGCTTATCCCTATGCCGACGTGTATCGCGACGTCAGTCATCCCGGCGGTCTGCTCAACGACCGCTTCATCCGGGCCTGGGGCGACCTGAACTACGCGATGGATCGCAACGACCCCAGCTTCATCGACATCCTCGCCAGTGCCGATCCCGCCAGCTTCTTCGCTCGCGCTTACGAACTCATCGAATTCCTTTTCCGCGGCGTCCGCCCCGTCGAGGACAACTTCGGCCTGCTGATCGATGCGCTGGCCGATCATCAGGCCAACACCCACGTGTACGAAGCGACGCGCACGCTCGAGTTCCGTGACGACGCTTTCGAGGACGTCACGATCGACGCGATCAGCCCGTTGCTCGGTGCGCCGGACCAGCAGCGCACTGCCGCCATTCGCCGGGTGGTCGGCTGGCTCGATGCCGGTACGGCCCGTGGTGCGCTCGCCAGCTACAACACGCTCGACTGCGCGCACCACGTGCTGGTGATCGCGCCACAGAACCACTCCGGCAGCTACGTCACGGATCCCTACAACCCGCGCTCGCCGGCGCAGGTCGCTTCTATGGTCGTCATCAACGATCTCTGGCGGGCCGTACCGTTTTTCGACCAGTTCCTCACCGCAACGCCCACGGTCGAGCCCAGGCGGGAGATCTACTACTACACCTATGTCGACAACGTCTTCCAGCGCACAACCGTCTGGCCGCCAGCGGGCATCGAGCTGCAACGCTGGTATCTCGCCGCTGATGACAGTCTGTCGACCGCTGCGCCAGCCGACGAACCCGGCACTGACACCTACACCGTCGATTTTTCCGTCACGACCGGATCGTACAACCGCTGGTTCAGCGGGCTGGCGGGCGCACCGATTCACTATCCTGATCGCGCCGTGCAAGACCAGCGCTTACTGGTGTATGACTCACCGCCGTTTGAGGTCGACGTCGAGTTGACCGGTCATCCCGTGCTCAGCCTGCAAGTGGCGTCGACGTATGAGGACGGCGCCTTCATCGCGTATCTGGAAGATGTCGCGCCCGACGGCTACGTCGCGTATTTGTCCGAAGGGCAGCTTCGCGCGGTGCAACGCCGCGTTTCCGATCAGGTGCCGCCGGTCGCGATCTTCGGGCCCTACCACACATTCCGCCGTGAAGACGCGCAGCCGCTTGTGCCCGGCGAAGTGGCTGAGATCACATTCGATCTGCTGCCGATCTCAACGGTCATCCGCGCCGGGCACCGCGTGCGCCTGGCGCTCTCCGGTCAGGATGCCGGCACGTTTCGCCGCTACCCAGACTTCGGCACGCCGACCTGGACGGTACACCGCAACGCCGTGCATGCGTCGTACATCGATCTGCCCCTGAAGCCGCGGTGAGTCATTGTCCCCCCTTGAGGGGGGACCACAGGGGGGTGATACAACAGACCGAGAAAGGAGCTCGACCCACCCCGACCTCCCTCTGTCAGGGAGGGAAGCTATGACCGGCCGTTTGTTGTACGGGCTTGGCGTAGATAGTGTGGCGTACTCACCAATTCAATGTCACCAACAGCTTCTCGTCCGCGACGAGCGCGACGGCATTCGGCAACTCAATTACGCACCGATCATCCTTCATCACGTACGACGCCTCCAGCTCCGTCTCGTCAATGGTGGAGTCTGCGGCGCGCACGTGCCGCACATCGACCCGCCGCACGCGCACGCCCTCCGGCGGCGTCAGTTCGAGTTTGCGTAGCCGAAGTTTGCCATGTGCCACCAGGACACAGTTCACCTGCACGTTCGGGCCGCGCTCCTGTGCGAGCGTGCCCCAGCCCTCGCCGGCACAGAAGAACGCTTCGAAATCGTCCGGCTGCAATCGCGGCGCAAAGCTCAACGTGCCCGCGGGGCCGTCAAACGTGAACCCCATCAATGCGTGCCGAACGCCCCAGCACGCCAATGCCCGCGCGTAATGATCGCCGCACTCGACCTCGTTCCACGGGTTATGTTTCACGCCGTCGTAGCGCTGGTCGATTCCGCGCACGATCTGTAGCGCCTCATCGACCAGCCCCTCCCACGCGAGCCCGGCCGCGACCTGGTACTCGATGCCCGTCCAAACCTCGTTACGGTAGCGCACCGGCTCATCCGGACGCCCACCGCGGGGCCACGTGCAGTTCAAGAGGCCCGGCTCTCCGGCCCGCGCAAACCAGCGCTCGGGCGGATGCTGCGCGTTGTACGGCCCGACGTCCGGCGCCCAGTTGTGCTGGTACACCGCGCGCAGCGCACTGCGGATCTGATCCCGCGGATACAGCTCGCCGAGCCCGAGCTGATGCGCCCAGTTCTGGCCGAAGAGCTGATCGCTGAGGCAACCACTGCCGTACTGCCACGGCCGTTTGTCACCGGCGGAAATCTGCTGCTCGTAGTACTCGCCGTTGAACAGGTGCTCGGCCGTCCAGGCGCCGCCGCGATCGGCGATGGCCTGATATCGCGCTGCCGTCTCCGTTTCGTCCATCGCCATCGCCATGACCGCTCCGGCGCGCAGGGCCGCAATGTACAACGCGCCGACAAACGTATTCGGCCCAGCCAGATCGATGTCGTACGTCGTGTGTTGCCGTCCGTGCTCGATGATCCCGTTTTCGTCAGGATCGTGGCTGATCAGATGTTCCAGCGCAAGCTTGATCTTCGTCCAGTTGCGCTGGAGGAACTGGAGGTCGCCGCTGTTGCGGTGTTCGCGATAGCTCTTGAGGATCGTGCCGGCCTGGCCGTCGGCGGCGAAGCGGTCGTCACCGCGAAAGCCGACGAGTCCGGTTGTCTCATCGAGTGCCTCGCCGAAGTCCTGCCTCTCCCGCACCGAGCGCGCCAGTTCGGGGAACAGATACGCGTGTGCCTGTGCGTAGTTCCACACGTGCGTACACGTGCCCGGGCAGCAACCGACGCCTTCCCACGCCCAGAAGCGCCCGTCACGCCGCCATTGCACCGTTTCGGTCGCAAGCGTCGAAACCGGCATCATCAGCCGCTCGTTCAGCCACCACGGCATCGTGCTGCGCCGATAGTAGTTCTCACAAAAGAGCAGCGTCTTGGCGCGCAGCTCAGCGAGGCGCTCGGAGAGCTTCTGCGCGACGTTAAGCGCGTCATAAGCCCGCGTTGTGTAGTGCCGATTTGGCGCTCCGAGCAGGTTGGGGAAGTGCCACGCGATCACGATCGTCACTTCACGCGTCGCGCCCGGGGCCAGCTTGAAGTCCTTCCGCAGCGTCCCTACGCACGGCTCGTGCATGCTGCGGTGTACGATGCCGGAGCGCATGCGTCGTGGTTGCTTCAAACTGCTCAGGAATTTCTCACGTCCGGGCCATAACGGCGTGACGTCGCCCGAGTCCAGCAATGCGAGCGCCAGCGAGCCGTAGTCGATCGCGGATTTGTCCAAAGCCGTGAGCGTCTTGGGCAGCGTGTTCGAAAGCGCGATGTCGTCGACGTTGATGTGTCCCCACGCCCCTTGGTGCTGATCGACGATTTCGAGATGGCCGCGCTTGCCGAGCAACGGCCGCAGGTCCCACGCAATCAGATCCAACCACTCGTTGTTGCGCCCCGTCGCCGTGCGCACCACCTTACCGTTCACGACGAGATTAACGCACGTCTGCCCGGGATGCAGGCCGCCGCCGACACGCAGTGTCATGAACGGCAGATCGATGTCAAACGGATCGCTCGTCAACTTCCCGACCGTACGGTCGCCGCCGAGGTAACTGTTCACGAGGCGTTTTCCGGAGTAGGCGTGTACCTCCTGCTGATTAGGCAGCGTTCCTTCGACCGGGGTCGTGCCGAACGCGTCGCCGGTGACGGTCCAGCCTTCGTAGTCGCCCGACTCGAAGTCGGCGATCACGTGTGTCGTCGGTTCGCGCAGCCGCGGGAAGTCCCGCTCGATCGTCTCCATGATCAGCGCGTTGAACTTGCCCTGCACGTGACGTCGATTCTGACGCAGCAGCGTGGCCGTGCTGCCGTGATTCCAACAGGTGAAGTTCTCCAGCCAGCCGCCGAGCGCGACCTTCAGGTTCTGCTCCGTCGGATTCGTCACGGAGAAGCGCAAGACCGTCGCCGGCCAACCGGAATCCGCGGCTTCCAGCGGACAGAACGGGCTGAACACCTCCAGGTCTACATCCACCGGCGGCACGGTTTTGTCCGCAGCGCGATAGCGGATCAGGGCCCGTGGATACTCGCCGATGAACTCAATCGCGTCGTATGCGCTCTGATCCAGTGTCGCCACGACCTGTTCGCCATCGGCGTCGGTAGTGCGGATCGCGAAGCCCTGCTCAATGACGGAATCCGGTCGGTACGTGCGGTAACACTCGGCCCCGTATCCGGTGAAGCAAGACAGACCATCTACTTGCCAGCACGCCAGCGTGCCGTCGCCCCGCACGTAGAGCTGCCCCGCCCCGATGCCGCCACACGGCATGCCGATCGTATACAACGCTTCCCCGCGGTAGATGCGCTGCTCGCCGCGCTGGCGCAACGCGACCAACTCGGCCGGTGACACGCCTTTGTCCGCCGGCACCAGATGCTTGTCAGCCGCCGCGCTCGCGACCGTCGTCAGCACCGCTAGGACCGTGGCTATCTGGATTACCCGTCGTGAAAGCATGGTGAGCACCTCTCTGCCAGATCAACCCAAGGAGCGCCAATGTATCTGTCACGCCCGGCCATCGCCAGCAGCCCGTGCGAACGCGCTACGCCACAGCTTATCGGCCCTGCGCCGGCGCGACACGCATGCCGATAATCTGAGCAGAGTCCAGTTTCGGCTCAAACTGCGCGCGGAGTGCAACCAGATGTCACGGACGACACTGCTTATCGGGGCGATCACGCTCATTCTCTACACGACTAGCGACGCCCGCGCGGCCGATGAGACAGCCCCTGACGTGCCACTGCTCTTGAGCAGTAGTTCTTCACAACACGTCATCGCCGAATTCCAATCCACACCCACCCGCACCGAAAAACGCGCCCTGAGACACGCGGGCGTGACGCTCCTGCGCCCCTTGGGACCACGCGCCTACTTCGCCAGCTTGGATGCTGACCGCTACGATCCGGCTACGCTGGCGCGCCTGCCCAATCTGCATTCGCTCCAGCTCATTGAACTGGAGCACAAACTCCACTCGGCGCTGCAAGCGCAATCACTCGGCCATACAAGCGACTCTACTGTCGCGGTAAACACGTTGTTCCACGCCGACGCAGATCTGGCCGCTGCGCTGTTGACTTGCCAGCGCCACGGTGCCCGAATCCAATCCGTGCTCGATATCATTCACGGCGCAGCACTCGAACTGCCGGCGTCAGCTATCCCCGCTCTGGCCGACGAAGACGTAGTGCAGTGGCTGGAGCCCGCGCTGCCGGCCCTCTCCGAAACGAACGACAGCGTGCGCGCCGCCGTCGGCGCGACACTCGCGCAGGAGCCGCCGTACAACCTCGACGGCGCCGGCGTCAGCGTGCTCGTCTACGACAGCGGCACCGTCGCCGCCACACACAACGACTTCGATGGCCGCGCCACCCGCCGCGATAGCACGCCGATTCGCGACCACGCCACCCAGGTCGCCGGCACCATCGGCGGCTCCGGCCTGATGAGCGGCGGCACCTATCGCGGCATAGCCCCAGCGGTGACGATCGAATCCTACGGTTACGAAATCGCCGGCGACCCGCAGGTCGGTCCGCTCTACGCCGATCCCGGGGACCTCCAGAACGACTACGCCGCCGCTGTCGGCAACTACGGCGTCGTCCTCGCCAACAACTCGATCGGCTCCAACGTCGAATCCAACAACTTCGACTGCACCTGGCAGGGCGACTACGGCGTAACCAGCGTGCTGCTCGACAGCATCGTCCGCGGCGGGCTCGGCACGCCGCTGTGCATCGTCTGGTCCGTCGGTAACGAACGCGCCGGCGATCGTTGCGACGTCGAAGGCTTCGGCGATTACTACAGCCTCGCCCCGCCCGCCGCCGCCAAGAACCCGATCGTCGTCGGCGCCGTGCAGTCCGACACGCTTGTGGTAACCGACGCGTCGAGCTGGGGCCCGACCGACGACGGCCGCCTCAAACCCGACCTCGTTGCCCCCGGCTGCCAGAGCTCCGATGACTTCGGCGTCACGTCGTGCGACACCACGGGCGACTACGCCAGTCGCTGCTCGACCTCCATGGCGACGGCCGCGGTGACGGGCATCAGCGCCCTCCTCATCCAGCAACACCGCCTCTCGTACCCCGCCGCGCCCGACCCGCTGAACTCGACGATCAAAGCGTTGCTCGTCAACACCGCGGCGGACGAAGTCGCTGCTGATGACCTGCCGGGACCTGACTACCACTACGGCTACGGCCTCGTGCAGGTCGTACCGGCCGTCGACGCGATCATTGCCGGCAACTTCCTCGAATCCGACCTCGATCAGGACGAGATCTTCACGACGTACGCCGTCGTCGGGTCGGCCGATAGCGAGCTCCGCGTTACGCTCGCGTGGGACGACGCGCCTGGAACGCCCAACATGACTGCCGCGCTGATCAACGATCTCGACCTGCTCGTCTACGACCCGTCCGAATCGCCGCACTACCCCTGGACGCTCGACCCCAACAACCCGTCGGCCGCTGCGATTCGGTCGCAACCCGACCACACCAACAACATCGAGCAGGTCGTGATCACCGGCGCCACGCCGGGTATCTATCGCATCGAAGTCACCGGCCACGCGATCCCCGACGGGCCGCAGACGTTCTCACTCTGTGCGACGCCGAGTCTGCTCGGCTGCACTTCGGCCGGCACCATCGCGCTCGACCGCGCGGCCTACGGCTGCGCCACTCTCGCCCAGGTCTGGGTCACGGATTGTGACCTCAACACCGACCCCAACGCAGCAGACGCGGCCACTGCTATCGTCTGGTCGGACAGCGAACCCGGCGGCGAGTCGATTCTGCTGACTGAGGTCGCACCCGACGCCGGTGCGTTCATCGGCACGCTGCCCGTGTCCGACACCGACGCTACGGGCGTCCTCTGGGTCACCGCTGCCGACACCATCACCGCCGAATACCTCGACGTCGACAACGGCGCCGGCGAAACCGACGTGCTCGTAACGTCGACCGCTACCGTCGAGTGTACGCCGCCGGCCATTACCAGCATCGTTGTCACCGACATCGACACGTGGCGGGCCACGATCGCCGTCGACGTCAACGAGCCTTGCCGTGTAGCAATCCGCTACGGCACTGACTGCGCCCTGCTCGACCAGACCGAGCTCATCGCCGACTACGCCACCCAGCACACGATCGAGCTGACCGACCTCGCGCCCGACACCACGATCTACTTCGCCATCGACGCGGTCGATGTCGCCGGCAACACCACGACCGACGACAATGCCGGCCTGTGCCACACGTTCGACACGCTCGCGGTTCCGACCTTCTTCATCGAGGAGTTCGCCGCCGACTTCGACCTCGACCACATGCTCCTGCGCTTCACGCCGGATGAGTCGCTCGACTTCTACACCGCCTGCGCCGACGTCATCGTTGAACTCCCGATTGATCCCGCCGGCGGCGCACAGCTCGCGTTGCCCGAAGACGGCTACCTCTACATCGAGCCGAACGAACCAGTCACCTTCTACACCCAGCAATACGACGGCTTCTACGTCGGCAGCAACGGCTACCTCACCTTCACCGCCGGCGACAGCGGCCGCGACCCGACGCCCGCCGCCCACTTCGCACTGCCGCGTATCGCGCCGCTATTTTGCGACCTCAGCCCGCAGGCCGGCACCGTCAGTTGGCGCGCGTTCGACGAAGGCGTCGCCGTCACCTGGACCAATGTCCCCACCTACGGCACGAGCAACGCCAACACCTTCCAGATCGTGCTCTACGCCGACGGTACCGTCGAGCTCGCCTGGCTCGACGTCGCCGCCGACACTGCGCTCGTCGGCCTTTCCGCCGGCAACGACCTCGACCCGTCCTACATGCCGCTCGATCTGTCGAATCTCACCGCCTGTGGACCGCGTCCGCCGCGCGCGCTCGACCTCGACCTCGTCGCCGTGGACTACGTTCCCCTGACCATCGCGCTCGTCGCCACTGACGACGGTCTGCCCGACCCGCCCGGGTACCTGACCTACACGATCACCGCCGCCCCGGCCTTCGAGCTCGTCGACCCCGGCACCGACGAGGTCATCGACCCCAACGACCTGCCCTACACGCTCGTCGATTCCGGCCACGAGGTCGTCTACCGCTGCTACGACCCCTGGACCATCACCGATTCGTTCACCTACGTCGCCGACGACGGCGGCGAGAGTCCCACCGGCGGCGAGTCCAGCACTGCCACCGTCTCGCTCACGATTAACGAGCCCGCCCGAGTCTACAGATACCCGCTCCACCTGGATCCGAACTGGGCCACCGACGGACTGTGGGAGTTCGGCGTCCCGCTCGGCGGCGGGTCGTACACGGGCGATCCCGACAGCGGTTACACCGGCACCAAAGTCTACGGCTACAACCTCGCCGGCGACTACGCGAACAACCTCGCTGACGCGGAGTATCTGACCACCGGCGCCTTCGACTGCACCGGCCTCTGGCGGACCGAGCTGCGCTATTGGCGGTGGCTGGGGATCGAGGCCGCCGCGTTCGACCACGCGCGGATCGAGGTCTCGACCGACGGCGCGTCGTGGACCACGGCCTGGCAGCACCTCGGCGGCGCCGTGCTGGACGACGAATGGTCGCAGCAGACGGTCAGCATTATGACGCCGGCGGACGATGCCGCGACCGTCTACATCCGCTGGGGTCTGGGCCCGACCGACTCCACCGGGACGGCGTTCGGCTGGAACATCGACGACGTCGAGCTCTGGGCCGTACCCCAGCCGCTACCCGCCGGCGACATGAACTGCGACGGCGTGTTCGGCTACGACGACATCAACGCGTTCGTCTCCGCCCTGATCGGCCCCGAGCACTACGCCGAGGACGAGCCGGACTGCAACTACTGGAACGCCGACGTCAACCGCGACGGGCAGGTGAGCTTCGCGGACATCAATCCGTTCGTGCGCGGGTTGTTGGGGTTGGACTAAAACCCCTCTCCCCCTTGGGGGAGAGGTTGGGAGAGGGGGTGGCCGTCGCTGATGGGCTGCTGATTCAACCCGCCATGACTGTTCGCGGCAGCGCTAGATGCCCTCTCGTATATCCTCAAGCAAGTCCTGCAACCTGTATCCGCTGCGCACACAAATGAGCCTGACGCCGTTGGCCTTGCAGAGTTTACGCTTCCTGGCGTCCCTCTTCTTGCTAGCTTCAAAGCCCCGCTTTCCGCCAAAGAAGGCTACTGGCTGATCGTGTTGAACACCTTGGTATTCTATGGCGACCGATATTTCGGGTACGAACACGTCAAGGTGTTGTGGGGACAGCCACTCTGGCCGGGCGTGCTGAATGACATCGTATTGTGGAAATGCGGCCTTGATTTGATAGAAGAGATCCGTCTCCGATACCCAGCCTTCACCGATGCGGGGTAAGCCGCGCTTGTCGCGCAGCATGTCCTCCGATTCTCTCGTCAGCAATCGGACGGCTTCTAAGACGAAGCGCTCCCTGCTGAAAGCGTAGCCCTGGATCTTGGCTTTCGCAGACACGGGTGAACCGCAGAAGACCGAATATGTGCGGTTCCATGTCTTCGGTGTCCACTCTTCCAACAGGTTGCATCCTGAATTGGCGCGCCGATGCCGAATGATGATGTTCATCTCGCCAACGATCTCTCGGAGATGCTCTCGACCCCACGAGGTAACCTGCGGCCCCTCGAGAAGTAATAGGTCACCAGCATCAGCTTCTTGACCAAGAACGAACTTGAGCGACATGCGATTGTCTGCGAGCATAGAAGAGCACGACGCTAGCGGAGCCTCCGGCAAGACTCTCAGTGCTTCAGCGTACGCTTGCTCCATGACGAAGCAATCAGAAGCCCAACCGCGGCAAGTATAGCTTGCGTCTGGGTATGCGTCAGAGACCTTCAGCAGTTCTTCGGCTGCTCTTCGCCAAGGTGGCTTCAGCATTTGCTGCACATAGCAGATTACGTAGTCTGTTTGTGCGGCCACGTCGATAGCAGCCCCTTTGGTCCACTCACATTTCCACTTTCGAAAGAACGCGTGCTGCTCTTTGGTCATATCCTCCGTGCATGGCAAGAAGCTACGATACAAAGGAACGCCTTTGCTCTTTGCCTTTGAGACTTCTTCCTCTCGAGCGAGGTGCCGCTTCCACTGCGGCCGTCTCGGTTTTCCCAGAATACGCATTAGAAGTGATTTCGATGAACGCTGTCCATTGCAGAAGATCCTCCGGTCATCGCCCGTCAGATGCAAGACACGTGAGACTCTGCAGCAATCACACAACACTTCACGGACGTCATTTTTCATCGCACGAATCGCGACCGTGGGGTCCGGAATGAACGTCGATTCGACGTCACGGTTACTCGCCCGCCTCGCCATTATTAGGACAGCGTCCAACTCTGCTTTCAGAATGCACTCCTCTAACCTTCGTCTTTGCTGCCACAACCGGCCAATCTTTGTGCCTTGACGAATACCGTTTTTTCTTAACTGGCCTTCCTTGCTAACTGTCGCAGCGCGCTGCCTGTCCAGTGCAGGCCCATCAAGCGAGTAAAACGGAATGCGATGGCGCTCCGAGATTTGAAGCGTCTTTCGCCCGACGTCTCTGCGTCCGTCAAGGTTGATACCCGCCTTTTCGGCCGGACCTCGGAAGTTAAGAGGCTCCTCCGCCATGAGGAGTTGGTAACACGCTTCCTGCAATTCAAAGAGAAGCGCGTAGTATCGCTCCAGCGCGCTAATCAGTGCCTCTGCATCTTTCTCAAGCCGCGGAAGCATCGACACGGTTCCACCGAAACGCGAGTTCCTCAGTATGCTGAGATGATACCGCGCAAACGGACGCCATTGGCACGGGGAAACCGGCATTCCGCCGCCGCTAGTCAAGGGGCGGTGGGTTGCGGTCCTGTTTGTCTTCAAAGCGACGACAGTGTAGGTTGTTAAGAACGTTGTGGCACGGTTTGAAACCGTGAGAGAACGGTTTGGCTAGGCTTGGCGTGGCTTCGTAGCTAAGGCGACCCGCGCACCAGGATCCGTTGCCGGCTTTCCAGTGCGATACGAGAGGAGCAGCTACGGATGCGTCGGTAGCTGCGGCCGCACCGGACCAAGACCGTTGGTGTGGCCAGGCACACACTGCCTCGCCCGCACTGTCAAACCCCACCAAACTCCCACACCAGCCCGCAATGACCTTGCTCCGCGCCCGCCGCGCGGGCAGGCTGTCACTATGCTCCGCCGTCTTCCTCCTCTCGCCGCCCGACCCGCCCCCGTCTCTCGCTCCCCCTCAGTCCCTCCCCTCCGTCCCTCCATTCCCACCTCCCCACGTCCCCACCCAAGAGTATCAAACCGAGCGCGCGCAACCATGAGACCCTTGACACCCTTCCCCGCCCGACCCCCGGCGACCGCAATTACCGGCCCCGGTCGCCCCGCCATTCCCACGTTCCCACGTTCCCACCTTCCCACCTTCCCACCTTCCCACTTTCCCGCGTCCCCACAACCGAGGGCGGCTGTGCTCTATGAAGACCGCGTCCCCAGCGTCGCCGTACAGAGCCGATCCAACGGCAGGCTGCGGGCGAAGCGCGCCGCGTCCCCGAGCGTCACGGCCCGCAGCGCGTCGAGCTTCGGCGTGCGGCCGATCGGGCGGCCGAAGTGGAAGAGGTCGTCGCTGAGGCTGCTGGCGTGGGCGCGGGTCAGGTCGGCCTCGGTCTCGAACTGGGCGATCAGACCGTCGCGGGCGCGGGTGACCTCCTGCTCGGTCAGGTCTTCGCCCAGGCGACGCAGCTCGCGCAGCAGCGTCTCGTGTGTGCGCTCGCACCGCTCCGGCGTCGTGCTGGCACCGAGGTGGATGATGCCCTTACCCCGCGGCTGCTCGTGCCAGGCGCCGACCCAGTACACCAGACCCTGCTTCTCGCGCACCTCGGTGAACAGCCGGCCGCTCATGCCGCCGGAGAGCACGCCGAGCAAGACGCTCTCGACCGCGTAGTCGTCATGCCCCTTGGACACGCCGGGAAGCGTGATGCCGATGTACTGTTGTTCGAGGTCCTTGTGGCGATGCTCGCGGGCGGGCGTGAAGTCGAACGCGACTTCGTCACGCCCGGCCGGGGCCGCGTCGCCAAAGCCGGCGAAACACGCGGCGAGCTGGCGCGTGATCAGCGCCGTATCCACGGGACCGGCGGCGGAAACCTGCAGCCGGCCGGCGTGGAACGTCCGCTGCCAGTGGGTCCGCATGGCGTCGGGCGAGATCGCGGCGAGTGACTCGGCCGTGCCGCCGGGATGCCGGCCGAGGATCGGGCCGAGCGTAAGGCGTTGGACCATGACGCGGAGCAGATCGCCGGGCTCGTCTTCGAGGTGTTTGAGCTCCTGCTGGGCGAGCTCGACCGCGACGTGGCAGGCGTCGTCGGGGAACTTCGGGCGGCAGAGCATCTCGGCGACGAGCTCGATCACGTCGCTGACGAATTCCGGCAGGCAGAGCACGCGAACGAGCGTGGACTGGCGGCCGCTGGCGGAGCCCCACTGCGCACCGAGCCGGTCGAACGCGTCGGCCAGACTCTGGCCGGTGTAGTTCTCGGTGCCCTTGGAGAGCGTTTGCTCGACGATCGAGCCGATGCCGAGCAGGTCGTCGGGCTCGTCGACCAGTCCGGTCAGCATGCGGAAGCACAGCGCGACGGTGCGGCGTGACGGCAGAACGTCGGCCGCGAACTCCACGCCGTTGTCGAGCGTCTCGTGGACCAGCGTGGCGGCCGCCGTCGACATCAGTGCGCCACCGACTGGCCGAGCAGCGGCGTGAGCTCGGCGAGTTTCTGGTTGAGCGTCTTGTCGTTGGGGGCTTCCATGTTGAGCCGCAGCAGCGGCTCGGTGTTGGACGAGCGGACGTTGAACCACCAGTCTTCGTAATGGACGCTGATGCCGTCGAGGTAGTCGATGTCGGCGTCGTGGTACTTGTCGGCGAGCTTCTTGAACGTGCCCTCGGGGTCGTCGTTCTCGAAGTTCTGCTCGCCGCTGGTCGCGTAGATGTTGAGCGGCTCGACCAGCGTGCTGAGCGGCTTGGTCGAGCGCGTGAGCGCGTTGACGACCGCGATGAACGCGAGCATACCGCAGTCGCAGAACCAGAAGTCGCGGAAATAGAAGTGGCCGCTGAGCTCGCCGCCGAAGACGGCGTTGTGATCGGCCATGGTGCGTTTCATGAAGACGTGGCCGACACGTTCGCGGCGCGGGACCCCGCCGGCTTTTTCGATGGCTTCGGGGACGATGCGGCTGGAGCGCAGGTCGTAGACGATCGTCGCGCCCGGGTTCTCGCGGAGGTAGTCGGCCGCGAGCAGGGCGGTGATCAGGTCGCAGCGGACGATGTCGGCGTTTTCGTCGACGAACATGCAGCGGTCGGCGTCGCCGTCGAAGCAGGCGCCGAAGTCGGCGCCGTGTTCGCGAACGGCCTGCTGGAGCTGGGCGAGGTTGTCGGCAACGAGCGGGTTCGGCGGGTGAACGAACTCGCCGTCGTGCTCGAAGTTGAGCGGGATGATCTGGAGGTTGGGCACGCCGTTGAAAATGATCGGGAACCAGCGGCCGGCCATGCCGTTGGAGGCGTCGATGACGGCTTTGAGGGGGCGCGGCTCGCGCAGAAACTTGTGGAGGAAGCGGCGGTATTCCTCGGAGAGGTCCATCTGTTGGACCGGCGTGAGCTCGGGGACTTCGTGCCGCGCGATGGCGCGGGCGATGCGCTCGATCTCCTTCAGGCCGGTCTCAGAGCCGACGGGCTTGCCCTTGGGGCCGCAGATCTTGAAGCCATTGTATTCGGCCGGGTTGTGGCTGGCAGTGGTCTGCGTGCCGCCGCAACAAGGCATGTGGTTGGTCGCGAAGTAGATCTGCGGCGTGTCGATCATGCCGATGTCGATCACGGGCGTGCCGACGGAGGCGGCGCCCTCGATGAACGCGCGGCAGAGTGACGGGCTGTGCTTACGCATGTCGCGGCCGACGATTAGTGTGTTCATGCGGCTATCGCTGCGGTCGTAGCCGGTGAGCGTCGTGCGGAGGAACTGAGCGGTCGCGTTGCCTACGCGCCAGGCGACTTCCTCGTTCAGCGGGTCGGGCACGGTGGCGCGGACATCGTAGGCTTTGAAGACTTTGTCGATCATGTCGCGTTTGTCCATGTCTATGGGCGATTGCTGTGATTGGGCGGGCGTGGGCGCGGAAGGCTGGTAGACTGCTTCGCGGCCCTGTTCGTCGTCGTTGAACTGGCAGCCGGGGCACTTGCGGAAGTTCGCGCGGCGGCGGCCGAGGCAGATGGCATCCGAGATGCGGATGTCCTCCTCGCCGGGGCAGTAGCGGTAGTCATCTCGGTCGGCAGTGGCCAAGGCGCGTTCTCCCGGTCCGTAGGGCACGATGCTACGTGTGCTCGGAGTATCCCGCAATGCCACCCTCGCGGGCGGAGCGGTTATGATTGTGCCGCGCACGCGCTGCTGACGGCGAGGCTGCCGGGCGCGGCGTAGTGGTCTGGATGAGCGTGGCGATGCAGTTTGCTCTGGTACACGAGCTTTGGCATTACGCCGCCGACGAGGGGGCGTTTCTTGCGCGGGCGGCGGGCGAGATCAGCCTGGATGCGCTGGTTGTGCCAGCGGTGACGCGTCCGGTGCGGCGGTTTCGCCTGGTTCCCGGGGCTGCAACGCCGTTGTTCGTGAGCGAGGGTGGTTGGCATTTTCCACCGACGGCGACGGCGCACGGCGAGAGCGGTGTGCGGCCGGTGAAGGCGAAGTGGTTCGGAAGTGCGGATCATTTAAAGCGTCTGCGTGAAGAAGCAGGGCGGCGGGGGCTGAGGTTCGTGTTGCGCGTGGATGTGCGGGGAATACCGGGGTTGCTGGAGCGCGAACCGCGGCTGGTGCACCGGACAGCGTGGGGGCAGGTGGATAGCCGCATGGGGGCGTGCGTGCTGAATCCGGAACTGCGGGCGCTGCTGCGTGATACGCTGGCAGACCTGCGGCGATACGAGCCCGCTGAAGTGGAGTTGGTTGGCTGGGAGCCGGATGTCGCCACGCTGCTCGCGGGTGACTCGTCGTGCGCGTGGAACAGCACGTTGCAGCGTGTGCTGGACACTTGCTTCTGTCCGGCATGCCGTCAGATAGCCGAGCAGGCCGATTGGGATGTCGAGCGCCTGGTACGCAAGATTGTCGATGGTATCGCGGGGATCGCTCAATCATACGACAACGCGACGGAGCTCTGTGCTGCGTTGGACGCATACATTCGCGTACGTCAGGAAGCTGCGGCGGAGTGGTTAAGGCGATTAGCAGAGCGCAAGCCGGCAGGAACGTGTGTGCTGGTGCGCGAACATCTCGAAGGACGCGAGACGTCGGTCGATTCCGGCGCACCGTGGATGATGCGTTTGCCATCCGAGTTGACGGAGTCGTCCGCATGGTCGGCGGCGCTGGCGGAGGCGTGCGACGGGGCGGTCGGTGTGTCGTTGCCGGCCTGGCGACCGGCGTTTGACGAGCCGGCGGCGCTGGTGCGGTTTGTACGGGCGGCGTGTGACGCGGGTGTGCAGCGGTTTGACTTCGAGGGTCTGGACGCCGCGCCGGACGAGGCGGTGATGTGGCTGAAGCAGGCGGTACGATTCGCGCGGCGCGAAGGGGCATGAATGCGAGGCTACGGAGTGACAAACAGCGATTCGCGACGAATGGCCAAATGCGTGTGGTTAGCGTTGCTGCCGGCGGTCTTGGCTGTCGGCGGCGCATGCGACAGCGGCGGCAACAACGTGACCGCGCCGCCGGAAGAGCCCGATCTTGTGGATGCACCGGCGGTTCGGCCGGAGTACGCGTTCGCCGAGGGTGTGGAGCAGGAGTATCCGGAAGTCACGAAGTTCCTGCGGCAGTTTCTGGAGACCTGTCTGAAGGGAGATTATTCCGGCTATCGGCGGATGGTGACGCGGCGGGCGGATCCGGAGAGTCGCGATCGTTTCGAGAAGATCCTGCACGCGATGGAGTCGCTCGAGGTGGTCTCGATCACCAGGACGCGGATACCGGTTTACGACGACGAGGTCTTTCTGGTCACGACGCGCGCGACGTTTCAGGCGGGGCATCGGGCGGCGGAGCAACGTGGGCGCGTGCGGCGGATCGCGATCATGGTGATGCGCGAAGATGGGGAGTGGCGCATGGGGCTGGCGCCGACGCAATTGCAGCCGGGCGACGAGGATGAAGAAGACGACTGGGTCGAGGAAGAAGTTCCTACCACTGGGCCGAGCTATCCATGGGACGAGTCGCCCGACTACTAGTGTTGCTGCTGGTGGCGGGGGTCGCAGTCGCGGCCTGCGGGCAGTCGCGGCCTGCGGGGGACGCCGTTGGATCAGAACTGCCAGCGCAGGTGCGGGTGCTGCTGGACGAGGTCGCAGACTTTACACCCGGGTTTGATACGCTAGCGTTCTATGCCGTGGTCGAGCATGTTCGCGGGCACGGGGTCGGGACGGGGGCGATAGTGGTTCCAGACTGGCGGGACTTGATGGAGCGGCCGAACGCATTCCGCGGCGTGCCGGTGACGGTGGAGGGCACCGTCGGGCGGAACAAGGACCCGTATACTGTGCCCGGGCGGCCTGAATTGGGGGTGCTGTCGCAACTCGAACTGTACCGGGTCGGCGTGCCGGTGGCGTGTACGGTGATTGTGACGAATGACGTACGCGACATACCGGTCGGCGCGGTTGTGCGGATCACGGGGTGCTTCGTTCAGATGCGCACGTATCGCGACGCGAACGAGCGTGAGCACTATGGTGCGGTGCTGGTGGCGGCCGGGCCGGATGTCATTACGCAGGCTCCACCGCGGGCAGCGGTTGAGCAGCGTTGGTGGTGGCTCTTTGGTGCATTCGGACTGGGATTATTGGTTGCGGTCGTGATACTGCGGCGTGGCGGGAAACCTGCGAGGCGCGATTTGCGGACCTTGCGCGCGAGCCGGCCGGCGCCAGAGAATCTGGCGGACGATCTGCAGAGTTGGGCCGAATCTGATGACAAAGCTGGCGAGCGGCCGCCGGAGGGCTAATGCGCGCGATTCGCCAAAGTATCGTGTTTGATGGTTCGAGTCTTGTTGCTTCAGCAGCGCTCGACCCTCCCCCGGCCCCTCTCTGCCAGGGCGGGGGTAAGAGATGATAATCGACGTCCACTGCCATTACTCGCTGAGTCGCCAGCAGGCGTTCGTTGCGGAACGATTCAGCTTCGAGCAGCCGGTCCACGACGAATCGAATGGTCGTTTGCCAACCGCGTACGACGCGTGTCTGTCGGACCGCGTATTTGCGCGACTGTCATGGCGGATCGCGCGCTGGTGGCTCGGGTATCCGCTACCGGGCGAGGAGATGGATCGACGACTGGCCGAAGACTACGCCGAGCATCTTCTGACGCCAGGAGTGATCGATCGGCACGTGCTGCTGGCGTTCGACGCGGCTCATGCTGACGATGGCACGATTCCCGAATTGCCGGGGTCCGGGGCGCGCTTTGGTTCGGATATGTACGTGTCGAACAGCTTCGTGCGTGATCTGTGTCGCAGGCATCCGCAGCGGTTTCTATTCGGTGCGTCGGTGCATCCATATCGGGCGAACGCGGAGGAGCTGATCGCAGAGGTCCACGCCGGCGGCGCGTGCCTGCTGAAGTGGATGCCGCTGCACCACAACATTGACGTCACCGATGAGCGTACGATCGACGCCTTGCGTGCGTGCGCGGACGTCGGGCTGCCGGTGCTCGTGCACTACAACGAGGAGTTCACGTTGACCTCGCAGTGTCCGCAGTTTCGGGCCGTTGGACCGCTGTTGCGAACATTGCGCAAGCTGAGGCGGCAGGGCGATATGCCGACCGTGATCGTCGCGCACGTCGCAACGCCGGTGTGGCCGTGGGGCGCGCGACGACCGCACAACGAACTGATCGCGGCGCTGCTGGGCGAGTTTGCGGATGCGCCGCTGTATGCAGACATCTCGGCGTTGACGAGCTGGGCCAAGGTGCCTTATCTGCGCCGACTGGCGCGGCGGCAGGAGCTGCACGCGAAGCTGCTGTTCGGGACGGATTTCCCGGTGCCGGTGGGGCTGGGCCGGTTGCGCGGCGAGCTCGGGCGGGAATACCACGAGATCGGAGCGCTGCGTTCGTGGCCCGAGCAGGTAGCGGCGATCTGTCGGCGATTGGGTTTCAGTGATGTCGTATTTCGACGCGCGGCGGAGTTGTTGCCGAATGTGGGGTACTTCACGGCGGCTTGACCGGCCCTGGGGTTGCGGTGAGGCTTACGTGGTCTGGTGTCCCGTAGTTGGAAGGGTGTGCTGTGAGCTTGAATGACGGGCAGCGTGATCTGCTGGGCGAAGGTGGTTTCGAGACGCTGTGCGCGCATTACGCCGAACATCGGCTGATGCACGGTGGTGCGGTTGCACCGCCGTTGTATCAGACGTCGACGTTTGTGTTTCCCGACGCGGAGGCGTTCGAGCGTCGTGACTTGCCGCAAAATCCGTATTTCCAGTATTCGCGCAAGGCGAATCCGACCACGCGGACGCTGGAGGCGAAGCTCGCGAAGCTGGAGCGGGGCAACTGGGCGCGGGCGTTTTCGTCGGGGATGGGCGCGATCACTTGTGCGATTAACGCACTGACGGAAGCCGGCACGCACGTCGTGGCCGTTGCGAACGCGTATCACCCGACGCGGAGGTACCTGGAGGAGTATCTCAAGCGCTTCAATATCAGCGTGACGTTTGTGAGCGGCACGCGCACCGAGGACTTCATCGCGGCGATGCGCGACGACACGCGCGTGCTGTACCTGGAGAGCCCGACGACGGGATACTTCGAAGTGCTCGACGTGCCGGGGTTGTCGGCGGCGGCACGCGAGCGTGGCGTTCGCACGGTGTTCGACAATTCGTGGGCGAGCCCGTACTTCCAGCAACCGCTGGAACACGGCTGCGATATCGTCGTTCACAGCGCGACGAAGTACATCAGCGGGCACAGCGACGTCGTGGCGGGCATGGTCGTCGGGCGTGACGCGGAGTTGGGTGAGCGGATCGCACGCGAGGGTGAGCTGCTCGGGGCGTCGATCGATCCGTTCGCCGCGTGGCTGCTGCTGCGCGGCATACGTACGTTGAGCGTACGGATGGAGCGGCACCAGGAGAACGGCTTGGCCGTGGCGCGGCTGCTGGCGGAAGACGAGCGCGTGGCAGTCGTGCATCATCCGGGGCTGGACGGGGTCGAACAGCATGAACTCGCGGCGCGGCAGATGAGTGGTTACGCCAGTCTGTTCAGCTTCGCGTTGAAGGATCAGTCGCGCGAGGCGACGCATCGCTTCCTGGACCGGCTGAAGCTGTTCGGTATCGGCGTGAGCTGGGGCGGGTTTGAGAGTCTCGCGATCGGCGGGCTGCTGTTCAATCGCGATGATACGCGCGGCCAATGGCTGATTCGGCTGAGCGTCGGACTCGAAACGCGGGATGACTTGGTGGCAGACGTGCGGCAGGCACTGGAGGGCTAGCGGACGATGGCGCGCAGGAAGCGAACGCAGGCCGACGGCACAACGACATTCGAACATCCGCTGACGTCGCGCTACGCGTCGGCGGAAATGCTCGCGATCTGGAGCCCGGCGGCGCGCTACGGCACGTGGCGACGAATCTGGCTGGCACTGGCGGAGGCGCAGCGCGAACTGGAATTGCCGATCAAGCAAACTCAGATCGCTGCCATGAAACGCGCGCTGGACGACATCGACTTCGACGCAGTCGCGCGCTACGAGCGAGAGACGCGCCACGACGTGATGGCGCACATTCATGCGTTCGGTGATGCGGCGCCGGCGGCACGCGGAGTGATCCACCTGGGGGCGACCAGCATGGACGTCGTCGATAACGCCGACCTTGTGTTGATGCGGCGAGCACTGGCGTTGCTCAAGGAGCGGCTGCTGGACGTTGTGGCGGCGTTGGCGGAATTCTGCGAGCAATACGCGGATTTGCCGACGCTGGGCTTCACGCATTTGCAGCCGGCACAGCTCACGACGGTGGGCAAGCGGGCGTGTTTGTGGCTGGCGGATCTGGTCAGCGTCGTCGAGCAGGTGGAGCGCGTACACGACGGGCTCAAGTGTCGCGGGCTGCGCGGTGCGACCGGAACGCAGGCGTCGTTCCTGCAACTGCTGGGCAGCGCGGCGAAAGTGCGGCGACTAGAGAAGATCTTCACGGAGAAACTGGGCTTCGATGCGTGCTATCCGGTGTGCGGGCAGACGTACTCGCGGCTCGTGGATATTGACGCCCTCGGTGTGCTGGCTGGCTTCGCGGCGGCGACACAGAAGATCTGCAACGACATTCGGTTGCTATCGATGCTGAAAGAGATCGACGAGCCGTTCGGCGGCAAGCAGGTCGGCAGCTCGGCGATGCCGTACAAGCGGAACCCGATGCGGAGTGAGCGTGCGACGGGACTTGCTCGGTATTTGATCAGCCTATCGACGTCGCCGGCGATGACGCTCGGGGCGCAGATGTTCGAACGTACGCTGGATGATTCGAGTAATAAGCGGCTGGTGGTGCCGGAGGCGTTTCTGACGGCGGATGCGCTGGCGGTGCTGCTGCACAACGTGCTCGGCGGATTGGTTGTCTATCCGGCGCAGATCGCGGCCCGTGTCAACGCAGAGTTGCCGTTCATTGCGACCGAGGAGATTCTGGTGCAAGCCACGGCTGCTGGCGGCGATCGGCAGATGCTGCACGAGAAGCTGCGGCAACATAGTCAGGCGGCCGGCGCGCGGGTCAAGCAGGATGGCGCGGCGAATGACCTCGTGGAGCGCTTGCGCGCCGACGCTGCGTTCGCGGGCGTGAATTGGAGAAAGACGCTCGATGCGCGGCAGTATGTTGGCCTCGCACCACAGCAGACGCGGGAATACCTGCGGAAATGCGTGCGGCCGATGTTGGCGAAGCGAAAGGCCGGTGCGCGTCGGCCGCCGGAATTGCACGTGTGACACGGCGTCTGCTTCAGAACAGCGGGTAGATGAACGGGGCCAGGGGGCTTGAGCTGGCGAAGAGGATCAGGCCGCCGATGATGAGCAGGATGACCACGAGAGGGATCATCCACCACTTCTTCTCGTGGGCGATGAAGGCGAAGAACTCTTTGATCAGCGACTGCTTGGCCATTGTCACTTCATGAGCGATGTGGACTCGAGCTCGATGCTGCGCTGCATGCCGGCACCGAAATCCACCTCGGTCGGCTTCTCGGTCACAAGATAGTCACCCATCACGAGGGCGTCGATTCCGGTCTTGAGGAACGTGTCGATCGCGTCCTGTGGCGTACATACGATCGGCTCGCCGCGGACGTTGAACGAGGTGTTGATGACGACGGGCATGCCGGTGCGTTG
The DNA here is from genome assembly GCA_028277645.1 of Phycisphaerae bacterium. Taxonomy (GTDB): domain Bacteria; phylum Planctomycetota; class Phycisphaerae; order UBA1845; family Fen-1342; genus JANQFV01. The sequence continues at coordinate 25,593 of JANQFV010000071.1, forward strand.
GGCGAAAGTCCTGATCAGGCGGTAGTAGCGGCCGTTATCGGCCTCGGTGACGGTCTGCACGCGACCGGAGCCGTCTTGGTGCGTGATCGCGGGAACGACGTTGCGCTTTTCGGGCCGGACCTGCGGGACGAGCAGCATGAAGGGGGCGTCCATCCCCTCCGGCATGTCGAACCAGCGGTGGGCTTCTTCTTTGAGGACGGCGGGGGCGAAGGGGCGGAAGGCCTCGCGGAACTTCACCTTGGCGTTAATCGTGTCCTTCATCCCCGGGTCGCGCGCATCCGCCAGCAGCGAACGCGCGCCCAGCGCGCGCGGCCCGAATTCGAGGCGGTCCTGGAACCAGCCGACGACCTGGCCGTTTTCGATCAGCTCCGCTGTACGCTGGAGCAGATCCTCTTCGCGGTCGCAGTGCGTGTAGTGGAGGTTGGCGGCGTCGAGCGCAGCCTGCATCTGCGCGTTGTCGAACGCGGGTCCCCACAAGGCGTGCGTCATGGTGAACGTGCGCGGCTGTTTGAGGACGCTGTTGGCCAGGTAGAACGCGGTGCCGAGTGCGCCGCCGGAATCGCCCGCGGCGGGCTGGATGAAGATGTTGTCGAAGCCCGCCTCGCGGAAGATGCGCCAATTGGCGACGCTGTTGAGCCCCACGCCGCCGCCGATGCAGAGGTTCGTCTGGCCGGTGGTCTTCTGCACGTGCGTGGCCATCTTGACCATGATCTCTTCGACGATCTTCTGGCCGGAATGGGCAATGTCCTGGTGGAACTCTTCGAGCTCGGACTCGGACGGACGTGTGGGGCGGCCGAAGAGCTGCTCCCACCGCCGATTGATCATGCGCGTGGTCGAGTGCGTGTGGCTGAAGTACTTCATGTTCAGCCGGAAGCTGCCGTCTTCGCGGATATCGACGACCTCGCGGAACTGGTCGACGAACCGCGGCTTGCCGTACGGCGCGAGGCCCATGACCTTCCACTCGGCGTCATTCACGCGGAAGCCGAGGTAGGCGGTGATGGCGCTGAACAACAGGCCGACCGAGTGCGGGAAGCGGATCTCCTTTTCGAAGTGGATCTCGCTGCCGCGGCCCGTGCCCCAGGCGGTGGTGGTCCATTCGCCCACGCCGTCGGCGGTGATGATCGCCGCCTCTTCGAAGGGCGAGACGAGGAACGCGCTGGCGGCGTGCGAGAGGTGGTGCTGGCAGTAGTGGATGTCCCGGTCGGTGCCCAGCTCGGTCTGGATGATGTCGCCGATGCGGAGTTTTTGGAGCAGCCAGATCGGCAGGCTGCGGAGCCAGTTGGTGTAGGTCAGCGGCCAGCGGGCGAGGATCGTCTCGAGGATGCGGTTGAACTTGACCAGCGGCTTTTCATAGAAGCCGATGTAGTCGACGTCGTCGATCGTGATGCCGGCTTCGGACAGGCAGTAGTCGATCGCTTCGCGGGGGAACTCGCTGTAGTGCTTCTGGCGGTTGAAGCGCTCCTCCTCGGCGGCGGCGATGAGCTGGCCGTCGCGGACGAGGGCCGCTGCCGCGTCGTGGTAATAACAGGAGATGCCGAGCACGTACATCGTGGTTCCAGCGTCGGGATTCAGAAGGGTCGCGCGGTGCGGTCGAGGGTGGCGTCGTGGTGTTTGTGGTCTTCCCAGTAGGACTCGCCGGGCGGTTTGAGCCGCAGGCGCAGCGGGTCGGCGAAGCGGATGAGCGAAAAGATCGGCAGCAGCAGGACGAACAGCACGGTGAGCAGGACGGGCGTGACGACGCGGCCCATCCAGCTCGCGCCGGTCATCCAGCCGACGTAGACGGGCACGCTGATCGCCCGCGGCCCGAGCGCGATCAGCGCCAGCAGCACGCCGACGGCGGCGAGTGCGAGCGCGACGCGCTGCCGGCCGGTGCCGACCCAGGCGGAGCCGTCAAAGAGCCAGAGCACCACGGCCAGCACGGCAAAGCCGCCGAGCATGGCGAGCGCAAAGCCGCGCAAATCCCGCGGCGTCGGGTTATGGTTGACGGTCAGCATCAAATTAGCGGCGGGCTCAGATGCCCAGCAGGTTGCCGATGAAGACGAAGAAGAAGTTCCAGAAGAACAGCGAAAACGCTTCGGCGAAGGCAGCGACGATTCCGATCATGATGGCCTCCTCGTTCTACGAGACCGTTGATTCTACTGGAGATGAGATCGGTTGCTTGAGGGGGTGGAGCGGATGAGACTGTGGGTTGTGATGGGTACGCGAGCTTGGGCGGCAACGTGGTACCAGCGAAGCTCGATGGCGCCGCCCGCTGCACCTCGCATGTAAGTATTGCTGAGCAAACGAGTTGAGCGTCTGTCCTATCGACCTAGTCGCGAATACCCAATCGATATGCACACTCTGGGCAGAAGGCCAGCGACTTCAAGCGCCGACCAGTGCAGTCTGCCCACATGCACTCCTCGTCAGTGACGCCGCCTCGAAAGTGGACCAGTGCTTCGATCCGGCGCGATTGATCGTCGGAGTCTTCCCATCCGACAGGGGAGTCGATCTTCACTGCCAGATTCACTTGCAGCCTGTCCCAATGATCGACCTGCCAATGCTGACCGCACTGCGAACATCGCCGGAGAGTGACCCAGCGATCGTGAGTGCCGGCTACCACGCTCATCTCGCGAAAGTAAGCGACGGCGTCGCCTCCCTTAACGAAGCGGTCGAGTTCTGAACATGTGCAGGATAGTGCCACTGTTTGTCACGCACCGATTGCTCGCACCCCGTCTGATTGCAGGCCGCCCCGCTAGACGTGTCACCCATCCAACTTCGCGTGCAGGAACGACTCGAGGTCTTTTTCGTCCACCAGGGGTTCGCCGGGGCTTACGTTGTTCAGCTTGCCGGCATGCATCCATTTTTCGAGCTCGTCGACTTGGGCGTAGAGGTGCTCGAACGAGTCGACCACGAACAGCAGCGGCTGGTAGTGGTCGATCTCGAAGTACTGGTTGACCACCCATTCCATCTGGAACGGGAAGCGCTGCACCTCGGGCGCGTCGAGCGCGTGCGCCAGCTCGCCGTAGGAGCTGAGCAGGCCGCTGCCGTAGACGCGCAGGCCGGCGGCGGTGTTCATCAGGCCGAACTCGACCGTGAACCAGAAGAAGCGGGCCATCGCCTTGATGTTGCTCTCCACGATACGCACCCGCTCGTGCTCGTCGGCGATGTCCCGGCACCGCTCGGCGGCGGCTCGGGCAACCTCGCCGAAGCGGACCAGCACGTCGGCGAAGACGCGATCGGTGTGCATCGGCACGTGGCCGGCGACGTCGTGAAACACGTCCGGCTCGGGCAGGTAGTCGAGCTTCTGACCCTCACGGATGGTGATCGTGGTCGGAAACGCGCGCTGGCGGATGCAGTCGAAAAAGAGATACGCCGGTACGTAACCGCTGACGGCCTTGGCGGTGAAGCCGGACAGCGGGCTGAGGAACTTGTTGATGTCCTCGAGCCGCGGGACGTTGTGCGGGTCGAGCGCGAGGTTCTGCACGCCCTCCATGAACTTCGGATGGGCATACTTCTCCCAGCGCGGCAGGATGCGGGCGTAGAGCTGCCGCCAGGTCTCCTGGTTTTCGTTGCTGTATAGGTCGTACGGCTGTTCGATGAAGAGCTCGCCGCGCTCGACGGCCTGCTCGATGAACGGCGCTTTGGTCGTGGTCAATCCCGCGATGGCAGTGGTCATGGCCCGTCTCCTTCGATCTGCATGGGAATTGTAGCGTGGGATGTGTCATTCCGACGAGCCGCGGTGTGAGGAATCCGACCGCAATGCGAATACAACTGCGCGGTCGCGGCTAGATTCCTCGCTTTGCTCGGAATGACAGTGGGGGTTTCGAATGCTCGACCCTCCCCCGACCCCTCCCTGCCAGGGAGGGGTGGTTCTACTCCTCGCCGGCGGCGGCTTGCTGGCAGAGGAAGAGCACCGCCATGCGCACGGCGAGGCCGTTGGTGACCTGGCGTAGGATGCTCGAGTGCGGTCCGTCGGCGACGTCCGCCGCGAGCTCGAGGCCGCGGTTCACCGGGCCGGGGTGCATGATGAGCACGTCGTCGCGGCAACTGCGCAGTCGCTCGTGGTTCATCCCGAAGAAGCGGACGTACTCGCGGGCCGAGGGGAAGCCGCTGGACGTCATGCGCTCTTTCTGGATGCGCAACATGCTGATGACGTCCATCTCGGGCAGGATCGACTCGAAGTCGTGTGTGACCCGAGCGCCCATCGTCTCGAAGCTCTTGAGCACCAGCGTCGGTGGGCCGACGAGCGTTACCTGCGCCCCCAGCTTCAGCAGGCCACAGATGTCCGAGCGCGCCACGCGCGAGTGCGCGATGTCGCCGACGATCGCGACGTTGAGCCCTTCGATCCTGCCCTTGCGCTCACGGATCGTGAACAGGTCGAGCAGGGCCTGCGTCGGGTGGGCGTGCTGGCCGTCGCCGGCGTTGACGACGCAGCAGTCCACGGCCTGCGACAGGTGCATCGCAGCGCCCGCCGCCGGGTGGCGGACCACCATGATGTCGACGCCCATGGCCTCGATGTTGCGGGCGGTGTCGATGAGCGTCTCGCCCTTCTGCGTGGACGACATCTTCTCGGCGAAGTAGATCACGTCGGCGGACAGGCGCTGCGCCGCGAGCTCAAAGCTCATCCGTGTGCGTGTGCTGTCCTCGAAGAACATGTTGACCACGACGCGGCCGCGCAGAGCAGGCACCTTCTTGACGCTACGGGTGGAAACTTCCTTGAACCCCTCCGCGGTGTCGAGCACGTGGTAGATTTCTTCGCGGCTGAGGTCCGCGAGCCCCAACAGGTGTTTCTGCGTCCAGACCGGCTTATCCGTCGCCGCTGCTGTCATACAGCTCGACCTCGTCCACCCCGTCGACCTCTTTGAGCTTCACTTTTACGATGTGGTGCGCCCCCGTGTCGGCATGCAGGCCGACGAAGTCTGCCTGGATTGGCAGCTCGCGCCAACCGCGATCGACCAGCGCTGCCAAGCGAATCGCCTTGGGCCGACCGAGATCGATGACGGCGTCGAGCGCCGCGCGTACCGAGCGACCCGTGTAGAGCACGTCGTCGACCAGCACCAGCCAGGTGTTAGATACGTCGAACTCGATTTCCGTCCCGCGCAGCACCGCGTTCGGACCGATCGTCGTCAGATCGTCGCGATACAGCGTGATGTCCAGAACGCCATAGTGGTCCGGACCGCGCCCCGCAGACTTCATCAGCTCGACCAAGCGACGGGCGATGGTCTCGCCGCGGGTGCGGATTCCGACGACGGCCAGCGGGACATCCTCGGGGGCGGCCGCGGTGATGGTGCGGGCGAGCTGCCGGAGCGTCTCGTGCAGTTCCGCTTCGTCAAGTAGCAGTGACATGGCCGATAGCGTACCGGCCCCATCGGTCCGAAAAAAGAGCATCGCTCGCCTGCGGGGGTCCCATTTCACCTGGCGCCGCTGAGTCGCTATAGTGGGCGTTTTGCCAAAATCCCCTGGGACGTGCCGCGCACCTGCCGGAGCCGACGTTGCTCAGCCGGCGGTCGGCCGCCCCGCAGACAAGCCGGAGTGCCGCATGAGCCATCACGGTCTGATCCCGCCGCACGGCGGAACGCTCGTCAACCTGGTCGTCGACGAAACCCGCGCCGCCGAACTGAAGCAGCAGGCGCCGCAGATGCCGCAGATCGTGCTGGGCGACCGCGAGCAGTGCGACCTGGAAATGCTGGCGATCGGTGCGTTCAGTCCGCTCACGAGCTTTGTGGGCGAAAAGGACTTCCACAGCATCTGCGACGAGATCAAGCTCACCAAAGGTCTCCCGTGGCCGGCGCCCATCACCTGCACGGTCAGTACAGCGGTCGCCGACACCATCGACATCGGACAGCCGGTGGCGCTGAACGACGATCAGAATCGCCTGCTGGCAGTGCTGACCGTGTCGGAGAAGTACGCGCACGACAAGCAGAAGGAAGCCGAGTCGGTCTTCCGCACAACCGAAGACGCGCACCCCGGTGTGGCGGTGACCATGCAGCAGGGCGACGTGTGTCTTTCCGGTAAGCTCGAAGTGATCACAGCACGTCACGATCCGCAGTTCCCCAAGCATCGCCTGACTCCGGCGCAGACGCGGGCTGCGTTCGATGAAAAGGGCTGGGAGACCGTCGTCGCGTTCCAGACGCGCAATCCGATCCACCGTGCGCACGAGTACATCACCAAGTGTGCCCTGGAGATCTGTGACGGTCTGTTGATTCACCCGCTGGTGGGGCAGACACAGAAGGGCGACATTCCGGCGGATGTGCGGATGCAGTGTTACGAGGTGCTGATCCGCGATTATTACAGCGAGAAGAACACGTTCCTGTCGGTGTTGCCGGCGGCGATGCGATATGCCGGTCCGCGTGAGGCGATCCTGCACGCGATCATCCGCAAGAACTACGGCTGCACGCACTTCATCGTCGGTCGCGACCACGCCGGCGTGGGCAAGTACTACGGCACCTACGACGCACAGCGCATCTTCGACGATCTCGATCCCATCGCGTTGGGCATTACGCCGCTGAAGTTCGAGCACTCGTTCTGGTGCAAGAAGTCCGGCGCGATGGCCAGCGACAAGACGACCAACAGCACGCCCGAAGACCGCGTGTTCCTCTCGGGCACGAAGGTGCGCGAAATGCTGGCGGCCGGCGAGCGCCCGCCGGTGGAGTTCACCCGCCCGGAGATCGCCGACATTCTGATCAAGGCGATGCAGGGTTGACATCGACGTCGAGGTCTAGGCGATGAGCGATGGGCAGCAGTTGCGTGCTCGTATGCGACAGCAGAATCCGTCAGTTCAGGATTTTGAGATCGCAGCTGCCAACCGCCTCGATGACGCGCTGGCGTTGTTGTTGGGTCGCCGACTATTCGGAGCTGTTTACCTACTCGGCTACGTCGCGGAGATGTACCTGAAGATTGCCGTCTATCGACGACTTGGCGCGCGTCCCACGGGACAGGCTGCAGCGTTCTTTCGTCACGCGCGACAGCGCGCTCGGGAGCTTGGGCTTTGGCAGCACCAGGATCAGTGGGCATCCGGCCATGGTCTCATGTTCTGGGCGCGATTGCTGTGGTCGCTGCCGAATGCGGAGGGCCATACGCTGGCCTCATCGGAGTGTCGCGCGCTTTATCGGCATGTTCGGCGGATCGAGGATCGTTGGGCAGTCGAAATGCGCTACCTAACCGATGCTGGTAATTGGCCGGACGCCGAGAGAGTTCTGGCGAGCGTAGAATGGATCAGGCGAAACCGGCTGGCGTTGTGGAGGTGACCAAATGCCGTTGCACAAGACTAGTCGCATCATCAAGCCGGCTCATCTTGCCCTACAGCGTGAGCTCGTTGAGGAATGGCAGAATCCCAGCAATGACAGAACTGCGGAGCCGGTCATCTACGAGGCTGACCCCGGCTCGAACGAACCGATTGAGCTGTACGTCGTGTGGTCGAAGTGGCACGGCGTGTCGGCGGCCAATCGTTCGGAGGTTATTCTCGACGCGTTCGAAGCTGTTCGCGGACGCAACCAGGTACGTCGCGTAGCGATCGCGACGGGTTGGACACCTGAGGAAGCACGCGAGTCGGGTCTGGAAACGCTCAAAGATGATGATGTAGAGTAGCGCGATCCGTTTGTACGGACGTCGAGGGATCGAGAGCCTGCCACCAACCCCATACGCAATGCGTGAGGACACATGACAACAGTCCACGAGCAAGTAGCGGACCCGACGCGTGTTCCGAGCGAGGTCTGCGACGCGATTCGCGCTGCCGAGTCGATTGCGCTCGTGGGGCACGTGACGCCGGACGCGGATGCGCTCGCGTCCATGGGTTCGCTCTGGCTGGCGCTGCCCGAGCTGGGCAAGCGGCCGCACTTGGTTCTGCCCGAGGGGAGTGTTTCGCGGCAGCTCCAGTACCTGGTTGAGTACGCGGGTCTGCAGGCATGTACGCAGGCAGAACTGGAAGCGTGTGATTTGATCGTTGGTCTCGACACGGCCAAGCAACGCCGCCTGAATATGGATGATCGGGATGCGCTGGTCGCGCGGATCTCGGTGCTGAACATTGATCACCACGCGACCAATCCAGGTTACGGTAAGTGGAACTGGATCGTCGGGCATTCGAGTAGCACTTCGGAACTGGTCTACGCGGTGATCAAGGCCCTGGGTTGTCAAGTCACGCCCACGATCGCCACGCTGCTGTATGCGGGTGTGCATACAGACACGCAGGGGTTCGCGTTGTCGAATACGGGCGCGAACTCGTTACTCGTCGGCCATGACCTCGCGCTCGCGGGCGCGAACATCGTCGAGGTCTGCGAGCGGATGCACCGCAGCCAGTCGCGCGGCGAGTTCGATCTGCTCGGCGTGATCTACCGGAACACGCACGTTGGTGCCGATGGCCGGCTGGCCTGGTCGACCGCAGATTACGGCGAGATCACCGGCGCGGGCTGCGTGGCCGCTGACATCGATGACCAAGTGGAGATCCCGCGTTCGATTGAGGGCGTGGCGGTCGCGATCCTGTTCTCAGAAGGTGACCGCGGCACAATTCGCATGAATTTCCGCGGCGAGCGCGGCGTGTCCGTACTCGAGCTGGCGCAGCAGTTCGGCGGCGGGGGGCATCACGCCGCCGCGGGCGCAAAGATCGAAGGGACGATGGAGTCGGTCACGGCGCAGGTGCTACCGGCGGCGGAGCAGTTTGTCGCGGCGCTTGACCGCGATTAGCTGCGGCCCCACCAGCGGCGCTTGCTTTTCTGCTTCGTGGGTGGTTGCTCCGCCTCTTCGGCGGCCAGGCGTTCGAGCAGTTCCTGATCCGAGACCCTTCCGCCGGTCATGCGGCGCATCATGCGTAGACGCCGGCGCTGCTCGTCGCTGAGATGCTCCTCATCGATCGCGCCCTCGCTCTTGAACAGGCTACGGGTTGACCGACGAGACTTGCTGTCTGTTGGGGTTGACGGGCCGGTGTCCTTGGGCGCGGGTGGTTCGGACGTTTCCCTCGAACTTACGGAATCGTCGCCGCACGGCAGCGGCATGACGAACTGCTCCACTTCACCCGGATCGGCGTGCGCGCTGGGCAGTTCGGGTTGTCCGGCTTCGTATGGCTCGTTAGGCAGTGCGGATTCGTCTAGCTCATCCGCCACATCGAGTTCTTCCGCGGTCTCGTCCGGCCCGCGCTGCGCGATTCGATTCAGGAGTGTCGACTGTCTGTCGAGCGCTTCGCGCAGTTCGTCGAGCCGATCTCGGCGTAGCGCCACTGCCGCGGATTGGCTTGGGGCGGGCGCGGTCGTTCCAGGGATGGTCTGGCCAGGGCGACTCTCCAATTCGGTTTGATAACGGTCCAGTTCCGCGGCGCGGTCCTGCAGGTGTCGCGCCCGCTCTTCGAGCTGCTCACGCCGGGCGGCCAGGTCACGCTCCCAGGCGTCGAGCCGCTCGGTCTCGCGCGCCAAACGGAGGGCGCGGGCCTGTTGCGTTGCCATCTCCGCCGCTTCCTCGTCCGAGCGCGCGTTGCCGTCGGCGAACGTGGTCCTCTTCGGACCCTCGTACGGCCCCGCGGGCTGGTCCGCGAGCGGCTTGAACCTGGGGCGCAGTGCGGCGTCGCGCGACTCGTCTGTCGGCAGCGAATGGTCATCCATGGGCAGAGCCTCCGTCTCTCGCTATCGGCAGACAAGGGACGTCGGTGCCAGACGACCGTGAGCCGTCCCATAATCACAGCGTTGAGGATTACGCACCACTCTACACCGTACGCGGTGGACGTTCGTGCGTAGCGCGCAGATAATCTCCCGCTCGCGCGGCTTGGCGCCGTGCCGTGATCCTGGTCCATCAGCCGATGTGTGTCACCATGAACACCGAGCAGCCGTTTTCGACGTCCGAGACCGTTGAGCCGCCGGGCGATATCTCAGCCGACGACTTTCGCGCCGCGCTACACCGCGCGGCCGATCTCGCCGCTGACTATCTCGAACAGGTCCACGACTATCCCGTCGTGCCGAAGATCGAGCCGGGAGATGTGCGGGCGCTGCTGCCGACTGAGCCGCCCGAGGAGGGCGAGCCGCTCGACCAGATCCTCGACGACTACAAACGCGTGATCGAACCGCGGACGACGCACTGGAATCATCCCGGCTTCATGGCTTATTTCGCCGTCACCGGCTCCGGACCCGGGATCATCGGCGAGACGCTCGCGTCCACACTCAACGTCAACGCGATGCTGTGGCGGACGGGGCCGAGTGCGACTGAGCTCGAAGAGCACACCTGCGATTGGCTGCGCCAGATGCTGCAGCTTCCGGAGGGGCTACACGGACATATCAACGACACCGCGTCGATCAGCTCGCTGCTAGCGCTGGCCGCGGCGCGCGAGCGGCTTGTGGATCTGGACATTCGGCGCAAAGGCATGGCCGGCCGTAGCGACCTGCCGCCGCTGACGATGTACTGCTCGGACCAGGCGCACTCATCGATCGACAAGGCGGCGATCACGCTCGGCGTCGGGCTCGAGCATATGCGCCGCATTCCGTCCGACGAGGCGTTTCGCCTGCGCATCGACAAGCTCGAAGAAGCCATCGCGGCGGACAAGGCTGCGGGCTGCCGGCCGGTCGCAGTCGTCGGTACGCTGGGGACGACTTCGACGACGAGCATCGATCCGCTGCCGGAGATCGCCGCGATCGCGAAACGCGAGAACATGTGGTTCCACGTCGACGGCGCGTACGCCCTATCCGCCGGCATCTGCCCTGAGTATCGCGCGCTGATGGAGGGCGTGGAGCACGCGGACTCGGTCGTCACGAATCCGCACAAGTGGCTCTTCGTGCCGGTCGATTGCTCGGTGCTGTGGGTGCGCGATCCTGATCTGCTCCGCCGTGCGTTCTCGATCATCCCCGACTATCTCACGACGACCGAGACCAACGTCACGAACCTGATGGACTATGGCGTGCAGCTTGGCCGGCGGTTCCGCGCGTTGAAGATGTGGATGGTGCTGCGGGCTTTTGGTGTGAAGGGGCTGCAGGAGCGCATTCGCTATCACTGCGCGCTTGCCAAGGACCTGGCAGCGTGGGTGGACGCGCAGCCGGGGCTCGAGCGCGTCGCGCCGACTCCGTTCAGCACGGTGTGCTTCCGCGCGGTGCCGGACCTGCCGCCGGACGAGCAGGACGAATTCAACGAGCGCCTCGTCGCGGCGGTGAATCGCGCGGGCCCGGTCTTCGTCTCGCACACGCGCTTACGCGAGCGCTTCGTATTGCGCATCTCGATCGGAAACCTGCGCACGCGCCCCGAGCACGTCGAGCAGGCGCAGCAGCTGGTCACCCGCGCACACGGGCAACTACTGGCGGAACTCTAGTTCTACCCCCCTCCCTCGCAGGGAGGGGATGGCGGAGGGTCGAACTGTCCCTGTCATGTCGTGCGTCCTCGCCGTCATTCCGAAGCGCAGCGAGGAATCTGGTTTCGTTTGGGTAGTTGCGCTCGTCCGCGGGTAGATTCCTCCTCCCTTCAGTCGTCGGAATGACGCGTGTCGCGGGGCGATCCCGCGCGCTCTCAGCCACCCACCTACAATCCAACATGCCCGCGAACGCGAAGCCTCAAGAATCACGCCGTTTCTGGCGAACCGCACTCCGCAACTGGGTGCGCTACACGCTCGTCGTCTGGGCGCTCGCGCTGGCGGCGGTCGCGGCATATGAGCGAACGCTCGCCGGCCACACGACCGCGGAGACGCTCGCCCGCCTCGGACAGCCAGCGGTAATCGTTGGCGGCGCGATCCTCGCCCTTTGGCTGGCATTCTTCACGGGCATGTTGATCCTCTCGCAAGCCTTCGAACGCCGACAGCAGATCCGCCACACCACGCGCTGCGGCGGTTGCCGTTACGACCTGACCGGCAACCAAAGCGGCACCTGCCCCGAATGCGGCATGCCGATTCCGAGCGAGCAACGGGAGCGGATTGATGCAAGCAGTGAGCGGCGTTGAGCATCGGTGCAACTGCCCCGCTCCGTCTCGGTACAATCAGAGGCCACGATTCCGAACTCCGACGGTGAGCGGCGAATTGGCACCTGCGACCGCGCCGTCAGAACAGTGATTGCACGACAGGACCGGGATGTTGCGGTGGATTGCGACGATTGCGTTGGTCTTGTCAGCGCTTCACTGGGGGTATCATGCGGTCGAACAACGGCATCGCTGGGTCGAGCTTGGGAACACCCAACTCTGGATCGGCGGCGAGCGCTACGCGGTCGAATACAGGCTTTATCACGACCACCCTCTCTTCAACAGACTTCCGCTTCAATGCCCACCGGGGTGTTCAGAGCCACTGTTCTACTATCGTGTGGATCCTCACCTTGAAATGTGGTACCCGCTGTGGGTCTTGCCGTCGGCATCGCTTAGTGCGGTCGTGTTGCTGTGGCGTTATCGCCGCCGGTTCCCAGTCGGCCACTGCGCGCGTTGTGGCTACGATCTTACTGGTAATCGGAGCGGCGCCTGCCCGGAATGTGGCACGCCGATTCCGAGCGAGCAGCGGGAGCGGATCCCGGCAACCAACGATGCACGCTGAGCTCTGATCGCGTCTAGCGCGAGGCTTCTCCCCGCACGACACATTACAATGCGCGTGACGCGCCGGGAGTCTTGCGCATGGACCAGTTCATCAGTGAACCGCTTGAGCCTTTCGGCGATTTCGATACCGCCGCCATGGCGACTGGGGTGCCGGGATTGCCGGATGGGTTTCGGTGGCGGGACGAGGCGTACACGATCGCCCGCTGCCTCGAGACGTGGAAGCAGTCCGGATCCGAACGCGGCCGGCTGCACGGCGAGCGGTACCTCCGGAGGCATTACTACCGTCTGCTGATGAGCGACGGGGCCGAGTGGACCGTCTACTTCGTCCGCAACGCACCGCCGGGCCGGCGGTCGGCGCCGCGGTGGTTCCTCTACGGCGTGACGGACCCCAATCCGGGCCGCGAGCGGCAGTGAGCGGTAACGCCCCATATTCGCGCGGGTGGCGGAGTGTGCTCGCACGTCCCCACCTCTTCAGGTGATCACGTCCCCACGCGGTCGAGCGTTGCAGCGGGCGGGGTGTAGCGGTACGATACGAGGCCGCTGTGACGGGCTAGGCCCGGGGCGGCGCGACAACCTGGGAGAGGTGGCCGAGCGGCTGAAGGCAACGGTTTGCTAAGCTGCGCAGTGCTCGAAAAACCGCCTTGGCGCTAGCAAGAACGGGGTCTCTCTGAGAGTTTCTGTCAGAGTTTCTGTCAGCCGAACGAGATGAAGAACGTCGATCTTCCCGCTCCAATTCTGCGTTTGCAGCGTCGTCGCACTGAGCTTAATTCCAGCCCCGATCGTGTTACCATAAGGTGAGAGGCTTAGCCATCAGCTGAGCTAAACACACCACCGATGCGGCCCGATCCGCGGGCCGTTTTTCGTATCCAGCTACCGCCTTCAATCGTTCTTACGATTCCCAACCAACGTCCCACTCTTCACGGAGATTCGCCATGCCGATGCCCACGTTCTGCGCTCAGCTGACGGATTACATCCTGTCAGGGCACGCGTACCTGCACTGTCCCACCACTGAGAAGACCCGCTTCGTGG
>JANQFV010000057.1 GCA_028277645.1 Phycisphaerae bacterium
GCAACTCCTTGCTGCGCTTGAAGAAGTGTTGTCCGCGATGGGAGTTACGGAAAAGCCACCGGGGGGACTCGAACCCTCAACCTGCGGTTTACAAAACCGCTGCTCTGCCAATTGAGCTACGGTGGCATCGTGATCGTGCGATGCTGCGCTCGATTGCGCGGCACCGCCTAGGTCCGCGATTTTAGGGGGTTTGCGCCCGGCAGCAAGCCTGCCCGGAGTCGCTTCAACACCGCGCAGTGCCGCGTTTGGACGCGATGCTTCGCGCGCCAACTGGCGGGAATATGGGTGGGGGTTCGTCGACGCGTCGTCGATCGCTCTGACGAACGGGCTGGTTACGGTTGCGAACCGGTGAACTGCTGCTGAAATAGCGCCGCGTCGGCGGTGTCCACGTCATCGTCACCGGCTAGATCGGCGATCGGGAAATCCGCGGGATCACAGCCGGGTGGTGGAACGGACACTTCCGGGCCGGCCATGCAACCGACGAAAGTCTCGAAGTCGTCCACGTCCACGTCGCTATCGAAATCGAGGTCGCCCAATGTGCCGAGCACTGCGAAGCTGTAGAAACCGGCAGGCGCGCTGCGCGGCAGGCTTTCGGCGCGTCCCGAGTAATCCGCCGCCGCTATGTAATACTCAACGGTAGTGCCCGGGAGTTGAGCGGGAATCTCCGCACCGTACCTGTCCGGATCGCCGGTCGGCGTAAGGAGTTCCCATTCCCAATCTGCAGCGCCCTGTGCGCGCCAGTACACGCGTAGCTCGTCGGTGATCAGGCCGGCTTCGCTGCGATCATCGATAAATGCGGCGATTGGGAAGTTCGGCGCCGCCGTCACTTCGTCACCCAATCGACGATGCGTAATTCGCAACATGTGCCGGTCAAAGACGGCCCGCGTGCGGCAGTGCAGCGCGTCGTAGTAGTACCAACTGCCCCACGGAAACCCGATTACCTCATACCCCGGCAAGGCGTCCGCGAACGTCTGCAGCGCCTGCGCGTCGCCCGGGATATTGAACAGTGGCACCAGCACCTTGGTGTTCAGGATGAGCGAGTTCGTATACGCCGCGACGTCGTAGCCGTTGTACGCCGGGCAATCAATTCGGACGATTCGATACGGCCGGCCGTAACAGTTCGTGACTCCGGTCAGGATCTGCAGGTTCGCCTCGATGCGGGCATACTCCTCGTGTCCGACGGGCGGGCGCTTCACGAGCAGCGTCTCTTCATCCAGCGGTTTGAACCAGCAATCCAAATGCTGGATGCCATAGTCCTCCGTGTTGTTCACGATGTGATAGTCGGTGATGCCGAGGTACTGCGTCGCCAGTGAACGGAACTCTAACTCCGTCCACAACTGCTGATTCTCACCAACCATGGCACAGGTGGAGAACGCGGCGGCGTGGCCATCCACCAGGATGTTGCCGCCGGTCAGGTACGCGGGAAACGAATGGAGCGGCGCGCCGAAATAGGCGGCGAAGTCGATATTGACGGCGTTGTCGCCGACGTATCCGCCGGGCGACGTGATCGGCTGGCAGGTCGTCGGCACCCACGGATAGCCTTCGAAGATTGGATCGATCACGCCCCACTCGCCATTGCCGTCAAAAACCTGGTGTGGTCCCCAGTCGCGCGGCCAGTGCGTCTGGACGTTCGTCCGGATGAACTCGACCTGACCAAGATCGATACCCCAAGAGCTGAAGGTGCTCCGGGCGCTGTTCTCAGCCTGCTGATTGCGCACGAGCACGAACAGCAGGTCGTCCGAAGCCAGTTCGACGACCAGATCCTGAGGAATCCCCAGCGGCCAACTGATCAGCGTGCCGATGGCCGGCTCCCATTCGGCGATGACGCGCACGGGCGCTGCCGGCTGGGCGATCGCCGGTGCGGCGACTAGAAACGGAACGACCAGCAACGCGTACAACAACTGTTCTTTAGTGCGATGGCATTCAAACATAGTTTCTTACGGCGGTGCCGCCTCTCGAATGAACCAGTTGGGCCTTTGGCTGCTTGGTGCGTGGGTCGATCACTGCCAGCTTCCAGCCCCATCGTACAAAAACCGATATGCCGACTGCAATAACTGTTACCACATTCGCCCGCAAACGGAAGCCGTGCTATTGTCACGTCACAAAATGCTGAAGAACTGTGCGCCCGAGGGCTGGACCACATGTAACGGCCGTGGCTCGCCGACCAGTACGAACGGAGGTCCATACCGAGCAATTCACAGCCGAAGTCGCATTCGTAGTTCCGCCGGGCCCCGTCTACCACAAGGAGTACGCCATGCTTACACGCCGCTCCTTCCGCTTTGCGCAGCAGCGCCGTTGTTGGTCCGCACTACTCCTGCTGCTGGTGCCCGTTTCCTTCGTCGGCTGCGCGCCGGCGGAGCGCCTTGCCGATCCGGTTGACTGGCCCGGTAGGTGGGACAGTCGCACGCTGTGGACTACGCCACACGCGTTCATCTACGCCGGCAATGGTGCCGCGGCCGGCGAGATCGACCGTCTCGCGGAACGCGTGAAAGGCGAGTACACGGCTGAACTCGGCCAGCCGACACCCCCCTTGTTGCTGATTGTCCGCGACGCCAGCGAGCCGTACCCCGGAGACGACGTCCGCGAACTGCTGCGCAGCACACTGCGCCTGGAAATGCAGCGCGACCCGGAGCAATCGTCCGCAGGTCAGGATTCAGACGGATCCGAGCAATCAACTCCGGACGCAATCGAGGACGCGTTGATGGGCACCGTGGCGGCGGCCACCGCCACCGGAACGACGCTCGAAGTGCTCGCCGGGACGATTCCGTTGACGTGCGATGAGCAGGCCCTGAAGGATGTATGTGCGACTCCGGACGCCATGTCCGACCAGCATCGCACTGCGCTGATAATACCGACGCGCGCGTGCCTGCGCACGAACATACGCAAAGCGATGCGCAGCGCGTTGAAGCTGTACGGCATCGGACCGGTGGCCCAGGTAGTCTTCGCGCCCGTGCTGGCGATCGCCGAAGGGAAGGCGGTGGATCGGCTGGATCGGCTGCGCGAGGTAGCGCTGTTCAATCACTGGCTCTTTGAGCACGCCGATCTGCCGATCGAACGGAAGCGGGAAATCGCCAGGACGAAGCTCGAAGAATGGGGCGGTAGTGTCGAGGCGGCCGCCGTGTCAATCGTGGGCGCGGCGCGCTAATAGGCTGCCGCGTAGAGGGCGAGCGAAACGAGGCGATTGCTGGTGAGTGCTGAGAAATCTGCGATCGCTCGGCAAGTCGAGAAACTGCGCACACGCAAGCTCTCGGAGATCGAGCGGTCCGTCGCCGCCAAACGCCGGCGATGGGTGGAAGGTGTCGCGTCACGATTTACTGATCGCCGTTCAACACCACGGCAGGCTTACGAGTTGTTCATGGGGGAGTATCTCGGGCTGAACCTCGACAACGTTCCGATTGTCCAGGAGTCCACGGATCGCATCGTCTGGCGATCGGTCAACGCCTGCCCGACGCTGGACGCGTGTGCGGAACTCGAGCTCGATACGCGCGCGGTCTGTCGGGGGGCATACGAGAAATCGACGCAGGCGTTTTTCTCCGCGCTCGATCCGACGCTCCGCTTTCACCGCTGCTACGACGAGATCCGCCCCCACGCGCCGCACTGTCTGGAGTGGATTGTGCGCCTGGATTTCGAGGCCATGATGCGTGTGGCGATCGAAGAGGCTCAGCAATCGCGGGCCGAGGGCAACAAGGGCTACGGCGCCGTGGTCGCGTTCGATGGCGAGATTGTCAGCCGCGCACACGATACGGCGGTAATCGAACACGATCCGAGTCTGCACGCCGAGGTGAACGCAATCCGCCAGGCATGTCGGGTCTGCGGCGACGCAAACCTATCCGGCGCCGTGCTGTTCTCGACCTGCGAGCCGTGCCCGATGTGTTCATCGCTGGCGGTATGGGCGAACGTGACGACAATCGTATTCGGCGCATCGATCGAGGAAACACTCGCGCAGGGCAAGGACCGGATAACGATCCCCGCCGAGGAGGTTGTCGCAAGGTCGCCGACCATGATCGAAGTCATCGGCGGCGCCTTGAGCGACGAGTGTCTTAGTCTATATCAGCGTTAGCGCAGCCGGTCTCGGAGGGGCGTGGGGGAGAGTGCGTAGGTAAAACGCGAAACGTAGGGTGGGCTCCACACGCGAGCTAGTCCGCAACGGAAGCAAGCGCCTCGTCAGACGTACACACGTTTTAGCGGCACTCCAGTGAGTTTCTCCCGGCATCCCGTCACGCCGATGCCGATCCGGCTACATGGTCTCGCACGACCCAATCCCCGATTCCCTGCAGGTGCAATTCAGGTTCGATCCGCGGGATCTCCCACCAGTTGCCGTCGACGGCGGATAGACCACCAGTTTCGATCCGGTCCGCTAACGAACGGCGGCAAATCACATTTTGAACGAAATCCTACGTGAGGAATCCGTCCGCATATTGCGACATATCGGACACGATGCTACTATACGTGGGGACACGTACGTCTTGCCCCGCTTTCACTGCGTGATGATAATCAGATCGCAGGTTGACTGAGTGTTAAGCTATAACTAAACTTCAATGGCACCGCGAGCCGATGACATCGAGCGGCCAGTCGTGTGCAGCGGCAAGCGCATAACTGTCGTAGCCGCGGTTAGGAGAAACGGTACGTGTCCTTCCATCCAGTTTCTTGATGGCCTTTCGCCATCCGATTCGACAAAGCTCTACGCGTTGTTTCAACGCTACGCAGACGACGCAAGGATCAACAACGGACGCAAATTCAAGAGACTGGAGGACAACATTTGGGAGTTCAAAGCACGCGGGCGCGACACGGGGCTGCGCGTCACGTGCTACCGAAACGGCGATCTACTGATCCTACTGAGCGGTTTCAGAAAAAACGAGGACGCGACTGAGCCGCGCGAAGTCAGCTTAGCGACGTCGATCATGGAAGAGGATCAGCAGTTGCACGGTGGATGATCCGCAAGGGGCAGCGAATGACGACTAAACTTGACCAGTTTCTGCAGAATCAGGAGCATCGACGACTCTACGAGCAGGAGCGGTTGATTCTCGAAATCACAGAGGAGATCTGCGCGCTCATGAACGAGAAGGACGTTTCTCGTGCGGAATTGGCGCAGCGACTGGGATGTAGCCCGAGCAACGTGAGCCAGATTCTCGACGGCGACAACAACTTCACGGTTCGGACTATCGCGGATTGTTTGCTCGCGCTGGGCGCTCGATTGAGTATCGCGTCCGAGCGATTGTGCGAATCGAACCCGAACGTTGCCCTTGATCTTCCGGACTTCACGTATCAGCCTGAAGTGAGTATGCAGTATTCGTCGCACTCGCAGTGGGTGACCAGCGAAATTGTTCCGCGTTGCCATGGGCTAGCGGCTTAGATTATGCCCACAGCGAACAAGCCAATCCAGAAGACGCAAGAATCCGCCGAGTTGGCATTTCTCGTCTCCGAGCGCGTCGTGATCTTGGAGGTATCTCTAGTCGCTGCGCGATTGACGCGACGTCGGACACGCGATGATGCCGAGTTTACAGTCAATGTCGAGCGCGGTGCGCAAGCGAAGATGGAGACGGAGTCTGGGCGGCTGTATGTACAGGCTCGACTGAACTTCAGTGCCCACGACGCAAGTTCTTCCAACAATGCGAAACAAATCGAAGTGGACACCACCTATGAGTTGGTCTACGAAGTTCGGGATCAGGCGAATCTGACACAGGCTCACTACGACGCGTTCGCAGACATGAACGGCATCTTCAATGCGTGGCCGTACTTTCGCGAGTTCCTGCAATCGTCGCTTGCACGAATGGGGCTGCGCCCATTCACATTGCCGGTGTTGCGCGTCGGAACAGCGTCGAGTTCATCGCGTCGCTGACTGAGCCAATACACTCGCCGCTTAAGCAATCGGCGATTCGACAGTGATAGTGTAGCGCCCGCGCCGTTTGCGCCACCCCAACGCGCTGCTTGGGCCTTGTGTTCCGCCTTAACCCCCGCCGCAATCTCCACAACTCCTCCATAGTGAAATTGACTTGCTCGCAGGTAATGCCGCTACCGCCACCAATTGCACAGTTCGGTGTCGGGACAGCAAGTGCCTGGGAAGAAATTCCTGACCAGTAAAGTGTGGACCGCTCGCGCAGGTCGCGCCTACGCCCGTGCGATTTACTCCGCGCCTTCGCCGGCCGGTACTTCCACCGTCCTCAACAAACGTCCAATCGCCCCGTACGAATCACGTTCGCCCAGCCAGGAATCCGGGAGAACCGAGCTGTGGGCACAACTGGCAGTGCGCACCACCTCGGCCTTGCCTGCCCCACTCGCGCTGCAGACTCGGATCATCGTTCAGGGTCGGTCTTGACGCGCACGCTCCAGCGCGCGCCCGAGTTCGCTTCCCTGGCGATCAATCGGTCCTCGGCGACGTGCAACCGAAAATCGTCGAAACTCGCCGGAAAGAGCTCTCGCGGCGCTTCCCGGTCCACGAGCCGGCTGACCGTTGGCCAACTCGATGGTGATCTCCCAGCCCAGCATCTCGAACCAGTCGGCGAATCCGTCGCCGTCCGTATCGATGTGCTCGTCCAAATCGGCGGGCGCAATCCCGGTGAAGCTGGCCTCCGTTGGATTGACGAGCATGTCCGGCGGTGCGATCGGGTTTCCGGCCAGATCGTGAATGCCTAACACAGTGATACGATAGAACGCATCGGATTGGGACAATGTCGGCAGGTCGACGACCGTGTGATCGTCGCTCAGGACAATCTCCTTCGACCGGTCAAGAATGAGCATCCCGCCGTCCGGAATCACGATCGAGTAGTTGGCCGGATCGCGTGAGTCCTCACGCACCGGCTCGCTGAAGGTCAGGCGCACACCGGTGTTGTTCAACGACAGCGCGCTGACGACGTGTGGTGGCCCCGGAAATATGGCTTCGATCTGCTCAATGATCTCGGCATCGACGGCATCCATCGCCACAAACTCGAACCCCTTTGCGTACGCCACGGTCGAGCCGCTCGCCACGCGGACAACCACATCTACATACCCAGCGGCCTGGGCGGGCGCCGTCACCCGAAGCGTGACCTGATCTACGATCTCGACATCACTGCCGAGGAATGCCCCGAAGAACACTTCGGTGCCGGTATCGAAATCGGCAGTGTGGGCACCGTGGATCGTCACACGCGTCCCACCCATAATCGACCCGCGCGCCGGCGAGATGTGCAGCTTGGCCTCGGCCGGCTGCTGTTGCGCCTGTTGGACGAGGTCCTCCATCGCCGGGCAGCCCGCGAGCAGCGCTGCGAATCCAAGGCAGCAGACGACTGGTACGGTACGCAGCGTAAAATGACGACGCGCACCGGAACGAGTGTGTTTGAATGTGATCATGTTCAGTGCTCCCGGGCGAGGAGGAGGCGTGATGGAACCGGCGGACAATCCACGACGGTCACACAGTGCAGCGTACTGCGCCGACGCACAAAGCACAAAGAGGTTTCAATAGCGATTACTAAATCGATTACACGGAAAGTCCGTTAACTCCGAATGCTCTTGGCGGCGTGCTCCTATTCGGACGGCTCGATCGCAGTGCGCGCTGACGTGCGATGGTGCGAACTTGTTCGCGCGCCGGTGCCGTCGGCGCGCTGTGCGTTCCGAGATCGCTCGCGATTGCGCCGCAGCGTGCGACGCGTTTATGAAGCGACGTGCGCCGGTCTCGGCACGCAAGGTGCTTACTAGCGACTAGGTCCTGTTCGTCTCACCCGACCGAACCACATACCATAACTCTATGACAAAAAGCAGGTTACAAATCTCACCCTCTGCGCCACGCGTACTTTCCCTGATGCGCCAAATCGGCGTTACAATCTGGTTTTCGGCGTCGCTCACGGTCGTAGGGACTCTCGCGCACAGGCGCTGAGAGCCCATCGAACGAGCCGACGGCACATGGAGGGTCGAGAGTGGCTCGAACGACAGTCTTCCTGCAGCAATCGTTGTCCGCAGCCACAATCGCATGTGTGCTGTGTAGCGCTACCGCCACGGTCGCGCAGCACACCCCCACACTCGGTGTCATGTTCACGACGGCCGAAGGTAGTGCATCAGGTAGCTTCACGCTCCCACTAACCTCGACGGAACCGGGAGACCGACCGGCATGTTGGTCACTCGCACAGGCCGTGGAGTTCTACGCCAGCGACCTTGACGCCGCCCCACTGCTCACGCTCGACGGCGCTTGCGCACTCGCACGCACGCGCGGTACCGGCTCGCAGACCGTCTCGCTCTACTTCAGCGCCTTTGCCGGCCCGCAAGATCTCACCGTGATGCTGTTCTCAGCCTGGTCAGATTTCGGCGTGGTCGAACGCCCCGTGGGCCAAGCGCGCGCGGAATACACCGTCACCGATCTGGAGCCGTGGAACAGTGCCCATCTCGTGCCGCCCCCGGATCGCGAGGCGATGGCGTTCCTGTACTACAACCGTGACCAACTCTTCGGCGAACTTCTCTCCGTCGAACTCACCGCCGACGTCCACAGCAGCGCGTCGGCGTCCGATTGTTCCGGTAACGTTTTTCGTCCGATCGACGAGAACATCACCGCACTGAAAGCAGTGGCACACTTCACACTGACCGCCCATGACTGGGGCGAAGGCACCGCCGAGCTCGAAGTCCGCCCGGGTCTGGGCGATCTGAACTGCGACGGCGCTGTCTCCTTCGGAGACATCAACCCCTTCATCGACGCGCTCGCCGATCCGGCCGAGTACCATGAGTTGTATCCGCACTGTGAGGACCTGCACGGCGATCTGGACCAGAGTGGCGCGGTCGATTTTGGCGACATCAACTTGTTCGTCGACCTGCTGATCGGATTACAAGACTGAGATCGCACTTTGCGCACTTCGAAATCGAATGCCTTGCAGCCCAGGACGCCTTCGCCCCGAGCGACGCTTACGAACGATCAGGGCAAGCTGCTCGCAGTCGACGCCGGCTTGCGCACGGGATTGGCGGTCTATGCGCGAAATGGACATCTCCTTTGCTACCGTTCGCATCACCTGGGCAAGACTTCGACGTTGCGCCGCGCGGCGGCGCGCCTGATCGCAGAGTTCCAACCGCTGAGCTGGCTGATCGTCGAAGGCGGCGGGCCGCAGGCTGACGTGTGGATTCATCTGGCGGAACGAACAGGAATTGAGGTACGTGCGGTGGCGGCGGAGCGGTGGCGCGCAGAGTTGCTCCACGCGCGCCAGCAGCGCAATGGTCACGATGCGAAGCGCGCCGCCGGCGATCTCGCCCGCCGCGTCATCGCCTGGTCCGAGGCCAAGAACCCCACGTCATTACGCCATGACGCAGCGGAGGCGATTCTCATCGGTTTGTGGGGCCTGCGCACGGTTGGCTGGCTGCAAGCGTTTCCAACAGAACTCAAGTGTTCGGCTGCGAACAACGGCCACACCTAGCGACACACCATGGCTGTCGAATATCATCCAACTCCTCGAACATGGGAGCCCCCATCATGCGCGCGTGTTTGATCACCCTGTGTTTGTTCGCGCTGTCCGGTTGTGCCAGCGATCGGCGGCGGGACGACATATCGCAACGGCCGTGCTGCGCATCGAAGGCGTCCCGAACCACGACACTGTGTATTTGCCTCGCCATCGCGGAACCGACCGACAACTACACGCTGGTCACGTGCGACGATCGTACGCTGTATGTTGCACCAGCCCCAATTCTCACCGAACGGGACGTCTTGTTCGCCGAAGCGCGGCATGATCAACTGGGCCGTCCCTGCGTGCTGGTCACATTCAGCGACACAGCGGGCAAAAGGATGGCTACGACGACGCGCGCAAACATCGGCCGTCACCTGGTGATCTTCGTCGACGACGAGCTCATGTCCTGTGTGACGATCCAGTCGAGCGTCAGCACGCGGGCGCAGATCAGCGGCGATTTCACCGAACAGCGGGCGCGGGACATCGCCATCGCTCTGGACCCGCGAACGCCGAGCTAACCAACTACACGAGTGAAACGAGAGGACGCTCGCGCTGCTCCGGCGCCGTGGTCGGCAGCTTCACCCAGAACGTCGCGCCATGGCCTAGCTTGCTGTCGACGCCCACCTGGCCGCCCAGCAGAAACGCCAGCTCTTTCGCGATGGCCAGGCCCAATCCGGTGCCGTGGTGCTCGCGTGTCGCGGATTGGTCGATCTGCCGGAACTTCTCGAAGATGATGTCGTGCAGTTCAGGCGGAATTCCCGGCCCGGTATCACGCACCGACAGATGAACCATCTGGTCATCAAGCCGCTGTCCACCGATCCAGATGAGCCCGTGCTCGGGCGTGAACTTGATTGCGTTCGACAGGAAATTGAACAGAATCTGCCGCAGTTTGCCGCGGTCGGTGAAGATCGCCGGCAGGTCTTCGGCAAGCTGAAGCTTGATCTTGAGCTCCTTCTTGTCGGCTAGCGGACGCACCTGATCCATCAGCGTGCTGCAGACTTCCTCGACGCGCACGGACTCGACACGCAGCTCGACCTTGCCGGCCTCCAGCTTCGCCAAGTCCAGCAGATCGTTGATGATCTCGAGCAGAATCCGCCCGGAGATGAGAATGTTCTCCGCGTAGCGGGCGGATCGCGTGTCCCCTTCCGCTCCCGGATTCTCGCGCAGCAGTTCCGCAAACCCAATGATGCTGGTCAGTGGCGTACGCAACTCGTGTGACACGTTGGCGAGAAACTCGCTCTTGAGACGATTGGCCTCGTACAACGCGACGTTGGTCTCGGCCATCTCGCCCAGCTTTTCATCCAGCAGCTCATTGGCTTTGCGCAACTCATCCTGTGAGCTACGCAGTCGTTCGAGCATCGTATTGAGGTTCTCGGCCAATTGTTCGAACTCGTCGCCGGTCTGCACGCTGGCACGGATACCCAGATCACCATCCGTCACGCGCAAGGTCACGGTGCGCAGCTCGTGGATCGGCGCCAGGATGAACCGCGTTGTAATCAGGTAGAAGACCAACAGGGCCAGGATTCCGGCCAGTGCGCCCGCCGTCACGATGACCACACGGTTGATCAACGACGATTGACTGCCTTGCTCGGCGGGCAGATCCACCGTGATAATGCCGGCGAGCTGATTCTCGCGGTACGGCCGCGCGCTACGTCCCTCAGAGTGACATTCGAGGCAGCGCCGCGTAGCCCAGACGGCGTGCGCGTACTGAAATCGTCGCCCGCCGCGGCCCGTTGTCGTCTGGTAGTAGTGTTCGTCGTTGGGGTGGCGCTGAAAGCTGCGGAATGCTTCGATCACGAACGGATCAACGTGCGCCGGTGCCGGCTGGCCCGTGGATTCTTCGGGAATGACGTCGCTGGATACGAACTGCGGCTGTTGCAGCGGCTTGTCCGGAAGCAGACCGAACCGTCCGCCATGCACGCCGCCAGTGGGCAGATCGTCGCTGGCCGGGTCCGCCAGGATAATGCGGAAGTAGCGCTCGGTGAGCGCCTGGGCCTCACGGAACGGCTGTTCGAGAATCAGTGTCTCGGTGTAGTACCACGGGATGGCCAGCGCGGCGCCAATGATCAGCAGCACCGCCAACCCGAAGAGAATGCGATATTTCGTCGCCAGCGCGATGCGCCCGAGCCGCATACGTCGGCCCCTGTTTCGCTAAAGGTGCGTTCCGGGTGCGATTATACGTCCAAGTCGGGCATTGTGCGTCGGCGGCGCGGGCCTGCATCGGTTTACGGCGAGCGGTCGGGCTCGTATTGTGTCCGACGCCTCGGCAAGCGCTCGGTAACGGAGTATGGGTACGAACGAGCCTCCGTCCCGGCGACGTTCCCCCAGCCACGATTGAGGGCAGCAATGCCGCCAGCGACACGCTCGACGGAACACGGATTCACGAGACGTACAGGCGGGTTTGCGCGGCTTGTTGTGCTCGGCACGACTGCCACACTGACCCTCTGCGCGTGCTCCGTGGTAGAACATACCGACCGCGACGTGGCCGCACTGATCGCAGCCCGGCAGGATCAGGCCTTGAGCTACTCCATGCCGATCGAAGTCGGCGCGGATTTACCTCCAAAACACGACCCATACAGCCACAATCCTCGTCCTTCCAGTGTGACCGTACCTGAAGAATTCGCTCCAATTCTGCCGCCCCCCGTACCGTTGGTGCCGGAGGACTGGGATTACGCACCACTCCCGTCGGTCGACGATGGGCGTGTGCTGCCGCCTGCCCGCGAAGCGCAGGCCATGCAGGTCGTGGAACCGCAGATACCGCCGGCCTCCGGGGCCGTTCGCGGTGGACGCGACGGGATCTTCACGCTCACAGACGCCCTCGCGTACGCCCAGCGGCATCGCCGCGAGTATCAGTCCGCCAAGGAAGACCTCTATCTGTCTGCACTGGCGCTGACGCTCGAGCGGCACCTCTGGACGCCGATCTTCGCGGCACAGTTGCGGGCCGTCTACGGCAACTACGGCGAAGCACAGAACTTCGACCAGGCGATGCGTTTCGTGGCCGATCTGGGCGTGTCGCAACGACTGCCCTATGGCGGTGAATTCACCGCCAACATGGTGAGCACGCTGATCCGCGACGTCGGCAAGTCGATCACGGCAACGGAGGATAGCACGCTGACGTTTGGTGTAACGGTTCCATTACTCCGCGGAGCCGGGCACGTATCGCAGGAACGACTGATTCAACTCGAGCGCGAGTTGACGTACTCGGTCCGGACGTTCGAGCGTTTTCGCCGCGCGCAACTGGTGCTCGTCGCGCAAGCGTATCTTGACCTGGTGCGTGAGAAGCAGCGCGTGCTCGACAGCGAAGACAGCCTCAAGCGCTTTATCGAGGCCTACCTCCAGGCCGGTGCCCTGATGAACATCGGCCAGCGCTCGCTGCTGGACGTACAACGTGCCCAAAGCAGTATGCTGCGGGCCGAGAGCACGCTCGAGAACGCGCGTGAGCGCTTCAGATCGCTGGCGGATCAGTTCAAAATCACCGTCGGAATGCCGGTCGACGAACCGCTTGGACTGGATGACATTGAGGATTTCTACGACATCGAGTGGCAGATCGAAGCGGGCCTGTACCCGGTACTGCTGAAGTCGCCGGCAATCGAAAACGAAGACTATTCGGTCGAGGCCGCGCTGGCCCGTCGATTCGATCTGCTCACGGTCCGCGATCGGATCGATGACGCGCGCCGCGGCGTGGCGATCTCGCGCAACGCGCTGCTACCGGACCTGAACTGGTCCGGGAGCGTCGCGTTCGACACCGACCCGAATCAGGGGCGGCTCGGCGGGTTTCACGCCGATCGTGCGTTCTGGCGCACCGAACTCGTGCTGGACTTGCCGCTCGAACGCTACGCGGAACGTAACGAGCTGCGCCGCTCGCTGATCGACGTGCGGCGTGCGCAGCGCACCGCAGTGGAGCAGGAAGAGCGCATTCGGGCCGAAGTGCGCGGTGCCATCAACCAGATTCGGCTGGCCGACATCTCATTGCGCATCCAGCTGCAGCAACTGGAAGTGGCCCGCAATCAGGCCGAGTATGCGAAATACCGCTTTGAAGAATTCGGCGACATCGACAACCGCGACCTGCTCGAAGCCGAAGGCAATTTGCTGCAAGCACAGAACAACGTGAACGGTGCCAAGACTTCGCGCTGGAACGCCCTCCTTGAATTCCGTCTGGCAACCGAGACGCTGCGCATCGCCAAGGACGGCGCCCAGGAACACGACGAGTTGATCGACAGCTTCATCCCCCGTCGTTCCGGCGGCTGACCGCGGCAATGCGACGCTAACGCTGACGCGCAGCTTCTTCCTCGTTCTTTTTGAGCATCTCTTCGTACGCCACGCGCAGGTCGCGATCGAGGACGCGTACCTGTGCACGGCGAAAGAGTTCCGTCACCAGCAAGTTCATCCGCTCCGGAATCACGCGGTCGCGCAGCTTTTCCAGCACGTCATCGCGCACGTCCTCAAAGCGTGCCGCCGCCGGCCGAACGCGGCGTTCAAGCTTCAACACGTGCCACCACACCCCGACCTTCACGGGTTTGGAGACGCCGCCCTCTTCGAGCGCGAACGCCACTTCACGCAGCAGCACGTGTACGCTGTCATCGTCGAACGTAAACGGCGGCAGAAGGCCACCGCGCGCTGCTGACTCCGCGTTCTGGCTGACACGCCGTGCGATCTCGGCGAAGTCCGTCCCCTGCTCGATCAGGCGTAATGTCTCGTGCAGCGCGTTGACGTTCTCGACCTGCACGTGGCGGACTTCAACCTTCTCGCCGTAGGTACGGGCGAATTCTTCGCGCAGGGTGGCTTCGTCCACTTTGAACTCGCGTTCGACGACCTTGCGCAGGTGCGCGTTACGCTCCATGCCGAGCATGAACTCCGTGAGCGAAATGCCCTTTTGCTGGAGCATGAAGTCCAGCGATTGCCGCTGCTCGGATTCGGTTACAGCTACGCCATCCGGGTTTACTTCTGGTGCAATGCGGGCCAGCGCGCGTTCGAATTCCCGTTCGACGTCCGCCTGTGAGACACGCAGCCCGCGTTTGCTGGTCTCGTCCTTCGCGAGCTCGAGCGCGATGAGTTGTTGGAGCACCTGCAGTCCGTACGCTTCGCGCAGCACGCGATTCATCGTCTGCTCGCTTAGCGGGCGCCCGTTGATGATCGCGATTGCGTCGCCATCGGCGCGCACGCAGGCGGCTGCGCCCAGCATCAAAGTAAACAGTGCCACAACTATCGCGGGCTTTCTCATGGTACAGCTCCTGTCAGCACGTACGCCCTTGTGTTTGACAGCGTCATTTCGGGCAGGGTTGGTACGGATCGTGTCCGCTCCGCGCGACTTCGAGTTTCACGCCGTGGAGTGCTCGCCGCAGCCTGCGCAGCAACACTTCCAGCACGGGCCGCTCGCTCGCGTAGTGGCCCAGGTGTATCGCCGTCACTCCGCGTCGCTCCAGTTCGAGCGCGTCGTGGTGCTTGAACTCGCCCGTCACGACCAACGAGCTCGGATCTCGAAACGATCGCACACCATACGCGCCGGCAGCTACGGTCACTGATTCAAACGTGCGCTTCAGATCGCAGACGACGGATGCCCCGCGCAGGTCGACGATCGTCGACAATTGTCGCAGCAGCGCTATTCCTCGCTGCCGCTTGCGCAGTACACCGACACGGCCTTTGCCTACCGCGCCGCGACCGGAGACTTCGTGCAGCGGATAGACGTCAAATGCCGGCTCTTCATACGAGTGCGTGTGATACAGCACGCGGACAACTTCGCCCAGGCGCGCCCGCGGCACAACCATCTCCAGCCGGGTTTCGTCCACGTACTCGAGCACCTGTTTGCGACCGATCGTCGGTGTGGTCGTTTCATCGCCCCTGAACGAGCCGCGTCCCTCGAGTGTGTAGCTGCACTCGGTGTAGTGCCCGATGACACCCGCGCCGGCCGCCGACAAAGCCGTTCGCAAGCCGCCGACTTCCGCCGGTGGAACGATTACCACCAGTTTGTACTGCGCGTTCTCCGTCAGCTCCGTTTCCAGCGGATGGCGCTCCGTTATGTCGAACGCGTTGAGCAGTACATCGTTCGTCCCGCCCGGCGCCACGTCCAACGCCGTGTGCAGTGCGATCAGCGACGTCCGCGCTGCTAGCAGGTCCGGCAGCAGTGTCGTAGGCGCAGCAGCGTTTGGCGTAACCGTCTTGATGCCTTTGAAGATCGGCGGATGGTACAGCACCAGCAGATCCGCCTTTTTTCGCAACGCCTCGCGGGCCACATCATCCGTCAGGTCAATCGCGAGCAGTGCGCGCGACGCACGCCACTCTGGGCGGCCCACCAGCAACCCAACGTTGTCCCACTCTTCCGCGTGCGCAAACGGCGCGATACGGTCGAGTTCGGCCAGCACGGCTCCCGCAGTCGTCGAACGCGCCGTTGATCGCTTACGCATTCCCCGACTCCTTATCGATCAACTTGCCGTACGCAATCGCGAGCTGACGCGTCACCTCGCCCGGTTTCTCGGTATCGATTGGCTGACGTTCGACGCGCACCACCGGCACGATCTCCATCAGGCTGTTGGTGAGGAACACTTCGTCCGCCCCCAGCAGGTCGTGAATCGTCAGCCGTGCCTCGCGCGTCGGAATGTCCTCGGCCACCGCCAGGTCCATCACCGTCGCGCGTGTGATCCCGGGGAGCACGGGCGTATCCAGCGGCGGTGTCAGAAGCTGCTCGTCGCGCACGACGAATATGTTACTGATGCAGGCCTCGGCCACGTAGTTCTCTGGCGTAAACCAAATCGCCTCGAACGCCGATCGAGCGTGGGCCTGTCGCAATGCGGCCAGGCGCGCGAAGTAGCTCAGCGTCTTGTGGCCGACCGTCGGATCCGTAACGTCCTGCCGGCACTCTGAGACGAGTGCGGTCACACCACGCGTGTAGCACTCATCGGGATAGCGGGCGCCCTGCGAAGCCGTCGCCACGGTTGTTAACTCGGGCGTTTCCGCCGCCGCGGCGCGTAACGAGCCGGTCGTGACCGTCAGTCGCACACGGGCGTCCTCGCCGCCGGTGGCATGAACAACCTGACTCACGTTGTCGCGGCACGCTTCCCGGTCCGGCAGAACCGTCCAGCCCAGCTTGCCAGCCGACGCGCGCAGACGCTCAATGTGCTGATCCAGGCGAAAAACGTGTCCGTGATAGGCTCGCATGGTCTCGAACAAACCAATGCCCTGCATGAAGCCGGAGTCGAACACACTGACGTGCGCCTCTTCCGCCGGCGAGAGCGTTCCGTTAACGCAGGCCCATTCACGCATAGCGTGGTTCTCCAGTGGCTACATTGTCGCAAACACTGGATTGTGCCTCTGTCGGCGTCGGCTGGCCAGCCTTCACGCCGAGCCCCTCCAGGATTCCCCGGCCTTTAGCGAGCGTTTCGATATACTCGGCGGTCGGGTCGGAATCCGCCACAATACCGCCGCCGACGTGCAGCAGTCCGACGCCGTCGTGCACTTGAAGCGTACGGATCGCGACGTTCATCGTCATGTTGCCGTCGAGCCCCAGCACGCCGATCGCGCCGGTATACGCGCCCCGCGTGACCGGTTCGAGTTCGTCGATGATCTCCAGCGCGCGGATCTTCGGCACGCCGGTCACCGAACCGGCCGGGAAGCACGCCCGCAGCAGATCGAGCGCATCGCAATCGTCGCGCAGCCGCCCAACAATGTCGGCCACCGTGTGAAAGACCGTCGGATGGGACTCGACCCGACGGGGGTGTTCGACCCGCACAGACCCGAACTCGCAGACGCGCCCCAGATCGTTGCGGTGCAGATCGACAATCATCGCCAGCTCGGCCGCTTCCTTGGCGCTGGTGATCAACTTCCGTCGCGCAACATCGTCTTGGACGTCATCGCCCACACGCGGACGCGTACCCTTGATCGGTCGCGTCAACACATCGCGGCCCCGCACTCTCAAAAAGAGTTCCGGCGATACAGACAGGATCGCGCCGTCGCTCCAACACAGGCACGCCGAGTACGCGGCGGGGTTTACGTGACGCAAGCGCGCGTACGCGGTGAGCGGATCGCCGATGCCAACGATCCGCAGCCGGTGCGCCAGATTGACCTGATAGACATCGCCCGCGGCGATGTACTCGATCGCCCGCCGAACAACGGCCTCGTGCGCCTGCTGCGGACGTTCGACGACGAGCTGCGCAGCCGCCGGCTCTTTGTGCGTATACTGAGCCCGCGCACCAGCATCCCAGCTCGCGATCCACTCATCGACCGGCGGTGCTGCCGAACAGCCCAGCACCGCAGCGATCTCCGGCGCGAACAGCGCCCACGCCCGCCGCTCGACGTGGTCGAGAACAATGGCGCGGTCATACAACCCCAGCCGGGCGAACGGTAAATCGACGTCGACCGTCGTCGTAGCCGGCAGCCGCTCCAACTGCCGCGCCGCCTCGAAGCCGACGTAGCCGATCCAGCCAGGCGATAGCCCCCCCTCGCCCGCTGCGTATCTGGGAAGATCCTGCCCGATGACCCGCCACAAGTCCCAGAAATTCGGATCGCTCGCGAGGCGTTGCCCGCCCGCGAACAGGGTTGCGTGCCGCCCGACGAACTGTTCGAGCACGGCACACGGCCGTACGCCGATCAGACTGAACCGCCCGGACGGCCCCGCGGAAACGCCGTCGAGCCAGGCCAAATCGCTAAGTTCAGCCAGCCGAGCGACCGCTACGGCAATGTCACGTGGGTACGCAACAGGCCGCAATCGCCATGCAAGGGCCGAATCCACCTAAGCACCTACCTTAAAAAGGGTTGCAATCTGATTCCGGGGCCACGTACAATGCTGGGGGCGGTCGCCGAAGTCCGCCCAGCCGACGTCGATTACGGCATTCGGCGGAACTCGCGACCCCAACGTTCGGCTATGGTCACCTGTCTATCTGCGTGGCAGCCGCACGTCAATATGTGAGAACTGAGTATCACCTCGGGCACACTCTGTGTGAGAGGATTTTGCGATGACCTGGACCCAGCGTCTGCTCTTTATTAGTGGAATCGTCTGTCTGGCCGGCGTGGTCGCGCCCGCCGCGGCGGACGGATTCCGAATCAGCTTCGGCTACGACGGTGGCTTCGATTTCAAACGAAGCTGCGGATCACGCGGCTACGTGTACAGCTCGTGGTCGCCGGTGTCGTATCGATCGTGCGACTCGCCGCGCAGGACGATCTACCGCTCGTCCCGCCACGTCCGATCGTGCGAACCGCGACGTGTGGTTGTCCGCGATTGCAGCCCGTACATCGTCCGCACAACGCCCGTATGCCGCGAACGCACCGTGCGGCGAATCACCCGCTCTTACACCGTACCCCGCGTGACGCGCCGCACGTACTGCGAGCCGCGCCGGGTCATTCGGTCACGCAGCTACTGCGAGCCGCGGCGAATCATCCGTTCGCACAGTTGGAGCGAGCCGCGGCGGATCCTCCGCAGCACCGGCTTCCGGCACGACGGTGGCCGCCGTCACTGCACGCCGTCGCGTCGGCACCACTCCGGCTTCCGACACCACTGGCGGCGATGACACGATCCTGATCGATAGTTTCAGACAGATTACCGAGGGCACGGTTCGCGATTCGCGGGCCGTGCCCTCGGCGCTCGTTGCCCATCCGTCTACAATGTAAGTGAGCTGCGAGGCAGGCACGTCGGTAGCGCGCCGGACGCCGATCCGGTCAGGAGTTCAGAGGTGGCGGGCAGCAAGAAACGTCCCGTGCTGTATGAGGTCGTAAACCGCAGCCGTCGCTCGCGAAAGCGGGCCGCGAGCTGGCGGGCACAACCCACATCTGCCCCTCCGACACCTGTTCCTCCAGAGATCACACCGGCCGCTCCTACGCGCGAGACAGCGAAACCCATGCCGGCTCCTGCCGCACCGGTCACGACACCGGCGAAGAGCCCGGAATCGCGGATCCGAAGTTTCGAAGTCGTCGACGGTCGGGTAAATCTGTCACTCGGCTGGCCCGAACTGACCGTTCTCGGCGCCGTTCTGCTCGCGCTGCTGTGGGGCTCGTTCCAGGCGGGTCGGCGGAGTGCAACGCCCTCCGCGCCGGAGGACCCCAACATCGCGGCGTTGCTCGACGCCGAGATTCATCGCGGCGCGCAACAGCAACCCGCACAGGCGGCCCCCGCCCAAGCGCAGCCCGCACGCCCTGTGGCTACGCCTCCGGCGCAGTCAAACGACACCGCACGACAGCCAGAACCCGCACGTGCGACACCTCCACCACAGTCCGTCACCGCGCCGCCGGAACCGCAGCTCATCGCCGGCCGGTACTACGTACACGTTCAGTACTTCCCCACCCGCCGCGTCAACCACGCCAACGCCGCCCGCGATTTTCTGACCGGGAAGGGCGTTGAGTGTGCCGTTGTGCGCCGCTCGGCCGACCTGGCGCTCATCGCCACGCAGGCGTTTGAGAGCAGCCCGGCCGCAGACCGGCTGAAGCAGCAGATTCGCGGACTTGGCCGCGAGTACGCTCGGGAAGGCGGCGGGTACGACTTCGGCGGCTGCGAGGCGTACAAGCAGTAGATCCGCATTCGACCGACCGCCGGAGAATCCGCAGTGTCCCGCCTGGAAGTCCTGCAGAAGCTCGCCACCGCTCAACCCGATGATCCGTTGGCGCACTACGGCGTGGGGCTGGAACTGACGCAGCTAGAGCGCTGGGCCGACGCGATCGAGGCCTTTCAGCAAGCTCTGAAATGCGACACACAATATGTCGCCGCCCATTTCCAGATCGCCAAAGCCAACCTGAAATTGGAACAGCGGGACGCGGCTCGAGATGCCCTCGCGGCCGGCATCGCGGCGGCGGCCTCGCAGAACGACCATCATGCGGAAGCCGAGATGCGCGAGCTCCTCGAGGCGATCGCGTGAGCCACCTGCGAGTTACCATTCCCGGCTGCACCGGTCGGACGGGGCGCGCGGTTGTGCGCCTTGCCGTCGAGGATCCCGATGTAGAGATCGCCGCAGCAGTGGCGCTGCCGGATGATCCCCTTCAGGGCGCGGACGTGGGTTCGTTGGCTGGCGTCGATTCCGTGGGCGTTGTCGTCACACCGACCTGCGAGGGTCCGTGCGATGCGGTCATCGAGTTTACGACGCCGACCGGTTTCGACGTCTGGCTGGCGTGGTGCGTCGAGCGCGGCGTGCCACTGGTCAGTGGCACGACCAGACTGTCGGACGCACAGATGGCGAACCTCGCGTCGGCGGCCGGGCAAATACCGATCGTCTGGGCACCCAACATGAGCATCGGGATCAACCTGATGCGGGCGCTCGTCCGTGACATCGCCGCGCGACTCGGCCCGGATTGGGACGTGGAGATCTGCGAGACGCACCATCGGCGCAAGATTGACGCCCCCAGCGGCACCGCCCTGGCGTTACTGGAAGACGTGAGCGCGGCACGGAACACGGCGGCCGGTGACGCCGTTCGGCATGGTCGCATCGGCGAGTGCGGCCCGCGAAAGCCAGGCGAGATCGGCGTTCACGCCCTCCGCATGGGCCTGCTCGTCGGTGAGCACGAAGTCCATTTCACCTCCGACACGGAATCGCTGACACTGCGACACCGGGCGCTCTCCCGCGACACGTTCGCCGCCGGCGCCCTACGAGCCGCCCATTGGCTGCAGGGCCGCGAGCCCGGGCTATACACGATGGCGGACGTCTTAAGCTGAGAACGTAGCTATCGGCTTTCAGCCGTCAGCCAGAGGATTTGGTCAACGGGGCTGGTGATGCGTGTGCGGCTTCCGCCTGTGGACCCAGTTTGCTATAATACAGGACTTTGCGGCACGAGTATCTGCTTTGGTTGGCGGTGCCCGCTGCCGATGGGAACATGAAGCCGGCGAGTAACCGGGGAAGCGTCCCCAGGACGCCATTGGAGGCCCAGATGCGACATGGTGTGACCGTCGGGATCATCACTATCACGTTGGGACTGGCCGCAGTTGCGCACGCCGCACCGGATGCGGCGGATTCGTTCGCCAAGGGGCAGGAGCTCCTGGCGGCAGGTGACTTCAGTGGCGCGCTGGACGCGTACAAAGCCGCCGCCAAGGCTGATCCGCAGAACGACCTGTACTTTCAGGAGTGCGCGCTGCTCAAACGCGTCATGAATCTGCGCAAGGCGTTTGGCGAGGAAGAAGACACCGAACTCTGGCAGAAGATCGGCAACGCGCTGTACAGCTACTACCAGGAGAACGGCGTCCGCAAGGAAGCGCTGCTCGTCGCCGGCACGCTGCACGAGAAGCTAGCGAGCGGCGCGTCCGCCGCGCGGCTGGCGCAGGCGCAACTGGCGGTGGATGCCAATGAAAAAGCGTTGAGTACGTTGAGCACGTTGGCGCCTGAGGCCGCAACACCTCGCACGCAGGCATTGCACGGCATCGCCCTCGCCCGTGTCGGTAAGGCAGACGACGCCAAGGAAGTGGCTGCGAAGCTCGATATCCCCAAGGAGCACGACCCCGACGTGTGCTTCGACGCCGCCCGGCTCTATGCGCTGGTCGGCGACGACGCCCGCGCCTTGAAGATGCTCAAGTACTGCTTCGAGGGGACACCCGCGCCATGGCTCGATACCACCAAGGCGAACGCGA
>JANQFV010000056.1 GCA_028277645.1 Phycisphaerae bacterium
ACACACACGCACGATCCCATGGTGGCGCCACTGATCGACGAGTTCGTACGCCGGCTGCCGGGGCGCGTGCGGCAGCTCGTGCTGGCGTTCGAGCAGTCGGACATGCCCGCGATGGACGCGCACGCGCGCGAGCTACGCGGCCAGGCGGGTTCGTACGGCTTCGGCCCGATCACCGACGCGGCCGCGACGCTACAGGCGTCGATCGCGGCGAATGCCCCGGCTGCGCACATCCGCGCTGACCTCGACCGCGTCGTACACCTGTGTCGTACGGCCCGCCCGGCGACGTTCAATGACTATGTGCCCGGTATGTAGGAGCCATCTTCAAACCCCTCTCCCCCTCTGGGGGAGAGGTTGGGAGAGGAGGGCTGTTTGAGGGCTTCCGCCTTCCCCGGAGCCTGACAGTGAAGAGGATGCTCTACCCTCCCCCATCCCCTCCCTGCAAGAGGGGGGTACAGAAGTGCGACCCCGCTCAGCTATCGGCGCACAGCGCTGCTCGATACGGATCGAGCCAGCCGAGGCCGTTGACGGCGATTTGTTGAATGACGTGTGGGTACAGTTCACGTTCGGCGGCGGCGACGCGCGCCGCGAGCGTCTCCGGCGTGTCGTCGGGCTCTACGGGCACGTGCGCTTGCGCGACGGTTGGCCCGTGGTCGTACTCATTGTCGGCGAGATGGACGGTGCAACCGCTGTCGCGTTCGCCTGTTGCGAGCACGGCCTCGTGTACGTGCTGCCCGTACATGCCGCGCCCGCCGAAGCGTGGCAGCAGTGCCGGGTGAATGTTCAGCACGCGTCCCTGCCAGTGTGCCGGCAGTCGCCAGAAGCAGAGAAAACCTGCCAGCACGACCAGGTCCGCGTGCACCGCGTCGACGGCGGCGGTGAGCGTGCTGGAGAACGCGGCCTCGTCGGCGTAGTCCTGCTTCCGGATAATCGCCAGCGGCAGATCAG
Organism: Phycisphaerae bacterium; assembly: GCA_028277645.1. Classification (GTDB taxonomy): domain Bacteria; phylum Planctomycetota; class Phycisphaerae; order UBA1845; family Fen-1342; genus JANQFV01. The sequence goes on from JANQFV010000056.1 coordinate 946, forward strand.
CCGTGCGAGCGATTTCGACGCCGCGGACGTTGCTCCGCGAGCTGACGACCAGCACGATTCTGGTGTTGGTCAGCCGGCCGTCGTCGATGCGTTGGATGATGTTCTCGAGCGTGCTGCCCCCGCCGGAAATGAACACTACCAATCGCAACGGGCCTTCGGGCATGATGTGGCTCACAGCGGTTCGGTGGCTGGTGCGTCGTGGAGAAGCGTAGCGGGCCCGCCGTACACCGGTGGGCAACGGCGCACTCCACGCTACAATAGGCTTCGTGCGGTGGCAACCGACCGTTGCGGTTGGCGGCGACTTACTTGAGACTACAAGCAGCCTGAATTGGGAACACAGCCGTGGCACTGAACCTGCACAAATACGAGAATCAAGCGAAGCTCAGCGTGGCGCTGGCGATCGTCAGCGGCGTGACGGTGCTGATGGCGTTGGGGCTGATCGTTCGGAACTTCAACGCCACGGACATGTACGTCTACTACGGCGGCGGCGGGATGTACCTGCCCGTGCTCGGCGGGCTGCTGGGCATGGCTCTATTGACCGGCGCGGGCGGTTTTTTCGCGGGGATCGGCTCCGCCGGTCAGCGCAGAAACAAGGCGGCCAACCTGTCGTGGGCCGGATTCTTTCTGAGTGCCGCGACGATCACGATTGCGCTGTGTGCCGGGGCGTTCTTCTACTTTACGCGAAACGCGATTGGCTGACGGGCCCGTAGCCGCCGACCTCACGCTCGGCCGCTACGCGTCGTTGAGGAGCGCCAGCGCCTGCGGCACCAGCGACCGCGTATCTTCGACGCCGGTTGCGTCAATCCACTTCACTTGCGCCATGCGTTTGATCCACGTGCGCTGCTGCTTTGCCAGCCGGCGGGTGTTCACCTTGATCCTCTCAAGCGCCTCGTCCAGTGAGAGCTCGCCGGCGAAGTGGGCGAACAACTCCGCATAACCGACCGCCTGCCCCGCTTGCGGGCCGACGCCCTGCGGTGCGTCGTAGATCCGGCGGGCTTCGTCGAGCAGGCCTTGTGAGATCATCTTGCGCACGCGCTGATTGATGCGGCGGTTGTTCTCTTCGCGGTCGCGCTGAATTCCGATCAGCGTCCAGCGCCAGTCCGGCCGGCGCGGTCCGGGCGCGTCCCACTGCTGCTGGAGCTCACTAATGGGCTTGCCGGTCAGGTGATAGACTTCGGCGGCCCGTTCGATGCGCCGCTGATCGTTCTTGTGAATCCGAGCGGCGGCGGCGGGATCGATCGCCGCCAACTCGGCGTGCAGCTTCTCCAACCCTTCGGTTGCGACGCGCCGGCGAAACGCGGTGCGGAAATCCGGATCCGCCGCCGGACCCTCAAAAATGCCCTCATACCAGCACCTCAGGTACAGCACCGTGCCGCCGACAGCAACGACCGGCTGGCCGCGGGTGTGAATCTGCTCGACCGCCGCGTCGGCGAGCTCGACATAGCGGGCAGCGCTGAACGACTCCCACGGATCGGCCACATCCAGCAGGTGGTGCGGTATCTGTTCGCGCGCCGCCTGCGACGGCTTGGCCGTGCCGATGTCCATGCCGCGGTAGACCTTCATCGAGTCGACGCTGACGATCTCCGCTCCCAACTCGCTTGCCAGCGCGCGGGCCAGCGTTCCCTTGCCGGAGGCGGTGCAACCGACGATGACGATCACGCGGCGTTCCATGCTGCAAAGCGTAGCGCACGTGAGTGGGGAGTACAATTCCCGACGTGCGTCGCCCTTTGACCGCAGACCAGCCAACGGGGATGATATGGTCACGACGCAGCCCGGGTTTCAGGAGGTATTAGCATGTCTCTGCGACGTTTTGTGCCGTTCATCGCGATTGCCGTTCTGGTATGCACGACCGGCTGTCTGTCTGTGCAGGCGCCACGCGAGATCAATGTGGGCAGCGATGGCGCGGAGTCTGTGGATAGCAGTCGCGTGCCGCGCACCGATTCGCACGATGACTGCCGCTACGAGCTGGAGAAGGCGTACCGCGCCCTGCAACGGATTGAGCACGACCTGGCACGGGCCCACGACAAAGCCGCCGAGTACAAGCGCGAGCGCGACCGCGCTGAGGATGCCCTGGAGCGCTGCCAGGACCGGCTCGAGCGCTATCGCGGCGACTAGATGGCCGTCACGTTCGTCTTGGGTCGCGCCGGTGCCGGCAAAACGCGCTACTGCCTGGACGCGATCCTCGCAGACCTCAGCCGCTCAGCGTCCGGCGAGCGGCTGATCTTCATCGTTCCCGAGCAAGCCAGCTTCCAGATGGAGCGGAAGCTGGCCACGCGCAGTCCGCGCGGCGGGTATTCGCGCGCCGCAGTCCTCAGCTTTTCCCGGCTTGCGAGTGAAGCGCTGGAGCAGAGTGGCGCGGGTGATCAGGTGTTGTCGTCACACGCCCGGCGCTTCGCGCTGCGGCACGTTGTTGACCGTCAACGCGCGAAGCTGCACGTTCTGCGCCGCGCTGCGGACACGCCCGGCTTTGTCATTCAACTGGAGCGGTGGCTTGAAGAGCTGTTGCGCGAGGGAATCTCAATCGACGATCTGCGTGAGTCAATCGCGCGCTTGGGTGATGCCGCGGCGACGGAAAAACTGGGCGAGTTGACCGACCTCTACGCTGCTTATGTTGCGTGGCTGGGTGAAGGACGTGTCGATCCGGCGGCACGCCTGGCGGAGCTGCGCACGCAGCTTGCGAGCATCACCGATCTGGACGGCGCTCGGGTCTGGGTGGACGGTTTCGCCGGTTTCACTGGTCAGGAGTTGGAGACGCTGGTCGCAATCGCGCAGCGCGCGCGATCGCTAACCATCACGCTGCTGCTCGATCCGGCGTCTTCGCCCGCGGGAAACGACGATGACGCGCCTGCTGAGTTGCGGCTCTTTCACCGTACGGAACAGACGTATCGGACGCTTACGCGGTTGCTGATTGATGCTGGTGCGGAGGTAACGGCGGACGTCGCACTGACGCCGCCACGGATGCCGCGCTACCAGGCAGCGCCGGCGTTGGCCAAGCTCGAAGCGACACTGGCGCAAGTCAGCGCTGGGCCATCCGTGGACGTTGCGGCGGACGATCGGACAGTGACGCTCTACGAATGCGCCACGCCGCGGGATGAACTGCTGGCGGCGGCGCACTGGATTCGGCGATCCATCGCGAATGGTAATCCCGGTCTGCGCTTCCGCGATTTCGCGGTGATTGCGCGGGGCCTGGAGTCGCTCGCGGCGACGGTGCGGGAGGTGTTCGCCGAATTTGAGTTGCCGTACTTCCTGGATCGACGCCGGACACTGATGGGTCATCCGTTGTGCCGCTGGTGTGAGGCAGTGTTCGATGTTGTGCAGTCTGATTTCGCGCCTGAGCCGATGAGCCACCTGCTACGCACGCAGCTTGTGCCGTTGGATCGTGCGCAGCGCGAACGGCTTGAGAATCTAACACTGCGACACAACGTCGGCGGATACAAGTTCTGGCAACGGGCGCGATGGCAGCTTGAAGAGGCGCACGCGGCGGGGGCGCCGTTGGACGGCGGGCGCCTGACGCTGGTCGGCGCGTTGGTGCCGCTGAACGATCTTGCCGTCGAATCGGGTGACGCCACCGGGCGCGCGTGGGCGGAGTGTCTATACGCCGCCAGCGAGAAAATGGGCTTGCGCGCGACTCTGGCATCCTGGATCGAGCGGGCTCGCCAGGCTGACCGGCACGAGAGCGCGGAGACACATCGGCTCGCATGGGATGCGTTCTGCGAAGTGCTCAGCGACCTAGCGGACGTGCTCGGCGACATGCCACTGTCGGCGGCAGACGTCGCGGCGCTGCTCGTCGGAACGTTGCGCGAACGAACGGTTGGACTCGCACCGCCAACACTCGATCAGGTGCTGGTCAGCTCGATCGAACGGAGCCGGCACCCGGACATCAAGTGTGCGTGGGTGGTCGGGTTGAACGAAGGTGTATTTCCCGCGCGGAGCACGGACACCGGGCTGCTCAACACGAGCCAGCGCGAGGCGCTGCGGGCGGCCGGGCTGACGCGCCTGCACTCGCCGGAAGAATCGGCGTTGAATGAACGCCTGCTGGGGTACATCGCGTTCACGCGGCCGTCGCGCGAGCTGGTGCTCAGCTACGCCCGCACCGGCCAAGATGGGCAGACGCTGCAACCGTCACCGTT
>JANQFV010000061.1 GCA_028277645.1 Phycisphaerae bacterium
CAGTCGGCCTTCTGAACCGTTACTATGATATGACGTGAACCAGACGTGGCGCGCGCGCAGATACTTGCTGTTTCTTTTTGAGAAACCACGCACGCGCCCCTAGGAGCGCCCGATGAGTGGCGATGTCACACTCGACAACAACGAGATTCAGCAGCTGTTGTTGGCGCGGGCCGAAACTCTGCGGCGCTACATCCAGAACAAGATCCCCCAGCGGTTCCAGAGCAGCCTGTCGGCCGAAGATGTGCTGCAGGAGGTGTGGATCGCAGCATTCCGGGCTGCTCCGGCAGACATTCGGAACATCGACGGGTGGCTGACAACACTCGCCAACTCGAAGCTCATCGACGCCCTCCGCGCGGTCCGGACACTGAAGCGCGGCGGTGGTCAACGGTTCGACCGCGACACGGCCGGGAAGCACACCTCTTTCGAGAACTTGTTTCAGAGAGTCCACGCACCAGAGAAGACACCCAGTCGCGAACTTTCTGCGCAAGAAGTCCGCCATGCGGTCCGGGTAGCACTCGGGCGACTGCCGGACGACCGGCGACAAGCGATCCAGTTACGGCATATCGAGGGCCTGTCCCGGAAAGAGATTGCCTGTGCAATGAAGAAGACCGAAGCTGCCATCAACGGGTTACTCTTTCGTGGGCTGAACGAACTCCGCGAATGTCTGGGGGATGCAGCAAAATCCCTCAGCGGCGTGCATCCTACGGGAGACGTCCGTTGATGCTCTCACATCCACACGCTCACTGAGAGGCTGCCATGCGGCCGGATGACCAACGCTCCTCGTCGACGCATAGCCGACCACGTTCATCGCTGGCTGGGATTCTGGCAGACCTGATTTACTGGCGGCGCTCGGACCGGCGCGGGGCTACCGCTACGACTATAGACCGACGCTGCCACTCTGGGGCCGAACCGGTCACGTCTTCCAACGTGTGGCGGACGATCCAGGCCGCACGGCGCAAGGCCGTTGAGCGCGCGGAGGCCACGGCGAGCACGCCAACGTCGTTCGATTCGCTCCCGGACGAGGATCTCGAGTTCCTGCGCAACGCATTGACCGAATATGACGTTCTGGACCGTATCCGTCACGGCGGCCAGGGCGCCGTCTATCGTGCCTGTCATCGCAAGACGAAGCGAGCCACGGCGATCAAGGTGCTGCTCGCCGGTCCATTTGCGACGGCTCGCCAGCGGGCGCGATTTGAACGCGAAGCGGAGCTCACGTCCCGCCTAGCGCATCCGAATATCGTGACACTGTACGACTACGGCATCGTACGAGGCCGGCCATATCTCGCGATGCAGTATGTCGAAGGCCTGCCGATCGGCGACTACGTGGTACTGCACGACCTGCCGCCGCGTGACATAGTGGCCCTGATCGTCAACATTTGTCGCGCAGTCAGCTACGCCCATCAGAAAGGAGTCATTCATCGCGATCTAAATCCGTCAAACATCCTCGTCGATGCGTCTGGTCAACCGCACGTGCTGGACTTTGGGCTGGCCAAAGACCTCTGGGCGAGCGAAGAAGCGGCTGTTTGCTCAATGCCGGGGCAGGTCGTGGGCACGCTGCCGTACATGAGCCCGGAACAAGCCGATGGGGTGGATGACGACATCGACGTTCGATCGGACATGTATTCGCTCGGCGTCGTGCTGTTCGGGCTTCTTACAGACATGATGCCCTACCCAACCGACGGGAGTTCACAGCGAATCCGCAGTGCTATCCTGTCCACCGACCCGTTGCCGCTTCGGAAGGCCATTGCGCTGGGGGAACCCGACAGGCTCTTGGCACCGGAGGCAATCAACCATGATCTGGAAATGATCCTGGGCAAGGTGCTCGCAAAAAAACGGGCCGAGCGCTACCAGTCAATCGCAGCCTTCGCGGACGACTTGGAGCGATATCTGGCCGGCGAAGCCGTTGCAGCCAAGGTGGGCTACCGTCTCTATCAGGTAAAGAAGACCATCCGCAAGCACCGCGTATTTGCAAGCGTCGCAGCACTACTCTTGTTGGTGTTCGCCAGCTCTTCTATCGCGATCACGATGGCCTTCATGCAGACGCGCTTGCAGCGTGACAACGCTCGGGCTGTGGCCCGTATTGCGCAGTCTTCGCTGAATACAACGCTTAATGAAATCGAGGAGGCCATTCGACCCCTGGCCGGCGGGATCGCCGTACGCAACCGACTGCTGGGCGGAGTGGCCGACGACCTGGTGCAGTTACGACCTCTGGTTGAGTCCGATGCGGCGATGGATGATGTCTTGGCAGCGCTGCGTGAACGACAGGGGGATATCGCGCATGCACGAGGTCAGTATCGCGAGGCTGCAGAGCATTATCGTGCGTTTCTTAATTTAGTGTCAGAGGCAGCGCATGGCAGCGGCGCGGACAGCGAGACCGTCGCGGCGACAATTCGCGCCTGCCGTAAGCTGGCTTCGGCATCCGAATCCCGGGATGCGCACTTCGAGCGTGCTATCGCGGTGGGAGAGGAGTTTCTGCTAGGTCATACGAGTGTAGAAGACGTGCGCTACGAACTGTGCCGCGCCAGGACGGAGTTCAGCCAGTATCTTTTTGACGCAGGGCGGTACGATTCGGTGCTCGAGCAAGTTGAAGCTGCACTCGCGCTCGTCAGTCTCGGCCAGACATCAACCACGCGCCAAGCGGGTTGGCAGCAACTCGAAGCCGATGCCTATGCACTCAAAGGGCACGCCCACCTTCGGCTCGGTAACGGTGCGTTGGCGCGGCAGTCATTGGAGACCGCGCTGACGCTTCGCGAGGCACTGAGCCACGCACATCCCACCAACGTGGCGCTGCGTCAGCGTTTGATGGCATCGTATGTAGGCCTGGGGAACCTGTGTCGCGACGACGGACAGATAGAAGACGCAGCTCGTCTCTATCGACAGGCAGTTGGCGTTGGCGATTACCTGCTCTTGGCCGATCCAGATTCAGCCAGGTGGAAGCTCCAGCTCTACGGAGCCTATGATTCCCTGGCTCGATTGTTCTACGCTCAGAAGAACGTGGAGCATGCGCAGGTCCACTGTGCGAAGGCGATTGCGGTGGCCGAATCTCTGGTGAGCTCAGAACCTGATAACGCTGAATGGCTGCGCATCCTGGGATTCGCGCACACCCTCGGAGGCCAAACGTACGTTCTGCAAGCCGCGTGGCCCGAGGCATGCGACAGCTTCGAAAGGGCGTACACGATCCGCCTGGAACTTGCGACGGCCGCTCCTGCGAACCTGGATATCCAGGACGAATTGGCGGTCGCACACAACTGGCTGGCCAGGGCCTATAGCGGGCTGGGCCGGATGGAGGAAGCGCGGTCAAATCTGGAGCAGGCACATCGCATTCGTAAGGCTCTGCTCGAACTCCAGCCGGAAGTAACCGAGCGGTCCCTCGGCGTCATCCTGTCACAAATGAAGCTCGCCACATGGCACCTGGACCAGAGAACTGCTGCCGACGACGCACTGGCCGCACGTTTGCTCGCGCAGGCAGAGACCAGCCTGCTGGCCCTTCATGAAGCGGCGCGGCTCGCGGCCTTGAGGGGCAAGTACGCTGATTGGTTGGCTGTAATCCGCAGTAACCAGGATCTAATCTCTCGACGCCACGCCAAGCGTCTAGAGGCTGCCAACGTGCAGGATCAACCAGCCACCTGCCCGTCCACACCACCACAAGACTGAGGCGTCAAACGCCACGGAGCCAGATCCTAAGATCGTCGTCTTTCAGCCACCACAGCAGATTGAGTTCATACTGGTGTCGGCGGGTCGTCATTATCATCGGCCTGCGCCGGCGTATCGTCGCCTGACTGAACGGGGTCAGGATCGCCGACCACGGCGAAATCGTGGTCGAGCACGGCGGTGATGGCATACGGTCCGCCACTATTCGGCGGCACGCCTTCGAGAGCGAAATCAAGATCAGCGCTCCCCGGGTCCACGGCGTCGGCCGTGCCTTCCATGAACGGCGGCTCCTCGAACTCCGATAACTGAGGCGCCCCTCCGTCTGCGTGATCAATCCACCATAGGCCGTCGGCCGTGTAGACGTGCGGGAAATTCTCCTCCCACGTCTGAATCGGCTCGCCATAGGAATCGAACTCGACAAACGTAGCCTCGGTGATTTCCCACGCCACCGAGTCGTCATCGCGGCTGTCGGCGCGCAGCGTCAGCGTCACACCAAAGACAACCGCACTGTTCGGATCATTGGGATCGTCGTGAATCCAGTACGACACCGTCTGATCCGCCGGCAACTGAGCCCAGGCAGTACCCGGTAATACCAGCCCACAAAGAACCAACAGAGTCGTCAGCCGTGAAGATGTGCGGTCTCGCATGCCTTATCTCCTCTTATCTCCGCCTCGCCAGGGCGAAAGCACCAACACTGTGGGCGCACACTCCCCACCATCCCCCAAGCATCGCGCCTACCGATTGGTTGCAAGTCGTCCCACTGACTAATTCGTCATCCACCGCACAAACGTGGCGGCGCCGTGGTCGCGGCTCATCGTCGAGCACCACGTCGATGCCCGCTTACTTACGATAAATTTCCACCCTGTATGACGAGGCTAGGCTCTGGCGCGCTCGCGCACTAATACAAAAAACAAGCCAGCAGATGAGGTTCCGGAACGGCCGGTTCGGCGACTTACGGTATCACAGGGTGACAGGAGGGCTGGTGTGTGTGCGCCTGAGTTAGGCCTTTGCCCGCGTCGCAAAAAACGCGATCTGGCTACCCACGTCCGATAGTCGGTGGCGAACTTGCTGGAGCGAGTCAGCGACACACTCTGCTTCGTGATCACGGGGCTGACTGAGAATCTCGTGGTTCGAGTGCGGGAGCTTGCCCAAGATTTCTGGCGGCCGCGCGCTGACCGCGCGCAACAAACCCCGTCGTTTCGGTCGAACTCTTGTCAATAATTCCGAGAATCAGGTGCCATGCTGCGACGATACCGGAGTCTCAAAACTCGTTATCGTGGAGAGCTTCTCATCGTGGGCGGCTGCTTCGGTCGCGTGAAACTGGCGGCAATCCTCAAGTGCCGACCACTGCGACTACGCCGCCGTTCAGTTGAGAACGAACTGTTGCGATCAGTTCCTTGCGACTGATCGGCTTCGACGCGTATGCACTGCAGCCCGCGCGCAGGCATTTCTCTCGCTCACCTGCCATCGCATGCGCGGTCAATGCCACGATCGGATGCGCGTATCCCTCCGCTCTGAGCCGAGCCGTTGCTGCGTATCCGTCGAGGACCGGCATCTGCATGTCCATGAGGATGACGTCGAATGCGGCTTCGCTCTGTTGGGCAGCCAGCGCTGCCTCGACGGCCGTCTGCCCATTATCCACCACCGTTACGTCTGCACCCGCCTTGCGCAGAACGTGTGCAATCAGGCGCTGATTGTCCGGGCCGTCTTCTGCCAGCAGGATCCGACAGTTCAGGCTCGTTTCCGTACCTTTGGCCGCGACCGCAGCGTTCTCGGTTCCGACTGCCGGGGCGGCGGCCTTCGGATCGTCGAGCATGACGATGCCGGCGAGCGGGCCGGTGGCCACGCTGACGCGCACGCGTGTACCACTGCCCGGCTGCGTATCGATCACGGACACGTCACCGCCCAGCAGTTCCGCCAGTCGTTTGCTGATGATCAACCCCAGTCCTGAACCGCCGAATCGGCGTGTCATCGAGCAGTCCGCCTGGCTAAAGGGTTGAAAGAGCCTCTCCACGGCCTCCGGCGTCATCCCGATGCCCGTGTCAAGCACGTCGAACTGAAGCATGGGCGTATCGCCGTCATCCACCAGACGCGTGACCACGCGGACGCCGCCG
>JANQFV010000016.1 GCA_028277645.1 Phycisphaerae bacterium
CTTAGCCGGGGCTCCGCGATCAAGTAAACCTCCATCATGCCGTTGCAGCCGCTGTCTTTCCCCGGAGCACAGAAAGACGTGTGATACCACCACTGTTGCCCGTGGAAGACCCAGGAGCTCGCTCGGCAGGGCAGGGCATCGTAGCCGCCTTCCCAATTCGAACCGGCCACGCCGCAGTTCAGACCTCGAATCTCCCGCCACGTTCCCGCAATCTCGTCAAGGCTCTCAAGAACGTGTACTTTGGGGATGTTCTCGAAGTTGCGACGCCCCTTGTACTGCGTCCGGGCGTAGTCGTCATAGAGCGTGACCAGCTTCGAGCCGGTGAGGGTGGGGGCCGCGAGCTTCGGCTCATCCAGCTTGCGACCGTTGGCCAGCCACCGGGCGAGAATCTCTTCGTACTTGACCTGGGCGTCGGCAGAGCCCCATTCGCCGCAGTAAAAATCGCGACCGCTGAGCGTGACGACAGCCTTGCCGGACGGCTTGTGCAATCGAAGGGAAGGAACACGTGGCGTAGGCATGTGAGCGACCTCCGAGCCGAACCCGGTAGAGTACCGGGTTTTTTGGCCTCCGAGCCGCTCTGCCCTCCACCGGGCAGGTATCGCTATGTACAGCGATCGGCGTTACTTGCGATCCATCGGGGTGACTGGATTTGAACCAGCGACCTCTGCGTCCCGAACGCAGCGCTCTAGCCAGACTGAGCCACACCCCGGCTCTAAGCCGCCATCTCCGGCGGACAAATCATCTTACCAGCTTCACCCGCCAAGGCAAGCCGCGAGTTGGTGCGTGCGACCGATGGACTTATCGGGCAGCGGAACCGCCAGTTCCGTTCCCACGTTCGCACTTTCCCACAGCCACAGCCGAGGGCGGCTGTGCTCCGTTCAGCCGCCCAGGTCCGCCAGATTCCGATCGAGCGTGGCCAGGCGGTCCTTCATCTCCGCGAGCCTGCCGCGTTCCTGCTCGACCACCGCCGCCGGGGCCTTGGAGACGAAGCCCTCGTTCGACAGTTTCGCCGTCAGCCGTTCCAGGTGGCCGTTGAGCGCGTTGCGCTCCTTCTGGAGCCGCTTCTTCTCCGCCGCCAGGTCCATCAGGCCGCCCAGCGGCACATAGACCTCGACGCCGCGGAGCACCTGCGTCGCGGACTCATCCGGCTTGGTCACGTCGGCACCGACCTCGACCTGCTCACACCGGCCCAGCCGCTCGAGCACGGTCACCTGCGCCGCGAGCCCGTCCGCGATGCTCGCGTCGGCCCGGATGACGGCGCGCGGGAGCTTGCCTATCGCCGGCTGCTTGCTGCCCGACCGACTGGTGTTGATCCGCGCCAGCGTGTCGCGGAGTGCGCGGATCACGTCCTGTAACGCGTCGATCTCGCGTTCGACTTGCTCGTCGCGCTGGCCTGCCTCCGGCCACGCCGCCTTGATCAGCGCCGGCTCGGCGTCGCGCAGTTCGCTCAGCCCGCGGCGTGGCGCCACCGCGCCCAGCTTCTTCCACAGCGCCTCGGTAACAAACGGCATCACCGGGTGCATCATGCGCAGTGACTGATCCAGCACGTGTGCCAGCACCCTACGCGCCACGTCGGCGGACGCGTCCGCCTTCGGCTGCACCTTGCCGTCGGTCCCGCGCTCGAACAGCCGCGGCTTGACCAGTTCGACATACCAGTCACAGAAGTCGTTCCAGAAGAAGTTGTACAGCGTGTTGGCGACCTCATTGATCTGATACCGCGCGAATCGCCGATCGATCTCGCCAATCGCCCCCGCCAAACGCGACAGAATCCACCGATCCTCAACACCCAGCGCGTCCGCACCGACCTGCGTCCCTGCGTCCCTCTGCCCCTTCGTCCCTTCCAGGTTCGAAATGACGAATCCTGTCGAAGCCTGCCAGACTTTGTTGCAGAAATTCCGGCCAAGCTCGAACTTCGGCGACGTGGTCAGGCCCAGCCCGTGCTTCTCGTGCAAGTCAGCGCCGGCGACGCGCGTCGCGAACTCCTGCTTGCACTTCTCGCACTTCACGGTCTTACGGCCGTAGTGATGCGGCTTCTGTCCGAACTCGGCCTCGCAGTGCGGGCAGATGTAATCGACCGGCAGCCGGGCGTCCTGCGTCTCGCTGTCCATCTGAGCCATGGTGAAGCGCAGCGCGTCGGTGCCGTAGAGCTGAATGATGTCGAGCGGGTCGACGCCATTCCCGGTCGACTTGCTCATCCGCCGACCCTGTCCGTCCTGAATGACCGGGTGGATGTGCACATGACTGAACGGCACGCGTCCGATGAAGTGCAGCCCGGTCATCACCATGCGGGCGACCCAGAGCGTGATGATGTCACGCGACGTGACGAGCACTGTGGTCGGGTAGAAGTAGGCGAGGTCGGAGGCGGGGATTGAGGATTGAGGGTTGAGGGTTGAGGGTTGGGTGGCGGGGGCTTCACTTAATCCCTCAATCCCAGAATCCCTGAATCGCTTCCCATAATTGTCCGGCCAGCCCAGTGTGCTGAACGGCCACAACGCCGAGCTGAACCAGGTGTCGAGGACGTCGGGGTCTTGCTCGAAGCCGTTTGCCTGCGCGAACTCGGCAAACGCTCGCTGGAAATCCGGCCGGGGGCAGAAGAACCCCTTCATTCCGGTGTTAGCCAGAATTGTCTTGCTACGTTGCTGAAAGTCCTTGTGCTCCTCAAACGCCTCATGCCAGACCTTCTCCTCGTCGATCCACGTCTGAAGTGTGACCTCTACGTCTGGCACCCGTTCTGCTGACAACACGCCAGTGAAACGCCACACCGGAATCCGATGCCCCCACCAGAGCTGGCGGCTGATGCACCAGTCTCGTTTTTCGCCGAGCCAGTCTAAGTAGGTCTTTTCGTAGCGCTGGGGATAGAACGTCACGCGGCCGTCGCGGGCGGCTTCCATCGCCGACTCGGCCAGGTCCGCCATCTTCACGAACCACTGCTTGCTCAGCATCGGCTCGATCGGCGTCTTGGAGCGGTCGCTATGCCCGACGTCGTGCTCGTAGTCCTCGATCTGGTCCATCAGCCCCAGCGATTCGAGATCGGCGACGACCTTCTCGCGCGCGTCATAGCGATCCTGCCCCGCGTACGCCCCACCATTCTCGTTGATCTTCCCATCTGTGGTCAGGATGTTGATCATCGCCAGGTTGTTCCGCTGGCCGCAGGCATAGTCATTCGGATCGTGCCCGGGCGTGACCTTTACACAGCCCGTCCCCAGTTCCATCTTCGCCAGCAGACCGTCCGCGACAATCGGGATCGCGCGATTCTGCAGCGGCAACAGCACGTAGCGGCCGTGCAGGTCCTGATACCGCTCGTCGCTCGGATGTACGCAAACCGCCGTATCACCGAGCATGGTCTCCGGCCGCGTGGTCGCGACCGAGAGGTAGTCCGTTCCCATGCGCGCGTCTTCGCCCGTCGCGCGGGCGATCGCTTTCCGCGCCACGTCCTCCGGCATCTCGCGCATCGCCGGCGCGGCCAGCCCGGCGGACTCCTCCTCCGTCAGCACCGGATAGCGATAGTGCCAGAACTTGCCCTTCACCGTCTCGTGGATGATCTCGTCGTCCGCGACAGCGGTCTGCAAATACGCGTCCCAATTCACCAGCCGCAGCCCGCGGTAGATCAGCCCCGCCTTGAACCACTGGAAGAAGACCTCATAGACGGCTTTCGCGCAGACCTCGTCGAGCGTGAAGCGCGTCCGGTCCCAGTCGCACGACGCCCCCAGCCGCCGCAATTGACCGAGAATGCGGCCGCCGTAGTCCTCCTTCCACTCCCAGATCTTTTTGACGAGCCCCTCGCGGCCAAGCTCGTGGCGGGTGATATTTTCGGTTTCCTTGAGCTGCTTCTCGACGACGGCTTGTGTCGCGATGCCGGCGTGGTCGGTGCCGGGCATCCACATCGCCTCGTAACCGCGCATGCGGTGATAGCGGATCAGCGTGTCCTGCACGGTGTTGTTGAGGGCGTGGCCGAGGTGCAGCGCGCCGGTGACGTTCGGCAGCGGGATATCGATCACGTACGGCGGCCGCTCCGCGTTCGGTTCGGCGTGGAAGTAGCCGCCAGCCTCCCAGAACTCATAGATCTCGGCCTCGACGGCATGCGGATCGTAACTGCCACCGTTGCTCATAACGGCTCCCGGGTAACGTCCTCAGGTCTACAAACCAGTAAGTGTAGCTTCCCCGTGGCGCAGGTGCCAAGCCAAGGCGTGGGGAGGTGGGAACGTGGGAAGGTGAGAACGGCCCGCACGCCGAAATCTGAGCCACGAGCGAGGCGCCTCTCTTGTTTCGGCGTTTCGACGTCTCGGCGTTTCTACTGCATTCCCACCGGCGGGCCGAGCACTTCGCGCAGGACGATCGCCGTCCGCAATGACTGGCGTGAGCGCAGCATCTTGCGCAACTCGCGACCAGCGGGTGACGGAGCATGGCGTTCGGGCCGAACCATGGCCGCTTCCGCAAGCGTGGGGATGGGGACCGTGACTGTCGGCTTAGCCTGCGGCGTGGGCGCGACGTCCTCGTCCAACTCCACAACGACCGGCTCCAACTCCACCGGCCGCGGAGCAGAAACCGGAACCGGGCGTGGTCGGGCCGGCCGCGCCACCGTAGGCGGAACCTTCACCTGCGGACGCGAAGGTGGACGTTCCACACGCTCCGATCCCGGCCGCGGCTTCGGTGTCGGCGGCCGGGACGGCCCCTTCGAGGTCGGCGTCTGCGGCAGGTCTTTCTCTTTCTTCTTCTTGCCGAGGATGCCGCCGAGCAGACTCAGGAGGAGGATCGCGCCATAGACGATGAGCTGCACCGGCGACTCATCGCTTTGGGCGAGCATCAGGAGTTGTGCGGCCAGGCCAGCCATGGCTTACGTCGTGCTCCCGCCGGGCGACGGCGTCGGCCCCTCATCGGGATTGCCAATGCTGTCGCGCATGTTCGTATCGGCCTGGATGTTGCGCAGGCGGTAGTAGTCCATGATGCCGAGATTGCCGCTGCGGAAGGCTTCCGCGATCGCCTTGGGCACCTCCGCCTCGGCCAACACGACCAGGGCTCGATTCTCGGCGACCTTGGCAATGTTTTCCTGCTCCTGGGCGATGGCCAGCGCGCGACGCTTCTCAGCCTCGGCTTGAAAGCGCTTCTTGTCCGCCTCGGCCTGGTCAGCCTGAAGCCGGGCACCGATGTTCGTACCGACGTCGATGTCGGCGATGTCGATGGAGAGGATTTCGTACGCCGTCCCCGCGTCGAGTCCTTTTTCCAGCACGGCGCGTGAAATACTGTCCGGGTTCTCCAGTACGTCCTTGTGCGTGTCGGCCGAGCCGATCGCGGAGACAATGCCCTCGCCGACACGGGCGACGACCGTCTCTTCGGTCGCACCACCGACCAGACGCTGAATATTGGTCCGCACCGTCACACGCGCCCGCACCTTGAGCTGAATGCCGTCCTGGGACACGGCGTCGATCGTCGTTCGACCGGCGCTGGGATCGGGACAGTCGATGACTTTGGGATTCACGCTGGTCTGGACGGCGTCGACGATCTTGCGGCCGGCGAGGTCGATCGCGCACGCGGTCCGAAAATCCAGCGTCATCTTCGCCCGCTGCGCAGAGATCAACGCCTGCACGACGTCCGGCACGCGGCCGCTGGCGAGATAGTGATTTTCGAGATCGGTCGTCGTGATGTCCGTCAGCCCCGCTTTCCAGGCCTGAATTTTCGTGTGGACGATCACACTGCCGTTTACGCGCCGCAGGAACATTCCGATCAGCTCGGACCACGAAACGGACGCGCGCGCCGACAGGGCGGTAATCCACAGCCGCCCAAAATTGACGATCACGATGAACGCAAAAAAGGCGAACAGCAGCGCCAGAACACCAAACACGAGCCAGACCCACTGTGGCATGAGCATTCCCTTTTACGATTCAGGCAGTGTCCGCGCCGTCCTCCGGCAGCGGACGGACCCAGATTTCCATTCCGTCGCGTCGTATAACCTGCACGCGCTGGCCGGGCTCGATGTACTCACCCTGGCTACGCACGTCGACGATCTCCTGACCGAAGCGCGCCTGCCCGGCGGGTTTCAGCACGCCGGTGACCACGCCGACGTCGCCTTCGCGCGCGACCCCCGGATGGGCGTCACCTACCGTCAGTTCCTGAGCCCGCGGGTTGGCGGTGAAAATGCCGGTCGCGATCCGCGACTCGGGCAGGAACCGCACGATGGCCGCGAGTCCGATCGCCGAGACGGCGAGGCTTCCCAGCAGCACCTGCAAGCCGAGCACAAACCCCTGCCAGACATTGGTCAGGTCCGGAAACGCCAACGGCGGCAGATCGGGCTCGACGCGCACGAAGCTCGCCAGAATCGCGACCAGCACCGCGAGCACGCCGAGCCCCCCCGCGATGCCAAAGCCTGGCAGCACAAAGATCTCGATGCCCAGCAGCACCATCCCGACCGCGAATAGAATCAGCGGCCAGTAGTTCTCCAGCCCGGCCGCGTATGGGGCGGCCAGAAATATCGCCAGCGCCACGAGCGCGGTCACGCCGGGCAGAATGAGCCCCGGCGACTGAAACTCGATATAGCCCCCGATCAGCACGATCACCAGCAGGAGACCGCGCACGAGCGGGCTGTTGAGCCAGGCGGCGAACAGCTCCCAGCCAGTCTGCTCGAGTTGGAGCGAAAACCGGCTCAGGCCTAGTTCTGAGGTCAGGTCACTCCCCGTCGACACAATGCCGCGGGCAAACCCGAAGGCGACGGCGTCGTTGGCCCCCATCGTCAACAGGGTATCTGCACGGTCGACGGGCTGTTCCACGGGGTAGTCGGTACCGTCACCGGTGGTGTAGTTCTCGACCAGCTTCCATTCCGGCTCTTCCGGCTCTTCGATTTCATCGATGCGGCTGCGTTTCTCCTCGCCCGTCACGAATTCCCGGACGCTGCTGTCGTCGACGCGCTCGAGCCACCAGACTTCCTCACCCACGGTGACCATGGCGCGAGCCAGGGCTTGGTTGTAGCCATTCCTGGCCGCAGCATCGCGGAACTTCTGGAGAATCGGACTCTCCGCCTTGGCCCGCTCGGTCTCACCCAGTTCCTGGACCCCGCCGCCGGGGACCATGATGATCGGCGCGCAATCGCCGATCGAAGACGACGGACTCATCCAGATCTCGTCGCAGGCCACGGAAATCAGCGCCCCCGCGGAATAGGCCTCCGGATTCACCCAAGCGACCGTGTGTCCCTCGAATCGCTCGATGGCCCTGAAGATGTCCAGCGCACTGGTCACCAGGCCGCCCGGCGTGTCCATCTCGAAGATGACCGTCTGCACCCCTGCCTCGCGGGCCGCCTCCAGCCGCCGATCGACGCTGTCACGCATGATGTCGTCGATGGTCCCGCGGATGGGAATGACTGCCGCCCGACCGGGCTCGTCCCCTGATCCCAGGGTCCAGGGCGAGAGCCAGCCCAGCGTCAGGGCTACCACGCCGACGCTGACGAAAATCCGTCGCACGACCCGAAACCTGTCGGCACCGATCCGCCGTCTGGTACGCATCACCATCTTCCGTGCCTCCCCACATCCGTAGCCGGAATGGGTCTGACGACCACGTCCGACCGCTCATTTTACCTCAATCATAGGTATCTCGCGACGGGGCGTCCGACATGATCCGACGGTTCTCGGCCCGCTCCCGCGCGGCCGCTCCGGTCACGGCGTGCTGCCCAGATGTCACTCGCGCTGGCTCGCGTACTCAACTTACGCGCAGAAATTCCCGATACGCAAGGGAAGTTACAGTGGCCACGACGAACAGCAAGCAATTGTGGAGAGCCAAATGCCCCCGAGAAAGACCTACTACAGCAATCGCAAGCAGAACAACCGCAAGAACTACGGCACCACCGCCAAGAAGTCGAACACGCAGGGTACCAACTACGCGTGCAACTCGCCCAAGTTCAAGATCGCCAAGACTGAATGCGAGTGGAGGATGGGCTCCTATCGCAACGTGTATTCGCAGTTCAATCGCACGAACAGCAAGACCACCTTCTCCCCCACCGCTGCGAACAAGTGGACCCGCTACATCAACAGTGGCGCCCGCGTCTACAAGTTCAGCACGACCGACTTCACCAAGTTCTTCGGTCAGCAGTGGAAGAACTGGACCCCCACCACCGCCAAGCAGTACATGAAGAAGAAGTTCGGCCCGGCGATCAAGGACGTGACCCGCGGCAACAACAACTGCTGGTTGGTTGCCACCACCAAGACTGTCACCGGTCGGCCCTTCACCAATTATACCTGGAAGTAGTCCCTTCGCTCTGAGTTTCTACGAGCGGATTCGCAAACAGAACGGATAGGCTACTTGCTGGTTCGTCGATCGGCGGCTCGCCCGGGTGTGGCGAGCCGCCCATTTTTTGCGCCGCCAGTGTTAGCGCTGCAACGTTAACTCCAGCCGCGGGTGCAGCACCGGTTGCCCGAAAACGTTCGTAAAATCCACCCAGATCGCACAAGTTCCGCTCGACAGCCTGCGCGGCAACGTCAACGTGAGTTGACGCTTCGACCAGTTCATCTCGTACGTTGTAATCGCGTCGTTCACCCGCACGAGGATCGAGTCCGCGTCGATCTTGTGTCGCTCTGCGCCCCATCCGCCGCGCGCGCTGAGACCATCGTCCAGCGCGATCGTCACGCGTCCACCCGACCGTACGCGTTTATCTTTGGGCGTGACAACGCGTACGCGCGGAAGACCCGCTTGCGCCCAGCGCGCGATACCAAGGAACAGACCGTAGGCTTCGCGCCGGTTGTAGACCGGATCGCGCAGCCGCACCTCCTCGTCCGGATTCGAATGGAACGATGATTCGGAAAGCACTGCGGGCACACGCGCGTTCCGCAGCACGGCCAGCCCGCGATCGAACAGCACACGATCGTCGAGCACCGCGCACTCGAGGTTGTCCTCCAGGCGCAGCGCGTCGTTTAGCCCACTGAGCATCCACTGCGCCGCACAAGCGCTGGCACGACTGTGGCCGTCTGAACTGTGATAGAAGAGTGACGTGTAATTCGGCTTCGGATTGTCGACGCCGTTATGGTGAATCGACAGCAAGAGGTCCGCAGGCCAGTCGTTGGCCAACTCCGCGCGGGCGCGCAGATCCTCGCGATCGGGCAAGTCGAGACTGCGATCCTCGTCGCGCGTCATGCGGACGTCAGCGCCGGCTGCGAGCAAAAACTCGCGCAGATACTGCGCAACGCGCAGATTCACGACCGCTTCGCGCAGCCCCGTCGGTCCGCGCTTCCAATTGCCACCGCGGTCGCGCTGCCCGACGTGCCCGGGATCCAGCATGACACGCACGTCTTGGAGGAACCGCGCATACGGCGGTACCGGAAACGCGGCGGCGGGCTGATCGGTCCAGTTCCACGCGTCGGGAGCGGCCCGCGCTGCGTCCAGCGCCGGATTCGGCTTCGACCGCGGAACGGCGGCAAGCCAGCCCGTGAGCATCCACGCAACGGACAGCGCACCGAGACACGCACCCGCTATGAAGGGTACCCACAGCGGTAACGCCACTCGCTCTGGAGATCGGGATTTGGCCGTGCGTTTTGCCACCGTACGGTCGGATCCGTCCTGTGTACCGCGCTGGCTTGCCGAGCCTGACTGCGTCCGGCGCCGCCACGGCGCCGGTGCCGTGCGATTGTAGACCACCCCGCCATGCCTGTCAGGCGCTGCTGTCGCTTCCCAACGTGCTGCCGAGCCGGTACAAAGCGCGTTTACAATGCAGACGCAGTCGCAGGAGGCAACCATGCCCGATCATCAAACAGAGGCCGGCCCCATCCCCACGCCTGTCCCTCCGCTCAATCTCGGCGGGCAATTCGAGAGCATCCGCAGCGAGTTGCTCGCCGAACTGACGGAAGTCGCGGCTTCCGGATACTACGTTCTCGGACCCAAGGTCACCCAATTCGAGGAAGCTCTCGCAAAGTACTGTGGCTCGCAACATGCGCTCGGGGTCTCCTCCGGCACCGACGCGCTGCTGGACGCGTTGATGACGCTGGGGGTCGGCCCGAGCGACGAGGTGATCATTCCAACGTTCACCTTCTTCGCCACCGCCGGCACCGTCCATCGGACTGGCGCCCGCCCGGTGTTCTGTGACATCGAGGCGGACACGTACAACATCGACGTGGCCCGGATGGCCGAGCTCATCACGCCGAACACCAAGGCGATCATCCCGGTACACCTTTACGGCCAGCTCGCGGACATGACGGCGCTGGCTCCGATTGCAGCAGCAAAGAACATCGCAGTCATCGAAGACGCCGCCCAAGCGATCGGCGCACGCGACGACTCCGGCCACATGGCCGGCTCCTTCGGCACGTTCGGGGCCCTCAGCTTCTATCCGACGAAGAACCTCGGCGCGCTGGGCGACGCCGGCGCGTTGCTAACCGACGATCCCGAGCTGTTCGAGCTCAGTCGCAAGATGCGTATTCACGGCTCGGGCCATACCTACTTCCACGAGCGCGTCGGCGGCAACTTCCGCATCGACGCTTTGCAGGCGGCGCTGCTGACGCGGAAGCTTGCCCATCTGGAGGAATGGACCGAGCAACGCCGGGCTCGGGCCCACACGTACAACGAGCTGCTCGAAACCGCGGGGCTCGTCCCCGAATTCGTCCGTACGCCCGCCGAACGCATCGGTCGCCACGTCTACCACCAGTATGTGTTACGGGCCCAGCGGCGTGACGAGCTGGCTGCGTTCCTGCGCGAGCGCAAGATCGGCGCGGGCGTGTATTACCCCCTTTGCCTGCACTTGCAGGAATGCTTCAACTACCTGGGGTACAAGGAAGGGGAGTTCCCGGTCGGCGAAGAGGCATCCCGCAAA
Source organism: Phycisphaerae bacterium (assembly GCA_028277645.1). GTDB lineage: Bacteria > Planctomycetota > Phycisphaerae > UBA1845 > Fen-1342 > JANQFV01. The sequence continues at coordinate 10,778 of JANQFV010000016.1, forward strand.
GTACTCGCACTGCCGATCTATCCCGAACTCACGGCCGACCAGCAACAGACGGTCGTGGACGCAATTCGAGCTTTCTATCGCGCCTGATTCACCGGCGACGCGACGGAAGCCTTGCGCTGTGTGGCCGGCACTTCATCGATCAGTGCCACGCCGATCTTCTTCCGTTTGGCCCAGTACATAGCCGCATCGGCCTGCTTCATCAATTCCTGCCAGGAGCTCGGACCGTGCGCGCGGAGGCTAACAACGCCCGCCGACAGCCCCGCCAGCACGGTGGACGATCCCAGCGTCCGTACTCGTTGCTGGAAGAGCGTGACGATCCGTTGCGCGACTGTGCGTGCGTCGGAGGCTTCCGTTTCCGGCAGCACCAGCACGAACTCATCGCCGCCGTAGCGCGCAGCGAGATCCACCCCTTTACGGATCGTGCCGCGCAGCAGCTCGCCGACGAAGGCGAGCAACTCGTCCCCGGCCTGGTGGCCGGCGGTGTCGTTTAGCATCTTGAAGTTATTGACGTCAATCACCACCAGCGTGAGGTCCGCCCGTGCAGCCCGCTGACGCTTGTAGATCAGCGGCAGCTCACGGTCCAGCGCGCGCCGATTCGCCAGCCCGGTGAGCTGATCGGTGTCGGCGTTCTGTTCGGCCTTGTGATGAGCGACACGGAGCTCCCTGGTCTGGCTCTCGACGCGCTGATCCAGTGTATCGCGCAATAGCGTCACCTCGTCGCGTGAGCGCAGCAATTCGGCACAGGCGCCGTCGACGGTCGTTGCCAACGTTGCGAGTTCCTTGGGCAGCGTTGACTCCTGATTGATCACGGAGAGCCCGTGACTGACGCGTTTCAGCCGTGTGCCGAGCCGCTCGATCGGCCGCTGAATCGTCAGGCAAAACCACCCCGCGGCCAACAGCAGACCGGTAGCACCGCAAGCCGCGAGCAGCGCCAGCGTCGCGGATTCCGGGCGGGCCACGACGCGTTCGCGTTCGAGCACGACCGCCAGGACCATCCCCTCGTCCGGAAAGGGGAACGTCAGCAGGTGGAAGCGTCGTGACGTTACGCCGGCCAACCGGAGCGGAGCGGAGCGCATCTCAGTCGCATTGAGATCGACCTGGGCCCGCACCGCATCGGTATCGACCGCGGTGCGCTGGCGCAACTCTACGCCAACGCCGTCGCGGGAGAATATGCCCGCCCAGCGGACGCGCTTGGCTCGTGCGTAGAGCTGTTCGAGAAACGGCACCTGGCTGGCGATCGGCTCGGAACTGTGTTCGAGATACGCCGAGACGGCCAGTGCCAGGAAGGCATCGCGCTCGTAGTCAGCGGTCGCGGTCGCCTGGCGCAGTTGGATCTGATGCCCGATAATGGCCGGTATCGCCACGGACGCGATGATGATGAGAAACAGCACGAACCCGCGCGCCGACAGGCTGGCGGGTAGCCACAATTTGCTACGCGGTTCGTTCGTTGCCATCGCAGCGTATATCGACGCGAATCCCGCACCCCCTCACCCGCTCGGCGGTTCGCCACCGTCGAGGCCGCGCCCGTGTTACCAGCGGTAACGAAACCGACCCCGAATCCAATGGGGCCGGGGCCGGGCGTCTGATAATCGTCGTTGCTCGTATCGCGCGGTTACGCCGACTCAGGCTCCCGCGGCGATACGCTGCGGCTCAATCTGTTCGACGCTCTCGGGCTCGGCCGCGGGCGGCGTATCGTCCTGATTTGCGTCGCTGGTCTGTTCGTCCGGCTTCGCGGCGCGCCGGGCGAACATCAGGGCATCCATCGGCGGCAGATCGTCGAGGTCGCCCAGGCCAAACACGTCGAGGAACTTACGCGTCGTGCCGTACAGCATCGGGCGTCCAACAATCTCGGCCCGGCCGATGATGCGCACCAGCCCCATCTCCCGCAGGCGGTTCAGCACTTCGCCGCAGCCTACGCCACGCACGGCCTCGATATCCGCCCGGATCACGGGCTGCTTGTAGGCGACGATGGCGAGCGTCTCCAGCGCGGCACCGCTGAGGCGCGTTTGCGAGCGTTGCTCGTGCAACTTCGCCAGCCACGGCCGAAACACCGGGAGCGTCAGCATCTGGTACCCTTTGGCGATCTCCTCGATTCGAAACGACAGCCCCGCCTCGGCGTACTTGGCATTCAATACTTCGATGCAGGCACGCACGTCACGTGCGGTGCCCGTGCCCACGGCCTCGGCCAGCTTGCTGCCCGGGATGGGTGTGTCTGCGGAGAACAGCAGCGCCTCGATGACCTGCGACGGAGCAATTTCCTGCGTCACGTCACCGTCGACTGCGACCGTTCGCGGTATGCACAGGTTGGATTCCGGCGGCGTGCTCTCGCCGCCCGCCCGCAGCTTCACTTCTCGCCCCTCAGATACACAACGATCGGCTGAATCAGCCCCCATCGGCACCGTACTCAGGCGTTCTTCGCGATCCATCGCGGTCACCTCGCCTTCCATGGCATCCGGATTCGTTTCAATACCATGCATTATGCTATCCTGCATAACCCCTGTCGTCCAGCATTTCCCCCCGACGCCGAGCTACCGCAGGCATGTTGCCGCGGACGCGGCGGTCCGCCAAACTACGCCCCGGTTGACGAAAACGCAGAACCCGACTTGCTGGATGAGAGACCATGGGTGAACGACACGTTGACAAGCTCGATCGGAACCACGCGCAACTACTGATCGTCGACATCCAAGAGAAGCTGCTGCCCAAGATCCACGGGCACGAGGATGTTGTTGTCAGTGCCGTCAAGATGGTCAAGGCGGCCCGTGTGCTGGAACTTCCGGTTACCCTGTCCGAGCAGTACGTCAGCGGACTGGGCCCCACGATTCCCGCGGTCGCGGAAGCTGCCGGGGACGCCCCCCGGCACGAGAAGATGACGTTCAGCTTCTGTGCCGACGAAGAATGTCGCAAGCGCATTGTCGAAATCATGCGGCCGCAGGTACTGCTGATTGGAATCGAAGGGCATGTGTGCGTGCAGCAGACCGCGCTCGATCTGCTCGGGGCGCAGATGACTCCGGTTGTACTCGCCGACGCGGTGGGCTCGCGCCACGTCAATGACTGTGCGGTGGCATTGGAACGACTGCGTTCCGCGGGCGCAGTCGTGACCACCATCGAGTCCGCGATCTTTGAGCTGGCGCACGAAGCAGGCACCGACCTGTTCAAGAAGCTGCTCCCGCTGGTGAAGTGACTATGCCCGGTCGGCTCGACAGCCCGGAATACGACGATTGGGAAGAGGATCCGGAAGGTCCGCAGGACATCGACCTTCACGACGACGATGACGACGAGATCGACACGATCCCCTGCCCCAACTGCCGCGCTGAGCTCGCGGAGTTCGCTGAGCAGTGCCCGCACTGCGGCGAGTGGGTGACTCAGACGGCGGCAGCCAGCGGGAGCGCAGGATGGGTGTTCGTCGTGGCCATCATCTTGCTAGTGGCATTTGTCGCGTGGTTTGTCTTCTAGCCGTCAGCGCTCCTGGTCGGGCAACGGCGGAAAGACGCCTCGCAGTTCGTCAAGCCGGAAGCCGCCCTCGTCATGCACCGCCATGCGTCCCTTACCGCGCATCACGGCCCCGCCGACGACGCCGTCCTTCCGCACTGCGTAGAGCTTTAGCTGATAGTTCGGGTAGCTGTGTTCGTCGCGCAGGCGGGACTCCGTGCGATCGGCAACGCGCTTCAGGGCCGTCAGGCACGCATCACTCGGCGATTGCCCATTGCGCATCAGCTCAACAACCAGGAAGCTCGAACAGTTGATCAGGTTCGCCTCACCGCGGCCGGTCGAACCGCAGGCCCCAACCTCGTTGTCGACGAACAGCCCCGCGCCGAGAATCGGCGAGTCTCCCACGCGCCCCGGGATCTTGTACGACAGCCCCGACGTTGTCGTGCAGCCGCCCAGATCACCACCCGCGGTGAGGGCCATGCACGAGATCGTCCCGTGCGTGAACTCAATCCCGTCCCGCTCCATCCGTCGGCGCGCCTCGACATCGGCCTCGATGTGAATCCAGTCGTCTTTGCCGGAATGTGACTCTTTCCATTTCAGCCAAATCTGCCGCGCCTTGTCGGTCAGCAGCTCTTCTTCCTTGAAGCCGTGCGCGCGGGCGAATTGGAGCGCCCCATCGCCGACGAGCAGCACGTGGTCGGTACGCCGCATGACCAGCCGCGCGACCTGCGATGCGTTCTTCACGCGCTGCAGCGCCGCAACGCCCCCGCCCTTGTGTGTCGGTCCGTGCATGACACACGCGTCCAGCTCGACTACACCATTTTCGTTCGGCAGGCCGCCATACCCCACCGAATGATCGTTCGGATCATTCTCCACCAGCGATACGCCTTCCACAGCCGCATCAACCGGATCACCGCCGGCCTGGAGGATCTCCATCGCCCGCGCGCAAGCCCCCTGCCCGTTTGCACTGGCGATGACCACCGACTTCCCCGCCGGCCTCAGCTTCACCCGTGGCTCCTCCTGACTGGCAACCGCCGCATTCGCACCTAGCCCCAACGCCGCCGCTCCAGCGGCACACTGCACGAATTCTCGTCGGCTGATGTCCATGCTGCCTACTCCGCTGCGCGTCCCCCGGGCACACGTGTTGGCCGTATCATAACCGACGCGCGAGCGAATGCGACGCCTGCAACCGGCGCTCTCCAAACCATGTCCGGCCTGGACTACAATCACGCTCATTGATTCCCCTTGCTCGAAAGGGTACACCATGGCTGATGCCCCGGAACTGATCGCCCAAGCGCGCACGCTCGGCGAGGCTCTCGCCGCGAATCCCGTAGTGAAGTCCTACCACCAGGCCCAGCACGCCGTCCGCAGTGACGATTCCGCCCAGAAACTGCTCAAGGACTACCAGACGCACCTCGGTCACGTCCAGACTCTCGAGGCCGACCAGAAGCCGGTCGAAGTCGCGGACAAGCACAAGCTCCGTGATCTCGAACAGCAAATGGCCAGGAATGACGCGCTGAAGAACCTGATGCGCTACCAGGCGGACTACGTCACGCTCATGAACCAGGTCAACCGCGCCATGGACGAGCCGCTCACTCGGCTCACACAATCGGAGTCGCGGGCGTGAGCGACACGCCCGAGCCCATGCCTGCCCTGACACAACCGCCGTCGCGTGTGCCCGAGACGCCGACCGCGGCACGCCCGCTGCAGCCGGCAACCTGGGGCTGGTTGGTCGCGCTGGTCGGTTGGAGTTGCGTGCTGGCGTTCTACGACCTCGGGGGCGGGGCGGCGTTCGAGCCCATTGACTGCTGGGTCGCGCAGACCGCGCGCGAGATGCAGGCCGCAAACGAGTGGCTCGTACCGCGCTTCTCCGACGAATTGCGCATGCAGAAATCGCCCGGCGCCTACTGGGCCGTCATGGCGGCGAGCTGGCTACGCGGCACGCCGGTCGACACCATCAGCGCGCGCCTGCCCAACGCGATCGCCGGCATCCTGCTGGTCGTGACGATCTTCTGGTTAACACTCCGCATCGCGGGCGACCGCGCCGCAATCTTCGGCGGCTTCGCGGCGGCCAGCAGCGTGCTCGTACTTTGGTGGTCCCACCGCGCTGCCAGCGATCTCGGACTTACCACATTCACCACCATCTCACTAGCCGCGTTCTGGGGGGCTATTGAGTGCAAACATCCAGGTCTGAAACGTGGCGCGCTGTGGCTGGTCGCGTACTTCGCCGCGGGATTCGGCATGTTGTACAAGATGCCGATGCCGCTGGTGGTCGTCGGCATGCCCGCGTTCCTGTACGTGCTGTTGCGCAACCGCTGGCGGGCGCTGGCAAGTTGGTGGCACCTGGTCGGGCTCGCGCTGTTCCTGCTGCCATGGGTGCCCTGGGCAATCGCCGTCATTCAAACCGAGCCCGTCGCGCTGGCCAAGTGGAAGGTCGAGTTCTGGGATCGCTTCACCGGCGATCTACCCAACGTCGAAGGGCAACGCGCGTGGTACTTCCACTTCCTGTACATCGCACCGGCGATCATTTACTGCCTGCCGTACTCGGCCTCGCTGCCGGGCGCAATCTGGCGTGCAATCCACGGTGACAAGGGTGAGACTGGCTCCGCAACCAACAGAGATGGACAGTGGTTCCTGCTCATCTGGGTCATCAGCCACTTTGTGTTCTTCACTGCGGCCGCCGGGAAGGAATATCGCTACTTCCTGCCGGCAATTCCAGCACTGCTCGTACTGCTGGGCGCAGAACTGTCCGCGTTCTTCAGTCCGCAGCGACGCTCCGTGCCGCATCTCGACCGTCTCGGGCTACTCGCCGTATGGATTGGTATGCCTGTTGGATTCGGTGCAGCGGCGTTCGGCGTACACTACTGGTACCGCAAAGTCGGCGTCCTAGAGGACTTTGACTGGCCGGAAGTACTGACGCCGTACATCGTCACCGCGCTTATCTTCACACTAGGCGCGTCCCTCGCGGCATGGCTATACGTGAAACGGCGTGAGCACGCGTCGTTCGCCGCCCTGGTCGGAACGATGTGGCTCACATGGCTGTGGATCTGGCCGAATGTGCTGCCGATTTTCGTCTCGCAGCGTCCATTCATCGACTTCGCCGAGCAGCTGCGCATGCAAGTCGACCTGGATCTGCGACCGTACATTCGGCAGATTGGCAGCCAGGACTCGCGCATCATCTGGTATAGCGACGTGCGCTTCCCGCGGCTGATTGACCAGCTCGACTTGCTCGAAATGCAGGGCGGAAACCGTTCGCTCGAGCTCGAACGCGAGATCTACGGTGAAGAGATCATCACTCGTCTGGCCGGTCACGACCCAATCCTGCTGGTCGCATCGCGGCCCCACTACGTCGATCTGCTGGTGGAAGCACCGCCGCGCCTGGCCGAAGAAGGCCGCGCCATGCCCCCAGCACACCTGTGGCTGCAAACACGGCACGGGCCGAAGCCCAGACATTTCGTGCTGTTCGGCAACCAGCCGCCGCCGTGGCCGGAGTCGGAGTTGACACCACCCAGCGATCGGCTGGACGCGGCCCGCAGTGCCGAACCGGCCACGCCGGGCATCGTGTCAGATTCACCACCGCTCATCGAGGCGCCCACTGAGGAGGCGGCAACGCAACCCGCCACGCAGGACGCAACGCCCGACTGATGTTCCGCACGCTCACGCAACCATTGCTGGACGCCACCGGCGCCCCCACGCTGTACGTCGCGGTGCGACGCGTCGGCGAGTTTGTCGCGCTGCGTTTGTGGGCGACGATCATCGGCTGCTTTCCAGTCGACGTGAACTTGCGCACGGCGCGGCTGATGGGTCGGCTCTGGTGGGCACTCATTCCACGCCACCGCAACCGCGCAATGAGCAACCTGCGGCCCGCGCTGGGCGATCGCTATTCCGAACGGGAACTTCGGCGTATCGCAAAACGTGCTTTCGAGCACTTCGCGCAGCTCTACCTGGTTGAACTCGTGCTCACGCCGCGCCTGATCTCGGCCTGGTCGTGGGCCCGGCACGTCGAGCTGGGGCGGCTTGGCCCGGCCCTGAACGAGATTCTCAACCGGCGCGGCCTGATCATGCTAACCGGGCATTTCGGCAGCTATGAGCTGCTCGGTTTCACCATCAGCAAGCTGGGCATGCCACTGACCGCCGTCATGCGGCCGCTCGACAATCCGCTGATCAGTCACTATCTGGAAGCATCACGCAAGGCCGGCGGCCTGTCGCTGTTGTACAAGAAAGGCGTCATGGCCAGCGCCGGCAACGTGATCGACACCGGCCGGCCACTGTGCTTCATCGCGGATCAGGACGCCGGCCGGCGCGGGATGTTCGTCGACTTCTTCGGCCGCAAGGCATCGACCTACAAGTCCATCGGCCTGCTCGCGATGGCCAAACGGGTTCCGATCGTCGTGGGGTATGCGGTCCGCGTGCGTCGCGGATTCCACTATCGCATCGACGTTGAACGCGTGATTCAGCCGGAGGAATGGGACGCGCAGGATGATCCGCTCCGATGGATCACGCAGGAGTATTCGTGGGCTCTCGAAGCCGCGATTCGTCGCTATCCGGAGCAGTACCTCTGGATGCACCGGCGCTGGAAACACCGCCCGAAGCAAGAGCGCAGCGCATAAGAAAACGGGCCGCGGCGTTCGCCTGCAGCCCGTCTAATGATCCAAACTGAAGTAACTGCCTAGCGTATGCGTCGGCGGGCGGCCAGCAGGCAGGCCGGCACGATTGCCAGGGGCAGGATTCCGACGCCACACGCGGCCGGAGCCGGAGCGGCAGGCTGCCGGTTCGCCTCCTCGTCGGTGGATGTCTCGCCAATGTACGGCGCGACAAACGTCGCACCCGCAGCACTGGCAGAACTCACGACTTCGACGGCAACGAGATCGCTGGCCGTGTTTCCGAACGGATCGCTTACGAGCAGACGGAAGTAGAATGTACCGGTCGTGATGGCCCTCCACGTGCTCTGCGTGCTGGAGAGGCCGGTCACCGGCTGGAAGGCGATCAGCAACTCTTCCTGCGTGAGATCGCCGCCGAGCTCGTTCGTCTGGCGCCAGCGGTGGCTGAGCGTGTCACCATCCGGGTCCGCTGATTGTGATCCGTCAAGCGTGATGACACCGCCGACGCCGACCGGTCCAGCGGGTTCGGTGATGATCGCACGGGGCCCGAGATTGCTTTCCGGGAGATCTTCCTCGTTGACGACGGTGACATTCATGGTGTCCGTGCTCGGCGGCGAGTTCACGCCGTCGGAAACAGCCACGCGGTACAGGTATGTTCCGCGTTCGGTGAGTGTGACACGGGCGAACGGGGGGGCTCCGGGCACCGGAACCGGATCGACGCGCTCGGGACCAGAGAGCCATTCCCAACTGTAGGTGAGGATATCCTTCTCGAAGACCGACGCGGCGTTTGGATCGAAGCCGACGTTCGTTCCATCAAATGTCAACGACGCATCAAGTTGCACGGTTCGCCCAACCGCCACGACCTGATTGGCACCCGCATCTGCGAACGGCGGCGGGTTGGGTGTTGCCGCCGCCGGGTTTTCCCTTGCGCATACGAACACATCGAGCGTCTCAAAGTCGACGTCGGACGAACCTTCGTCTACGTTGGTCTCATTTGCCACTCCGACACGGATCTGCCAACGCACGTCCCAGTCGATCCATCCTCGCAGGCGAGCTTGATTCGTACCCAGGAATTGGGGAACGAGAAAGGGCAGCGAGACCGTGACGAGCCCCGTTGTTGGGTCTACATTCGTGACGGGACCGTAACGGGCAAACGTGGCGTCGTCCGTAAACACGACCGGAGGCTCAGGACCGTACACCAACCCCCCTCTAAAGTACGGGATCCAAAACGACTCGATACTGAACCAAAGCTGCTCGTCGATTTCATCATCTGTGTCGTCGATGATGAAGTCGGGGTCGTAAACCAGCATGCACACGTACGCAAGTTCCAGCTCGAGCAGCGGATCGCCCGAACATGTATCGACGCTGGGCGGGCCCGCGGAGCAATCTTCGTCGTCGCCAAACCACAGATCAAGGATCTGCGGCGCACCGCCATCCCCCTGGGCCCATGCCGGAACGGTCGAACCCATTACTACGACAGCAGCTGCAACGCAGGCAAGAACCGTCTTTCGCAACATCTCGGCCTCCCAAGCGCGCCACATGAACCCATGTGCGCGCGGCTCGCTGATCCGACGTTTAGCCGCCATCACCAGTGTCCTCGATCACCCCCGATACGAAGCGCCCGTCAGTCAGCGTGTACGTCGTATCGATATCGCCGAACGTTATGTCAGCCCGGTAGGCTGTGTTGCCCAACCACCCGCGCAGAAACGCGAACGTCACACGCTCACCTTCGAGGTACTCGTTGGGCTGACGCACGCCTTCGCCACCGATGTTCCGGAAGAACAAACCCGGCTTGAACGGGCTGCATTGGTATCCATTGATCTGCGCCAACGTCTTGTTGCCACCGCTCAGCACGGCAGAGCCGTCAACAATCTCATCGGTCGCAGCGTCGCGGAACACGTATGCAATACTGTCACACGACACCGGCGGCGCGCCAAATAACAGAATCGCGTCCGGCGTGATGAACCGGAAGCTCGCCTCAGTTGGATCGACCGTTTCGTCTTCACCTCCATCCGAGCCGTCGTCTGTCCCCGTGTCATCAGTTCCAGCCCCCGAACCTTCCTGCTGCTGCTGCTCACCAAACGGATCGGCATCGACTTCCGCCGTTGAGCCGCCACCTGCGGGCCGAAGTCTCACCTGCGTGGCGCCCGCGGTACCCGGGCCGCCGTACACAAACGTACCCACGGGCAACGTGAAGGCCGTGCCGAGCTTGATCTCATCCGCCAGCGGCACGTAACCGTCCCGCAACAGAGCGTCCTCCTGTTCGGCCGTACGCACGCTACTCACCTCAACCCACGCGACGAACCAGCACTCCAGGATATGGCGGTTGTTCCAGTTTTGAAGACGGAGTGTCTGTCGCTGTCGAAACGTCAGCTCGGCGCTGGAACCACTGGCGGCCGTCTCGGCGCTCTCATCCAGCGGGCCACCGATGCCGAACGTTTCGGCAAACTTGAGGAATGGTACACGTTCCGCCGACGAAAGCTGCGGACACCCTCCCAAGCAGCCGGCGAGGCAACTCGCCAACGTGATAATCACCAGTGTTCGCGCGGTACTCATATGCGATCTTCCTTATGCGAATACTACAGTCAATCGCCGACGCCGTAGATTAAGTATACCTCACCGGCTGCTGCGCGATCCCTTGGTGAAGCGCGCACCGACCCCAACAGCAAGTCGCCGATACCGTCACCATCAACGTCGCCGGCCATCGAAATCGAGCGGCTACGGTCACCCTGATCGCCCAATCCGGCTCCAAGATGGTCGCCACTGCGCCGCCCGATAAACACCGCTCCGGGGAGCTTGCTGGTCCCGATCTCACTGAGGCTGATCGTGCCCTTCAGATCCGGCGACCCGTAGACCAAGTATACCACGCCGCACTGCGTGCGATCGATCTCAAGTGTTCCGTCCAGGTCGATGTCAAGCCGAATGGACCGATCCGGGGCAGCAATCAAGACGTCCGTGTTCCCGTCGCCATCAACGTCGCCGGCACTGGAAACGCGTGCGCCAGCCAGATCGCCTTCGAGCTCACCCTCGAAAATCACGCCCAAACCGCGCGAAGCGATCTCGTCAAACGGGATCTCAGCTTCCGTCAGGTTGATGATGGTTCGGTCACCAAAGAAGATCGCAGCACCGCCACGCCGACTGTTCACCAGCGGCGATCCGATAATCACGTCCGCAAAGCCATCTCCGTTGAAGTCGCCGGCACGGGACTGGGCCTGCCCAAGGCGATCGCCAGGGCTGCCCACGACGCGGATTCCGTCATAAATGCGCTGCTGTGTCGGATCCGACGCGATCATCGGAAGACCGAGTTCCTCCAGGTCGAGTTCACCAGACATAACCAAATCGCGGAGACGCCCTAGGATAATGAATGAGGCACCAGCGCCATCCTCGCTCAACGGGCTACCGATCAGGATGTCACGCAGCCCATCGCCATTCAAATCACCTGCGCCTTCAACATTCCCAATCGCGGCGCCCTCGAAGCCTCCGTAGATGCGCGTCGTCCGCTCCCAGTGCGGCGTCGGCTCAAAAATCAGCCGTGTACATGGAGGACCGTCGCCGGGATCGACCCAATAACCGGGGGAACCTTCCACGAATCCAAAGTCGATGATGTCCCCTTCGCCCTCAGGGTCCGGAAATGAGAAAATCTCACCACGCCGATCATCCAGCACATAGTGATACGGTCCGTCATGCGGTAGCGAATCGTTGTTGCGGTTCCACAAGCTCGACCCGCCATAAAACACGCTGACCACGCCGGCGCCCTTGCGCGATTCCCCGAGCGTCGTGCAGACGTTCGGATCACGGTTGGGCACCGAGATAATCAGCGAGTCAAACTCATACGCGGACAACGAATCGCCGCACTGATCCCCGAAGTCATTGGTCCAGATGCGGCAGCCCCAGTTCACCAAATTATCGGCGATGGTTTCGCAGAATCGGTGGCGATGAAACAATGTGAAGCCACCAGCCGTACTCGGGGCGTGCGGCCCATAGAAGCCCTCGGGGCAACCGGCGGCAGTCGTCGGGCAGGCCTGGAAAACCTGTGTTCCGAACGATGACAGGCGCTCAACTTCTGCGCCCGGGAATCCAAGGTCCTGTCGCAGAGTGCGCCCCGCGACGACAATCACAGCTCCCGTACGAAACGCGCCTTCGCTATCCATCGGATGCTCGGAGTAGGTCTCGGAATCCGTGAACGGCAAACCGAAAGCCATCTCCCGCACACCGTCAGCGTCCCAATCGGACAGCACCGTGAAGGACGTGATCCCGCGCGTCGGTCGCACCGGATCACCGGTTTCCTCGACGCCGGCGTACACTACACCTCGGAACAATGCTCCCGTGGAGTTCAGGTTGTTCACACCCACGAAACGCTGTGCGCGGCCGTAAACCAGGTAAGCCTCGCCGATACCGGTGCGCTGCTCGTTCGTGTCGTAGCGCGGCTTACCGAACTGCGAGAGGATCATCATGTCGCCGAAACCATCGCCATCGATATCGCCGATGCTGGCCACGGTACTGCCGGCATTGTCGTGCGGATTGAAGCCCTCGAATACGCACCCCTCGACCTCGGAAGTGCCCAGATCCAGATCACGCAGGTCCACCGGCCCCGCCAGCCGCCCGCGCAGCAGGATGCTGCCGGGCGCGTAGAACGGCGTGAAGTTCTGTCCATCGGACACCAATGCCAGGATGCGGTAGGTGCCAGCCTCGAACGCGTCGGTCGGCAGGTCAAAGCTGAAACTGTCACCGGTCTGAGAAGAGCTACGGAACAGCAGTACTTCGTTGCCGTTTACTACCTCATCAGGATCGAGGAAGATCTCGACCGTGTTGACAGAGTCCGGATCCGACAGCGTCCACGCCACGTCGAAACGCGGTGCGATGAGCCGGGTGCGGTCGTAGCGGAAATTGCCGCGGGGCGATGTGAATGACAAATCAGGCCGCTGGTCAATGATGATTTGCCCCGGCGCGTAACCAAACGCCACGATCTCGCCGACCTCTTCAATGCGCACGCCCACGAAATAGGCGCCACGGGCGAGCAGCGTTGTATCCACAAGAGCGGTGCTCTCGGACAGCGGTCCATTCGCGCGGGCGACGATCTCGTTGTCGTTGTCCGGAATCTGATCCTCGTCAATGATAACGTCGAGCACGGCGAACTGCGTCGTCGCGAACGCGCGCCAGTTCACCTCGACCTGCGTTCCGCCGATGATCGACAAGTCCGCGGCCGGCGTCAGCACTTCGACGCTTGCGCTGCTGCGCACCTGCGTCGTCGTTCCGGTACCGCCATCGATGACGTCTGTACCGCTGCCGGTACCGCCGGTCGGGCAACCGCCCAACTGCGTGGCAAGGCAGATCCCGAGGCCCAACACAACGGTCGTTCGCATTGCGTTCTTCATCTGCACAAACTCCAAACGTCCGCAGCGCGGAACCGATCGAAGAACTCAGCCGTATCACCCAGCCTGGCTCACCGTCACACGCGTGCGGTAACCGGACGACGTCTGCCCGGGCGTCTCGCGAATGTCGAATGCCAAACCGTCCCCACAGGAGTAATTGATCCCTTCGCGCAGCAAGACGCCGAACGGATCCACTTCGATAAAGGGCAGTGTGTCAAGATCCGTATCGGCCGAGATGCTGTCGGCGAGAAACACGACTGCGCCGGGGGACTCCAGGTCGGCCACGCTGCCGAGCGTCACCTCGCGCACCGGGCAGACGATCATCTGCGCCGTCTTGTCGCCCGGGCCAACCGTGGCCGTGAAGCTGCGCGCGTTCTCATCCGCATCGCGATAGGAGACGACGACGCGCGCCCAACGCGCCGTGAGGTTCTCCACGGAAATGACGACCCCCGGGGCATCGCCGGGCAATCCGGAACTGCCACCGGTTGTTGATGACAGAATCGTGGTCAGAAAATCCGGGTTGAGAATGGAAAGCGGGTCGAACGAACACCCTGTCAGAAGCAGGCTGGTCGCCAGACCGAGGCCGATCAACAGCCGACAGACTCGCGCTTGCATGCGTACGGGCTCCTTTTCGGCCGGACTATCCCGGAATCACTCGAACGACAATCTCGAACGCCCCTTCGGCATCCGTCGCGGCGCCGGTCGACTGCACGCGCACCTCGATCACGTCACCGCACGAGAAATCAGGCGTTTCCAGCGGCGGCCCGAGGTAATTCACAGAAACGGCGCCGCCGTCCGTCGTGACGGTTGCGGCCAGCGTGTTCTGGGCGAAATCGGCACTGAGCGAGCCGGGCGCGAACACTTCCACCGGGCAATCGAGCACTTCGTTGGCCACGTTGCCCGACGTCACCTGCGCCGTGAAATTCCGCGAATCACGTGTGAGATCCTGTGCGTCGACCGATTCATACGCGAAGAATTCGACGTTGAACCGGGTGTCATTGTTGAAGGCAACGATCACAACACCCTGAGACCCGGTCGTGCCGAGCCCTAACTGGCCGGCCAGTGTGGGATCCAGGATGTCTGCCACGATGGGACATCCGAGCAACGGAACCAGCGCCACGCTGAGGGCAGCCAGTTGTGCTCGCGGAGTCAGTGCGAACCTCATGCAGCAACCTCCGGTCGGTCTCCAGCCACGCACCCGACGCGCTCGTGCGTCTCACGCGACGCAGGCTGGGCTCGACAAGCCGGCGTTGAGCAGCGGTTTACCGCGCAACTCAGGGCACAGCAAGCGGATTTCCCACTGCTGAGACCCGTGCCGGGGTCACCCTCATTGTGGGGCGTCGGCCAAGTTCCACGGTGTCTCGCGCCCGCGGCTGTCGGCCTTGCGGGGCAGGATTCTTAACTCCTTGCCGATAAACACGATACGCGCGACCTACGTCTTAGCGCGGTCGCCTAGTATCTGATCACGCTGCACACCGGGACGTCGCCCAGACACTCCCGACCACGCAACTCCGATAACTCGATCAGCACGGCCACCGCGGTGATCTCAGCCTCAAACCCCCGCACCAGCGCGCAGCACGCCCCCAGCGTACCCCCGGTGGCCAGCAGATCGTCGACGATCAGGACACGCTGCCCCGCGCGCAGCGCGTCAGACCGAATCTCCAGCGCGTCCGTACCGTACTCCAACTCGTATTCGTGCCGGCGTGTCTCGGGCGGCAGCTTGCCCGGCTTGCGGACCGGAACGAAACCGACCGACAGCGCCCGAGCAACGGCCGTGCCGAAGATGAAACCGCGCGACTCCGCGCCCACGACAACGTCGATCCCCCGGCAGCGGAACGGATGCACCATGAGCTCAACAGCCAGCGCCAGCCCTGATGGATGGGCCAGCAGCGGCGTGATGTCGCGAAACAGGACCCCCGCCTTCGGGAAATCCGGAACGTCCCGAATCAGCGCTTTGAGCTGCGCCGCCTCCGACACTTCGCGCGAGACTCGTTCCAGTTCCATCGTGCGGCGATCCCTCGCACCTAGCGGTTCGGGTCGCCCGGGCCGACAGGGCACCCGGGACACCAACGCGCAACGATTACCCGTCGAAGCAATCCACTCCGCCGGTGCCGCATTGCGCACCCCTCAGAACAGGCATGTTAGTCGCGCCCTGCGCGTTCTGCAATCCAACCAGGGTGCTGGTTTCACCGTAGAAGGGAGTTTCGACGATAGGGTCTGGTGATGGCATCACCCCGCCTCGTCTGAGGTGTGGCCGTTATGCTCAACGAGACCGTCGAGGCCCCAATGTCTGTTTGGCTGCTGATTCTGCTCGCGTCTGCTGGCGGTGGTGCCTTGCTGGTCTGGCACAACGTCAGCCACACGAAGCACGCCAGCGAAATCATGCTCCGCAAGTACGACGAGATGCTCGCCGAGGCCCGTGCTAGGCGAAACCGGCCTGCGGCGCCGAATCAAGCAAGTGACGAACCTCCGTCCGCCGAATCGACGACCGGCGTTGCCGAGACCCCCACCGCACAACAGGCAGAGGATTGAGGTGGATCCGAGGGTCCGAGGCCAGACACGTCACCAGGCGACTCATTCTCCGCGGCTCTCGCCCCGCCCTCGAATCCTGCGAATCATCGAATACTCCCCCTACCGCGCCTTTCCGTGACACTGCTTGTACTTCTTACCCGACCCGCACGGACACGGGTCGTTGCGCCCGACTTTCGGTGTCTCGCGCCGAATCGTCTTGGCCGCCCCGCCCTCACCCTGCTTGCGCATCGCCGCTTCCTGCTCGGCAGATGAGAAGCCTACGTTGGTCGCATCGGCCTTCATGGCGGTGGCTCCGCTGAATGCGCCGCCAGGACCCGTACCGCCGGAAGTTGCCGGCGTACCCGCGTCGCCAAACCCGCCATCGCCATACCCGGCAATGCGCACCTTGAAGATCAGGTCGGTCACGCGCTCGCGGATGTTCTCTAGCATTTCGTTGAACATCCGCGTGCCTTCACGCTTGTACGCGATCTTCGGATCCTGTTCCGCGTAACCCCGCAGCCCGATGCTGTGCCGCAGTAGGTCCATCGCGTACATGTGGTCCTTCCACACCGCGTCGAACGTTGTCAGGAGCACGTAGCGCTCGAGGTGCGTCAGCTCGAAGCGCAGCATCTCGTATCCGCACTGCTGCAACTGCGCGCGGACGTCGCCGTCCTGATCCAGCGGGTGGGCATCCAGGACGTGTCCAAAACGCTCGCGGGCCCATTCTTCCAAGCCCGCCTCATCATGCTGCTGAATCGCCGCATCAATCTCGGAATTGAGTTTCCCGTTCGTCAGGAAATCCTCGTTGAGCGCCCGCAGCTCGCGGAAAATCTGGTCCGGCGATTTGTCGCGGAAATGCTCGTACGTCCAGTCGAGGGCGTACTTGCGATTCGCCCACGCCGCGATGCGGGTGTAGACCTCGTTGACGTTCGAGCCGCCGCGCTGGATCGCGAAGTCGATGACCGCCGCCACCGGGTACTCGATCTCGCGCTTGCGATACGCGGCCCGCATGTGGTCTTCGAGGAGCCGTTGTGCGTCCTCGCGGTTCGCGGTCGCCAAGTCGTCGAGCGGGATTTCGACGTCGAACTTTTCCTTCGCCCAACGGGCCAGCCGAGCCTTTGGGAACAGCGGATCGACATACTGCTCCAGCGGGGCCAGATTGAACTCACGCATGCGTGTCCGCGCACCTTCGATGATCTCATCGAGTAGTTCCTCCGGCTGGGCACGGCGAATCTGGTTCTGCGTCAGGTTCAGGCCGTACTGTGTCGCCCAGGTCGCCAGACCGCGTACATCCCACTCTTCCGCGGGCACATCTGCGTCCACATACTCGCCGAACGTCCGCTGGATGTTCTGGCGCACCTCGTACTCGGCCAAGTCGCGCACCTGTCGCTGCAACGTCTCCAGATCCTCGGTGTCGAGCTTCGGTGCCTCCAGATGCACGCCAAGCTGCTGCCCCACCCACTCGCTCGCGCACGAAGCGGCGTAGTGCTTGTCGTAGTACCGCTCGACCGCGTCGACGACGATCTCGTCGATCATCTCCCAGATCAGATCGCTCAGCCCGCGACCTTCCACGCACTGCTGCCGCATCGCGTAGAAGGTCTTGCGCTGATAGTCCATGACCTCGTCGTATTCGAGTAGGTTCTTGCGAATGCCGAAGTTGCGTTCCTCGACCTTCTTCTGAGCCCGCTCGATTCCCCGGCTCACGCGGCGATCCTCAATCGCCATCCCCTCTTCGTAGCCGAGCATGTTGAGCATCCGCAGGACCCACTCGCCCATGAACAGCCGCAACAGCTCGTCGTCGAAGCTCAGGAAGAAGCGCGAACTGCCGGGGTCGCCCTGCCGGCCGCAGCGTCCGCGAAGCTGATTGTCGATTCGCCGCGACTCGTGCCGCTCGGTACCGACCACGTGCAGGCCGCCCAGCCGCGCCACGCCCGGCCCCAGCACAATGTCGGTGCCGCGGCCGGCCATGTTGGTGGCGATCGTGACGTTGCCGAACATGGATTTCTTCTTGCCACGGGTGGCCTCGTACTGCTGGCCGGCCTTGGTGACGATCTCGGCCTCGCGCGCATGATTCTTGGCGTTGAGCACTTCGTGGGCGATGCCATACCGCCGCGTGAGCTGTTCGCTCAGCTTCTCGGACGCTTCGACGCTGATCGTGCCGACCAGCACCGGCCGTCCACCGACATCCGTGCCCATGATCTTCGTGTACGCCTCGGCCAGCGCGTTCTCATCGCCGTTGCCGTTGTCGAACGCCTTCAAACCGGCGTCGATCGCCTCAAGCTGCTCGGTCACGTTTCCATCGGCGTCTTCGGTGTTCAGCCGAATCGTGCGCGCCGCCTGACGCAGCATGTCGTACACTGACCACGGATCACCCGGGAAACCGTCCTGACTGTAGGAGCGGATCTCCTCGACGATCGCGTCGAACTTGTTCTCGTGCGTCTTGTAGATCTTGTCGTTGTAGTCGATCCGTCGAATCGGCTTGTTGGTCGGGATGGCGATGACCTCGAGCTTGTAGATTTTCATAAACTCTTCGGACTCGGTCATCGCGGTGCCGGTCATGCCGGCCAGGTGACGGTAGAGCTTGAACAAGTTCTGGAGCGTGATGGTCGCGAGCGTCTGCGATTCCTGCTTGATTGTTACACGCTCTTTGGCCTCGACCGCCTGGTGCAAACCATCCGACCACTGCCGGCCGTGCATCAAGCGCCCGGTGAACTCGTCGACGATGATGATCTGGTCTTCCTGCACGACGTATTCCTTGTCGCGCTGGTAGACCTTGTGCGCCCGCACGGCGTTGTCGATGTAGTGCGGCCAGTTCATGTTCTTACTGTCGTAGAACGTGCCGATGCCGAGGTGCTGCTGCGCGGCCTTGGCACCGTGCTCGGTCATGTGGGCCGACTTGCGATCCTCTTCGACCACGAAGTACTGCAAGTGCCCGATCGCGTCGGCTTCGTCCGATGACAGCCAGAACGGATTCACGCGGAACTTCTTGATACCCTCCTTGTACTTGGCATCCTTCTCGTCCAGACCGAACTGCGCCGGATTGGCTTCGATCTCCTCGAGCCGCGACGCCGTCTGCCGGTTCGCCTGCTCCTGCTTCTGAATCAGCGCGCGTGCTACGTCGTCCGCCGTGCGGTACACGCTGATGTCGTCGTGTGCCGGCCCCGAAATAATCAGCGGTGTACGCGCTTCGTCGATCAGAATCGAGTCCACCTCGTCGACGACCACGTAGTCCTGGCGACCCTGCATCTGGTCGCGGACGTTGTGCTTCATGTTGTCGCGCAGGTAGTCGAAGCCGAACTCACTGTTGGTGCCATACGTGATGTCGCAGTCGTAGCCCGCCCGCCGCTCGTCAGCCTGTGGGCCGTACGTCTCCATGTCCGAGCTGATGTGCCCCACCGACACGCCCAGCAGCTCGAAGATCGGTCGGCAGAAATCGGCGTCGCGCTTCACCAGGTAGTCATTGACGGTCACCATGTGGACCTTCAAACCCTGGAGCACCTTCATGTAGTTGGCCATGTAGCAGACGATCGTCTTACCTTCGCCCGTCCGCATCTCGGCCACGTTGCACTCTTCGAGCACCTTGCCGCCGATGAGCTGGCACTCGAACTGCCGATGCTCCCGAGCCCGGCGGGAGGCCTCGCGCACACAGGCATACGCTTCCGGCCGGATATCCTCCAAGTCCTCACCGTTCGCGAGCCGCTCTCTGAATTCCGCGGTCTTGGCTTGCAGTGCCTCCGGCGATAGCGCGCGAATCCCGTCCTCGAGCGACTCAACCCGGCTCTGCACCCACTTGCGTAGGCCGATGATCACGCGATCGTTGCGTGACGGCAGGAATTGAAATATCAGCCAGCCGGCGAAGCCCAGCCAACCGAGCAGCACGAGCGTGAAGAAGATCGCCAGTCCGTCACGCCGCAGCCACGATATGCCAGTGCCTTCCGGCCCCAGCAACAGCAACGCCAGCAGGAGGGCCACGAACCCCGTGAAGCCGTAGCCAACGTTCAGCCAGAAGCCCCCCTGCCGTGCGCGGTGCCAGAAGACGGTCGCGGCGGTAGTCGCCTCGCGCAGGATGTCCTTATCACCGACGCTGAGTAACCAGTTCATGGCACCGTCCGCAGCGGACGCGTGAGAAAGTGGGAATGTGTGAAAGTGGGAAGGTCAGCACGCGGGCGTGACGTTCCCACTTTCCCACTTTCTCACCTTCCAACGCTCCTATCCCTTCGCTCGTTCCAGGTACTCGCCGGTGCGCGTGTCGATCCGCAGGTCTTCACCGATGTCGATGAACGGCGGCACCTTGACGCGCAGGCCGGTCTCCATCGTGGCATCCTTGCTCTGGTTGGTGGCCGTAGCGCCTTTCACAACCGGCGTCGTATCCGCCACCTTCAGCTCCACCGTGTTCGGGAGTTCCACGCCGACAATCTTGCCGTCGATGAACGACACGCTGACGGACTCGTTGCCGCGCAGGAACTTGTCCGCGTCGCCCATGATGTCACCCTCGACCGGGATCTGGTCGAACGTCTGCTCGTCCATGAGGACGAAGCTATCACCGTCACGATAGAGGTACTGGTAGGACTTGGTGTCGACGAACTGGATCTCGACGCGGTCGTCAGGGCTCATCCGCTGGTCGATGATGCGGCCATCCTTGATCGACTTCATCTTAACCTGGAGATAGCTGCGCCAGTTTCCCTTGGATACGCGCGTCACGTCCGTGACCGTGTACAGGTCGCCGTCGTGGTTGATTACCTTGCCCCGTTTGAGTTCGTTGGCTTTCGCGGCCATCGGCTCCGCTCCTGCTGCGTCAGTCGTCTCAACGCCGGCAGCCGATCCGCTCGGACGCCGTAACGTGTTTCGTAATTCGCCTCCAGATACGTCGAGCCTTGGAGTATAGCACGGAAACGCGCGGCGCGAAAAGCGGGCGGCATTCCGATAAGCACGCGTGATTCGCCACACGCACGCTATACTCCCGCCATGCTCACGTTCTCCCTGCAATCCGGATCGAACGGCAATTCGATCTACGTCGAAGCCGGCGACGCCCGCCTGCTCTTTGACGCTGGCATCAGCGGCCGCCAGGCCAAGATGCGTCTGGCCGAGCACGGCCGGGATATTCGCGACGTCGATGCAATCATCCTGTCGCACCTGCACAGCGATCACACGCGCGGCGCGGGCGTCTGGCACCGGCTGTTCGGATTGCCCGTTTACGGTACGCGTGCCACGCAGCAGGCAATCGCCCCATCTGTCGGCAAGATTCGCGACTTCCGCAGCTTCGCGCCGGGTGATGACCTGACTTTCGACGGCGTTACGGTCCACACGATTCCCACGCCGCACGATGCGCCGGAGAGCGTGGCGTTCGTGATCGAGCATGATCGTCGCCGACTCGGCATCTTCACCGATTTGGGACACCCGTTTGGTGCACTCGCGCAATCCCTGTCAGAGGTCGATGCGGCGTATCTGGAGAGCAACTACGACCCCACCATGCTGGCGGAGGGACCGTATCCCGCCGAACTTCAAGCGCGAATTCGCGGGCGGGGTGGGCACCTCTCCAATCACGAGTCGGTCACCGTACTCGGCTGCTGCCGCAGGTCGGCGCCTCGCTGGGTAGCGCTTGCGCATCTGAGCGAGCACAACAATCATCCGGACATCGCCCTCGCCACCGCGCGCAAGGTTCTGGGGCGCGATTACCCCCTGCAGATCGCCAGCCGGTATCGGGCGTCGCGGATGTGGGAGGTATGAGGGGTGGGGTGAGGGTCGAGGATTAGAGGATTGAGGGCGAGAGATTGGGAGTCCTGCCCCCTCTTCCGCAGCCGTAATGCTAGCGAGGGACGAGACCTTTCGTCCCGTCCCTCGCCGGCTGCCACTTCACGCTCGTGACGCCCGCCCCCCTGGTCGGCCGTCACACTGTGTGCCCAGTACGCGCTATCAGTTGATGATCGGCACGGTGGGCATGAAGCAGCCGACGCGTTCCTGATTGAGCATCGATAGATGCTGGAACATCCGCACGATTTCGCTGACTTGCTGCGGTGCGAACTCGTACAGCATCGGCAGCACGGCTTTCAGCGTGTCCACGCCGCCCAGACGCTGCGCCACGCGCACCTCGAAATCGTCCTCGCCGTCCTTGCCCAGCATCTGATCGAGCATGGCCAGGACCTCCGCGATCTCCGACGGCGGCGGGATCATGTACACATCGGCATCGCTGGGCAACCCGGCGCGCTTCTTGGCTAGCACCAGCGCCTCGGCAATACCACCGAGTTCGTCGACCAGGCCCAGCTCTAGTGCCTGCTTGCCGGTGTACACGCGACCGCCGGCCATGTCCTCCAGTTCGCCGTTGATGCGCTCGCCGCGGGACGCCATCACTCGTCCTTTGAACTGCGTATAGACGCGGTCCATGAACGCGTTCATCTCGGCCCGCTCGCGGTCGTTCCACGGCCGGTCGGTCGCAAACATGCCGGAGTTTTTGCCGCGGGCGAACGTCGTCGTGGAAATACCGAGCTTATCGTTCATCAGCTCGTGCCAGATGAGCTTGCCGCTCACAACGCCGATCGAGCCCGTTATCGTGCTGTTCTCGGCAAAGATTGTCTGGCCGGGGATCGCGACGTAGTAGCCGCCGCTGCCGGCGACGCGTCCCATCGACACGACCAGCGGCTTCTCCTGCGCACACGCGGTCGCCGCCTTCCAGATTATGTCGCTGGCGATCGCCGAACCGCCGGGCGAGTCGACGCGCACCACCACCGCCTTGATCTTCTCGTCGGTCCGAGCCTTCTCGAGCGCGGCGCGGATGGTCGTGCTGCCGGCGGTTGAACCGCCGAACGGGCTGCTGTCGCTCTTGCCGACCATGATGGGACCTTCGATGAAGACCAAACCAACGCCGGGCTCCTCTGGTTCGGTCACCTCGCTGAACAGATCGCCGAAGACCTGGAACATCGCGAAGGGGTTCTCCCAGTCGATCTCCTCGGTCGTCTTCATGCGATAGTCCTTGCGCACGTCGACGTCGTCGCCGAATTTGTCGCGCAGCCGCTGGGCGAACGCGGGGAACGAGGACGACTCGTCGATCAGCCCTTCTTCGAGAGCCTCATCGGCGGACAACGGGGCCTGGTCCACCAAGTTGCGTACCTCGTCGACCGACATATCACGTCCCTCGGCGATGAGTTCCAGCCAGCGCTCATACAGCCCATCAAGCAGCCAGTTGATGTTCTCGGCCGCCTCCGGACTCGGCTCACTGCGCATGAATGACTCGAGCGCGCTCTTGTAGGCCCCGCGCGACATCCCGTCCATTTCCAGGCCGATCTTGTCGAGCAGCCCTTTGAAGTACATGACCTCGGCGTGCAGGCCCAGGATGAAGAGCTCACTGTGCTCGGCGAGCGTCACGTGGTCTGCCGCCGCCGCCAGTGCGTAACCGCCGTTACCCGCGAAGTCGAGATAGGCGTAGACCGGCTTTCGTTGTTTCTTGAACTCGTTTATTGCGCGCGTCATCTCCTCGATTTGCGCGAAGCTGACCTGCGGCGCTTCGATGATCAGCGCCAGGCCATCGATCCCCGGATCGTGGGCCGCAGTGCGCACCGCGCTCACCCAACCGTGCAGAGTTTGAATTTGCTCATTGGCCATCAGCGCGGCCAGGCCGGCCGCGTCACTCGGCGCCTCGGAAAACGGACCATCCACGCGCAAACGCAGCAGCGTCTTCTCTTCACCGGCCACCGCCGCACTGGCGCCGACGAACCCAACAATGAACACCCCAACAAGAACGATGCGTGCTAACTGTCCCGATCGAGTCATACCTGAGTGCCTCCTGTGCTGTCACGGTCGCGCGCCGTTCGGGTTAGCGAATGCCATCGCGTCGAGCGGAAATCCCGACCGGCGCGCTGACCAGACATCTGGCAGTATAGAAGCGCATCGACATCGCGGGCCGTCGGCTATTGTCAGAACTTGTGCACGTCTTCCGACAACTCTCGGCTACAATCGCCGCCGCTCAGTTGCAGCTCGTAGGCCATCTTCCGGAGAGTGCTTTGTGAGCAAGATTCTGCTGATCGCGTTGGGTGGCGGCACTGGCGCAGTGCTGCGCTATGGGATCACCGGGTTGACGCAACGACTCGTGACCACAACTTTCCCGGTCGGCACGTTGTTCGTAAACGTGCTCGGCTGTTTCGTCATCGGCTTGCTGACGGCGGCGTTCGCGGGGCCGCTCCTGCTGCGCGAGGAATATCGCGCGGCTTTGCTGATCGGTGTGCTGGGCGGCTTCACGACTTTCTCCACGTTCGGCTATGAGACGTTTGCGCTCGCGAACGACGGGCAATGGTCCCGGGCCGGAGTGAACATCGTCGCCAGCAACGGGCTGTGCCTGGTCGCGGTCTGGCTGGGCTATCGCTTGTCTGAGAAGTGGTTCGGAGCCTGACCATGAAGATCCCCCAACAAGGCTGGCTGCTGCGCATCTTCGTCAGCGAAAACGACCGTTGGCACGGACGGCCGCTCTATGAAGCGATCGTGATGAAGGCCCGCGAGCTGCACATCGCCGGCGCGACCGTTGTCAAGGGCTCGATGGGCTTCGGCGCGCACTCCCGGTTGCACACGGCGAAGGTCCTGCGCCTTTCGGAAGACCTGCCGATCGTCATCGAGCTGGTCGACAGCCGCGAGAAGCTCGACGCGTTGCTCCCGCACATCGACGATATGGTGACGGAGGGGTTGGTTACGCTTGAGAAAGTCGAAGTGATCAAGTATCGCGCTGATCCACCCGCGAATTGAAAGAAACGACTCGGGCACCGATCGCTACCGCGGCTGCCACCGGGCGGTAGTCGACCGGCGCACCGGTCGCCCATCGTTCATACACCACGTTCGGCCCAGCCAACTATGACGTCAGCACGTACACGAACGGATTGATATCGTCGAAGCCGAACGAGCCATCGCCGTTGAGATCTCCGTTGGCGCTTTCGCAGTCGGGATAGGCCGCGTCGTAGCCGGCGGGATCAGTCAGCGCCAGCACAAACGGGTTGATGTCACCGAAGCCGACGACGCCGTCGCAGTTCATGTCGCCGCGCAAGTGTCCGTCGATCGATGTCGAAGTGAAATTGGCCGAAAACGCCTCACACCACACCGAGATCGCCCCCCAATCGTCCATGGTCTCGCCCGGCGGCAGCACACCGATGAGATCCTCGACGTTGTACGCGCGGTCGAGCAGCGGCGAAGCTGGGATACCGTTCTCGAAATCGGCGTTCGTGTCCGTCGCGCCGAGATACAGGTACACGGCCGGAGCCGTTCCGTCGTACGTGAAGCTCTGTACGAACAACAGACGCTCAGTGATCACGGTTACGACACCGTAGGAGTTGTGCGCTCCCAGGGGCATGACTGCCGTCCAACCACGTTTGGCGTACACGGCCGGCTCCGGCAACGCGAACGTGCCCGAACCGAAGTTGACATCGACCTTCCGACACCAGACGGAGATCGCGTTATAGTCATCCAGCGTCTCGCCCACCGGCAGCTTTAGCAGCAGCGACTCGTTGTCGTATACCCGCGTGAGCTGCGGCTGGAGCTCGAGCCCGACCGCAAACGAAGCATCGGACTCATCCGCGCCGAGGTAGAAGTACACCTGCGGCCCGCCGCCGTCAAAGTTGAAGTTCTCGACCCACAACGTGCGCGAATCGAGGATCGTCACCGTCCCCGAGACGTCGTGGAACAACGTCGACAGATCCGTCGACCAGCCCGCCTTCCAGTATTCGGCGGACGCGGTTGAGCTCAAAGTCAGAACGGCAATAACCGGCAGGCCGCATCGCAGGGCCCACGGGTGGCGTAAACGCCGAGTGATCATCTCCATCTCCTTCGCGGTGTCGGTCGGTTCTCAGTAGGCGGCAGCTATCGAGTCGGACTCCCACGACTCAGCCGCCGACCGATTGGTCGTACGACACGCCTGTGAATTGCAGATGGATGTGGTTTTTCGAGAATGCGGCGGCATTTGGGCAGGTATGAGAAACCGCCTTCTCAATACCGAAGTTCGCGGCGGATTCGTTCGCGGGCTGCGGCGGAGAGCTTCGGCCCCACGGGCGCGTCAGCACTGGGATCGCGCAGTTCCCCCGCGATCCGCCGCAGGGCTACCCGCAATGCCTCTAAGTGGCGGACGTATCGCCGGCACGCGGAGCAGTAGAGCAGGTGGAGCTTGTACGCAAGTCGCTCCCAGAACGGGAGTTCCGTTTCCTGCGCGCGGGAGATCGACTCTGTGATCTCCGAGCATGGAGCGTTGAGCAGGTGCCAGATGTGCAGCAGACGTTTCAAGTACTGGCTCTTTCCTAATCGGTACTGCGAAACCAATTGCGCTCCAGGCAGGCGCGCAAGCGCGTGCGGGCGCGGTGCAGGAGCGTCCATAGATTGGTAGCGGTTACGTCGAGCAGCTTGCAGATTTCTTCGGTTGGCGTGGCCTCAATTTCCCGCTGCGCGAACGCTGCCCGGAGCCGTTCCGGGAGGGCCTCCAGACACCGCGTCAGAACGTCCCAGAACTCCGCGTTGTCGAACGCCGACGACGGATCGCCCCGCCACTTTCGCGGGCCACCGGACCAGAGCCCGTGCTGATTAAACTGGTCGGCGATCAGCTCGTCGGCGGCTGCCAGGTCTTCTTCCGGCTGCCGGCGCGTTTTCCGGCGCACATGGTCACAGATCTTGTGCTTCAGAATCCCCGTCAGCCAGGTGCGCGTCGACGAGCGCCCCGCAAAGGACTCGCGCGCCTTGAGGGCGCCGAGCAACGTCTCCTGGACCAGGTCTTCCGCGACCGAACGATCCGCCACGTGGAGCAGTGCGTAACGAAAGAGTGCGTCGCCGTGGTCCGCGAGCCACTGCTCCGGATCGGGCGCGGACTGGTTGACCGGCGTGTGTGGATCATCACTCACGCGCGCAATGTAGTCGAGGTTCCCGGGCAATCACAGGCACACATGTCCACCACACCTCAGTTCGTGTGTGTGGCTTGACACCCACACAACGGCCCTGATAATTCCCCTAACTTGACGCGAATTGGAGCGTGTTGAGCGAACGGCTCGCGCTCGCACCGCAAGCATGTGCCAGTGCAGGCCGACACAAGTTCTCCAATTCGATCACTGCCTCGGAACAGGTCAGAGTTGAGTGCGTGTACGCGCAACGGACACGGCTGCAGCATACGAGAAGGGAGGAGGTTAGGACGCCATGACCTCATCTCAGCAAGGACAAGTGTCCTGCCCAAGTTGCAGCCACCGCCAAGTGTTCACGCAATGGAGCAGCCTAAATGCCACGACTGACCCGCACCTGAAGACGGAGTTGCTTAACAGTGCATTGACGACGTTGCACTGTCCGCACTGCGGCGCGAGAACCGCCGTCGAGTACGATCTTCTGTACCACGATATGCAGCGGAAACTGGCGGTCTGGCTGAAGTATCCCGACAGCCAGGGCCACTGCCGTGTGGACGAGCGCGCAGCAATAGCGTTTTCGGAGCTAGCGGACGGCTACACGACTCGCCGCGTGTCAAACTTGCCGGAGCTGTTGGAGAAGATCCGGATATTTGACGACGGGCTGGACGACTGCCTTGTAGAATTGGCGAAAGTGCTCATCAGCATTCGCGAGAATATGAGCTTGCCGTCGACATTCTCGTATGCTGGAACGGGGCGGCCGCTCTTTGGTCGACGGTTCCTGCGTTTCACTGAGGAAGTTGCGGAGGGCGTTCTGGAACGTCGGTATCCGTCAAGAGAGACGCTCAAAGTAGCCCATGATCTCTCAGCACGATTCTGCACACCGCTTAGACCAACCGATCGTTTTGAGCACGTAGATCAGGCGTTTGTGATGCGAGCTCTCGCCGCTGAAGGGCTCGTGGAAGAGGTAACTGCACCTCCTGAGCACACGGACCGTGCTTCGTCTCCGCAACAACGGGCATCAGAGAGTGCCTCATCTGATCTCGAACGACACGCTTCCAGCCTTGGGGTCCAGATTCTGTTGATATCTGCACATGAGGTCTCGGTTCTAGAACGGCTGTGGAAACGACAACTCGGTGCACCACAGCGAACTAGGCTGTTCGCGGAGTACGTCGCATATCTTGTCACGGTCGCTGACCGTCTCGCGTACGGGAAGTTCGGTGATCCCAGACGAACCGAGTTCATGGCCGTGGCGATTGACAGAATCAGGGCTGATTTTGCGAAGTCGAGGTCCATCGGCGAGACTTCCATAGACGGAGGGCAGTTTTGCGATCAACTGATCACTGAACGGTTGCAGCAGTATGCCCCGGAGCGCGACATGGGAAGCCACATCTTCGCGGCAGCCAGAATCGTCGCGAAGTGTGCCGGTAGCGCCCTTCACGTTTCTCCTTCGCGATCGCTCGTTGAGGAAACGGCGCGGTCAATGAGCGTCGCTACCACCACGGCACTTTCTTCGAGCCCTCCCTTCGTGACGCTAGTAAAGGACAATAAGAGGAGTTAGTACTGTGAGAAATGGTGATCGTCGTGATTCGTTTCCGGTTCGCCAAGTCGGCGATGGAGACTGGGAGGTTCTAATCGCGTCCGAGGACATCTGGGTACAGTGTGAAACAGAGAAAGATGCGCGAATACTCTCCAGGGCGCCTAAGTTGGAACTCGACGCTCTCGAACGTGCGCGCAGCGGGCTGGAATTCGCGGCTGAGTTGGACGCACTTGCGGATGTCCTCGAGAGATGCCAGATCGGCTTCGGCTCAAGGTTTTTCCGTCGACGCGCGGCGGAGGTACGTCGTGAAGCTGAGTAGACAACTCGCCCAGGCGCGGCCGTCCGACGCGGGCGATGAGGATTCTGAATCTCTGCTTCCATTCGGACGATCACCGGCCAGGCTGCAACGTGGCGATACGCGCGAACGTACAGTTGCCTTTCGTCCATGCCGGACAATACGACGGGCGCAGCGAGGAGGAACCTGCCTGCGAGTGACCGGTTGTGCGCACTCGCGAGCAGATTCCTCGCATTCGCTCGGAATGACGCTACCGCGTCGCTCCGGATGAAGTTGCTGCGCTACTACGGGTTCAGCAGCAGCGCGACGAACGGGTTGATGTCGTCGAAACCGACGCTGCCGTTGCCGCTCACGTCGGCGTTCTGATAGTCACAGTCCGGAAACGCAGCTTCGTACGTCGCCTGACCGTCGACCAGCGCCAGCACGAAGGGGTTGATGTCGCCGAAACCCACGACGCCGTCGCAATCCATGTCGCCGGGCAGTGACGGCTCAACTACGTGAATGGCGCCGGCCATGCTGGTGTGGAACGTGACCCGGCAGGTGTAGAAGTAGTCACCCACGTCGCCCGACGTCAGCGTCCAGGTGATCTGGTCCGTGGTCGGGGCCGGATCCGCGGTGAAGTCCGCGATCGGCGTGAGGGTGGCGGCGTCGATCACCGCGCCGTCCGTCGTCGCGCGCGCATAGCTGCCGTCCGTTCCGGTCACCGGCAGCGTATCGTCGGTGATGACGAACGGATGGCTGCCTGTCGTGCGCATGAACGTGTACGTCTGCCCGACGTGCAGTATCAGCGTCGGGTCGGGCTCATCCGTGAACGTCCCGCTCCCATCCGACCAGTTGAGGAGGAAGCTGGATGCGCCCGAATTTCCAATCGAGAAATCAACGCCGGCGTCAATTTCGTAGACGCTCGGTGCCACCATGGTGGTGTCCGCCAGTGCCACTGAAAATGCGGACAGACCGACCAAGCCAAGAATCGTGACATGCTTTGTCATGTCAGAGACCTCCCGGCGACGACTGCGCAGCCGTCGCCTGCGCAACATCCCACGCGTGCCCGAACGTTTCGCCGGTCGCGCGACACGCGCAACCGCTGGCACCCGCCTCCTCACCTACATCTTAGCACGCCGGGCGCATGTCACGAAGAAATT
Source organism: Phycisphaerae bacterium (assembly GCA_028277645.1). Classification (GTDB taxonomy): domain Bacteria; phylum Planctomycetota; class Phycisphaerae; order UBA1845; family Fen-1342; genus JANQFV01. Next base: position 40,512 of record JANQFV010000016.1, read on the forward strand.
CGGCGGGTTTTTGATGAGGAGAATGCGATTGCGTTCGCGTGTGCAAGACCGAACAGTGCGTTCGACCTGTTTCAGCGACGTGGCGATCAGTGGGAGGCGACCGGGGCGAGCTTCGTCAGTCATTCCGACAAGCGGAGCGCGGAGGAATCTACTTGCGCGCGGACATTGTTCTGCAATCGCAGGTAGATTCCTCGCCTTCGCTCGGAATGACTCGGCCTACGGACTGACCAGCAGCGCGACGAACGGATTGATGTCGTCGAAGCCGACGCTGCCGTTGCCGCTGACGTCCGCGTTCTGATAGTCGCAGTCCGGGAAGGCGGCATCGTAGGACACCTCACCCTCAACCAGAGCCAACACGAACGCGTTGATGTCGCCGAAGTCCACGGCGCCATCGCAGTTCATATCGCCGGCGGCGTAGAGCGCTTCGATGGTGAACTGAATCGTCGCGTCACCACCGGCCACGCCATCGCCGGACGGCAGGTTATCGGCGACTTCGCCGTCGAGCGCTTGCCCGCTGTTGTTCGCAGTCACCGCATCAGCGACGGTCAGCGTGTACGTATCCGCGCCGAGCGCGGCCGCGGTCGTCAGCGTCGCCGTGTTTGAGCCACTGTCGTAGGCGAACGTCACCGGTATCGCTCCGGCGCTATCTCCGACCAGCGTGTAGTCGCCGGCGGCGGTGCTCACCGGTGTATGGAACGTGACGCTGACCTCGCTCGGCGCAACATCAGTCGTCAGCGTCTCGCCCGGCGCGGGTGCGCTCGCGACAATCACCGGCGGTCCGGCAACATAGCTCGTGCTCGACGCGCTGCCGCGCAGGATCCACTCGTCCGGATCGAATTGCACGCTTGACGCCGGCCCGCTGATCGGGATCACGAAGTGCTCGGGGTCGTTGTCGTTGAACACGACATGCGCCTGGCCATTGACAACAATGTCGATCGGCATCGTGAAGCGCTGATAGCTGCTGGACTGCACCTGATCCACGTACAGCAGCAGATAGTCCTGCCCGGCCACATTGGTCGACGTCCAGCCGTACGCATACGAGGGGGTATACTCGCCGTAGACCCACTCCTGGAAGAACCAGTCCAGACTACCGCCATAGAACGACTCGCACACGGCCTGGAAGTCGTCGGTGGTCGCCGCCGAGTCCTCGAACGCCGCGCGGTACGCGGCCAGGGTTGCGAAGAAATCCGCATCGCCCAGCACGTGCCGCAGCATGTGCATCACCCAGCCGCCCTTATCGTACGAGGTGTTGCCGTCGAAGATGTCGTACATGCTGGCAACTTCGGTGTCGGAGACGTAGACCGTTCCGCCGCCGGTGTACTTCTTGGAAGCCATCGCGGCCTTCAGCGCGGGCAGACCGCTGCTGCCCGGTTTGAACTCCTCCCACAAGGCTTCGGTGTACGTGGCAAAGCCCTCGTTGAGCCAGATGTGGTTCCACGTCTTGCACGTAACCGCATCGCCCCACCACTGGTGTCCCAGCTCGTGGGCGGTCACCCGCTCGCTGAACGTACCCTGCGCGGTGAACGTCTGATGCTCCATTCCGCCGCCGAACTCACACTCGTAAATCCCGTATTTCTCGTTCACGAACGGGTATTCGCCGTAGAGATCGCGCAGCGTGTAAAGCATCTGCACGACCTCGCTCCAGGCGGCACGATTGGTGGGCGTATCGCTCTCGGGATAGATGTAGAACAAGACCGGCATCGTGCCGCCGGCCAGGGGCACGTACGTCTCGGTCCAGGTGTTGTAGTTAGTCGACGAGAAACAGACGAGGTACGGCGCGATCGGATAATCCGTCGACCAGCGATACCGACTGCGGCTGCCGGATAACGCGTCAACGCCCTCGAGCAGACCGTTGGATGCCGTCACCATCGTCGACGGCGCGATGACCGCCAGGTCAAGCGTGAACTTATCGCTGTTGTCGCCCGGCTCGCCAAAATCACCATCCTTCGCCGGCCACCAGGTGTATGAGAAATACGCCTCGCTGAGCGTGTAGACGATGTCCTCGCCGGCATGCGTCGTGAACTCGATCGAGCCGAAGCCCCGTGACTCGGCGTGGCCGAAATAAGCGACCGTCAGCGTGAACACCTCGTCCATGAAATACGTGCGATCCAGCGTCACCACGCGCGTGGTCGTCGATTGCGTCGACACCGAGACGGGGATGCCACCGATCTCGGCGCTCGTGATGGTGTACTGACTGCGCAGCCGGAACGTGAACTGCGTCAGCGCCGGCGACTTGGACTGGACTGTCAGGCTGCACGTGCCCGCCAGGTTGTCGTACTGGCTGGGGATGACCTCAATCTCGAGATCGACGTGCAGAAGGTCCGTGTCTTCAAACGCTTCGCGGAGTCCGGCCCGCACCTGCCGTTCGTATTCGGCCTGCCGCGCAGCGGCGAACTCTTCGGCGTGGTAACGCTGCGCGAGCGCATGCGCCTTCCCGCAGCCGAGCACCTCATCATCGTGACTGTGTCCCGCAGCCACGTTCGTCGCGCCGCCGGCCGCCACCAGCAACACCGCAAGCCCGGACGTTACGCGCATAATTGCGTTGCTAGACATCATACGTCGCACTCCTTTCGGGTAACGGCTCGTCGCGGCGTGATCCCAGCGCAGCGAGGCCATACACCTTCACAGATCCAGGCACGCTACACAGCCAGACCATCCCCAGCCGAGTAGCCGGCCCGCCCAGCCGCTTAATCCTATCCCGTCGGAGATATCCTACAAAGTGGATTCGTGCCTGACGGGCGATTATCGGCCCTGTGACGCCTTCACACTTAGACGCGCTCCGATACGCTGCTCCGCGCAAGACATGAGAAAAGGCCCCGCCCGCGCCGGAGCGCGCGAGCGGGACCATGTTCTCGCTAGGTGCGGCGATTCGTTTTGACCGACGTCGCGCGGACGCGCTATGGCACCAGGGCGGCGACAAACCCGTTGATGTCCTCAAACCCCAGCGAGCCGTTGCCGCTAAAGTCGCCGTTGAGCGGATCGCAGCCGGGATAGGCTGCGGCGTATGCCACCGGATCCAGCAGCGCCAGCACGAACGGGTTGATGTCGGCGAAGCTCAGCACGCCGTCGCAGTTCATATCGCCGAGCACGACCTCGCACTCGTCCGGAACGCCGTTGCCGTTGTTGTCGGACGATGCACCGCTGGCAATGTCGCATTCATCCGGAATGCCGTTGCTATTGCAGTCGGCGCTCACGCTGTACACCAAGTCGCACAAGTCGGACTGTCCGTTACCGTTGCAATCGTCCGTGCCGCTGAGTTGGAAATCATCGAAGTAGATGAACCCACCGGCCGCAACCTCGGCGTTGACGCCGGCCAGTTCCAACGGTCCGCCACCCGCTGTCCACGCGTGGTTGCTGAGCGGCAAACCATCATAGTAGATCTGCACGTCGTCGAGATCGAGATCGATCTCTACGCGGATGGAGACCCATCTTCCGGTCGCCAATGGCGCTGCTGTACCACCGTTGTCGTAGACCAGCCCTGCCGCCGGGTCCATGACAACCTGCACGGAGATCGCGTTCGGCGGCAACCCGACGCCGCCCGGCGGATACTGGTTGAACAGATTCAGTGCGTGCAGACCGCCGGTAACAAACGTCGGCAGGAACGCGTGGGTCTCGACCGTCCACTTCCCGCTCGTCACGCCGGTGATCGGCTGCGTGACACTCTGATCGGCTTGGAGCCACAGTGACTGCGTCGGGCTGTTGGCTTGGGCGTTGTCGACGACGCCGTCGCGAATGGGATCGAAGTCACGCGCCTCCCAGCCGCCGGCACCGCCCAGCGATCCAAGCGGATACAACTCGAAGTCGTCGGCCCAGTAGACGAAGCTGGACACATGGCACACCGCCGACGCCCAGGGTGCGGCGGTCGCGGCGATCGCGTCAATGTCGTCCTGCAACAGCCGATCGCCGAACGCGAACGAAGTGCCGTCCAGATACGACGCGTAGATCATGCGCGGACTCAGGCCGCCGGACTCGTCCGCACCGGCCGTCCACCAGTCATCCCCGTCAACGCTGAACAGCAGCGCCAGGGCCGGCGTGCAGACATCACACGGCGTGAGCCAGACGAACTCGAACGCATCGATGTCGACGCCCGGCAGCAATCCCAGGTGAACCTGCGGATCGATCACCTTGACCGGCCCGTACGCCGGCGGGCCCTGCACGATGTAGATCGCGCCCGGATCGAGATCGACTCCGGTGACCGGATGAATACCGCGAGCCTCGTGATCCGCCGAGAAGTACCACTGTGTGCATCCCTGGCCGGCGTAGTCGAGCGCGTCAACGTCGTCGTCCTCGTTTTCGGCCTGATCCGGACTCGGCGTCAGATTGACATTCACACCGACCTCATCGGCGGCCGCATACTGCCCGCCGATGACAGCCGGCGCCCCCGGAGCTACCACGCCGCCGGAGGTCAACGGGAACAGCCCGACCAGCTCGTCGCGTCCGGCCGTCGTGCCGTAGCGCAGTCCTGCGCTGGACAGCGACCCGGTCGGCACATCGCAGCCGGCGCCGGCATAGTGCCCGCCGTCGTCATCGTCGAAGGAGATCAACAGGTACCGGGGCGCGTGAATGCACTGTCCACCGAACGCCGGTATCGGGGCCGCCACAGGGACGGTCGGATCGATATACGTTCGGAGGTCGACATCGAGCACATCCGTCGCGTCGAGATCAAAGCGGTCGGCGAGCATGGCCTCGATCGTCGCACCGGAATACCCGGCACACGTTTCCGCACCGGTCGTCGCCGGCGGACCGTCCGGCGCCTGGGGCCAGTAGTCGGCGAAGAAGATCTCGGGATCATCCCTGAGACCATCAGCACCGCCGGCCGGTAGCAGCGGCGTGCTCCAGGCATAGAGATCACCGGGGTCGATCACCTCGTCCAGGTCCAGATTCGGATCACTCATCTCCGCGTCCGACCCGATGTCGAGTGAAAAGCCCAGGGCATCCTGCGGCGTCGGATTGCTGAACGGCGGAACGGGCGTGTCGATCCCCAACGCCAGCCCACCCCAGTACGAAGCCTCGGCATTGTCGGGGTTGTTGAACGGAATCAACGGCGGCAGATTAATCTCCGCCGCTGTCTGACCAACGATGCGAATGGTGATGACGTCGCCGCCATGCGCTTTGAAGCTACCGGTCGCCACGCCGGCCGGAGGCAGGGCCAACAGCGCCCGCACGTTGACTAGGTTCAGCGGCGACGGCGTGATCAGATCGTCGCCATTCAACTCCAGGATGATCCCGGCCGTTGACGTGGGATCATCCGGAACAGCGGGCTGCTCCGGCCGATAGTAGTTATTGATCAGGCTCCACCACGAGTAGTGGATGGTTACTTCCTGGTTCGCCGGGACGCCGCCGACTTTCAACTCGATCGTGGCGTTGATCGTCGCGTTGGCCTGTCCGGAATAGGGGGCACACTCGCAAAGGTGCTCTGTGCGCGACAGTACCACCCAATCCACCTCCGCAATCGAGCTGCCGATCCCGTCGACACGCGTGCGGGCAAAGCCGTCCGCGATCAACGGACACGTGGCGACCATCTCGGCGCATAGCGCGCGGACCTGCTGTCCGTAGGCATAACCCTGAAATCCAGGGAGGAACAGGTTGTTCACATCTGCCGCGTTGCAGTTCGGCGCGCGGCCGCAGTGCGGCGGGGCCGTGGCGATCTGGACGTTGGCGGTGGCCATGAACGCCGACGTTCCCGGGTCGTCCCACTGGGCTGCCTTGCTAATCGATGCAATTGCTGCTGTCAGCAGCACTGCGGTGGTGATGGTTGTACGTTGTCTGCTCGTGTTCATCGCCAGCCTCCTTGTGGGTCTGGGCTCAATGAGGCTTAGTGAAACCGCCACATGCTTAGATATAGGAGTGAATCGGGGCGATTTGACACGAGATCCCCGAATTCACCGTTCGCTCGATCAGAACAAAGAGAAGCCCGCCCTCGCGGGTGACCACGACGGCGGGCACTGAGTCCCCAGGTGCAAGGAGCGTAAGGGCTAGTGATCGAGGAACTTGGAGATCATCAAATCGACGAACGGGTTGATATCCTCAAACCCGAGCGAACCGTTTCCGCTCAGATCGCCCGCGAGCGGGTTACATCCGGGATAGAGGATGGCGTATTCGTCGGGCTCCGTCAGAGCCGACACGAAGGCGTTGATGTCACCGAAGTCAACGCTGTCATCACAGTTCATGTCACCCAGGAGATACTCGCACTCATCGGGTACGCCGTTGGCGTCCTCGTCCAGGCTCGAACCGGTGTGGATGTCCACGTGGTCGGCCACGCCATTGCCGTTGCAGTCGCTGTAGGGCCGGAACCAGTCGATGATGGTCATCAGCACATCTTCCCGGTTCTGCTCACCTGAGATGGCCTCCCACGGGAACCCGAAGTAGACGGTCCGGTAGACCTCAGTCTCCTTGGAAATCGCAGCAATGCCGGCGTTGCCGTTGAACGCCGTCGCCGCCGTTGCGTCGGGTGTCACCCGATCGCTGTAGTTCGCAAACGGATAGCTCAGGCCGAGCGTTCCGTAGCTGCCGAAGACAGCGCCTTGCCCGCTGACGGCGGTCTGGCTGACGTCGCTCGACACCGACTGTGCGCCGAGATAGGTGCTGATCATGGTCGTCAGCCCGCGGTCGTAGTAGTAATCCTGGCTGCTGATGAACAGGTTCTTGCCATCCGCCAGGAAGGCAGCCAGCGCCGTCTCGCCGGCAGAGCCGGGACCGGAATTGCCACCGTACGAATCACCGGTGAACCAGATCACCGCGCCATACTCGGCGAGGTCTTCTTCGGTCGGTTCACTGTCAGTCCCACCCGTGCTCCACACGTCGTAGTCCATGCCCAGCGAAGTCAGCGCGGTGGTATAGTGGGCCTGAACGTCCGGCGCGTTGTCGTCGTCGTCCACGAGCAGGATCGCTGTCAGCAGTCGCGTCGTGAACCGCCACGCCGCGGAGTATTCGCTGTCGCCGCAGCCATTGGTTGCCTTCACGCGCCAGTAATGCTCGACGGCCGGACTGAGTTGCGTGTCGACAGCGTGCATCGTGTCACCGAGCCCGCTCAGCGACAACACAATGTTCTGGAAGGTGCCGTCCGTCGCCACTTCGAGCGTGTACGTCTGCGCACCGGCCGCGGCACTCCAGGTGAGCGTCGGCCGCGTAGATACGTCGGTAGCACCGTCCGTCGGGGAAGTCAGGGCCGGAATACCCGGCAGACCTGCGGATACGCCCAATTGCGCCGGTTCCGACTTGGAATCGCCGGCGGTGTCGCCGAACACGTCAAAAGCGTAGTTGCCGGACGCCACGGAGCCGTCGACGGTAACGGTTATGGTGCTGGTCCCCGGGGGCGTGACCGGATTGACGTCGAACGACGCGGTCGCACCCGCCGGCAGCCCCACGGCGCTCAGCGTCACCGGGTCAGAGAAGCCCATGACCGAACCCACGTTGACTTGATAGTCGAACGAGTCCGGCGCACACACGGCGCCAGTAGCCGGCACGATCTCGAGCGTGTAGGTCGGATCCAACGCGCAGTTGTAGCAGACCAGTGCGAAGTCCTGATCGGTTGCGTCGCCGAAACTGGGCACACCGTCGGAGTTGATATTCGTCGCAACGACGCGGATGTTATACGTGCCGGGCGCCGTCGGCCCGATGAAAACGCCTTCGGTGTTGTTCTTGGTGTCCGCGGCGCCGCCGGCCTGCGACCAACCGTTGCTGTCAAAGGCGTTACCGCGATACGTCGTCCCACCGTCTTCAACGATCAGATCCAAGTTGTTGTTCCAGGCGGGCGTGCTGCCGCCAAGGCCGTGCCCCGGTGCGTCGGTCCAGACCAGCATCATGCGGATCGGCTGGTTCGGATCGTCCGCCGACACGAACTGACTCCACTCCTCGCCGGAACTGTCGAAGATAACGGGGTCATCGAAGTAACGTACCTGCACTTGCGGATCGAGCACGGCCGGCAGATCCATGCGGCCCCAACCCTGTTTGCTGTCGAACGGGTGTCCCAGCACGCCGCCGTCGGCGTCCAGATTGCCGGCCAGGTCACGCGCAACCGGCAGGAATGCGGCCTTGATCAGCGCCGGGCTCGGATCAACCGTGAAGCCGGGCAGTCCGCGGTAATATTCGATAAACAGCGCAACCGCACCGGCGACGTGTGGCGACGCCATGCTCGTGCCGCACATCAGACCATACGTGCTGGCCGTGATCGTCGAGTCGACCGAGCAGCCGGGGGCCACCATGTGTGGAATCGTGCGGCCATCCAGGGCCGGGCCGTGCGCGGAGTTCGCCGAGAGGTTGTTGATGTCCAGGTACTGCGCCCCACTGCCCGACTGCATCTTCGTCGAACCGATGTTGAACAGGTTCTTAGCTTCGTCGGGCGTTCCCTGCGAACTCACACCTCCGTTGCCGTTCATGAACGAAAGGACGTACGTGAGCGGCTGATTGCCGGGCGTGTCGGCGTCGGCGTCGCGTACGCCGATGTCGACCTGCATGGTATCATCGTCGTAGCCCTGAGGCGTGCCCGAAGGTCCCCAACTGTTACCCGACAGCGACGCACCGTTGTTGTAGGAGTCTTTCATCAGCAGCAGCATGCCACCGGCCTGCGTGAACCACGGGCTGTAGACCTGCTCGACCATGTTCGCGCCGGGCGCGACGCCGAGACCACGCAGGAAACCGAAGCTGTCCGTTGTGCCCGACGAGCCGTCGGCGGCCATGATGCCGGCCGTGTGCGTTCCGTGGTTGTCGGTCGCGCTATTACCGCAAGTCGTGCCGGTGCAACCGAGGAAGCGATTAACGAGATCGGGGTGACCAGTCTGCACGCCGCCGTCCACGTTGGCCATGATCACGCCGGTGCCGTCCAGGCCGATGCCGGCCAGCCAGGTCTGATATCCCGGGAACGCCTGGTTCGAGCCGTTGACGTTGTTGGCACAGACCTGGTTGCTCATCTCGCTGCGGAGACCGCCATCCGTCGGTACGGGTCGGACGCTGTAAACGCCGGGGACCTGTGCAACGTCGGCGAGTTGCGCGGCCGTGCTGTCGAAGCTGACGATCGCGAACCGGTCATTGAGATTTCGCAGCCCACGAGTCTTGAGACCGAGCGACTCGATCTGAGTGCTCACCGCATCCGGGCGGGCGGCGCGAACCATGAGCGCACGCGCCTGCGTGGCCGTCTTCTCCGCGGAACGAAACGCGGGCAGCAGGCGATACGCCGGCAGGAACGGACCGGTCCAGCGGACCGCGGCAGCGCGTGCCGCTTGCGGCAACTGTTCGGCCTCACCCCAGACGACGTACGTATAGGGATGGATGTACTGCACGACGTGCAGCCCGCGCGCCGCGAGATCACCCAGCCACGCGTCGTCGGTCGCACCGACGTATTGCACAAGGTGCAGATCCGGGCCGGCCTGCCGCACAGCGTTCAGGCCCTCGGGCGCGGCCGGGACGCCGGCCAGCGGATCGAACCGCTGCTCACCGAGCGTGAGCACGTACTCCTCATTCTGCGGCGCGGCGGCGGCGGGCGGGCGGGCCTCGGTCAGACCTGCGCACGTCGCACACACCATCAGCGCACTGACGGCGATCACTCGTTTTCCCATGATGAACCTCAGATGTGTCTCAATCGACCAATCCCAGCGCTGGCCGGCTCGCCCTCCGCGAGCCGCCTGGCGGCACCGACGTCGGCAAACGCGTACGTCCGATCGCGCGCCCGATGCGCGTGCAAGCGACGCTGCACGTTGCATCGACCATCCACGGCCACGACCGAACCGCGATTGCGCAGGTAAAGCCGCCAATCGGTACTAGTTTAGTGCTCTTGGTCAGCCAAGTAAAGCAGCATGTTTGTAACAGCAGATTGCGCAATCGCCCGCAACCCATTGTATTATAGCCTGTTACGTACGACACCATCAGCAAAAAGATCGCCGCTTCCCCCCCGACAACGATCCGTCCGGGCGTTTGAGGAGTCCGATTGTCATTGACAATCGGGGAAACATGGTCGATATTGCAATTGGGCGCTGAAATTGGAGGCAGGGGGTCTCCTCGGCGCCCACCAGTCCGCCACCGTGGAGGTTTCTGATGTCAATCACCGTTCGATTCACAGCGATCTGCGCGCTTTGTGCTGGCGCCGCTTTGGCTCTCGCGCAACCCGTGCCGCCGATTTGGCCGAATCACCCGGCGATCGACGTCGACACAAGCCAGCAAGGTGAGGGGCTTTACTCATTTGGCGATGACCTCATCCAGTTCTTCCTGATTGAGGGCATCGAGGACGATTACTCATTCGAACTCGCGGACCCAGCCGGAAACGGATGGATACCCTGGACCGTTCAGGTGCTTCTGAATGACGGTGACGGGACCTATGTGCCGGTCGAATTTGCCACGGTCCACTCGTATCGCGTGCGCCCCGACGGTGTTTTGCCAACTGCAAGCTCCCAAGACACGATCGAGGAGATCACGCCTCTCGCAATCCACTTTGCCGGTCAAGTCAAGTGTTTCACGGTCGGATCGGTAAAATGCTGCTACTCGTACTACGAACGTGCGAATGGCGATTACCGAGTCACGGTTTATATCTGGCACAAGAATGAAGAGACTGGCAATTGGGATTTGAAGCTGTATCTTGACACCGGCTGGCTCGAGAAGCCGGAAGCGTCACCACCGCCCACCATCGAGACCGTGGTCGCCGAGATCGGCGCGTTCATCCTGGAAGTAGCGCCGGCGGCGGAATCCGAGGCGCGGGCCAGGCTGATGGACGTGTATCAGCAATTCGTCCAAAACCTCGCGGCAGTCCTGGACGAGCTTGGGCCGCCTGATGCCGAGGCTGCGGAGCAGGCCGTCGACTGATCCACTTTTTGCTTCTTCCATTGGCGCAACACCATATAGACTACCGTCGACTAACGCCTCCTCGTCTCCTGGGGGGGCGTGACCTACCGCATCCTTCGGAACGAGCGGTGGCCTCCGCAAATCAGCCCATCACAAGTAAAGCCACAAACGGATTGATGTCGTCGAAGCCGACGGAGCCATTGCAGTTGAGATCGCCGGCAGCGACCGGATCGCAAAGGAACGTGGAGACGATCACACCATCGATTGCGGCCTCCACGGTTCCCGCGGGAGCGTCGTCGGTCGCGGTGAAGCGAATCTGCATGGTCGCTGAGGGTGAGATCCCGGCGCCCGCGATCTGGCTCCAGCGAATCTTGGGGTGGAACCAGGTTTCGTCGGTGCTGAGGTGGAGACGATATACCTCCTTCCACGATCCGGCCGATCCGTCTTCACTCATCTCGACGACCACAGTGTCATCGTCGCCGAAGCTTGTTGTTGTACATGTACATCCAGAAGGTGAACTCGGACTCTCGCCCGGACATGTCCAGTACCGGCGATGTCAGGATCACGCCGCCGTTATCCACATCACTCAAACCCGGCGAATTGTCGGTCAGATAGCACTGTCCGCTGCCGTCGCCGTCGGTCGCCGGCCCCTTGTCGAAGGCTCCGCTTGGCGGATACGGTACGCCGCGCTCCCAGTAGCCGGCGGTCGCGCCGTTGTCACTGGTGGTCCAACCCTGATCGGTCTCAAAATCGTCGCTGAAGATCACGGTCATGGCACCAACAACTGGCGCATACACATCGGCGGGCGCGCCCCCGGGCATTTGGACGATGCCGGTCGCCGTCTAGGTCACGTCGATCACTTCCGCGCCGGGCGGAATCGCGATCGGGAAGATCCGCATCGGAAGCTGCGGCGCGCCCGCCTCGTGCAATACGCCGAAACCGTCCATCATCGGCCGCTGACCAGCATCACTCTCGACGATCGTCAACGTTCCGAGCGGGATGTCCACGCTGATCCGCGAAACGCCGGCGTCGGCCAACGCGCTCGACCCGATCACGGCCCTCAGCAGCAGGCTAATCACGGCTCTCATGACATGCGCTCCAAGCATCGGCCCGGGCCACCACGTGGCGGTGCCAGCGCGCACCGCACACCGCCCGGCGAGATACCGGACCTGGATATCCGCATTTTATGGTGGGGAATGTGCGGGATGCAATGAAAAACCCCCGCTGCGCACGCAAGCGTCGGCGGAACACCTGCGGTCCCGCCGACGCCTGCGATTCACCTCGTGCAGCAGCTACAGAGCTCCGGTCAGAAGACCCACAAAGGGGTTGATGTCTTCGAACCCAACACGGCCATCGATGCCGGTGTCACCCACCGGCGATCTGAACTCGTACGCGCCCATGTCAACCGTCACGGGCACAATTCCAGCAGCGATTCCGGTGTCTGCCGTGCCCGGCCAGTTCAGGCGCCGGCCATTGCCCGCCAGGTCAACGAACAGATCGGGCGGAACGGCGGTCGTGTCACCAGCATCGATGCAGGGCGAGTCGACCCACAGTCGGTAAGCGTTGCCCGCCCAGGTGCCGGGAAGGCCGAGCGAACCACCCGGAACGACCAGCATGGGATCGTCGCCGATGTTTCCGAGCCCCGCGTAGATACTCAGTCCCTCGATGCAACTGTACGTGACCGTGATCGTGCTGTTGCCGTCGCTCCAGATCTGGGCAGACTCGCCCGCACCGCTGCCGTCGACGTTGCCCCAGAAGACGCAGTTGGCGAAATCCACCGTACTCCTGAAACACGCGACACCGCCCCCAGCCCGTAGCGCGGTGTTGCCGAAGAACGTGCAATTGATGAACGTCGGTGTACTGTCCACGTTACGGACGGCGCCGCCGTCAGGATTGGCACCCACGTTGGCATGGTTGTCATAGAACAGGCAGCCAACCACGATGGGGTTGCAGTTGACCTGATTCTCCATGCCGCCGCCGTCACTGGCGGTGTTGGAGCGGAAGATGCAATTGGCCACGTAGGGGCTGGCCCCATTGAAGTTGGCCATTCCGCCGCCATCGCCGCCCGCGTTCCCTTCGAAGATGCAGTCGATCACGGTCGGGCTGCTGCCGTCGTTGTGCATACCGCCATGATACGAACCACTCCCGATGTTCCCGCCGGTAATCGTGAAGCCCCGCAGGACCGTGTCCGGCCCTTCCCCGCTGACGCACCTGACGACGCTGCCGCCCGTACCCACAATGGTCGTGACCTCCGGGCCATGCGCACTGCGCAACGTGATCGCCTTGCCCATCAGATCGATCGATTCGTTGTAGGTGCCCGGGCAAACGACGATCTCGTCGCCGTCGCCTGCGGCCACGATGGCCTCCGCGATGCTCGCGTAATCGCCGGTGCAGTCTCCGCAGACGCTGATCAGGCCCATGAAACTCACCGGCGGCACGCGCGTCAGAATCGGGACGCCGACGTCACCGCCCATTGGGAGGTACGCCGTGCTGCCGTCGGCCGTCCATGCCGGACGGTGCTTGGCCCTTGTCATCGTGAAGCCAAGCTCCACTTCGCTGACCACCATCTGCCGAGGGAGCGAAAATATCTTTACAGTGTCCCCACCGGTCGCGAGCAGCGCGAACACGCCCAGCGGCTCGACGTAGAACCCCCAGTCCAGCGACGGATCACCAGCCGGAATCGGCCACGCGTCCACTACGCCGAGCGTCGCCGCCGCCAGCACCAGAATCGAGTTGCTGGAAATATCCGGGACGTAGACCCGGCTCCCGTCCGGCGACACGGAGAAGCCCGCGTCGCGGATGCCCGGCAGATCGACAGTATTGACGACTTGCCACGTCGCCGCATCGATCTGATACAGCCGCTCCGTCCCCGAGTTGCGCGTCGTGACGTATACAAACGGATCGTTCGGCGCCTTGGCGAAGCGCCCCGGCTCACCGTTGAGCGGGATGCTCTGCACGACGGTGCAGGTTGTCGTGTCAACGACCTGAACGCTGCCGATGGCTCCCGTGCCAGGATCGTTCTCGCCCACGAAGAGATAGCGCCGCGCGTCGTCGAACAGCAGATCGTCGGTCCAACTGCCTACATTGAGATCACACCCGATCGCGCAGGAGTTGGGATCCACTTCGGAGACGTAGCCACCGTAATAGCGACTCACCCAGAGCCGGCTCCCGTCGGCCGATACCCGACCGGCCCACGGTACGCCCGCTACGTGACACTCGCCCAACATCAGCAGAGTAGTGGTATCGTAACAACGGAATCCGTCATCGTTTGGCGCATAGTTGTGTCGAACATACACCCGTGATTCGTCAGGCGTCAGGTCCGCACTGGTACACGCAACCGCAGGCAGCACGCCGGCGAATTCGTAGATTGTGCAATCGGTTCGGTCGGTTTGCGCGTGTGCCACGTCCGTCGTCAGACCCAGCACTACCGCACCCAGCATCAGCACTCTTGTAGTTCGCAGCATGGTAGCGATCCTCCTTACGAGTTTCCTTGATCCCGATGAACATTGAGCGACTTGCCGTCCCCCGCAGCGTGCGGAGCGACGTGTCCCGTTACTGTGATGTGCGGAAACCGCAGCTCGATCGCGCAGTGAGAACCGCAATCCGATGCGGTTTGTGGTCGCGAGTCGCTATACTGGATGCCAACAGGATCTTCTCACGGTCGGGGAGACGGCATGGCGGGCGATGGGCCGGGTGCGATTACGGAACTACTGGCTGCGGCCGGACGCGGTGATGGTGCGTCAACGGAGCGCCTCTGGCGGCTTGTCTACGACGAGTTGCATCAGGCCGCCCGGCGACAGATGGCCCGTGAGGGCTCCGGGCACACCCTCCAAACCACAGCACTGGTGAACGAAGCCTATCTACGCCTGCTCGGCAACGACCACGTCCACTGGAACAGCCGCCGACATTTTTTTGCCGCCGCCGCGAATGCGATGCGCCGTATCTGCATCGATTACGCACGTGCCAGAGGAAGCGCGAAACGCGGCGGCGGCGTCCGGCCGGAGCCCTTCGAGGACGGTCCGGGGATCTCCCACGACCCGGCCGAGGTGCTCGCCATCGACGATGCGCTCGAGAAGTTGCGGGCGGACGACCCGCGTAAGGCCGACGTGGTCATACTGCGCTACTTCGCCGGGCTAACGGTCGACGAGACGGCGCAGGCGCTCGAGCTCTCGCCGCGCACGGTCGACAGCGACTGGCGCTTTGCCCGCGTCTGGCTGTACGAGGAACTGTCCAAGGGCGCCACGGATTCACATGACGTCACCCGACCTCAAGACGACTGACCGCTTGCGTCGAGCACAACTGGTCTTCGACGAAGCGCTGACGCGACCAGCAAACCAGCGGGAGGCGTTCGTCGCGCAGGCCTCCACCGGCGACGAGGAGTTGCACGCGCAAGTCAGCGCCCTGCTCGCCCGGTCCGCGTCCGTGCCCACCGACTTCCTGCAACCACCCGAATTCGACCCCAAGCTGCGTGGACCGACTCCCGGAGAGCCGGACCCGCTGATCGGAAAGGCAGTTGGCCCATTCCGCATCGAGCGGCTCATCGGCGGCGGTGGCATGGGCTCGGTGTATGAGGCCCGGCAGGAGCAGCCCCGCCGAAACGTTGCGCTGAAGATCATGAGCGCGTCAGTCGCATCGCGCACGGCGTTACGACGGTTCCAGTTCGAGGTCGAGATCCTCGGTCAGCTCCGTCACCCCAACATCGCGCAAGTCTACCAGGCCGGCATGCACGACTTCGGCGGCGGCCGCAAGGTGCCCTGGTTCGCGCTCGAGCTCATCCCCGACGCGCAGCCGATCACGCGGTATGCCGACGCGCAAGAACTGGGCCTGCGCGACCGGCTGCGGTTGATGGCCGACGTGTGCGACGCTGTCCAGCACGGCCACCAGAAAGGCATCATTCACCGCGACCTGAAGCCGGGCAACATCCTGGTCGACGCCGACGGTACGCCGAAAGTGATCGACTTCGGCATCGCCCGCGCGACGGATGCCGACATTGCAGCAACGACGATCCACACCGACTCGGGCCAGATTCTGGGCACGCTGCAATACATGAGCCCCGAGCAGTGCGACGCCGACCCGCGCGAGATTGACACGCGCAGCGACATCTATTCGCTCGGTGTTGTCCTCTACGAACTGCTGACCGGCGAGCTGCCCTACGACGCAGCGGGCACGACGATCGTCCGGGCGGCGCAGATCATTGGCGAGCATCCACCACGCTCGCCTTCGAAGCTGATTTCCAAGCTCCGCGGCGACATCGAGACGATCGTTCTGAAGGCACTGGAGAAGAACCGCGAGAACCGCTACCAGACCGCCGCCGCGCTCGCCAACGATATTCACCGGCACTTAGCCGGGGAACGGGTCGAAGCGTGTCCGCCGACGGTCTGGCGAAAAGCACTGGGTTGTGTTGCGCGGCATCCCGTCCTTGCCACAACAATCGCCTGTTTGCTCGTCTCCGCACTCGTCCTCAGCGCCACATCGATCAGTGTTTGGCTCCTGAACATGCGGCCACACTCATTGGAGTGGGACAAAACTCGTCGCAACGAAGCCCAGTTGCTTACTTTGAATGGGGCGCCACTCAAGATCTGGAGTGGCGAGCCCGGCGACATCCCTTTCGCCGCGTGGATAGCGCGACCGCGACACATGGGTGGCAGCAGTCTAGCCCTGATCGGATACCGATGGCTGGCGGACTGTCCGGACGCCGGGAGCCTGTGCGCATACGATGTCGACAACGACCTTGATAACCCATTGTGGACACTCAGCATCCATACGGACAACCTGCCAGACCAAATGCGGACGATCCGTCGTTTCGTCGGGGAGGAATTTTCGATCTCAGATCAGTGCGCTGTACTCGACGTCTTCCCTCACAAGCCTGGGCGAGAGATCGTCGCGGTGTTTGAACACCTCACGTACTCCCCGCGTGTGCTGTGCATCATCGACCTGGAGGGACAACTACTCTATCGGAGGTGGCACGATGGAGAGATCGGATACATCTCCTGGTTGCCGGACGCGAATTTGCTCGTACTCGCGGGCACCGACGCAAGGGTCAATTGGACCGACGGCCGGGCCCGCAACAGGCAACAAGACCCGCGCATCGTCCTCGCACTGAGACCTTCTGTTGGTTGCACCGAGGTACGAGACCTTCTGCTGGACCTGCCACCGGACGACTCCGCTGCCCCCACGTGGTGTCGGCGTTTGTTGCCCGCGGAGACAGTACCCAATACCTTCCGCATCAAGTTAAACCCTCCTCACCCGCCGCACGACCGCGGATCGAACCTGGCCGTGACCGTGTTTCCTCGTGGCGCCGGCGAGGCCATTTCCTGGGTACTCGACCAAGCCGGCCAGGAGGTATCGCGCAGTCGTGTTACGACCGAGAGCTATCAGCGCAACCGACTTCTCCCAGAGAACCACCCGGATCGCCTGCCCGATCCGAATGCGTTCTGCCTTGAGCCATATCCTCTCACGCCTGAGGGCTAATTGAGGGAGCCGTCCGAAGACTGAGCAAAGCGCATGGCTCAGCCGGCGTTTCCGGCTCCGTGCCTCCCCCCCTCGAATCCTGGAATCCTCGAATCCTCGAACCCGACTCTGCCACCCTCGCTTGCGCTTCGGGCTCTGATTCTCCGTGCCTGCGTGCCTCAGTGCCTGCGTGCCTTCTTACTCCGTCCCTATGTCCCTGCGTCCCTACGTCCCTACGTCCCTTCTCCCTACAACTTCTCCGTAACACTCTTCCCCTGCAGGAACAGCATCAGGTAATCGCGGCCGCCGGCTTTGCTGTCGGTGCCGGACATGTTGAAGCCGCCGAAGGGCTGCACGTCGACCAGGGCGCCCGTACACTTGCGGTTGAAGTAGAGATTGCCGACGTGGAACTCGTGGCGGGCCCGCTCCAGCCGGAAACGGTCGTTCGAGAACAGCGCACCGGTCAGGCCGTAGATCGTGCCGTTAGCGATGTCGAGCGCGTCGTCGAAGTCCTTTGCCTTGATCACCGCCAGCACCGGGCCGAAGATCTCCTCCTGCGAAATCGTCGCGTTGCGATCCAGGTCCGCGATGATCGTCGGCGGCACGAAGTACCCGCCGCCGGGCACCGGCGTATCCACCAGCACGGTGCGGCCTTCCTGCTTGCCCTTCTCGATGTAGCCCAGGATCGTCTTGTGCGCGCTGGCGTCGATCACCGCGCCCATGAAGAGGTTCTCTTCGTTGGTCGTGTCGCCGACGGTCAGCTTCTTCGCCCGCGCCTCCACCTTCTCCAGCAGCGCGTCGTAGATGTCCTGGTGCGCGATCAGCCGGCTGCACGCCGAGCACTTCTGCCCCTGGAAGCCGAACGCGGAGTACACGATGCCGTCGGCGGCCGCGTCGAGATCGGCGGTCTCGTCGACGACGATGCAGTCCTTGCCGCCCATCTCGAGAATCGCCCGCTTCAGCCAGATCTGGCCCTTGTTGACCTTGCCGCACTTCTCGTAGATGCCGAGGCCGACTTCCATCGACCCGGTGAACGCGACGAAGCGCGTCTGCGGGTGCTCGACGATGTAGTCGCCAATCTCGCCGCCCGAGCCCGGCAGGAAGTTCAGCACCCCCGGCGGCAATCCGGCTTCTTCGAAGATCTCCGCCATCTTCGCCGCCACGACCGGGGCGGTGCTGGCGGGCTTCAGGACGCAGGTGTTGCCCGTGACGATCGTCGCGCTGGTCATGCCGGTCGTGATCGCCAGCGGGAAGTTCCACGGCGGAATCACCACGCCGACGCCGAGCGGGATATAACGCAGCTCGTTGTCCTCGCCCGGGAACGGCGTGACCTCCTGCGGCCCGCCGAGGCGGATCATCTCGCGGGCGTAGAAATCGAGGAAGTCGATCGCCTCGCACGTGTCGGCGTAGGCTTCGATCCAGCCCTTCGACTCTTCGAAGCACATCCACGCGGATAGCTCGTAGACGCGCCGCCGCATAATCGCCGCGGCTTTGAAGAGAATCTTCGCGCGGATATCAGGCGCGACGCGGCTCCAGGTCTTGAACGTCTCGGCAGCGGTCTGGATGGCCTGCTCGGCCTGGTCCTGGCTGGCCTTGCTGACGTGGCCCACGACGGTCTCGAAGTTGGCCGGCATGACCGACTTGATCTTGTTGTCGGTCACGATCTTCTGATCGCCGATGCGCAACGGGTACGTCTGCCCCAACTGGCTGCGCACGTCGCGCAGCGCCGCGAGCATCTTCTCGCGCGGCTCGGACTCGGCGAAATTGACGTACGGCTCGGGGCGATAAGGCATCAGCATGGCGACCAACCTCCGTTCGAGACCACCGGGGGACCATCTTCACCGCGTACTGGCGACGCGGTCCGCAGGCGTCTGCGGAACCCGGGATTATAACGCCTGGCGCTATCCCGGGGCAGCCGCCAGCCCCGAGCACGCACGGCCCGCTCAACCGAGGTCGGCGATCCGCTCGATAGAGATGGATACCGGAGCTCCCGGCTCGCATCGGCGCGAGCCGGCCCCATTCACTCAGGAGCGCCGCCGATGGACGCACAAATCGACGCCCTCCATCTCGTCCGTACGACCGTGTCCGGCAAGTTCCTCACGTTCACCGTGGGACCAACTACCTGCGGCGTCCCGGTGCGCGATGTGAAGGAGATCATTGGTCTACCAGACATCGCCGCGGTGCCGGACGTCCCGGCGTGCGTCGCCGGCGTGATCGAGCTGCGGGGGCGGTGGGTACCCGTCATCGATCTGCGGGCGCGTCTTGATCTGGAGAAGATCGAGTACGACGAGCGGACGTGCGTCGTAGTTGTGGACATCGGCACGCCCGCCGGGCTGATTGTCGATACCGTCGACGAGCTCGTGGACGTGGTATCCGAACATATCCATGACGTCGACCCGGGCCGCACGCCGGGCGGTGACGCGGCAATCGCGATCTGGCGCCATCATGTCGAGGCGACGATCCTCCTGGATGTATCGCGTCTTCTCAGCGGAATTGAGATGGGGCGAATCATGCAGGCCGCAGCCGTGCGCGCCAGTGACGCGCCGATGCAATAAGCGTCGGCAGTGAAGCTATCTCCGCACCGAGACGCCGAAACCTCAACAATCCGACGATTTCCACCCTACAGCGCGGTCCGCCTACTGAGCGCTGGTTTGAGGCGTAAATGCTGTAGATTGCGCTAGTTTTGTGTTTGACATTTCCGTTTTTGTCCAGTACACCCACCTGCCGTTGGATTCGTTTCACAGCTATAGAAACGAATCTCTGGTCACCCACACATGATTTGATTCAACTGGAGACAAACTCATGCCCAAGGGTAAGCGCCGCAAGAAACTTACCGCGAAGAAGGGCGTCCGACGGATGAAGCGCCGCGTCGGTCGTCCACGCAAGGCCGTTGCCAGCCCGCTGGGGCGCGCCGTCAGCGTGGTGAACGAGCTGGATTCGTATCGCTCCGATCTGATCGCACAGCGCGACGCAATCGACGAGCAGCTCGCGGCAGTTGACAACGCGCTGCGTGCGATGGACAGCTCCGCCGCGCCACGTGGTCCTGGTCGTCGCCCCGGACGTCAGCCCGGTCGCGCCGGCTCGCTCAAGTCATACATTGGCAAGGTCATGGGCGGACGCGGCATCATGGCGGTCAAGGACATCACCAGCGCCGTCGTGAAGGCCGGCTACAAGTCGCGCAACAAGACGCTGGCCAAGAGCGTCGGCATCGCGCTGACCGAGATGCCCAACGTCACCAAGATCGGCCGCGGCCAATTCCGTCTCCGCTAGACAGCGAACCGGAATCGTATGGGGGGCCGCACTCGGAGCCGCGGCGTTCGCCCGATGCCTTCAGTAGGCGCAGTGGCAACGCCGCGGCTGCGATCCGTTCGCCATCCTTCCCACGCCCACGTTACAATGCCCGTCATGAGTACACCGGACTTTCTGAACGACCTGCAGGAACGCAATCTCGTTCACCAGATCTCGGACCCTGCAGTGGCCGACCTGCTGCGCGCCGGATCAACCGTCGGCTATGCCGGCTTTGACCCGACCGCGGATAGCCTGCACATCGGCAGCCTTGTACCACTGATGACGCTGATGCGCTTTCAGCGCGCGGGGCACCGCCCGATCGCCCTGCTCGGCGGCGGCACCGGTCTGATCGGCGATCCGAGCGGTAAGGAAAGTGAGCGCACGCTGCTCACGCGCGAGTCGCTCGAAAGGAATGTCGCGGGCATTCGCGCGCAGTGCGAGCGTTTCCTGGACTTCTCTTCCGACGGCGCAATCCTGGTGAACAACGCCGACTGGCTCTGCGAGCTGAACCTCGTCGAGTTTTTGCGGGACATCGGCAAGCACTTCTCAGTCAATGTCATGGTCACGCGCGATTCCGTACGGAACCGCCTCGAGCAGCGCGAGCACGGGCTCTCCTACACAGAGTTCTCCTATATGCTGCTCCAGTCTTATGACTTCCTGGCACTGCACGATCGGCTCGGATGCCGGCTCCAGGTCGGCGGCTCCGACCAATGGGGCAACATCATCTCTGGCGCCGACCTCATTCGCCGATTGCGCAACGTTGACGCGTATGGCGTGACCGTACCGCTGGTAACGCGCGCCGACGGCAAGAAGTTCGGCAAGACTGAAGAAGGGAACGTGTGGCTGGACACGCAACGCACCAGTCCGTACCAGTTCTATCAGTTCTGGATCAACGTCGACGATGCGGACGTAGTGCAGTACCTCAAGACTTTTACGTTTCTGCCGCTGGGTACGATTCACGACGCCCAACGAACGGTAGCGGAGCATCCGGAACAACGTGCCGCCCAGAAATTGCTGGCGGAAGAAGTGACACGCCTCGTTCATGGGGCCGACGCATTTGGCCGCGCCCAGCACGCGACGGAGTTTCTTTTCCGCAAGGACGCCGACTACCGCGAGTTGTCCGCCCTCGAATTGGCCGAGGCGTTTCACGGGGCGCCGACCACGACGCTGAATGTGGCCCAGCTCGGCGCGCCGGACGCAGGCTTGGTCGCCGTCCTGGCTGAGACCGGGTTGTACCCCTCCCGCGGCCGCGCTCGAAAGGATCTACCGTCGGGCGGAGTCTCCGTGAACAACGTGGCGGTGCGCGACGTTGAGTACGTGCTCTCAGTGAACGACCTGCTGCCCGGCGATTTTATCATCCTGCGCAAGGGTAAGAAGCACTATCACGTGGTACGTGTCGAACGGACATGACCCATCGACTCCCCGCCGAGTTGCAGCGCCATATCGATGAGGCCCTGGCGCGCCGCTCTGATCTGCTCAATGACCCGCAAACCGACGTCGGCCGTTTGCTGAACGGCGCGGCGGACAACTTTCCGGGGCTGGTTGTCGAACGATTCGGCCCGGCGCTCACAGCCCAGTTACACGAGGGGCATTTGCAGCTTTCGCAAGCGACGGCCCGCCGATTGTGCGACGAGCTGCGCGAGCGTGTAAGCGCCACTGCCGTATACCGGAAGATGTTTCCGCGCGATCGCTCGCACGGATCGACGGAACTGGCCGCGCAACACAGCAATCCAACGCCGTGGCTGGGCAATGCTGTGGAGCCAGAAGTCGTTGTGTGCGAGCACGGACTGATGTTCGCGGTGCGTCCCTACGACGGGTATCTCACCGGGCTTTTCCTCGACCACCGTGCCAATCGCCAGCGCATCCGCTCGCTCGCGAGGGGACGACGCGTGCTCAACGCGTTTGCCTACACGTGCGGATACGCGGTGGCCGGTCTCGCCGGCGGCGCGGAGCACGTCACGAACGTCGACGTCTCGCGCAAGGCCCTCGAGTGGGGTCGCCGAAACGTCACGCTGAACGATCTGTCCGACACGCAAGCCCAGTTCATCTGCTCTGACATCTTCGACTACTACCGTCGAGCCGCGCGGCAACAACGTACGTTCGACCTGGTCGTTCTCGATCCGCCGACTTTTGCGCGAACACGCAAGCCGGCGCGAGTCTTTCAGATCGAGGAAGACCTGCCGCGCCTCGTAACGGGAGCACTCGAGTTAATGACGCATAAATCGCAACTGCTCCTGTGTACGAACCACCGCGGTACATCCGCTCGCCGGCTAAGCGAGGTTGCACTGCGTGCGGCCGCGTGCGCCGGTCGACGTGCAGCGATCGCCGCCCGTCCACGCCTGCCGCTCGACTTCCGCGGTGACCCCGGGCACGCGTCGGCGGTGCTCGTAACGGTCAAATAAGCGCCGGACGCAGAACATGCGGGGCTTGGCGCGCCCCGCAAGTGACGGATTCCCGCCACCAGCTTCCTGCTTTCGTTGACGTGAAATCATTGACGTCCCCGGGGTAGCGCGCACAATGTGTGGCGTGTGGGGTGTTCTGGCTCGTCGCACGGCAAACGCACGGAGCCGGCATCAGTGGGCGTGGACAATACGGCGGCGATTGGACGGCGGAAGTCCAACGCCGGTGCTCGCCAGGATGACAATTCTTGGCGCGGGTCTATTGACGGCACTGTCGCGGATGACAAGAATACCGCGCTATTAGGTTCGTTGAGGCAATTGCCCGCCGGCGCGGCGGGGCCAAAGCGAGTGGAAACGTCTCACAAGGAGTTGGCACATGTGGAGTTGGTTCCTGAATCTGTTGCCGTGGCTCATCGGCATTGCGATCGTCGTGTTCCTGTTCAACACGCTGACCACGTAATCACACTTCAACTCAACTAGTCGTGCCCGTCACGCAGTGAGTGACGGGCTCGACGGGACACGTAGCGAAGGAGCTGGAAAATGTGGAGTTGGTTTTTGAATCTGCTGCCGTGGATCATCGGTATTGCGATCGTCGTGTTTCTCTTCAACACGCTCACGACGTAAGACTGATTGCCCACGCGAGTCGGCCGACGGCCGACTCGCCGCAGTGAACGCGTCGATCGGTCGTCTTGCACGGTAGATCGGCGCGTTCTTCGTGCGCCCGCCGTTGCACGCCCACGCGCCCCCCCGCTACCATCTTGTTTTCAACCGCTGACTGCGCGGGAGCCCGCACGATGCCCAAGCGCTATCTCATTACCGCCGCTCTGCCCTACTCCAATAACCGGCTACACGTCGGGCACATCGCCGGAGCATACCTGCCGGCCGACACCTATGTGCACTACCTCCGCGCGCGCGGTCGTGACGTTCGCTTCATCTGCGGTAGCGACGATAACGGCGTCGCCATCGAGATTTCCGCCCTGAAGGAGCAGAAAACCCCGCAGGAGATCGCCGGGTTCTACCACGACCGCCAGAAGGCTGATTTCGCCGACCTCGGTATCGAGTTCGACGTCTACGGCGGAACACACCATCCCGATTTCGTCGAGCGGCACGAGCAGCTTAGCCAGAAGTTCTTCCGCCGCATTCACGAGAAGGGGCTGTTTACGAAGCTCAAGACGCGGCAGCTTTACGACCCCGAGGCCGACCGCTTCCTGCCCGACCGCTTCGTCCGCGGCACCTGCCACCACTGTGGCAGCGATGATGCCACAGGTGATCAGTGCGAATCCTGCGGCAACATGATCGACCCGCTGCTGCTCAAGAATCCCGTCAGCGTGATCACCGACAAGCCCGCCGAAGTGCGCGAGACGACGCACTGGTACCTGCGGCTGAACAAGTTCGAGCAGCCGTTGCAGAAATGGCTCGAATCCAAGCAGGGTCAGTGGCGAACGAACGTGCTCAACTTCGCGCTGGGCCAGATCAAGCAGGGCTTGCCCGAGCGGTCGATGACGCGTGACATATCGTGGGGCGTGCCCGTCCCGCTCGACGATCCCGACGCCCAGGGTAAGGTGCTCTACGTCTGGTTCGACGCGCCGATTGGCTATATTTCCTTCACTGCAGAGTACTGCGCGAAGCAGGCTGGTGACTGGAAAGCATACGAGCAGTGGTGGGCCGATCCCGACACGGCGATCTACCACTTCATCGGCGAGGACAACACCGTCTTTCACGCCCTGACCTGGCCCGCAATGCTGATGGCCGAAGAGCAATACCAGCTTCCGACCGCCGTCATCGCCAACAACTTTATGAACCTGCGCGCGGCGGGCGACTTGAAGAAGATCAGCAAGAGTTCCACTCCAGCGGACGCGCCCGTCTGGGTCGAGGAGTATATCCGCAAGGGCCTTGATCCTGATGCCCTGCGCTACTACCTCACGTCGCAAGCGCCCGAGACCGCCCGGACGGCCTTCGACCCCGACGAGTTCATCACGCGCAATAACGCCGAGCTTGTTGCGGCGTTCGGCAACTTCGTCAACCGCTCGCTGACGTTCGCCGTCAAGTACTTCGACGGCAAAGTGCCGGACAACGCCGCGGCCACGGATGCGGATCACGCACAAGTTGCCGCCGGTGCAGCGGCGTTCGACAAGGTAGCTGCTTGTCTGGACGAATTCCGCTTCCGCGCCGGCCTTGACGAGATGATGTCGTTCGCGCGGCAGTGCAACGAGTACTTCAGCGAGCGGGCACCGTGGGCGTCGCGCAAGGAAGACATGGCCGACTGCGCCGCGACGATCGCGACGTGTGTGCACTCCTGCCACATGCTGGCCAAGCTCTGCGCACCGTTCATGCCGCGTGCCGCCGAGCGTCTGCTGGCAATGCTCAATCGACCAACGGATGACGTGCGCTGGGAGCCACCGCCGGCGCCCGAGACTGGCACCGCGCTCGGCGAACCGGCCATCCTGTTCCAGAAGCTCGAAGAGGATGCGTTGAACTGATGTCACGCCGTTTGGGCCAGCATAGCCTTCACCTGCTCCTCGCCGCGAGCATCGGCGTGTTGATCGTCGTGTCAGCGTGCAGCCGTTCGCCGGAGCCTGCGCGCGTACAGCCCACGCCCGATCCGATCGTGCAGCGCGACACACCGATCGGCGCCGCCCGCGCGACCCTGAGTTTGCTCCGGCAGCACCTCGCGGCGCTCATCGCGGGCGAAGAAGAACGGGCGCAGGAGCGCCTCGATCAGGTCGTCTGGCACCTGGCCGCGAGAGAGAAGATCGTCAACCGCTTCCGCGCCAATCCGATGGCGAATCTCCAGAAGTCTGACCTGGATGTGCTCACGATGCTGGTCGAGAGTTGGGCGGCTTTGCTCGCGCACTACGCCAACGACCTCCAACTCGACCAACTGGCGGTGGAAACCGAGGGGATCAACGGCGCCGCTGTCCGCGCTCCCGCGTCGCATGCTGACGATAACACGTCCGTCATGCTCGCGCTCGTGCCCAGCGACGACGAGTGGTACGTGCTCGCGATCGACTTCGCCGCGCCGATGAAATCGCCGACGCAGCCCGCCGCCGAGTAATTCCCCAAACCGTCATTCCGAGCGAAGCGAGGAATCTACCCGCGATTGGAAAGTCACTTCCATACGCGCGAAGATTCCTCCTCCTTTCAGTCGTCGGAATAACGCGTGTTGCGTTGGTCGTCGGAATGACCGACTAGCAACCGCACATCCACCACCCGCGCAGCCTTCGTCGGAATACCCACCGCTAGAATCCGATGGTGGTTTGTGTCTGTGATATAGAGCGTGTCCCCAGCGATGGACAACCCACCCGGCTCAAACAAGCCCGGCTTGTCATCCATCCCGAGTCCCGGCTTGCCGGTGCCCAACCACGTTGTGACTTCGCGGGTGTCCAGATCGATGAGGCGAATCGTGTGATTGAATGTGTCCGCAACAAACAGCTTTCCGTTCCATAGCGCCACGCCCAGTGGGTGCTGAAACCGCGCCGCGTCACCGACGCCGTCTGCAGCGCCGAAATCGAACAGTCCGCCGCTGCCGGCCAGCGTTGTCGTCCGTCCGGCGCGCCGCGTCTCCACCGCGCGGATGCTCGATATCTCTGCATCCGCTACGTACAGCGTCTTGCCATCTGTCGCCAATCCTGACGGCTGCGCAAACGCCGCCGACCGATTCACGCCGTCGATGCCCGCCTCGCGCCCCGAGCCGGCGAACAGCCGCACGCGCCGCCGATCGATTTCGTACACCCAGATCTGGTGCGACCCCGCCATCGCGATGAACAGTTCATCATCGACGCGCGCTAGATCCCACGGCGAGCTTAGATCTGTCTTCGGCCCAAAGCCGCTGGGAACCGTGCCACGCGCTTGCTCGCCCGTCCCAGCGATCGTGGCAACGCGCTTCGCTTTCAGATCGACCGCCCGAAGCGCGTGGTTCTCCGTGTCCGCCACGTAAAGCGTGCTGCCGTCCGCGGACAAGGCCAGCCCCTGCGGCTGATGGAACCGCGCATCGGCAAACGCACCGTCCTGCAATCCGATCTCGCCCAATCCGATCACCGCGCGCACCTGGCCGTCAAAGTCCGCCAGAAGCACGCGATGGTTGTTCGTATCGCTGATGAACAGCCGCCCGCCCTTTGCATCCGCCAGCACTTTGCCCGGAAAGCTGAGCACGCCAGGTGAATCCGCTCGCTCGCGTCTGAACGCCAGCGGTCGAGCCAGCGTCCCCTTGCGCTTATGCTCGGCGAGCATCTCCGCAATCGCCTGATCCAGCGCCGCCCGGTGGCCCTCGCCCTCAAAAAGCCGCACGACGTAGCCCTGCGGGTCGATCAGGATCAGCGTCGGCCAGCAGCGAACGGCGTACGACTCCCAGATCTGGTAGTCGCTGTCGACGACCACGGGGTGCGCGATGTTGTGCCGCAGGATCGCCTGCCGAATGTTCGCCGGGTCCTTCTCCTGGCTGAACTTGCCCGAGTGTACGCCGACGACAACGAACGGCTGGTTCGCGTACTTGTCTTCGAGGTATTTCAGGTCGGGCAGCACGTGCATGCAGTTGATGCAGCAGTACGTCCAGAAGTCCAGCAGCACGACTTGCCCCCGCAACTCCTCCATCGTCAGCGGCTCGTCCGTATTCAGCCACGCGTCCGGCGATCGAAACTCCGGCGCCCGCACCCGCGGCGTAGCCCCGGTCTGCGCATGTCCCATCACCGCTCCCAACAACAGCAGCGTCGCGACGCCACGCATCCATCCAGGGCGCATCGACGAGAACGCCGACGGAAACGGTGACGGGCAGTTCAACTTCTCCGAAATCAACCCGTTCATCGAACTGCTCGCTAAGTAACACCGGCGCGATACACCGCGCCCAACAACGCCGTCTACAAACAGTAGAGGCAAACCGAATGTGAACAACAACCGTGCGAATTGGACAGCATGTCCGTAATTGCCGGCTTGAACACCGGACTTCTGTTCGGCTCAGCTATTCCAGCTTTTAGTCACTTCAACCCAGATTTTTCTTGTGAATGCACGCCACGATCCGGTAATATCCGTGAGCGGGTAGCGGCGTCAGTTGCAGGGATATACCTGCCGCGTCGAATTGCTGCGCTCTTCCGGGATTGTGGGGCAGATTCCCCCGTTGGCGTTAGGCGAATGCGTTGTTCGCCTGCCGCGCGAGAGTTAAAGATTTCATTAGTTGGAGGTCCGTCATGAGATGCAGTCCGATTCTGTGCATTCCGCTCATATTGATATCGGTCTCTGCGACCCTCGCGCAGGAGCGTGCGACCCTGGATACGAAATGGACAGACGAAGGAGACCGCAGCCGCGATCTGTGCGAAATCAGTGAGACAGCAAGTCTCACGGGCGTAGGAGGAATGCTCTCGTACTTCGGAGCGGACGTCTCGGTCAGTGGCGACGCAGCGGTAGTTTTGTCAGCGTCCGGCCACAACGGCAGAAAACCGCGCGTATACCGGCTCGATGGTGTCGATTGGGTCATGGAGGCTGAGTTGACCACGTCCGACGGGTTTGTGGCTGGCTCGTCGATTGCGCTAGCCGGCGATTTGGTCGTGCTCGGGGACAGAATGAACGACGACGCCGGCACGAACGCCGGCGCCGCGTATGTGTTTCGGTTCGACGGACTTCAATGGAACCAGGAAGCCAAACTAACCGCTCCGGATGCCGCGCCCTACGACTACTTCGGCGAAGCGGTCTCAGTTAACGATAACGCAATCGTCATCGGAGCGCCGGAAGATGATGATAGTGGCCCCGACTGCGGCTCGGCTTACGTCTTTCGGTTTGATGGTCAACAGTGGAATTACGAAGCCGAACTCACACCCGATGGCACCTTCGACTCCATCGAGTTCGGTGCCTCTGTCTCGGTGAACGGCGACCTCATCGCAATCGGTGCGCCGCAGCACGAGGGCAACGGCGAGCGAACTGGCGCAGCGTGCGTATTCCGGTTTAATGGACTGGAATGGGATTTGGAGACCTGGTTATCCGTTTCCAGCCCTGACGACTACAGCCTGCTCGGATTCTCAATATCGAGCGGCACCGACACAATCGTCGTGGGTGTACTCTACGGCTCAGCGTATGTATTCCGGTACGATGGCCTGAATTGGGTCGAGGAAGCAGCGCTGAACGACGCCATCACTCCGGTCAATGCTCGTCAGGTCGCCATCGACGACGATATGGCTATCGTCGGGGGCACCGGCAGGGCGTACGTGTTCGAATTCGACAGTGTTGACTGGATT
>JANQFV010000001.1 GCA_028277645.1 Phycisphaerae bacterium
GCGCGGCAGATTCGGCCTCCGTGCGGATGTAGAGGGCAAACCCCCGGACACAAACGCACGCGAGGTGAATCATGCACGACGATCTGCACATTGATTTGAACGTCCTTGAGGCCGAGCCCGCCGAGCAGTACCACGCCCGGTCGGCCGAGTACCTCAGCAGCCATCAGCTCATCGACTTCATGAAGTGCCCATGGTTGCACTTCAAGAAGCACTCGGGGTTGATCGCCGAGACCGATTCGACCGCCTACCTGATCGGACGGGCGGCGCACAGCCGGATTCTCGAAGGACGCGACGTGTACGAGGCCTCGTTTGCGTTGGGCGGTCCGGTCAATCCCACGACCGGCCGCCCGTTCGGGGGCAACACGAAAGCATTCCGCGAGTGGGCCGAAGCACAGGGCAAGCCTGTCCTGTCGCACGACCATGTCGAGCTCGTCGAGAACATGGCCAGCGGTGTCTCGATGAACGACGAGGCCGTCGACCTGCTGCTCTACGGTCGGGCCGAGGGCGTGGTGCGGGCCGAGTACTGCGGCGTGCCTTGCCAGGTACGGATCGACTGGACGCATCCTCATCGAGGCATTGTCGATCTCAAGACCTGTGACGATCTCACCTGGTTCGAAGCCGACGCGAAGCGCTATCGCTACACCAATCAACTCGGGTTCTACCAGGGCGTGCTCGCCGAGGTGATCGAGCAGCACGTTCCCGTCCACATCGTAGCCATCGAGAAGAAGGAACCGTTCCGTTGCGGTGTCTGGCGCGTCAGCGACGACAGCTTGGCCATCGCGCGGGGCGAGAACGAAGCGGCGATTCGCAGGCTCATCTCCTGTCGGGAGAACGGACATTGGCCGACCGGCTACGAGGACATCCGCCTCCTCGACGTTCCCTGACGCCCTGATTCGAAGCCCGGTCGATTCGGCCGGGCGCACGCGACGGTAGCTCCCACCGGAGGGAGCGTGAATCCAGGCCATGAAGACCCATCGCCGCCACGTCGGGCTGCCCGCCTGGAGCTGAAGGCCCGCCCGGGTTCGACCCCCGGCCGTCGCATTCGCTGGCCAGCGAAAGACAACGTGAAACGCATGACGCAGAGGACATGACATGACACCAAACCATCGCAACAACGATCCGCCGACCTCGGCCATGGCTGGGCGCGCAGTCGAGTCCAGCGGACTGGCGCGGATGCAGCGGAACCGGTGCCTCCAGGCGGTAATCGAAACCCCGGGCCTCACGGCGCGGGAGATCGAAGACCGGATTGAGGTGAAAGCGCACAAGCGGCTTCCGGAGCTTCGCCAAGCCGGGCTTGTCATCAACGGACCGGCTCGCATGTGCCGCATCAGCGGACGCCAGGCCATGACCTGGTTGCCCATCAACCACGTAACCCCCAACACAGGAGATCGCGAATGTCATTGATTGAACGGATTCATCAAGGTCGCCGACACAGCCCGCCCCGGCTGCTGATTTACGGCACGGAGGGCATCGGCAAGAGCACCACGGCGGCGCAGGCACCGAAGCCCATCTTCATCCCCACCGAGGACGGGCTGGACCAGATCGACTGCGACAGCTTCCCGCTGGCCGAACAGTTCACCGACGTGACCAACGCCATCGCGGCGCTGCTGCGCGAGCAGCACGACTACCAAACGGTCGTCATCGACTCGTGCGACTGGCTGGAGCGGCTGATCTGGGATGTGCTCTGCGAGCAGTACGGCGTATCGAGCATCGAGAAGGTCGATGGCGGATACGCTCGCGGTTACACGCACGCTCTCACGCAGTGGCGGCAGGTGCTCAACGGCCTCAACGACCTGCGCGCCCGTCGCGGCATGTGCGTGATTCTCTTGGCGCACGCGAAGGTCGAGAAATTCGAAGACCCCGAGCATGCCGCCTACGACCGTTATTCGCCACGCCTGCACAAGCACGCCAACGCCCTGATCACCGAGTGGGTGGACGCGGTGCTGTTCGCCACTCGCAAGATCATCACCAAGACCGAGGAAGCAGGCTTCGGACGCGACCGCACCATTGCGGCCGGGCTGGGCAAGGACGGGGGCGAGCGTGTGCTTCGTACCGTCGGCAGTCCCTCGTGCGTGGCGAAGAACCGCTATGCGCTGCCTGCTGAACTTTCCCTCTCGTGGCCCGCGCTGATGCAGGCCATGTCCCCCGATCCCGAACCCACCGCCAAGCCGAACCTGCGCCTGGTCGGTGAACAGAACACCAAGAACAAGGAGAACTGAATATGGCGAACCTCAATGGATTCAACGCCCACGAAGTCGAACCGACCACGGCGTTCGAGCCGCTGCCCGCTGGCAAGTACGTCGCGGCCATTACCGGCAGCGAAATGAAGGCCACCAAGCGCGGAGACGGCAGCTACCTCGAATTGGAATTCACCGTGTTGGACGGCGACTGCCAGGGCCGCAAGGTCTGGGATCGGCTGTGCATCAATCACCCCAACGACCTGACGCAGAAGATCGCCCGGGGCAGCCTCTCGGCCATCTGCCGGGCCGTGGGCGTGATGGAGCCACGCGACTCGGCCGAACTGCACAACATCCCTCTGCTGATCACGGTCAAGTGCAAAAAGCGAGAGGACAACGGCGAGATCACTAACGAGATCAAGGGCTATGCCGCCGCCGAGTCTGACGAATCGCCCGCCCCCGCACAGCAGGCACCCGTCGACAGCAACACCCCGCCGTGGAAGCGATGAAGGAGGGATTGAGCATGATTGCCGTTCTGCCGTTCCCACCGTCCATCAATCACTATTGGCGGAAGTGGAACAACCGCATGGTTATCAGCCGGGAGGGTCGGGAGTATCGCGCCGAAGTGTGCGGGCTCCTGACCGCCCCGGCTGGACAAGGTGGCGATCCGCCTCGTAGCGGTCGACTCGCGTTGTGCATGGATGCGTTTCCGCCGGATCGGCGTCGCCGCGACCTGGACAACCTGCAAAAGCCGCTGCTCGATGCGCTACAGCACGCCGGAGTGTACGAGGACGACAGCCAGGTTGACCTCCTGCTGAGCCGTCGGCGCGAGCGCCGGGATGGTGGGCAAGTCGTCGTGACCATCTCCGACATGCCGTTGCGCCGTTGTCCGGTCTGCGGCCTGCAGCTTCCGCCGGGGTCGAACAACTGATGATCGCGGCGGTTGAACAATCCGAGCTGATCACGCTTCGGCAATACCAGCAGGAAGCGGTCGACGCGGTGTACGACCACCTCCGGATGCGGGATGACAACCCCTGCGTGGTCATCCCCACCGGAGGCGGCAAGACGCCCGTGATGTCGACGATTTGCCGTGAT
>JANQFV010000002.1 GCA_028277645.1 Phycisphaerae bacterium
AAGCCAAGAACATCATGAAGACCGCCCTCGAAAACGCGAAGGGCGAGGTGCTCAACGACGAGGCTGCGAACTACGAAGCCGTGCGTCGCTTCCTGGAAGCCCGCCGACTGTACCGGCAGACGTCGGAAGAGCACCCGGATACGCAGGCTGCGAAAGTGGCCGAGGAGGCGATCGAGCGGATCAACGCCGACCCCGTCGCACTGGAGATCATCAAGAAGCACCGCGCCGATGCGCAGGCTAGCCGTTGGCTGGATATCGGCGACCGCTATGCGAAGGTCGAGATGTATACCGATGCGCGCGACTACTACCAGCGCGTCGTCGACGAGTACCCCACCACGCGGGCCGGCTCGCAGGCCAAAGAGCGATTGCGCGAATTGCCGGAAGAGGAGCCGGAGGAAACTGAGGTCGCCGCGTCCGACGACGGCGAATAGGACCGCGCCGGACTACTCGATGCTGAACAGCTGGTCCGTACGCGTCAGCGCCAACAGGTGCCGTACGCCCGAACTCACACCCTTCACCGGCACATTCGAAAAGTGCGGCCGCAGCACTTTGTGCAGCGCGATCAGCGAGCCCAGCTCCCGGCTGCTGATGCCCGACACGCCCCGCAGATCGATCTCCACCGAAAGCGCCGTCGAATCCGCCAGCAGATCGGAAAGCCGCTCGGCCAGGACCTCTTCATAATCGTCCGGCAACTCGGGGATGATGTCCCCCTGATGCGGCTTCAGCACAAACCGCAGGTGGTCTTCGGTGCGTTGAATCGCCAGCGGCGTCAGGTCCGGTTCGACGAGCACGTGTCGGCACTCCCTTCGCAGCGGCGTCCCGCCCAGGCGGTGGGCCGGCCGCTATTATTGATATTCCGCAACTTAGCACGGCTTCTGTCAAGCACTTCTCCGCCGCTATACTGATCGCCGGTTCGTTACACGCTTGCACCGTTCACCACACTGGATCAGCGAATGAAGCCTGTCCTGAAAATCCGTCGCGCCCCCGGCTTGGAAGATCTGCCCCTGCCGCAATATATGACCGAGCGCGCCGCCGGCCTCGATCTTTACGCGGCCAACAGCGATCCGATCACCATCGCGCCCGGCGAGATCAAGCTCGTCCCGACCGGCCTGTTTGTCGAAATCCCCGTGGGATACGAGGGTCAGGTGCGGGCGCGGAGCGGCCTTGCGCTGCGACACGGGTTGATGCTCCCCAACGCGCCCGGCACCATCGACAGCGACTATCGCGGCGAGTTGCAGGTCATCCTGGGTAACTGCTTCGGTAAGCCCTACACCATCAAGCGCGGCATGCGCTTCGCGCAGCTCGTCATCAGTCCCGTCGCGCACGTCGATGTCGTCGCGACCGAGGAGCTCGCCGAAACCGCCCGTGGCGGCGGCGGGTTTGGCCACACCGGTCACTAACTCCCCTCCCTGGCAGGGAGGGGCTGGGGGAGGGTAGTGCCCGGCGTGCCACTGCTCTTGAGCAGTGGAGTTTGTCACGAATTCCCGCGCGGGGGGGGGGTAGGCGTCCCCGCCCGCCAGGCACAACCCTGGGGAACGGCGTTATCGGATCGGCATTGCGCTCCGACCGCGCCACGCGCCATAATCCCTCCCGCAGCGCGTGCCGCGCCCAGCTCAATTCCCTTGCGGCTGCGCGTCGGCTGGACGGACGCCGAAATTCACACCTACGATCGAACGACCGACACAAACACGGAGATCACGCTCACACACCAACGTTGGGAGCCGCGGAATGTACGTTCGCCGCTTCAGCATGTTTGTCGTCAGCGCCGCGCTCATCGCCGCCGGCGCGTGCGCTCCGCTGCCGTATGAGGACGTGGTCAATCCGGACCTGCTCAAGGGCTCGTCGGCGGACGCCGAGGTCGGACTGGTGTGGATGTTCCCCGGGCTGCTCGGTACGCCGGGCGAGCTGAACGACGCCTACCGCGCCTTTCGCGATGCGGGCCTGCGCAAGGAGGTGCGCCTCTTCTCCTGGCCGACGCCTTGGACCGACTTGTTCGGCCACCTCGAGAACTACGCCGCCAATCGCGAGACCGCGGCCCAGATCGCGGCGGACATCGCCGCCTACCGCCAGCGCTATCCCGAACAGCCGATCCACCTGGTGGGCTACTCAGCCGGCGCCGCATTGGCGGTGATGATCGCCGAGGCGCTGCCGGACGATGTGGCCCTGGACAACGTGGTGTTGGCGCATCCGGCGTTATCGCCGACGTATGATCTGACCGCGGCGCTGGCGCACGTCGACGGCGCGCTGATCTGTTTCCATTCGCCTTATGACGACATTCTGGGCGGCTGGTTCATGGAGACCTTCGGCACGCTCGACCGGCAGTACGAACCGGCCGCGTCAATGCTGGGCTTCGTGCTGGATGAGGCCGTGCCCGATCCGGCGTTACGCGACCGCGTGATCCAGATCAGTTGGACGCCCGCGATGGAACAGGTCGGCCACTCGGGTATGCACATGCCAATTCTGCAATATCAGTGGAACCGGTACGTGGTGGCGCCGTTCGTGGTCGCGCCGGAACACCTCCGCGTCGGGCGATGGTCGGTGGAGGAGTTTGTGGATCAGGTTGTGCTGGAGTTGTTGGACTTCTTAATCTCAGGCACAGCAGGAAACGACGATTCTCCGTACGTCTCGACCGATTGATACCGCGATGCCGCCGCGCCAGCAGATGGCAGGTTGGGCAGCTACAGCCAGAATTCTGACGTGTAGTTTACGGTACCCCTAGCTCGCCCCCTTAGTGCCGCGGCACCTTAGTCCGAAGTGCGCGGGGGTTTCGGAGGATGGTATACCGGGTAGCGCTCTAGGCATCTGAATCTCCGTTGATGTCTGACCAGCGCTTCGGGTTTATGATCGCTGAAGCGAGCAACCACGAATTGCCACACGAGTCTGCCGTCTCGCGCTTGCACGTTTGAAACGCTGCTGGCAGCCATGAGGGTCTTTGCCGCCGCAAGTGCGGACGCGTCTACACCGGTTTCCGTCGTTTCGTCCGCCTGTTCATCGCCGAGGTGAAGTCTGCCCATCGCGAGCAGGACGCGCGTCAGATTGATGGCGAGTTTGGCAGCGATCGATTTATCCGGTGAGTGCAACGCGCGGTGGAGACCCCGAGAAAACGTACGGACGGCACTATTTACATCGTAGCGCGCCAAGTGTACCCAACCAAGCGTTCGGTCAATAAGCGCCATACCATTCAGATGGCCCATCGCGGCGTAAAACTCTCCAGCGCGCTCTGCAACTCTCAAAGCAGTTCGCGAATCGTCACAGTAAATGAGAGCCTGCGCTTCGAGATCGCGAATCTGCGCAGAGAAGTGAATGTCGTGTTGTGATTCTGCCATCTCAGCAGCGCCACGAAGTCGACGGACCAAGCGTCTTGCGAAGGGGCGCACGCAGTGTCGAAAACCCCAGGCGTGCACGCTGAGCGGTACTCCCAAATCCAGCCGTTGAAGCACCTTCAGCCAATGATGCGCGTCTAGGTGCTCGACCTTGCCTCGAGTTTCTTGGTTGCATTGACTCAGAAGTTGACGGCTTGCGTGAAGCAGGCGTGTTGCCTGGGGTAGATCTGCAAAGCCGATGGCGCTGGCAAAAGACTCATATGCATAGGCCAGAGCGGCAACATTGGGATCATTGTGCCTCCGTCGGAGTGCCCGACATACTCGGAGAGTGCGCTCGTACTTACTCTTGTGCGACGCGCTGGCGCAGCACAAGAACACCCGGTTAGCGAGTCGATCGCGATCGGTGTTGTGTTTGGCTAGATCGCGTATTATCGGTTGCGCATCACCCGTATTCGCGTAGTGACAGAGAATGGAAATGAACTCGATCACAGCATTATG
The DNA here is from genome assembly GCA_028277645.1 of Phycisphaerae bacterium. Lineage (GTDB taxonomy): Bacteria > Planctomycetota > Phycisphaerae > UBA1845 > Fen-1342 > JANQFV01. Next base: position 3,822 of record JANQFV010000002.1, read on the forward strand.
ATCGAGAGCCGCCATCGGGCTATCCTCGGGCTTCGGCGCGCACCGTATGTCCCATTCTCGCTCGGCGGCTTGCGCGAGCGGTAACGGGGGAGGCGCGTCAAGATCCGCGGCGAGTCTAGCGAGAAACGAGTTATGTGCATCGAAGAGGTCACAGGCGTATTGCTGCACACGTGATCCGGCGATCCACTCGGTGCGCAGGACGTCTAGGCCGCGCGTTTGATCGACATCGCTACTGTTCGCCGGCGATCGCACGATTGCCACCGCCAGGGGTTTACGCGGTTTGGCGCTTTCGGCGAGGAGACGATCTATGACTGGCCGAAGATCAGGATCATTGAATCCGTACCCCGCAAAAACATAGAGCGTCGCGTCATTTAGTCGTGTGAGTAGTCTGTCGAATTGATGGGGGTGCACAATGCCCGCACAAAGGTGATTGGCTTTGAAAACCAACGTTTCTGGTTCGTCGATGGAGCCGTGTACTTTGAAGAGCCAGAGGTTGTCTCCGTACACCCTATGGCAAAAAGCCCGGAGCGGTGATGGCAGCTTGGTGACAGGGCTCCACGTGCATCGATCTACTCTGCACGGCGCATCAATGCCGTCAGTCGAGAACGCCGCTTCTAGTAGCAGATCGTAATTGGTGGTGACGACTGTCACCTTGACGTCGTACGTATCCAGGAGACGTTTTGCGAGACGGACAATGACGTGATGTAGCGCGCTAGGGTGGAGTTGTTGCAATTCAGTGCGGCATGCGAGTTTGATGACGTCTTCCGCCGCAACGCCGTCAGGCTGCGCGTCAGCTAGGCAGTTCATGAAGCGCTCAAATGGCAACCGCCTGACGTTATCGGTGAGATGATCTTCTCCCCAGTTGACACCGCGGCGCTTGTGCGACCGCATTCGCTCAAGAAGCGCGGCGACATGGGATGCCGTCCGGCGCCTAGAGCGCTGGGCGAGCATTTCAGCCTTTACGAGGCTCCTGAGTGGCTCAACTACTAGGTCGTCACGTATTTGGTCGACTGTTGGGCAAGGCGTAAGTCCACGGGACGAAACGATCGAACCTAACCATAGCACTGCGTGATTGTGAACGCCGTAGCGGATCTCTTCAGCGGTTTGAGCAACGAGAGACATCGCAGTCAATCCCCTCGGGATTTCGTATCCCTAAGCAGAATAGCCACTGATAGCCGGTGTGGCTGCGCCGCGTCCCAATGCCGAGTTGCTGGCTACCATGATACTACTTCGCTGCTCCGTCGCGATGTCTACTTACTCCGATTAGCCACAGGCCATGGTCTCCCTAATCTCTGGTTACGATGGCCCAGACTCTCACGTTTGGCCTATGTCCGTTCCGGTTTCCCTCACTCCGCTCGGGGCTGCTGGAATCCGCTAATCCCGTGCACCACCATTGGCATGGCATCCCTGCACACGCAACCTATGATTATGCGCCCATTGCCCCCGACGCCCCCACCCACGTCACGTTCCGACGGTGCCACGCCGGGGACTAAGAGTATCAAACCCTGTGGGCGCAACCATGAGACCCTTGATACCCTTCCATTCCCGCGGTCGGAACGGCGGTTTTATGCGACACATGTCTCGTCGTGCGCGATACGCGTACACGCGACGCTCGCTTACCAATCCCGCTCCACGGGTCGGCGGTCTCGTTCTTTCTGCTCGGCGAGTTGTTCCATACGCTTCTGCTGGGCGTCGCGGACGATTTGTAGCAGGCGTTCGGCTTCGTCGCGGGTCATGCGCGTGATGGGTTGTTCGTCGCTCGGCGCTTGGTTGCGTTCCGCGTCTTCCTCGGGGAATTGGGTGGATTCCGGGTCGCTGGCGCCTTGTGGGGGGGCTTGTTCTTCTGGGGTGTCGGCTTTCGTGGCGTCAGGCGATTCGTCGGAGCCGGGGTCGCCCTCGTCCTGGGATGATGATTCCGACGAGGACTCATTGTCGCCGGTCTTGTCGCTGGGTTGCTCGTCATCCTCCGGCGGGGCTTCGCACAGGGCGCGGATCTGTTGTTCCAGCCGCGCCGCCAACTCCAGGTTGGCGCGGGCGTCGGTCAGTGTCGGATCCAGGCGGATGGCGTCGCGGTAGTGGGTGATCGCTTGCGCGATGTGTGCCGCGGCCTGCTGTGGTTCGCCGTCGATTGCGTGCAACGCCGCCTGATAGTCGCAGTTGCCGATGTTGTAGACCGCGCGCGCCTCGAACGCGATGTCGTCTGCGCCCTGCACCTCCCGCCACAACTCCTGTGCCTCGGTGAAGCGCCCGAGTTGGTACAAAGTTGCCGCCTGGTTGTGGCAGATGTAGGGCGCGTCGCTTGTCGCCGCGGCGCGCTCGAATGTGTCGAGGGCCTCGGCGAAGCGGCCGGCAGCGTAGTGGGCATTGCCGGTGCTGACGAGGTTGCCAGTCGAGTCTGCGCGAGCCAGCGGCACGGCCAGCAACGCCGTGAAGAGGATGGCAGTGACTGCTGCATGCTTCTTGCTCAACCCTCCCCCGGCCCCTCCCTGCCAGGGAGGGGGGTACGAAGAGGCGTCTCCCGCGTCGAGGGTGGGGCGTTGTAAGGCTGGCTCGCTCCACCAGGCGTCGAACAAGAGCAGGGCGAGTGCGAGCAGGGCGAAGATGTGGAATCGTGCCGGGCGGGCGGCGTTGCGCTTTTGCTCTTGCGTACCGATGCGCAGATCGGCGATCGCTGCGCGGTATACGCTGCCCAGATCGAAGTCGCCCGTACCGGCCGGGACGAAGCGGCCGGCGGGCGATGCTTCCGCGACGCCACGAAGCAGGACGAAGTCCGCCCGCGAGCGGACGTCTTCGCCGCCGTATTGCACGTAGGTTCGATTGTTATCGTTGCCGGCTGGAATTCGCGCGCCGGCTTCGCTGTCTCCGAGCGCGACGCTGATGACGCCGATGCGATGGTCCGCCCACAGCGCTGCCGCGGCCTCGCGGGCGAAGCTGCCGTGATCCTCGCCGTCGGAGATCAGGACGATCAGCCGGTGCGTCTCCATCTGCTGCGGGAAGTGCTCCGCGGCAGATCGGAGCGCATCGCCGATCATCGAGCCGCCGCGCTCGGCCCCGCGTTCGGTCAGGGTTTCGAGTGCGAGCCGAAACGCGCCGTAGTCGACCGTGAGCGGGCAGACCAGCACGGCATCGCCGGCGAACGTTAGCAGGCCGACGCGCTCGCCGCCGAGCACGGGCAGCAGGTCGTCACGAAGCGCGAGTGTGGCGCGGCCCAGGCGCGATGGTCGTACATCTTCAGCCGCCATCGAGCGCGAAACGTCCAGCACGATCAGCACGTCCGCGTCACGTCGTAGCGACTGCTGGTCGGCGGCGCCCCAGCGCGGTCCGGCCAGGGCTATCGTCAGCAATGCGAACCCACACCCGTACAACACAAGTCGTGTGCGGCGACGTTCGCCGCGGCGTTGGGGCAGCAGGTGCTTCAGTAAGGGCGTCGACGCAAAGCGCGCCAGGTCCTGTCGCCGCCGTCGCAGCGCCCACGCACCGAGCACGGTCAGTGCGGCCACCAGCCACAGCAAGTGCAGCGCGCTCGGGGTGTCGAAGGTCATTGGCGTCACGGCAGCCTCCGCAACCAGGTCGCGTCGAGCAGCGCGTGCAACGTCAGCATCGTGAACGCCAGCACCAGCCAGCCGCCCGCCAGATCATGCCACGTCACATAGCGTTGTTCTTCCACGTGGCTCGGCTCCAGCGCGTCAATCTCCCGGTATACCTCCTCCAGCGTCGCCCGGTCCGTCGCGTGAAAGTGCCGCCCGCCGGTGACCGCGGCGATCCAGCGCAGGTCGCTGTCATTAACCGGCAGGCGCCGCGGGCCGAGGTTCTGTCCCGTGCCGGCGAGGATCGTGTACACGCGAATGCCGAACAGCGCGGCCAACTCGCCCGCCTCCCGCGGCGTGATTCGCCCGGTGTTGTTCTCGCCGTCCGTGAGCAGCACGATAGCGCGGCTGCGGATGCTGAACTCGCGGCCAGTGCCCGTCGTGCGCCGCAGGTCTTTCAGCCGCTCGACGGCCAATGCCAGCCCGTCGCCGATGGCGGTGTTGCGGGCGTCGTCCAGCGGCTGACCGAAGCGATCGGTCGGGATTTGCACGTCGTCGAGCGTTTGCAGCAGCGCGTCACGGTCGAGCGTCAGTGGGCAAACGCCGTCGGCGTACGTGGCGAAGCGGATGATGCCGATCAAGTCGTTCGGCCGGCCGGGCAGATCGTCGCCGCCTGCCACAAACTGTCGGAAAATGCGCTTCACCATCTCTAGTCGCGAGACGCGTTCATTGGCAGGCGACAGGTCCGTGTCGTGCATGCTCCATGACGTGTCGATGACCATCTCGAGCGCGACGCCGTCGACGATCGTTGCGTGCGACTCTTCGGCCACTTGTGGCCGCGCGGCGGCGATGATCAGTCCGGCGAGGGCGACGATGCGCAACAGCGGCAGTACGTAGCGCGTGTAGCGCTGCCAGCGCGGCGCGACTGCGCGGACGGTAGACAGGTCCGAGTAGCGCAGCGCCACGCGCCGGCGCCGACTCAACAACCGCCGCCACAGCAACGGTAAGACCAGAAACAGCAGCAGCACCCACACCCACGGTTGGGGCCAGAGCAGCCAGGTCGGCGTCAGTGGTAGGTGGACGTGACTCACTGCGCGGCGCTCCCTCGTTCGGTGGTATCGATGGCCAGTGCGGCGCAGCGTTGCACAATCCCGCGGGCTTGCGTGAGCACGTTTGCGGCGTCTTCTGGGCTGCACGCAGCGCCGGCGTACTTGACGGCATCACTGGTGTGTAGCACTTCGCCGAAGGTGTCCTCCGGAAATCCCTGCGGCGCAGCGCCGCTCGCAACTGCGCGCAAGAACTCGCGCGTCGTCATCTTCGATGCGCGCAGCCCGAACTGCCGCTCGACGAATTCGCGCAGCACCTCCGTGAGTCGATAGTGATACTCGCGCTGCCGCTCAGACTGCTGCCAGGCCGGTTGTGCGAGGGCGTCCAACGCTGCCATTGCCCAAGCCCGCGGCGATAGTCCGTCACCGGTTGCACAGCGCCCACGAAACACCCGCACGGCAAGCCACAATGCCGCCGCAGCGATGACGAGGGCCCCGGCCAGCGCCAGCACACGTGGCCACGTCGCCTTCGGCGCCGGCAGCGGGCCGTAGATCCCGCGGGGCGTGAACGCCTGTTCATCCGCCACCAGCACCGACTCAACCCGCACGTTCATCGCCGGCGTGTTCAGTTCAATAGCGGATGCGCCCGTGTCGTCATGGCGTTGTCGGCATGAGACCAGCAGTGATGGGATTTCGAATTCCCCCGCTAGCAACGGCTCCGCGACATACGATCGCCGCCACACTAACCCTGTCTCGGTTGGAATCCCGACGTCCTCGCCGAAGGGCTCGACAGTCTCGATCGCGAGTTCATTGGGTTCGGGAAGATCCGCCCGAAATCCCTCCGGCGTGCGAACTGTCAACGCGACGCGAATGCGGTCACCGACGAGACACGAGCACGGCGAAACCACGACCGTGGCGCTGCATTCGCCTACCGAAACGTGTTCCATGAGCTCGTCGGCAGGGGCGGGAATTGGACGGCAGGCGCCGCACGGCAGTGCCAGAGCGCAGATTGTCGCGAGTACAACGTTCCCACGCCGTCCTACCGCCATCGCCGGCGCCCTCGCTGCCGGAAGAACCGCGTCAGCGGCCGAACGAATGACTCGCCCGTCGCGACCTCGATGGCATCGACACGCAAACGGCTGAACTTGTCCAGCAACTCCGCGCGCTGTGCATCGGTTGCTGCGGTCAGGCGCCGCCGAAATGACGCAGAAAGCGTGTCAACGAGCACCACGTCACCCGTCTCAGGATCCTCCAACTCCACGCAGCCCATTGGCGGCAAAGTCAATTCGTGCTGATCCGACACCAGCACCGGTATGACGTCGTGTCGCAGCTGCGCCACGCGCAACGCCGCCATGAACGGTGGGGTACGAAAGTCGCTGATCAGGAAGATCACGGCGCGGCGGTGCAGAACGTGATTGACGTGCTCCAGCGCCTCGGACACGTCCGTGCGTCGACCGGCGGGCGTGTGATACAGCAGCTCGCGCACCACGCGCAACACATGCCGCGTACCTTTGCGGGCCGGCACGAATTGTTCGATGCGATCGGTGAACAGTACCAGTCCGACCTTGTCGTTGTTCCTGATCGCGGAGAAGGCGAGCGTTGCGCCGAGTTCGGCAACCAGCTCGCTCTTGAGCTGCTCGTTCGTGCCGAAGTCCTGCGATGCACTGACGTCGACGAGGAGCAGCACCGTCAACTCGCGCTCTTCGCGCAGGCGCTTGATGTAGGGCCGGCCGTAGCGGGCGGTGACGTTCCAGTCGATCTGGCGCACATCGTCGCCGGGCTGGTAGGCCCGCACTTCCTCGAACTCGACGCCGAGCCCCTTGAACGCCGCGTGATACTGGCCCGCGAACAGGTCTTCGACGAGCGCGGAGGTGACGATTTGGATACGCCGAACCTTGCGCAGAATCTCCGCGGGGATACTCATGACAACACAGTATCGCAGACGCCCCCTCGATGCGGTATTGGATTTCACCCGGCGCCGTTCAAGCCTTTGCCCAGTAATACCTCGTTGAGACTGCCCGAGCGAAATCCGCGCAGGTCCAGCGTGATGTAGCGGAACCCGAGGTTGCGTAGACGTGTGTCGATTCTTGTACGGGTTTCGACATCCGTCAGACGCACGATCTCGTCAGCCGGCACCTCGATCCGCGCGACGTCGCCATGGTGTCGCACGCGGCACTCGGCGAATCCCAGCTCGCGCAGGTACGTCTCCGCTTGATCGATTTGTCGCAGCTTTGCCGGCGTGACTTCTTCGTTGTAGGGGATGCGCGAGGAGAGGCATGGCGATGCGGGCTTATCGTAGATGGACAGGCCGAGGTCCGCGGCCAGTTCGCGCAGCTCAGTCTTGGTTAGCCCCACCTCTGCGAACAAGCCGTGCACCTTGTGCTCGTCCGCCGCCGTCAGCCCCGGCCGATAGTCGCCGAGATCATCGGCGTTCGTCCCGCTGAGCACCGCGTTGAAACCGCGTTGCGCCGCGAGCGCGACGAGTTTGTCGTACAGCTCCGTCTTGCAGTGATAGCAGCGGTCCTGCGGATTGGCGGTGTAGTTCGGGTTGTCGAACTCGTCGGTGTCGAGGAAAGCGTGCGGCGCGCCGATCTCCACGGCGAGCGCCTCGACGCTGTTCAGTTCCGCGCTCGGTACGCTGGCGCTGCGGCCCGTGACCGCCAGCACGTTTTCCGCACCGAGCGTTTGCACAGCGATCTGGGCCAGCAGTACGCTGTCGATTCCCCCCGAAAATGCGACTACTACGGACTGCAGTTCGCGCAACCGCCGCTGCAACTCCTCATGTTTCTCGCGCAACGCCACTGTCATGCTCAACTCGTGATCCGGTGCTCCGGTGAGAGATTCTAGCCCCGCGGACTCACGACGTCGCTCGCCTGCGCCAGGTCGCGTTCGCCGGCCCGCTCAGCAAGTACAGCCCAGCCAGCACGACCAGCAGCAGTTCAAACCAGTACCAGCCCAGCGCCACCACGAACACCAGCCAGACGAGGTGGATCACCGGCCGCCGTCGGCGTACGTACACGTTGAACACGTGTACGTAGTCCAACCTGCTCACCATCAGCAGGCCGGCAACCAGCATCGTCGCTGCCAATGCCCACGCGGCGTGCGCTTGCGCCCCGGTCTGCTCCAGCATCGCCAGCGCCGCTACGACCGCCAGCGCCGCCCCCGGCGCGGGCAGGCCGCTGAAGGTCTCTTGTCCGGCCTCGTCATGCACGTTTTCCGCGTTGTACCGGGCCAGTCGAATAGCCGCACACGAAACATACACGAGCACGCCGGCGATGGCGATTCGAAGCGATGCTCCCGCCACGCCCGGCTGCTCATCCACGTCGGCCAGCGGTCGCAAGAGCAGCGCTACTGCCAGCGCGGCCGGCGCCACGCCGAAGCTCACCATGTCCGCCAGCGAGTCAAGTTGTGCGCCGAACTCGCTGGTGCGGCGGGTGAGCCGCGCCAGACGGCCGTCGAGCCCATCAAACACCAGCGCCAGCACGATCAGGTAGACGCCGCCAACCACATATGTGGGGAATAACTGCTCCAGCCGTGCGAAAAACGCGGGCGACTCCGCCACGCCCGCCCGGATCGTCAGCAACGCGCACACGATCGCCGCGAAGCCGCAGAGCAGATTTCCCAGCGTCGCCGCCGCGGGTAGCAGGCTGATTCCATTCAGGTGCCGGGAAGCGTCTTCGCTGTGCGTCGTTTCCTGCGTGTCGTGCTCGAGCGATTCCATTGTGCGACTCACGTGCTCCGTTCTGATCGTAGCGCCGCCAGCACCGTCAGGCCCGCCCGTACGCGTGTGCCGACGGCGACCCGCACCTCCCAGTTCTCGTCATCAGGAAGTGTAATCTCCGTACGCGAGCCGAGTTTGATCATGCCGATACGCTGCCCGGCGGCGAGTTGGCCGTTCTCGCGAGCGGTACACACGATTCGCCGGGCCAGCGTACCGGCGATCTGTCGAACGCGGATCGGCCCCGGCAGCGGGGCGGCAGGTTCTATGACAATCGTATTCGCTTCATTGGTGGCGGTGGCTTCTGGTCGCAGGGCGTTCAGAAAGCGGCCCGGCCGGTAGTGCGTGGCGAGCACGCGCCCGGCGCAGGGGCTACGGTTGATGTGAACGTTGAGCACGCTGAGGAAGATGACGATCCGTAGGACGTGGGCGCCGTCCTCGTTGACTTGCCGGGCGACCTCGACGATCCGTCCGTCCGCTGGGGCGCCGATTTCGTTCGGCGCCAGCGCGATGGCTCGCGGCGGGTCGCGATAGAACGCGAGTAAGCTGAGGGCGATGACCGCCGGCAGTAATGCCCACCAGCCCCACCACGCCGCGACTGTCCAGGTGAGTGCCGCCCCTACGATCGCTATCCCGATGACTTCGCGGCGGGCGTAGGGCGCCATCGGTTACCGCCTCACTGGTCGGACAGCAACGCGTCAATCAAGTCGGCTACGCCGCAGTCGTTGTTGCTCGCGACCGTGCGATCCGCGACGTCGTGTACCGCCGGCTTGGCGTTGGCGACCGCCACGCCCAGGCCGGCGTGGCGGATCATGTCGATGTCGTTCACGTCGTCACCGATCGCGACGGTTCGTTGCGGGTCCACGCCCCACCGTTCACACAGCCGCTCGATCCCGCGCCACTTGCTCACGCCGTGGGCGAACGACTCGATCAGCGACAGCCGATAGGGCGGCGCGTGCAGCACGTTGTGCGTCAGCCGGCCGTCGAAATCGCGTGCCAGGTGCATGGACACTTCGTCGAGCTTGTGTTCTTCGTCGATGATCGACAGCCGCAACGGCGGGGGTGCGTCGGTTGGCATTTCGGGCACCTGGTGAACCACGCAGGACGTCCGCGCGAGCCAGGCGTCGACCGCCGGGTGGCGGTTGGGGCCGTCGATCGCATAGCCGTCGTGGCCACATTGGTTCGGGTCGTTCAGCCACAGGACCGGGTAGCCGCGGGCGCGAAACCACGTGCAGACGTCGGCAGCCAGCTCGGGCGTCATCTCAGTACGGTGCAGTGTCTGCCCGTTGCTGACCTCGGTGACCAGCGCCCCGAACACCGTCACCGTCGCGTCCAGGTCGAGGCCGATCTGCTCGATAATCCCCCGCGTCTCGGTGAAGGCCCGCCCGGTGCAGAGCACGATTTTGATCCCGGAATCGTGCGCGCGGTGCAGTGCGGCGCGGTTGCGCTCGGGCACGCGGTGCTCCGCGTCGAGCAGGGTCCCGTCGAGATCTATCGCCAGCAGTTGCGCTTGCATCCGTGAGCACGTCCCTTTTCGCGACCCCGCCGGTAACGCTTCATCCGCTCGTCCGCACATTCTCCCGGAATCGTCTGAGATTGGAAACCCGATCGGAGGTTCTCCAGGGTGCCGGCCGGGTATACTGCGCACAGGCGCTCCACTGCGGGTGCCTGCTGGAAATGACATGAACGAGCAAAGCGCTTCCGATCAACTCGCCCGCCCCGTGCAGCGCGTCGCGTTGCTCGGCTCGCCCGACAAGCCTGGCGTCGCGGACGTGCTCGACCGCACGACGCGCTGGATCAAGCAACGGGCCGAGGTCGTCTTCACCGACGTCACGTACGATGGCCGGCGTGCCCTCCAGGCCCGGCCCGATCTGCTGATCGTCGCGGGCGGCGACGGCACGTTGATCGCGACGGTTCACAGCCTCGCCGAGCGGCAGGTGCCGATCCTGGGCATCAATCTTGGGAAGCTGGGGTATTTGGCCGACTTCACGGTCGAAGAGCTCGAACGGGAAGGTGACTTTCTGTTCTCCGGCGACATGCCGATCACCCGCCGGTCGATGATGGATGTCCGGCTCGAGCATCTCGACGGCCGCGTACACGAGTCGCCGGCCGTGAACGACTGCGTTGTGCTGGCCGGGCCGCCGTTCAACATGGTCCAGGTGAAGGTCGAGGTGGACGGCGACGAGGTGACGAACGTCCGCGGCGACGGGCTGATCGTCGCGACGCCGTCGGGCTCGACCGCGCACAATCTGGCAGCGGGCGGGCCGATCCTGGAGCCGACGGGCGAGGCGTTCATCCTGACGCCGATCTGCCCGCAGGCGCTGACGTTCCGGCCGCTGGTGCTCAACGGCCGGCGGCGGATCGTGATCCGCATCGTGCAGGCGAACGCGGGGACGACGGTAGCGATCGACGGCCGCGCGGCGCACGCGTTTCAGCGCAGCGACCGCATCGTGCTGACGCGCTACGGGGCGGAGTTCCTGCTGGTGCGCAACCCCAAACGCTCCGAATGGCACGCCCTGCGGCGCAAGCTCCGCTGGGGCGAGGGGCCGAATATGCATTGAGTGCTGCGCACCGCAGGCGCGAGCGGTCTTCGTAGCAAATGTAGAAGCGTCGTCAGCACCGAGCGCTGCGCAACCACTTCGACCGTATCTGCTTGAGCAACAGGTAAATAGCAGGATGCTGTTATGTTAAGGCCTCCGTTGGTAGAATGGTTCTGGTGCATGTAAGGGTAACTGGGATGTACGAGTTGCGGACGTTGATGATGAAGGAACACGCGCCTGCGCGTTGCACGATGGGGCACCACATCTGAAGGGGCAGGGCAGCGCATGAAGGTGGTGCAATTGTGAGAGCACGAATACAAAGAGGACTATCTCCGAGACTCGGTGGCTTTGCCGTGCTGGTTTCCTTGAGCTTAGCTACCGAAGGCGCCGAGGTCCGGTCCGTGCCAGCTCGGCTGCACGCGCAGCAACCCCAGCCGGCATGGGTGGCCGATGGCGTCACCGAATACACGCTGTATATATACGTGGATAACCGCGGGCTGGGAGGGGAGGAGACACACGTTGTCGAGTGGAAGCTGAGCGACATACTCGGTTTGAGTTATGTAGACGGAAGTTCGTCGGCACCAGATATAAACGACTTTTTTGACGGATACTCGATCTTCTGGGAGGACTTCGATTCGCCTCTTATGTCATCAGCACGCGTCGTTAGTGCGAACGACCCTGCTCCAGTTGATGAGTATGGATACGTGGGGATGTACCGACTTGTAGTGCCAGTGGGATTCCCGGCTGGGGTCTATGGATTTTCGTTCAACCCAGAAGATACCTATTTGCACGGCGATCAGGGATATCAGCAGTTCACAATCACCAACGAACCCCTCTATATTGCACCGGTCAATCCAGCCGATTTTGATTTTCCGCCGCTCGTCGAAAGAGATGGCTACATCAACGCGCAAGACTTCAGCTTCTTCGAGTCGGCCATGAACGGGCCCGACGAAGCGAGCGTTGCAGATATTGACGGTAGCGGTTGTGCCGACGTACTAGATCTAGCTCGTTTACAGCGATGCTTCACAGGTTCGACGCCTTTGGCCACTGAAGTGTGCGACTAACGGCCATGGTAAGCTCGGCCGCTGTAGGCTCAGACAGCCAGTGCTGGGGCTCTTGTCTTGCGCCAATCCTCAAACGGGAATGACAAGTATAAGATCCGTCCGTCATGCCGGGACAAAAACTCGCGATCGGGCTTTTGTTTAGGCATGAAGACGAAATGGTAGTAGGGACTTGAGTTCGGCGGGGGTGATATCTTGCTCGAGTAGTTCATATAGGAGCATACGAACGGCAATGCTAGTTTCGTATTCGCAAGCTCCTGTATGATCTCATCGAATGAAAGACCAGCGTATATCCACAGCACATCAATATCACCAACTTCGTAGATTGTCTTGTGCAGTATGGATCCAAACAGTCCGTAATGCACAAGCCCCGTTGGAAACTGACCGAGGATTGTCGCTAGATCTCTCCGGACGAATGCTGGGATATGCACGCGGTGCATCTGTCGCATCTATGCGCCCCTTTCTCTTAGAAAGAACTTTGCTGTAGCCCAGAGTATGGTGGCAAGCAGCGAAAGCAGACCTGGAATAAGTGCCCAAGTGGCTGGATGTGCGTTCCTGCGAAAGACCCAACTTAGTGACGGGAAAAGTCGCCGCTTGAACGAGACCGCCAGCGATACAGCTTCCAGGCATGATGCGGAGGTGGATAAATGAAACACTCCGTTGCGCAAAATAAGTCTCGGTATGCTGTTCGTGAGCCTCCAATTTGGCGGTACTCGGACTTCAATTTCGCACCTGTCAATGTCGCTTCCATACACGCGGGATAGAGAGTACGCGCGCCGCCTAGGGTGATGTTCGTTCGCCAATGTGTGCGTACGCTGCCTAGTTTGAGTGGAGAAAGAGATCACGGCGTCCTTCTCATTGGCAAGGTCTTCGGCCACCACGAAGAAGTTATCGCGGGCATCTCTTATGAGGCGGGCCGGAATGGCGCGGTCGGTCTCGTCGCGATATATGAAGTAGTCCTGATTGCGTACATCGACTCGCTGGCACCATCCGGTTGGTCCGCTATTGCGTTTCTTTCGGACATCAAAGTACTGTGTGATAGTTAGGTAATCGAGGGACTCGTCGAAGGTATATACAAGCCGAACGCCGAGAATCGCAAAGACATCGAAGTACTTATTGGGAAGGAACGTTGGTTCGCTCGTTCCGTTAGTTGGGTGAAGGTCAATGGCCTCGGATGGGCGGCCAGCTATCGGAGAGTTGGCGTCGTCGGTTTTGCGCATTATCGCCATCGTCGCAATTCCAGTGCAATTCCGTACGATGGCTTGGTAGGATAACCGGAATGGCGTCTGCGTGTCAACTCTATGGTCGTAGACGCGACGAGTGGGTCGACGCCGGGTTGAGTCCGGTTGCCCTGTGAATCTGAGCGTTGAGTTCTGAGGATAGGGTGTCGCGTCTACGGCACTGGGACTTAGTCGTCCAGTGTCAGAAAGGCCGTCGTGTGCTAAGAGCTGATGTCAGCGCGGCGCTCCCTGCCGGTCGCGGCTCGTCTTGGGGCGCCGACAGTCTACTCCCCGCCCTCATTCAACTCGTCCAGCAGCGCCACCGCTCTACGCAGGTGCGGGATCACGATTGAGCCGCCTACGATCAGGCCTACGTTGAAGACCTCGAAGAGCTGTTCGTCGGTTACGCCGAGCTCTTTGCAGCGGATGACGTGGTAGGCGATGCAGTCGTCGCAGCGGAGGACCATGGACGCTGACAGGCCGGCGATTTCCTTGGTGCGGGCGTCGAGGGCGCCGTCTTCGTAGGCCTTGGTGTCGAGCGTGAAGAAGCGGTTGATGGGCAGGTTCTTGGCTGCCAGGATGCGCTCATTCATCTTCTCGCGATACGCGCGGAATTCCTGCAATCGGTTCGACATGATGTGCTCCTGCGTCGTGCGGGCCTGTGTGAAACGATCGCCGCTTGTTGACGCTGTGCGCGACCCCACACACAATCCCGTCAACGGCTCGGCCCGTGTGGCCTGAGATTACGTGATCGACCCGGAAAATCCAACGAATGACGCGTGAGTGCGCGAGAATGACGGCGATCTGCACCCCCCTCCCTCATAGGGAGGGGATGGGGGAGGGTAGATCGTGCGTCGTCGAAGTGCCCCCCTCTCCCAGCCTCTCCCCCACGGGGGAGAGGGGCAAGATGCTCGCGCCCGTTCGTACTCGTCTGCGCGACGCACGTAGATTCCTCGCTGCGCTCGGAATGACGTCTTCCGAACTCGGAATGAAGCGTTTCGAGCGCCACCGCTCCTGGTAGCCCATATGCCCCAACAGGACCCACCCGCCGTTGACAATCCCCGCCGCCGCGCTGTCCCGTTGCCACCGTTCTGGCGAGAGGTCCGGAACGTGGTCGGCCTTTACCTGCTCAGCGTGATCGCGCTGCTGTGGATCTTTCCGCCGAACGGGGTGGGGCTGCTGGCGTTTGTGGCGTTGGTGCCGTGGGCGGTCGCGACCTGCCGGACGCAGCGGGCCTGGCTGGTCCACTGGCTGAGCTTCATCATGGGGTGGGTGTTTTTCCTGGTCGCGGTGCGCTGGCTGATGCCGGTGACGGGGCTGGGGTACGCGGCCCTGGCACTGTACCTCGCACTGTTCTGGACGCTGGCGGCGTGGGCCGTTCGCACCGGTAGGCGACACCGAGTTGCGCCGGTCTGGACGCTGCCGTTCGTCTGGGTCGCGTGCGAGTTCCTCCGCGGTACGCTGATGACCGGCTTTCCGTGGATGTTCCTCGCCCACGGACTGTACGCGCAACTACACCTGATCCAGATCAGCGATCTGGTCGGGGCCTATGGCGTCTCGTTCCTGGCGGCGTTCGTCAACGGCGCACTGGTCGAGCTGCTGTTACTGCGTTGGCCGGTTCCGGGCACGAAATCTAATCACCTCAACGCGACGTTCGGTGTGATCACCGCCGTAGTGCTGATCGCCGCCACGCTCGGCTACGGTTTCTACCAGCTCGGCGAATCGCGAACGCCTGCACAACCCGGCCCGCGCGTCGCGGTTATTCAGGAGGACTTTCCGCTCGTCAGCACGCCGCCGTATGGCGAGCATCCCTACATCGTGCTCACGCGTTACCTCGCGCTCGGTGCCCAGGCCGCCCGGGAAACCCCGGATCTGATCGCATTTCCGGAAACAGCCTGGAACTCCGTGCAGAACATCGACTATGTCGAAGCGGACAGCCTCATTCCCGAGGCGGTGCCCGCGGCTCAGCCCTTCGGCAAGCTCTGCCACGACGCGATCTCCGCCCTCGCCCGCGGCGACTACGCCGTCGTCAACGCCAAGATCAGTGAGATGGAGTCGAGCCTGCGCGTGTTTGCCCGCACGCACCCGGAACGCGGGCTGCCGGAAGAGTTGCCGCGCCTGCCGACCGCCGACGGGCCGGCGGTGCCCGTGCTGGTCGGCGCGGTGTCGGTCGAGCAGTACCCGCACGCGACGTACCCCAAGTTTCGGCGCTTCAACTCGGCCCTGCTCTACGACGCCGACGGCAAGCAACGCCGGGAGCGCTACGACAAGCAGCACCTGGTCCCCTTCGGCGAGGTCGTGCCGTTTCGCCAGGGCAAGTTCCTCGGCTTCGACCTGCACTGGCTGTACCGCGGGCTCAATCGCCTCAGCCCGTTCAGCGATGGCGGACGCATCGAGTACTCGCTGACGCCCGGCGATCAGGCAACTGTATTTCGCATCACAACCGCCGATGGCACGTACCGTTTCGGTGTGCCGATCTGTTATGAGGACACGGTGCCGTATGTGCCGCGCGAGTTTGTGTGGGACAACGGCAAACGCCGAGTGGATTTCCTGATCAACATCAGCAACGACGGCTGGTTCCTGCACAGCAACGAATTGCCGCAGCACCTCGCGATCTGTGTGTTTCGGGCCATCGAGAACCGCGTCGCGATCGCGCGGGCGGTGAATACAGGCATCAGCGGCTTCATCGACGGCAGCGGCCGGATCTTCTCGCAGGTCGAGGTCCATGGCCGCGCGACCGGTCCGGGCGTGATCGGCTACGATATCGAGCAGATTCCGCTCGATACGCGCAGCAGCTTCTACGGCCTCGCCGGCGATTGGTTTGCGATCCTGTGTCTCGCGCCGGCGTTGGCGTTGTGGATCGGGGCGGTGTTCGAACGCTGGGTGCTGGCGATCAAGCAGCGGCTGACGGTCATGTTCGGCAAAGGAGCGTCATAGGTGTCCGTTCGCATCGTCATTCCGACCGTGCTCATCGCCACGTGCCTCGGCTGTGTCAGCCAGACCAGGCAACCCGAACCGACCATCACGCCGCAGGAACGGATGACGCTCCAGACGCGGGCGCTCGACCTGCTGCTGCGGGCCGCGGAGAGCGATCTGGATGTTGTCGCCGGCAATGCGATCGAAGCATTGGTCGAGGTCGCGCCGCGGGACGGCATCCCCGCGTACCGGCTGGCGACGCAGTCTTCCTCGCCGTTGAAGCGTTATGCCGGCTATGTCGCGCTGGGCGAGGTCAAGGCCTGCGACAATCGCAACGCGTTCGCCGCGAGGGTGAACGACGAGCACCGCAACGTGCGGCTGGCGGCGGCGTTCGCGGCGTATCGCTGTGGTCGGGCCGGGGCCGCGCGGCTGCTGGTCGAGACGCTGACCGACTCGCCCGAGGAGCACCTGCGGGCGGACGCCGCCGCGTTGCTCGGCCGGCTGGACGAGCCGCGGGCGAAGGGCTGGCTGCGGGCGGCGTTGCGTTATCCGGCGAATGAGGATTCGGACCGGGTGACGGTGCAGATTCAGTGGGCGCTGGCGAATCTTGGTGATCGTCCGGCGCTGGAGGAGTTGATTCGCCTGTCGCACGGCAGCACGCCGACGCGGACGGATGCGTTGTTGTTGCTGGCGCAGCTCGGCGATCCGCAGGCGCGGGACGCGCTGGAGTATCACCTGGTCAATCTGCACGAGGAGTACCTCGAGACGCGGCTGCTGGCGGCCCGGGGGCTGGGTGCGCTGGGCGATCCGTCCGGCTTCGCGCTGGCGCTGGAGTCGCTGACGTTCACGGCGCCCGCGACGACCAACGTCGCCGAGGCGGGCAACGAGACGTTCGTGGTGCGTTCGTTGGCGATCCACGCCCTGGCAGAGATCGGCGACCCGCGCGCGCTGGAGGCCCTACGCAACATCGCGGCGAACGAGACCGACGAGCGCCTGCAAGTCGCCGCGGCTTATGCGATTTGTCGGGTTTTGGGAAGGACTTAGGGATTTAGGGACGAAGGGGGAGAGGCTTGGGGACGCGGGGTGGGCTGGGACTCGAATGCGAGCAACTCGGCGAACTGACGTGCGTCGGTTGCGGTGTGGTACGATGGTCAACCGCACATGAGTATTGGCTGGGGCCGGTCGATGAGTGATACTGGGCGAAATACTGATGGCTTTCCCTTTCTCGCCATCGTGGGAGAACCAGTATGAGAACCGTTTATCGACAGGACGTACGCGTCACGGGCTGTGGTTCTAAGAAGCCGTTGGATCTAATTGAACAAGCCTTGTCCCAAGGCGGCTGGAAGCTCACAGATACTACGATTGATGCAGCCGTGCATAACACGGAGATGCGAGACTACAGGTCTCGCAATACGCCATTACTCTTGTTTCTGAGATTGTGGGAGCCGGACCAGCGGAAGCAGGCGTTTACGTTTTATTTCATCCAGACTTGGTGGCGCTGTGTCTTACGCGGAGGCTGGGCGACAAAGTTTGGTTTCCTTCCTGGCGAAATCATGGAGCGAATGGCGGAAAGCGTCTCTTCGGCGAATGGCCGGTGGGAGGTTGATGATTACTGAGCTACTTGAGGTTCCGCGGGCCAGCCTTGACGTGGATTCAAATGGCTACCGTGCGAACGGAAGTAGTACGGGTGCCTGAGGGGCACTCATGGCCCGCGAGCGGCAAGTGCGCTCAGTGACGATTCAGCCTCAGCGAGTCGTGTGGTAGTGTGGCTGCTGACTAGTGACGGCGCACCGCTCATTGGAGATCGACGTGAAGTCTGTCCTCTATTATCCAGGGTTCGAAGTAACGAGCGAAACATGGCTGAAATTCGCGCTTCTCTATCTCGAACGGCTCAGGCCGATTGTCCCGTATTCTGGCGATAGGTTCCTTACCGAGCGGTTTCGACGCGTGATTGACTCGACTGATCTGATCGATCCTTGTCGTCCCGACAGAAGTGTGGCGCAACGTGCCACGCTCGACGCAATCGAAACGTGCGAGAGAATAATCCGTCACCCAAGCGAGTACGAAGATGCACTCGGATCAGGGGACATTCTCGCACACTGGCGCAACAAACGGAGCCACGACTACACGATCTTCAGGGATAAGTACACGAATTCGTGGGAAGCCTTTCTGCGAGAAAACAACTTCGGCACAGAGGGCGATTGGGGAATGCGAACATGTCGGTCTCTTGGATTTGTGTACATGACATTGTTGGCGGATGGAATTGCGAGAGAAAGAGCCCTGCACGTCATGACGGATCAGTCCGAATTTGACTCACTCAGTATTATTTCATCGCGCGCACCGCTCAAGGCGCCGGATTGCCACCAAGTTGGGCGGGCCTTGGTCAAACTGGCCATTCCTGCGGATCTCGATAGTATTAGCGTGGAGAGAGTCTTAGAATTCCGTGAACGGCCGGGTTTCAAGCAGAGGTTGCTCGCATTTCATCAACGTGTAGATGAGTATATTGACTCGATAGAGAACGGAACCGCGAAGTCCGATTTCTTCGGGGCGCAAGGCACACTTGTGCGTGATTTTTCTGACGAAGTCGTGAGTATCGGAGCCGGCGTTGTCACTGGTTCTCTCAGTATCTGGACACTCATGAGCGCAAGCAGTAGCGGTCTGACAGAGTATGCCAGAGAATTGGCGGCTGCTGGCGCGTTGAGCGCGTCATCCATAATCGCGCTGCGCACTGCTTGGACTAATACGCGGGCGCGGAGATTTGCGCGCAGGTACTTGGCAGATCTTCGTAAGCTCGGAACCGCGTCCTAGCGCAGCGCATCGTGCGCCCCAGGCGTCCGGAAGGGTCGCTGCAGAATGGACGCAGTGACGCCCTCTCTTGCAGCAAGACTCCGTTCTTTGTCCCCGCGCCGTGCCTTCGCGTCCCATGCATCAAACCACCGGGGGCGGCTGTGCTCCATTACCCCTCCCCATGCGGCAGGGGAAACTGGCCGCAGAGCTCGCGGACTTTGTTGCGGATGTTTTCGGCTGTGGCGGTGTCGTCGCCGGCGGATAGGGCTTGGTGCATCAGGTCGGCGACCTGGGCCATTTCGGCTTCTTTCATGCCGCGGGTGGTCAGGGCCGGGGTGCCGAGGCGCAGGCCACTGGTTTGCGTGGGCTTGCGCTCGTCGAAGGGGATCATGTTCTTGTTGGTGATGATGCCCGCCGCCTCCAGCCAGGCTTCGGCCTGCTTGCCGGTGAGGTCGGGATGCACGTCGCGCAGATCGACCAGCATCAGGTGGTTGTCCGTACCGCCGGAGACCAGGCGATAGCCCTTGGACTGGAGCGATTCGGCCAGCGCCTTGGCGTTGCTCGCGACCTGCTGCTGATACTCGCGGAACTCGGGCCGCAGGGCCTCGCCGAACGCGACGGCCTTGGCCGTGATGGTGTGCATCAGCGGGCCGCCCTGCGTGCCGGGGAAGATCCAGCGGTTGATCAGCTTGTAGTCGTCCTCGGTGTTGCAGAAGATCATGCCGCCGCGGGGGCCGCGGAGCGTCTTGTGCGTGGTGGTCGTGGTGAAGTCGGCCACGCCGATGGACGTGGGGTGCAGACCGGCGGCGATCAGGCCGGCGATGTGGGCGATATCGGCCATCAGCCGGGCGCCGCACTCCTTGGCCACGTCGGCAAAGCCGGCGAAATCGACGGTGCGCGGATACGCCGACGCGCCGCAGATGATGAGCTGGGGCTTGTGCTCGAGGGCGAGCTTGCGGACGGTCGCCATGCTGACCTGCTCGGTGTCACGCTCAACGCCATAGGGCACGACGTTGAACCACGCGCCGCTGAAGTTGACCTTGAGGCCGTGGGACAGGTGGCCGCCGTGAGCGAGATCGAGTGAGAGGATCGTGTCGCCGGGCTTGAGTGCGGCACAGTAGACGGCGGTGTTGGCCTGCGCGCCGGAGTGGGCCTGAACGTTGACGTACTCAGCGTTGAAAAGCTGCTTCGCCCGGGTGCGGGCGAGCTCCTCGACGGCGTCCATGTTCACGCAACCGCCGTAGTAGCGCTTGCCCGGGTAGCCCTCGGCGTATTTGTTGGTGAAGACCGATCCGTTGGCGCTGCGGACGGCGACGGAGACGTGATTCTCCGACGCGATCAGCTCGAGCGTCGATTCCTGGCGCTGCTCTTCGTTGTGGATGATCTCGGCGACTTGCGGGTCGGTTTCGGCCAGCGGACGGGACAACAGATCGAGCATGTGGGCTTCCTCTCGTGGGCAGGGGACGGTCCCGCAGGTCGGGCCGCCCGAGCGTCTATTCGGCCGGTGGCGAAGATGGCTTGCTGTCCTCTTCCGCCGCCGAACGCCGCGCGAACAGGTCCTGCAACTCTCGCAGCAGCGCTCGCTCCAACCTAGTGTCCCGACGCACCTCCGTCCAGACCGTGTTCTGTTTCTCGGTGGTGGCGGCGTCCTGGGTGATGGGCGTGTCGTGGCCGGGATCGTCGGAGAGGCGGTGGCCCTGGGGATGGACGACGCGACGACGGCGGGTGTCCTGGCGCTCGACGTCGATGCGGATACGGGCGAGCGTCTGCTCGCTGCGGCGACTGACTTCGAACAGTGCGGTGCGGCGCATGGTGGTGCGTCCGCCGTAGAGATCGCTGGCGGTGCCGCTGCGGCTGGCGGTTGTGTAGACGAAGGGGGCGGTGGTGATGCGATTGGCGTCCTTGTCGAGCGCTACGCGGCCGAACTCGCGTTGCAGAATCGTTGCGCCGGCGGCGAGGACGGCTTCGGGCTCGCCGTCGATGGCAAGCTGGTGGAGCCGCGCGCGGGCGTCGTTCGCGACGCAGCCGGTCAGTAGCGTGGCGGTGATGGCAACGGCGGCGATAGCGATGGCACGCTGCATTTCGGAGCCTCCTGTGCAGGTCGGGTCACCGGTCTTAGGGCGCCGGGGCGAGTGGATCAGCTTCGGTCGCTTCGCCCGGCGGCGGGATCTTCGGTGGCGGCGGGGCCTCGGTGCCGCGGAGCAGATCGGGATAGCGGGCGACGAACGAGCCGGCCCGCGGGTGCTGGGCGGCAAGGTCCAGGTTGGCCAGGCCGCGTTCGCGGTCGCCGCTATGGTATTCGAGATAGCCGAGCAGGAAACGGAGCTCGGGCACTTCGCGCTGATTGAGGCGCTTCATGATGTCGGCGCGACGGATATCGATGACCTCGGCGCCGCCCATGAGCGCCGTGAGATCGAGCGAGAAACGGGTGATCTCGGGGTAGCGCTGCAGGCCACGGAGAAGTTCGAAAGCGGCGGAGCGGTATTCGCCGAGGGCGAGCAAAGCGTGGCCGCGGCCCATGTAGGGCAACGGGTTTTGCGGGTCAACGATGCTGGCCATCTGATAGTGGTCGGCTGCCTCCTGGTAGCGGCCGAGCTCCATGAGGCCTTCGGCTTTGAGCAGCTCGTTGTTCACGCCGGACGCGCCGCCGCCGATGAATGTCTTCAAGGGCTCGTCGAGCAGGCGCTTGACGAACAGCTCGGCGTCGGAGAGCGCCTCCTCGGGGATCTGCTCGCTCAGCTCCGGGCGCTCCTGCATGGTGGCGGTGAGTTCGTCGAACCACGCGCTGTCGGTGTCGCCGGAGAGAGACACCGCCATCTGGAGCGTGTTGAACATGTCAAAGCCGGGCAGCAGAGACGGATCGGTGATCCGTGGCGTTGCTGCGGTGGGGGCTGGTTCCACTTCGCCACGCGGCGGCAGAATGAGACCGGGGCGGACGTCCTCGCGGGGGAAGCCGATGAGGACATCGGATGGGAGCTTGGCGCCGGTGGTGAGTCCGGTGCGCGCGCGGCGCTCAGCGTCGAGGACGATATCGAGCGGTGTCGAGAGCGGGGAGAGATCACCGCCGTCGGCTGGCTCCATCGGGCGGAGGTCTTCGAGCATCCGCAGCCGGTCGGCTTGCGTGCGCGGCAGGTCAGCATCGATCGGGCGGTCCCAGGGGAACGTCGGTTGCTCCAGCCGGTAGGTTGTCCGCGGAGGTACTTGCAGGCCGAACAGGCCGCTGTCGGTGCCCGGGGCGCGCCGCATTTCGGTTTGCAGGCCGACGATCTGTGACGTGAGGCTGCGGCCGGGTGTGATGCGCGTGTCGATGCGACCGATCGGCGCGTCCGTGGATGCATACGGCTGGTAGCCGCGCAGAGAGCCCACGCTGCCGACGGTGGATGCGGGATCGTAATACGGTTGGATGAAGCGGCCGGAGCCGAAAGACGGGTCGCTGACAGAGACGGAGTCGCGACGGAAGCCCGCGAGGCTGGTTGTTCCCAGTGTTCCGCGGAACGAAGTGCTGGATGGAATCGGGCTGGCGATGCGCAGCGATGCGCCGCGGCGGGCCAGGCCGCTGGTGTAGTAGTTGCCGCCGAGCAGGGGCGAGCTGGGACGGGCGGCGTTGTAGCGGCCACCCAGCACCGACGGATTGGCGTCGAGCAGTCGCCCGGACTGAGTGGCCCGCATGTCGACCGCCGTATTCAGCGGGGCCTGTGCCCGGCCGAGTGCGCAACTTAGCAAGGCAATCGTGCAGGCTACGGCGATGCGTGCGCCTGATTCGCGGCGAGCCGGGATATGTGCGCGTTCGTGCATTACCTCACCTCGCCGGTGCGTGCCTCTCGTCGCGGCGCTCGGCCCAGTGGATTATACGTCCGGACAGCGTGCATGGTGGGGTGTCGTTCATGCCAGGTGGCGCCCGCCGTCGACGGGCAGTATTGCCCCCGTGATGTAATCCCCGTCGCGGAGGAGGAATTCGATGGCGGCGGCGATGTCCTCTGGCGATCCGGCGCGCTGCAAAGGGACTTTGGCGGTCAGGCGGGCGCGGAGGTCGTCTGGGTAGTTGTCGGGCCAGGCGGCGATGCCGGGAGCGACGCCGACTACCCGCACTTCGGGCGCAAGCGCTTTCGAGAGCACTTGCGTCAGCGTCACGAGTCCGCCCTTGGACACACTGTATGCAAGGTGGTCTTCCCACGGGTGGCTCAGAGACGCATCGCACAGATTGACGACCGCTCCCCGCGCGTCGCGCAAGGCGTCGCGGGCCGCGTGCGCGATGATGGCTGGTGCAGACAGGTTGATTCGGAGAGTCTGGTCCCATTCCGCCACGTCGAAGTCTTCGAGCGTCATCGGATCAAAGACCGATGCGTTGTTGATGAGCACGTCGAGGCGGCCGAAGCGGGCCAATACGGCGGGCACAAGTGCGGCGGTGCCGGCGGGGTCGGCGAGATCGGCGGCGAAGAGTCCGGCCTCGACGCCGGCGTCGCGGCAGGACTGCACGACTTCTACGGCCTCAGCCGACGATGTGTGGTAGTGGACGGCGACATGGCAGCCGGTCCGGGCCAGACGTTCGGCGATGGCGCGGCCGACGCGCCGGGCGCCGCCGGTCACTAGCGCTACGCGTCCGGCCAAGTCCACAAGTCAACTCCTGCGTTGCGTGTAGCGGATCCATTCGAGGCACAGGCCGTGTGGCGGCGCGGTCGCCGCGGCCAGTTGTCGATTGCCGGTGGCGATGATCTCGTCGATGCGTTCGGACGGCCAGAAGCCGCGGCCGATCTCGATCAGCGTACCGACCATGTTACGCACCTGATTGTAGAGGAAGCCGTCACCTTCGAAATCTAGCAGGATTTCCGGGCCGCGGCGGCGCACCTCCACCCGGTGGATGATGCGTACTGTCGTTTGGCGTTCGCTGCCGGCGGTCGCGAAGCCGGCGAAGTCGTGGCGGCCGGTCAAGCGGCGTGCGGCATCGCGGAGCCGATCCAGGTCCTGTGCATACCATACGTGCCACGCGTGGCGCTGCGCCAGCGTTCCCGTCGGGCGGCGCGCGGCATTGTGAATCCGGTAGCGGTAGAGCTTGCTGAGGGCATCGAGCGAGGGATGAAACGTCGGCGGCACCTCTGCGACGTGGAGCAGGCTGATGTCTTCGGGCAGACGATCGCCGATCGCGCGGATGATCTTCTCGGTCGGTACTGGCGCCTGCGTTAGGACCGTGGCAACCTGGCCGCGGGCGTGTACGCCGGTGTCGGTACGGCTGGCACCTTTGATGTGCAGGGGGTGCCGCAGAACGCGGCGGAGTACTTCCTCGACCTCCTGCTGTACGGTGCGTTGCTCGGCCTGTCGCTGCCAGCCGTGAAAGGCGGTGCCGTCGTACGCGAGAATCAGCTTCAGCGTGCGTTCCATCGGGCACGATCGTAAGCGGGCCGCGCGATTTGAGACAGCCGCGCGGAGTGCGGATCAGGTGCGCGAGTCGGAATCGTCCTCGGAGTCGCCCAGGTGCTCGACATCGGACGGCAACTGCTGTTGCGGCGTTTCGAGCTCCATCGTGACGGCTTCCTCATCAACGTAGTCGTAGAACTCGCGGTACTGCTGACGGAAGTAGCCGCCCGGGCGCGCCTTGATGCCGTTGAGGATCGCGCCGATCACGCGGGCGTTGATGCGCTGGAACTGCTCGCGAGCGCGGCGCAGCATGCCCTTGGTGTTTTGGCCGGCGTGGGACACGAGCACAGTGGCGTCGACCTGCATGGCGATGACGAGCGCATCACTGATCAGAAGGCAGGGCGGTCCGTCGAGGATGACTCGGTCGTAGCGCTGGCGGACATCGTCGAGCAGAGCACGCATCTGTGGAGAGCCGAGCAGCTCGGCCGGATTGGGTGGCATCGGTCCGCTGCTGATTACGTCGAGCGTGTCAATGTCCGTCGGCGAGATGACTTCCTCAAGCTTGCGCTGCTGGATCAGCACATTGCTCAGGCCTTCCGTTCGGGCGGTTGGAAAGGCGTGTTCGCCGCGGACGCCGGGGCGTCGGAAGTTGCAGTCGACGAGCAGTGTGCGTTGTGCGCCCTGGGCGAACGTAACGGCAAGGTTGATGGCGACCGCTGTTTTGCCGTCCTCGGGGCGCGGACTGGTGATCAGCAGGACGCGCTGGGACTCGATGGGACCGCTGAAGACCAGATGCGCGCGAATCTGGCGGAATGCCTCGGCGATCAACGACTGTGGCGCAACGCGTGTGGCGTGCTCCAGTTCGTCGATGTCTGCCTCCTCGTCATCGAGCTGCGGCACGCTGCCCAGCACGGAGAGGTGCGCGTGTCGCGCGACGTCAATTGGCGTGCGCACCTTCTGGTCGGTGAACTCGCGCAAGAACGCCACGCCGACACCCAATAGCAGACAAACGACGAATCCGCCGCCCAGGTAGAGCACCGGCTGCGGCCGGGACGGCAGCACCGCATCCCGCGCGAGATTACCGATGCGCAGTTCTCCCAGACGGGCCTGTTCGTTTACCTGGTGTTCGGCCTCGCGGACGCGTAAAGACACCTGGGCCAACTCATCGTCGTAGCGGGCTTCGTCGCGTTGGAGATTTTCGAGTTGCGTGATGGCGGCGTCCAGGTCGCGCTGCTGGTTCTCGCGTTCGGTGATCTGCTCCTGCACTTCGGCCAGTGTGCTGCGGATGCGGGCCCGTTCCTGCTGGAGTGACTCGTACTGGCGATTGCGCAGGTTATCGATCAGCTCTTCACGCCGGGCCGCCTCTTTCTGGAAGAGCTCATCACGGCGAGACTTGAGCAGGCGCATGACCCGGTGCTCTTCACCGAGCAGGTTGCGGCGTGCAACGCGAATCTCGACGTCGAGCTGCTCTACTTGTCGGCGGTAACTGGTCAGCTCGGGATCGGCCTCGATGGCGATGCGCATCTCAGCCGTAATGGGTAGTTTCCGCGGATCCGTGCCATGGATGGAGTCGAGTTGCGCGGTGATGTCGGCGAGGCGCGCAAGCAGCTCGGACCGAGTGTTCTGGAGCATTGCGAGCACTTCGCGCAGCACTTCGCGTTCGGATTCAAGGGCGGGCATGTCCTGCAACGCGCGCAGATTCGCGATGCGCTCGCGGACGTCCTGGAGCTGGGTCTCGACGTCGGCCTGCGTGCGTTTGAGCATGTTGAGCTTTGAGCGGCCCTCGTCGGCGAGGTTGGACCGGGTCCGTTCGAGGTAGCGACGCACAAGTGTATTGATAATCAACGTCGTTTCTGATTTGTCCGCTGACTTGAATGATACGGTGATCATGCGGCTGTCGCGGACGGGCGCGGCGACGAGCAGTTTCTTCAAGTCCTCCAGGCACTTGGCCTGGCCTTGCTCGTCGGTACCGTACCAGCGGTAAAACTTCGTGCCCTTGATTTCCTCTTGCTTCAAAAGGTCGAGCAGCGTTTCGTTGGCCGTCAGGCCGGAGGCTTCGGAGTTCAGTTTTCGCTCGACGAAGTCCTTCGGCAGCACAGCCTCGGCAGAACTGAATGGGTCCACGGTCGGCGGGACGTACTGGACAATTGCAGTGCCCGGAAACAGCGGGGCGAAGCGCCACAAGGCGACCGTGGCACCGATCACGAGCATGTAGGTCAGGACGAACGTGATCGCGATGAGCAGCTTGCGCTGCTTGAGTACGCGGACGATATCGCCGGCGCCGAGGCCGGATCCGCCACCGCCGGTTGCGGGGCCGGCGGTCTGAGCCTGCGCTGCGGGCAACTGCGACATCTGTACCATTTGTCGGGCGTCGTCAATCGTGCTCATGACACACCTCGTGACTCCACTGCTGTGCGCGCGGCGCCTCAGCGCGTTTTGGCCAGCTCCGCCTCGAACTGCGGAATCAGCTCATCTGCATCTCGGCCCGCGCCTTCGCGCGCCAGGGTGAGGCCGCGCGAAAGTACACGCTCGGCCTCGACGTCGCGATGCTGGGCGAGATACACCTGTCCCAAGTGCAAGTAGGTTGTGGGGTTGCTCTCGTCGTCGAGGCCGAGTGATTCTTCGAGCGCGGCGGCGGCGAGGTCGTAATCTTCGTTCTTGAAGAACACCCAGCCCACAGTGTCCAGGATTACCGCGCCTGCAGGGTCGCCGGAAACGAGTGGCCACAGGCGCTCCGCGTAGGTGCGCGCTTCCTGGGGGCGATAGAGATCGCCGTCGCCGGTAACCAGCAGGTAGGCGAGATTGTTCATGGCGATGATGTGTCGTGGCATTTGTGCGAGCAGGTCGCGATAGGTTTGCACGGCTGCGGCCGTGTCGCCGGCCTCGTCCTGAGCCCGGGCCAGAAGCAACATCGCCTCAACGCGTTCGCTCGTCCGCGGAGCGGCCTCGGCCACGAGGTCGCGCAACATGGGAATCGCGGACTCGTTCGCGCCGCGATTCGCGAGATTGCTGGCCAGCAAGAGCCGGAGGCGCAGACTGGCCGGTGAAGAGGTCGGCACGCCGTCGTTCAGTTCACGCAGCAGGGCTTCGATGCGCGCGTTGCCGTCTTCGCTGCCGTGCGCGTCGATCATGGCGGCGCGCATTTGGTTGAGGACGACGCCGGCCAATGAGCTGCTTCGTTGCACGGTGTCGGTGAGGGCGTTCCGCCAGCGGGCCTGGGCCGCGGAGTCGTCGCCGACGGCCATGAGCGCTTTGGCGGCCTCCACCTGGGCGGCTGCCGAGAGGCGGGGCAGCGGGTAGTTCGCAATGACGTCGAGGGCCTCACGGGCGCGATCGGCGTTGGTCAGCACGCGGACGCGCGCCACTGTCGAGGTGTCGAGGGCACGCGGGTTAGCCTGGCCGGCCCGCTCGGCGGCGCGCTGGAAGTAGGGAGCGGCCGCTTCGTAACTATCGCGGGCCTGCTGTTTCAGTTCGCCGGCGCGGCGCGTGTCGTTTTGCGCGGTGGCACGGGCGGCCTGTGCTTCGAGCGACTGCGCGCGACTCTCAAACAGGGCACCCAGCTCATAGGGCCAAGTTGCCTCGGATGGATACCGCTCCATGTACTCGCTGATCAACTGTTGCGCGCGATCGAACTGCTTGCCTTGTACGTAGAGGAGTCGGACGATCTTCGCGATCACCTGCTGCCTGGCGGCCGCCGACTGCTCGGCATCGCCGAGCATATCGAGCTGCGCGCGCAATTCGCGTTCGGCCAGATCCAACTGGCCAGTACGGGCATACACGCGGGCTAGGCGGTCGTGCACTTCGAAGAGCATGTTGGGCGAGCGGATCAGGCTGCGTGCTTCAAGAAGGTCTTCGAGCGCGCGATCATGTTGGCCACGCTGCGCAGCGAGCGTGCCGCGCGTGTACCGCGCCCAAACCTGCTTGGGATCCAGTCGGAGGATTTGATCGAGGTCCTCCATGGCCGCCATGCGCCGGTTGCGTTGGAGGCGTAGTTGGGCGCGGGCCATCAACCCACCGAGGTCCTGTGCACCGAAGTCGCGGAGGTACTGCTCGATTTCCGACTCGGCATCGGTCAGAGCGTCGGTTGTCAGCAGCCCTTCAATCAACTGTAGTCGGACGGAACGAATCCCCTCGGATGTCGGCCCCAGGCGATCCAGCAGCCAGCGACAGACTTCGACGACCTGGGCATTCAGATCGTTCCGCTTGTAGAACTCGATAAACGCTAGGCCGACCTGCCGGTCGAGCATCGCGCGCTCTTCCGGTTCGACAACCTCGGCATGGGCCATGCGCTGCGCTTCCTGGAACTCGCGCTCCGCGGCGTCGACCACGCCGGCCTCGCTCAGATAGGTTGCGAGCAGCAATTGCGCGCGGACCTTGAAGCCACCCGTTTGTTGGTCGAGCACTTCGCGGAGCACCTGCTCTCCGGTATCGATCTGGCCAGCGCCAAGGTAGAACGCGCTCGCACTGCGGGCCAATTGCAGTTGTGGCATCTCCGTGAGCGTATCCAGCGCGGCATGGAAGAACGAATCAGCCTGCTCGAGCTGCGTGCGCGCTTCGGCACTGGGATCACCGGAAAGCGTACTGGCGACGCGCGCGTAGAGGCGCCCGAGCGCGTTGGCCTTCTGTGGGTCCTCCGGCGCGGCCTCCCATGCCGCGCGTGCCGTCGTGATGGCGGTCAGCGGTGCCTCGCGCTCGCGTGTGCGCTGCACAGCCGCGAGGACTTCGGGTTCGCGAGGCCAGAGCTTGCGGGCGACATCGAGATGCTCGGTGATCTTCGCCTCGTAGCGCGCACGCTCGTCTTCCTCGAAAGCCTCGTTCGCACGTCGCTCGTAAGCTAGGATGAGCAGGCGGCGCGCTTCGAACTGGTGTGGGTTAAGTGCCACGGCGCGTTCGAGCGCTTCAATGCCCTCCGTCATGCGGTTTGCGAGCAGGAACGCGCGACCCAGCTCGACTTCCAGGTCGGCGTCTTTGGGCAACTCGCGTAGAGCGGTCTGATACTCGGTAATCGCGGTCTCGGCGCCTTCTGCGCCGTCGCGTGCCAGCGCGAGTTGTGCGCGATATGTGGCGCCACCGGCGCGGTCGAGGCCGCGTCCGTCGTCGTATTGCGACAGCTCGACGAGTAGGTTGGCGGCTGCGTCGAAATCCTCGAGCACGAGCTGCAGATTGAATTCGCGCTCGGTGTAAGAGGTGTTGTTCGGGTCGAGCTCGCGCAGCTCTGCCAGGTAGGGGGCGGCTTTGCCGAATTCGTCGCGTGAGATGTAGAAGCTGTAGAATTCCTGAACGCGGGCCTGGGCATCTTCATTCTCCGCGATCAGGGCGAGCATCTGTTCGTCGCGCGCCTGGGTGTCCTCTTCCGACAGGAATAGCGTGTGCTGCCGTAAAACGCGCTGCATGTTGGGCCGCGGCGGGTTCTGATCGAGTTGGGCCAGGTACTCGCGACCCGGACTGTGCCGGTCGGCGTCGATCATCACTTGCACGTACAGCGTGAGCGCTTCACGGATTCGCCCGTCCGCCGGCAGAGGATCTTCGATCAAGCCGTGCAGGACCTGCTCGGCGGCTGTGTGATCGTCGTTTTGAACGAACTTACGCGCCATGCGCAGGCGCGTGCGTGCGAGCGTGTCTACTGTGAGATTGCGTTGGGCGTCCTCCATCTCGAAAGTGTCGAGCATGTTCTGCAGGGTCTGCTCGGCCGCGACCAGATCATCTTGCGCTAGCAGGATCTGTGCGCGGCGATACTGACTGACCAGATCACCGCCGGTGAGCGCTTCGACCTGCTCCTGGGCGCGCTCCGTCTGGCCGGCGCGGGCCCGTGCGACCGCCAGTGCGGTCGCTAGGCGGTCGTCGTTGGGGTAGCTGGGCTGGTAGCGCTCGAGCACTTCGATCGCCTGGGGCAGACGATCGAGTCGTGACAGGATTTCCGCGGTGGTCTGGATCAGGCCAAGCGGCGGTGTGCGCCCGAGCCCCTGCTCGTAGAGTTGCATTCCCTGGAGCGCGTTGCGCTGCGCTTCGCCGATTTGTCCTTCTTTGAGATACAGCTCGGCCAGATGCTCGATCGGTAGTTTCGTGATGCCCAGGGTGCCCCAGTAGATCGGGGGCGGGGCCTGGAAACTCTGGGCTTTTTGCTGAGCAGCTTCAAAGGCGGTGATGGCAGCGCGGACGTCCTCCTGGATGCGCGCAAACTCACCCATCATGTAATGCGTAACGGCTTGATCGGGGTATTTGGTTTGGGCATCGTCCAGGAACACCTGCGCGCGCTCCAGAATCGCGGCGCGCGCAGCACGGTCGGCTGAGCGTTCGAAGTAGTCCACCGCGGTGGCGAGCGCGTCATGAAGCATGCGGAGACGGCGGGCCTCCGTGTACTGCGCGCGGATGTTCTCCTGCCACAGCATCAGCGTGTCCTGCGCGGCCTGCTCGAAGATATCCAGGGCGGCCGAGTAGCGTTCCGACAGCGGTCGCGGCTGATCGGGATCCGGCCCCGCGGACATGCGTGCCATCTCAGCTTGAATAGCGTACGCGCTGAACACGGCCGGATCGCGCTCCTGGGCGTCCGACGCGTACCGGGCAATCTCGGCCATGCGCTCTTCGCGCTGTTCGTGCGACAGGTCGTCGTAGTCCAGGCCGAGACTTAACCGCAGGTGTTGGGCCATGGCCAGGGGCAGGTCGGCGTCGTCCGGATTCTCTTCCAGGCCTGAGGTGAGAATCGGTCGGCAGCGTGCCAGAACCTCGCCTGCCTCAGATTCGCGCTGCCGTGAAATGAGCAGGCGGGCGTACTCCTCGGCCACGTATTCGAGCCGCACAAGCAAAGGTGGACTGTCGGTGCGTTGTTCGGCGGCAGCCGCGAGAATCTCAAACCGCTCGCGCAAACCGTTCTCCGACATCTCGGCCAGTTCGTCGCGCGTGGCGCCGCGCGTTTGCGCAGCGCGCAGCGCCGTGCGGGACTCGCGCTCGTGCAGCATGACGCGCGTGATCGCAACGCGCGGTTCGGTGGGGGCCAGCTCGACGGCACGACGCACTTCATCATCCGCTGCGCCCGTCTCGCCCGGTGCACCCAGGGCCCACTCCGCGCGGGCGTGGGACACGAGCGCCAAAACGTTGTCGGGCTGGACTTCGAGCAGAGACGCGGCGTAATCGCGACGGAGCTGCTCCATCCCCTCGCCGAGACTACGGCCGGTCAGCATTTGGAATTCCCAGAACCCATCGAGCAGCGCGGTCAGCCAGACCGGGTCCGACGGCTGATTGACATGCGCAGCGTGCAGGAGGGCGCGCCAGTTTGCGAGATCACCCAACTCGAAGACGCAGCGGGCCGCTTCGAGCAGGTAGCGCTGTTCTTCTTCATTGCTGGCGATGTAGGCCTGGCGATAGCTGTTGGCGGCTTTGCGCAGGTCGCCGCCGGTCTCGAACTGCTGGGCTTTGCGTTCGAACACTTCGGGGTTGCGCCGCGTGGCCTGCCAGATGATCAGCGTGACCACGGAGACCGTGGCGACCATGCCCATCACGGTGAGGAACGCAACCAGATTTGTGTTGAGTTTCTTCTGCTTTGCCATTGGCGCACTCCCTCTCTCTATTTCTCCGAGCCGGTCGATTCAGCGGCAGGTGCGAAGTGGCTGAGATCGAAGTGGTCCTCGAACAGGACCGGCATCAAGCGGGCCAGCAGCGGCTCCAGGCCGCGCACGCACGCGTCAAAGGACTCGTCGGCGGACAGGGTACCCGACTGCGGGAACGTAACCTCGATCTTGGCGAAGTACCCATAGCGCTGAAAGAGATTCGTCTGAACCAGGCGCACCTCGTCGCGTGTAGTTGCATACTTACCGTTCGTGTGGAAGAAGTACAGCACAGTCAGGACGCCGGCGCTGACGCCCGACGTCATCTGCATGGCCTGTGACGTTCGGAACTGGATCACGCGCACGGGGATCGTGTCGTCCGGCGCGCCGACGCCGGGGATGTGGACATCGACGAAGTCCTTGCGCACCGCGTCCCAGCCGCCGGCCAGGTAGCACACATCGGGCACGTGCGGGACCATATCGGGTTTGCCGGTGTAGTAGGTCAGGAACAGGTGCACCCGGCTCGTGGGTGCTGCTGCGGGGACGGCGGTGTCGGTCAGGTAGACCTGCAAGAACTCCCGCGTGCCGAGCGACTGGATCGCATCTTCGGAGATCTTGATCTCGTCCGAGTCCGGATGCCGCTCGTATCGCGGCCCGAGGCGGTCGAAGTCCAGGAACTGCAGGGGCTGTTTCAGCGGAACGGCCTGCTTGCGAAGGTAGAGCCCCAGGCGCTCCGGCAGGACCTGAACGCCGATGGCCGACGTGGCGAGCACGACCAGGCAGACCAACATCCGGGCGCTGGGGCGCGACGCGTCCGTCGGCGTGCGTGTCGAGTCGTTCTTGGGGGCAGGGGCGGTTGTCATTACACTCGATTCAATGCAGTTCTCGCGGCGAACGGGGCATCACGCCGCCGGTGACTCCGCTTCGGGCTCGTCGACGAACAGGTGGTCGAGCACCCAGGCGATTCCGCTGAAGATGCCAAAGGCGAGGAGGATCACGGCGAGCCCGAGCATCATGTGATAAGTGCCGTGGGCGTACTTGGGATCCACGAACACCGTCAGCCAGCAGGTCACGGTAACTCGGATGAAGTTGCAGAACGTTGCAATCGGCACGCAGGCGGCGATGAGGATCAGACGTTGCCACCAGGGTCGGGCAGACATGAAGGCCACCGCGACACCGACAGCGCAGAGCGTGACGGTGCTGCGCATGCCGCTGCACGCATCGGCCACGCCGATCTGGTGGCGCTGACCTTCGTACCAGAACTCCAAATTCGAGCCGACCCGCTCGGCCTCCAGGCCGGGGATCAACTCGAGCACGGTGCTGGCAACCGTCGCGGCCATGCGGCGCAGTGGGTCAGTCAACGCCACGTAAATGCGCTGGGGCATCGGGATGGCGAAGAACAGGTACAACCAGGGTACCCACGCGTGCCATAACACGGGCAGTCCGCAAAGCAGGATGATCACGCCGAGCAGGGTGATCATCATGGACAGGTCCTGGGCGTAGGCGAATTTCACCACTCCGGAAAGTGCCGCGACGAAGAGCAGCAACCCGCCGAGCATGAGCGGTGCCCCCACCCAGGCAAATCGAATCGGGCACGTCCTGATCTGGTCCCACTTGAGATAGATCAGGTAGGCACTGAACAGGGGAATCAACGGGCCGTGCGACCAGTCCAACTCGTAGACCCAGGCATGTACCAGACGCCCGAACGGAGGGATAAAGTCCAGGAGATTCCAGAAGGTCGCGACGAACGCGACGGCGACCAACGCGGCTTTCGCTTTCGCGGGTTGGTCGAACCGGATCGTTCGAGGCCGGAAGATGGTCGCAGGAGCGGTTGCCATGTGCGAGCTTCCAGAAAAATCAGAATGACAACCCACGCTGCGCACGCTCCTGCCGCGCCACCGTTTCCGGATTGGTACGACCACCATACGAGTCTTTGTCAGCAAAGTTGCGGTCGTATACGAAGCCGAACCCGTAGGTGAATCGGAACGAATTACGGAGGACGAAGAGGAACGGCGCCGCGACGTGCGTGCCGATGTTTACAATGTCGTTATCTCGCAGAAACAGGTCGTCCTCGAGTCCGGCGAAGATGGCGTCCAGATTCACCGGAATGACCAGTTCCTTGTCAGTGCCCGGTTCGCGCCGGATGATCTCGCAACGTTGCGGCCAGGCCAGTACGGAGAAGCCGCCGGAGACGGCAACCGCCTGCTTGATCGTGATCTCGCGACCGCCGAGGGCATAGACGCCGGGGCGGTTGATCTCGCCCATCATGTAGAACACACCCGTATCGGGCGGCACGTGGAGCACATCCTTGCTGCGCAGCACGATGTTATAGCGCGGGTTGCCGGATTTCAGGGCCGGGACGTCGATCTCGATGACTCTTTGCTCAAGTGCGAATTCCTCAACATCATCCCAGTCAAACGGCTGATCCAGCACCTCTTCGTCGACGGCGTCCGTCTCGATAGGCGTCACAACCTCGGGGGGTGCGGCTGTCACGTCGGATCGGACGACCTGGCCGGTCTGAGGATCGAAGATCAACGGCGGGAAATCCGGCTCTCCCGGTGTCTGTACGGCGCGGGTCGTGGGCGGTTCGGCGGGCGCGGATTGCGGGGTGAGAACTTCCGCAAGGTCTTCGTGTGTGGGCGGAGGCGGATCGTCGCTATTCAGTGTTCGCGCCGCGGCCAGGCCCAAGCCACTGGAGAAATCGCGGTGTTCATCCTCAATCGGGACCGGAATAACCAGGTCTGTAGGTGATTCGGTCGGTGCGTCGGACGGCCCCGCCGAACTGGAGACGGGGGCGGTAGCGCTCGCGCGCCGGATGATGTACGCGTACCTGGCGGTCGCGGCGATATCACCGATCGTAGCGAGCGCGTCGAGCACGCGCATGTCGGGATCGGTGATAGGGTAGGTGCCAGGAGCGCTGACGGCGCCCAGGGCGCTGAATGTTCGCCCCCGACGGGCCGCGGCGAACACGAGCACAACCGGTTCGGGCAGGATTCCAGCTTCGATCAGGCGCGCACGGAGCTCCTGCTCGACTTCGGCGTCGGTCATCCCGGCGACTTTGATCGAGCCCAGTTCGGGGATCCGGATCTCGCCCTGCGTGTTGATTTCGAGGTTTACCCCGAAGGGTGTCCCTTGATCCAAGAGGTCGTTGATGGTTACGGAGATAACGTCGCCGGGTGCGAGTCGATACTCGTCGGCCCAGGCCACCAGATCGTCCGCATTCGGTTCGGTCGCGTTGGGGAGACCCGGTGGAGTCTCACGGGGCGACAGCACGCGGCGAATGCCGGTCTCGTAGACGTCGCGGCCGAAGCGACCAACCTTGGTGGGATCGAACAGGCTGTTGGGCGGGAGAGCGGCGCATCCAGCGAGGAACAGCAGCGCGAGGTGCAGCGACGCACACCCCACGGACGCTACACCGAGCGTTCTCCGTGATCCCATTCGATACTCCGCTCCGCGACGCACCCCCACGGGCACGCCGGTATACCGTATGTGCGTTGTCGGCAGAAAGCGTCCGACCGCACCGCCAGGCGACAGGTCTCGCGGTGGCGGCACCCGCGGCGATAAGAGGGGCATTTGTAACCCCTGCCGCGCGCAGGTGTCAATCACGGCAGGCTGGCCGGGCGAACGACACGCTCGGGTGAGGTACGCCTGGCGCCCCGACCGGTTCGCCCGCCAGCGAAACCGGAGACCAATCGGTGACAATTATCGGCTGGTCCGCGTCCCGCTCTTGCGGAGACTTGCCCTGCACGGCACGGCGGCTACGGCCCGTCGAAGCTGCCACGCGTGGGGCGACGCCAGGCTCATCATTGGGCCCAGCGCGACCGATAGAACAGGCGATTGCGTAGTTCCCCTGATTGCACCAGGAACGATGAGCCACTTTCGCGATGACAAACCCGGCCTTCGCACACTGATCCTTGGGGCGGGCGGCCACGGGCGCGTCGTTCTCGACATCCTCCTGCACGGCGGTGGGCACAACGTCGTGGGGTTCCTCGACAACAATCCCCAACTGCAGGGGCGCCGAGTCGATGGAGTGCCCGTGTGCGGGACAGTCGACGAAGTTGCCGAGATCGCACGGGCCATGCGTATCGACGGCGTGGTTGTTGCGATCGGCGATAACGGGGTCCGTCAGGGGCTGGCACGCGAGGTGGAGGGACTTGGCATCCCGCTCTTGACGGCTGTCCATCCATCGGCCACGCTGGCGCACAACGCCACCGTGGGGCGAAATGTCGTAATTGCTGCTGGTGTCGTTGTTTGCGCTCACTGCCAAATCGGAGATTCCGTGATTCTCAACACGGGGGCCATCGTTGATCATCAGACGATGGTCGGTGAGGCCGCGCATATTTGCCCTGGCGTTCGGATCGCCGGCCGGGTGAAAATCGAGTCCGGCGTGTTTGTCGGAATCGGGGCGACGGTCATTCCGAAGGTCACGCTGGGCTGCGAGTCCGTCATTGGGGCGGGAGCGGTTGTGATCGGTGACGTTGAACCTCTCTCTACGGTGGTCGGCGTGCCGGCCCGTGCGGTTGCGAGCACGGCGACGGATGATGACGCACGGGCGCTGATCGCCCCTGCCCGCCCGAGAGAGGGTGACCGCAACAGCTTATTCGTCGCTACGGACCTTACCTGAACCCGCGATGATCCGGTTGATGGCGTCAGCCTGGGCGCCGATGGGCTGTACCCAGAGGTTGGCAGCCTCCGCCTGGAGGGCCTTGAGGCGCGTGCGATGCTCGCCCGCCGATCTTGCCGCTGAGGTGAGCGCGTTCGTCAGTGCCTGCTCAAGCGTTGTCAGGGCCGCATCCAATCCCGCGCCGAGCGCCCCGAGCACGATCCGGTCCGTGGCGGGGCGGAGTGCGCGGTCAGCGATGTACGGAACCGCCCAGGCGATGAGGACGAGCAGTGCGCTGTGAACGGCGAACGGCGTGCCCAGGAAGGTGGTTTCGCCAGTCGTTGCGGTGTGATAGCCGCGCACGACGGCCCAGGCGATCCAGAGCACGGCCATGCTCGGCAGGAATGCGGTCAGGAAGCCGGTGATGCGGCGCAGCGTGCGGGTCAGCGCGGTGCCAGGCTGGGCGAGCGCAGCACGGACCTGATCGAGAATGACTGCCTCGACAGTTTCCGGGGCCGCCTCGGCGACTGTCTCCAGCCTCTGTCGGGTGACTTGGGGGGCCACACCGGTTTTTCGTAGCTCCAGTTCGGCGGCATCGATCCAGGTCCGGAGCTTGGCAACACACCAGGAGTCGAACACGGATCCGATGACAGCCGCGAGCTCGTCGGGTTCGCTGTTAGGTTCGGGGACCTGGTTGGTGGCGCGGCCGCGGAGCTCGACCCGGATGCGGTCTGCGGCGCGGGCCAGCCAGCCACGACGTGTGGCACAGCGGGCGGCGGCGGCCTGGAACTGCCACGTGAGTCCCTCTCGAATCGTCGCAGCGCACTTGAGCCACCGCTCACGAGCGTGGTTCTGGATCTTCTGCCAAGCGCCTTCGTCGCCGAGGCGCGGTACGGCGGCGTTCAGTACTTCCTGGAGCGCCTGAACACGGGCACGCAGGCCGAGTCGGCTCAACTCGCGCACGCCATGCGCGTCCAGCAACTCGCGCAGAAACTGCCGCAGACGATCGAAGTCATCGTGCTCGGCCGCGGAGGCTCCGTTGGCGCAACATGTACGCAGGACCAACGGGGCGTTGAATCCGGCCTCGTGCAGAAGGCGGGCGAAATCCTCTGTCTGCGCGGGGTCGCCTTCGTCCCAGCGATTCATGATGAAGAGCCAGCCGTGCTTGTGCTCTCGCCGGAGGAGCTCGCGCCAGCCGACGTCGTCGCGATAGCGTTCCGGGCTGACGACGTAGCAGACGAGGTCGACGTGCGGGAGCCACGCGAGCGCGTTGCGGCGGTTTTCCGGCTCCGTGCTGTCGATGTCGGGCGCGTCGATCCAACACACGTCGCGGAACTCGTCGACGCGGTGGCGGTGGATCTCGATCGAGGCCGTGGGCAATTCGGACGGCAGCTTCGCCAATTCGATCGACTCGTGGACGTAGAGAGTGACCTCGCGCGATGTGGGGCGCTCTTCGCCCACGCGGGCGATGCGCTGTCCGGCGATACGGTTGAGCAGGCTGCTCTTGCCGACGCCGGTGCCGCCGAAGAGGGCCACGACCAGCGGGCGGGCGGCGGCTTCCGTGAAGATGTCGTCAGGCGAGCGGCGTTCGAGCTCCGCGAGGGCGGCGATGTCGAACTCGCTGAGCCACTCGTCGGCATGGGCGCTCGCGAACCATGCTTCCACCCGGGTTAGCAGCTCCCGGAAGCGGTCGGTCATGACGCGGCCTCCCACTCCTGCAGGTCGGCCTCGGCCCGCTGCAGTTCTTCGGGGCTGATTCCGATGATGCCGGCGCCGCGCAGGTCGGCGGCGATCGCGCGGAACGGGTCGATTACCTGCCGTTCCGCGAACGCGGCCACAGCGGCCTTCTGGCGCTGCTTCAAGTCGTGGGCGGCACGGCGCATCTCGAGTCCGGCGGCGCCTTCCATGAGCAGCGACGAGAGCGCGAACGCGGTCGGGGCCCAGACCGCGTCGAGCGCGGACAGCCCGCCGCTCTTGAACGCCAACAGGAGTGCGCCGGCGTCGATGGAAGTCCGGGCGGTACGCAGCATGGTCAAGCGGGTCGGATGGCGCTGCAGCTCGCGGTAGAGCTGGTCCGCAGTCTGGCGCACCTCGCGCTGCACGTCGGCGTTGTGCGCGGTCAGCGCTTCGTCGAAGCGTTGCCGCATTGCGTCCAGCGTTTGTTCGAGGTGCTGAGCCATCGCGTTCCAGAGCGGAGCGGTCCTGTTCGGGGCTGCGCCGCGCCGGGCTGATTCACGCAGCAGATGCGTGCAGAGCGTGTCGAAGGCGTCGAGCAGGATGCCGGCCTCGGGGCCGAGCGCGTGCGGCGCCGTGCCGGTGCGGCGTACAGGCAGCAACGATTTGCCGGCTGACCAGAGTTGTCGGGCCGGCCACGTGACCACGTTGCGCACCGTTGAGATTGCCCCGCCGACGCGCGGGATCTCGAGCAGGTCCAGGAGTTCGAGCGTAGCGCGGCGGAAGGCGTCGTAGCGCTGCGGGTGTTCCAGATAGTCGCGCACGTATGTATCAAGAAACTCGGCGGCTTCGTGCTGTATGAGCTGCTCCCAGGTTTGCAGCGCAGTGTGCTCGGCGCGGACCGGCGCGAGCCAGTGCTCCCAATGGGCGCGCAGCAAGGCGCGTACGCCGGCGGCCCGGTTCGCGTCGTCGGTCGCCTTCAAAGAGCCTCGGATCGTCGAGCGCAATTGATCGGCGGTGCCGCTCGTTGCGTTCCAGTTTCCGCTGGCGATGTCGAGTTCATGCGGAACGGTCTCGACGGGAACGGGGCCCCAGGATTCTCCGAGCGTACGCAGGCGCTCTTTCAATGACTGCACGACGACCCGCGAGTCGTGCGGCAGCTTGTTGACGATGATCAGCAGCGGACGGCCGAGGGGGGCGAGCAGTTCGAGCCAGCGCCAGACCGCAAGGTCGGAGTACTTCTCCTTGCTCACGACCAGCACAAATAGATCCGCGAGCGCGGCGACGTTGAGCAGGCCGGGGGCGTACTCGCGCGCGGCCAGCGAATCGAAATCGGGTGTGTCCCAGATGGTGCAGGGGGCCAGGTCGGCTGTGCCGCCACCGAAGAGGTCGGCGCCAGCGGTGGCGGGTACGAACGTACAGGCGAACGTCGCGAGCTTGTTCCGGGACAGGTCTTCGGCTGAGACGCGCTCAAGATCTGGGAACGATTCTTCGAGCCAGGCGCACTCGTCGCGGTCGAACGCGAGATGGAATCCCTGGGCATGCACGGTGAAACCGGCCAGGGGGCTGACCTCGGCGACATCCTTTCCGAGCAGAAGGTTCACCATCGTGCTCTTGCCGGCTTGCGTCGGGCCGATGACGGCGATCTGTGCGGGGCGGTTGGAACTTTCACACCATGGCTGATCGCGCAAGACGGCCGCGGCGAGTGGTAACGCGATAGTGGCAAGGCTATCCATGTCCCCAACGCAGCGCTCGCTGCCGCGCGCGCTAAGCCGACCGATAAAGCCGGTGAGCCGGGCGGGCGCATTGGTCGGTGGCTGCTCGGAGCTCGTCTGGGAGTCGTTCACGATGCGGTATTCTGCCGTAAGCGGGATGCGTTCGATACCCCGCGCAATTTGCGGGGGGCCGAATAGCTACCTATACTGCCGCGGCGGCCCATTCGGGCGCAACGGAGACGATGATCGTGCCCATTTACGAGTACCAGTGCAGCGACTGTGCGCGGGAGTTCGAGGAGCTCATTCGCAACGACCGCGAAGAGCGCAAGCTCACCTGCCCGAAGTGTGGCAGCGCGCAGATCAGCCGCAAGCTCAGCGCGTTCGCCGCGCATGCCGCGAGTGCCAAGCCCGCGCCGCCGGCCGGTGGTTGCGGTAATTGCGGCGGTCCGGACGGGGCGTGTCCGTTTAACACGTGATCATCTCTCGCAGGGAGCCAAGCTTGCCGGCCAGGAAATCGACCAGCGCAGATACAACAACTCGCTCAATCCAGGCGGGATTGGCGGCGTGGGTGATTCCGGGCGCGGGTCATTTCGTGCTCGGACATCGCGGCCTCGCGATCGTGTTCTTCGTGGCGATTACGTTTCCGTATACGGTCGGGCTGGCGCTGGGCGGGGTGGCGAACTTCGCGAATCCGCGTGTGAACAAGTGGTTGTTTCTCGCCGAGTTGCCGGTGGGCGGCTACACCGTGCCGGCGTATATGGCGAGCCGGTCGGTCGAGCGGGACCTGCAACGGCGGGCGCAGCGCGGCGAGGAGATCGACGTGCGGGATTACTACGCGTACTTCCCGGCGTCGGACGTGGCGCAGATCTATCTCGCGACAGCCGGCTTGCTGAACATCCTGGCGATTCTGGACGCGATCGCCCGGGCCCAGACCGGTGGGCTACCGACGTTTCACCGGCAGCTACAACCATCGGCGCAGGAGGGGGCAGACGGATGACCACGTGGGTGCTCGCGCTACCACTGGCGATGATCTTCGTGAATCCGCTGCCGTTTCCGGCCTGGGCGCGGTTGTGGATGTTGCTGCCGCTGGTGGCGTGTGTGGCGGCGGTCTATCGAGCGACACGCGTGCGTCATGTCCGCGAGATGCCGCGGGCGACAGTATTTACGTTCATTAACATCGTGGTCGGGATGGGGCTGATCGCGCTGGCGTTCTATGTTGTCACCGAAGTCGTGCGGCGCTGGCACTGAGCGCGGGGGGTTAACCACATCACAGACGGGACTGAATCGGCAGGACGATGTCGAAGCGCGCGCCGCGCCCCGGGATGTTCGCGGCGGTGACCACGCCGTGCATCTCACCAACCAGGCCATGTACGACGGCCAGGCCCATGCCGGCGTTGCGCCCGGTGCCTGCCCCGAGTTCGCCCTTGGTCGTGAAGAATGGTTCGAAGACGTGCTCGAGATCTGAAGCGGTGATGCCGCGTCCGGTGTCCTCGATGGTAACGCACACGCTGGCCTCGTCGCGTCTGGCCAGTGTGACGCTGAGCGTACCGCCGCCGGGCATGGCTTCGAGCGCATTGTCGACGATGTTCTGTAGAACGATCGTGAACTGGTCGCGCCGAATGGGAACCGTAGGGATCAGTTGCCAATCCACCAACAGCTTGATGTTGTGCTGGTTCAGGTGTTCCTCGATCTGATCGAAGAAGTACAGCACGGTTTCGGTCAGGTCGGCCTGGTCGCCCTCGTGGTGGTCGGCCTGGGCAAAGGTCAGGAGTTGCCGCGTGATGTTTGCCGCGCGCGATACGGCCTCGGCGGTACGCTGCAGCGCGCGACGCATTGCCGAGACCGTGTTCATGTTGATCGCGTACTCGACGCTGGTGGCGATGCTGCACAGCAGGTTGTTGTAATGGTGGGCGACCGCACCGGACAGACCGCCCAGCGACGCCAGGCGCTCGCGCTCTTTGAGTGAGCGACGAAGCCGGATGCGCTCCGTGATGTCACGGAACCAGAGCGACACACCGTGGAGTTGCTCATCGGCGTCCAGCACGGGCGTAAACCAGACGGCGTATTCGAGCGGTTCGTCGACCGTGCCGCCCAGGCGCGAACGGAACTCCGTTGCCTCGAATGAAGTTCGCACCGTTTCAATGATGGCGTCGACGGCGGCGCGATCGCGGGTGGGAAAGAGCTCGTGTGCCGGGTGTCCGGGACGCAGGACACCAGCGCCGAAGAGGCGGTTGGCGGCGGTGTTACCGGCGACGATCTCGCCATCCGGGCGGCAGGCGACGATGGCGAAACCGGCCCCGATGAAGAGACCCTCGAGGTAGGTCGGGTCGAGCCGGGCCACTTGTTTGTCTTGTCTAGTCACGGAAGGCGACATAAGTCATATCCGGTCGCAGAAAGACGTACGAATCATACGCGGTACCATCGAGTTCCTGCACAAGGAATGCTTGGCCGACCATACCCGCGACATCGGCGCGCTCGCCGGGGGCCAACATCAGGAAATCGCCGTTCGTTATGGGAACCAACAGAGAAGCGGTGCTGAACGCGCGTCCGGAGTACTTGGGCAATTGGGTAAACCCGGCTTCGTTGCGAACCCAGCGCCAGCCGTCGAGGCGCTGACGCACCTCCGGGACGAGGGCAAGTTGAATGCGGGCTGGGTCTTCGAGATCGAGTTCATAGGAGACGCGCAGGACGTTGCGGCTGGCCGGCCAGGTCTCGCCGGTGAGCACGCCGTCGTCCGCCATGA
Source organism: Phycisphaerae bacterium (assembly GCA_028277645.1). Lineage (GTDB taxonomy): Bacteria > Planctomycetota > Phycisphaerae > UBA1845 > Fen-1342 > JANQFV01. The sequence goes on from JANQFV010000002.1 coordinate 46,265, forward strand.
AGAAGAGTGTCTGCTCGCGCGGCTTGGCGTCGAGCTCGAGTGCGAGCGGATAGCCGGACGGAATGCGGACCGGATTGAGCACGACGGTGCGGAGTCCGTCGACGGCGTCAAGCGCAGCCTTGACGGCGTCCCACCAGTGGGCGTGGCCCACGCCGACGCGCAGCCCGTTTTCGTGTAGGCGACGCTGCGTGGAGGCGTCGAGCACGTCTTCGCGCAGGTGATTCCAGAGTGGCGCGACCCGGTCTTTCGCTGCGCGGGGGATTTGAACGTGCAGCACCGTGAGCACGACGTCATAGCGCCGACTGTGCTGTGTGTTGGTTGTGTCGTCCGGGTTGCTGACGAGCAACTCGACGGGGCTTGTGGGTTCGGCACTGGAAACGGGCGTCGCGACGGCGGGGGTAGTGCTGGGCTGCGCCGGCTGGCACGCGCCGGCCACCAGCGCGAAAAGCGCGCTGCACATTAACCAGTTCAGCCCGCGTCGGTGTCTGGTGAAAAGCCCGCTACGGTTATGCTGCATAGAAGCTGCCCGACTGCTCGGGGCGCTGCAAAACCGCGCGTCGGCGAGACGATCCCTGCCGCTTGCGGACGCGCGCCCAATTCTCTGCCAGTTTAGAGTTTAGCGATTCCGGGGGCGAATTACCACTGCGCCTCTTCGAACGCGCCGAGCGCTGGCCCCTTGGGTTTGCGCCCCATCTCTTTCGCGAGCACCGCGGCGAGCGTCATGTCCCCCGGCGTGGTGATCTTGAGGTTGCGGCGATCAGACTCGACGATCGCGACAGCGTGGCCGGAGCGCTCGACGACTTCAGCATCGTCGGTCGGCTCGGCGTCGGTGGCTAGGTCCGAATATGCCTTCATCAGAACGTCGCGCTTGAATACCTGTGGCGTCTGTGCTTCGAAGAGGCCGAGACGCGACACGGTCTCGTCGATCATGCCGGACTCGGCTACACGCTTGATGGTGCCCGTCAGTGGTGCGGCGAGGATCGCCGCGCCGGTCTTTCCCGCTTCGGTGAACACCTGGTCGATCCATGATTGCAGCACGCACGGCCGGACGGCGTCGTGGATACACACCAGGTCCGCGGTGTCGTCCAGTACCTCCAATGCCAGGCGGACCGAGGCGAAACGCTCCGCGCCGCCTTTGACCAGCTTGATACCCATCAACATGAGGTTGGCGGCGTACTTCTCACGAACGACGTCGTGATCCTCGGGCGCGACTGCCAGAATAGTCTGGCAGACGTCATCGCGGTTGATGAACAGTTCGACGGCGCGAATGAAGACGGGGCGGTTATCCAGCAGTGCGAAGGGCTTCTTTACGTCCCCGCCAAACCGCTTGCCGGCACCGGCCGCGGGAATGATCACTGCGACTTTGGACATGGCTGATCCTCCAGTGCCTGCCGATCGTCAACGTCGAGTACCTTGCGGGCTGTACAACGACCGGTCAAGGGTATCTCTGGTAACCGGCCGGGGTTATACTGCGAGCGCGATTGGGGAGTGGTGCCGACGCGTGCCGCGTAGTGCCGCCGATCGCAGCCTCCCGCCGCGGGACACGCGCCGTCACTCCCTGGACTGAGGACCCGGCCATGCACCCCAAGCCGATGATGCGAATGATCATCCCGCCGTGTGTCGTGCTCAGCGCCCTGCTGACCGGTTGCGAGAGCGGGAAGCGGAAAGAACTGCCCCCCGAGCCACCGCCGCCTCAGCGCACGGAAGCGGCCGGTGAAGTCGCGCGGGGCACGGTGGGGGCTGAGACCCTGCTCGTGAACGTCGATCCGCAAGCACTGCGCGGATTCGGGCTGGTCATCGGACTGGACGGCAGGGGCAGCAGCGATTGTCCGACAGTGATCCGCGATTACCTGATCGACTTTATGACGAAACAGGTGGGACCGCAGAGCGGCGACGACAAGCGCATCAAAGCACCCGGACAGCTCATCGACTCCGAAGACACGGCGATTGTGCAGGTCGTAGGGTATGTGCCGGCCGGCTCACGTCGCGGGACGCGGATTGACCTGTACGTGACGGCGCTGCGCGGGACAGCGACTGAGTCGCTTAAGGGCGGGATGCTGTTGCCCACTGAGCTGCGGTTTTTCGATCAGTCCGCCAGCGGTCGCGGCCTGATCGCGGGTGCTGTTCTGGGCGAGGCTGGCGGGCCGATCTTCGTGAATCCGGTGCCACCGCCGGAAGCGTCCGAAGATGCGATTGATCCACGGCGCGGCGTGATTCTGGGAGGTGGACGTTGCACCCAATCGCGGGATGTGCGCTTGCGCCTGATGCGGCCGGCGTATCAAACGGCGCGCCGGATCGAACGACGCATCAACGAGCGATTCGGCCAGAACCCGCCGGTGGCAGATGCGGAGAGCCGCGGCTACGTGACGCTGCGGACGCCTCCGAAGTACAGCCGCCAGCCGCAGCGTTTTCGCGACGTGGCGGTGTTTGTGACGCTGGACAACAATCCTGCCGCGCGCGAGCGAAAATGGCGCGAGTTGGCATCGCTGGTTGCGGCGGGCGGTGCCCCCCTGGAGGCGATCGCGCGTTGTTGGGAGGCTGGGGGGCGCAGCGTGATTCCGTACATAAATTCGTTCTACGACGATCGGGATGCCAACCTGCGCTATTACGCGGCGCGCGCTGGCGTGCGGCTCGCCGATCCAGTGGCGGTTCCCGCGCTGGCCGACATTGCGGCGAACGCCGACCATCCGCAGCAATTGGCGGCGATCGAGGAGTTGGGGAATTCGGACTCGCCACAAGCTGCGGTACGGCTCATCCCGCTGTTGGATGACCCACAGACGCGCGTGCGGATTGCGGCGTACGAGGCGTTGTTGCGGCGCAGCCATCCGGGAATTCGCTCGGTGCCGTTCCGGGACATCATCGACCGGACGCAGCTCAACTTCATACTGGACGTTGTGGATTGCGAGGGGCCGCCGTTGGTGTACGTGCGCCAGACACGGCTGCCACGGATCGCGGTTTTCGGGCGGGCAGTGCCCGTGCTGCCGCCGGTGTTTTATTCCGATCCCGGCGACGCCGTCACGCTCGTGACGGCCGAAGGGTCCGATGAGCTGCGCTTGTACGCAAAAGCGCATGGGTGGATGTCGGAAGAAATCCGCGTGCCGCCGAGCGTGGATGAGCTCATTGAAGCGATGGCGAGCTTGCCGTTACATGATGCGGCGAATCAGCTTGAGGGGATCGGCTTGTCGTACTCACACGTGGTGCGGGTGCTGGCGCGGCTCTGTCGGGACGAGGTGATTCCGGCGCCGCTGGTGCTCGAGCGCATTGGTCCGATCGATTGGGGCGAGCCGGCCGAGATGCCCGAGCGGCCGGAAGCGGACGAAACGGATTCTGAACTGGATGATTGGTCTGTGCCCATGCCTGAGGAGATGGATGAGCCGGTGATAGATCTGCGTGAGGAGGGATCGTGAGCCAGGCCGCACCTGCTCGGATGCGCTTGCAGAAGTTCCTTTCGGATGCCGGCGTCGCATCGCGCCGCCGCGCGGAGGAGCTGATTCTCGAAGGCCGCGTGCTGGTCAACGATGAGGTCGTTGAGGAGCTGCCGGCGTTCATTGACCCCAAGGCTGATCGCGTGATGGTGAACGGAGCAGTCGTTCGACCGCAGCGGCTAGAATACTTCATGATTCACAAGCCGGCCGGCGTAGTGTGCACGCACTATGACCGGGCGGGTCGGCCGCGGGCGGTGGACCTGCTGCCGGACCTGCCGATGCGCATGTTCCCCGTTGGCCGGCTGGATCTGGAGAGTACTGGCTTGCTGCTACTCACCAATGACGGCGAGCTCGCGCAGCAGTTGACGCATCCACGATATGGCGTGCCGAAGCAATATCGGGCGGAAGTGCGAGGCAAGGTCAGCAAGGAGCTGCCCGCAGCGATGAAAGCCGGGGTGTATCTATCCGAGGGCAAGGCGACCGCGAGCGAGGTCGAGATTGTCCGTACGGAGCGTGATCGCTCGATTCTGATGATCACGCTGCGGGAGGGCCGCAATCGGCAGGTCCGCCGGATGCTGGCGAAGCTCGGGCACAAGGTGAAGGCGCTGAAGCGCGTGCAGATCGGACCGATATCGTTGCGGCGACTGCCCCTTGGAGCGGCACGACGGTTATCGCCGAAGGAATTGGATGCGTTGCGGGCCGCAGTCGAGACGGCGCGGCGTGCAACCGATTGCCGTGTGACTCGAAAGCGCAGCAAGGCGGCGCGGCGGCCGTCGGATCGGCTCAAACGTGCGGCGCCGCGTCCGAAGAGCGATGAGGACAAGCCGCGGCGACGGCTGATTACTTAGCGCGAGTATGGCATGAAAGGTCCCGTTCGAACGTTCTTGTCGTCATCGCAGCGTCGTGCGAAATTAGTTGTTGCGGCGTTCTCGTGTGTCGTACTTTGCGCGCTGTCGGGCGGGTGCCCGGCGGTGTCAATTACAACCGGCACGTCGCAGGCGTGGGTGCGGCACACGATCGATGCCAGTCGGGACGGGGCCGACGGCGTGCGGCTCGGTGATGTGAATCGAGATGGCCTGTCCGACCTCGTGGTGGCGTGGGAGGAGGAGGGGGAGATTGTCGTCTATGTGAATCCCGGGGCGGCGCTCGCGTCGGGCACATGGCAGAGCGTTCGCGTCGGTCGGCTACGCAACGTCGAGGACGCGTTGTTCGTCGACCTTGACGGCGACGGGGCGTTGGATGTCGTGGGCTGCGCGGAGGGTGACACGAAGCGCGTTGCGGTGATGTGGGGACCGCAACAGCCGTCTCGGTTGCTGGATGCCGGGGCATGGGTAGCGGAGACATTGACGGCCACCGACGGCATGATGCGCTGGATGTTCGCGACCGCAGCGGACATCGACGGGCGGAACGGAATTGACCTCGTGCTCGGTGGCAAGGACGGCAACGCCGCCATCGGCTGGTTGGAGGCACCAGCCGATGCGCGCGATGTGTCGAGCTGGCAGTGGCATCCGCTGCGCAGCGTATCGTGGACGATGTCGGTGGTCGCGCACGACTTGGATGCAGACGGTGACGAGGACATTGTCGCGTCCGACCGCAAGGGTGCCGATCGCGGCGTATTCTGGCTGGAGAATCCGGGCCCCGGTTTCGCGACTTTGAGTTGGCGTGAGCATCCGATCGGACTGCCGACGGGCAACATGATGTTCATCGACGTGGGCGATGCCGATGACGATGGTCGCGTTGACGTGCTTGCTGCCAGTGAGGCGCGCAGTCTGGTGCTGTATCGGCGTCTCACGGAGGTCCCGACGAGCTGGTCGAGTGTGCTGTTGCCGCTGCCGGACAATGCCGGGACGGCGAAAGCGGTTCGACTGGGTGATTTTGATCTGGACGGTCGGACAGATGCGGCCTTCACATGTGAGAATGCGCGGAATTTCGTCGGCGTGGGCTGGCTGCCGGTCAGCCGCATTGCGAACTTCAGCTACGGGCCGGCCCGGCGAGTCAGCGATGAGGAGGGGAGCAAGTTCGATCTGGTGCAGGCCGTGGATCTGGATAACGACGGCGACCTGGACCTGATCACCTGCGAGGAATCCGTCGGGCTGGGGGTCGTTTGGTATGAGAACCCGACGCTGACGCCATGAGTCAGACGCGCGCCAGTGTGCGATGCAGGGCAGGGCGCACTGGCGTCGTGTTCCTGGCTGTCGGGATCGTCTTACTGGTGCAGGGCTGCCGGCGGGTGGATGACGACACGATCCCGGCCGGGGTTGACGCGCAGGCGGTTGGGGCAACGAACTCGTCTCAACGCGATGCTCGGGCACGCAAGCCCAACGTGTTGCTGGTCGTGTTGGACACGACGCGCGCCGATGCGCTGACCTGTTACGGGGGCGCGGCAGGGGCCACGCCGAACATTGATCGACTTGCGCTAGATGGCGCCCGCTACACGCACGCGTTCTCGACGTGCTTCTGGACACTGCCGGCGCATGCTTCGCTGTTTACCGGACTGTATCCCACGCAGGCGCAGGCGACATCGGAAACGAATCGACTACCGTTGGAAGTAGCGACGCTCGCAGAGGTAATGCGTGATGACGGCTACCATACTGGTGCGGTGGTCTGTAACCCGTGGATCACGGAAGACCGCGGCTTCGCGCAGGGGTTCCAGACGTTCATCGAGGCTTGGCGTCGAATCGAACTCGTGGTCGGTGGGTTACCGGCCGGGCTCACAGAACAACTCGCCGTCGACGAAGCTACGCGCTGGCTGGACGCACAGGCTGCGGAGACGGAGCCGTTCTTTCTGTTTGTGAACTTCAACGTGCCGCATTTACCCTATCTTCCGCCGCCGGAATTCGTACAGCGGTTCATCGCACGCCCGGTGTCGGTCGGTGCGCTGACGCGCTTGAATGCAAAGGCGCGGGTCTGGGCCGTCCTCGCCGGCGCGGTGAAGCTGACGGCGGACGATCACACACTATTGCGGCAACTGTACAGGGGCGAGGTGGCGGTCGCGGACGCGCAAGTCGGGCTGCTGCTGGCGAAACTGCGCGCGCTGGGCCTGCTGGACGATACCGTCGTTGTGCTGACGTCGGATCATGGTGAGAACATCGGCGATCACGGGCTGATCGACCATGTGCTCAGCATGTATGACACGACGATTCGCGTGCCGCTGATCGTGCGCTACCCACCACGGTGGCCGCAGAACACGGTGCGTGACGAGCTGGTCAGCTTGGTCGACATCGCGCCGACGATCCTCGATGTGTGCGGTGTAGCACGCCCCGATCAGTGGTCCGTATCGGACGCGATGAGCTTGTGCAGCGCGCAGCGATCGACGCGTCCATACGTGGTTGCGGAAAACGACCGCCCGCTCAATGGTGTTCAGCTTTTGCGGACGAGTTTCCCTGATTTTGACGTTGCGTCGATCGATCGGCGGATGCGCATGTGGCGCACGCGGACGCACAAGCTCGTCTGGCGCGAAGACGCCGGAGTGGAACTGTACGATTTGGTGCGTGACCCCGCCGAGCTTGGCAACGTTGCTGCGGAGCAGGCACAGGTGCGTGATCGGCTGCTCGAAGACCTGCTCGATTGGCTATCTGCTACGCAACCGGTGGTTGCCGACGTTGCACCCCCGGGGGCACCGGACGACGAGGCTCAGCAGCGGCTCCGCTCGCTGGGGTACGTCGAATAGGTGCGGAACGGGTTTTGTGGTGACCGCACCGCGCGCTATGATGTACGAAGTGTCGTGATCTCTCACCTAGTGGCCGCATGAACGACGAACCCGAACGCTTCGCGCCCGAAGAGCTGGCTATCGTCCTGAGTCACTACGATCTGGGCGTGCTGGACAGCGCGAAGGAGTTTCAGGCTGGTTCGTGTCACGCCCCCAAGCTGCTGCTCGAATCGCCCAAGGGTAAGTTCCTGCTGAAGCGTCGAGCGGCGGGGAAGAACGATCCGTTCCGCGTGGCGTTCGCGCACGCGCTGATCGCGCATTTGCGAGAGAAGGGGTTTCCCTGTCCGGCCGTCGTCTCGCCGCGCGACCAGGACACTTCGCTGCTGCGGGCGAATGGGCACGTGTACGAGGTGTTCGAGTACGTCGAGGGCGCGCGTTACGACGGATCGCTGAAGCAGACGGCGCGGGCGGGGCTGACGCTCGCGGCGTTCCATGACGCAGTGGTTGATTTCCATACAGAATGGGACCCGCCGACGGGCAGTTACCACGATTCGTCGGCGGTGCGCAGCGGACTGATTGAGATTCCGACCGCCGCCTCCGGGCATGACTCGGCGTTGGGGCGCGAGGCCGAACTGCTTCAGCTCGCGCAAGAGCTGCACGCGAGCTATGACGAAGCTGCCGATGCGGTGCGGGCGGAGCTTGAGCAAACGGAACCAACGATCATCCACGGCGACTGGCATCCGGGAAACCTGTTGTTCCGGGGCGAGCGAATCGTCGCGGTCTTGGATCTTGATGCGGCACGGCTCCTGCCGTCGGTTGTGGATGTGGCCTCGGCGATCACGCAGTTCTCGATAGTGCGATCTGACAGCGCGCCGGATGCCTGGCCCGAGCGGTTCGATGAGCAGCGGATACGTGCGTTCGCGGGCGGATATGAAACGGTGCGTCGCCTAGGGGACGACGAGCGTGGCCTGATCCCCGACCTGATGGTGGAGTCGCTCGTAGCCGAGGCGGCACTGCCCATCGCGCAGACCGGGTCGCTGGGACGCCATCCGGGCTTGGGTGTGTTGCGTATGATCGCTGGGAAGATTCGCTGGCTCCGGCAGAGTGCGGACGAGATCCGGGTGTGCCTTGGCGCGTGATGTCGGAAATCGTGCGTCGCTGACAAAAATCCAACGGCCCCGCGGCACGATCCAGGGGTAGGCGCACTACAATGCAGACGGGTGAGCAGGTGGCCGGTACTGGAGCGGGGGCGCGCCGGCATGTTTCCGGACCAGGATCGGCCGAGGAGGTACGCGTCGTATGAGCAGCACTCCCGACACAGTGACGACACCGGTTGTCAGCACGCCTTACGCCACGCGCCCGGGCGGGACGCGTTCTCGCCGCCGCGTTGGCCGCTTGCTGCTGGCACTCGTGATCCTTGCCGGCGGGGCGTTCGGCACGCTGGTGTGGCCGGGCATTCCGGGGCTGAGTCTGGAACGGGGCGGACAAGCCGCCGACACGTTGTACGAAGTCCAACCGGTGACGCTCAATATCACGCTGAAAGAAGACGGCGAGCTGAAGCCGGTGAACTCGGTGGAGCTAAAATGCGAAGCGCAGGGCGGGGGCCTCACCATTGAGTGGGTGGTCGACGAGAGCACGCAGGTCAAGAAGGGTGATGAACTGCTGCGACTGGCGTCAGATGAGTTCGAAGAACGGCTCTTGTCCGCACAGATGGAAGTCGATTCGGCCGAGGCGGCGCTGCTGAGCGCTCAAAGCGATCTCGAGCTGACGCTGAGCGAGAACGAGTCGGCGCTGGAGAAGGCGCGCGTCAAACTGGAAGTGGCCCAGCTCGAGCTGCAGCGGTACCTCAAGGGCGACTTCGAGAACAAGAAGAAGAGCATTGAGATCGAGATCGAAAAGACGGAGATGAACCTGAAGCAGAAGCGGGATGAGTTAGACAAGAGCCTCCCGCTGGTTGAGCGCGGGTTCGTTACCCTGTCGAAGATCGAAGAGCTGGACTCGGCCGTCAAGCAACTGGAGATGACCCTGGCGAAGCACGAGCTGGAGCTCGAGACGCTGCACCAGTACGACCTGCCAAAGAACAAGATGCAGAAGGAAGCAGATGTTAGTCAGGCGGTCGAAGAGCTGAAGCGTGAAGAGCAGCGCGCTGCGTCGCGCAAGACGCAGTCGGAGGGGCGTGTGCGTGAGAAGACCAGCCTGCTGGAGCAGCGCCGCCGACAGTTCGAACGGCTGAACGAGCAGCTTGCCAAATGTACGATCAAGGCGCCCCTAGACGGCATCGTGCAATACGGCGAGTCCGGCGGTGGGCGCTGGTGGAACGGCAACCGGATTGCGGCAGGCGAGCAGGTTCACCCGGGGCAGACACTCCTGACGATCCCGGACACGAGTCAGATGATGGTCAGCACGCGTATTCACGAAGCGGACAGGCACATGATCACGGACGGTCTACCGTGCCTTGTTCGCGTGCCGGCCGTCCCGGGGCACGTGCTGCATGGCAGGCTATCGAAGATCGCGCAGTTCGCCGACTCGGAACGCAGTTGGCTGAACCCCGATCTGAAAGAGCACGCGGCAGAGATTCTCCTGGACGAGACGGATGCGGATATTTCGCCCGGTGACACGGCGCACGTGGAGATCCTGATCGAGGAAGTTCCCGACGTGCTGGCCGTACCGGTGCAGTGTGTGTTCTCGCGCGGGGCAAAGCGCTTTGTGTTTGTCGCCAATGGTTACGGCGGTGCGCCGGCGGAGGTGAAGCTGGGCCGCTCCAGTGCGACACTAGTGGAAGTTGGCGAGGGGTTGCGGGCCGGTGACCGCGTGCTAATGCACGTTGACGATCGGCTGTTGGCGATGCTGCCATCTACCGTCTCGACTCCCATGGACGAGATGCCCGGTGGGAAGAAGCGCGGCTCTGGAAAGCGGACGCATGACGCGACCGCAGCACAGACCGGGAAGGGCAAGGGGGCGAGGGGCTAGGGGGAGACGAAGCCCCGTCGAGTCAGCTACGGATTGATCCGCGGGACCCATCGAAACTGCATACCAAACGGCACCTGGCCGAAGGCATACGCGTTGGTGGCGTTGCGCGTGTTATGACTGTCGCCGTGCAGTGTGCCCCACTCCACCGGACCGTAGCCCCGTGTGGCAAAACAGTGCAGGCGGCCGGCCTGATCCGCGACGAGAATGTCCAGACGCCCATCACCGTCCACGTCGGCGACGACCGGCGCGGCCTCAACGCCGTCACTCAGCGGCTCTTGTGCGAGTATGTGGCCGCGCTGTGAGATGATGATCAAGGCACCACGGGGCGGGCCGCCGGGGTTGGGCTGGATCAGTCCGATGACGATTTCGGCGCGGGCGTCGCCATTGAGATCGGCGATGGCGGGCGTGCCCCAGATTGTTCCCGGCACGGGGCAGCGCCACAGCACGCCGCCGGGGCCGAGCGTAACCACTGCGCCTCCTGTCGAGGCGTACGGACCGGTCGGACAGGACAGAAGTGCTGGCAGATCCACGCCCGGAAGTTGCAGCGTCCGCAGTCCGGCGATGACGTGTTCCTCGGAGTGCGTCGCGACGAGGACGTTCAGCGGCAGGCACTCGAACCCGGAGTTGGTCGCGTTCAGGGACCACACCACGCCGGTGCGTTCGGTTAGCCAGCATTGTTCAGCGCCGGCGTTGCGCGGTGCGCAGATGCCGCCGTCGACGGTCACCGGGAAGTCGTGCTGCCAGATCACGCGCCCGTCAGCCGCCCGGACTACGGCGGCAGCACCGTCCGGGTACGTAACGAGGAGCTCGCAAACCGAGTCTCCTTGGAGATCGCCTAGTGCCAACGTGGCACCGAGTGAGGACTGGGTGCGCTGGTCCGGCGCGGCCACGCGCGCGACCCAGGAGGTGTGTCCGTTGCGGCCGCTGAGCGCCACGACGTCGCCGGCGCGTGTTGCGACGACGACGTCCATAACGTCGTCGCGGTCCGTGTCGAGTACGAGGGGGGCGGCCACCGCCGGGCTGCCTACCCGGGCCTGCCAGCGGATGGCGCCAGTCCGGTCGAGCGCGTAGATCATGCCGTCGTAGACCGCGACGAGCAGTCCGTCATTCGCGAACGCGACGCCGACGATGTCGCGTGGGTTGTTGACGGGCGCGGGGGGCGAGAAGTGAATCTCAGCAGTGCCGTCTGCGCCATTCACCCGCACGACGCCGTCAGCGGTGTCCCCCGTGCTGCCGAAGCGCGTGCCCAACGAAGCGACGTAGATCTGGCCGTCCACCGCGAGAATTGTGGAGAACCAGGCGGTGAGCCCGACCGGAGCCGTCCACCGGTGTTGCAGACGCACTCGTTCGGTCCGCGGAACCAGCGGGGCGTCATCGCGCGCGGCCCGACGTTTGTTCTCCAGCCAACGCTCCCAGTCTGAACGGCGATCGCCGTAGTTGGCTCCCGTCACACGGGCGAGTGTCTGCTGCGCGGACCGCTCGGCGAAGCGTGGGTTGTTTATGAGAAAATCGACGAACGATTCCTCGTTGGGGCTCCACCGGCGGCTTGTCTCGCGTTCCCAAACACTGAGCGCGGCGCGGATTCGTTCGGGTGTATCAGCCGCGGCGAGCAGCGTCGCGCTCCGGGCGAGCACCTGTTTGAACGTCCAGTTCCGCCAAACGTTGCGCAGCGTGTACCCACCCCAGACGACGGCCGCGAGGATCAGCACGGCGAGGGCAACACGCCAGGTCCGACGACGGGCCTGCGGAGGCTTGGTGTGTTTACTGCGCCGAGACGTCATATCGCGCGCCAAGAGCGGAGCGGTTGGTGCCGGCGACCGACAGCGTCGCCTAAATCGTGACGATGGTATCGCAGGCAGCACGTAACGCCAGTGTATGATTGGTCTGCGCGGCGCTGGCCCCACGTGTTGTCGTGTTGGGGATCGAATGAGGTCTTATCGGACGACTGCTGCGGTGCGGCGCCGCGCAACTACAGGTTGATGCTTGTTTCGTCACTCGGCGTGCGTTAGGCTGACGTCGGAGTGCCGATGCGCTGGGATTCGGCTTTGAAGCAAATTTTCTATCTCCACAAAGCTACTCGCAGGAGGCTTTTCATGCGCTGGATGTTGGTTGTTGGTATTTGTGTCTGTTGCGCGCCGCTCGCGTTGGGCAACAGCGGTGCCCCGGACCCCACCATGCTCGACCTGCGGGCCGAGTATCCGGACGTGCAGTTCTACTCGGACGGAATGGGGCTGTCCCGCATCTACGGTACACAGTTCGCGTTTGGGGACTCGCCCGAGGACACGGCGGCCGCGTTCGTGACGCAGTACGCGCCACTCTTCGGCGCGCGGCAGGCCGAGCTTACCGCGGGTAACCACTTCAATCGGGCGTACACGCAGTCGATGATGTCCGACCCGGAGACCGGCGGGACGAAGTTCACGCTCGTGTACTACGCGCAGGTGAAGGACGGCCTCCCGGTTTACGGCGCGGATCTGCGTCTGCTCGTGCGTAACACGGAGGGCTTCCCGCTCGTGCTGGCCGCGAACAGTTGCCGCGATCTGAAGGACTTCACGATCCCGACGGGCGCGCTGGGCAATCTGGCCGAAGGCAATGCCTACGCCGAGGCGCTGGTCTTCGAGCCGGGGCTGGTGCACCTCACCGAAGCAGAGCCCGTGATTTGGGCGGGCACGTACGGGTCGAAGTGGGCGCCGACGCTGGCGCTGAAGTTTGAGGGCAACGGGGCCAACGCGGATGGCGAGCCGCAGCGCTGGCGCTTCATCGCCGATGGTCTGACGGGTGAACTCATCCACACCGAATCGCTCATCCACCACGTCGACGTGAGTGGAACCGTCAACGGCATGGCGACCGTGGGCATCGCGGCCGACTTCTGCAACCCTGAGGTCTCGACGGGTATGCCGTATGCGGAGGTGTGCATCATTGGCGGAAGCTGCACGTTTGCTGACGTCGATGGCAATTTCACGATTCCCCACGGTGGCTCTTCGGCCGTGACGGTGACGTCGGGGATGCAGGGGCAGTACTTCTACGTCGATAATGTCGCTGGCAGTGAAGAGACGCTGACGATGGGCGTGACGCCGCCGGGGCCGGCCGACTTCCTGCACAACGCGGCCAACACGAGCGAGTCGATCCGCGCGCAGGTGAACGGCTACATTCAGGCGAACATCATCCGCGACTGGGTGCTGGCGCATCATCCGACGTACCCGACAATCTCGACGCAGACGAACTTCCCGGTGTATGTGATGCGCACCGATGGCTATTGTCCCGGGAATGCCTGGTATGACGGGTTCTCGATCAACTTCTGCGCGGCGGGCAGCGGATACGCTAACACGGCCTGGCAGAGCGTCGTTCACCACGAGTACGGGCACCACGGCGTCGAGACAGGTGGCTCCGGACAGGGCGAATACGGCGAGGGCATGAGCGACGTCTTTGCCATGCTTACCGTCGACGATCCGGTCCTTGGTGATGGATTCACCGGCACTTGTGGTACCGGCATCCGCAACGCGGACAATACGCTTCAGTACCCGTGCGACAACCCCGGGTCGATTCACTACTGCGGTCAGATCCTCTCCGGTTGTGTGTGGGAAACGCGTGAGGCGCTCGTGACGTCCGGATTCACGCCGGACTACTACCTGCCGCTGCTTTCGACGCTGTCGATTAACTCGATCCTGCTGCACAGCGGTAGCTCGATCACGCCGGCGATCTACACGGATTTCCTTACGCTGGACGACGACAACGGCGATCTGAGCGACGGTACGCCGCACGAGCCGGAGATCACGACCGGCTTCAACCTGCACAGCATGGTTCCGGGGCCACCGCCGGCGAACGATGATTGCGCGCTCGCGATAGCGGCCTGCCCGGGCGAGAGCTACGTCGGAAGCACGAGCAACGCGACAAACGACGCGAATGCCAGTTGTGCAACCAGCAACAACAGTCCGGATGTCTGGTACACCTACACGCCGGGCACCAACGGCACGCTGACCGCCAGCCTCTGTAACGGCACGGCATACGACTCCGCGATGTCGATCTACAGCGGTTGCCCGGGCACGCTCGGGAACGAGTTGGCGTGCGACGACGACGCGTGCTCGTCCGGTGGTCCGTCGGAGATTTCCATCGGTGTCACCGCCGGCCTGACATATCTGATTCGCGTTTCCGGCTGGGACAACTCGGCCGGGCCGTACGTCCTGGAGCTTACCGGGCCGGCGTGCGGCGGTGTGCCGCTCGTGATGACGCTGCCGAACGGCGCCCCGCTGGCCGTGCCGATCGGTTCGCCGGTCACGTTCGATGTGCAGATCGACGAGCAGGATGAGACGTATCAGACGGGCTCGGCACAGTTGCACTATCGCTACGATGGCGGCAGCTACCAGACCGCGAGCCTGAGCGATCTCGGTGGCGGCGCGTTCGAGGCCACGCTGCCGGGCGCGAGCAGTTGCGACGACACGCCGGAGTTCTACATCAGTGCCCAGACGGTTGAGGGTTCGACGGTCAACTTGCCGAACACGGCTCCGGCCAGTGTCTTCTCGTCGGTCGTTGGTGACCTGACGGTAATTCTGGACGACAATTTCGAGTCCGACCTCGGCTGGACCGCGGCCAATGTTGGCGCCAGCAGTGGCGACTGGCAGCGTGGCGTTCCGGTCGACGATCCGAGCTGGGACTATGATCCGGCGGGCGATTCGGACGGCAGCGGTCAGTGCTATCTCACGCAGAACGAGACCGGCAATACCGACGTCGACAATGGTTCGGTGCTGCTCTACTCGCCGATCATGGACATGTCCGGTGGCGGTGTCACGATCGAGTATGACTACTACCTCTACCTGACGAACACCGACGGTAGCGACCGATTGCTGGTCGAAATCAACAGCAACGGTGGCTCGGGTGCCTGGACGGAGATCGCCCGGCACACGACGCATGGCGGTCTGGCGTGGCGCAACCATACGATCACGCAAGCCGATCTTGACGCCGCCAGCGTTACTCTGACGAGCAACATGCAACTGCGTTTCACGGCGAATGATGCCGACACGCAGAGCATCGTCGAAGCGGGTGTAGATGCCGTGCTGATCACGGCCTTCGAGTGTCAAGGCGGACCGCCGCAGTACACGCTCACCGCGAACACGAGCGGACAGGGTTCGATCTCGATGAACCCGCCGGGCGGTGTGTATGACGATGGTACGAACGTGACTGTCGAGGCGATTCCGGATGCGGACTGGATGTTCGTGGACTGGACCGGCGATTTGAGCGGTTCCACCAACCCGACGAGCATTCTCATCGACGGCGACAAGTCGATCACGGCGAATTTCGCGGCGGATTGCAATGGCAACCAGGTACCGGATGCTGATGATATCAGCGGCGGCACCAGCACCGACGTGAACAACAACGGCACGCCGGACGACTGCGAGCTGATCGGTGATATGAACTGCGACGGCTCGGTCGACTTCGGCGATATCAATGTGTTCGTTGACATCCTGGTGAACGGCCTGACGCCGTGCGATCCGGACCGCGCCGATGTCAATGGCGATGGTTCGATCGACTTCGGCGACATCAACCCGTTCGTGACGCTGCTCACGAGCTAGCCAACATCACGGTGCGGCGACGAGCGATCAGCACCGACTCGTCGCCCGTCGATATCGGGATGTGTCCCCGCTGGCCGCCGGGACGAGCCGCACTGCTCGTTCCGGCGGTTGGTTTTTGAGGGTGGCGCCGTTCTACTTCTTGACGAAGATCGTCTCGCCGGTGGCGCTACCCATTCGTTCGTCGAGGAGAGATTCGATGACGGCTGCCACGTCGTCCGGGTCAAGCGCGTGCTCGCGTGGAAAATCCGGGAATACGCCGCGCATGAGCTCGGTTTCGACCGCACCCGGCGCGACAGCAAACACGCGGATGTTGTGGGGCTTGCCCTCGTCGGCGGTGGCGCGGCTGAACAGGTTGACCCACGCTTTGCTTGCGCCGTACACCGAGAAGCCGGGGAACGGGTCGTCCGACGCCCGCGACGAGATGTTGACGATCACACCGCCGCCCTGCGCGAGCATGAGCGGCCACGCCGCCCGTGTCAGGTGAAACACGGCGGCGATGTTCACGCGGTAAACGCGTTCGAACTCGTCGGGCGTGAGATCGACTGTGGGGCTCAGCGGCGCGACGCCGGCGTTGTTGACCAGCACGTTGACAGCACCGAAGCGTTCCCAGGCGGCCGCCACGATGCGCTGGGCGGCTTCGGGAGATCCGACGTCCGCGTCGACGATCTCGCAGCGGCCCCCCACCTCACGAATCTGCTCGGCGGCGGTCTCAAGGTGCTCCGGGTTGCGCGCGACGGCGACGATATTCGCCCCGCGCCGTGCAAGTCGCAGGGCGGTGGACAGGCCAATGCCGCGGCTGGCGCCGGTGATGATGCAGGTCAGGTCTTTCATGGGTCGGTCCTCTCAGTCGGACGGCTCGTCAGCACCGTCCCAGCCACGGTGCTCGCGGTACGGATCGATCTGAAGATAGCGCGACAGGTAGTGCACGCCGATGTAGAACGGGACTGTGTCGAGCATCGCCGCCACGAGCTTGAAGATGTAGCCGGAGGCGATGAACACGAACAGTTGCGGCCACAGGGCTTGTTGCTCATCGATCGGCAAAGCGTGGGCGTAGAAATGAGTAATCAGGATCACCGCCACGGTATCCACGAGCTGACTGACAACTGTCGAGCCGTTGTTCCGCAGCCAGAGATGCTTTCCCTTCGTCAGCCGCTTCCAGAAGTGAAAGACGAAGACGTCGCAAAACTGGGCGGCGAGGTAGGCGAGCATCGACGCCGCCACGGCGCCGAAGGTAAGTTGGCGGATGCGGTAGAAGGCCCAGTCGTAGTTCTCCGGCGACGGCAATCCGGTCGCAGGGTCAAGCTGCGGGTCGGGCGGCAGGATTCCGCCCAACCAGAGGATGAAGACCACCCAGACGTTCAGCAGCAGGCCGATCCAGACAACGAAGGCGGCCCGTTGTCGGCCGTAGAGTTCGCTGATGAAGTCCGTACACAGGAATGTGATCGGGTAGGGCAGAACGCCGACGGCGACGATGAACGGGATCGTCACACCGAAGATCGTGAACGACATGTCGATGAAGCGGGCGATGCCGAGGATGTTCAGCATCGCGAGCGAGCCGAGGAAGATGCCCGCCAGCAGCAGGAACACGCGCTCGCGGCGTTCGTGGAGCCTCGCGTCGGTGTATTCGTAGGGCAATGACATGGTGCGACCCGAATTCACGTGTAATCCGCCCCCGTGCCGGCGTCAACGCTGCCTGCGCGGGCGGAGGAGCGTACAATTGTAGACCATGGTGCGGCTGACGCGTGAAGTGCGGTTCTCGGTTGATCGCGACTGGGCGGGCCACGTTGAGTTCTCGCGGCCCGTGACGAATTCGTGGGCGGGATGGCCGAGCGCTGTGGGGATCGTGCCGTATCTGCGGCTGCGGGCCACGGTCGCGGGTGAACCGGATCCTGTCACGGGCTATCTGTGCAACATCACCGTGATCGATCGTCTGCTGCGGAAGCACGCGATTCCGTTTACGGCAGCCGCGCTGCGCGAGCACGGCTGGCGGATGTCAGCGGAGCACCTGCTGGAACATATCTGGGAGCAGGTGCGTCCGGAGGCACCGTCGAATGCGCCGCTGGTGGCGCTGGAGCTCTGCGCAACGCCCTGCCTGCGTTATGCCATCGAAGCGGAGACACCCGGGATGGTCTACCTGACACAGCAATTCGAGTTCGCCGCGGCACATCGGCTGCACTGTGCGGAGTTGTCCGACGCGGAGAATCGGACGACGTTCGGCAAGTGCAACAACCCGAACGGCCACGGGCACAATTACCTGCTGGAGGTCACGGTCGTAGGGGCGGCGGATGGTCCGACGGGGTGTGTGCTGCCGCTGCCGGCGTTCGAGCAGATCGTCAGTGACCGCGTGATCGAGCGGTTGGACCACAAGCACCTGAACGAGGACACGGAGGAGTTTCGCGCGGTGAACCCAAGCGTGGAGAACATCGCCCGCGTGATCTGGGGCATGCTGGCCGAACACGTAGCGCCGGCGAGATTGCACCGCGTGCGCGTGTGGGAAACGCCAAAGGCCTGGGCGGAGTATTCGGGGGTCTAAGAATCGTCAGATACGCGCGATTGTCTCAGTCGTCGGCCGGCGGAAAACAGAAACACTGCCGTCAAGACCTGTAGAATCTCGTCCACTTCGCGTACTGCACCAGCCGCCCCGCCGTGGCGATGTCGCGATCCCAAGGATAAGCCCAGCGCTCTGGCAGATGGTCTTCAAGCATGGCCCCGCCCCAATTTCCCAAACCAGCGCCCAGTACCGCTCCAACGACGCCAGTCCAATTCCCCCAGTCAGCACCCGATACGCCTTCGACAGCGCTGCCGGTCAGCCATCCCGCTGCGCCACCGAGCGTCCCGCCTGTAAGTGCCCCAGGATGCAAGTTAGCACATGAGGATGCACTTGCTGCCCGCAGTAGTCGAACGAGGGCGCGTTTGAGGTTTGACGCGCTACCGCATTGCCACCAGCCATCGAGCAGTTCGGTGCAACTTTCATGGATGTTGCAGAAGATGTCCGCCCGCATTCTCCCGATCGACGTCAACACCTGCAACGGAACGGGTACGCCCAGCGGTGCGAGAACTTCTTGTAGGGGATAACCGAGCACGCGTCCATTTTGCACGTCCACTGGGGAAGCAAAGTGCGCAATGTCGGCGCGTGCGATTCGGCCGCGGTAGCACATAGCAAAGGCGTCGTATAACTGGCGATCGCACCACCGCCTGAGCCTTCTGAATTCCTGCTCTTCGCGTGGATCACCGTCGCGTGCAACCTCCGACGCTTCCTGGTGGAACTCCGTTCGAAATAGGGAGCCGCCGTGCATCGTGCGTTCTGCAATGCGCATAAGACTCTGTTGTGCTCGCGGTGTGCAGAATGAGTCGAGTATTTGCGGCCCATTAGCAGCAAACACGCGTCGGTGAATGCGCGGGCCCAAGGTCGAGCGATGCACCCTAATCTTGCCGGAGCCGAGCGCTTGACAAAACAGCTCGTAAGAGTTGCGTAGATTGTCGACGGTCGCTGGCGCCAGTCCGACGTCGCACAACGTACTAAATACTCGTTCGGGCGTCGAAATGTCGTGTGAAGACACACGGGCGATTTCGGTGCACGCATGAGACCGAAGTTCCTCGTTAGCCTCCTTGGCGTGGAAGTACGCCCTAGGCCTCTTCGTCCGTTCGTCCAGATACGTTCGACAGATCGCTTGATCAGCATCCGGGTATCGACTGCAGATCTCGATGCGCGCGAAACCACGCGAGGCCGGCAGCGAATCGACCACAGCGCGCAGGCCGCCATCAACGAAGTACAGGCTATCCAGCAGGTCGTTTGCTGGGACCCGGATCGTCGGAAAGAAGAACAGATGAAGTCGAATCAGGCCGGTGTAGGCCTCGGGCGTGACTTGATTCGAGATGAGAAGCTCTCGGACCTCCGCAGCGTTGAGTGCGCCGATGACTACGCGCTCTGTCGGCGCATACGATTGACTGATCATCTTTGTGCCCCTTCAACCAATTCTATCTCGCTGCGGTGGATCGGCAAGACGCAAGTAGATGATTGGCCGGTTCCCTCCACCGTCGCCTCCCGCCCAACGCCATCACTCCTGAGATTACGCAACCGCGCACGACGATCCCCTCGCGCGCTACGTGAACCCATCGATAGCACCGCGTGCAGGGACACTGACCCTAGAGCGCTATTCTACGCGCCTGAAAGAGCTGAGAACTACTGCGGAATGCTCACTCTGCCTTCATCTTCTCCGCCTTCTCGGCGGCCATCTCGATCGAGCCGACGTACATGAAGGCGCTTTCGGGAAGATGGTCCCACTTACCTTCGCACAGCTCGCGGAAGCTGCGGAGCGTCTCTTCCTTCTTGGTGTAGTTGCCGGGGAAGCCGGTGAAGGTCTCGGCGACGAAGAAGGGCTGCGAGAAGAAGCGCTCGATTTTGCGGGCGCGGGCGACGATCTGCTTGTCCTCTTCGGACAGCTCTTCGACACCCAGGATCGCGATGATGTCCTGGAGGCTACGGTAACGCTGGAGGATCTCCTGCACCTCGCGGGCGATCGCGTAGTGGTCCTCGCCGACAACGCCGGGATCCAACGCGCGGCTGGACGAAGCGAGCGGGTCGATGGCGGGGTAAATGCCTTTCTCGGCGATGGCACGCTCGAGCACGATGAACGCGTCGAGGTGGGTAAACGTTGTCGCGGGCGCCGGGTCAGTCAGGTCGTCGGCCGGGACGTACACCGCCTGCACCGAGGTGACTGCGCCCTTGCTGGTCGAGGTGATGCGCTCCTGAAGCTCACCCATCTCCGTCGCCAGGGTGGGCTGGTAGCCGACCGCCGACGGCATCCGGCCGAGCAGCGCGGAGACCTCGGAGCCGGCTTGGCTGAAGCGGAAGATGTTGTCCACGAAGAGCAGCGTGTCAGCACCGGTGTTGTCGCGGAAGTACTCGGCCATGGTCAGGGCGCTCAGCGCGGCCCGCAGACGTGAGCCCGGCGGCTCGTTCATCTGGCCGAAGACCATCGCCGTCTGATCGATGACGGATTTTCCGGTGTCGCCGATCTTGGCTTCCTGCATTTCGAGCCAGAGGTCGTTGCCCTCGCGGGTGCGCTCGCCGACGCCCGCGAATACGGAGTAGCCGCCGTGCTGCGTGGCGATCCGGGCGATGAGCTCCTGGATGACGACGGTTTTGCCGAGTCCGGCACCGCCGAACAGGCCGATCTTACCGCCGCGAACGAACGGTACGAGCAGGTCGATGATCTTGATGCCGGTCTCGAACTGCTCGGTCTTGGGGGTCAGGTCGGCGAACTCGGGCGGCTCGTGGTGGATTGGGCGGCGCTCCTGAGTTTGCACGGGACCGCGACCGTCGACTGGCTCACCCACGAGGTTGAAGACGCGGCCGAGCGTGGCCTCGCCGACGGGCACGGTGATCGGCTGGCCGATGTCGAAGATGGGCATTCCGCGGGTCAGGCCGTCGGTGGAGCCGAGCGCCACGGCGCGGACCTTGCCGCCGCCGAGGTGCTGGGCGACCTCGCACCAGAGCGTCTGCTCGACGGTCTCGCCCGAGAGTGTGGTCTTCACGTTGGCCTGCAGACCGTTGTAGATCGCCGGCAGCTTGTCCGGCGGAAACTCCGCGTCAAGCGTGGAGCCGATGATCTGGACGATGGTTCCGGTGTTGTTCTGCTCACTCGACATGGGCATCTCCGGCGTCGAGGCCTTCACTTCCAAAATGATTGAACCACAGAGGCACAGAGAGCGCAGAGAAGAGGAGATTTAGATGTTGGCGTTATGTGTATCGTTAGCGCACACAGTCGCCTATCTCTGTTCGTGTGCCTTCGTATCAACTTAAGCTCTTTCTCTGTATCCTCTGTGCCTCTGTGGTAATTCTCTTATTGAACGGCGTTCGCGCCGCCTACGATGTCGGCCAGTTCCAGCGTGATCTGCGACTGGCGGGCACGGTTGTATTGGCGCGTGAGGTACTTGATCATGTCGCCGCCGGCGTCGGTAGCGGCCTTCATCGCGACCATGCGGGAAACCTGCTCGCTGACGATCGCGTCGTTGAAGAACTGGAACAGGCGGATCTTCACCGCTTCGGGGATCAGACGAGCCAGCAGTTCACCTGGGGGTGGCGAGAACTCGAACTGCGCCCGGGGGCCGTGCTCGTCTTCGGCGGCCTGCGGTGGTTCGATCGGGAGGAGCTGTGCGACGCGGGCGCGCTGCACGCCGACGGACTCGAACTGCATGTAGGCAACGTCGACGCGGGTGATCTCATTGTTCTGGTAGGTCCGCATGTAACGTTCGGCCATCTCCGCGACGCGACTGAACGCGATCGAGTCCTCGATGTCCGTGATCTGGTGCGCGACGTCGATGCCGAGGAACCTCAGGTAGTTCACGCCCTTCTTGCCGACGACTTCCATCGTGGGCTGGATCTCGTCGGCCGCGAGCGTCGCGCGGTGTTCCATCATGGTCCGCAGGACGTTGGCGTTGTACGCGCCGCACAGGCCGCGGTTGGATGAGAGCACCAGCAGGATGCTACGCCCGGACGCTTCGTTCGGCTCGAGCAGCGGGTGCTCAGCGGCCGACATGCCCGCCAGCGTGCGGATCATGTCGGTAATGTGCTCGGTGTATGGTTGCGAAGCGGTGGCGCGCTGCAGGCATTTCTGGTAGCGGGCCGTCGCGATCAACTGCATGGTCTGCGTGATCTTGCGGATGTTCCGCACGGCACGGCGACGCTTCACAATCTGTCGGGCTTTGGCCATTCCAGAATCCCGATATCAACTTCTTCGTGAACAGCTCTGTTTTGGTTATTCGCTACCCGATTGCGTCAGGAACGTCGCCTTGAAGTTCTTGACGATCTCCTTGAGCTTCGCATCTAGCTCGTCGGTCAGCTTGGTCGCCGTCCGCACCTCTTCGACCACCTCGGGGAACTCGTCGCGGTAGTGTCGCAAGAGGCCTTGTTCGAATGCGTCCACCTGCTCCAGCGGCAGATCATCAAGGAAGCCTCGCGCGCCGGCGTGAATCGAGAGCACCTGGTCAACAACGTCCATCGGCACGTACTGCGGCTGCTTGAGCAGCTCGACCATGCGGCGGCCGCGGTCGAGCTGACGCTGCGTGGCCGGGTCGAGTTCGGTGCCGAGTTGGGCGAACGCCTCCAGCTCGCGGAACGCGGCCAAGTCCAGGCGTAGCGAGCCGGCGATCTTCTTCATCAGCGGCACCTGGGCATTGCCGCCGACGCGGCTGACCGAGATTCCGACGTTGATCGCGGGCCGTACGCCGGCGAAGAATAGGTCGGGCTCGAGGTAAATCTGGCCGTCGGTAATCGAAATCACGTTGGTCGGGATATAGGCGGAGACCTCGCCTTCGAGCGTTTCGATGACGGGCAGCGCAGTCAGGCTGCCGCCCGACTTGCGGAGTTTGCGGGCCTCGTGCTCGCCTTCGCCCAGTGACTTGAGATCCTCCTCGAGCATCTCCTGGTCCTGAACGCCTTTGTAGACCTTGCCGTTGACGCCCTGCTCGGTGTCCTCAGGCGCGCCCTTCTTCACGATGACGCGCTGCTCGGCCATTTTGCAGGAGCGCTCGAGCAGGCGGCTGTGGAGGTAGAACACGTCGCCGGGATAGGCCTCGCGGCCCGGCGGACGACGCAGCAGCAGCGAAAGCTGGCGATAGGCCTGGGCTTGCTTCGACAAGTCGTCGTAGACACACAGCGTGTGACGGCCGTGCTCGTACATGAAGTACTCGGCCATGGCACAGCCGGCGTAGGGCGCGATGTACTGCAGCGGCGCGGGGTCGGACGCGCCGGCCGTCACGACGATTGAGTAATCCATCGCGCCGTGCTTGCGGAGAATCTCGACGAGACCGGCAACGGTCGACTCTTTCTGGCCAACCGCGACGTACACACAGATCACGTCGCCGCCCTTCTGGTTGATGATCGTGTCGATCGCGACGGCGGTCTTGCCGGTCTTGCGGTCGCCGATGATCAGCTCGCGCTGTCCGCGGCCGATGGGGATCATCGAGTCGATGGCTTTGATACCGGTCTGGAGCGGCTCCTTGACGGGCTGGCGCTCGGCGATGCCGGGCGCGATGATTTCCAGCGGACGACGGTGAGGGGATTGGATCGGGCCGCGGCCGTCGAGCGGGCGACCGAGCGGGTCGACCACGCGACCGACCATCGCATCGCCCACGGGCACGCTCAGCAGGCGGCCGGTGGTGCGGACCTCGTCACCTTCCTTGACGCCGAGGAAATCGCCGAGGACGACCGAGCCGATCGAGTTCTCTTCGAGGTTGAAGACGACGCCCACGGCGCCGTTCTCGAACTCGAGCATTTCGCCGGCCATGGCGTTAGCGAGCCCGAAGATGCGGGCCACGCCATCACCGACCTCCAGCACCTTGCCCACCTCAGCGACGTCGAGCTGGGCCTGGTACTGGCTGATTTCCTCTTTGATGACACTGGCGATTTCATCTGCCTTGAACTTCATGCCTGCGTCTCCGCTGGGTAGCTGCCAGCCATCAGCCGTCAGCTTTCAGCCATTCAAGCGCGGGCCGGCGCCCGCGGGTTCAGTCAGTCCTCGCGGCCGATCTCGAGGCCGCGGTTTGCGCGATCGGTCAGTCGGGTCGCCGCCGCCCGTAGTTGCGTGCGGAGCGAGTTGTCGTAACGCTGGTCGCCGATCTGGAGCACGAGCCCGCCGAGCACTTCGGGGTCCACCTGGTACTCGATGAGCGGCTGGCGTCCGGAAAGCTGCTCGGCGACGCCGGCGATTTCGGTCCGCTGCTGGTCATTGAGCTCAACTGCGCTGGTGGCGGTGACCTCGATCTGCCCGCGCGCGTCTTCCATGCGCAGCATGAACGCGCGGCGCAGCGGCCGCAGCAGGCCGACGCGGCCGTGCTGGTTCATGATCTGGAGCGTGTTCAGGACCATGTCGCTGAGCTTGCCGCGGAACATGCGTTCGAGGCTCTTCTCGCGGTCGTCGTCATCGATCGACGTCGCGCTGAAGAACGCGTCCGCGCGCGGCTCCTGATCGACCAGCTTCACAAGCTCGGTCAGTTCGCCGAACACGTCGTCAACCGCATTCGCCTCCGTCGCGAGCTCGAACAGCGCGGCGGCGTATACGTCGGCGACGTCAATGCCTGGATCGGTGTCCCGCATGGCAGTTTCCCAAAGCGGATCGTCGGGTCAGTTCAGCCCCGGACGTCCCGCGGACTTCATCTTGGCCAGCGATTCCGCCACGAGCTGCTGATGCTCGGTCGGCGAAATCTCCTTACGCAGGATTCCGCCCGCAACCGTGACCGCAAGCTCCGCCGTCTGGTCGTAGAGCTCCTTGACCGCGGTGTCCGCGGCCAACTGGATCTCGCGGTGGGCCCGTTCGACGAGCTGTTCCGCTTCCTGGCGGGCCTCGTTCTTGACGCGCTGGCCAACGACCTCAGCGTCGCGGCGGCCTTCATCGACGATCGCGCTGGCTTCCTGCCGGGCCTTCTCGAGCTGCGCCTTGTACTCAGCGAGCAGCTCCTGAGCCGCGGCGCGCTCCTCCTTCGCCTCATCGATCGACTTGCGGATGAACTCCTCGCGCTCGTTGAGCACGCGGAGGATCGGCTTCCACGCCGTGGCCCGCAGCACGATCAGCAGCGCGACGAAGATGATGATCGACCAGATGGCGGCGCCGGGGTCGAACTGGAGCAGCGCCGGCTTATCGTGTCCGCCGTGACCGTCGCCGTGCGCAGCATCCGCCGCATGGGTCGCGTCGGACGCGTGCGTGGGCTCGGCGTGTTGCGGCTCACCGTGCTCCTCAGCCAGAGCAGTGGAGGCCAGCAGGATTCCGACGGCGAGGGCACACCATCGATTTCGCAGCATCATGGGCCCGTTACCTCGATCGGGGGTCAGCGAAACTCGATTAACTGGCCGCGGCGATCTTGCCGGCGATGCCATTGCAAACCACCAGCGCGAAGAAGGTGAAACCTTCGATCAGCGCTGCCGCGATGATCATCGCGATAAAGACGTTGCCGCGCACCTCGGGCTGACGGGCCATGGACTCGACGGAGTTACCCGCGAGGTGGCCGATACCCTTGGCGGCGCCGATACAGACCAGACCCGCGCCGATACCGGCGCCCAGGCCCATGAGGCCTGCGTCACTGAACAGTGCTGTCATTTGAGCCAGCGTGCCGAGCATGATTGAATCTCCTACGCACCAGACCGTCGAATGAAACCGTTTGTGCCGACCTTAAGAAAAGCGGGACCGGGCGTCGGCTACCCATGCCCTATACCGATGTCGCCGCCCGATCGGGCGGATTGACTGCCGTTAGTGCTCCGGTGCCACGGCCATGCTGAGGAAGAGCGTGGTCAGGAACACGAAGATGTACGCCTGAAGAAAGGCAACAAACAACTCCAGGCAACCTATTGCCACACAGCCGAGCGTACTGATGCCCGCGACCGTATAGCCCATGACGACCGTGTTGGTCGTGAAGATCAACATCAGGATGGAGCCGAGCACGATGTGGCCGGCGACCATATTGGCGAACAGACGAATCATCAGCGCGAATGGCTTGATCACAGCGCCGATCAACTCGAGCACAAGCAGCACGAGCCACATGACGAAGTCCACCGCGTGGAGCACCGCCGCCGCGAGCGGCTTTGCATCCGCGTGCGGGGCGAACACGTGCGGGGCGAAGTTCCAGACGTAGAGCGGAAACGCCAGCATCGCTGCCGATCCGGGCGACATCTTCTTCGCGGCATCGTGCCCGTGGTCCGCCCCGTGGTTGTCGTGTTCGTCGCCGTGATCATGGTGGCCATACGTGCCGGCGATCAGGCCGTGATAGACCTCGGCGATGCCGCTGGCGTGGATCATGAAGAACGCGCACAGCGCCAAGCCGCCGGTAATGGCGAGGTTACCCGTGGCCGTACCACCAACGTGCTGGAGCGTGCCGCCGGTGGCAAGGCGAACAATGTCCGCCAGCGGGATCATGCCCAGCAGATTGCAGAACAGGATGAAGAAGAAGAGCGTCCAAAGGAAAGGCATGAAGCGGTCGGTGCGATGCTTGAGCACCGGACGGGCCACTTCCTCACGGATGAACTGGAGCAATGCTTCGAACAGATTCATGAAAACGCCGCGGGGGGCAGCGGGACCGCCGGCAGCCGTGTACGCACTCGCCAGTCGCGGAAAGATCAAGAGGCAGAGGACACCGGCGACGAGCGTCATGAGCAGGTGATTGGTGAAGTAGAGTGTGTCGCTGAGCGGAAAGCCCAACAGAGGAATCTGCTCTGCGCCGAAGTTCAGGTTGAACGGCAACAACTCGAAGAAGCTGTGCGGAAGAACGTGGTCGACCGGATCGTGGGCGGCCAGGAGCATCAGCAACGCCTCACTTCTCTTCCGTCGCCGGCGGCGTAAGCGTGCCGCGCACGGCGATCACCGTGAGCGTCGTCTCGACCACCAGGAGCGTCAGGTAGAAAACGGTTAGACACGTCAGAAACGCGTTCAAATGAACGTTGGTCAGCGCCTGCCACGCCACCGCGAGCGTGCCGGTCACAATCAGGCGAACGGCAGTGCCGGCGAAGGCGAGTTGCGGGACGAGCTTCGGAGCCCAGAGTAATGCTGCGCCGAGCGGCGCAATCGCAAGCAGGCCGGCGATGAGCGAGATCCACGCACTGCTCAGTAGTGCGGCGGTGCCGACGCTGCCCCAGGCGCGCGACACGGGACTGTCCGCCACGATCGCAACCAGTGCGACGGTCGCCACGACGGCCCCGATTTGTAGCAATATGAGTCTCATCTCGCCGTCAGAGCCCGATGCGCTTCGCTTCGCGGATCAGGCGATAGAGTCCGAAGCCGGTGCCGATAAAGAGCCCGCCGAGCAGGCCCCACGGCTCCCAGCCGCGGGTCTGGTCGAGCCACCAGCCCAAGTATCCCAAACCGCCGAGGTACGCGAGAAACTCGAACACCACGGCGTACATTCGAAGCCAGCCGATTGGCGTGTTCGCATCCGAATTCGGATCGTCGCGCTTCATCGGCGGGTCCATAAGCGATATTGCGGACAGCGCCCTGAGAACTCCCGAAGCCGCGGCCCGGAGTTGAGCCGCGAGTGTACGCGGGCGGTGGTGTCGCGACAACGCGTAGTGCGTCGAAGCGGCGGGCCGACTGCTCGCGGAGGATTCTCCGGATTGTGCTGATCACGCCTCGGTTCCCAAACCAGTGAGCCCGCAGGGTGCAGCCGTTGATTTCACCGCCGCCTCCCGGGCGCGGGGTCGGAACTGTAGTGTTGCTGGCGCGAAACGTCAAGGTCGATCCGAGACCGGTAACGGAGCGCGGGGTGGTCGCGGTGCTCGACACTCCCCCCAGCCCCTCCCTGCCAGGGAGGGCGGCGCGGAATTCGATCTGGATTCACGCTTGGAAATTGGGCTGCGATCTAGTAAACAGGCGGTTTCGGCGCTGGCTGATCGGCACTTTGCCTTTCGATACGGGTTTTGGGTATGCCCGAAGACCACACTGCAGCTACTCCCCGAAAGTTCCTGTGCATCGCCCACCCGGGCGGAGCGGCGGAGTTTGCCCACAGCGCGCTGGCTTCGCAGGCCGACGTCCGCGTCGTTTACTCCGTTGATGATGCGCTCACTGCGCTGCGGGAGGGCACGTTCGACGCCGTGTTGCTAGACTCCGCGGAACTGCTCCCGATCGCCCGGGCGATCGAGTTGAACGACCACCAGAACGTGCTGAACCGCATCGCGGTGGGCGTGTGCGTGCTCGATGCCGACGGGGTGATCACCTGGCAGAACTCCATTTTGCAGGCGTATCCGCCTGAGGTCGCGAACGCGATTCGAGATGCGTGTACGACGGTGGCGCGCGATCTGGCGGCCGGCACCGTGATGGGCGCTCAGCGTCGCTCCGTAGCAGCGTCTGACGACCAGTCGTTCGAACTCACCACATCGGCGGTGCGCGATGCGGACGGCAAGTTGGAGCGCGTCGTTGGATTGGTCTCTGACACCACGCAGATTGCGCGCCTGCGGGACAAACTTGATGCGATCGACGCGGCGGGCCGCGAGCTGGTAACGCTCAACGCGGACACCACGGCGAAGCTGGATTTCGCCGACCGCCTCGATCTGCTCGAAGAGCGGCTCATTCATTACTGCGGTGAGCTGCTCAATTTCCAGCACTTCGCGGTGCTGGTGCTCGATCCGGCGACGAGTCAGCTCGATCCCGTACTGCAGGCCGGGTTGCCCGAGCACGTGAAATCGATGCGGCTGATGGCCGAGACGGAGGGCAACGGAATCAGCGGCTATGTCGCGGCGACCGGCGAGTCGTACACGTGTGGTGATCTGGCCCATGATCCGCGTTACCTGTTGGGACTGGAAGGGGCGAAGTCGTGCTTGACCGTGCCTATCCGGCTGCACGATCGCGTCGTCGGTGTGCTGAACGTCGAGTCCGACGAACCGAACGCGTTCAGTGATGAAGATCGCCAATTCGCGGAGATTTTCAGCCGGTACATCGGAGCGGCGCTGCACACGCTGAAGCTGCTAGCGGCCGAGCGAAGCGAAGCGACTGGGCAGGTAGCTTCGGACGTGCGTTCCGAGCTGGCGAATCCGCTCAACGACATCGTGGTCGAAGCGACACGCATGCTGCAGGATGGCACGGGGGGTGAAGAGGCGGCGGGCCAGCTCCGCACCATCATCGACAGCGTGGACCAGGTGAAGGAGCGGCTGCAATCGGTGACACAGATGCCGGCGGTGCGCGGCCTGTCGCCGGGGGAGTCGTCGTCGGATCCGCTCGTCGCCGGGCGGCGCGTGCTGATCGCGGACGACGAGGACATCATTCGCGAGACGATCGCCGACGTGCTCGCGAAGTCGGGAGCGATCACTGTGATGGCGCGCGACGGCGAAGAGGCCGTGTCGCTGCTCCAGACGCAGCGATTCGATCTAGTGCTATCTGACATCAAGATGCCCTACCGCAATGGATACGAAGTGTTCGCGGCCGCGAAGGAGGCGCGCGTGGACTGTCCCGTCATCCTGATCACGGGGTTCGGCTACGACCCCGAACATTCCATTGTGCGTGCCAACCGCGAGGGTCTGGCGGGCGTGCTGTTCAAGCCGTTCAAGGTGGAACAGCTCTTCGAAAACATCCGGAACGCATTCGGTGGCGAGAACCAGTGAGCAACGACAACCACGCGGTATCGGTTCTCGACCGCTGTTCGACGAGCATTCACCTGCCCCCGCTGATGTGCCAGCGGCTCGACCAGGGCATGACGCGCGAATGGCTGGTCACCAACGGCATCGGCGGATTCGCGAGCGGTACGGTCGCGGGGCCGATGACCCGGCGATACCACGGGCTGTTGATCGCGGCGCTGGATCCACCGCTGGGGCGTACGTTGCTCTTCTCGCGGCTGGAAGAGTTCCTCACCATCGGCGAGCAGACGCACTGCGTGTTTACCAACGTGTGGCGCGGCGGAGCGATCGATCCGGAGGGGTGGAAGCACCTGAGCCGGTTTGACCTGTGCGACGGCGTGCCGACGTGGACGTACGACGTTGACGGCGCGCGTCTGACCAAACGCGTCTGGATGGAGCACGGGTGTAACGCGACGTTCGTCGAGTATGCGCTGCATCCCGATAGTCCACCGGTGAGCTTTGCGGGGCGGTTGCTGATCAACTGCCGTGATTACCACCACCTGGAGCGCGATGGGCGCCGTGGGTTCGACGTTGCTGCTCATGGGCCGCGGCTGGATATTCAGGCACACGGCTCTGCGGACATCGCGCGCTGTTTCTGTTGCGGGTTTGCTGGCGCCAGTCTGGAATGGGACGTCGATCACACGTGGCATCGTGGGACACATCTGCCGGTAGAGGCGGCGCGCGGCTTTGACGACAGCGAAGATCACCTGTGTGCGGGGACCGTGCGGGTCGAGTTGCAGCCGGGCGAAACTGCTACGTTCGTGATGGGCACGGCGGATTGTGGGGGCCTCACGCCCAAGGGTGCGTACGCGCGGCACGAGTCGCGGACACAGGTGCTCGAAAAGGAATGGCACGGCAATCAGCCGACGGTCGCGGAGCATCCGCCGTTGGCGATTCGGACGCTGGTTCGCGCCGCGGATCAGTTCATCGTCGCGCGGGCGTCGGCGAATGAGCCGGAAGGGTACACAATTCTGGCGGGGTACCCGTGGTTTACCGACTGGGGGCGGGATACGATGATCGCGCTGCCGGGCCTGACGCTCGTGACCGGGCGCTATGAGATCGCGCGGCGCATTCTGCGAACGTGGGCGGGCTACGTGGAGCGCGGCGTCATTCCGAATCGCTTTCCCGATGCGGGCGATCGACCGGAGTATCACACGGTGGACGCGACGCTCTGGTATCTGTGGGCGATCGATCAGTACGTTCGTGCCAGGGATGATCAGCAGACACTGCGCGAGCTGTTCCCGGTCATGCGGGACATCGTCGCGTGGCATCGCCGCGGGACGGTTCACAACATTCGCGTTGGCGATGACGGTCTGGTTGCAGCGGGCGAGCACGGCGTAAACCTGACCTGGATGGATGCCAAGATCGGCGATTGCGTGATCACGCCGCGCATGGGCAAGCCGGTCGAACTGAGCGCGCTCTGGTACGACGCGTGCTGCAACATGGCTGAGCTGGCGGAACGGCTCGGCGTCGATGGCAGCGAATTTGCGGAGCTGGCGATGACGACTCGTGCGAGCTTCGGCCGCTTCTGGAACGAGTCGCAGTTGTGCTGCTACGACGTGCTCGACGGTCCGGATGGCGATGACGGTAGCGTGCGTCCCAATCAGGTTTTCGCCGTCGCGCTAACGCACTGCGCGCTTTCGGATGAACAACAAGCGGCGGTGGTAAGCGCGTGTGAGCAGAAGCTGCTCGGTTGGTTCGGGTTGCGAACGCTCGCGCCGGATGACGGGCGTTATCGTCTGACGTACTCGGGCGGGCCGGTGGAGCGCGACGAGGCGTATCACCAGGGTACTGCTTGGGCCTGGCTACTCGGACCGTTCGTGACTGCGCATTACCGCGTGCACAGAGACAGCGTGCGGGCCCGTGAGTTTCTCGCGCCGTTGCTGGGGCAGGTGTGGTCGCACGGGGTGGGATCGCTGAGCGAGGTGTTCGACGGCGAGGAGCCGCACCGGCCGGACGGGTGTATTGCACAGGCGTGGTCAGTCGCCGAAATGCTGCGCGCGTGGCACGTCACGCAGCGCGATGCGCCGACGTGCAGTGATTCAGGTGCCCAGGATTCCCAAGCCAACGTCTAGGCCCCGCGCTTGTCTTACAAACTGAATGCGCCGTTACGCCTCGCTCGTTGGTGGCCGTCCGTCGCGGCGGCGGGGCGAGCGGATGCCTAGCTTGTTCATCTTTCGCCACAGTGTTGTGCGGCTGATACCCAGCTCCTGTGCGGCGGCGGATTGGTTCCAATGGTGGTGGCGCAGGACATCTTCGATCGCGGTTCGCTCGGAGGCGTCCAGCAGCGAGAGCGATCGGACTGTTGCACGCTGTTCACCTACGGCACCGTCGCACGGCTTGAAGCTCCCTGAATAGAAAACTTCCACGCCGCCGACTACTTCGCCGCCCTCATCGCGCAGCACCGACGCGCACAGTGCGACGCGCCGTTCGTCTTCGTCCCTATTGCGGATCGTTGTTTCACCATGGAACACTCGCCCGGACTTCAAGGCCTGCGTGAGCGGGCACTGGTCACCACAAGGAGGGCAGCGAAACACCTGCGAGCAACGCCGACCGATGACTTCGTGGCGGGCATAGCCGGAAAGGTGCTCTGCACTGCGATTGAAAGTGATGATGTTGAGATCGCGATCGACAGTGAAGACGGCGTCGGAAACGGAGTCGAGGACGGTTTCCAACTGCTGCGCCGTGAATTGGGGCATGGTTTGGGTCTCACTCATTCAGGCTACTATACCATCGGAAAATCGGTATTGCCACGGCCCGCTTCCAACACGGCAGCCTGATTGGACCCCCGGCCCGTATGCCATAGACTTAGAGACGAGGCGGTTACAAACGGCACGGCAACGCGAGAACCACGAGTATTCGAGCAAGAAATGGTCCAAAGCAGCTCTCATCAAGATGTTTCAGAAACGAAACACGGTATTTCGCCGGCGTTGGTGACGATCGGGGCACTCGCGCTGGCGCTCGGTGCTGCGATGTCGCTCATGCTCGTGTATGAACACATCACCGGGCACGCGATCCCGGGCTGCGGCGACGACAGCCCATGCGCCGAGTTGGCGAGCAGTGTCTGGGGACGCGTTCCGCTGGGATTCGCTGAATGGCCGACGTCCTTTCTGGGCTTTTCGTATTTTCTGGCAGCGTTGGTAGGGTGGTTGCTCGCGCGTGGTGCGCTTTCACGTGGTATGAAGATCATCGTGCGCATCGGCGCGGTCGCGTCCGCGGGGTTCTGCGTGATCATGCTGCAAAAGGCCCAAGTCTGTCCTTACTGTCTGGTGGCGCACCTGGGGAACTTCGCATTCTGGATTGTGATGGAGCTGAAGCGCGCCAAAGCGATCCCAATGGGGTCGGCGCTGGGGGCGGCAGTCGTGACGTTCGTGATCTCGTCGGTGGCGGTCGGTGCGTGGGACGCATGGCAAGTGCGCGCGACGACGGCCGAGGCCGAGCAGCAGATGTCCGAGGACGTCGCAGCGATGATCGAGCGCTCACACGACGCAACTGCGACAGCACCTGAGCCCGAGCCGGAAATGACGGTTGAGACGACTGCTCCCGCGACCAGGCCGGCGACTGTGATCGCGCCGGACCTGACGGCTGAAGAGGCCGAGCCGTTTGAAGGCCGGTACCGCTGGGGGCCGGAAGAAGCGCCGATTCGCGTGGTGATGTTCACGAGCTACCAATGTCGGGACTGCCGTCGCATTGAGAGCCAGGTGCGGGCATTGCAGGAGAAGCGCACGGACATCGCGTTCTCGATCAAGCACTTTCCGTTCAACAAGGAATGCAATCCGCACTGCGCGCGCACGACGCAACCGAATGCCTGCTGGGCGGCGCGCGCGGCCGAGGCGGCGGGCATGCTGTGGGGGACGGACGGGTTCTGGAAACTGCACCACTGGCTGTTCGACAAGCAGGGCGTCTTCCAGACGCGCGAGGAGTTGGAGGGCGCGATTCGCGAGATCGGCTATGACCCCGCCGGATTCGTCGAGACGATGTCGAGTCAGGAGACGCTGGAGCGCATCAAGCGCGATTCGAAACAGGCCAAGGATCTGGGGTTGCACTTTACGCCGATGATCTTTGTTAACGGCGTGGAACTGAAGGGTTGGTACGCGCCCAACGCACTGATCCGCACGGTTCAGCAACTGGCGGAGACGAATCCGCCGCTGCGATCAGCAGCGCACGACCACCCTCCGGCGGCGCTGGAGAAATATCTTGCGGACTGGCGTGAACAGGATGTGCTGGACTTGCCGCCTGACGCTTTTCCGCGCGCGCTGGGGCCGGACGACGCGGACGCCGAGGTCGTGGTGTGGGGCGACTATCGGGAAGCATTCACGACTGACGTTGACGGCATCGTGCGGCGGATGGTGGCCGAGCTGGGGAACGTGCGCTACGAATTCCGCCAGTATCCGTTCGACAGCAAGTGCAATCCGAATCTGAAAGAGGAGCGTCACCCGATGGCGTGTCGTGCTGCGCAGATCGCCGAGGCCACGGCGCAGGTTGCTGGGGAAGAGGCGTTCTGGATGCTGCACGTATGGCTGATTGAGAACTGGGAGACCGAGTACGACGATGAAGCATTGCGCATGGCGCTGACTGAGCTTGCGCTGGACGCGGATGCGATCTTCGCCGCCGCTGATTCGTCGGAAGTCGCATCCGCGATCACGGGCGACATACAGGCGGCGAAGAAGCTGCCGCGCTTACGCATCGGCGTGCCGCCGGGGCTTTACGCGATTCCGACCGTGTTCATCAACGACAAGCTTGTGCCGCGCTTCAAACTCGGGAAACAGCCGGTGCTGGAAATGATGATCCGCGAGGCGGCGGGCCAGTAGCAGCGATCAAGAGGCGCGGAACATGCGGTGGGGGATGCCGTCCGGCCCCACACGCACGGTCAGAACGCGCAGACACTTCGGGCAACGTCCGCGATAGACGCGTTCGTGCGGTCGGCGATAGATACGGTCGTATACA
The DNA here is from genome assembly GCA_028277645.1 of Phycisphaerae bacterium. Classification (GTDB taxonomy): domain Bacteria; phylum Planctomycetota; class Phycisphaerae; order UBA1845; family Fen-1342; genus JANQFV01. The sequence goes on from JANQFV010000002.1 coordinate 80,912, forward strand.
CGGCAGCAATCGAAGAGCACGGAGATGTAGGGACGCACGCGCGCGGCGCGGATCATCGACGAGTGTTCGGGGTGCTGGTCGTACAGGTCCAGAGTCACGCACGGTCTCCGATGCAGTGAGGCTCCGTGCGTGTTATCGGATTGACGTGCGTGGCCCTTTATACGTGCCCAGCGGCGTGCGCGACGGAGGAAATGAAGGCCTGGACGGCGGCGGGATCTTTGATCCCCGGCGCGGATTCGACGCCGCTAGCGACGTCGGTACCCTGATAGACGCCCGCCGCGAGAGCGCCGCGCACGTTCTCAGGAGTCAGGCCGCCAGCGCACCAGATGGCTACACCGGAGCCCTCGAGCGCTCGGGAGACTTCACCCAGCACGTCATAGCCCGGATGCGGTCCGCCCTTGGGTTGATCGAGGATCACGACGTCAAGGGGGAGCTTCTCCGCGCAAGCTGCGGCGACGTACGTCGCGATCTGTTCTGCGTCGTCCGCGGCGGAGATCTCCCAGGCCTTGATGAGATGGAGGCCCGGGCACTCGGCGACGAGCGCGCGGAGATCATCGATGGTCTCGCACCCGTGCAATTGCACCCAGCGGCAGGCCGTTTGCTGGACCTCCGCGATGATTTCGGCCACGTTCGCGTCACGGTAGAGCAGTACGCTGTTGGTGGTGGCCGGGAGTGCCGCCAGGACCTGCTCTGCGCGTGAAAGATCTATCTGCCGTGGGCTGGCGGCACAGATCAGGCCGACGAAGTCGGCGCCACAGCGAGCGGCGTGAACTGCGTCCTTGACGGTCGTGATGCCGCAGATTTTTGTGTGCAGGCGCTTGGTCACCATGAACGGGCACACCCTTTCACGTATTATCGTAGCACATGTACCTCGTAGTTATCGCGGTTCTGGCCATCGTCCTGACGTTTCCCACGCCGCCGTACAAATGGCTGACGGCGCCGTCGCTGACGCTCAGCCTCGTTGCGCTGGCGACGCTGATTCCGCCGGCAGTGGGATTCTTCGTCAATCGATTGGCGCTGCGCCGATTCGAGATTGACCCGGAGCACCCCAGCCACGGGCAGTTCGTGTTTGGGCGGGGCGTGTTCATCATCCAGAATCTGCTGGCGCTATGCCATATCGCGGTGCTGTTTTGTACGAACTGGATGGACCTGTGTCGCCAGACGGCGGGGGTGTGGCTGCTGTTGCCCGGGCTACTCGCGATGGTCCCGTTCCTTTTCTCGATACTGCTGACGTGGATCATGGTGTACCCGTCGGACCGGGCGATCCGGCAGCTCGCGGTCGAGATCTACCTGTTTCGCAATCGGCCACTGCGACCGGTCTGGTCGTTGGGGCAGTACCTGATGTTCAACCTTCGGCACCAGGTGCTGTTTATCCTCGTGCCGATGCTGTTCATCCTGGCGGCGCGGGACGCGGTCGTACACTACGACGAGCAGATCCGCGCGGCCACGGGGCAGGAATTCGCCGGCGACATTTTGTTGGGTTGTTCGGCGATTGTCGTTGCGCTGATCGCACCCGAGGTCCTGCGACACATCTGGGTTACACAGCGGCTGCCGGATGGTCCGCTGCGCGATCGGCTGCAGACCATCTGCAAGAAGCTGAACATGCGCTGTCGTGAAATTCTGGTGTGGCGCAGCGGCGGGATGATCGTCAATGCGGCGGTGATGGGCGTGGTCGCGCCGATGCGTTATGTGTTGATCACCGACGCGATGCTCGAGCAACTCGATGATACGAAGATCGAGGCGGTATTCGGCCACGAAGCCGGGCACGTGAAGCGACATCACATTCTGTTCTTCCTGCTGTTCGCGCTGATCAGCGGTTGCATCGTCACCATATTCTCGGCGCACGTGCACGGCATGACCCGCACCGAGTATCAGATTGCCGCCGCCGTGTTGGGAGCCTTGCTGCTGTGTAAGTGGGGCATGCTGTTTGGGTGGGTCTCGCGGCGGTTTGAGCGGCAGGCGGACGTATTCGGCGTGCGCACGTTGGCTTTGAGCGGATTGCCCTGCACCTTGCCGTGTAAATTGCACGCGGACGATTCGTCGGAGCAGCCTTCTCCGTACGGAGACAAGATCTGTGCGACGGCGGCGCAGGTCTTCAGTCACGCGCTGAACGAGGTGGCGCTGCTGAACGGGATGCGGCCGGAGGCGCGGAGCTGGCGGCACTCGTCAATCTCGTCACGCTCGCGGTTCGTACAGCGTCTGGCCGGTGATCCGGAGCACACGCGGCGTTTCGAACGCCTGGTGCTCACGGTGAAAGTAGTAATCTTCGCGCTGGCCGCAACGGCAAGCGTGTGGGCCTGTGTCGAAATCAGGCTTTGGGAGTCAGTGCTCGAAATCGTGCGGCGTCTTTGGGGCTAGGCCACGCGGATTCACGAACACTGGGAATGACGGTCACGCCCGTTGACGTGTTGGCCCCTATGAGTTCTCGCCGGCCCGCGCTTTCGCCTGGATGCGATTCGGTTTCAGGTCCACTACTTCGAGCCAGTCTTCGAACGGCTCCTCGAGCAACCGCTCGGCGAGCGTCTGCGCGTCCGACTTCGACTTCAGGCGAAACGTGCCCGTGCCCTCGGTGAAATCGCCGTCGATGGAGGTAACGCCGCGCAACTCGCCCAGGGCCCGCTTGACGTTTGCGTAGGTGCGGAAATCGAGGCCGGAGACCTCGAGCACCACATCTCGACCGGCGGTGATCGCGGTGGACCACTGCTCCATGACCGATTCGAAGAGCCGCACGGCCAGGGCGGGCTCGCGGCGACCTTCGCGCGGAAAAGTCGCCTCGGTCAGCGCAGTACGGGCGGCTTGCGGGCTGTACTCCTTGCGGGAGCGCACGCCACGCCGCGTGACGGGGATCGACTCGCTGGCCAGCAAGCGCCCGCTGTCCGTGCTGAACACTTTGGCCTGCACGTCGCAGTTGTAGAAAGCGACCGGCGTGCCGTAGAGGTCCTCGAGACCCGCGCGGTCGGCGTGGGCGTATCCGCGAATGAGCAGGTGCGCGCCGGCCTCTTTCGCGAGGCGTGCCAGCTTGGCGGCATCCTCGTTGCGTTCGGCGTCGCGTTTCTCACGCCGTTCGATGCCCTTGATCGCTTCGCGCGCGACGAGATCGAATCCGGCTTTGACAAAGAGTTCCTCGATGCGGCTCTCGACCAGCGATTGCTTCTGAAGCGCGCCATCGATCTGCTCATCGATCCACACCATGATCCGCGGTCGACCGATCTGGTCGAGCACGTTCTGTACTTCGCCCCAGGTCTCTGCGATCGCGCTTGGACGCACAGTCGCGCGAATCGTGACCTCCCATGTACCACCAGGCAGTTCGTTGCTTTTCAGGATCTCATAGTCGCGCACCACGCCCGCCGCGCGCGAGTAGATCGTGTCGCGCACCAGTGTGAAGTTCTCGACGTTCGAGTGGGCGCTGATCTGCACGCCCGCGCCCTGTTCCAGTGCTCGCCGCAGCGCTTGCTTAACGGCATCCTCGCGGTCAAAACCCTCGGCGGTCACCGTTACCGTAGTTGTTTGCGCGGCCTCTGGCTCGCCGATCTGTGCGTTCGTGGCGGCCGTGCAGACAAGCAGTAGTCCAACTCCGAGGAATCTTCTCACGATAATCTCCAAGACCTAATCGGAAGTTTGGCCCGGCTCCGCTTCGACCAACCGCATCTTGCGGCGCAGAATCTCCCAGAACCGACGGAGAGGAAGTTCAACCGTTACTTCCACACCGTCGTCCAGCAGCTCCCGCGGCGGTGCCGCGATGTGCGCGCTCGTCAGGAACAGCGTGATATCCGGCTTCAGCTCCTGGTGGTAACCGATGAACTCGGCCACGGTCACATCGCGCTGAATCACGAGCGCCATAATCGTCTCGTGCAAGTGATCCAGGGCGTCCAGATACGCCGCTTGCAGCCGGGCGGACATTTCCGGCACGACGCGCTCGGTGGGAAAGAACTGTCCGCGCGCAGTACGCGTCTCTGTGGCCCACGCCGGCGCGTTCAACTCCAGCGGCGCGGGGCGGGCGCGAATGATGGTTCGTTCGGGCGGCGCCGCGAGCCCAGTCGCGGTTAGCTCGTCTCGCTTCGCGAGCAACACCATCTGCCGGAAGTCGGCCGGGGCGAAATCAGTTCCTCGATAGTGCTCCTGATGAACGCGGGTCAGGATGCGGTGCAGCTCCTGGATCGACAGCTCCGCCGTCGCCACCGCAACCTGGTCCGCCGCGTATTCGACGCTGACGACCGCCGTGCGCTCCAACGCGGTGCGGGCCGCCGCGCGCACGGCATCATCAGTGGCGAGGAACTCCTCCAGCCGGAGCGCGTTTGTGACCGGCAAACGTGCGGCGTTGCGTAGCAATGCCTCGTGCGCATCCGCCATCGCGGCACGGCGCGCGAGGTCCATGCCTTCGTTGGTGACGTTTTCCCATCCGACGGGACGGTGCTCCGCGAACGGCTCCTCTGAAACGGCGCGCCCCGTCGCCCACTGCGATTGCCAACTGCGAGCGGCACTTTGCACGATCGCCGTAGTCAGCCCGGTCTCGACACTGAGGCCGGGCACTGCCTCGAGCAGACGCTCCAGCTCGTTGTGGAGCTCTGCAGCGTCAGCCTGCACGTTCGCCTCGGCGACGCCGTCGGAGTAGATGCGCGTCTTACCCACGCGCGGCAGTCGACGGACCCACAAGCGCAGCGCGCGATCCAGGTCCACACTCCTGGACATCGCGTCGCGCACAGTGGAGCCGGGGGTGAGCGGGAGGGCGGCGACGCGCTGGAGCATGGCACTACGGGCATCCGCCAGTGCGAGCGCTTCCAGCGCCCGACGCTGCTCCGGCGACAGATCATCATTTGTCTGCGCGCGTGCGCCGACTGTCGCGGTGAGGACCAGCGCGAGCGCCAGACCGATGCGACGGATCATTCGACGACCATCTCGCCGGGCTGTTCCTGCGTGACTTCGCCTTCTTGCTGTTCGTGGATCACCTTCACTTCGCGGCGTTCGTTTTCCGCGCAGCCGATGGTGAAGATCAGGGCCAGAAAGCCCAGTGCAATGAGGAGCATCCAACGGTAGTTGCCAGTCATCCAGTTTCTCCTGCAAAGATCACGTAATCCACATCTACGCCTTACGGTCCGGAGTAGCGCACACGGACCCGTAGCATGTCCCAGACACGCATGCCCGACAGTTGGACCTTCACGATCGCGGACTCTTCCGTGAAGCTCGTCTCGACGACCGTAGCGCCGACGATCACGGCATTCACCTGCGCCGAGATCTCATCATGCTCGGTGATGAAGTCGCGCACCGTGGTCTCGCTCTGTAGAGTGAGCCCCGCGATTCGCTCGGCCAGGTTGCGCTTGGCAACGACCTCCGCCGCCCGCGCTGCCATCAGGCGTCCCTGCGCTGTGTCTATGGCCGGGTCGGTGGCCTCGCCGACCACCTCGATCGTCTCGGTGCTCCAGTCCGGAACGTACACGCCGGTCTTTTCGGTAGCCTGCCTGATCAACGGTTGGGCCGGCACGCCCATGCCGGTGGCCTCGAAGTCGCGCTTAATGACCCTGGTCACGGCTTGCTCGATATCGTGGCCCTTCACGTCGTCGCCTTTGTAGTGTCGACTGTGAAGTTCTTTGATGGTCTTAATTACCTGCTCCGTCGACACGCGCTGCGTTACTTCGACGATCAGGTCGTCGGCATGGTAGAAAGTCCGCACGTCCTGCGGATACACCCGTCCCTGCACTTCCGTACGGATCACGTCGCTCTCCGCGACAAAATCACGCACCTGCGTATTGCTGGTCAGGCGCAGTCCGATGATTCGCTCGGCTAGCTTGCGCGACGCATCCGCCCGCGCGGCCTGTGTCGCCATCAAACGCGCCTGCGGCGACACGCTGCGCCAGATCATTGGGACGGGGGCTCGCGTGGGCGCCGGCGTGCTCTCGTCGGTGAGCTGCTCCGCAACGCCCGCGGGCAGGTCCGGCGGCAGGTCCGGTCGCGGTGCGCCCATGCCGATCGCCTCGATGATCTGCTTCTCGGTTCGGCGGGTGATGTGCGTGAAGTCCTCCGCCTTGACGGTATTTCCCCGGTAGTGGCGTTTGTGCGCCTCTTTCAAGACCTCAACGACTTTCGCAACAGTGACCTCGGCGCGAATTTCGCAGACGCCATCCTCATACCAGTACGGCTCACCCAGACGCACGCCTTTGACGAACGTGTCCACTTCTGCCCGAATCTCGTCGGACTCCGTGACAAAGTCCTTCACGAACGTACGCGAGTTGATTTCGAGGCCGTAAACGGCCTCAGCCAGTTTGCGATACGCGTCCGCCTCGGCGGCCCGCTTGGCCAGCAGCTTGTTCTGCGCCGCCCCCGTCGATTGCCCCCAGGCCAGTCCCATACCGGCCACTAGCGTCAACACGACCGCACTCGACATTGATCTTCGCATCTACCTGACCTCCCGGGATTCGCTCCACGCAGCAGGGTTTTGGAACTCCGTCTCAGCGGGTACCCGCAGACTACCGGCATGGACAGCCTCTGCCGCGCCGCGGTTAGTCGACCCACACACGCGGTCAGCATACCCGCGGCCGCATTTTCGTGCATCTGAATGATGTTCGACCTCCACCGCGTATTTACACAGGGCGCGTTAGAGTTCCGCGTCCCGTTTCCGTAACATGGGGGCCTGATGACCACCGCGCCGACAAGTACCGACATCGGTTTCGCCAGCACCGTGGATCGTCTGGCCCGCGCCCGGCCGGACGTCGTGCTGGTGGCGCCGTACATGTCCTACCTGCTGCTAATGACGCTCGTTGGCTTCTTGCCGCCGACGTTGCAGCCGGTGGCGGTAGCCGTGCGCGGCGTGGGATCGCTGGCGGTCGTCTGGCTGTTTCGCCACCACCTGCCGCCGTGGGGACGGCCCTACTGGCTCATCGCGATCGTCGGCGGGATTATCGTGGGCTGGGGCTGGGTCGCCGGTCAGTACTATTTCGACAGCCTCGGCTGGCCGACTTACTTCCCGTTCTATCCCGGCAGCGGCTCTTCCGAAACCGTACGCGACGTGCTCGGCGCCAACGATCTGTTCTGGACGACGTACTGGCTACGGCTGATCGTCGCGTGTACCGCCGTTCCGGTGGTTGAGGAGCTTTTCTGGCGCGGGTTCCTGCTGCGTGCTATGATCGACTGGCAGCGGTTCGACCGCATTCCGCTCGGCAAGTTCACGTGGTTCTCGTTCCTCGGCACGTCGCTGATCTCCGTATTCCAGCATCCGGCCAACTGGGAGGTGAGCATTCTGTGCTGGATGGTGTTCAACGCGGTGTTCTACTGGACGCGCAGCCTCTATTGCCTAGTGTTGCTCCACGGAATCACCAACCTCGTGCTCTACATGATCGTCTGGCGCAACAGCGACTGGATTTTCATCTGACAACGCGCGTCACGAGCAAATCGGAATGACGTTGAGTAGACGTAAACTGATCGTCGCGGTGGTGCTCGGCGCGCTGGTGGCTGCGGCGAGAGCGCCGGCGCAGCCCAGCGCGGCAGACGACGACGGGCGCCACGCTGTGAGCACGCTGGAGCAGGGGCTCTGGTGTGAGATCGTCGCGTCGGCGCTGCCCAACGCCGTCGAGGAGTCTTACGACGCGTGGTTTGTGTCCACCGAGCGGCTGCTCGTGCGACGCGTCGAACGGGTGCGGCACTATCTGACGCTGTACCCCGGCGGCGCGCACCGCGACGAGGCGATCCGGTTGGAGCTGGAAGCGCTGTTCGGCATCGCGACGCTGCGCTGCGAAGACCCCACAGAATTACGACGGCGGTGTCGCGAGCTTCTGCGTCAGCCCTCGAGCGAAGCTGTGGCGGCCGAGGCCGCGTATTGGTCCCTGGTTTGCTCACGGTTCGAGTGTCCCGATTCGGCGGACGAATCGCTGCCGGCCCCAGGCGGCTTAGTCGATTCAGAAGCAGATTACCTGCGTCGCTATCCGCGAAGCCGCTTCGTACCGCGTCTGGCCGTGCGTTTGTACGAGCAAAGTGAACAGCGCGATGACGTCGCGACTATGTCTGAACTCGCGCAGCTCATGCGTGACAACTTCCCCACCCACAGCGCCACCAAGTATCTCGAAGCGCGGCAGCGCCTGCACGACGCGCTCGGAAAACCATGGCAGACGACGTTCCCACTGGTCACGGGTGGAACGATCAACACCGCCGACCTGACCGGTCACCCCTTGGCGATCGTCGTCTGGGCCGGACACGACAAGCCGGCGGTCGCGTGCGTTCGAGCGATCGAACAGGCCCGGGTACAGCACCCCACGTTGCAGGTTGTCGGCGTCAGCCTGGCCGATCGGCGGACGACGACGCAGGCTGCGGCCGCGCAACTCGGCGTTTCATGGCCGCAAAGCAATGACGAGCGTGGCTGGGGCGGCCGATTCGTTCGTATGTGGGGCATCCGTCAGATACCGCATCTAATCGTGCTGGATCGCGCCGGGAAACTACTGGGACACGCCGGCCCGGCTGACTGGCCAGAGCTGCTGGAACGCGCCGTCAACGCCGCCGGGGAGCTTTGATTGACATCACGCACTGGGCGGGGTACACAGCGCAGTTGGGAACGGTCTGGCGGCGTCACGCCCGCAAACGACTCAGGCTTGGACATTTGCGGGAGGTCGCTGGACTCCGTCTCGTCGGAGGTATTCAGTGCGCCCGCCCATCCTGATCGGCTTTGTGCTGGGGGTTGCTCTTATCGCCGCGATGGTCGTCCTTCCGCGCTGGCGTAGTGTGACGCCGGCCGCGGAGCGCTCCGCCGTCGCGACTGCGGCGCTGGCGCGGCTCGAACTGCACCGTGCACAGCAATTGCTGCCAGGTGCGGAAGAGTCTGTGCCGTCCGACGGCGATGTGCTGGAACCGGCCATCGAGACCGCCGGCGAGCGCTTGCAGGATATCGCCAGCGCACATCAGCAGCGCCTGCGAATTGCCCGCGAACAGGCTGAGGCAGCCGGACGCGAGACTGGAACGCTGCCAAACCTCTCAGCCGACGCCGGCGCGATTGAGCGCGTCATGACAGCCGCTGAGACGGGCTTGCGCGAAAACCGGGCGCGGGTCGACAATGCCATCCGCGAGGCACGTGATGCCGCGCAGACCGGCGGCGAAGCGCTGGGCGTGGCGCAAGTGCTCGGCACGGCACAGTACGCGCTGGCCGCGCAACTGCTCGCCGAGGCCGAAGCGCTGCGTACGGAGCAGGCGGACGTCTTGGCGCAACTGCTGAACGCCGCGGGTGAGTCGCGGCGGGTTAGCGGCCTGGCTGAGTATTACCGCGAGCTCGAAGTGGCACCGATCGTGGCCGAGCTGCGCGACGAACTCGTGCAACAGTCCGCCGCGCGCAAGAGCGCTGACGCGGAAGCGGCCGCGCTCGAAACTGCCGTCGCTGAGCGGGAGAACTCGCTCGCCGCCGCCGAACAGCAGTTGGCCGACGCCCGGCAGGAGCTCCTGACTGTTGAGGAGCGCGGCTTTGAGTCCGACGATGAGCAGTCGTTCGCCGCTTATCGCGATGACTACCAGTCTGCAGCGGCGACGGTCCGCGCCCGGCAGGGCGTCGTGGATCTGCTGCGTGACGGCGGCCGGCGTGACGCAACGTGGGACAGCGATGACCCAATCGAAGGGCGGGTCGTAGACGGTGAGGTTGTGCTGGGGCTCGACGAGCTGCGCAGGCAGTACACGCTGGCCAGAACGATCGCCGAGCGCCAGCGCTTGCGCGAAAAATCTCTGAACGAGCGAATCGAATTCCTGACCAAGCTCGACGACGCTGCGCGGGCGGACGCTGGCCGCTACGCGAATCAGGTGACTGAGTTGCGGGCGACTGAGCAGGCCTTGGTGGAGGAAGTCCAAGAGCTGGCTGCGGCGGCCGCCGAGAAGGAGAGTGAAGCCCTCCGCGCCGCCGATGCCGCAATCCGCGCGTTCGGCCAATCGCAACGCAGCGTGGACGCATGGGTGCGTGCGGCGCAGGAAGCGCAGAACGAGCGCGACCCCGACCGTAAGAACGCCCGTCTGACAGCAATCGTCAGTTCCGACTACCTCGGGCAGTTCGGCGAAAGTGCCGAAGGTGCCGCGCGGCTGCTGGCCGGCCGGATCCACGTCCTGCGCAGTGTGAGCAACAAGCGCTTGCTGCGCGACCTGCGGCAGATCGCGGCGATCCGTCCCGACCTCGCGATCGACACGGCGCCCTACGAGTCGCAACAGGAATCCGCGCGCCAGGACGGCGTGGACACGCTGCAAAAGGCCCAACAGATCTTCGAAGGCCTGGCACGCGGCGCGACCAGGACTGCGTGGGTGCCACAGCTCTCACAGTCGGCCGTCCACCACCTGCTCGCCCAACTGGACGACGCGCAGATGCAGAGCCAGTTGAATGACGCGCTTGCGCTCGCGACGGATGCGCTCGATCAACGCGAGAGCTTTCCGTACATCCACGATTTCCTCGCCTATCGCCGGCACCTGCAGTCCGCCCAGAACTTCGCCACCGACGAGCCGGCGCTCGACACGCCGCCGGCCGAGGAGCCAGCCGCTATGGACGAGCCCGTCGAAGACACGTCCGAGCCGCCCGCGGACGATGCTGGCGACGACGAGGACTTCTTCAACTGATGATTTCGGCGCCGCCCGCCCGGCGTTGGCAACCCGCCTGGTGACCCTCTACACTGCGCGCTTTGTCTCGCCTCTTCCCGCGGAGGTCGGCCCATGAGCGTGCGCCATCTCGACTCCCTGTTTCGGCCCGGCTCGGTCGCCGTTGTCGGTGCATCCAACGCGCCCGGGAGCATCGGCGGCGTGCTCATGCGCAATCTGCTCCGCTCGGATTTCGACGGGCCGATCATGCCCGTCAATCCGAAGTACGACTCGGTCGCCGGCGTGTGGACCTACTCCGATGTCGCCAGCCTGCCGATGGCCCCTGATCTGGCGGTGATCTGCACGCCGCCCAGAGTTGTGCCGGACGTGATCGACGAGCTGGGTAAGAAGGGCACGCGGGCTGCCGTAGTGATCACAGCGGGCCTGACCGACATCGAGTACCGGAAGGGGCAGTCAGTCAACGATGCTATGCTCGCCGCCGCGCGCGAGTACACACTGCGCATCCTGGGTCCGAACTGTGTCGGGATTCTCATTCCCGGGCTCGGTCTCAACGCGACATTTGCCCATACGGCGATCAAGCCCGGCACCCTCGCGTTCGTTTCCCAGTCGGGCGGCTTCTGCACAGCGACGCTCGACTGGGCCAAGGCCAAGGGCATTGGCTTCTCGCACTTTGTCTCGCTGGGCAACAGTGCCGATGTCGACTTCGGCGACGTGCTCGATTACCTGGGCAGCGTCTCCGAGACAACTGCAATCCTGCTGTACATGGAATCGATCGGCGCCGACGAAGCGCGCAAGTTCATGTCCGCCGCCCGAGCTGCTGCCCGCAACAAACCCGTGCTCGCGATCAAAGCCGGGCGTAACGCTGAGGGGGCGCGCGCTGCAGCTTCGCACACCGGCGCGCTGGCTGGCGCAGACAACGTCTACGACGCCGCTCTGCGCCGGGCGGGCATTCTACGCGTCTACGATCTCGACGAGCTGTTCGACGCCGTCGAGACGCTCGCTCGCTCGCAACCGCTGAAGGGTGAACGGCTGGCGATCCTGACCAACGGCGGCGGCCCCGGCGTTATCGCGACCGACGCGCTCGTTGAGCACGGTGGCCAGCTCGCCGAGTTCTCCCCGGCCACCCTTGACAAGCTCAACACGCTGCTGCCCGGCACGTGGTCGCACGGAAATCCCGTCGACATGATCGGCGACGCTGACGCCACTACCTACGTCAAGTCGCTGCGCATTCTGTATGACGATCCCAACGTTGATGCGATTCTGGTGATGAACGCGCCGAGCGCCATCGCGCCGCCGCAACAGACCGCCGCCGGTATCGTGGACGCATTGAAATCTTCCGAGAAGCCCATCCTGACGAGCTGGCTGGGTGGAGCCGCAGCGGGTGAAGCGCGTCAGATCTTCGCCGACGCCGGCATTCCCACGTACGACGCGCCCGAGAACGCAGTGCGGGCGTTCATGCACATCGTGCGTTACCGACGGAATCAGAGCATTCTGACGCAGGTCCCGCCCTCCGCGCCGACCGACTTCACGCCGACCCCAGGCGCCGCGCGGGCCGTGATCGAGGTGGCGCTCGCCGAAGAACGTGATCTGCTCACCGAACCCGAGGCGAAGCAGGTCTTGGCCGCTTATGGTATCCCCGTCGTCGAGACGCGCGTAGCTCCGTCACCGGACGAAGCCGTCGGCGTTGCAGAGGAGATCGGCTTTCCCGTGGCGCTGAAGATCCTCTCGCCGGACATCAGCCACAAGTCCGATGTCGGCGGTGTGGCGTTGGGCCTTGATTCGACCGACGATGTGCGCAACGTCGCCGAGGCCATGCTGGCCCGCATTGCCAAGCACAGACGCGAAGCGCAGCTTACGGGCTTCACCGTCCAGAAGATGGCTCAGCGCCCCCAAGCCCATGAGCTGATCATCGGCATGACAACCGACGCGATCTTCGGGCCGGTCATCCTCTTCGGCCGCGGCGGGACGGCGGTCGAGGTAATTGGCGACCGTGCCGTGGCACTGCCCCCGTTGAACATGAGCCTCGCCCGGCGTCTCATCGAGCGCACGCAGGTCTACCGACTGCTCAAGGGTTATCGTGACCGACCGCCGGTGGATTTCGATGCGTTGTGTCTGACGCTCATCCAGATGTCGCAGTTGATTGTCGACCGCCCGGAGATCATTGAGCTCGACATCAACCCGCTCTTCGCCGATCACCACGGTGTGCTTGCGCTCGATGCGCGTGTCCGCGTCTCGTCATCGGGCGTGGCAACCGGCAAGAAGCGGCTCGCGATTCGGCCGTATCCACGAGACCTGGAGGAGACGGTGATGCTGTCGTCCGGGCAGCAGGTTCTCATGCGGCCGATCCGTCCCGAAGATGAGCCGGCCCACGAGGAATTTGTTGCGCGCATTACGCCCGACGACATGCGCTTCCGCTTGCTCGGCGTGACCCGCGATATCCCGCGTTCGGAAATGGCACGACTGACACAGATCGATTACCACCGCGAGATGGCCTTCATTGCGACCGCGCCGAACGCAGACGGTGATGTCGAGACACTGGGTGTGGTGCGCACCGTCTCCGACGCCGACAACATCAAGGCCGACTTCGCTCTGATGGTGCGCTCGGATTTCAAGCGCAGGGGACTGGGTAGTGCTTTGCTCGAGAAGATGATCCGCTATTGCCGCAGTCGAGGCACGCGCGAAATCGCCGGCGACCTGCTGCCCGACAATCAGGCGATGCTGAACTTGACCGCGCGGCATGGCTTTGAGGCCCGCGAGGTCCCCGAACGTGAGCGCATCGAGGTTCACTTGAAGCTCGAGTAAACGTGCGCGCCCTCTTCTTTGCAGGTCGCCGTTAGTGCCCCCCGCTACTCCAGGTATCCCAGATCGCTGAGCCGCTGCTGCAACTCGCGCTGTTCGGTGACTGAGTACACTTCGCGTTCCTGCTCTCGCGACTTCTCGAGCGGCGGCTCCTGCTCGACGACTGGTGCCATGGTGAAGGCGTCGCTCAGCACGCGTCCCTCCATGTCGACCGGTACGCGCAATCCAAGTGCCGCCAGCGCGGTCGGCGTGAGGTCCACAATGTTCGCATCCAAGCGCACGCCGCGACGTACGTTCGGCCCGCGCAATGCCAGGATGCCTTCCTGACGGTGTGTTCCTTCGAGTCGGGAAAGCCCGCACCAGCGTACGGCCTGTCGCCCGCGAATCTTGCGCACCACCGCCAGGCCGGGGTTCGGCACGAGCAACAGGTCCGGCAGGTTCGGCTTCGACTCGCGGCTGCAACGATACAGCTCCTCGGTCTTGTGCACTTCGGGAAAAACGCTGATCCGTTCACCCTGCGGACTGCGCGCCCCCACCTCGCGGAAGCGGCGGATCAGCTCGTCCCGTAGTGGTTCGTATTCCTCCGGCGACACGATTCCGTGCGGGCCGCGGCCGCGGAGGTTGATGTATAAGTAACCGTAAATGCCGGCGTGCATGACGCAGGCTTTCGATCGCGACCAGTCGACTGCGAGCTCTCGCTCGATGCCGCGGCTGCCTTGCTCGAAGCGTGTAACTTTTCCCTTCGTGAGTCGGTGCAGCCACGTGCTGGCGCGCGTCGCGGCACGTTCCCAGCCGCTACGGAAGCTCAGCAGTCCCCACTGATTCAGCAGCAGGTTTGGCTGGGCCTTGCCGTCCAGGCTGCCGTGACCGTGGTCCGACATAATCAGCACGGTTGCGTTGTTCTGGTCGGCGAACGCGAAGAGCTGCGCCAGCACATCATCGAGGCGCGTGAAGCAGCGGGCCGCCAGCTCCGACTCGCGCGGGTAACGATGGCGATAGCGCGGATCGAGGTACTTCCACGCCTTGTGCTGAAGGTTGTCCACCAGCTTGAACACCGTCATCAGCACGTCCCACCCGTACTTGTCCCCGCAATAGCGCGTCAGCTCCCACCCCTGGTCGAAACTGTTGTTGATGTAATCCAGGTTCTCGGCGAGCAACTGGCGGCCTCCGAACGTGCCGCGCTGCCAGTTCGTGCGGTAGTTGTAGGTCGGAATCAGGCGGAAGATCTCGCCCTTCAGCTCTTTCGGAAACGTAAATTCGGACTCGACGCTGGGTGTTTCGAAGCCCGAGATCATGAAACCATTCACCGGCCGCGGCGGAAACGTCATCGGCACGTTGATCGACCCTACCCGCAGCCCCTTCTCGCCCAGGAGCTCCCAGATGGTTTTCTCCGCGATCTGATAGGTGCTGTTGAACGTCAGCTTGTGCTGGGTGGCATCGTATTTCTCGAAGTCCAGAATGCCGTGCTGGCCGGGCCCTTTGCCAGTCATGAACGTGGTCCACGCGGCAGGCGTGATGGGAGGCATCGTCGACTGCAACTCGCCGGCGACACCCTCCTCGATGAACTTACGCAGATGCGGCATGCGGCCTTCGTCCATAAGCGGGCCGAGCACGTCGAACGTTGCCCCGTCCAGGCCGATGATCAGCAGGCGGTCGACCAACTGCTTGAGCGGCCGCGGAGCGCGCAGCGGCGCCGTCGGCTGCGGCGCTGCAGTAGTCTGTGGCGATGTCGGGGCGCTCGCATTCATGGGGCACGCCTCCTTATCTCTATGCGCCCGTTCGAGTTACGCGGTCCGAAGCGCTTCACGTTGCGCGGATTGGCCCAGCGGATCGACGGCCGCCCAATCTCAGAGGATACACGGATCACCGACACGTGGGTAGAGGCGCGTGGTGGGTGAGAAGTGAGGCTGACAAAACACGCGGAGCGGCAGGGCGGCTCACCACCGCCCCACCGCTTCGTGAAAAGCTGTCATTCAACAGCGCAGCCGAGACTCGTCGTTTGGAACTAGCGACGACGGACGATCAGACCGGCCGCCAGAACCAGCAGCATGCTCGCCGGCTCAGGAATCGTCGCGATGACGGCGTTGCCGAACAGGCCAACGTCATCAGGCCACACGTTCGGGCCGATTACCTGGAACCCGTACTGGACGTGACGTCCCGGCTCGTCAACTAGGTTTGCGCTGAAGCTGAACGGACCGGGCACGAGCGGGATCTTCGTCTCGACCGGCGATGACCAGTCACCCGGGAAGTCCTTGATGAAGAGGTAGGCTTCGTGCTCGGCCGTGAACGTATTCGCCAGCACTTCCCCTTCGAAGGTCATCAACTGACCGCCGGGCATCGCACCGCCAATGAACTCACGGAACAGGTTGGCTTCCATCAGCTTATTGCCCGGAACGCCGGGGCCGCCGGGGAAGCTGTTGGGGTCGTTCGGGTCGCCGCCCTGATACCAGTAGGCGTGGGGGTCGCCCATGGGCGCCGCGCCGAGTGTGAGCTCGTTGTTTGGATCGTCAAAGGTGGCCGACAAATCGGGGATGCCCCACGGGCTGCCCCAAAGCGGCGTACCATCCAACTCGGCCACGTTCATCCAGCCCTTCCAGTCCTCGGTTGACGGTTCAACCTGGACGGTGACCTGGGCCAGGCCCGCTGATGCTCCTAACGCGCAGATCACCGCGCTTGCCAGGAACCACTTGCTGCTCTGAGATCTCATTCGTTTGACTCCTCTTTCTCCGGCGCCGTAACGTGCTCGGCGCTACTCCAAAAATTCTCTCCTCCGCCCCTGATCTGCAACTGCACATGTGCGAGACGGGTGGTCTCGAACACGTTCAATCTAACGTTCGCACAATTGGGATCAACGCAAAAACCAGAGATCATGGTCGGTTTTGCTATGAAAACATTTCCGGTGCCCACAAGGACTTACGGCGATCGGCGTGAGCCTGAGGAGATGAAACTGTTTCGGTCCAGATAACACCGGCAAAGCGCTGAATCCTGCCCCCTTCAGCGCTCAACAGCGCTCGATTTGTTGCACCATCACGCGCTGCTGTTTGATCTCGTCGAAGCCCAGGTCTGTGTAGAATGCGCGGGCGTCATCGCGCGTGACGTTGGTGCGAACACGCAGATGATCCAGCCCAAGATTCGCCGCCCACGCCTGTGCCCAGTCCACCAACACCCGACCGACGCCGCGCCGGCGATGAGCCCGATCGACAACTAGGCCGACGATCTCGGCCCACGTGCCGCTTTCGAGCGTCTTCGCCAGCCGCACCTCGACGAACCCGACGATGCGCTCGTCGTCAACGGCGAGCGTGATAGTCTGATCATCTTCCGCGACGTATCCGCGCAGACGGTCGCGCACCGTGTCCACGGCACACGCATACCCTAGCTGGGCAGACAACCGCGCGATTCCATCGGCGTCGTCGGACGTCGGCGCGTGCAGCGTTACGGCCATTTCATTCGCATCCCGCGCGACATTACCGGTGTCATGTGGCACCAGTGCTAAGCCAGCGGCAGCCTCGTACGTGTCGGTATGACCACCAGATCGTAATCGCTCGTATCTGTGCACCGCACGGGAACAAAGTTACCCGGTTGGGCCGCTTCGTCCGGCAGCAAACACGATGAATCAACTTCCGGCGCCTGGCCGGCGTGCCTGGCGATGACACTCTCTTCGTCTGCTGCGTCGACCAACACATCGAACGTCGTGCCGATCCGTCGCCGAGCGGCGGCGAGCACCGTCTCCTGTTGCGTGAGCATCAGTTGCTCGTACCGCGCCGCCTTCACCGCCTCATCGTGTTGGTCGGTGATCCGCGCCGACGGCGTTTCTGCTTCGTACGAAAACGTGAACGCGCCGACGGCGTCGAAGCCGAAATCGCGGATGAACGTCGTTAGCTCTTCGAACTCAGCTTCCGTTTCGCCGGGGAAACCGACGATGAACGTCGTGCGGATCGTGACGCCCGGGATACGCTCGCGCAGTTTGTTGAGCAGGGTCTCCGTCTGCTGGCGTGTGACGCGCCGTCCCATCGCTTTCAGCACGCGGTCGTTGATGTGCTGCAATGGGATGTCGATGTACTTCACAACGCGGTCGCATGTCGCGATCGCGTCGATCATCTCGTCGGTGAAGATCGACGGATAAACGTACATCAGCCGAATCCACCGCGCCCCGTCCCAGCCGGCGTCCAGCTCACGCAGCAGTCCGGCCAGACCCGGCGCATAGTCGATGTCGCGTCCGTAGCTCGTCGTGTCCTGACCGATCAGGATCAGTTCCTGCGCCCCATCCGCGATCAACTCGCGGCCTTCGACCAGCAGAGCGTCCGGCGTCTTGCAGTGCATCGGCCCGCGAATCGACGGAATCGTGCAGAACGTACACTTCTGATTGCAGCCCTCGCTGATCCGCACATACGCATAGTGCCGCGGCGTAAGCCGCAACCGCCCCTGATCCGACCAGGGCTGCGGATGATACTCGCCAAGGAATAGATCGGTTGGTGGTGTCTGCTTCGTTGCGGGCGATCGCCTCTTCCCACCTTCCCACGTTCCCACCTTCCCACGCGTCCCCCAAACCGCCGCCGCCACATCGCCACGATTGTGTACGCCCACCAGCGCATCAATCGCCGGCACGAGCCGACGCATTTCTTCGCCGTCGCGCTGCACGAGACAACCGGCGACGACGATGCGGGCCAACTCCCCGCGCTGCTTGCGCTCGGCGAGTTCGGTGATGACATCGAGCGCCTCGTCGCGCGCCGCGCCCAGGAACCCGCACGTGTTCACGACGATCGTATCCGCCGCCGACTCATCCCCGGTAATCACCGCCCCCGACTCGGCAATCTGGCCGAGCATCCTCTCAGAATCGACAAGGTTTTTCGCGCATCCCAGCGACACAAAGCCGACGATGGGGGGCGTCACGCTTTCTTGGGGTTCGCTCAAAACTGCACTCGCTGCTGTTCGAGATTGAGTCCTGTTGTACGTGGCTGTTCCTGAGCCTAGTTGGCGCGTACACTGCCGGCAACCGGCGCGGAACTCAGCGATCTTCCCACGCCGCTTGCAAATACGGATTTTGTTAGGTATACTGTACTGCGAGCCGGGAGTTGGGGCGATGGCGCAGGAGTCGTGCATTGAGTGGACCCACTCGACGTGGAATCCGGTCGTGGGTTGCACGAAGGTGAGTCCGGGCTGCAAGAATTGCTATGCCGAGCGCATGGCCCATCGACTCTGCGCAATCGCGCGCGCGGCGTCGACGAACGGTCGCGCGCCGGGGCGCGCCGCGAACTACCTGCGCGTCGTAAACCGCCACGGCCGTTGGAACAACCGCGTCTTCCTCGACGAAGGCGCGGTTAATGCCCCGATTCACTGGCGAGCCGGCCGGTTGATTTTCGTGAACTCGATGAGCGACCTTTTTCACGAGGACGTTCCGCTCGAGTTCATCCGGCAGGTGTTCGACGTGATGAACCGTTGCCCGCAGCACACGTTTCAAGTGCTGACCAAGCGCCCGGAGGTCGCGGCTGAATACTCCGCCGCACTGGAGTGGGCACCCAACATCTGGATGGGAACCAGCATTGAAAGCGCGGAGTATGCCGAGCGCGTCGCGAATCTGCGGCGTACGGGAGCGGCGGTGAAATTTCTCTCGGTCGAACCGTTACTGGGCCCGATCCCGCGCTTGCCGCTCGAAGACGTCGACTGGGTCATCGTCGGCGGCGAGTCCGGCCCGAGCGCGCGCGAGATGAAGCCGGACTGGGTGCGCCAGATCCGCGACCGCTGCCTCGCCCGCCGCGTGCCCTTCTTCTTCAAGCAATGGGGCGGCATAAACAAGAAGCTGACCGGCCGCGAGCTGGACGGCCGGACGTGGGATGAGATGCCAATTGCCGCGCAGTTGGGGGCGACCGATGCTCGAATTGCCAACGCCTGAGGATGACGGCCTGCTGATTCCCGATGTGAACGACTCGTATTGTGATAAGCATCATTTCCTAACGCGTTACCTCGATGCGTTCACAACATCCATGAAGGACAAGAGATGGAGCGGCCGCCATTACGTCGACCTCTTTGCGGGGGCAGGCATTGAACGACTCAAGAACTCCGGGCAACTAATCTGGGGTTCCGCGCTCATCGCGGCGCACGTTCGCTTCCCCTTCACTGGCATTCATCTGTGCGAACTCGATGCAGCGAAATGTGACGCGCTATCCACCCGGATCCGGAAGGTGGGCACGTCGAGCGAGATTGATGTCCGTTGCGGCGATGCCAACTTAGAAGTTGACGGAATACTCGAGCGCATCCCGCCGAGAACGCTAAGCGTTGCGTTTCTTGATCCGTGCGGATTGCATCTCGATTACGAGACACTAAGCAAGCTGGCAACACGCCGAGTCGATCTCATCATCTTCTTTCCGGATCGTCTCGACATCTTCCGCAATTGGAAGGCGTACTATTGGGACAATCCGGATTCGAACCTAGATCGCGTCCTGGGTCCAGACGCCGATTGGCGCGCCATCGCGGGGCTACCCGTCTCCGCACAAGTGCGCGCTTTCCTGGATCTGTATGAACAACAGATTCGGAAGCTTGGCTATAAGTACTTCGACGAAGAGCCCATCCCCAGCGCTGGAGATCGCCTTTATTGGCTGATCTTCTGTTCCCGGGCGAAGATCGGGCTGGAAATCTGGCGAAACGTCGCGCGACGAAAACCGGGCGGCCAGAGAACACGTTCGATTTTGACTAGCATCGCTGCGTAGCTTGCCGCACGGCCCGGTGCAGGTCCCCACGACGTTGACGTGCCGCCATTACCGTCCCGAATGCAACTACGCCGACCTCCGAGTGGCGGCGATTGCGTCAGCGTAGTTGTCAGTCGCACTTCCCCCCGCCGCGGGCTGCGGTTACCGTTCGCCGGAATTGCCCGGCGGTGGTCGCCGCGGCGTGGCAGTGGAGCTTGCCTCCGGTACTCCCCTCCCTGACAGGGAGGGGCTGGGGGAGGGTCGAGCGAGAATACGCAGTGGCGCTGACTGACACCATCACCGCCGTCCGCACGTTCGCGGCAGACTGCCTGCGCGACGTCGACTGGACCGCGTGGAAGGGCTTCTGGCTCGAAGCGGTGTTCGACGATCGCTACGTCGTGATCTACTTCTTCGCGCTGCTGCCCCTGCTCATGCTGTTCTCGCGGCAGCGGCTGCGCACCGGCATCATCCTCACCGGCCTGGCTTTTCTGTGCTACGTCTTCGGCGTGCTGTACGCCGGGTTGTGGCTGCTCACCTGCACGTGCTTCTTCTGGCTCGGCGAGAAATTCGCAGTCGAGTGTCGTCGTAAGGACGTCCTTCCGATCGGCCCGCCGCTGGCCGCGATCTTGGTCATCGGCGGCTGGTACGTTATCACGATGGCCCTGCACGAGGCGGAACTGCCGGCTGCGCTGAACGCGTGGCTCTGGGAGAACGTGAGGTGGATCTTCCCCCTCGGCACCCGCGGCCTCGCGTGGGAACCGACGTATGACCTCCTCCGCGGCGGCGCGCCGGCGGACCAGGGCTATCCACTGATCTACGCACTGTTCTGGAACGTACACAACATCGGCACCGCGTACCTCGCCGTCCGCATGTTGCACTACTTCTCCGACATCAAACGTGACGCATTGCCCGCCGAACGCAGGACCCTGCTGAACTTCCTCGCCTACACCTGCTACGCGCCGAACCTGATCCAGGGCCCGATCGAGCGGTTCCAGGTGTTCCAGGACGAGATGGACACGTGCCACGAACGCCGCCGGTGGAGCAACGTCGTTCCCGCGTCATACCGCATTGGGATGGGCGTGTTGAAGGCGCTGGTCTCAACCATCTTCCTCCAGCCGCTGCTGTTTCACAAGCTGGGGATCGGGAGCGCGGAGTACACGTACTACACGCAACCCGAGAAGATCGAGAGCTTCTTCCTGCTCTACACCGGCGGCGCGATCCAGATTTACACGCTCTACCTCGAGTTCAGCGGCTATTGCGACGTATCGGCCGGCATGGCGCGGCTGCTCGGCTATCGGCAGGTCGAGAATTTCAACCTGCCCTGGCTGGCCACGAGCTTCCGCGACTTCTGGCGGCGCTGGCACATCAGCTTGTCGTTCCTGCTGCGCGACTACGTGTACATCGCGATGGGCGGCAATCGCCGGCACGTCAGCCTGAATATCATGGTGACGTTCTTCCTGATCGGCATCTGGCACTGGCTGAAGCTGCAGGCGGCGTTGTGGGGGATCGTGATGGGCGTGTTCGTCGTGATCAACCACTACTGGGTGAACTGGATGAAACGGCTCGACGAACGCCCAGACGGCACGCTGCCGGCGATTCGTCGGGCGTGGATTCGCGTGCCGGTGCTGCCCCAAGTACTCGCGTGGCTCGTGACCATGCACGCTTTCATCTTCACCATTCTCGTGCTGTTCGGTGCGACCGGTTCGTTGCGTGTCTGCGGCGAGATTCTGCGACGGATGTGGGTTGCCGTTGCCGGCACGTAGCGTTCGGCCCCCGTGGCAGATGTAGAACGAAGTGTGCATTCGGTTTCTCGTAGGACGGCTCACGCGTGCTGAATAAGCACCGCCTCCCGGCAGCGCCATTCGCCCGCGATCAGCGTGCCCACCGCCTTGCCCCGCACGTTCCACCCGGCGAACGGCGTGTTCTGACTTTTGGAGTGCAGCCGTTCGCTGTCGATCGTCCATTCCAACTCGGGACTGATCAGCGTGATATCCGCCGGCTGCCCGACGCGCAGGTTGCCGCCCGCTACGCTCAGAAGCTGCGCCGGCCGAGTCGACATCGCGTCGATCATTCGCGGCCACTCGATCAGCCCCGGCTCGATCAGTGCCCGGATAAACAGCGGCACCGCGAACTCCAGACCGATTACGCCGAAGGGCGCCTGCTGGAACTCGAACTCTTTGCTCTCGCGCCGGTGTGGGGCATGGTCGGTGATCAGGCAGTCGATCGTGCCGTCACAAACGCCTGCAAGACACGCTTCCACGTCAGCTTTTGATCGCAGCGGCGGGTTCATCTTGAGGTTCGTTTCGTACGTGTGGCACGCGTCGTCCGTCAGGAGCAGGTGGTGTGGGCAGACCTCCGTCGTTACACGCTCGCCGCGGGCCTTGGCCTGCCGAACGAGTTCGACCGTCCCAGTGGTGGAGACGTGCGCGACGTGGTAGCGCACACCGGCTTGGGCCGCGAGTGTGATGTCACGTTGCGCCATCACAGACTCCGCGATCGCGGGAATGCCGGGCAGGCCGAAGCGCGTCGCCGTCGGCCCCGCGTTCATGCAGCCGCCGCCGGCCAGGCCCGGATCTTCACAGTGCTGAATGAACAGCCGATCGAACATGCTGACGTAGCGCATCGCGCGCAGGCACACCGACGAGTCCGCGATGCCCGCTCCGTCGTCGCTGAACGCCACCGCGCCAGCCCGGACCATCAGACCGATTTCCGCCAACTCCTTGCCCGCGCGACCTTCCGTTAGCGCACCGATCGGGTAGACGCGCGCATGTGGCGTCCGCGCCGCCTGACGCAGCACGAATTCGATCGCCGAGTCGTTGTCCAGTGGCGGATCGGTGTTGGGCATGCAGGCGACCGCGGTGAATCCGCCGGCGGCAGCGGCGGCCGTCCCGGTCTCGATCGTTTCGCTTTCTTCGTGGCCCGGCTCGCGCAGATGGACGTGCATGTCGATCAGGCCGGGTGCGACGATCAGCCCAAATGCGTCGAGCACCTCGTCGGCGCCGGTCGGAGCGTCGGCACCTATGGCGGCGATACGCCCGTCACGGACGGCCACGCTGGTGATTTCGTCGATTTCCTGTGCCGGGTCGATCACGCGCCCGTTACGAATCAGGATGGTCTTGCTCATCGGCTTGCTCACCTCGGCACGCGAGTTGGGGGCGTGCGGTCGGCTATGATACTGCGCCGCGCGGCGACGTATAGGGCGACTGTCGCAACGGCACGAATCTGCCCGATGGTGACCAGTGCCTACAGAAATCACCCAGATCCGAGATCGGCTGACACAAGGCGTCGTGATTCTGGACGGCGCCACCGGGACCGAGCTGGAACGCCGGGGCGCGTTCACCGCGACGCCGCACTGGTCGGCCGCGGCGCTGCGATCCGCGCCGGACATCGTACGTGCGATCCACGAGGACTATGTGCGGTCCGGCGCGGATATTGTCGTTGCGAACACGTTTCGGACAAATCCCCGCGCTCTGGAGCGCGCCGGCTGCCTGGAGCAGGGGGGTGAGCTGAACCGAATCGCCGTCGACCTGGCGCGTCAGGCTGTTGGGACAGTTGATCGCGACGTCCTGGTCGCTGCCAGCGTCGCACCGGTGGAAGACTGCTATTCACCTGGGGCGGTCCCCGACACAGACGCGCTCCGACGCGAGCACGCGCAGATGGTCCAATGGCTCGCGGCGGACGAGCCGGATCTGCTCTGGATCGAGACGATGAACACGATTCGCGAAGCGGAGGTTGCGGCTGCAGCCGCCCGCGAAGTGCATCTGCCGTTTGCCGTCTCGTTCGTGTTGGCGGAGACCGGCGGGCTGCTCAGCGGTGACTCACTGGCGACTGCCGTCGGAGCGGTCGAGCCATATGAACCGTTGGCCTTAGGTGTGAACTGCATTCCGCCCCGCGCCATCACAGGTGCTGTACGTGCCCTGCGGCCGTTGACCGAGCGGCCGATCACGGCGTACGGGCACATCAGCAACGCCCATGCCATCCCCGGTTGGATATACACCCAGTCACTCTCGCCGCAGGAGTACGCGTCTTGCGCGCTGGAATGGCACGCTTTGGGGGCGACGATCATCGGCGGGTGCTGCGGCACGCAGCCGGAGCACATTCGCGCTCTCAGCGAGCGCCTTCGCGGTCGCTAAGGGTGGAATTCACGCACGGCGTCGATCACGCGGGTCTGATCGTCGTCGCTCAGGGCCGGGTACAGCGGTAACCGAATCAGGAGATCCACGATTCGCTCCGTTACCGGGCAGTGGCCCACGCGCCCGCCGAAATGCTCCCCCATCTCCGACGTGTGCAGCGGCTGGTAGTGGAACGCCACCTGTACACCACGCGACCGGAGATGCGTCATCAACTTCGTTCGCGCATCCAGCGTAGGCATCAGCATGTAGTAGATGTGATATGACGATTCGCACTGCTCGGGAACAGTCGGCCGCTGCACGCCGCTCGCGTCTGCCCACTCCCGCAACTGCTCGTGGTAACGCAACCACAGCGTTCGGTGTCGTTCCTGGATCTCCGTCCGATGCTCCAGTTGTGCCAGTAGGAACGCCGCGAGCAACTCTGACGGCAGGTAGCTCGACCCTAGCGCTACCCAGGTGTAGCGGTCGATCTCGCCGCGGAAGAACCGGCTGCGATTCGTACCCTTCTCGCGGATGATCTCGGCGGTGGTGGTGAATTGCGGTTCGTTGATCAACAGCGCACCGCCCTCGCCACAGGTGTAGTTCTTGGTGTCGTGAAAGCTCTGTGCGGACAGCGCGCCCAACGTGCCCAGCGGACGCCCGTAGTAGCTGCCGAACAGCCCGTGCGCGTTGTCCTCGATCACGGCGACATCGTGTTGCCCGGCCAGGAGGTTGATCGCATCCATGTCGCAAGCGACGCCGGCATAGTGTACCGGCACGATCGCGCGCGTTTGTGACGTAATCAGGTCGGGCAACCTGCGCTCATCCAAATTCAGCGTTTCCGGACGCACGTCACAGAACACCGGCCGCGCGCCGCGCAGCGCAAACGCGTTGGCTGTCGACACGAACGTGAACGACGGCACGATGAACTCGTCGCCGGGTTTGAGGTCCAGCAGAAACGCCGCCATCTCCAGCGCGTGCGTACCGGACGTCGTTAGAAACGCCTTCCGCGTACCCAGCGTTTCTTCGAGCAGCGCCTGGCAGCGCTCGGTGAACGGACCGTCACCGGAGAGGTGCCCGCTCGCCAGCGCCTCAGATACATACTGCATCTCGCGGCCGGTCACTGCCGGTCGGCTGAACGGAATGCTCGTTGCGGTTTCGGTGTGCACGGTAGACCCTGCTTCGTTTGGCGCATTCTGCCCGCCGCGGGTATCATCTGTCCGGTGTCGCTGCACCGCGGGAGACACGCGGATGGCCGCTGAACGTCGAATTCTGATTACGGCCGGCCCGACGTACGAGCCGATCGACGCCGTGCGTTTTATCGGCAATCGCTCGAGCGGGCGCTTAGGCTGCGCGCTGGCGGCAGCGGCG
This sequence comes from Phycisphaerae bacterium, assembly GCA_028277645.1. Lineage (GTDB taxonomy): Bacteria > Planctomycetota > Phycisphaerae > UBA1845 > Fen-1342 > JANQFV01. The sequence continues at coordinate 106,413 of JANQFV010000002.1, forward strand.
CGCGACGCCGGCTGGGATGTTACGCTGCTGCTCGGTCCGGTCGCGCAAGATCTGCCGGAAGGGATCGCGGTTCACCGTTTCGAGACCAGCGATGAGCTGGCCGACCTGCTCGACCGGCATTTCCCGAACTGCGACATGCTGATCATGGCGGCGGCGGTCGCGGACTACCGTCCGCCGGTAGTTTCGGAGCGCAAGACGCCTCGCACTGCAGGCTCCCTGACACTGAAGCTCGAGCCTGTGCCTGACCTAGTCGCGCAATGCGCCGAGCAACGTAGACCCGGTCAGCGTATCGTAGGCTTCGCGCTCGAGGAGCCGACACAACTCGCGTCGCGCGCGAAGGAGAAGCTCCGCAGGAAGGGCGTGGATTACATTGTTGCGAACCCCCTGGCCACCATGGGCGCCGGCAGCATTCAGGCCGTCGTATTCACGGCGGACGGCCGGGAGATCACACCGCCGAATGATGCCACGGACAAATCTGCGTTCTCCCGCTGGTTGATCGAGTTTCTGTCCGGCGAGTGACCTGTCAGAACAAACGATCGACACGCAGATCCAGTGCCGCCAGGCGCTCTGTGATCCGCTCGGCATAGGTCGGATTCACGCACAGCAGAACGCGGTCAACGCCAAACTCGCCGGCACGCTCCGGCGGCGCGATGGGAAACGGCCAACGTTCGTCGCGCTGTCGCGCCTCGTCATCATCCAGGCCGCAGACGATCCGGCGTTTCGCGAGTGCCGTATACGCCAGCAGCAGCACGAAGATCTCGCCGATGCCAAAGACCGCCAAACGCTCGCTTGGCGCACATTTCGCCAACAATGCGTCCACGCGCTCGAAGATTCCGGTGAATCTCTGCGCGGCCTCTTCGCAGGTACTCTGAATCGGCAGGTCGATGCGCGCGTGTGATGACTCGTCGGAGACAGCCCGGAACACGTGCAGGCTCATGTCGTCATCCAGTGGGTGGCCGATCTCCGCGGCGACCGGCTCGAAGCCCGCCTTGGTCGCCAAGAGATCGACGTGCGCGCTGGCGAAATGGTGCAGATGATCCACGAAGAAGATGTCGTAGTTCGCGACATCCTGCGTCGGCTGCCCAAGCACCAGCTCGCCGTCGATGGGTAGCCGCGCGCGCAAGCGGTGCAAAAACGCCGTTGGGCTCGGCACATGTTCGAGCACGCCAAAGACCAGGATGCGGTCGTATAGCTCGTGCGGAGCTGCTTCGGTGTCGCCGCAATGCGCGTCCAGACCCTGGTCCCGTGCTCGACGCGTTGCTTCGGCTGAGAGTTCGACACCCGAGAATTCCACGTCTGGCATCCGCGTCGCGAGCGCGCGCAGCAGATTACCTTGTCCGCAGCCGACTTCGAGCACTCGTTGACCCGCGGTCCACCGGTGGGGCGGAACCAGCTTCACGATCCAGTCCGCGATCATCGCACTGCGTGGAATCGGCCCCTCCGGCGTGAAGAAGACATGCTCTTCAGTGCTTCTTGTATTGAGCGTGTACTGTTCGCCGTAGAACCCCGCGAGCTCGTCGCCGGATATGCCCAGCCCGTCACGCACCAAACCGCATGAGCGACAGCGCAGCTTTCGGAGCGCACGGCGCACGATCCGGGCGTCACTCGTCATCGCACGCAATGTCGTTCGGTCCAGCACCACGTCAGCGGCGGTTTCGCCGCATAAATCGCATTGCGCCGGATCGTACGCGCCGTTGGCGAACATGGAGTCGTGGTCCTTGTGCCAGAGTGCTGGATCGCAGTCTCAGCACCGCGATTGTGGCTGTCAATGGGGAGTACATGTGGGCCGCTTGGCGGGTGCGTGCGCGCGTTCTATGATGCTGCCACAATTGAGGAGCCGAATGTCTGACATTTCGCACCCACCCGATTCCGTACCAGGCGACGACGAGCAGGCCGCGGTCGGCGCGGCTTGGCTAGCGGACCGCACTGTCGGCCCGCGTTTGCTGCTATGCGGCGAGTACGACCTGTGCATTGTGGCAGAACTGGCCGCGGCGCACGACGTGGTCGTCTGGAACGCGTCCGCCGAGCAGTTGCGGGTGCTGTCCACGGCCCTTGATACGTTGCCGACGTCAGTTCGCCAACGTGTGGTGCTGGAGAAGGTCGATCCCACCCAGCCACGCTCTCCAAATGCACCGTATGAGACGGTCATCGTCGGGAGTCTGTTGACGCAAGTCGCCGATCTACCGGGGCTGATGAGCAACATCCACGCGTGGCTCACCGAGGGCGGACGCCTGCTCGTGTATACGCCGCACGGACCCGCTTCAGGCCCTTCGGCGGTGCGACGAACGTACTGCGGCGCACTGGTCGACATACTAGTGAGGGAGTTCAAGCTCGTGGAAGTGCAACCGGTCGGGGGTGGCTGGATTGGCGCCCACGCCGTCCGTAGCACGACCGCGAATAGTCCACCTTCGGCCGAACAGATGCTCGCTTGGGAGCGCGCCTGTCACTCGGACCTCGAACGCACGCTGGAGCGCCTCGCGCAGCTCGAAGCAGAGGTTGACGCCCGCGTCACGGAGGTCGAACGTCAATATCGCACAGAACACCATCGCCTGGGGAATGAGCATCTGGCCGAGCGTCAACGCCGGCGGATGGCCGAGGCACGCATCGAGCGCCTCAAAGCACAGGTGGAACACTACAAGTCCGAACTGATGCTGCGTGAGCAGGAAGTGCGCTATCAGCTCGGCGACGCGTTTGTGCGCGCCGCGCGCCCCTCGCTTGATACGCTCAAGCTGCCCGGACGCCTGCTGGGGCTGCTATTCCGCGGCCTGCGGCGACAGAGCGATCGGCGCGAGGAGGCCCGCCAGCGCCGCTTGGCGAGCACGCCGGCGTCAGCGTCTGCCGGCCAAGCCGAGCGCTCGACGGGGGTGATGCGTCCAACGTTCGACGGCGCGGCGGAGCTGCCGCAGCCGTTCGCGTCTACACCGCCAGAGCTCCTGCGCCGCGACGATATTCGCGTGGCCGCCGTCACCGACGAATTCTCCTGGCGGGCGTGGCAATACGAAGCGCCGCTCACGACGTTCAAGCCTACGGATTGGCGGGCGGCGTTGGAGTCGGTCAAGCCGGGCTTGCTGTTCATCGAGTCCGCCTGGAGCGGTATCGGCGATTCCTGGTACTTCCAGATTCGCGACCTCGGCCAGCGCGACGAGGTGATCAAACACTACGCGCTGCCCGACGTGATCGAGTGGTGCCGCGCCGCCGGCATTCCGACCGTCTTCTATAACAAGGAAGACCCGCCGAACTTCGACGTGTTCATCGATGCGGCCAAGCTGTTCGATTACGTCTTCACATCGGACGCCAACTGCATTCCGGACTATTGCAAGCACATCGGGCATGACCGCGTATTCGCGCTGCCGTTCGCTGCACAGCCGCGGATTCACAATCCGATCCGATCCGGTCCGCGGGACGGCAATGTGTGTTTCGCCGGAACGTGGTACGCACATCGGCATTTCGCCCGCCAGGATGACGCGCTGCGCGTCTTGCGGCCCGCGCTGGAGTTTGACCTGCACGTTTACGACCGCATGGCGGACAGCGGGAATCCAAACTACCGCTGGCCGGACGCGTTCCTGTCCGCGATCCGCGGCGCCTTGCCGTACGCGGAGATGCTCGTGGCGTACAAGCGCTACAAGGCGTTCCTGAACATCAACAGCGTGACGAACTCGCCCACGATGTTCTCACGTCGGGTGTTTGAGCTGCTCGCGTGCGGTACGCCGGTCATCAGCTCGTACTCCGAGGGCATCGAGGAGATGTTTGGCGCCGATCTGGTTCTGATGAGCGAAGACGAAGCGACGACGCGGTCGATGCTCGAACGGCTGCTCGGCGACGATGATTACCGCGAGCGTCTTGCCCTGCGCGGGCAGCGGAAGGTGTTTTGCGAGCACACCTATACGCATCGCCTGCAGCAGGTGCTCGATGAGATCGATCTCGCGCGTCCGAGTGTTGGACAACCGCCCATCACGTTCATCGCCGCGGTTGAGGACGCCCAGCAGCTTGCGGAGGCCTGGGACCATTATCGCCGACAGACGTACGACCAAAAGCGGCTCATCATTTGCGCTGTTGACCCGGCATCAGTAGCGACCGTCGATACGGTCACGCGCGGGGCAGCCAATGCCAGTGTCAAGTGCAACGCGGGCGCGTCGTGGGGCGCGATTCTGGCGGACGCGGTCCGCGCCGCGGAGCCGGGCTTCGTGGCGGCGCTGCACCCTAGCTACTACTACGGCCGATCGTACCTGACGGATTACGCGAACGTGGCCCTGTACGCTCCAACGCCCGCGTTCGGTAAGGCTACCCACTACCATGTTGAGGGCGACGCGCAGCCGCGCGTGGTTAACGCCGGCGGTGAGTATCAGCTTGCTGAGCAGGTTCACCCGTGGACGCTCTGCCTGTCGCAGGCGGCTGCGATCGCCGCAACGGAACAGGTACAGAACGCAGGAGACGCCCACGCGTTTTGGGCGAAGCTCGGACAGCAGTTCGAGCGCGTCTACTCCGCCGACCGCTTCAACTACGTTGCCGCTGGGGTCGCTGCTAGCGGTTATACGCGCCCGCGTCAGGTGGAAATCGCCCAGGTTTAGTCCGCCCACCCAGATGTGTACTAGGCTCTGTTTGATAGATCAATGTTCGGCGCTTGTACGGGTTGCGCGGTGTCAATCTGTAGTACACGCTGTTGTCGACGACAAGGAGGTCGACGAT
>JANQFV010000025.1 GCA_028277645.1 Phycisphaerae bacterium
ACTCCGGACGGTGGCCCGGAGCAGGACTCGTCGGTCGACGATCCGCCTGCTCCGGCGGACGGGCCGACGTGGAACGACGATGCCGCGAATCCCGTTGAATCGATCGGCCGCCCGGAAACCGTCGATCTGCTGCGCCTCGCCGAACGCGGCATCGAGTTGACCGAGGACGCATTAGTGCGGGCAGGTCTGTCGCCGCAGCGCGCGGCCGCCTTTGTCCGAGCGTTCGAGCGGCTTCAGGCTGTGTCGCGCCTGGCGGCCGAGGCGGGCTCTCCGCTGGTTACGGAAGCAAATCTCGCGGCGGGCGCTGCTGGCGTCTCCGCGGGCACCGGCGTGGCGCTGGACGTTCGTCGGGAAGGGGCTGCCGACGGTGGCGATCATGTTAGTGAGCTACAGGGCATTGCCCCGCCGGCCGAGCAGGAAGTCCCCGCCGATCTGTCGGCGCTGCTCGACGCCTACTACCGCGCCGTGGCACAACACGACGACCAGTAGCAACGGCTGATCTGCGAGCCAGAGACCACAGTGATTTGTGCCGAGCCGGGGGCTTCTTATAATGGCCGCGAGCAAGGAGTGTTGTATGCCAGAAACCGCCAAAGTGCCCGTGCAGCAACTGAAAGGCCGCCCGCTCGGTCGCATTCTGATCAAGATGGGCAAGGTCACACGGGCCCAGGTGTCCGAAGCGCTCGAGCTGCAGAAGAAGAAGCGCGGTCCGCTGGGGCAGTTGCTGATCGAGATGGGTTATGCCGAGGCTGGGGATGTACACCTCGCGCTGGCGGCCCAGGTGGGCATGGATTCGATCCGGCTCGGTGACATTGACATCGAGAAGAACGTCATCGACATGATTCCGAGTCAGACCGCCCACGCATATCGGATCATCCCGACCGAGTATGACCGCGAAACGAACACCCTGGGCGTCGCGCTCGACAGCCCCGACAACTTTCACGCGACCGACGATCTAAAGACGTTGATGGGCTTCAACGTCACGGCGCGCATTACGACCGAAGAGGACATGACCGAGGCCCTCAACCGGTATTACCCGGAAGAGGCCGCCGACACGATCAACGACCTGATCACCGAGCTGTCCAGCGATGAGGATCTCGCGAAGTTCGTCGGCCGCGGCGAGAGTATCGACCTGGACGAGATCCGGGAGATGGCCGAGTCGAGCCCGGTCAAGAAGCTCGTAAACCTGGTTCTGCTCCAGGCGATTCGCGACAAGGCTTCGGACATTCACTTCGAGCCATTCGAGGACGAGTTCAAGATGCGCTACCGCATCGACGGCGTGTTGTTTGAGATGGTGCCGCCGCCGAAACACGTCGCGATGGCAATCTCGTCGCGCATCAAGGTCATGGCCAGTCTCGACATTGCCGAGCGGCGCGTGCCGCAGGACGGCCGCATCGAACTGCTCGTTGAGGGGCGTCCGGTCGACCTGCGTGTGAGCGTCCTGCCAACGATGTTTGGCGAGAGCGTGGTGCTGCGTGTGCTCGATCGGACGCAGGTGAATCTCGACCTCGACCAGATCGGTCTGCGCGAGGACGAGGCCGACCACTTCCGCCAGCTCATCAAGAAGCCGCACGGCATCATCATCGTCACGGGGCCGACCGGCTCAGGTAAGACCACGACGCTGTACTCCGCGCTGCGCGAGTTGAACTCGCCCGAGGTTAAGATCCTCACCAGCGAGGACCCGGTCGAGTACGACATCGACGGCATGGTGCAGTGCCAGATTCGCGCGGAGATCGGTCTGACGTTCGCTCGCTGTCTGCGCAGCTTCCTGCGCCAGGACCCGGACATCATTCTGGTAGGCGAGATTCGTGACCTGGAAACGGCGCAAATCTCGGTCCAGGCGTCGCTCACGGGCCACCTGGTGCTGTCGACGCTGCACACCAATGACGCACCCAGCTCGATTGCCCGTCTGCTGGACCTGGGCCTCGAACCGTTTCTGATTACTGCGACGCTGGAAGCGATTCTCGCCCAGCGGCTGGTGCGGAAGGTTTGCGAGAACTGTAAAGAAGAGTACGACCCGACGGATCAGCAGCTCATGCAGCTCGATCTGTCGCCGGAGGATGTGGCGAGCCATCGTTTGTTCTATGGTCGCGGCTGCGACTACTGCAATCAGACCGGTTATCGCGGCCGGCAGGGCATCTTCGAGCTGATGGTTTTTGACGACGAGCTGCGTGAGCTGGTGATGTCGGCGGCTTCGTCGGCGGTGCTGCGGTCGGCCGCGCGGAAGCGCGGTATGCGGACGTTGCGCGAGTCGGGTCTGCTGACGCTGTACGATGGCGTGACAACGATTGACGAGGTGGTCCGAGAAACGCTTTCAGCGGACGCAGGATGATCACATCGAAACCGCGCACGGAGGCGTGTATCCCTGATAAACACCTTCCGATAACCCGGCCGGGCCGATGTGCGGTCACTTGGTGACAGACATAATGACAACAGGTAGTGTAGTTTGGTGTCATTAGCATCTCCCCGAGCTTCCGGCGGGCGGACCGTGATCCGGCCGCGCGTAGGTAGTCGGGCGTACGCTGGGTGCTGGAGCTATTCTGATGGCGGTCTTCAAGTATGAGGCGTTGAACGCCTCCGGGCAGGAGATCAAGGACGAGGTCGAGGCGCCTAATAAGGAAGAGGCAGTCTCGAAGGTGCGCGGCCTCGGCTACTTCCCGACCAAGGTCGTTGAGAAGGTCGATAAGAAGCGGCAGGCGGCCCGCAAGGCCGCGGCCAGCGGATCGAAGCGCAAAGCGGCGGGTACCGGTTTTGGTTTCGTCGCCACCAAGCAGTTGACGACCTTCACGCGTCAGCTCTCAACGCTTCAGGACGCCGGTCTGCCGATTCTGCGCAGCATTCGCATTCTCGAACAGCAGCAGAAGCCGGGCATGCTCCGCTCGGTGCTGAAGCAGATCACGGAAGACGTCGAGGGTGGTGCGACGCTGTCCGAAGCGATGGCGCGCCACCCGAAGGCGTTTGACCGGCTTTACTGCAACATGGTTGCCGCCGGCGAGGCGGGCGGTGTGTTGGACGTCATTCTCAACCGTCTGGCAGAGTTCATGGAGAAGGCGCAGAAGCTCAAACGGAAGATCGTCGGTGCGATGATCTACCCCTGCGTCGTCGTGTTCATCGCCGCGTCGATCGTGACGTTCATCATGGTGCAGGTTGTGCCGAAGTTCAAAGAGATCTTCGCGGACTTCGAAACGTCGCTACCCGCCGTGACCGAAGTGCTGATTAACATCTCGTCGTGGTTTGCCGAAGGCACGCCGCCGGGCTGGATCGTGTTGATCATTATTCCGTTTGTGTTCTTTGCGGTGTACAAGCTGATTCGGCAGTCCAAGATCGGCCGGCACGTGCTCGACTTCATTACGCTGCGCGTTCCGATCATGGGGCAGATCGTCGGCAAGTCGTCGATCGCGCGCTTCACGCGAACGCTGGGAACGCTGATCTCGGCCGGTGTACCGATCCTGGAAGCCGTCACCATCACGCGTGAGACCACGGGTAACGAGATTTACGCGAACATGTTGCAGCGCGTACACGACGGCATCCGCGAGGGTGATTCGTTTGCCAACCCGCTGCGTGCCTCCCGCACGGTCGACCCGATCGTCGTCAACATGGTCGACGTCGGCGAGGAGACCGGCGAGTTGGATAAGATGCTCATGAAAGTGGCGGACAACTACGATGACGAGGTCGACACGCTGGTGGCCTCGCTGGTCAGCCTGCTCGAGCCGATCATGGTCGTGGCGCTGGGGCTGATCGTCGGTTTCATCGTCGTCGCGTTGTTCCTGCCGCTGGTTACGTTGATTCAGTCGGTCACGAGCGCGTAAGCCGCGGCCGATCAGTGCTCTATGGAGCTGAGGTGCAAGACATGACCGAAACGAGCCGAACGCTGCGGCCCGGATTCACACTGATCGAGTTGCTGGCGGTGATCGCGATCATCGCACTGTTGATCGGACTGCTGGTGCCGGCCGTTTCGCGCGTGCGCGTGATCGCGAAGAACACGGCGGTTGCGAAGATGCTGGACGCGTTCGAGGTCGGCTGTGAGACGTTCTACGGCGAGAATGACGAGTACCCGCGCTCCTTCGGCCCGAGCCCGTTCGAGAATAATGACGCGGTGCGGCTGACCGGGGCACAGTGGCTGGTCCTGCAACTCGTCGGCCCAGACTTCCGCGGCTATGTCGCGCCGGAGCGCCGCAACGATGTGACCGGCGACGGCAGCATCGACGCGGCCGATTGGCTCCAGTGGTACGACCTCGACAATCCGTCGACCGTCACGCGGCAGGAGCCCTACGCCGACGTCTCCAGCGCGATCGCCCAGTCGCCGCGCGTCTACGCGGACAATGGTGGGTTGGAACTGCCGGCGGGGCTGACGGCAGGCACAAGCGAATGGAAGAACGAGCGCGTGCCGTTCTTCATCGACGCGTTCAACTTCCCGGTGCTTTACTACCGTGCGAACGCTCAGGCCAAGCACCCGTTCACGATCTGGAGCGGTGCCAGCAAGGATGTGACCGGCCGTTACGACCAGGTCGATAACGAGATCATCACCGGATCGGCGTTTGAGGATGGCTTCGATCTCGGCTCGGGCCTGCCGGCAGACGAGGGTGCCATGGCCGACCTCGGCTGGAGCGATGGTAATCCGACGGCGGCGCCGGAGCCGAAGACGTTCGCGGCGGCGTTGTATGACCGCGGGCTGTACGCCCAGTCGCCCGACGCTGACGCGGGCAAGGGCCGCGTGTGGCCGCACCGGCCGGACAGTTTCATCCTGATCTCGCCGGGCAATGATGGTCTGTACGGCACGAACGATGACGTGACGAATTTCTAGCCCGGGGCGCAGTCACCCGGGCGCAGGCAATGATTGGGAAAAGATCTGGCGTGGTTTCGCGTAGGACGCCATTCCGAGTGCAGCGAGGAATCTATGAGCGAATCGGCGTTCGATCTCGTTCGCAGGTAGATTCCTACTCGCTGCGCTCGTCGGAATGACACGCGTTGTGCGAAGCGCCAGCGCTACAGGCAGAATCTAAACAGGTGGCAATGATGAGATTGCGGAAGAACCGACCGACGCACGGTTTTACGCTGGTCGAGCTGATGGTCGTTATCGTGATCATCGGAATTCTGGTCGGCATCCTCCTCCCGGCGGTCGGCGCCGTGCGCAAGGCGGCGCGGAACGCGGGGACGCAGGCCGTGATGACCGCGCTGGAGACCGGGCTGGAAAGCTACAAAGCCGACGGCAAAATCGGCGGCGGCTATCCGCCATCGGCGCCGGATAGGGATGACGGGTTTGTGCGCACCCCCTACAGCGGTACCAACAACATCCACATCACCGGCGCGGGCCTTCTGGTCTGGGCGCTCGCTGGTGCCGACCTGCTCGGTTCGCCGGGGTTTGAGCCGACCGTGGATCCGACTTGGGCGTACAGCATGGGACGTAATCACAGTACGATTAACACGAAGGACAGTGGCCTCTACGCCGTCTATCGAAACAATCACCCGAATGAAGACGAGCCGATCCACTACCGCGGTGGCCCATATGTCGAGCTCAGTCGGATCAAGCTCAGTGAGGTTACGCGCCCCGGCCGCTTCGTCATTCCGGCCGAGACAAAGGTTCGCGGCGACGAACTGGAGCGCGACTACCAGATGTTCCTCGACAGTTTCGGCTACCCGGTGCTGTATTGGCGTGCCAACAGCAACGGCAAAAAGATGTCAGCCTGGAATGCCAGCAGCGACAATCGAGCGACATACTATTGGATGGACAACGCGCCTCTGGTGGATGCCGGCGACGACGCTCCGCAGGAGCCCGAGCTTCAGATCAGCGGCTCCGGCGACCCGCACCGGCTGGCGTTCGCGCAGTTGCCGGACAATCCGCCGATCGAGGGAGGAACGCTCTCGGTCGGGACGTTCCCGTACTACATTCAGAATCCGGACGTTCAGGCGAAGTTTCAGCCGCACAACGCGGACCGGTTCCTGCTCGTGAGCCCGGGGTACGACGGCATCTACGGTACGAACGACGACATCACTAACTTCGATCACAACGGACAATAGTGCGTATGGCAGCCGCGATGCGACGAGCTCAGCTTGCGAGGCAGCGACCAGCGTTCACGCTGGTTGAGCTGCTCGTCGTGATCGTCGTGATCGGCGTGCTGCTGTCGATGGTCGGTCTGGCGGGGGTACAGGTGCTGCGACTCCAAAAGGTGACTGCGACCAAGGCGATCATGCGCGGCACGCAGATGGCGATTGACCAGTTCGCCGAAGAGAACCCGCTGCGCTACACGTACGATACCAAGACGAACCGGTCGTTCGGACCGTACCCACCGTACGCGGTTGCCGGCTATCCGCGGGCGGGCAAAATATCAGGCCTGCTCGATCCAAACGGTCCAATTGACCTCTCGCTCCGATTTCAGGATGACTTTGCGATCGGCTCCGGGTACGTCGTGAACATCGACGAGGACGACGAGAACGACGACATTCGATCGTTGTGGACATACCTGCAAGTGTACGTTCCGGGTGCCACTGCGCAGATTCCGGAGAGCGCGAAGGAGGCCATTCGTCCCCGCCCGCCGGAGAATCAGCCGAACAAGCGCCAGGCGCTCGACGATGACGCGTACGTTGATACCTCTCGCGGTGCTGGCGGAGCGGAAGCGCGTACGCCGATTCTCGGCATCCACGACGCATGGGGCGTGCCGCTCGATTACTTTTTCTACGTCAAGGTAGAATTCGGCGTGAGGCCGGATGGCAGTTTGGGGTGGCGAATCACCGATCGTGTCCCGGTGCTACGGTCGCGGGGGGTATCCCGGGACGTGTACGATCTGCACGCGGATACGCAGGATGATTGGATCTTCAGCAGTGAGCTGCCGGCACCGGTGTCCACGGCCGTGGATCCGCGTGCCGGATTCGTCGCGGGCAACGCGGCCGGAAACGGGTGGGCGCAGGTGCCTGCGTACGGCGACATATATATCCGCCAGGACCACCCGGAGCGCTGGTTCGGCTTCGTGCCGACGGATAACTAGCAGATTCTTCGCCGCCGGGACAGGTGGCGACCGCTTACAATTCGGCAGATGCGCTGAATGGGTAAGTTCTTTTGGAGTGAGTGTTTGCGAGGCAACCTCAGGTCAGCGTGGAAACCGCCATTATCGGCGGTCAGCGTGAAGCGACCAGCCACACGGCGTCGCGTTCCGTGTGCTGGAGCGCTGCGGTCAGCGTTCACCGTCGTCGAACTGGTCGTGGTGATCGGTGTCATCGTCCTGGTATTGGCGCTGGCGGTACCGGGGCTCAGCGCCATGACAGCCGAGATGCGCCTCAGCGCCGCGCGCCAGTCGATCCACAGCGGGCTGACGCGGGCGTATTACCTCGCGCTCGGCGACGTCTCCACCACCGCCGTGCGTTTTCTGCCGGGTGAGTGGGACGTCGAAGCCGATGACGAGACCCGCGACCGCCAGCACATGGTGATCTACCGCTACCGCGGGATGACGTACGACTATCAGGACCCCGATCTTTATGTCGCGGAGTTTGATGAGTACTTCGTGCGGCGCGAAGGTAGCGAGTCGGTGGCATTGCCGAGTGAGGTTTGGGCGGCACCGCTGGAGTCACTGGCCGTGCAGGGCGACGTCAGCAATCCGTCGGGTAATACCGGGCTCGACGTCCTGACGGGCCGAACGAGTCAGTTCGCAGTCAACGCAAACGTCGGGGATTTTCCGAACGCGAACTTCCTGCACGCCGATGATTTTCTGATCATCATCGATCCCAAGCTGGGCGTGCGACAGTTCCGCGGCTGGGATCAGCCTTGGCGTATGCGGGCCTACAGTCCGGATAACCGTCGCGAGATCGCATATACCGGTCCGTCGAGCAACAAGACTCTGTATACTAGATATAACTTCTCCGGCGTCGTCCTTTATCGGCGCACGCCGTTTCTTGAACTGGGCATGGATGCCGCAGGTCTCGACCGTCAAGCGTTCCTCAATGACACCGGGCGGCCCTACGTGGCGAGCCGTTACGGCGGCGGTCTGACCGAAGCCATTCTGCGTCCGAACTGAGGTGCAAGATGATGCCGCAACCTAGCGCTGGGAATCCAACGCGGCAGCCGCACCGCTGGCGAGCCTTCAGTCTCGCAGAGCTGATGATCGCGTTCGCGGTGCTGGCGATGGGCTTGCTCGTGATCGGTGCTGCCTTACCGATCGGGGTTCAGTACACGAAACAGTCGGCCGACCTCGCCACGGGCGAGGCCGCCGCCGAGTACGCGCTCGATCTGATCGAACAGAGCGTAGTGCTGCCGCGGCGGCTGGTGCTCGCGGACGAGGACTGCGATGAGCCGCGGCGAAGGGCGGTGCTGTTTGCTCCGCGAAGAGGGTGTGGTGACGACTCGTTGGAGGATGATCACGAAAGCCCAACTGTTAAAGAGGCAGAGGCGTACAGGAACTACGAGCCGTTGATCAAGGTTCGGCCGTTGTACACGACGAACTACTACGCGGTTCCCGGTGACGACGACCCGAATAACAACGAAATCGCCTTCAACTACTCTGAGGCCTTCGTCTATATGGCGCTCACCTACATCAACCAGGTGACGGCAGCGCCCGGCGATCTGGATCCGAATGGCCCCGAGTTTGGCCCGCCGAATTGGTGGACACCGGCGATGTCGTTCGCGTCGCGCGTGTATCCGCCGGTTGCCGCAGATGGCACTATTCTCGCGTTGAACCCGTTGATGCAGCCGAACATCGAGAACCCGGATCCGTTCAAGCCTGCTTCTTGGAAGCCGGACAGCCGGTTCCGGCGACATATGAGCCGCGAGGAAATCACGCGGGCGATGCAACAGCGTACGGCGTGGACAGCGTTTTATCGTCGCGTGTCGTACGGCCCGAACAGCGATCCAGCGCTGTACGAGTTCGTGGTTGTCGTCACGAAGCGCCCATCGGAGAACCACCGCTATCCGCTTGGTGTGCCATCCAAGATGACTGTCGCGGCCGCAACCGCTGATCAGGGTTTGAACGTAGCCAGCAACGCCAATCAGGGTTCCAATGAAGGTAGTAACGCCGAGCTCAGCCTGGGCTACTACAACGGTGACGATGTTAGTACGCCGATCCCCTGGCTCGTCCGATTCGAGCAGTTGCCCAGTCCGCCGCTTGGCTTTGAGAACGATGATGCGGCAACACCGACGAACAACCAGGTATCGTCGACGCTCTCGTTCAGGGTCTCGGCAGATTTGTCAGCGTTGTTTCCGGTAGGCGCGGTCTTCTTGCCCGCGCGCAATGACGACGATCCATATTGGATGAAGTCTGGCGGCGATGTTGGACTTGGGCCTCGCGCGCCGACGGCGCTGCCCGTCTATGAGGTCATCGAGCGGCCGGACGATACTACGGTCGTCACGGCCTTCAACGGCTTCTACCCGCGAGCCACAGACACCACTGGAAATAACGGTACCCCGGACGTGCGGCTGTGGCCGGTATGGGTCGTTCCGCCGACGGTGACAGGTTCAGGCGACAATCTCGAGTTCTCCGAAGAGTCGCCGGTGGTCGCCGTCAGTCGCCGTTACATTCGGGTGCGGGAGCTGCCGTAATGCGCGGACGAGCCGACAATTTGTTCTGTCGGTGGCGGCCGCGACAGCGGGCGTTCACGCTGATCGAGATGATGGTCTCACTCGGTGTGCTGACGCTGGCGCTGGGTGTCGTCGGCGTGGTCTTTTCGGTCACGACCAAGACGGCCCGCCAGGCCTCGGCGTACTCGGAAGCGCTGAACTGGGTTCGCCAGTTCATGATCCAGCTCGAAGAGGACCTGGAGCACGTCGACCCGTCGCAGAGCATTCTGGTGCTGGCCGGTCGCACGCAGGCCGCGGCGCTGACGAAGGAGGATCTTGACGGCGGTAAGTTCTACCGCGTCCTGCTGGGGAACCCGGAGGACGAACTGAACTACGACCCGGAGTACGGCTCTGTGGCGCGGGGGCCTTACAGCGATCCGCGGGCCGACATCCTGATGTTCTTCACGAACCGGGCGGTACCGTCTGCGGCGCCCGATCCGAACGCGCCGAACAGCGTCTACGCCAGAGGTGCCAAGCTCTCGCCGTTGCAGGTGGTGTACGGCCACGCAGCGTTGGGTGAGCCGGTGTGGGACGGGGCTGCGTATCAGATGCCGGATCCCTACGATCCCGCGATTCGTCACATCGTGAAGACGGAGTACTTCAACTCGCCAACAAACCGCAGTCTGATTCCCGCGGCGGAGTGGCACCTGACGCGGCGCGCGACCATCATCGAGCCCGATCCGGACCCCAATCCGAGCAATCCGCTGATCTCGCATAGTTTGGAGACGATGTACCGGCTGGTCAACGGCGTGGCGCTGGTAGACGGGTCGTACAACGCCGCGCAGTGGGACAGCGGGGACAACGGCAACCGGGTGCCGGGTGACGTAGCATTGCTCGATCTGCCGGCGCTATTCAATACGTTTGGGGATGCACCATTCGCACCGCTGGACAACAACTACCTGCCGGCAATTTGGTGGCCGTACGGGTATAGCCGTTCCGGTGCCTCTGGGGCGGTGTTGCGAGATAGTGACGTTGATTATGTGCTGAGCGATTTGCTCTACTACCAGCACAGCGGCAGCGATCAGACGTTTCTCAAGCACATCGGCACGGTGCTCGAAGAAGTGCCCGTGCAATTACGCCAGAACACGTCGTTGCACATGCTCCCAGGCTGCGTCTGGTTCCAGATCGAGTTTCTGATGCCGGAGGATCCGCGCAACAGCTTCGAGTACCTGCCAGCGCCGGGGGCACTCGCGGGCAGCCGCTCCGACATGCCGCGTTGGTACCCGGTAGAGCATGGAGAGACGTACCTCTTCGTACCCGACACCCAGGAAAACCGAAATGTCATCGCTGGCCTGTATGACGGTGACGATGGGCAAGATCGTTATCTCGACTTTGCCGCGTTGGATCCGAACATGGCACTGACACCGGACAACAAGCGCATCCGCATGTGGCCGTATGCCATCCGGATTACGGTGCGGGTTTTCGACCGGAATGGCACGTTGGACGAGCCGATCGTGCGAACGATCGTTCATCGCTTCGAATAGGGCGTCGGGGGAAGTCGGGCGGGGCACGGAATATCGGACGGGCCGGGTGGCGCCCGAATACGCCCGCACGTGGGCACGTCTCAGCGCAAGTCTCTTATAGGAATCGAGTTACATCCGAAGCGCTGGGGATACCTGGGACGCTTGACCGGCCCCCGACAATACGGTTGGAGCGAGTGAAGGTTTGGAGTGTAGAGGTCTCTCGTATGGACACGTTTGTAGGTGTCGCATGAATCGCAGTACGCGCAATCAACGCCGCGGGACCATCCTGCTGATGATCGTCGGCTTGCTGGCGATGCTGTTCATGATCATCGCGGCGTACATCACCCTCGCCCGCTTCGACCGACTGACGCTGGCGCAGTCGACGCAGGGTGCGCAGGTCGAGCAGATCCTGGAGACGGTCAACGAGCTGATCGCGTCGGACATCGCGACGTCGTGGACCGATGAGCAGACCGGCGAGCTGGAGTTCGGCGGCGACAAGTATGCCGACATTCCCGGCGTCGGCGGATCGACCTGGCTGGCGTCGAGTTCGCCCGTGCGGGATGTTTACGATGATGACGACGATCCGCTTTTCCCTAACGACCCGAATGCGCCTGTGGCCTATCGCTACCCGGCCGTGACCAGCGTCAGCGGCAGTGCGCTAGGGCTGCGGCTGAACGAGTTGATGTTCGATCGACCGAATGACAATGACGGTGCGGGATATGTGTACATCAATCCCAAACGCCCGCAAGACGGTGATACGCTCTACAACGCGCGGCGGGCATTTATGGACGCCGACGGCGACGGCATCGCTGATTCGTGTTTTGTCTTTGACCCGAATGACCCCAACGATCCGGATAAGCAAATCGGCATCGCCATGCTGACCGAATTGGCGAACGTCATGGGGGATCGCAACATCCGCACGCACGGGCTCAATCCGTCGGACGTCCCGGATCCGAGCACGTTTTGGCCGCCGAATTCCGATGAGCATGGACGGTTGAGGGCGTGGGAGCAGTTCGACAACGACGCCCGCTACCTGGCCGCGGTGCGTGTGATCTCACACGGCGGGATGGTGTCGCTCGGACTGCCGATGGATCAGGACGGCTACGGCCAGACGTGGAATCGCGAGTTCAGTCGGATGATGTTCGATTGGGTGCGCTACCCCGGCGATGGCAACGTGAACGACTTTGACGACTCCCGGTCGCTGTCCGACGTCTGGCGGAATCGTACCAGCATCGAACCGCTGCTGCGTTTGCGCGGCGGGTTGTTGATGGGCGAGTTCGGGAACGACGTGA
The DNA here is from genome assembly GCA_028277645.1 of Phycisphaerae bacterium. Taxonomy (GTDB): domain Bacteria; phylum Planctomycetota; class Phycisphaerae; order UBA1845; family Fen-1342; genus JANQFV01. Next base: position 12,294 of record JANQFV010000025.1, read on the forward strand.
CCGCCGTTCCGGATCCGCTGGCGTATCTGCTGGACGAGTTTCCGCGGACGCTCGTTCCGCAGTTCGATGGGCGCGGGCTGAACAACGGTGAATCGTTGTGGCAGCGATTTAATCTTGCTTCCGACAACGGCGCTGACTGGAACGCCTGGCGCCACGCGATTGCGATGGATGCTGACTGGTACAATGAGACCGTCGGCACGTCGGGTTCCAACAATCCTCGGAGTCTGCTGGCCCGGCGGCCGTTGCTGACGACGGTGAACTTCAGTGACGAGCTGGCGCGGAAAGAATTTGTGCCGGATGACGACTCGAGTGTGAGCTACAAGCGCCCGGAGTTCGATGATGACGGCGACAAGACTTCGCCGGGGATTTTTCCCGGTCAGACGAAGTACTACCTCGGTCGCATCAACGACGTGTTTCTCGGGAATCTGAGTGACGTCAGCGATGATGGGAAGTTTGATCCGGACATCGGCGCGTTGGTGATTGCGGAATTGGCCGACTACTACGCGGAGATGATCTACGACTATTGGGAGTTCGGACCGAGCAATGAAGAAGCCGTGACGCTGGATGAGCAGGCGTACATGCTGGCCGTGAACACGGTGGCATTTGCCGCCCCGCGATACGGAAAGCACGATAAGATTGACGTTGTTTACGGCTCCCCGCCAGATGAGCCGGGGAAGATCTATGTCGGGTATACGCCGCAACCATTCTTCACGCAGGCGATCGCGTACAACGACCCGGACCTGACCGGCGACACGGCGGTGGACCAGATTGCGGTGGGCGTCGAGCTGTTCTACCCCGGGGAAGCCGATTGGGGCGCGTGGAGTGGCAACAAGTTTGATAACAACAACGATGATTTCGCGCTGAATCTGGAGCAGTTTGCGATCAGTTTGAACAAGAGCGATGAAGGCAGCAGCAATCTGCGTTTTCTCGATTCCGTTCTCAATGCCAAACGTCTGAGCGGGCGCAGTTTCATATCGTTCTCGATCAACGACATGGGAACGAACACGGCGTTCGACCCGGGCGTGGGCGACAGCAACACGGACGGTGTGATTGGCGATATGCCGGTTAACGTCATGCCGAAAGGAGACCCGACGGAGACGTCTCCCGAGCGAATCGAGATCAAGCTCTGGAAGCAGCACAGTCAGGGCGCCCTGTACCTGGTAGATCGCATTACGATCGAGCTTCAGGAAGGTGAACACGACACTGTCTCTGACGAACAGAAGTGGCTGCGCGACACCTACCGCGATACGAATGGAATGCATGACGACCTAAGCAGCACGTCGTACTACCGCGCCGATGGCGATACGCGGCAGGCGCGCTGGCGCATGGTCGCGAACATCACGCGCGAATCGCCATTGTACGAGGAGTTGATCACTCCAGACCCCAATGATCCCTTCGCAAGTCCGGACCGACAGATGTTGCTGCGCCGGCCGACGATAGGCAACGAGTTTGTGCTCCAGGGTGGTGTCCCCGCGTTACCCACGCCGTTCGCGCAGCCCGCGCCGCTGTACACGATGAATGCGGGGCTGCACCCGACGATGATTCACGGCGCCGCTCGGCCGGCGTCGTTTCCGACGGTCGGGTTCCTGCTGTTCGTGCCGCGTTACTCGCACGTTGTGGCCGGCGAGGCGAGCACGCCGATGTCGGAGATTTTGCGGGAAGAGGTAGAGGATAAGGACGATCCGGCGCTGGCAGACTTCGGCCACATGCCCATATTCGACAATAGGCAGGATGCCGAATTGCATACGCTTGGAATGAAAGCCGCCGGACAGATTCCGTGGGGACTCCGGGTGTTCGACTACTTCACAACGCTTAATCCATTCGACGCGAATGGCGACGGCGACTACGATGGCCCGGGGGACGTACTCGATCCGTACCGGGTGGCCGGACGAATCAACATCAACACGGCTTCCTGGTTTGTCCTCGCGGGGCTTCCGGTGATCGATCCTGACGCGGGCGCAAACCGGGGCATCTCGCAATACGCGTCACCGGCTTTTTGGAGCACGGATTCGGGCGTGCTCGTGGGGCGTGGTGAGGATGACAACGACCGTTTCCTCGGCGATGACAGTAGCTCGCGACGGTTATGGCAAGTCGGCAACACATGGCGTCTGGGACCGTACCTCGCGCAAGCGGCGGCGTCTTATCGCGACCGCGTGCAGTACGCATCGGACGAGGACGAAGTCGAGCCGGTGCTCCAGAACGCCTGGCTCCGGAACGCAGCCGTCACGAACGGTCAGTATCGTCCGACGACGTATGGAACGGTTCGACGAAATGCCAACGAGGGTGATAGCGAGCATCCGGTGGTCGAGAGCGACAAACGCGGCTTCCTCACAATCGGCGAGCTGGCAAACGTGGTTGGTTTCGACTCGTCCAACGATGATGAGTTGGACTCCGGTAACGGCCTCGACACCACGCTCGGCAAGGGCGACTTCATGAAAGCCGTGAGCTTGCTGGCGTTGCTCGATACGCACTTTCTGACGACGCGTACGAACACGTTTACGATCTACTCGACGCTCGCGGTCCACGATCCGGACGATACGCAGTCGAGCATTCGTTCGCAGATCACGATCGATCGCAGCAATCTGCTGCCGCGGCTGGTGCGCGACGCGAGTGGTAACCCGATGTTGCAGTGGATTGACGAGAACGGCGACGGCGATAAGGACGATGGTGAGATTCAGCCGGTCGTCCTCCGCGGCACCGGGCTGCCGGAGGTCATCGCCGAGCGGCAGGTGGAATACTTCAACGCCCGCGACGAAAACTAACCGCGGCGAGCGCGACGAATCTCCTCGTGCGACTGGTGACGCACGCCAGGGCCCCTCGGACCTGTCCCGAGGGGCCCACGTTTTACGTAGCGTCCGCCGCCCGTGGCGGACGGAGAGCGCTGGTTGTGTCTGACGGCCGACAGGGACGTCGGACGCTACGATCGAATCTGTTACAATGACCAACGTGGCGAAGGACCTGCACTTAGCGATCGAGACGTCGAGCCGGCGCGGCAGTGTGGCCGTGGGCCGAGCGGGGCAGCTCATTGCCTCCCGGGCCATCTCGGAGGACCACAAGCACGCCGCCGAACTGCTGCCGGCGATTCACGACATTCTTCGCGAGGCGTCCGCGGGGCCGGGCGAGGTCGACGTGCTGTGCTTTTCGCGGGGGCCGGGGAGCTTCACCGGTTTGCGCGTGGCGGCGACCATCGCCCGGCTGTGGCAGTCGGTGGTTGACTGCCACGTCGTGGCGGCGCCGTCGCTCGAGGTGATCGCCCGCAACGCGCTGACACACCCCGCCCGGCCGGGGCAGATCGCGGTGATGCTCGACGCGCGCGAGGGGCAGATCTACGGGGCGCTGTTCGAACGTGCCGATGACGAGTTGACGACCGTGTCCGCGGCGGCCATGCAGGTGGTGGACGGCTGGATCGCCGCTTTGCCGGACAAGTGCCACGTATTGGGCGATGGCGTCAAACGTCACCATGAGAAGCTGGACGCGCGGGGGTTAATCACACTGCCCGAGGAGTACTGGTACCCGGACGCCCGGCAGACGCTGGCTATCAGCTTCCGCGAAGCGTCGGCGGGCCGCTTCTGCGAATCCGAGGCGATCGTGCCGGAGTACCTGCGCCCGCCGGAGTGTGAGGAGATGTACGAGAAGCGGCGTGCCGAGGCGCGGGAGCGGCGGGGGGAGTAGGGATCAAGGATCAGAGTCCGAAGCTCGCGAGGTTTCGCGCCAACGGCACTATGATCGTCCCTGTGATCCTCAGATCCTCTGATCCTCAGATCCTTCGTCTTCGAACTCATCCCAATTGAACTCCGGCAGCTTCATTCGCGTTCCGCCGACGTCTACTTCGCCGCTTTTGAGAAACTCTTCCAGGTGTGGGCGGCAGGTGCCGCAGCCGGTACAGCAGCCGGTGCGGCGAATGAGTTCGTTGATGTCGGTGATGCCCTCCCGGCGCGCGACGCTGCGGAGCCCGACGAAGCTCAGCTTCATACAGTCACAACGCGTTCTGCCCATGCGGGGATTATAACGGGCGAGATCGGTGGTTGAACGCCGGCGCGCGTCATCCTGACGACCGGAGGGAGGAGGGAGCTGCCAGTGTACGGAGAGCAACATGGTGTGTGCGAGTAGCTTCCTCGCTGCGCTCGGAATGGCAACAGCAGCTCAGGATGGTCCCCCTGAGAGAACGACCACTGCTCAAGAGCAGTGGCACAAGGGGCGGTGTGTTACCTGTGTGCGATATTCACGAGAAGCGGCGCGAGCACGTTGACCTTCCGCTGTCGCAACGTGGCGAAGCCTGCTTCGGTGATCCAGTCGTGCAGCTCCGACCAGCGGGCGTGGTGGACGTTGCGCTCGACGAACGCGACGCCGACGTCGAAGACGACCCAGCCGATGACGTTGTCGCGGAAGCCGTCAATGAGGATGAGCAGACCGCTCGGCTTCAGTACGCGGCGGAACGTGCGGATCACCTCGGCCTGATGCGGGTAGTGGTGGAACGAGTTGCAGCAGGTGACTACGTCGAACGACTGGTCCGCGAACGGTAGCCGCTCGGAATCGCCGACCACCACGTGCAGCCGATCCGCCGCCGGGTTGGCAGCCAGCTTCTCCGCGCAGCGGCGGACCATCACCGGCGAGTAGTCCAACCCGACAAGTTGGCCCGATTCCGGCAGCCGCGCGACGGATTGCAGCAGGGTGCCCGTCCCACAGCCGACGTCGAGCATCTGAAACTCTCCGCGGCCGCGAAACCGCTGCCAGCGCTCGATCTCCTCGAGGCAGATGCGGATGCTGGGGAAGAACACCAGCTCGTTGAGCCGCGACCGGTCGTACCGGTGTGCCCACTGGTCGAACTGGGTACGCGCAGAACTGCGCACCTCCGCGTGCCGCGTAGCGCGGGATTGGTGCTTCGACGTGGGTGACGACGGCTCGATGTCCGATACTCCTGTAAGCGGCGAACGTACCGCCGCCGGGTTCACGATGGCCCGGATGTTCGGTTATCCTGTCGCCCGCTGCAAGCGGGTGACGAGCGTGTCGCGGACGAATGCCGCGAGACGGCGACCGCGGTCCGACGAGGAATGCGATGGAGTGGCAAGGCTGGTTCACGCTCGCGGTGCTCGCCGGCATGTTCGTCACGCTTGTTCGCGGGTGGCAGACGCCGGACATGACGCTGTTGGCCGGGGCCGTGATCCTGGCGGTGACCGGCATCATCACGCCTGCGCAGCTCGTCGCGGGATTCTCCAATGAGGGCATGTTGACGGTGGCGTCGATGTTCGTCGTAGCCACCGGACTGCGCGAAACCGGTGCGATCGACAGTTTCGGGCGGCTCGTCCTACACGGGGCACGAACGCAATCAGGTATGTTGCTGCGTCTCTGTCCGCAGATCGGCGTGGTCTCCGCGTTCCTCAATAACACCGCCGTCGTGGCGATCATCCTGCCGATCCTGAACGACTGGTGCCGGCGGCATCGCATCTCGCCCTCGCGCGTACTGATCCCGCTTTCGTACGCCGCGGTTCTGGGCGGCACTTGCACGCTGATCGGCACGAGCACGAATCTGGTTGTGAATGGCTTGTTGATTCGCGAGGGGTCAGCGCAGACGGACACGGTTTTGGCACATGCGCTGCGTGAAATCGGCTTCTTCGAAGTGAGCCTGATGGGCATCGCGGCGTTTGTGGTCGGATTCGGCTACCTGATGCTCGCCGGCGCTCATCTCCTGCCTGATCGCAAGGAGCTGCTGGGCGACATCGACCAGACGGCACGCGAGTATCTGGTCAACATGGTGGTCGCGGACGATTCGCCGTTGATCGGGCAGCAGATTGGGCAGGCCGGCCTGCGTCATCTGCCCGGGCTGTTCCTGATCGAGATTATCCGCGGGGGTCGTCTGATCGCGCCGGTTACGCCGGACACGGTGCTCGAGGCCGGCGACCGCCTGACATTCACGGGGCAGCGATCGACGATCGTCGATCTGGAGCGCTTTCCCGGGCTTAACCGCGCCGCGGCCAGTCCGGACGAGCCGGCCGAGGTTGACACACCTGAGCGCTTTTACTGCGAAGCGGTTGTGTCGGTGACTTCGCCGCTGATCGGCAAGAACATCCGCGATGCCAACTTCCGAGCGCTGTACAACGCGGTCGTCGTCGCCGTCCACCGCGGCGGTGAACACCTGACCGGCCGCGTCGGCGACATCGTCCTGCAGGCGGGGGACACACTACTGCTGCAAACCGGCCCGCACTTTCGCGAGGCACACGCCAACGACCCGGACTTCTACCTCGTCAGCGGCGTACGGGGCCAGCGGCCGGTTCGACGCGAGAAGGCGGGCATCTCGCTAGCGCTGCTCGTCGCGCTGGTCGTCGTCATGTCGACCGGCGTAGTGCCGATTGTAGTCGCCGCCATGTTTACTGCCGGCGCGATGATTATGACCGGCTGCATGTCAGCGGGCATCGCGCGCCGCGGCGTCGCGTGGAATGTGCTGGTCGCGATCGCCGCGGCGCTGGCGGTTGGTGAGGCGATGACCAGCAGCGGGGCCGCAGAGATGATCGCGCAACGCGTCGTTGGCGCGACGCAGACGCTCGGGCCGGTCGCGGCGCTGGCGGCGATCTACCTTATCGCGGTGCTCTTCACTGAGACGCTGACGCACGCGGCAGCGGCGGTACTTGTGTTTCCGCTGGCCTTATCGACGTCGCTCGAACTGGGTGTTAACCCGCGGCCGTTTGCGATGGCGGTGCTCTTCGGCGCGTCGTACGGTTTTGCGACGCCGATTGGCTACCAGACCAACCTCATGGTCTACGGCCCCGGCGGATACCGCTTCACCGACTTCGCGAAGGTGGGCCTGCCGCTCAACATCCTGTTGTGGTTGCTGTGCGTGTTGCTGATCCCGCTGATCTGGCCGTTCCAAATGCCAGCGCCGTAGCGTCGGCCCGCCGCGTCCGACGTTTGTGACCCGACCTGGAGGTCGGCTCTCCCACGCACGTGGGGCGGTTTCACCCGCCGTTCGCACTGGTCCCAGCGCAGTCCGGATCGACGGGCGGAGCTTGCCCTACGGCAGCGCGCTCAGAGGGGCGACGCGGTGTTGTTGCGCTAGCGACATTGCTTCGCAAATCGCTCGCGCGCCTGCTCGGCTGTCGGGAACAGGTCCTGCCCCACGTTCAGCCAGCGTCCGTCTTCGAGCGTCACACGACGGAGGTCGTAAGAATCGAGGCCGTTCGGATTGGTCAGGTGAGCCACGATGGCAGCCTTCGTGTCGCCGCAGTACAGAACTTCAATAATCTTGGCCTGTAGCCACATTGTGGCCGCCGCGGGCGTGACGACGTACGCCGGTTCGTCGCTCGCCGGAAACGCGTCGCGCAACGCGCTGGCAGAAACACGCGCCCACGCATTGTTCGTGGCGGACACACACGCGCGGTTGATGTTCGCGTACGCCACCTCGGGTGTGGAGAAGTCGGCTCCATCAGTGAACTCCGCCACCGAGCGGCCAATCGCGACTGAGCGCACTGCGTGCGACGATGTGGGCCGCTCACCAACAGCCGGTTCGTTCGTAACACCGTACAGAGGCTCCAGCACGTAGCCCTCCGACATCGAGAGGTCGAATACCCGGTCATCGAGCGGCACGTCAAAACAAAGGTCCCAGGCGAACGGATGCTCATCGCCGTCAATGCGTACCGGTAACCCTGTTCGGGGGTTGGCCCAAACGATGAAATCTGCTGACTGCGCGCCATTGCTTGCGGGCACGGGGGCCAGCACGCGGAAGCCCACGACTGCCTCGCCGTCGATCACGTCGTTGCCCACACGCTGCGACGTGTCGTTCGGCAGGTCGCGGAACCAGGTGTACAAGTCGAATCCGGTCCACGCGGGGGGGGGGACACATCTGGCCGTGTGCTCATGTGCATTGAGCATGAGCATTCGGTGCGTGCGGTGATCGACGATCATCATATCGCCGGCGTCAGACTCTATCCGTAGCCCGCAGTCCACCTTGATCATCGCCCGCGCAGTACCCCAATGTTCTCGAAACTGAAAGACGACCGTGTGTGTATCGAGGGCACGTTGCGCAACGTCGGCCAGTGCCAAACTCTCCAGACCGCCGGAGTCACGCATTGAGTACAGCCCCACGCCGCCGACGATGACCGCCGCCGCCGCGACCCAGCGCTGCAATTGGACATTCTTGTGCCCCCGGAAGCGCGCGTGCGCGTGTTGCTGGAGCGTGCGCAGCGTAGACTCGTTCAGCGCCTCGTCGGGCCCCGCCGGCATGGGATTCTCACGCAAGGCTCGCAGATAGTCGTCCACGTGTGGCATGATTAGTCCTCGCCCTTTTCAGGGAATCGAATTGACATCCAGCTTCTGTGCTAGCCGCCGCCGGGCTTTGTGCAGGAGCACGCTAACCGCACCGACGCGTAGGCCAAGACAGGCGGCGATCTCCTCATAGGACAGATCTTCGAGGTACCGCAGCGCGGTTACTTCGGCTTGGCGCTGCGGTAGCGTGGCCAAAGCCCGGCGCGCCTGTTCGGCCAACTCTGCGGTTTCGGTCTTGATCGCGGGGCCTACGGCGGTGTCCGGCATGCCGTGCCACGTAGGGGTAGGCTCTTCGCGCCGAGACCGACGCATCTTTCGGCGAAGGCTATCCACGGCCCGTGCCGTTGCGACTCGCCGGAGTAATGCCGACCAGTTCTCCACCGGCCGTTGGCCGGCCAGGCGCAACGCGTCAATGAGCGTCTCCTGATAGCAGTCAGCGGCGTCGGTGGCATCGCCCAGAAGGCGATACGCCGTCCGCCACACTGTGGGGCCGTGCTCCGCGACGATCTCCGTCCAGTCGTGCATCAAAGTTCCTTCAGACGCGCGGTCACGTGTCCGTACGTATTGTCGCTGGTGGGACGGTGATTGTTACCCGGCGTGTGCATGCAGGACAACGCCACGCTTGGCATTGCCTACAGGGGAGTAACGCCGCCGACGGGAAGATCGGACGTGTCACTTCACGGCAGTCAAGCATGTTGAGCGAGCGCTGAGTGCGACAGACCGTACGTCGCGGATTCCCAACGCGCGGGCCCACTCGGTCACATTCACGAGCGTGAGCGGCACGCGTACCACGTCATTGTTGGTGGGCGGCACAAAGAACGTTGGTACACCACGGCGCGAACACGAGATCCATCACGCGGTTCTCGAACATACGCTGCTCCGTTGTAGATCAGCGGCTCGATGTCATGCCGGGTCAGCTGGCGTCTCCGTCCAGGATCTTGCCGATGCCGCCGAGAATGCTGCCTTCGCCCGTCTTCTTACCGGTTGCACCGCCAGTGGCGTGAATGCGGTCCGCGAGGCGCGCGAACGGCAGTGATTGTAGCCACACGTCGCCAGGGCCGGTCAGCGTCGCGAAGAACAGCCCCTCACCACCGAAGAGCGTGTTCTTGATTCCGCCAACGAACTTGATGTCGTAGTCGATCGAAGGCTGGAACGCGACGATGCAGCCGGTGTCGACGCGCAGCGTTTCGCCTGCGTTGAGGCGGCGCTGGTGTAGCGTGCCGCCGGCGTGAACGAACGCCAGACCGTCACCCTCGAGACGCTGCAGAATGAAACCCTCGCCGCCGAACAACCCCGCGCCGATTCGCTTGTTGAACGCGATCCCGACGCTAACGCCGCGGGCCGCACAGACAAATGAGTCCTTCTGGCAGAGGATCTCGCCGCCCAGTTGGGCCAGGTCCATCGGGATGATCTTGCCGGGGTAGGGGGCTGCGAACGCGACTTGGTGCTTACCCGCACCCTGGCCGGTGAACGTGGTCATGAACAATGACTCGCCGGTCAGCATGCGCTTGCCGGCCGACCACATCTTGCCCAGCAGACCCTCGTCCTTGCTTGGATCGCCGAAGCGCGTCTCCATCTTGATGCCCGGCGTCATGTACATCATCGCGCCGGCCTCGGCGAGCACTGTCTCGTCCGGATCGAGCTCGATCTCGACGAACTGCATGTCGTCGCCGGTGATGACGTAGTCGATCTCGTCGCTGCGCCGGGCCGATGGCACTGGTGGCCGGACGGCGGCGGTGTCTCCATCGACGCGCAATGCGGGGATTCGCCGAGCCTCCGTCCACGACGAAAGCCCCGGGCCGTAAACCAGCGTGTCCTGTCCCTGCAACGTGGCCAGCTTCGAACGCAGCTCGTCCTGACTGAGCGGTCCCTGAGCTTCGCCACCCTCGGCGTAATACCATTCTGCCTTGGACATCGTTGTACTCCCCAGTGGTCGACGGACCCTACGGCGCGCCTTCGCCAAAGCTTGATTTCACTCAAACGCAAATCGCCGGCGTGCTACTGCTACGCCGGCGATTCTTGTGCAATACTGATGCGACACCAACCGGCTTAGCCGACCGCTCCTTCGTCATCGGCGTTCCAGTCGGGCTCGCCGTCGTCGGCCGGTTCCGTGCCGGCGTCTTCGGCCGGGGCGACTGGCAACGACTCCAGCGTGCCGTCGTCGACGCGCTCCAGCGTGTTCGTGTCAGGGTCGTATTCGAGCTCGATCCACTCGATCGGTGCCTCATGCTTCATCCGCGGACGCCGGATGATCTGGTTGTTCCCAACTTCCGTCGTGCGCACGGTGAGGTCCTCGGGGACGCTGACCGTGTTGCCCTTGCCCCAGAACTCAATTCGGCGGAGTTCGACGTTCTCCTCGACGGTGATGGTGTTGTTGTTGCCCAGAATGGACAGCTTGGGGACCTTTGAACCGTTCAGGATCGTGATATTAGACCCGCCTCCGGTCACACCCACGTTGCCGAAGTACTGGTCAGCACGGACGATTCCCGTGCCGGCGATTGAGTTATACGCACATCCGCTCGCGAGCGTGAGCACGACCAGCGCACCAGCGCCGATGACGATTCTGTTCATGGCATTTCCTCGTTCAAAGACCTCGACCGGCCCGCTCCACGCCGCGCCAACGCGCTGAGCCGACAGTCCGCAGTGTAACTCGCAACGACGGCATCGGCCAGTTTCGTCGCGCGGGTTTCAGCTACCGTCGGGCGGAGCCGGCCCTACTTCGCGGTCGAACCGGCAACCTCGGCCGTGTCGGCGTCACGCACACGGCGCAGGGTCCGCCGGCGAAGCTGCGTAATCGGCCGCGCGATCGCCCGGTGCAGCCGAATCCAGATGCTGAGCCGCTCGACTTCGGCGCGCTCCGCGTCAGTCAGCAGATCCGGTCGAATGCGGCGTTTGTGCTTGAGGAAGTGATATCGGTCCGCACGCTGAAACCGGTGAAGCAGCCACTGGACCGGCAGAAGGCCGCGCCAGCCACGCCGCGGCAGCCAGGCTGAGATCTGAAAGTCGATCAGGTAGGGCTTTCCGTCGTCGCCGACGATGATGTTCTGACGCTTGTTCAGGTCGACATACGCCATGTCGCGGCCGTGTACGGCGTCGAGCAGCGTTTCCAACTCGTCGAAGAAGGCGGTCCGTACCTCGTCGCGCCGGCCCAGGACGCGTCCCGGCACGAATTCGTGCATAAATCCGGTGCGTCCGGCCGTCCCGAGGAAATTCGGGACGCCGGGCGTACCACGCAGCAGTTCGTAGTGACGCGCCTCCCGCCGTGTGAGATACCGCCCGAGCCACTCGAACGGGACACCGGCAACCGGGTTGCTGCGACCGACCTTGAGAACCGCTAGGCCGCGGGGGCCCTCATAGAGTCCTGTGGCGGCAAAGAAATCGTGCTTGAACGTTTTCAGCAACGTATAGCGCCGGCCCGCGCAGGTTACCTTCGATGGCAACCGGCACTCGGCCAGGGCGTACAGCCAGCGATGGCGCGGCAGGTTCCGTGGCTCGTCCGATGAGTGATCCAGCATCGGCGAGGATTATATGGCGCGCAGCGTCAAGGGCGCGCTAGCGAAACGCGGCGAGTTGCCACGTCGTAACGCGCTGGCAGCTTGCCTCGTGGGTCATCTGTACGGGCCGGGAACTATGTTAGATTTAAGTTCGGAAAGGACCGATTTGGTCCCTATATAAGGCGTGCGGCACCCTGTGGGTATTGGCGCGGTCTGAGGGTGCCGCAGCGAGTGGAAGCAAGTTGTTGTCAGAAAAAGAGTTACGTCTTTTAGTCTACTCCGTGTCTATCCTGACACTCTAGCACTTCTTTCAGTATAGCAACCGCCGTGAGAGATTCAACACCCAAACTCGAATATCCCGCAGGCACTAATCCGCGTCCTCGCCTGGACCGATCTGCGTGAGGAGCGTGCGGGCCAGTCGGTTGTTTCTTTCATCGGTTGACTGTGCGATAAAAGTCTCGATTCTTTCTTGCATAACCCGCTTTGCGCTGGGGGGAGCCTGCGCCCAATCGTGCAAGGCAGCCTCGCAGAGAATCGCTGCCGGCGGTAGCTCGCGCCGTTCCGGTGTCGCCAGCAGCCGTAGCGTGGCCGCGCCGCGCTGCAACACCCGCGCGCCGGGAATCGGCGGGGACGCTACGGCACGGCGTGCCCAGTCAATAGCGGCCTGTTGATCACCGTTGCGAATGGCGATTATCGCTTGCGCCAGGCACGCCCAGCGGTCGTCGGGCCTGCGGCGCAGCAGATCGGCGACCGCCTCGCCAGCTTCCGGCCGATTGCCGAGTGCCATGGTCCATACCAGGTACGACTCGAGCTCGGTCTGTGTGGGATCGTGGGCCAGGGCCTCCTGCCACGCGAACGCCGCCGCCTCGTACTCAGCGAGCTGAACACATACCTCATGGAATCCACGCAGCGCGTCGTAGTTGGTTGGCCGGTCTTGCAGAATTGCCGCATACACTGCCGCCGCGTGGTCGAAGTGGTGGCCGCGCAGATGATACTCGGCCAGAACCAGACCCGCCCGAATGTTGCCGGGCTGTTGCTCCAGGACAGCGCTGATCAACTCGAAGCCGCGCTGCCCCTCGCCGTAGCGGATCTCGCACAGCGCCCAGCCAATTTGGGCGGGTGTGGGGGCCACGCCGGTCTCCAGCGCCGCCTGGAACTTCGCGCAGGCGGCGCGATCGTCCTCGAGGTCGAACATCAGCAGGCTGCCGAAGTCGGTGTAGTGTGCCGCGCGCATGAACGGATCGTCCAGCAACAGCTCCTCGCAGCGTGCGTACGCCGCGACCGCCGCCGGCAGGTCTCCCGACGCCTGATTCGCATGGGCGAGACGCTTCCAAGTTCGAAAGTCGTTCGGTGCGAACGTTCGGGCCTGCTCGGCCGTCGCGAGCGACTCTTGTGCTCGTCCGGCCAGCAGGTAGCGGTACGCCAATCGGCGAAAGTAGGCTGCACGCTCCTGGGGATCGGGAAAGTAGCGCGGCAGGTCGGGAACAGCGGCGGCCTGATCCAGTGCCTCGATGAGCGTTTCGTTGAAGTGACGAAACTGCGACAGCCCGGCGGGGATGCGCGCTGCGTCCCCGCGTGGCAAAGGGTGGTTGCGGGCGAAGTCGCGGGCGGCGATGACCGCCTCCCAGGCGCGCGGATCGTCGGGATAACGCGCCAGCGTCTGAGCCGCCCGGCGCAGCGTGCTGCGCGCAACCGACGTCTCCGGCAGAGCGTGGACCAAGTAAGCGAGGCTCAGGACACAGGCCGCGGCGAAGGCGATCCGTTTGACGTGTTGGCGTGGTTCTGCCGCGAGGCGCGCCATCACACGCAACGCGATGGTGGCGAGCACCAGCAGCACGCCGACCGCTGGCAGGTAAAAGTAGCGGTCCGCTGCCGCCAGTTCGCGGGCGCTTACCAGGCCGACCGTCGGCGCCAGGAACACCCAGCACCATAACCAGCCGATCGCGACGGCCCGCCAGCCGTCCTTTCGCACGGCCCACCAGCTCCAGATCAGGCTCGCGATCAGGATTGTCATCCCGATCCACACCGGCAGGTGCATCCAACCCGTGTCCGGATCGGGGTAGTAGCCGTGCGCGAGCGAAAGCGGAAGAATGACGTTGTGTGCGTAAAGCCAGATCGCGGCCAGGCTGCGCGCGATCGGGTCGCCGAACAGGGCACCGCCGGACGTTTCTACGATGCCGGAGGCGCGACTCGTGTGCCAGGCTAGGTACGCAAAACCGGTGCAGATCACCGCTGCGAAGTAAATTCGAGGTGAGCGCCACGTGCGGCTGCCGCGCGTGGCGAGATCGTACGCGGCCGCGGCGACAAACCAGCCGGGCACGGGTTTGCACATCATTGCCAGGCACAGTGCGGCTGGCGCCGCGGCGAAGAGCCAGCCCGTGCCGGGGCGTGACGAGCGCACGTGGCACCAGCCGCACTGTGCCTGGCAATGATGTGCAAACCCGTGCCCGGCTGGTTTGTCGCCGCGGCCGCGTACGATCTCTCCACGCGCGGCAGCCGCCC
>JANQFV010000048.1 GCA_028277645.1 Phycisphaerae bacterium
CACCACGCCGCGGCGATCACCGGTCACCGCAGCGCCAAACACCGGTACGCGTCGCCCGCAGACGCCGACGCACCGTACGACGACTCCGCCGCGATCCGAAGGCGGTCGAACCGCGGCTCAGCCCGGTCCGAGACCAACTGCGGAACGCCCGGAGCCAGCCGGCGGCCAGCAGCCGCAGCCGTCCGACGTCAGCGAGCCGGACAAGGGCGGCGATCCGGAGGACGAGTTCACCAGATCCGTGCGACGTATGGCCGGCCTCGACGACGAGGCGAGCGCAGACGACGCTTCGCCCGCAGCCGCCACGCCCGACGATGATGCGAAGCCCGAAGCGCAGCCCACGACTGTGGAGCGCACCGACGCTGGCCCGACGGCCACGCCTCCGGGCAGTCCTGCTGCGACAAATCGCGATGCCGCAGCGCGGCCGACCGGTCAGCCCGGCACCACCGATCGTCGACCTGCGCCAAATTCCGCGACCGGCGCACGTCTCGATGGAGCGCTACCCGGCGTGACGCGTCTCGCGCCCGGCACGCAACGGCACACCGTCGCCGCCGGTGATACGCTTTGGACGATCGCGGAGTACTTCTACGGCGACGGGAGCCTGCACCCGAAGATCGCCGCCGCGAATCCGGACGTCGATCCGCGCCGGCTGACGATCGGGCAGGTCCTGACAATCCCTCCGAAAGATGCACCTACACCCACGCCGGGTAGTGCCCAGCCGGCGACCGCAACTTCGAATGAGAATGCGGCGTCCCCGCGGGCACGCCAGCACACGTACGTGGTTGAACACGGCGATTCGCTGAGCTCGATCGCACGCGATGTGTTGGGTGACGCCCGGCGTTGGCGCGAGTTGTACGAGCTCAACCGCGACCGCATCGACGACGTGAACAACATCCCCGTCGGCCTGGATCTGAAACTGCCCGAAGGCCAATGACGAGTCGCGCCACGGGCGGCGCTCCGTTCAGTCTACGCCGAGTTCGCCCAACGTTTCGTCCCAATCGCGAAAGCGGAACGCGCGGTCGTCTATCCAGACGTCGGCGATCGGTTTGCCCATGTGCAACCCGTCGTACTCGATGCCGTTCTGCTGGAGCCAGTGCTCGGCCACCTTGAACTCACCCCAGCCGCGGGCGGTGTAGATGACGATGGTGTGGCCCGCTGCGCGGAGCTTTTGAATGGCCTCGCGCGCCCCGGGGATCGGCTGGGCCAGCGGCCGGTTGAAGAACTGCTCCTCGGAGCAGATCACGCCGTCGAGGTCGACCATGATTGTCTTGGGCCGGCTCATTCGTTCATTCTCCTTCGGAGCGTGCCATCTTCCGATGGCGTTTCTTAGCCGCTCCGGACCGATTCTGCCAGCCCGACCGGCATGATACGCGCGACGGGATGGTGGCCTTATAATCCCGGACCGACTGATTCTCCGAAACGCTCAACGAGGGCACAGAACCGACGTGATTATCACCATCGACGGTCCCGCGGGGTCCGGCAAGAGCACAACGGCGCGTAAGCTGGCCGCCCGTTTGGGCATACCCTATCTCGATACTGGCGCGATGTACCGCGTCGTGACGCTGGCAGCCCTGGAAGATGGCGCCGACCTGCGTGACGAGGCTGCGTTAACTGCTTTGGCGCGCGACGCGGACTATCAACTCGACCCTGGCCCGACGCACATTCGCGTCACGTTGTGCGGCCGCGACGTGACCGAGGAGATCCGTTCCATGCGGGTCAATGATCACACGCGGTACATCGCCGGTTCGCCGGGTGTGCGGGCCATTCTGATCGAAAAGCAACGGGAAATCGGACGGCAGCTCGGCTCGATGGTGACCGAGGGGCGCGACCAGGGCACGGCCGTGTTTCCCGACGCGGACGTGAAGTTCTTCCTCGATGCCGAGCTCGAGAAGCGCGCCGAGCGACGGCTGCACGATCTTCAAGCTGATGGCGAGGACGTGACGCTCGAGCAGGTCCTGGCGAATCTGAACGAACGCGATCGCACCGATTCGGAACGGCCCGTCGCGCCGCTTGCCGTTCCCGAGGATGCAATCCGCATCGACACGTCGACCTTGTCCATCAGCCAGGTGTTGAACGCGATTGTCACGCACCTGCGGCAGCACGGTCTGGTAGGACAGGCGTGACGTTGTCGCAGATCCAGCCCGCCGACTTCCCTACGAAGATGCGCCTGGGGTACAAGCTTTGCCGCTATGTCGCCCAGTTGCTGTACATCGCGCTGTTTCGCGGACGCGTTTTCGGGACACATCACGTGCCGCTGCAGGGTGGTGTGCTGCTCGTGTCCAACCACCAGAGTTTTCTGGACCCGGTGCTCGCGACGCACGCAATCCCGCGTGAGTGCAACTACATGGCGCGGGACTCGCTGTTTCGCAATCCGAAGTTTCGCACGCTGATCGAATACCTGAACGCATTCCCGGTTAAGCGCGGCACCGCCGACATGGGCGCGATCAAGGAGACCATGCGCCGATTGAAAGCGGGCAAGGTGGTCCTGGCATTCCCGGAAGCAACGCGCACTCACGACGGCACAATTGGCAGCATGCGCGCCGGCATGGTGCTGTTGGCGCGCAAGACCCGCGTGCCCATCGTGCCCACGCTGATTGACGGCGCGTTTGAGGCGTGGCCGCGCACCGCGAAGCTGCCGCGGCTGCACGGGATCACGGTGGCGTACGATGCCCCGCTCACGCCGCACGAGCACCCCGAGTGGAATGACGATGCGTGCGTGGAGCACGTACGCGACCGGCTGCTAGCACTTCAGCAGCGTTACTCGGCGAGATTCTGCAAGACCGCGATCACGTCTGCCGGTTCGGCTCGCACACGATAATCCGCCTCGACGAACGCGTAGCGAATCACACCCGACTTGTCGATCACGTACGTGGCCGATAGTGGCAACTCCGGCGTAGGCTCGCCGTAGTACTGACCAAAGTCGATGCGACCCTTGAAGAACTTCCGCACACCGGGGGACAGGGTGTAGACCAGGCCGTACTCGCCGGCAATTCGATTGCCGACGTCGGAGAGCACCTCGAAGCTCAGTTCATTTTCGTTCGCCGTAACAACGGTCTTGTCGGGCAATTCCGGGCTGATGGCCAGCAGCGTCGCGCCGGTCGCTTCAATCCGCGGCAACATCGATTGATACGCGCGGAGCTGAATGTTGCAGTAGGGGCACCACCCGCCGCGGTGCCAGACGATGACGACCGGGCCGTGCTCGAGCAGGTCGGACAACGTCACCTTGCGAAACTCGGCGTTGGGCAGCGTGAAGTCCGGCGCCCGATCCCCGACGCGCAGCGCGGTCTGCATGACCTCTGATTCACCTGCGTCCCGAATGCCCTTTTCAAACGCCTCGGCCGTTTCCGGCGGCGCTTGCTCCTGAAATGCCGCTTTGCGTTCGGCCAGTTGTCGGTCGAGGAAGCGCGGTGGCGGACCGGCAAACGCGCAGGGTGCCTTCTGTTGTGAACAGCACCCGGTGGTGATTAGCACCGCCAGCACGAGACTCAGCGTCAGGGCGATGGGTCTGGTTCGAGCGACGGAGTTAGTCATACGGTCTTCCTGCACAGATTGGGATTCGGACGCGGCTAAGTATCCAGATACAACTCGTATTCATACGGATGGGGGCGCAGCCGCACCGCGCGGGCTTCTTTCGCCATCTTGGCCTCGATCCACGTCTGGATGAAGGAACCGCTGAACACGTCGCCGGCTACGAGGAAATCGTGATTCAATCGCAGGGCGGCCAGCGCGTCGTCGAGCGTGCTCGGCAGGGCAGCGATGCGCCCGCGGAAGTCCGCGTCCTGTTTGGCGATGTCAACGTCGAACGGGCCGAAATCGTGCTCGCTCAGCTTCATCCCGCTCTTGATGCCGTCCACGCCGGCCATCAGCATCGCGGCCAGCGCGAGGTAGATGTTGCTCGTGAAATCCGGGGGGCGATACTCGATCCGCTTGTACTTCGGCGCGTCGGCGTACTTCGGAACGCGGATCGCCGCCGACCGATTGGCCAGCGAGAAGAACAGGTTCACCGGGGCTTCGTAGCCTTCCACCAGCCGCTTGAACGAGTTGGTCGACGGGTTTGTCAATCCGGTCAGCGCCTGGCCATGCTTGAGCAGCCCACCGATGTACTGCAACGCGAGGTCGCTCAAATTGGCATAGTTCTTGCGTCGTTCATCGAAGAACGTGGGTTCGCCGTTGCTGGTCAGTTTCTGGTGTACGTGCATGCCGTTACCCGCCTCACCGTAGAGTGGCTTTGGCATGAACGTCGCGATCTTTCCCCGGCGATGCGCCACGTTCTTGATGACGTACTTGATCAGCATGGCCTGGTCTGCGGCGCGGACCAGCGGCTGAAGGTTTACCTCGATTTCACATTGGCCCGGGGCGCCGACCTCGTGGTGGTGGTAGCGGACCGGGATGTTCATCGCTTCAAGCGTCGTGACCACTTCGGAGCGCAGGTCGTGCAGGTGCTCTGCTGGCGGCACGCGCATGTAGCCGCTTTTGAGCGGAATCGGCGACGTCTTGCCCTCGGTGTGCGTCTCGCAGCAACTGATGTCGACGCTGGTGTAGTACTGCTCGCAGCGCACATCGACCTGATCGAAGACGTGAAACTCGAACTCCGGTCCCATCCACGCCTCGTCCGCGATGCCTGACGAGCGCAGGTAGGCAACCGCCTTGGTCGCAATACCGCGCGGGTCGTTGGGAAACGGCTGTTTCGTATCGGCCGTGACCGTGTCGCACAGGAAACTCAGCGTCGGCATTTCCCAGAACGGGTCCACGAAGGCGGTTTCGACCACCGGGCGGGCCGAGACGTCGCCGCTCTCGACAGTCGCGAAGCCCGAGCCGGAGGAGCCGTCGTAGCCTACGCCCTCTTCGAAATAGTCCTCGGTGAACTGCCGGGCGGGGATGGATACGTGCAGCCATTGGCCGGCCAGGCCGACGATTTTCAAATCCACCATCGCGATCTGTTGGTCTTTGATGAACTTGAGCGCTTCCGCGACCGTTGCGAACACAGTTATTCTCC
Source organism: Phycisphaerae bacterium (assembly GCA_028277645.1). Taxonomy (GTDB): domain Bacteria; phylum Planctomycetota; class Phycisphaerae; order UBA1845; family Fen-1342; genus JANQFV01. The sequence continues at coordinate 4,994 of JANQFV010000048.1, forward strand.
TGCTCCGGGGCCCATCTCGATCTTACCGCGCCGCGATATCGGATGCACGCCGCCACTAGGTCTCGGCGAGGTCTTTCGGACGGGCGATTATCGGAGCCGTGAGCACACCGTTCCGTCGAGGACGCTGCCCACCGTTTCGAATTCGTGCGCACCTGGCACACAGTCGATAAGACATTGTGCCCGGATTTCGTTCCACTGGAGTGGACCCCATGAATTCGTTGGATATCGGACATGTGATCGGCGTCAACGGCGACGAAGTCGAAGTTCAGCTTCGTGTCATCGACCCGCAAATCGAGTATCGCGGCCGCGTGTACCGCGTCGGTCGGCTGGGGACATACGTCACCCTGCCGCTGAACGACGCGATCATCATCGGCTACGTCACGCGCGTCGGCGTCTGTGGCCAACTCGAACCCGCACCTGATCCAGGGACGCCCCGTTGGCTCAGCATGACCGTCCAGTTGCTGGGCACCATTCGCGACGAGAAGTTCTCCCGCGGCGTTAACGAGTATCCTACCATTGGCGACATTGTACGCCTGGGTGTCGAAGAGGACTTCCGCCGCATCTTCGGGACCTTCGAGCAGCTTGCCAAAGGCAGCAAGAAGGTGCCCAAGGCGTTCTCCTTCGGGCGGTTCGCGGTTGATACTTCGTTCGAGGTTCGCGCGCTGGGCAAAGAGTTCTTTGCCAAACACGTCGCGATCATGGGCAACAGCGGCTCGGGCAAGTCGGTCACGACGGCCAAAATCATTCATGAGGCGCTCCGCCTGCCGCACACACAGTTCGTGCTCTTCGACATGCACGGCGAATACAGATCAGCGTTCAGTGATGAGAAGGGCAGCGTCTTTCCGAACGTGACGTACCTGTCGGACCGCAATCTCGTGCTGCCGTATTGGATGCTGCGTTACGAGGAGTTCGAGCGCCTCTTTGTCGATCGCAACAATCCGACCAACATCAATGCGCAGCGCGTGTTTCTGCGCACCGCGTTCGAGGAGCTGAAACGTCCGGCGGCGGAAGAACTGGGCCTGCTCGCCGAGTACACAATCGATACGCCCATTTACTACCCGATCGAAGATCTCAAGACCTACGCCGAGAACATGAACGAAGCCCGATTCGTTCTGAATAAGGATGTCTATGCATTCTCTCGGCTCGCTTACCGCAACCTGCCGCCGAAAGAGCAGGAGCATCTGCTGCGCACGCGGCGCATGCAGTTCAACAAGGGCAATGCCGAGGGCGAAGTGCCACACGCCACTTACTTCGGCAAACTGCTCGGAATCGTCAACCAGATCGACACGCGGCTGAATGACCGGCGCTATGACTTTCTGCTACGTCCGTTCGAACAGGCGAAGCGCAATCCCGAGTTGCGCGGCCGACTGCACGGCGACGCACCGCTCGGTGAAATGAGCAAAGGCGTGGCGGCCGTCATCCGGCAGATGCTGGGGAGGTTCGAGTCGCGAAAGAACCTCACGATTGTCGACTTGTCGGGCCTGCCGTTTGACGTTGTGGATGTCACCGTCGCGGTACTGACGCGCACTTTGTTCGACTTCAACTTCTGGGCGCCGCCGGAAGAGCGCCAGCCGTTCGTGCTGGCCTTTGAGGAGGCGCACAACTACTTACCGCGCACCGACAAGGCCGAATCGATGTTCGCGCGCGACGCCGTCGAGAAGGTCGCGAAGGAGGGACGTAAGTACGGCGTGTCGGCGATGGTCGTCACGCAACGTCCCAGCGAGATTTCCGAGACAATCCTCAGCCAGTGTAACTCGATGGTCCTGATGCGGATGAACAACCCGGACGATCAGAACTACGTCGCCCGCGTGGTCAGTGACCAGTTTCGCAGCCTGATTACGTTGCTCCCCAGTATGAAGCCCGGCGAAGGGTTCATTATTGGCGATTCCGTAATGATGCCCATGCGCACGCTGATCGACCTGCCGCCACGCCTGCCGCGCAGTGGTGACGTCGACTTCTTCAAGCTCTGGAACACCGGATCGTCCGTGGGCGAAGTTGAACGTGTGCTGGACCGCTGGTGGCGACAGGATCGCTCGTCTGCCAATCGGCAGTCAGCCTTTAAGCCGTTCGATCCGAACATGGCCGTACCGTCCGGCGCCGAGCCGCCCGCGGAGCCCGCGACGCCGGAGCCGCAAGTCGCCGAATCAACATCGGCGAAATCCGACGCAAAGCGTCGGATCGCAGAACTCGCGGCGGCGCTGGAAGCAAAGGCAGACGCTGCGAGCAAATAGGGCACTGCGCACGTTCCACGGGACGTGGTTCAGCCGGTGCGGGGTGGGTACGAGGGGGCTGACCACGGCTTCAGTCCCTCGAAGTGGGCCAGCGGGTCAGGCATTGGGACCGGGTGGGGCAGGGCGAACAACTCCCCGTACGCGAAACCGCAGCGTGATCCCTCGGCCGCGTCGATCGCCTTGACGCGGTGCAGCAGCCGCTCGAGCCGCTGTTCGTC
>JANQFV010000003.1 GCA_028277645.1 Phycisphaerae bacterium
GCCGCTCAGATCGCCCGACCATTGGTCGAACGTCCAGCCCAGGTCGGCCAGAGCCGTCAGGTCGACGACCGAGCCGTAGGTGTACGTCGCCTGGTCCGGGTCCTTATCGACCGAACCGTTGCCAACCGTACTTACCGTCAGCGTGTACTGGTCCTGCGTGAACACTGCCGTCACGGTCTTGTGGCCGTCCATGATGATCGTCTCGGGGTTCGTGGAACCGGTCAGGTCGCCCTCCCAGTGATCGAACGTCCAGCCCGGGTCGGCGTTTGCCGTTAACTGCACAGGCGTGTCCGCCGGATACGATCCGCCTGACGGATCGAGATCAACGCTGCCCTGACCGTTGGTGTTAACTGTCAGCGAGTACTCCGCTCCGTCATCACAGCCAACGCCCATCACCTGGAACGCGTCGAGCCCGGCCTCGACGATCGACTGCGTGTCGCCGTCGTTCACCGTAAAGCGGATTTTCATGTTGGCGGTGAGGGTGACGCTGGCGGCATCGAGATCGGCCTGTTCAATCACGTGGCTGCGCCAACTCAATCCACCGTTTGTGAAATGATTGGCGATCTGGGTCCAGGAGCCAGAGCCTCCGTTGTTGTTGATCTCGACGAGCAGCCGGTCTGTCCCGTCGATATTGGTGAGATAGAGGTAGTAGTCATAGCTGATCGTGATGCCGCCGCCGGACATGTCGATTGTGGGTGACGTGAGGCGCACCGATCCGTTGTCCACGTCGGTGTTTCCGATCTCGTTCTGTGTGAGGTAGCACTGGCCGCTGCCGTCGGAATCCGAAGCCGGGTCGTAGGTCCAGCCGGGGTCGTCGACCGGCACGCCGCGTTGCCAATCACCGCTGGAGGCCCCGAGATTCTCGGCGATCCAGCCTTGATCGGTCTCGAAGTTGTCATCCATCAGCGTTGTGACAGCGCCGACCCAGGCCGTGTAGACGGTGGTGGGCGCATCGGCGGGCGAATAGATGGTCGTGCCGCCATCACCCTGCGCACTGATATAGAACTCGGGTGTATCGGCACAGCTTGCCGCGGGCAGCGTGGCTTCGTAGAGATCGCCGCTCACCGGCATCAGCGCCGAGGTGAGATACGTTCCCCCATCGTAGCGATAATGCAGCGTCGGGCTGCCGGGAACGAGGTTCTCGCCCAACTCGATGATCTCGACGTCAAAGTTGGTCGGCGTTCCCGGCGCGACGATCTCAGGCGCTCCGCTTGGCAGCGTAATCGCGAGTGCTCCGGGCTCGTCAACGGTGAAGTTGTGGTTCGAGATGTCGAAGAAGATGTTGCCGGCGCCCTCTATCTTGACGCGCGCCGTGGTCGTGGGGGCGTTCGGAACGACGATGGTCTCCGACCCGTCGTTCGGCGTGTTCGCGGCCAGCGTAATTGGATACGTGTATCCGCCATCCGTCGAGAGCAGGATGTTGACCTGGCTCGCATTGACCGGCGAACCATCCGTTCCAGCAACATTCCACGTCACGGTTGCCAAGCCGGACCAGACGTCCGACAAGCTGTTCGGCGACGTCACCGTGAACGGGCCGGAGCCACTGTCGACGGTCACCTGCATGTCGTCGTAGTCGACGCCGCCACCACCCGCGCGCTCGTCTCGAGCCGTCACGCGAAAGACCATCGTCCGGCTCGTGGTGGGAAGCTGTTCGCCGATGGGCGTCGTGTTACTGAGCAGTTCCGCAAGCCGGGGAAACGTCCTGGATGGGTCCGTCGTGGGCGACCAGGAGCGGAAGAGCGGGCTCGATCCATTGTCTGACGCCGACAAGGGCGCCTGCGGCCCCAGGTCGCGCTCTTCCCAGCAGTACGTCGGCGTATCGCCGTCCGGATCGCTGCCGACCGCGGTGAGCGTGAAGGGAGTGCTCGCCGGAATCGTGTAGTTGGCGCCGGCGCTGACGGTCGGGTCCGTGTTCCCCGTGCCTGTGGTCACGGGACAGTTGTCACCATCGTCGTTGGTCACGTAGTTTCGAATTTCACGAATGCTCTCGGAGTGGAAGTATGGATCGCTGTGATTCTGAAGGTCGTCGGCACCACAAATGCCGGCGTATGCCATGATGGTTGATCCACTCCCAGGCTCGTAGGCGGTTGGGCCGTTGCGGTTACCGCCGCTGCAACTTCCGTTGCTACCATTGAACGTGTGGTTACCGCCGAACTGATGCCCCATCTCATGCGCGACGTAGTCCACGTCGAACGGGTCGCCGATGGGGGCGCCGCGCCCGGTGACGCCGCCCGCCTTCCAGCCGGTCACGCAGACGACGCCGAGGTATGCGACGCCGCCGCCACCGGTGCTGAAGACGTGGCCAATGTCGTAGTTCGCATTGCCGATCACGCTGTCGACGGTGGACTGGTTCTGGCTCAGCATCGCGCCCCCGTTGGAGTTGTTGTACGGGTCGGTGCCACCGTTCGTGTATACGAGCTGGTCGTTGTTGGCCACGAGGACCATACGGATGGCGAGTTCGGTTTCGTAGATTCCCGTCACGCGATTAACCGTGGTCACGATCGCGGCCATGCCCGCCGCAACCGTCCCGCCGTGAAACTGCGTGTATTCGCCGGTCGCGGCGCATGCCAGTCGATAGGTACGAAGTGTCTCACCCGTTCGAGCGGTGGGTCCGCTGCCGGCCGAACTCGAGCGTGCGCCAGGTCCCGGCAGCAGGTCACAGCAGAAATCTCGTGTAATGGCCTGATAATCGCGCTTGTGATAGCTCACGTGCAGCGTGTTGTCGTCGCGGTTGTACGGATCGATGTACACCGCACCCGACGGCGCGAGAATCTGCGCGTGGAATCCCGCCGGCGTCCAGTCGAATCGCACGCGCGCAGTCGGATCGTCGATTCCCTGACCCAAGTACGTCCGGATCTCTGGGAACTTGGCAGCCAGCTCCGGTTCCATGATCGGGGATTCCACGAACGCGAAACGGGCAAACGTCCCATCCGGCATCGGAAGTGCAATCTCAGCCAGAGAGCCCGAGGTCCCGACCAACGTCTCCGGCGGAGCGCCGGCAAGGGTGGCCGTGAGCGTGTCGGCATCGAGCCAGGACGCCTGACACGCGTTGGGTCGAACCCACGGCTCGCCCGCCAGTGTGTCGAGTGAGTCACGGTGTACATTGTGCCAGACGCCGTCCGGTGATACCGGAACATATGCCGACTGCTGTGCCGAGCCGACAACAGCGCCCGCATAGGCGATCGTGAGAGTCAACAGAGCCGTGATTGTGTAAGCGCGCGTCAACATAGTCATACCCATCCGTTTCGAACGACCGATTGAGCGTCAAGTACTCGATGTGATCGCCATGGGACCGCTATCCCAGTCAGTCGGCAATCGTCACCGCTTCACGTGAATTGCGCGACGAGTGGCGCGTCACGCGTCCCGGAGCAGCCGCCAGCATTCGTTCTCGGCGGCGTCTTTCCAGGTACAGAGCAATCGCGGAATTGGGGTCCATCCTTCCCAAGCGCTCTCCGCCGCGGTGCTCAACCCGATAAGCAACGACCGGCTATAAACAGAGCGAGTACCGCTACGTATCGATGTTACGACTCGGCCCCGTGAATTGCAACGCGAAATGGGTGCCGACTGCTGTAAGTTGTCCCTGCGACGAACTTAAGCACCCGACGTCGGGCGTAGGCAGGAAAGCGGGTGACCGGGGTCGAACCGGCAACATTCAGCTTGGAAGGCTGATGCTCTGCCAATTGAGCTACACCCGCGTGGCAGTCAGGCTGACGACTCGGTTCCGAATACGTGAGCCGCAGATCATGCTTGTCACACTCGCTAGCATAGCTACAGGTCTCAGTCGCGTCCACGATTCCTATCGCGTGCGCGCGTCGGCCGGATCCTCGTGATCTCGTCGGCTGTGCTGCCATCGGCGATCACGACTCACCGCCTTCCCGCGGTGGCACGTTTTTCAGCGCGCGCTCGACGTAGTACTTCCACGCACCCTGCACTTTTTCCAGCCGATACCCCGTTCCGCATTCCGGACAGCGGCTCTGCTCCGGCAGGCTGGTCAGTCGATAGCCGCAGATCAGGCAGCGTGCGAAGTCAGCGGCGACCGTCGCGCGGGCAAAACGCCGCACGTGAATTCTGACGGCCAGATGTACGCAAATAATGAATCCGATGGCGATCAGTTCCACTAGCCCCAGCCCCCACGGCCAGATGAGCAAGACGCCCGCCGCCATGATCAAAGCAATGCCAGCCCCCGAGAACTTGATCCACCGTACCTGCCGCCGAAGCGCCGGCGGCGGTATCGGTCTGCCCCAGTATGTCGTCGGGTACTCGGAATGCGGCCCGGCGTTATCCCTAGGCCAGGAGACCGGCGGGATCGGCGCCATGATCTTCCGCAACTCGCGATCGTCACTCGAGACCATCAGCGCCCCCCAATCCGGAACGTCTCGCGCGGCTTGCGCCTCATCCATGCTCCTCACGGCGTTACTGCAGGCTACGCGTGCCACGGCCACCTGCACGTTACCATCGTCCAGAAGCGCCTCGATACGGTCGAAAGCAGGGTGCCACGAATTCATCTACCGCGAAACTCCCAATCGAGTTCAATGCGCCGCGTGCCAGCGGCGGCGCGGTCCGCTGGTCCGCTGTATCTTACCTGCGATCCGCGGGGCAAACGCGTGTCGTGAGAACGTAACTGCAGTGCCCCCACTTCCCGCCGGTGCGATCCTCCCTTAATATCTCGGTTTGGAGATCCGTGTTTGGCGGCGTGTCGGGCTCGCCGATCGTCGTCCGCGGAGGAGTGTTGAGTGCAGAGCTTCGTGTATTATCCGACCGACGGCCGGACAGGGCCGCCGTGCCTGCACGGCGCGCATCTGCTCGGCAACGACGGGGTGCCCGTCCGCGGCGAGATCGAATGGCGCGACGGCGCCGTTTGCTGCCAGCCGCGGACACAGGACCCGGTCGGCATCTCGCTCATGTGGACCGTCCCCGACATTGGCACCGTCCACCTCCAGACCACGCGTCTGCCCGCTCGCGAGAAACCCTATCACCTGCACGTCGAGCTCGCCCGACATCTGCTGATGCGCATCAGCATCAAGCGCGAGGAATGGGGCCTGTTCGATTACTCCGGCATGGACGAGATCGGCAAACAGATCGACGCCGCCCGGTCGGCATTCGTCGAATCACTCCAGGCAACCGACCAGCCGGAGAAGGCCGCAAAACTGGCCGACCAGGCCCTCGCGATCGGTCTCAACGCCGCCGAGCAGATGAGCGAGTTTCACGCGAACATCTTCATCGCCCGACGCCAGCAGAGTGGCGGGTTCGCGAGCCCGTTCGTCGGCTTCACGGTGCCCGACGGGCTGGAGTCGACCAAGATCCTCAAGTCGCTCAGTGGCACGTTTGACTTCGCCCGCATTCCGCTGGTCTGGCGGAGTATCCAACCGACCGAGCAAGACTGCCAGTACGAGCCGATTGAAGCCACGCTGAAAGCCTGCGCCGGCTGCAAGCTCTCGCTCCGCGGCGGCCCCCTGCTGACCTTTGGTATTCGCTCCGTCCCGGACTGGATGTATATCTGGGAGAACGACTTCGAGTCGATCTACGAAGCCGCGCGCGAGCACGTGCAGCGCACCGTGAAAAAGTTCGCCAAGTCGATCTCGTCGTGGATCGTCGTCAGCGGCATCCACGCCGACAGCGTGTTCGGCTTCAGCTTCGAGCAGATCATGGAATTGACGCGCATGGCGGCGACCGTGACGAAGCAGGTCGCGCCGCGCAGCCAGGTGATCGTCGATCTCTCGCAGCCGTGGGGTGAGTACTACGCCCGCAACCAGCAGACTATCCCGCCACTGCTGTACGCCGACATGGCGGTGCAGAGCGGGATCAACTTCGACGGCTTCGGTCTGCAACTGCTGTTCGGGATGGATGCGGAGGGGTTCCAGCTTCGCGACCCGCTCCAGGTCAGCTCGATGATCGACAAGCTCGCGAATCTGGGCAAGCCGCTACACGTGACGGCGTTGGGCGCACCATCACAGCCGCACGATGGCACGAGCGACCCACTCGCGATGGGCGGCCTCTGGCGGTCCGCCTGGTCTGAGGAAAAGCAGGCCGAGTGGCTGGCCCAGATCTGCGAGATTGCACTGTCGAAACCGTACGTCGAGACCGTCTGCCTCCAACCGCTCATCGACGGCGGCGACGACGTGATCCCCGACAGCGGGTTACTCGATCAGGACCATCAGCCCAAGCCGGTGCTGAAACGACTGGCTGATCTTCGACAACGCTTCCTGACCCCCGACGCGTGATGGCGTCCGACGGACACACCGCCGGCAAGTCCCCACCACAACAACTCGCCGCGCGAGCAATGCTCACCATTGCAGCGTTGCTAGTGCTGACACAAGCGGTGCTGGTCGCGGGCGGCAATCGAGGAACCGTAGCTCCGGCAATCGACGCGGAGTCCGCCAAACTCCGCCTCAATCCCAATATTGCGAGCGCCAGCGAACTGCAACTGCTGCCGCGCGTCGGGCCCAAACTCGCGCAGAACATCATCGACTACCGCGAGTCCGTCGCAACAACCCCGGCGTTTCGGGCGCTCGCCGATCTCCAGAACGTGCCGCGCATCGGGCCGATCACGGCCGAGCGACTGCGGCCGTTTCTCTCGTTTCCTTCCGAAGAACACGACGAACCAGTTCTGGGAGCAGGATAGATGACGCATCCGCCGCAACCAGTCGTCTTCACTCCGATCTGCAAGGCCAAACCCTGGGGTGGACGACGCCTCGCCGACCTGTTCGACAAGACCTTGCCCGCGGACGAGAAGATCGGCGAAACGTGGGAACTCTCGGGTCTGCCAGGCAACGAATCAGTCGTGCGCGACGGACCGCTCGCCGGAACACCCATATCGCAGCTCATGAGCGAATGGAGAGACGATCTGCTCGGCGGCGTGTCCACGGTCGATGGCGGCTTCCCCCTGCTGATCAAGTTCCTCGACGCGCGCGAACACCTCAGCGTTCAGGTACACCCCAAACCCGCGGCGGACGATCCGGCCGGTCGCCAGCCGGGCATTAAGCATGAAGCCTGGTTCATTCTCGACGCCGACCCCGGCGCGCAACTCTACGTCGGTCTCAAGGACGGCGTGACCGCCGCCGACGTTGCCCGCGTCGCAAACACCCCGGAGATGGTTGACGTGCTGCGGACCTGGAACGGCAAGCCCGGGCAGTGCTACTACCTGCCGAGCGGTACGCTGCACGCACTGGGCGCGGGCCTGGTTGTCGCCGAGGTGCAAACGCCGAGTGACATCACCTACCGCACGTACGATTGGGGCCGCGTCGGGCTTGACGGAAAGCCGCGCGAGCTGCACATCGAACAGTCGCTTGCCAATATCCGCTATGACGTCACCGAAGACATGATCGTCCAACCGCCGCATACGGTGAGCAGCTTGGTCGGCCCGGCGACGCGCATGACGGCCTGTGAGCGGTTCGTCGAAGATCTGATGGAGTTTCCGTCGAGGGATGAGCGTCCTCTGGTCGACGGTGCGATGCGGATCTGGATCGTGCTCGCGGGCGGCGGCGAGCTCGTGCTGGGCGACCACCGCTGCCGCTTCAGGGCGGGCAACGTCGTGCTGATCCCCGCGGCGTGTGCCGGAGCAACCGTGCGAACGGCAGACGCGACACGTTGCCTGGAAGTGACGATTCCGCCGACGAACTAGGCCAAACAACCCCTAGGTTGCCATCAGAATCGTGCTGGTCCCTCAGTGCATTGCTGAAGTGCTACCTCACCCCAAACACACCAATCCAAGTGCCAGACGTGTCTCGTGAGTGCGCATCGCTATTCCGAGCGTCCTACGGCATACGAGCGCCATTCGGCGGAGTGCCTCGACGCTCAACGCGAAACGTAGTAGTCATTTAACCACTTCCCGTATCTACGCTGACGCTACTTCATCGATATCCTCGAATCCAGCATCCGGTCCTAGTCGCGGAAGCGCGTCGGCTTTACGACGATCTACGAGCGCGGCGGCCAATACATCCGGCCGAACAGCTCGGCCGAGTGCTGCCGAGACCTTAACCGCGAACTTGGTGGCAACCTTACTTTTGTAGATGAACGTGTCGGCACCGACGCCAAAATCGACGTATAGACGATCCACTATTCGCCATTCTTCATCACTGAAGAGGTCTGCTGGCACGGGCTTTGCGCGACGATGGTCGCCATCAAAGGTCTCCCATTTGCCATCCTTCCTGCGCCGGATCATGTAGTGAAGTAGAGTTTCTGCACCTAGCTGCTGCCCCGTTGCAGCGTTAAACGCGTCCGTTAGGCGAGCGCGTTCGACGGGGCGTCCGCGATACTGGTCGATCGGAATTCGGTAACTACGGTACAGTCGCCTAAGGGTCTCATCGTCGGCAGGCGAGAGCCGAACTGTCTTGCGAACTGGCATTGAATTCTCTCTAAACTGCCGCTCAGCTGTTACCGAACGTCGGCGACGAGCTGGCAGCTCATGAATGTGCTACTTAACTAACCGAAACATGTCCGGCCCTGCTGGATCATCCGGGTACTCGTTCCCAAATCCCAGTGCTTCCTGCACGCGATTTTTGAGTTCACTGATTCGAACGCCCGTGACCTCGGCGGCGTCTTTCCAGGTGATATCACCCCGTACAACTGCCCCATCTAGCAATTGTTCGAATCGTGTCGCGCGATCCGGCCGGACAGCCCCGGGTTCGTGTCGGCGCCAGCCGCGTTTTGAGAACTCTACCCACAACTTCTTAGCAAGTGAGTTGGGAATCACATCCTCGCGCTCTGCGCGAAGCACCATCGCAGCTAGCGATATGCCAAAGCGCTCTTTGAACTTCACAAGCCTCACCATCGACCTTCCGGCGAAGGCTGATCTAAGCACACGTGACGGCATGAGTAAGTGCGATGCAAATTCCATCGCGCGCGCCTCTACTGCGCGGTGCGCGCGAGCTTCGGAGTCGTCGATGCAATCGCCGTACAGCACGTGTGCCAGCTCATGACCTGCATTCATCCGAGCGCGGTCATTGCTAACACTCGGGTTAAGAATGACCAGATGTTCGTCCCCAAAGCGAGCTGCTAACCCATCGACGGCGAAAGGCGCTTTGATTTCTAGTGCATATACGCCAAAACGGTCAAGCAACTCGAGCACGCTTGGGATTGGTTGCTCGCTTCCGATCTCGCGCTCTTTACGTACCCACTCTGCCAAGCGCCGTGGATCAGCCGTTGCATCCGGCACCTCCCGGACTCGCGCGCGCCTTCGCGCACCCAAACGGTCCTCAAGGCGCAAGTAGGCGTACGCCCACTTCGCGACTTCGGCTTCAAAACTCTCGCGGTCTCGCACTCGGTACCGCGATACCAAGTTGCGGTAACAAACACCGGTCAATTCCGGACCAGACGCGATAAACCAGCTCACTGGACGCCCGTACGTCGCCGCCAAAGCCACGAGCGTGTCAAACTTGGGCTGCGTCTGACCCCGCTCGTAGCTAGCCAAGGTCGCGTGCGAGATCGCTGCCTGACCACGGAGGCGGTGAGCCACTTCACGCATCGACAAATGCACTGCTAATCGTGCTGAACGCAGGCGTCGGGGCAACTCGGAGTTTCCAGGTCCTATCACGTGGATCACAGGCTCCATGCAATTGGGTGCAATATACTTTACAAATCCGCATTGTCAAGTCCGCCATCTTTACAATACCCCCCACATCTAACAGGCTAGCGACTACTGCTGTCCATTTGTGGGACCGTCCCGCACTGGGCGAGAACGGTGTTCGGTCATGAACAGGCCCATACCGAGTCGAAATGCCGGTGGCAGATGCGTCGAGCGTGCAGGTGCCGATACGCTTTGCGTTACTTGTCCACGCGCACAGACGCTAAACTGGCAGGGTCTTAGCAATCTGCTTACCCGAGGTACCCCACATGCAATCCAACAAGACGCTCCGTACGGCCAGCCGGCTGATGCTCGGCGTGGTCGTGGCGTTCACCGCCACACAACTCGCCCATGCCCAGGAGACCGCCGACGGATTCGGCGGCGACGTCCCCCGCTATCCGGCAGACTACGAGGGCTTCCGAGATACGCGTGGCCCGGCGGACACGCTTGAGCTGATCGACAACGGCTTTCCGAACTTCGTCATCACCGGCTATTGGCCCCCTACCAACGAAATGCTCCGACCGTGGAGCACCAACCCCGCCCAGAATCCCGGCCAGTGGGTTGGCGAAAACTGGGAGGACCGCGGCTATAACGTCTACGCGTTTTTCCCCGAGTTTCCCGGTGGAACGACCGCCAATCCCAAGGGTGACGGCGATTTCGAGGTCGATTATCAGGACACGTCTGCCGACTGGTTCCCGCTGATGGATCTCGCTCGCCCCATCGGCATCACGACGCACAGCCGGGCCGGCACGTCCGTCGGCTGGGAGATGGAAGGCGGCAACCGCACGTATTTCACGACCTACTGGACTTCGGACTACCTGTCGCCCTACAAGCCGACGAGCGAGATGCCGATTTACTACGAGCCGCACCAGTTCGAGCGCTGGTCATCGTTGCCCATGCAGGACATTGTGGACGCGGTCGACGCCGTGTTCTCGACGTCGCAGGTCGACCCGTTCATCTCGCCCATTGACGAGAGCGCTTTTCTCTCCAACTGCATCGGCTATCACGGCAACTGGTGGCGCGACGAGCACATCGATCCGAACGATCCGATCCGCTGCTACGTCGGCGGGCACATTCACGTCGGGCGCAACATGGTGACCCTCCACGCCACCATGGCGACGGAGATTACGCTGCGCGTGACGCTTTCGCACGTCGACACGCTGCGGCCCCCGGTGGCAGACATCAACGGCGACGCCGCCAATAACATTCAGGATCTGGAAACGTACACCGGCTGCATGAGCGGTCCGGACAACGCTGCCCCCGGCGGTTGCGACCCGCTCGATTTCGCCCGCGCCGACACGAACCGCGACGGCGACGCCGACACTGCCGACTTCCGCGTGATGCAGATCGAATTTCCGGGAACGTAGCTCGCATCGTCATTCCGAGCGCAGCGAGGAATCTACCCGCGAATACGGATGTGCGCGTCCGCAAGTAGATTCCTCCTCCCGGTGGTCGTCGAAATGACCTGGCACCCTTCCCCCGGCCAAACCCTGACCCTCACCTTCGACGGCGTAGTGCCCGGTCCATCTCCCGTCGATCGTCGCGTTTCTTGATATCTTGGCGCTTATCGGCGTGCGATTTTCCGCGTGCTAGGGCGATCTTGATCTTCGCGATGCCCCGTTCGCTGAAGTAGATCTCAATCGGCACGATGGTCAGCCCACGCTCCGTGACCCGTTTCTGCCACTTGCGGATTTCGCGTTTGTGCAGCAACAGCCGTCGCTCGCGCGTCGGAACGTGCTGATTGTAACTCGCCTGTAGATAAGGAGATATGTTGCATCCTCGCAGATAGACCTCCCCCTCACGGATCACAGCGTAAGCCTCCGCCAGCGACGCCTTGCCGGCGCGGAGGCTCTTCACCTCACTGCCGACCAGCGCGATGCCCGCTTCGAGCTCGTCGAGCAGCTCGAATTCGTATCGGACCTTCTTGTTCGTGATCCGGGGGGGTGCAGATGGACCTTTCGCCATGTCGAAGATAAATTGTAGTTAGGAGCGCCCCGGTTGCAACTGGGGTGTGAGCCATCGGTACAAGGTGACGGAAAGTGGAACAGCGGAACGCAGACGCCGCGGAAAAAGCCATGCCGCGCAGCGAAGAGCAAGTGCTGATCGCGCGGGCGAAACGCGGGCACGCGGATGCCTTCCGGGAGATCGTGGAGGCCTATAAGGGCCGGCTCTTCGCCTTCGTCTGGCGAGTGATCCGGAACCACCACGAAGCGGAAGACATCTGTCAGTCGGCGTTCGTGAAGGCCTACGAGGCGCTGGCGACGTACTCCGAAAAATACGCCTTCAGCACCTGGCTCTTCACGATCGCTTACCGGATGTGCCTCAACCACGTCCGCAAGCGGAAGCCCCTTTCCGGCGAGGTCGACCTGTCGTACTTCGGCGACGATGAAGCCGACGCGATGGAGGCGCTCGCTAACTCGGAGGAGGCTCGACGCCTGCGGTCTGTCATCTGGGACGCGGTGGACGACCTGAGCCATCCCCAGAAAGCCGCGGTGTTGTTGTTCTACCGCGAGGGCAAGAGCTGCGAAGAGATCGGGCGTGTGCTCGAGATGCCGACCGTCACGGTCAAGAGCCACTTGCACCGCGCCCGCGCCAAGCTGCGAGACGTTTTGAGTGCGGAAATTGTCGACGACTGGAACGTGTTCCGGTTCATCGCTCCGCATTCCGCGTGAGATCGTCATGACCTGTACTGAATGTGAACAACTCTTCGACGCCTATCTCGACGGTCAACTGACCGGTGCGCTGCGGCTGGAGTTTGATGCGCACCGCCTCCGCTGTCGCCGCTGCCAGCAGACCCTCGCCATGCTCGAAGCCGTCGGCAACGTGCTCTCGGCGGACGCCGAACCGCCGACGCTGAGCGATGACTTCACCGACCGCGTGATGCAGTCCGTGGCACCGGCTGCGACCCAAACGCGGCGCTTCCCGCGCTGGCGCGTCACGCTGGCAACCGTCGCACTGGCCCAGGCTGCGGCCATTCTCCTGTTCGTCTCTTTCCGGCCGGATTCGACCGACACCACGCCGCCTCCTGTCATCCCCGTCTCGAACGATCCGCTAGCAGCGCGCGCGGATCTGATGGACGATCCCGCGTTCCAGGGTCTGCGCGGTCTGATCACCGAGCGAATTCAGGATCGGGTCTGGGCGATGTGGTCCGACGGGATGCAGCTTCCGCAGCACGTCCGCCAACTGGCCACCGGTCTCGATTTCAAGCTGCCGGACGAATATGTGCGTGCCTCGGAGAAGGTAGTTGACGCCGGCCCGCTCCAACTTTTCCTGAACAGCCCGACTTCCGACGATGCTGAGTCGTCCGACAGGACTGACGACGACCTGCATTCGCTCTAATTCGCGAGCCGCTTGGCCGGGAAATCCGTGACAGAACACTCGTCAACCAGTCGATGCGCACCGTTCGTTTGCGTATTGCTGCTTGCGCTGCCGTCGCTGGCAGACACGGAAGAAACCACGTCGCCAGACACGTCCTTCGCCCAGCAGGTACCGGCCGACGTTGGCCTGTTTGTCGAACTGCACGACGGCGACGATCTGCTGATCCCACTTACAGAATCGGAAACGTGGGCGACATTGTCAGCGTTGGTCGGTCAGCCTGCCGCCGCTGCGGAAACCGCCACGTGGCGCCAGCGCATCCGCCAGACCATCGGTATGGATCCGATTGACGCGATTCGGGCGCTGTTCGCGGAGCGCGTGGCGTACGTCGGCTCCGGCGCGCGCCCGGCCCAGGACGCCGTCGTTCTGTGCGAGCCAACTCAGGCGCCGCGCACGCTCGTGGACAACTGGTCGGCCCGTCCCTTGCCGGCCCCCACACGGGCGTCCGTCTACCGCTTGCCCAATCACGTCGGCGTCGGCGTACAGGACGACCTGCTCGTTTTCGGCGACGTCGTTGGCAGCAGCACGTTTGCGGAAGTCCTGCGGGTGCTCGATGAAGAGACACCACAGACGCTGGCCAAAGATGAGACGTACCAACGGCTGCTGTCGCGTGTACCGCAGCATCCGGACGGCGTCGTCTTTGCACGGCTGGGCGCGATGCTGCCTGCCGCCACACAACCGGCACTTTCGACCACTCAACCGGTGCGCATCGACTCGCGCCCAGAGCTGCCACGTTTTCTGCGTGGCTCGTCCAACGTGTTGCTCGCATTGCACCGCGATCGCCACCTGCTGCACTTCACCGCAGTCGGGGACGCACCGGGAACGCCAATCGCGCGCGATCCCGCCCTGGGAGACCTCGTCGCCCGTCTGCCGGAGCGCACGTTGCTGGCGTGGGGTGGACACGTCGACTATGCCAGCTTGACGCAGCTCATTCACGAATTGCCGGAGCGCCACATCCTGCGCGTCGCGTACAAACTGCACCAGCGCGCCGGTACAACCGATCACCTGCTGCGTGCCTTTCGCACGTCAACTTGCTTCGCGGTCGGCGTCGTCAATCCCGAGCACCAAGCGGAAGGCGTGCCGCCGATCCCCGCCGCGGCCCTGCTGATCGGCACGCGCAACGCAGACCGTGTCGCGCAGGAATGGGGCACGCTGCTCGAATCGAGCATCGCACTCTACAAGCTGATGTCGCTGCAAGTCGGCCAGGTGCCGGCCGGAATTGATGCCGAAATGCGCGTGATCGACGGTCGCCCCGCACAATACTACGACCTCACCAGCCTGATGGATAATACTCCGACCAAGCCGCTGCTCGGCGAACTGCACCTGAGCTGGGCGGTGGACGACGACGGCACACTGATCGTGACTACGCACGTGGACTGGCTCCGGCAGATCCTCGAGGCCCGCCACCACCGCGCCCGCCAGCTTACGCGCGTTCTGACGCTCACGAATCGGCCACCGGGCGAATGGCGTGAGACGATCTTTGTCGCGCAGCCCGGCCCGATCGCCGACCTGGGCAAGCTGTGGCTCACCTACTTCCAGCAGAACTTCCCGTACATACTCCGCGAGAACTGGTGGCGTAACTTTCAGCCGGGTGGCGCCTATGTCCGTATCGGTGTACAAGTCACGCAGGACGCGGAGAAGAAGCAGCTACGCGTCAACTCGGTCACATCCGGAATGCCCGCCGACGGCGTGCTCAAACCCGGCGACGTGCTGCTCGGCTGCAACCGCAGGCGCTTCGCGTCGGAACAACCGGTGCAGGAGATGACGCGTGGCATCACGCAGCGCCCCAACGCCCGGTGGCTCGACGTTATCGTCGAACGCGATCGCATGGTGCGCGTCCGCCGCATCCCCCTGCCGTTCCTCGATCCCGTCCGTCTGCTGCAACGACTGACGTCCATCGGCCAACTCGTGCAGCGCGTCGTGTATCACGACGACGTGCCCAACGCGCAAGGCCCCATCGGCCATCTTACGCTCGAACTTCGTAACCACCCCGGCCCGCTGTACTCGTTCGAATCCCCCGAAGAAACGAAACCCGAATCGGAATCGTAGGGCGGATTTCGCCCGCCGCCCGTTAATCAGCGCGGCGTGATCGCAATGATCAGCGCATCCCCGTTATCGAGATCGGCCGCATAGAACTGCGTTCGTCCGGATTCGCCGGTGGCGGTAATCCGCAGCACCTTCTTACTGCCTTTCTGGATCTCGACGATCATGCGAACTTGTTTGTCCTTACGCGACTGCGGCGTGATTTTCACTGTGCAGCTGTCGATCATCGCAACGGTTAGGGTCTTGTTCAGCCGGACTGATTCCGATACCCGTTTGACGAGCTTGAAGCCGGTGTACTTGTAGCGTTTTTTGAGCAGTTCGGCGAGTCGCTTCAGCTCGGGTGAGACTTCGCTGTTCTTCTTCGTCGCCCGGATTCCGAGCACCTGGAACTGAACGGTGCTGCGCTTGTCGTCGGCGCGCGCTGGCGCCGCAACCTGCCCGCAAACGAGCAAGCCAACGGCAGTCAGCAACAACGCACGAACGAACGCCATGTCTACCTCATCACACCGGGACATCCTGCCCGACTTAGCTCTCCTGTTCAAGCACCCAGATCACGTCGACGCTCTCCTCTCCGCCGGCCGCGATCAGAAACGTCGCATCACCATACGTCTCAATCTCGTGAATTTCGAAGGTCCCGCCGGGACTCAGCGGCCAGAACTCGTCTGCGCCCGTGTCCTGACCGCCGAACTGCCACATCAACACCATGACGAGACACGCCGCCGCGGCCGTGACCGGGGCAAGCACGCGCCACAGGCGCAATGTTCGGCTGCCGGGCGTCGCCACAGGCGCCGCCCCGGTCTCAACCTTGTCCCAGACATTCTGCCACGCCGCATCTGACGGAAGCTGCTCATCCGCCTGCAAAGCAGCCGCCAGACGTTCGTCGGGTCGGGCAACGGTCGGCTCCAGTTCTTGCGCGACATCCGGCCGACTGTTGAGCAGCCCTTCGAGCAGATTGACCTCATCCGGCGTCAGCCCATCGAGCCCGTCGCGTGCAAACTTCGCCAGGATGTCATCCGACGTCTTTGACATTTCGATCCTCTGGATCCTCCAGATTATCGTGCATTGCGGCCGCTTCAACGACATATGGACGGCAGGTAGACGCCCACTATTCTCTCAACCGTCCGGCGGCGCGAGGTCCGGCAGCAGCTCGTGCAGCCGCCGCCGGGCATGGTACAGCCGGCTCATCACGGTGCCGACCGGAATATCGAGCGCTTCGGCGATCTCCGCGTACGTCAATTCTCCGGTCGCATACAGCGAAAACACGGCTCGCTGGGCCGGTGGCAACGCGTCGATCGCCGTCCGGAGCCGGTCGCCCAACTCCGAACTCTGCATCCCGGCATCCGGCGGCGCCGGTCCAGACGAAACTGCCGGTGCCGGATCGTCATCGCTGCTATCCAGGGGCACTGCGAGCCGCACCTTCCTGGCGCGAATGAGGTCGAGTGCCCGGTTCGTCACGATGCGCAGGAACCAAGTCCGAAAACCGGATTCCCGGTTGAACGTGCCCAGGCGATCAAACGCCCGGATAAACGCATCCTGCACGACGTCCAACGCATCCTCCGGCCGATTCGTAACCCGCAGCGCCACGCGATAGGCGATCTCACGGTGCTGCTCGAACAACTCACGCCGCGCGTCGCGGTCGCCGTCCCTGGCCCGCTGCAGTAGGCGCACTTCCGATTTGTCGACGGCTGACCGATTCACGCTATTCAACAAAATCCTGAGAAAATCTCCGGCCACCAAAATACCCGTTCTGCGCCGGATTTTCCGCCCGGCGGCACGTGAATATTCGCCGTCCCCCCAGCGTCCAATCCCCCGAACGGCGGCTCAGAGCGAGTCGCCGGCCAAAAAACGACGGTCACACACGGGTGTGCCCCACGCAACCAAGGAGAATGCCATGAAACGCCTCCTCGCAACCTCGACCGGACTCCTCTTCCTGATGTCCGCCTCCGCGATGGCCCAGGAGGCGACTGCTGTCTCGATTTCGTCCAACGGCGGCAGCGCCTCGGCCACCGCAACGGCCACCGGCAACAGCAACTCGGTTGCTATTGCCGGCGCCACGAATGGCGGACGTGCAATCGCCAACAGCGACGCCTACGCCAATCGCCGCGGACGCGCCGACAGTCGCGCGGTGGCCACTGCGGACCATGGTCTCGCGATCAGCAACTCGGTCGCGGACGCGCGTGGTCGCCTAGGCGGCACGGCCGTTGCGGACAGCGAGAGCATCGCCGCTGCCGTCGGCGGCGCCGCCATCAGCAACAGCCGTGCGGATGCACGCGGGACGCTGTTCGGCCACGCACGCAGCCGTTCGACGTCGACCGCGCTGGGTTACTTCGGCACCGCGCTGAGCGACAGCCGCGCTTCGAGCCACGGCATCTTCGGCGGCCGTGCTTCGAGCCACAGTGATTCGCAGGCGATCACCTTCGGCGGCCGCTCGACCAGCCAGAGCCGCGTGATCAGTAGCGCCAAGTGGCACGCCGACGCGCGCTCGGACGGACTCAGTGTCAGCCGCAGTGGTTGGCACCGCACGAGCCGGGCGAAAGTCCACGCAGAAAGCCGTTCGGTGCGCTTCGGCCAAAGCCGTGCGCGTGCCGTGAAGATTACGCTCCGCCCGTGATGTGCGCGTAACAGGAGCACGGCTCGGCGAGTCCCGTCGTCGAGTCATGCTCATCGGCCACACGAGCTACGAACTCCCATTACCCTGGAAGTCGCAAGTTCCTTCCACTCCCGCAACGTCGGTCGTCGCGTCCGGGTAACCCCGCGACGGCCGACGTTCTTTTGTTGCGCAGTGCCAGCGGGCCACGTCATTCCGAGCGCAGCGAGGAATCTACCTACGAACGAAGAATCACGCGCGTATGGAGGTAGATTCCTCGTCGCTGCGCTCCTCGGAATGACGGGCGCGTTGGTCGTCGAAACGACGTCACGCCAAATGTCAGACTCTGTCGACCACTGAATTCATGCACCGCGCCACACGTCCATATGGCGAATCGGAAACAACGTCACGAACGCATCAACGCAGGAGACTTGCCATGAAACGCACGCACAACACCTGGACGTGGATGTCATCGCTGGCACTCTTGCTCCCGGCCAGCACGCTCGCCAGCGACGCCGAGACCTCGGCCAGCGCCGGCAGCAACACAGCGATGGCCACCGCTCACTACCAAGGCGATATCGGTTTCGCGCGTACGAACACGCGCACCGGGCGCATCAACGTCGCCCGCGGCGTCGCCGTCGGTGTCGACGAAAATGGTCTGTCGCTGTCACTGAGTTCTGCCATCGCGCCACGACGTGGTCCCGCGCTGGCGACGAACTTCAATATGAGCATTGGTCGCGACGGTCAGACGTCGACCAGTGTCGGCAGGGCCGTCGCCTCCGGCAGCCGTGACCGGACTGTGGCCGTGAGCGGCAACACCACGACGCGGCACAACGGCTCGGTGATGTCGATGGCCAGCGGTCGCACCGGCCGCGGCGGTACTGTGCAGGCCCATACCGAGAGCCGCAGCACCCGCGTGCTGCGCGCCCCTACCCGCCCCCCACACGTCGTGGAGCGCAAGCTGCGCCCACCGCCGCCGAGGAAGCTCTGGAAGCCGGCCAAGCGGATCGTGCGCCGCTAGTGGATCCGTGCTGTCACCAGGAACTGCGACGCGGCTAGCGTCCGCGGAAAGCCCGAGGCTGCGGGCGCGTTACGGCCCCACCCGTGTGCGTTGCACGGGTGGGGTCCTGTGATTTGTGCCACTGCTCTTGAGCAATGCCTTCACGCGAGAAGCACCAGAGCTCAAGAGCAGTGCCACCGGTGAATGGCTCCCCTAATAGCAAACGGCCCGCACCGGACTGGCGCGGGCCGCTTGTAATCTCGCATTGCTTGTCGCTTCGTCTTAGCCGAACAGATCCGACCGACGGAACCGCGACAGCACCGCCAGACCGACCAGGCCCAGCATCGTCGCGCCAGGAGCCGGGACGGGCGCGGTGGCCGCGACCCAATGCTTGCTACCGCCGCCACCTTCGCTGTCATCCTCGAACCCGCCGATGCGACCGGCAAAGAAAAAGCCGTCACCGTTGGCCTCGGCGAAATTGCTCGCGACCGCCTCGCTCGCCTCGTCCAGCTCGATCGTGAAGTTCAGCGTGCTCTTCCGGTAGGACGACCAGTAAGTGCGCTCGTACGCGTCGAAGTTACCGTAGCCACTCGTCGAGCCGCTGCTGTGGTGATACCAGCGATACGGATTATCAACATCCCACGACGACGCCCCGTTACTGACGGCCGAGCTGTCGAAGTTGAAGTAGAAACGGTCGAACCCGAATCTGCTCAGATCGTCATACTGCGGCAGATTGTCGTACGCCGTCACAGTGAAATTGACGGTGCCCGCGACGTTGTCGGCGACGATGTCGACGCGACCATAGTTGCCGGCACCGTAATCATCCGACATGGTCAGATCGAACGACATGGAGCTGAGGCCGGCGTTCGCCGTCGCCGCGGTCGCCAGCGCCCCTGCCACTGCCCAGAAGATCACACGCTGCATGCTGTGGTTCCGCTTCATTTCCGTGTCCTTTCGCAAAAGGGACGCTACCCAGGCGTATAGCCCCAGTGCGTCCAATTCCGTGCCCTATTCGCGTGAGGCAAGTGCCTCGGCCCAGTCATACTGTAACGTTCAGGTGCAATTTATCAACAAGCGTTGACTGACGCAATCATAAATCGCGTGGTTTTAGTACTAATTTTTGACCCCATCAACTGTGGTTCCAGGCTGCAAACGGCGATTGTCAGCGTCCCGCACGGGCGGTACCCCTTCCGTCGGGTGCCGACGACGTGACTTGACCCCGAACGACTTCGAATTGGCGATATGCGCGCACGCCGGCACCGCTGGTGTCGAGGAGCAAGGCTTGGCCATCGCGGGAGCCGAATTCGATCCGGTCGGTCTCCCAGTGGCCGAACAGGGCCCCGCTGCGGTGGATCTTCACCACGCGAATGGTGCCGTCCCATTGGAAACCGTCGAGCGGCTTCATCTCGGCGGCATTCAAGCGATACTCCCGGGGGGCGTTACAACCCGCCGCGAACAATGCGAACACGGCCATCGAAAGCCAGCGTTTCATATCAGGCCTCTCCTTGCGTTTCTGATGCCGGCGGCGAATCCCCCGCGACTTCGGTCTCGCGTCCGCACTCCGGACACCACCCGGTCGTGTTGCCGGTGAGGTCGTAGCCGCATTGGACGCAGCGGACGCACCGACGACGGCGCCAATGCCGAAGTGGTCGACGCGCGAACGCGATGATCGTCAATAGCCAGACAGGCACCGCGACGAGCCACAGATTGAATTCGACGGACCACACTTCTCGTTTCCCGAACGAGAGCCTGGCCATGCTGAACCCTGGGCCGTAACGATGGAAGTCACCGCGCCCCCACCCCCACCCCCACTCGGCGATCATCGTTGGCGAATAGGAGCAACCCTCTAAGTGATTGCCTCCATACATGCCGCAGAACTCACAGTTTCACGTCCCGAACTGCCATGAGTAAATGCTCTCATCCAGGTAGGCTCTCAACCGGTATCGATCGGATACCACGCGATCCAGGAATGACGCAGGCGGAAAGGCAACCGGCAGCCCGCCGAGCCACTGCCTCGCCGGGCTCCCTTGGCTTACGAGAATCCCCGCCGCTACCGCCAGTGACAGCACGAGCAGCACGCCGAGCGCGAGCTTCCGGAACAACGCACTACCCCCAATCTCGATCCAGTCCAGCCGGCAGCGTTACGAGCGCCGTCCTTACGTATAAGATAACACGACACTCGAACCTCTGCGGTTCGGCATCGTAACTGCCTTGGAGCCCGACAATATGCCACAATCGAAAGTCGCGATCCTGACCACCACCCCGCAGACCGTGCTGCGTGATTATCACGAGCTGATGAACCTCGCCGGGTACCAGGACGTGGTCGCCAAGGACGCCGACACCGCCCTGAAGATCAACATCTCGTGGCACTTCTTCTTCCCGGGCAGTTCGACCGTGCCGTGGCAACTCGACGGCGTCATCCGGGCCATGAAGCAGGACGGGTACGATCCCGACCTCATTCACGGCTGTCACAACCGCACTGTCGTCATCGACGCTCACCTGGGCGAACGCGAAAACAAGCAGCTCAACGTCGTTGAAAGCCACGGCCTGCGCAACGTCCACCTCTACGAAGGCGAGGAGTGGATCAACGTACGCGACGCCGTCGGCGATCTGGCCAACGACTTCACCTGCCTCAATGAGGTCTATCCCCGCGGGTTCATGATCCCCCGGCGGTTCATCGGCGAGAACATCATCCACCTGCCAACGGTCAAGACGCACGTCTTCACGACCACCACCGGTGCGATGAAGAACGCCTTTGGCGGACTGCTGAACGAGCATCGGCACTGGACGCATCCTGTCATCCACGAGACGCTCGTCGACTTGCTGATGATCCAGAAGAAGATCCATCGCGGCGTCTTCGCGGTGATGGACGGTACGTTCGCTGGCGATGGCCCCGGGCCGCGCTGCATGGTTCCACACGTGAAGAACGTGATTCTGGCCAGTGCGGATCAGGTCGCAATCGACGCCGTCGCTGCCAAACTGATGGGCATGGACCCACTGAGCATCAAGTTCATCAAGCTCGCACACGACCTCGGGCTCGGCTGTGGTGATCCGCGCGAGATCGAGATCGTCGGCGACACCACGGCCGCCGAGCAAAACTGGCACTTCGACGGCCCGTTCAAGAAGATGACGTTCGCCAGCAGCATGCAGCACAAAATCTACTGGGGCCCGCTGAAGAAGCCGATTGAGTGGTCGCTGAAGACGGTGCTGGCGCCATGGGCGTACATCGCGAGCGTGATCTACCACGACAGCTTCTGGTATCCGACTAAGGCCAAGCGCCTGATGCAGGACGTGCTCGACAGCGAGTGGGGCCGCTTGTTCCGCAACTGGGAGAAGCTGACACCGGACGCGAACGGCTTCCCCGAAGTCGGCACCGAAGCCGCCGAGCTGCACCGCACCGGCTGGGCAGCATTCGGCAAGTCGCTGAAAATCCTCGGGACCTGCATCAAAGAAGCGCCTGAGTTTTCGAACCGCAAGCGGAAGGTCGTGAAGGCGTAGCGGCGTAGGCTTGCTGGTTCAATCGTCCCGTCGCGAATCCGTGTCATCCCGAGCGCAGTCGAGGGATCTACTCGCAAACCGCAAATTGCTGCTGCACGAACGTAGATTCCACGCCGCTGCACTCCTCGGAATGACAAACACCGCCCCCATTGCCACCAACCCCCGGCTGAGTTATGCTACCTCACCATTGACGGATATCCGTCACTGGCACCCTCTTGACGAGTGTGTAAGCCCCGTTGGCGCCGGCGAGCACTGAAGGCGCGGTCGAGCCGGAGTCAGCCACGGAGACAAGAATGCCCAACGCCGTCGCGGTACGCGTCGGTTTTATAGCGCTGTGGGTAATTTGGGGGTGTACGTGCGCGCGGGGCGAACGACCACAATATCCAGGAACGACTGCCGGCACGATCGTTGACGAGCTGCACGGCACGTCCGTCCGTGATCCCTATCGCTGGCTCGAGAATCGCCATGATCCCGGCGTACACGCCTGGCTCGACGCGCAGCGCGAGCTGACGGATCAGTTGCTCGCCCAGTTCGCAAAGGAGCGCGAGCAACTGCACGCGCGCTTCGAGCAGCTCTTCGAGAACTCCGTCACCAGCACACCGGTGGTCCGCGGCGATACCCTCTTCTACACGCAGCGGCGCGGCCTCGACGCACTACCGACCCTGATGACGCGCGGCGTGGAGCCCGATTCGCCGGTGCGCACATTGATCAGCCCCGGCCGCGGTGACGCGCCGCCGCGCGCTATTGCGTGGTGGGTCGTGTCGCCGATGGGTGACCGTATCGCGTTTGGGGCCACGAACGGTGCCAATGGCGGCGGACTCCTGCATTTGCTCGACGTCGCCAGCGCAACGAGTCTCGCGTTGACCATCCCGCACACTCGGTCGGCAACGGTCGCGTGGAATTCGGACGGACACGGATTCGTGTACACGCGCTTCCCTATGCCTGGTACGGTGTCTCCTGGTGCCGAACGCTATCATCGCCGCGTCTATGTGCACGAGTTCGGGCGCGATTGGCAACAAGACGAGTTGCTCTGGGGTGCGAACGCCGCACCAACAGACTGGCCAGTGGTCTGGACCAGTGTGGATGGGAATTGGCAGTTCCTCAGCATCGAACACGACCACTCGCGCAACGACCTGCTGGCGCGCCCCGCTGGTACGACCGAGCTGTTCACGCCCGTGGTGGTCGAGGAAGACGCCCTCACGACGGCGAACGCATTTGGCGAACACCTGTATTTGAGGACGAGTGTCGGTGCCGACCGCTATCGCATCGTGCGCGTCGTGCCCGGGCAAACGGCAAGCGAGCACTGGCAGGAGATCATCCCCGAGCAGAAGGGCGTCATCGCGGACTTCGCGCTCGCGAACGGACAACTGGTCGTACACGTACTCGAGAACGCACTCTCGCGGGTACTCATTCACGATCTCGAAGGCGCGTTGCTGAAGGAGATCGAGTTGCCTGCGCTCGGAGCCGTCTCTGAGCTGCAGGCGTCACCGGAGCACCCGGCCGTGTACTTCCGGTTCGAGTCGTTCGCCAGCCCCCCGGTCATCCTGCACTACGACCTGCGGGCGCACACGACGAAGCCTTTCGATCAGCCCGAACTGAACGGCAGCATGGGCGAGTACACGACACGGCAGGTCTGGTGCAACTCCGATGACGGCACGCGTGTGCCCGTGTTCCTGACACACAAACGCGATCTGCCCGCCAACGGCGATTATCCGATCGTGCTCAGTGCGTACGGCGCCTTCGGCGTCAGCAATACGCCGGCGTTTCGGCCGGAGATTATTCCCTTCCTCAATCGCGGCGGGATCTGGGCGGTCGCAAACGTGCGAGGTGGCGGAGAATTCGGCCGTTCGTGGCAAATGCAGGGCCGGTTGCTGAATAAACAGAATTCGGTCACAGACCTGCTGGCGGTCGCACAAATGCTCGTGGCCGAGGGCCATACCACGCGGGAGAAACTCGCGCTGTACGGGCAAGACGCCGGCGCGCTGCTCGTAGGAGCCGCCATCACGCAGGATCCGACGATCTGCGGAGCCGCAGTATGTGCGGAGCCGCTGCTCGACCTGCTCCGCTTCTCGCGCAGTCCCGACGGCGCGTACCTGCAGCGCGAGTTCGGGGCTCCCGCGGACGCAGAACAATGTGCGGCGCTATTGGCGTACTCGCCGCTGCAGCGCGTGGCCGACGACGTCGACTATCCTGCGCTGCTTCTGACCGGCGCACTGAATGGCGATGCCGAAGGAGCGATCCACGCGGGCAAGTTCGCCGCTCGACTGCAGGCCGTCGCTGCAACCGACGGGCCGGTATTACTACGCGTCACGCGGCCAAAGGCAGACGTAGAACAGTTCACACTACGCGACGAACTCGCGCTGCACGCCGACACCTGGACCTTCCTGATGTGGCAACTGGGCCTGGTAGCCCCCGCGCCCACGACTGCCCCCGCGACGCAGCCAGCCGACGAAGCGCCGCCCTCACCCTGATCGCTTAGTCTCTTGATCCTCTGGCCCCGCGACGCCCATTTGCTGCGCCGCCGCATCCGCGGTGTGTTCAATCAGTGTGGCGATGGTCATCGGTCCGACGCCACCGGGGACTGGCGTGATCAACGAGCACGGCTCGAGCGCGCCGTCGAAATCCACGTCGCCGATGTTGCCGGGGTTGTAGCCTGCGTCGATAACGACCGCGCCGACCTTGATCCACCCGCCCTGCACGAATCGCGGACGACCGACCGCAGCGATCACGACGTCGGCATTACGCACAATCGTCGGCAGCGAGCGGGTGCGTGAGTGGCAAAGCGTGACCGTCGCATGCGCGTTGATCAGCATCGACGCCATCGGCCGGCCCAGAATTGGACTGCGACCGATCACGACCGCGTGCGCGCCGTCCAGTGCAACGCCGTACTCGCTCAGCAGCCGCATGATGCCCTCCGGCGTACAGGGAATGAACGCCGGCAGGCCGAGAATGACGCGCCCGAGCGTGGCCGAAGTCACGCCGTCGACATCCTTGGCGGGCGGAATGGCCTCGAACACGGCGCGTTTGTCGATCGGCTGCGGCACGGGGTGCTGGACGAGTATGCCGTGTACGGTGGGATCAGCGCCGAGCTTTTGAATCTCACCGACGAGCTGCTCGGTACTCGTTCCGTGCGGCAGGTCAACGAGCAGCGACTTCATGCCCGTGTCTTCGCAGCGTTTGCGCTTCATTCGGACGTAAGTCGCGGACGCAGGATCATCGCCCACCAGAACGGTGGCCAACGCCGGCGTGACTCCGGTCGAACCGCGGATCGTCTCCACTTTCTTAGCGGCGCTTTCGAGAACGCGCTTCGCGAGCCCGCGACCGTCCATCAGCTTGGGGTTTCGTTGCTCAGTCATAGAACTGAGCATACAGAGCAGGATATCGGGTGTCACGCCCCGCTATGCGTTCGGAAATCTTCTTCCATAGCCACACGCCGCTGACTAACATCAGAAGTGGCTCGGGCCTGTTACATAGTCGAACGAATTAGAGCGCATTGCGTGTTGGAGTCCGGGAGAGTGAGAATGCGATCTCTGCCCTACACCCTGATTGTCACGCTGGCCGCCGCTGGCGTCACTCAGGCGAGCTTATGGCGGTTTGACGTGGCCATCGACGGCAATCAGGAAACGCCGCCGGTCTCCACGCCCGGCACGGGCACCGCGATCGCGCTGCTCGACGATGTCACCCGCGAGATGACGATCGACGGATCGTTCCAGGATCTGATCGGCACAACGACCAGTGCCCACCTGCACGGCTACGCGGGCGCGGGTACGCCCGGCGGCGTGGTCTTCGGCCTGACGCTCGACGTCGGTGTGACCGCCGGTAACTTCAGCGGCGCCGGCCTGATCTCAGCCTCGCGCATCGACGACGTCCTGGCGGGTCAGACCTACATCAACATCCACACGACGTTCAAACCCGGCGGCGAGATCCGCGGCCAGCTCGTCGATCCGTACGTCGTACCCGAACCGGCGAGTGGAGTACTGCTCGGCCTGCTGACCTTCATACCACTGTGAAGGCAGTAGCTAGCCAACCGTCATTCCGAGCGGAGCGAGGAATCTACGCGCGACTTGATGGTTGCATTCGATCGCAGGCAGATCCCTCCTCCCTGCGGTCGTCGGGATGACGATCAGCGCCATCTACGACGCGATCTTCTCTTCGACCAGTCGCAAGATCTCCGACTCCAGCGCAATAGCCCGCTCCTGAATCTCCTGGCCGCGTGCGAGCACGTCCTTCAACCACATCTGATCCTCGACGCCTTCCGCGTTGATCTTCACGTTCAGGTACGCACCCATGACCGCGCCGCGTGCGGCGAGCGCCCCTACGCCCGCGTCCGACACGCTGGCCGGATTGCCGATTTCCGCCATCGCCTTGCAGACGTCCATGCATTCGAGAGAGGTCTGCATCACCTGGAATGGCACCTCGATCGCTTCCTTGGTTGCAGCCTGGATCGCCGCATTCTGGGCGGCCTTCTCCTCATCCGTTGATGCCGGCAGACCGAAGGCCGCCATGATCTTGTTGAACGCGTCCGTATCGTCGTCGATTAGCTTGAGCAGCTTGTCGTGGCAGGCCTTGCCCTTCTCGGCCCAGTTGCTGAACTCCTCCCAGCGCTCGTCCCAGCCTCGCTTGTGGCTCGAGAGATTCGCGACCATCGTGCCCAGCGCCGCCCCCATCGCACCCATCGCCGAGCTGATCGACCCGCCGCCGGGGGCCTTCGACTCGCTCGCCGTCTCGTGGACGAAACCGGTCAACGTCATGTCGACCAGCCGCTTGCCCTTTGACCCGCGCGCCGCGATGGCGTACTCGATGATCTTCTCTTCCGGCTTGAACGGATACAGATCGTCCAGCCCCATCGATTTGACCGCGATCTTGATGATTTCGGCGTCCGACACACCCAGCGAGCGGTTCTGCATCTTCAGGTAGTGCCTGCCCGCGTCGAGCATCGCCTGCAGCGGGATGAGCCCGACGAGCTCGCTGCCCGTGACGCGCACGCCGCGCGACTCCGCCCGTTTCTTGCACTCCTCGTACGCGACGTGTACCGGCGTCACGCTGATGTTGGTCAGATTCATCGAGATCTGCGCGACGCCGTACTCTTCGATGAACCAGCCGATGCCCTTCACGCATTTGAGCGCGCCGGGGATCCAGATGTCCTTGCCGCGCTCGTCTTTGGCGATCGGGCCGGTCAGCGGATTGCCCTCGCGCTTCTTGCGGCCCTTCTCGCGCACGTCGAACGCGATCGCGTTTGCCCGCCGGGTCGAAGTCGTGTTCAGGTTGACGTTATAGGCTACGAGGAAATCGCGGGCCCCGACCGCAGTGACACCGTACTGTACGTCGAACGTGCCCGGCCCGAAATCCGTCTTCCACTGCGGGTCTTTCAGACGCTTCGGCAGCGCCTCGTACTCGCCGGCCCGACACGTCGCGAGATTCTGGCGTTCCTCAGTCTTCGCGGCGTATTCGTAGAAATAGCCGGAGATGCCGACCTCGTCGCCGAGCCGCTGGCCGAGCTTGTGCGCCCAGGGGACCGTCTCGTCCATGGTGATATTCGCCACGGGCACGAGCGGGCAGACGTCCATCGCACCGAAGCGCGGGTGCTCGCCGCTGTGCTTCGACATATCGATCAGCTCTTTGGCCTTGCGCGCGGCCC
Source organism: Phycisphaerae bacterium (assembly GCA_028277645.1). Taxonomy (GTDB): domain Bacteria; phylum Planctomycetota; class Phycisphaerae; order UBA1845; family Fen-1342; genus JANQFV01. The sequence continues at coordinate 27,704 of JANQFV010000003.1, forward strand.
GGACGGCGGCCTCCAGCACCGGCTCCGGCGGGCCGACCATGGTCACGACCGTACGATTGGTAGCCTGACCCGGATCGACATCGAGCAATGTCACGCCGTCGACGGATTCGATCGCATCGGTGATCTGCTTGATGATGGTCTCGTCACGACCTTCGCTGAAATTCGGCACGCACTCGATCAACTGCTCGCTCATGGTTTCCTCTGCAATGCAAACTGCCCCTGCGCGCGGCGCTGGAGATCGGCCGCTACGTCGCCACAGCGACTCCACACGACGTCATAGTTATAACACGATCGTGGCTGCCCGACGAACCCACCCTCTGATCCTTCGATCCCCGGATCCTCTGATCCTCGGATTCTCAATTCCTGCGCGAGGCTTTTGCATCAAGCGGTCCGTTTACGGCGTTATGAGGCGACGTGGAAAATGATGAGCTTGGCTTGCACCCCCAGTTGGTGGACGAGACGGACCAGGCAACCTGATCGTCCGCCCGCAAGTGTGGGAACGCTACAAGACAATCGGCCGCGCCAAAATCGCCCTGATCGCCGACGGCACGATCGAACGCCAAGGCAAGGTGATCCACGTGCAGGTGCGCCGGCTGCACGATCTGTCGGCACGCATTGCGCCGGTGGCCACGCGGTCGCGGGATTTTCGGTGAGTGAGGAAATAGCCCGCAGTCGAAATCAAACGAATGCGGCCACTGCCCTGAGCGAACTCGGCAGTACGAATGCACTAGTGCCGAGCAGCGTCCCTGTAGTCCCCGTACCTACGCAGAGCGCCGACGCCCGAGATATCGCATCGGACGAATACCGCGGAACGACGCTAAATAGAGGGCAGCCAACCGTTGCTCCATGTCGTCATCAAGTGACCAGATCCCCGGAGTTAACCCCGGTTCAGTGACGAGGCGATCTACTCCCGCAAGAAGTGCAGCTTGGACAATGTACACAGATGGTCGAACCTCCGCGTTATGCACAAAGTTCACGGCATTGCCATCCGCCACAAGGAAGATCCGCTGCTTTTTTCGAACGTAAGCAGTAACCGATGTCGCCCAGCGCGCCTGCTCATACTCCGCAAGGTATGACAAATCTAGCTCATCGTCGGCCGATGTCGCGGAGATTACGTACGTATCAGGGGCGATGTGGTCCCATTCGGTCCCCGCAATAGCGTGGTTTCCAGTCGCGCAGAACACGAGTGAGGCCTCCTCAAATCCCCGCGACTTCTCCACAGGAGTGAACCCATCGGCCTCCGCAAGGACCGTCTGGCACGGATCACGATCAGCCACCAAGACACGAGCGCGTCGGGCATGCAGCTCACGTGCAATGCTCTGACCAATCTTGCCGTATCCCACGACGAGCGCAGTGCGTCCAGGAATTGTGACGCCCAAAGGCCTCAACAGAGCTTCAGCCGAGAACACGATAGCCTCACCAACGCGACGGTCCTCCGTGCGTTTCAGCCGACTTCTTGCGACTGAAACGCATGGTACCATCAGGTCCTCATTCTCGTAGCGCTGGTGTCCGTTTTCCGTGTCTTCGACTGCCCCTACGCACTGATTCGTCATTAGCCCACACAAGTCGTTGATACAGGACGCAAAGTAGCCCCCAATGTCCATTGCGATGAATCGACGATCCCCGATATATCTCTGCAACTGTCCCCCTATCCGTATGGGTTCTTGGAACGCATCTCGACCCAGTCGTAAAACGTCGACTCGGCCCTCCGTCCAACGCTCTATCTCCGGATCGACAGACTTGGGCTTCGGTATTACGCATGCAACTTGGCCAATACGTTCAAGTGCTTCAAGATACGGCGGCAAACTCGGAAGCATGTGCGCTATCACTACAAAGGCACCGTCGAACTCCGAGATTCCGTCGCACACACTATGGAAAAACGTTCGCGCGCTCCGCTCTAGCCGTCGATCGCCATCCGTACATTGAGTCATAATCGCACCGTTCTCACTTTTTAGTCGCGCGACTTTGCTCGCAATTTGCACCCTGTTCCTGCTGAACATGTTGGCTGTAGGCTCGCTCGACGATGTCCCATTTGCCGGCCAACTTCTGACTGTAGTGCACGACGATAATCGATGCGTCACTCAGCGCTTTGCCGCCATGCTGCACCGACGCTTCGTACAGCAGCAGCTCAGGATGATCGCCATTAAGCTCAACGCGCAGGCTATCCTCGAACACAATCTCCATCCGTCCAGACATCAGAAGGATGGCCTCCATCCCATCATGCTTATGCTTTGGCAGATCAACGCCCTCCGGAGCGTTGATGAGATGCACAAGAATCCCAGGCAGAAGAGGCAATGAACGCATGTCCGCTGCTCGGCCCACGCGCCCCAATGCGGCTCCCAGTGCGCTGTCAGACAACGGAAACCGACGCACCAGGAGCTTCATTCTGAGCACCTCCGAAAACGTGCCGAAGTCTGGAGCAGATCCCAACTGCTCGACGCGCTGTCCAACAACCCGATCGAAGAGTTGCAAAACTGAGGCGAACGGCACATTGGTCAGCCGATGCTCCGAGGCAAAGCGACGGACAATTTCCTCCCGGGACCGTTCGCCATGAATCGGAATTCCGGTTGCTTCAAAGGCCTGGACGATAATCGCACCATCGTCCTTCGGACGTGGAAGGCTGCTCTGCGGCAAATAAATATTCTGCCTGAGCCGCTGAAGCGCGCGCTCAAGTCGCGCACTCGTCCGCCCCTTCTGACGCCCAGCTCGCTCGATAGCTGCATCAAGCAACAACTTCGCCGTATCCTCTGGAGACAACTCGACGGCATCGGCAAGCCGGGCAATCCATTCATCGTCCGGGACTGTCCGTTTGTCGTTGAGCCGCTTACTCAGAGTTGTTGGTTTGACACCCAGTTTCACCGCTAAATCCTTGTCCTTCACGCCGAGCCTCACGCGGAGGTCAAAGAGGCGCTGGACAAGTTCTTCTGCAACCGAGCTGTTTTCTTCCGCTGTCATGGCTACGATAGTATCAATCATTTCGCGATCTGCAAGAATTTTCTTTCCATTCCGCCATCTATCGTAACTCTCTACCATATAGCAACTTCTGGTGATCGCATGCGTAAACAGTGAATGTTGTATCCGAAAAACCGCTCGTCTGTTGACCGAAAGCCGAAGCGGAATCGCTGCTGCGACCGACGCCAACGGACACAGACTCGATTCTCTAACTCGGTAGTCGCACAGCCTGCGAGCGAGGTCCGCATAGACGAGCGCGGCGCTCAACCTCCACGGCCGACGCAACTTCAAAAGCCAAAACTGATCCCCGTCCACCAGCAGCTTCGTAAGCGCACCCACCCCCAGGGGAACCACACCGACTGCCGAGCCGCAGGCGCGGCGAGCGGCATTCGTGCGATAAGCAAGAGCGCCAGACCGAGTCCTTGATTCTCAGACCGCTGACACATCCCAGCGTCCGAGTCCTTCGTGGCTGTATCCCTACGTCCCAACCTCCTCATGCTCAAACACCATCCCATCCCGGATCTCGACGATTCGGCGGCAGTGCTTGGCCACGTTCATGTCGTGCGTGACGGTGATGATCGTGCGGCCCTGCTTGTTCAGGTCGTCCAGGATGTCGAGGATCAAGACGCCGGTCTTGCTGTCGAGGTTGCCGGTGGGTTCGTCGGCGAGCAGGATCGCCGGGTCGTTGACCAGGGCGCGGGCGATCGCGACGCGCTGCTGCTGGCCGCCGGAGAGTTCGTGCGGTCGGTGGTGCAGCCGCTCCTGGAGGCCGACCTTGGTCAGCAGCTCGATCGCCAGCGCGCGCCGCTCGGCGGCCGGCACGCCCTGGTAGAACAGCGGCGTCTCCAGGTTCTCGACGATCGTCTGCGTACCGATCAGGTTGAAACTCTGGAAGATGAAGCCGATCCGCTGACCGCGAATGTCCGAGAGCTGGTCGTCATCGAGCTGCGAGACATCGACGCCGTCGATCCAGTACGTGCCGGCGGTCGGCCGGTCGAGGCACCCTAACACATTGAGCAGTGTGGACTTACCACTTCCGGAGGGGCCGACGATCGCGACATAATCGCCCCGCGTGATGGACAGGTCGATCCCCCGCAGCGCGTGTACCTCGACCCCCGCACCGGGCGTCCGGTAGATCTTCACGAGGTTCTCGAAGCGTACTACCTGGTCGGTCTCGCCGGCGTTCATGGGTCCCTCAAACCGCTCCCGTCGCGTGCTGCGGGGGCGTTCAACGCAAAAATCGGTTGCCAACCCGGTCGCCACATGAGATACTACAGGGCTCTGACGATCTGCGAAAGGCCCCCGGGGCCCGCGAACGAGGAATTGACCGTTATGAAACCCAAGATTCATCCCGAGTACCACGAGGCGACGGTCAGTTGTGCCTGCGGCAACACGTTCAAAACCGGTGCCACCGTGACCGAAATCAAGATCGACATCTGCTCCGCCTGCCACCCCTTCTACACCGGCAAGCAGAAGTTCGTCGACGCGACCGGCCGCGTCGAGCGCTTCCAGAAGAAGTTCGGCGGCAACTACTTCCAGAAGAAGGGCGCCGCGGCTGCCGGCCAGTAGCGGGTCACCACCGAATAACGTCGACGGCCTCGGTCTGCGCACCGGGGCCTTCGTTTTTGAATCGCAAAGTTCGGTGCCCGTAACCCGCTGAGAGCCGCACGTATGTCCACCGCCGTCCAAGACCCGACCTGGATCAAACGCGTTGACGAGATGGCCGCTCGCGCCGAAGAGATCGCGGGCGAGATGAACAAGCCCGAGGTCGCGACCAACGGCGCGCTGATGACCAAGCTGACGCGCGAGCACGGCGAGCTCGAGAAGCTCGCTAAGCCGTACCGCGAGTACCGCCAGGTCACCGACCAGCTCAACGAATCACACGAGCTCATCGCCGGCGATGATGCCGACCTGCGCGAGCTCGCCGAGGCGGAGCTGCCCGAGTTGGAGAAACGGCGCGAGGAGTTGCTCCAGCAGTTGCAGGAGCGACTGGTTACCGGTGATGACGCGGCGGTCCGCTCGGTCATCGTCGAGATTCGCGCCGGCACCGGCGGTGAAGAAGCGGCCCTGTTCGCGGGCGAGCTGCTCAGCATGTACACCGCCTACGCGGCGCGCAAGGGCTTCAAGGTCGAGCTGATGTCGAGCTCGGAATCGGACCTAGGCGGGATCAAGGAAGCAATTCTCACGATCTCCGGCGAGGAAGTGTACCTGCACTATCGCTTCGAGGCCGGCGGGCACCGCGTGCAGCGTGTGCCGAAGACCGAGGCGCAGGGGCGCATTCACACGTCCGCCGCCACGGTCGCGGTGCTGCCCGAGCCGGAAGAGGTCGAGATCGACATCGACTGGGAAAAGGACGTGCTCGAACACGTCAGCCGAGCGGGCGGGCCGGGCGGTCAGAACGTGAACAAGGTCTCGAGCGCGATCAAGCTCGAACACATTCCGACGGGCATCACGGTATCGATGCGCGACGAGAAGAGTCAACACAAGAATCGCGCCAAAGCGCGGCGTGTGATGATGTCGCGCGTGTTCGAGCACTTTCACACGCAGCAGCAGAACGAGCTCGCGTCGGAGCGCAAGAGCATGGTCGGCTCCGGCGATCGCAGCGACCGCATCCGCACGTACAACTTCCCGCAGAACCGCTGCACCGATCACCGCATCAACAAGGACGTGTTCGGCCTCGAACGCATCCTCGTCGCTGGCGAGTTTGACGAGTTTCTCCAGGAACTGACCGACCGCGAGCTGAAGCTGCGGCTGGAGTCGCTGTAGCACTCCCCTCCCTGGCAGGGAGGGGCTGGGGGGAGGGTTGAGCGCACAGCCGTCAGCGCCTTCCACGGGTTCCTCTGCGCGTCACCCGTGGCTAATCGCCTTCGTCCCTTCGGGAAGAGGGAACGGTCAAGCACCGACCGCAAGAGCGCGTAGCGCCGGCCCAACGCGGTGCATGTCAATACTGCCGCTCTACCCTCCCCTGGCCCCTCCCTGCAAGGGAGGGGGATAGCCCTCTACTCCCGCTCGGCGCGTTCCAACCACGCTTGCTCTGCGGCGGCGAGCTCCTCGCGCACTGTGTCGAACTCGACGCGCAGGCGCATGATCAGCTCCGCATCCTTGTACACGTCCGGGTCGGCGAAGCGTTCGTTGAACTCGGCGACCTGCTCCTCACGCTCGGCGATGTACGCTTCCAAATCTACGAGCTTCATCTTTGCGAACGGTGACGTCGGCTGATCTTTCGCACGCGTCTGCGAACCGCGCCTCCCGCCCTTTCGTGGCGTACCCGCCTTTGCCATGGCGGCCGCCTCCGCCTCGGCGCGCTCGCGCTCGATCTGCTCGATGTAGTACGAGTAGTTGCCGGCGAAGAGCCGGTGCCCTTCCTCGCGCAGCACGAACAGCCGCTCGACCGTCTGATCGATAAAGTAGCGGTCGTGACTGACCGTGATGACGGTGCCCTTGAACTCGGCCAGTGCCGACTCGAGCGCTTCGCGCGAGGGGATATCCAGGTGGTTCGTCGGCTCGTCGAGGATCAACACGTCCGGCGCGCCCAATATCAGCTTCATGAAGCGCACACGCGACTGCTCGCCGCCGGAGAGCTGGCTGGTCTTCTTGAACGGGTCTTCGCCGTGGAAGAGAAACCGCGCGGCGTAGTTGCGCGCGTCGCGTTCGAGGAAATCGCCGCGGACCGAGATGATCTCGTCGATGACCGTACGCTCGGGATCAAGGCCCGTCGCATCCTGTGCGAAATACGCCACCCGAGCGGTCTGTGCGACCTTCGTCGCGCCCGCGTCGGCTTCAACCTCGCCCAACACGATCTTCAGCAACGTCGTCTTGCCCGTGCCATTCGGGCCGGTGATGCCCAGCCGCTGGCCGCTGAACACCGTCAGGTCGAGGTCGCTGAACAGCAGCTTGTCGTCGTACTGCTTGCGCAGCCCCTCGACGTGGACAATTTCCTTGCCGCGCTGGGCCTGCTTGCCCGGATCGTCGAAGCGGATCTTGGCCGCCGCGGTCGCGTCCGTCGGCCTCTCCAACACAAACTCACCCGCTTCCATCCGGCGTTCGAGCCGCGTGCGGCGACCCTTGGCCTGGTTCGTCCGCTGACCGGCGAGGTGCTTGGCGATGTAGGCCTGCTCCTTCTCGATGAATTCGCGGTCCTGTTCGTACTGCCGCATCTGCGTCAGTTGCCGCTCGGCCCGCGTCCGGACGAATTGCGAGTAGTTGCCGACGTACGAGTACACCTTCGCACCGGTCAGCTCGATCGTGCGTTCCGCCAGCCGGTCGAGCAGATAGCGATCGTGCGAGATGATCAACGCCCCGCCCTGATGGCCGGCGAGGAACTTCTCCAGCCAGCGAACGGCGTCGATGTCGAGGTGGTTGGTCGGCTCGTCGAGCAGGAGGAACTGCCGCTCCTGGAGCAGCAGCTTGGCCAGCGCGGCCCGGCATCGCTGCCCGCCTGACAGGGCCGACACCGGCATCCCATAGTCCTGCGTGCGGAACCCGAGTCCGCCGAGCACCTCGTTGAGCCGCTGTTCGAAGCGGTATCCGCCGGCGGCGTCGAAACGGGCGCTGAGCTTGTCGTACTCGGCCATGAGCGGGTCGAGCGCGGGCGAGTCGTGCGCCGCGGCCATCTGGTCGGCGAGGTCGTGCAGCTTACGTTCGAGCTTGAGCAGGTCGGCGAACGCGGCAGCGACGGCGTCGCGCAGCGTCGCGGTGTGATCAATGTCCGGTTCTTGCGGTAAGTAGCCCACCTGCAGGTCTTTAGAGATCGTGACCGTGCCGAGGTCAGGATCGAGCTGCCGGGCGATCAGGCGAAAGAGCGTGGTCTTGCCGACGCCGTTGGCCCCGATCAGCGCCGCGGTCTGGTTGGTGTGCAGATCCAGCGTAACGCCGGCCAGGATGACCTGCCCGCCTAACTGCTTGTGTACGTCCTGGAGTCGAATGAGACCCATGAGGCCATGTTAGCGGATGGGGGGAGGGAGGGAATGGGGGGGGAACTGCGACCACTGCCTACGACCGCGCGGTGCTATCCAAATCGCCGCAGAGCCGCCGGGTCTCCGTTAAGAAGCCAAGCCTAGTGAACAGCACTATGCTGCCTATCGGCGATTGTCGCAAGCCGTTCAACGCACGGTGCGCGAAATGGAGCCGAGAATCCCAGATCGCTTATTGGGCGTCCTCGACCAGCGGCTCATCCACCTCGCTGCCCAGCCGCGATACGTCCCTCTTCTTGGTGAGCTTCAAGCCCAAGTGCTTCCCCAGTTCATCTAGCCTACCTTGGAGAAGGTCGCTGCTTATTCGCTCAGCGGTCTTGCGGGCGACGCCCCGCTCTTCAAGCTCAGATACCTTGAGCTTCTGTAGGTCAATTACGTCACACAAGGAGATCGAAAAAGAGCTACCGGAAGACAACTCACTCGTCGCTCGGATTAGTGCTTCGTACGCGTCAGGTCCGTCCATCGTGCCTCCCTTTCCGTCATCGGCAATCGTTCGTTTGACCGACGCTGCCTGCTCACGCCTTGGATTCACCTAATCCACCTGAACGCAGCGAAGAAGAAACCAAATACAAATGTGATGACTAGCGCCGTGATGAACCCGCGTTCACCCCACATATAGACAAAAGTGAACAAAAGAACCAAAACCCATATGCCATTTATCCGGTCTTTCATACCCATCAGTTACCACCCTACTCTTCCAGGTGGCGGAGCCTTCGCCATGCGGCAACTCTCTGCCAACGATCACTCGCAACTTCGTTGCGAATTGTACCAAGCCATCGCCGGAGCAGAAACAGTGAGTCAGCCTGATTGCGAAACTGCGGTGTCGGGAAGAGGTTTCGCGCATTCCGGGTAGTCACGTGGCGAGGCATGGACGGCTACCACCGGGGCTTGGCCGGATCAACCTCCCACGGGCGCAGCTTAATTGACTTTCCGCACTCCGGGCACACGTCCGACGTGATACCCTGCAGGGAATATCCGCAGTACACACACTGCCCGCGCGAACGACGCAACTTGACAGTCGCGCGACGGCGCAGGTCAGAGGCGTGCAAAAACGCCGATACTAGCAGCGCGGAACCGAACAATATAAGCTTCAGATCCTTCCACTCCTGTATGGGAAAGGCCAAGACGCCGCCAACGAGCATTAAGACCCCGGCGCAAGCAATCAAGACCACGAGCCCCACTTCGAACCGCCAGAGATAGTGTTCTCTGCCACGTTGACGGTCGTGTGGCTCGCTCTCGCGTTCTTCACTCTGCGGATCTGGAACCAACGCCAACTCCCGGTTTCGGACACAGTCTCGACGCGCCCTCCTCCCTCGCGTGATCGTACCGCGCTGCGGTCGACGCGTCTTGATTGCAGGCGACGGCTCCGTCCTACGTCGCCCGCGGGGGGCGACGCTACGCGCTGGTGCCGTGGGGCTAGTTGCTGCGGTGGATTGCCCCTCCACTCCCATCCTCTCCCCCTTGGGGCGCAGAGGAGTTATGGGACAGCCGCTAAGATGTAAGACGTTGTCGGAACGCGTTGACTGCCCGGGTCGGATTGGGCAATCTAAGACCGCGGCGCGACCCCGCAACTCTATTGCGTCCGTTGCCGGCTTCGGGCAGCCGGCCTGGATCAGGAAAGGATTATCAATGCATCGTCTCGCGAGAACGCTCTTCCCGCTCACTCTCCTTGCACTCACATTTTCCGCCGTACCGACGGCCGCCGCCGACACGCGCGCGCCGCACGCCGGCATGTTGCGCAACCCCGACGTGAGCGCGACCCACATCGTCTTTCGTTATGCGGGCGACCTATGGACGGTGCCGCGCGAGGGCGGCGTCGCCAGCCCGCTGGCTGCACCCGCCGGCAACGAGGGCTTCCCACGCTTCAGCGCCGACGGCGAATCGGTCGCGTTCATGGCCAACTACGATGGCAACACGGACATCTACATCGTCCCCACCGCCGGCGGCGAGCCGTTCCGCGTGACGCATCACCCCAGCGGCGAGATTCTCTGCGACTGGACGCCGGACGGACGGCTGCTGTTCTTCGCGGGCAACTACACCGACCTGGGCATCGGGTCCAAGCTGTACACGGTCGCGGCCGACGGAGGCCTGCCCGAGCAGCTCCCGGTGCCCTACGGCACGTTCGGCGCGATCAGCCCCGACGGTGAATGGCTCGCGTACACGCCGTACACGCGCGACTTCTCGACGTGGAAGCGCTATCGCGGCGGTCTGGCGGCGGACATCTGGCTGTTCAACCTCCAAACGCATGAGTCCCAGAAGATCACCGACTGGGAAGGCACCGACAGCCAGCCCATGTGGCACGGCGACAAGCTGTACTACATGTCCGACGCCGGCCCGAGCCATCGGCTGAACATCTGGTCGTATGACACGCGTTCGGGCAGCCGCGAGCAGATCACGAAGTTCGATGAGTGGGACGTGAAGTGGCCGGCGATGGGCCCGGGCCCGGACGACCAGGGCGAGATCGTCTTCCAGAACGGCGCGGACCTGTACCTGCTCGACCTGGGCACCGAGATGTCGCGGACGGTGTCGGTCCAGGTGCCGGGCGATCGGACCAAGGTGCGCAAACAGCGTTTCGACGTCAGCAGCAAGCGTCAGGGCGTCGGCATCGGCGCGACCGGCAAGCGCATCACCGCCGCGTTGCGTGGTGACATCTGGACGCTGCCGGCGGAGAAGGGCATTCCGCGGAACCTCACGCGCACCGACGGCGTCGCCGAGCGCAACCCGACCTGGAGCCCGGACGGCCGCTGGATCGCGTACTTCTCCGACGAGACCGGCGAGTACGAGCTGTACATCCGCCAGAGCGACGGCAAGGGCGAGACACGCCAGCTAACCAAGCACAACGTCGGCTACCTGCTCCAGCTCGTGTGGTCGCCGGACTCGGAGATGATCGCGTTCACCGACAAGGCCGGCGGGCTGTTCGTCTACACGCTGGAGTCCGACTCGGCGGTGCAGGTGATGATCGATCCGTATGGTAGCCAGCCGATGTTCAGTTGGTCGCACGATGCCAACTGGATCGCGTACATCGAGCGCGGCAACAACTACCTTGCGAGCATCTGGTTGTACAAAGTGCCGACCGCCGAGAAGCATCAGGTGACCAGCGGCATGTTCTACGACACCTGGCCGACGTTCGACCGCAAGGGCGAGTACCTGTACTTCGCAAGCAATCGCCGGTTCGCGAGTCCGCAGTACGAGGACATCGGCTCGACATTCATCTACACGGACACGGACCAGCTCGTGGTCGTGCCGCTGCGCGACGATATCGCGTCGCCGTGGGCACCGAAGACCGACGAGGAGACCTGGGAGGAGGAAGAGGAGGAGGACGAAGAAGAGAAACCGGAAGAGAACGGTGACGACAGCGCGGACGAGGAATCCGACGAGTCCAAGCCGGAGGATGAAGAGGACGGCGAAGAGCCCGCCGAGCCTGAGGGCGACGATGCCGAGGCGGAAGATGAAGCCGATGGCGACGAAGAAGAGGAGGAGGAAGAGGAGATCCTCGAAATCGACATCGAGGGCTTCGAGCAGCGGGCCATGCTGCTGCCGGTCAAGTCCGGCGCCTTCGTGAACCTCGCCGTCAATGACAGCGGTCAGTTACTGTACGTCCGCGCCGGCCGCAACGGCGGCGCGATCAAGCTCTTCGATATCACCGATGACGAGAAGGAAGAGAAGGACGTGCTCAGCGGCGTGTTCTGGTTCGACATGTCGAGCGACGGCAAGAAGCTGCTGGTCGGTCAGGGTCCGCGGCTCGCGATCGTCAGCGCCAAGCCCGGCCAGAACATGAAGAAGACCATCAAGATGAACGGGCTCACGGCGACGATCGACCCGCGGGCCGAGTGGCGACAGGTCTTCCTCGAAGCCTGGCGTTTGCAGCGCGACTTCTTCTACGTCGCGAACCTGCACGGTGTGGATTGGGAAGCCGTCCGCGATCAGTACATCCAGATGATCGACGACTGCACATCGCGGTCCGACGTCTCGTACGTCATCAGCGAGATGATCTCCGAGCTCAACATCGGGCACGCGTACTACTTCGGCGGCGAGGACACCGAGGACACGCCCAGCGTTTCGGTCGGACTGCTCGGCTGCGATTTTGAGCTGCACGAGGGCGCGTATCGGATCAAGAAGATCCACACCGGCGGCGTGTGGGACCTCGACGCGCGCGGCCCACTGAGTCAGCCGGGCGTGTACGCGCGGGCCGGCGACTATGTGCTCGCGGTCAACGATATTCCGCTCGACACGTCGAAGGACCCGTGGGCCGCGTTCCAGGGGCTCGCCGGCGACGTGGTCATGCTCACCGTCAGCGACGTCCCGTACATTCAGGATGAGGACGAAGAAGAGGCCGAGGAGGACGAGGACGCGGAAGAAGAGGCGTCTGACGAGGAAAACAGCGAGGACGAAGAAGAAGAGGAAAAGGACCCGTACGAAGGTCAGCGCGACGTGCTCGTCAAGCTTATGGGCTCAGACGGCGGTCTGCGTTACCGTGCATGGGTCGAGCACAATCGCGCCCACGTCGACGAGAAGAGTGACGGCCAGGTGGGCTACATCCACGTGCCCGACACCGGAATCAACGGTCAGAACGAGCTCTTCCGCCAGTTTTTCGGACAGCGTCACAAAGCGGCGCTGATCATTGACGAACGCTGGAACGGCGGCGGGCAGATGCCGGACCGTTTCATCGAGCTGCTCAACCGCCCCGCCACCAACTACTGGGCGCAGCGGCACGGCACGGACCAGCGGCATCCCGCGGACAGCCACCAGGGACCCAAGTGCATGTTGATCAATGGTGCAGCGGGCTCCGGCGGTGACGCGTTCCCCTATCTGTTCCGGCAGAAGGGCCTCGGTCCGCTGATCGGGATGCGCACCTGGGGTGGACTGGTCGGGATTTCGGGCAATCCGGGTCTCATCGACGGCGGCTACACCACCGTGCCACAAAGCGGGTTCTACGAGATCGACGGCACCTGGGGTGTCGAAGGCCACGGCGTCGATCCGGACATCGAAGTGGTCGACGATCCGGCCCTCATGGTCGATGGCGGCGACCCACAGCTCGACAAGGCAATCGAAGTCATGCTGGCCGAGATCCAGCGCAACCGGTATGTCCCGCCGGGACGCCCGGCTGATCCGGAGCGTGCGGGTATGGGTATTCGCGAACGGGATAAGTAGAGAGGCAGGATCGAGGATTGAGGGGTGAGGATTGGCGCCCGCGCAACTCGCGCGGGACCCTCTCCCTCAATCCTCAATCCTAGATCCTCGATCCTTCTGGCACGATAACGGACAACGCTCACACACCCCCTGCCCGCTGTAGTCTGCCACGCTGATCTTGTCGCGGATGCGCTGCATCGCCGGACCGTTCCACACTTCGTGAATCGACTGCTCGTCGAAGTGGCCGAGTTCGAGCTCGCCGTCGACGTCGCTGGTGCAGAAGGCATACCGACCGTCGGCATGTACGAGCAGCCGTTGCCCTTGGCCACAGTAGCGCTGCTCGCGTTGTGCGCCACCCAGCGGAACGACCGGCAGCAGGTTGCCATCAGCGGCCATGAACAAATTGCCTTCCACCTTCGTATAGTGCACGAGATTGACGCGATCGACGCGGCCCTGCCAGCGGTCGCAGAAGCGGCGGACCTCGTCGGCCGATGCGTCGTCGCAGAGCTTGGTGATCTCAACCTTCAGGTCGCTCAGACCGAGCTCATCGCGCAGCGCGAGCAGATCCAGAATATTCTGCTCGACGACCGGGTAAGACGCACCCGGTCGAACGCGCTCGAGATCCCCTTCCAGCCCATCCACCGAACATGCGATCTCGCGCAGTCCGGCGTCGAGCAGGCTGCGCGCCCGTTCCTTGGTCAGCAACATCGCGTTCGTCTGCACGCCGAAGCCCAACGGCACAGCGGACTGGTGCTTGACCGACGCGAGGTACGCGACCATTTCTTCGAGCCGCTTGTTCAGCAGCGGCTCGCCGAGGAAGTAGAGCAGGATCGTCGTACCGGGTTGCGCGCTGCACTCGTCGGCGATCTTCTTGAGATGCTCCAGCGACAGGTTGCCGAGCTTTCGCTGCATCTGGTTGCGCGTACACATCACACAGCGCAGGTTGCAGCGGTTGGTCACCTCGACCTGCACCCGCGGCGGGAAGTCCGGCGGCTCGAGCACGAGCCCGTGCATATCGAACATCTGCAACACACGCACGCGCGCCAGCAGGTCTGCAGGTGTCCGCTCGGATGCCGACCGGTGCGCCTGCCGGTACCAGATCGCGTAGGCCTGATTCTGCTGGCCGGTCTGGTAGAGCGCCTCGCCGATGTTGAACCGGCACTGCGCCGCGAGCTCGGGATCCTGGGCACTGCCGGCCAGTGATGCTAACGCGCGTATTCCGTCATCTACGCGCCCGGACCGCAATGCCGCGACGGCGTCGGCGTACTGTGATTGCTCCCGACGGCGGTTTGAATCGAGCGTGACGGTCATGCCCGTGTTATCGGAGGATTTGCCGCGACGCCGCAGCAGACCGATTACGGCGCAAGTCTGTACCGTTATCGGGAGGCATGGGTTTCTGTCGGGAGATGGCTGATCGGGGTCTGCAAAAAACTGCGCGAGCGTCGGCCTACAGACCTACATGGGCGGTGCGTGTCGCCAGTACATCACGGCCGGTAGACCGCCCCGTGCCCACGTCAATATGACCACTGTCGGCGGACCGCGCCAATTGCGCTGGCCCATCGACCACACGTGGTGCGGACTGCATCTACACCGCGTGAAGAAATCGTGAAGACTCGCAGGAAGGCGACACGATTTGCGCGGCGTTGAGCGTCGTGCAAACACATTTGCTGTTGGATCGCCGTCTGCGATTGACAACCTGATTTTGGTGCGCGGTTCCGTGTGACCGCCTGCGCCCGCACAGCGCGCCGCAGTGCTCTGACACTGCATGCGCGAGGTGCGCGTTCTGACCTGCTTCCCTCAGGAGGGAGAGAGCATGTGCAGAGAAGGTCTAACCATGTGTTCTTGCGTATTGATGCTGGTCTGTGCAGCGCCCGCGCTGGCGAATAACGACGGCCACGACGGCAGTGGATCAACGCCCGTCGATGCGTACGCCGTCGGCAGCACCGTGGGCAGCGGCTCAAGCCAGATCTACCGGATCAACGAGTACGCGACCGACCCCGTTGCGGATGTCATCGTTGATTCCGGCCTGTACCTCGGTGACATCGGGATCAACCCGTCTTCCGGTGATGCATTCGTCATCGAAGGCCACGCGCCCGGACGGCTGTTTCACGTGGATCTGGCCACTGGCACGCTCGATCTCGTCGGCAGCAGCGGCCTGAACGGCCTGAACTCGTTGGAGGTGGCCGCCGACGGGACGATCTACGCCCGAGCGTTCAACTCGTCGCTCCTGTGGACGCTCGACCCGCAGACAGCCACGCCTGCGGTGCTGGTCGACACGCTGTACAGCGGCGGCGGGGACTTGGCTCTGTCACCGACCGGAGAAGCACTATACGCGACCGCGGATGCTGGATCCGGTCTCTCCACTGCCCTGATGCACATCGATCTTGAAACGGCTGCGGTCGTCGAAGTCGCGGACATCTCAATAAATCAGGACACCGAAGCCTGGGCCGGCATCGATTTCGATCCCGACGGCAACCTGTTCGGCTTCCTCGGTCACGACAACATCGGCTTGGCGCAGGTCTACTCGATCGACCTCGACAACTACGGTGCGACCCTCGTTGGTGACGTCGTGGGCGCTGAGGAGCTCGGCCTGCTCGGGGCGGCGATCCCCGTCACGCCGCCCGTACCCGAACCCGCGTCCCTGGCACTGATGCTCGCAGCCAGTCTGCTGCTGCGACGTCGGTAGCTCGGCACGCCACAACGCGCATGGCGTGTTCTTCCCTCGGCGAACGGTCCGCTCGGCGGGCCGTTCGTTTGCGCGTGAAGGAGATTATTCGGACGTGGAACGGGAGATTTCGGGGGAACTTCGCGCAAACCCGCAAACCCGAGAGCGCTCTGTGCGATAATATGTTTGGAGCAATGGACGCACGGTACCTGGCGATCTCGTGCATGCTGGTACACGCGCTCGTGCCCGCCGGCCCGCTCTGCTTCGGTCAGAGCGCTGTGTGCGGTTCGGAAACGATTTGCGTGGTCGTGGTGGTGCGCGCCGAGCCGACAGCACCTGACGTTCCGCTCCCCGTCGAGGTTACGGGGAGTTGCGCGGCCTGCTGTTGCTGCCGCTGCCCCGCGCCTGAACCGCCGCCGGACGAGATCACGGATGCCCCGGCGACCGCGCCGTCGTCAGAAAAGTCTCCCTGTGCACCGTGCGAGATGTGTCGGTGCATGCCGCCCAAGCAGCCGGCGGTCCCGTCGACTAACCCAGCAGACGAAGTTGAACGCATTTGCGCGCTTGGCCCACTGCCGGGTGCGATCCTGCCCACTACGGTCGCGCCGCCACGTGATCCTCATGCGATCGAGACAGACCCCGACCCTCCGCGCCAGATCGGGTCGCACAATGAGCGCCGGGCCGCGCTCGCCATTTGGTTGAACTGATTCTGCGCACGCATCGCGTTTGTCCGCGCGGGGCGATGTCGTTGCGCGCGGGCAAGTCTGCGCCGCCGGTCCGTGCGGACTGACGGCCATCTCAGTTTCGCCTTGATCACAAACTGCGAACGAATCCGTCATAAAGACGCTCAACGAACTCACGGAGACACAATTATGCGTATTCAGAGAGCTCTGCTTCCCATCGTAGCCGTCCTGGCCACGACATCACTGGTATTCGCGTTACCTGATGGTCCGTGCGCCAAGGCGTGCGGCACCTCGTGTGACGTACAGGTCGCTGCCAAGTGCGGTCCACAGACCGGCGCGTGCGGTCACGGTTGCCAGCCGTCGGCCAATAGCTGCGGCGGCTGTCGCATCATCATCATCTGCTGTTGCTGTAGTCAGCAGGCCGGCTGTGCGCCGCACGGTTCGTCGTGCTTCAGCGCCGCGCGCGGGTGCGGCCATGGTGGCCATCCAGGCCATTTCGCGTCGCGCGGCCGCGGCCACCACTGTGGTCCGCAGAAGGCTGGTCGCTGCGGCAGTGCCCCCGCGCAGCGCTGTGGCAGCGCGTGTGGCTCGAGCTGTGGTTCGAAGTCGGCGTGCAACACGAGTCGCTGCGGAACGAGCAGTTGCCAGCCCGCCTGTGGTTCGAAGTGCGGACCGCGCGGCGTGTGCGGCAGTAGCTCCGGAAAGGCGTGCTGCGCGAGCAGCGCCGCAAAGTGTGGACCGGCGAAATGCCAGCCGGCGATCGGCGCCTGCGGACAGAAATGCGGCTCCGCTTGCGGCAAAGCCGCTGCCAAGGCGTGCGGTAAGTCCTGCGAACAAGCCTGTAGCAAGATCTGCAAGCCGGACTGCGCCAAGTCTGACTGCAAGCTGGGCTGTGACAAGGCGGCGCCGAAGGCCGCCTGCGACAAGAAGTGTGTGAAGAGCTGCTCGTCGGCCAAGGGCCAGCAGAGCTGCTGCGCTTCGAAGGGCAAGGCCAAGTGCGCACCGCAGGCCGCCGGCAAGTGTGCCCCGGCTGCCAAGCCCAAGGCCGGCAGCAAACCGGGTTGCGAGAAGAAGAGCTGCAAGCCCGGCTGCGGTGACAAGAAGCCAGCGCCGAAGAGCCGCGCCGCAAAGGCGGTTGGCGAGTTGATGCAGTAACCCAAGCCGCTTCACGAGCGGCACGGGGTCGCGCCCGTGTCGCTCGTAGTTCGTTTGCCCAATCTCACCTGCCGGGGTACAAGACGCGCCTACCCCCTCCCTGGAAGGGAGGGGCTGAAGGAGGGCTGAGCGCTGGCCGCTTCCCCTCTCCGTACCTCTCCCCTGAGGGGTAGGTTTGGCACGCTCTTGGAGGTGATTATGCACACTTCTCTGCTCACAGCCGTTGTTCTCATACTGATTACTCCTGCCCCCCTGCTCGGCGGCGATGCGCTGGATGACGCGCTCGGACTGGTCGGCATGCAGCGGCAGGACCTCGGCTGGCGCGCAAAGGGCTGGTGGCCGCGGTGGCCCGACGTGCCGTACAAGCTGCGCGCGTTCGACGCCTTGTTCGCCGAGCCGCTCGACACGATCGCTTACACGCGTGCCCTGGGGCAGACTGCGTATGACCTCCTCGACCCCGAACAACTCGCGAAGGAAGACACCGATCGCAACAGCCGCGCCCTGTTTCAGGCCGTGCAGCGGCTTGGCATTGATCCGAAGTTCGGCGGTTTCCGTGGCTACACGGCAAACACGCTCGCGCCGGAGATGCCGCTCGATCAGGCAATCGTCGCACTCTACCGCGCCGCAGGCCGCACGACGCAACCGAACACGTTCGGCATGGCGCTGCCGTATCCAAAAATCGAGGAGCAGATCGCCGAGCAGGCCAAGAACGTGCCGGAGGAAATCAGTCCGATTCTCGGACAGCTCGTGCTCAACATCATCGAGGCCCGGCGATGGGTGGACCTCGCATTTCGCAAGGTCGACGCCGCCGATCGGCTGGCCGTTGCGACGCGTTACGACGTCGGCATGGAGATGATCGACGCGTACGACTACTGCCCGGCGATCGACGACGTGGCGAAGACGTGGGATGAGGCGAGCATGTGGTACGCGGCGCAGAAGTGCGTTGACGCGCTCGACCTGGCGCGGATCAAGCTGCAGATGTGGAAGAGCGAACTCGACGGTCCGGTGCCGGATTTTGCGTTTGATTGGGAAACGCCGTGGGGATGGATTCGCGTGCGAGGCGTTGTGCCGCCGCGGAATCCAAGTAGTTCAGGGATCCACTTCAAGAACCTGGACGGTACTGATTCGTGCTTGGTCGTCGAGCTCGGCGATGATACCACGTACGCTGGCCCAGTTGCCGCGGGTTCGCCCAGCACGCCGATCAGCCTGTTGCTGGACTTGGGCGGAACCGACAACTACCGCTCTGCGCCCGGAGCAATCGGAGAGTATCAGTCCGGGCTGGCACCCTCACAGGGGGCGGGTCTGTGCGGCGTCGGCATACTCATCGATGCCGGCGGTAATGATCGCTACGGAGCTCTACGCTACGGACAAGGTGTCGGCCAGTTTGGTTTCGGCCTGCTGGCCGACCTGGCCGGCGACGACGAATACTGCCTTCAGCACTCCGGCCAGGGCTGCGGCTACTTTGGCGTCGGGCTGCTCTTCGATGCCGCCGGTGATGACGAGTACAACATTCACGCCGACGGACAAGGACTCGGCGGCGTTGCGGGCGTTGGCATTCTGGCAGATCGCGGCGGCGATGATTCGTATGTGGCAGAACGCAAGCACTCGATCACCGGTCGGCCGTCGTATCACTCGCCGGACCTCGACGTCGGCGTATCGAACGTGCAGGGCTGCGGCATCGGACGGCGCGGCGATGGCAGTGACGGGCACTCGTGGGCGGGCGGTCTGGGCGCCCTCCTCGATGGCGGCGGGAACGACTTCTACAGCGCTGGCAACTGGTCGATGGGAACCGGCTACTGGTTCGGCATCGGCCTGCTGCACGATCGCGCCGGCGACGACAAGTACAACGGCGTCTGTTACTCGCAGGGCACCGGGGCGCACTTCTGCATCGGAGCGCTCATCGATGAAGCCGGCGACGACCAGCACTTCGCGCACGAAAACTCGAACAGCAGCCTCGCCTGGGCACACGACTTTACGATCGGCCTGCTCCTGAACATCGGCGGCGACGACAAGTATCACGTCGATACCGGCGGACTGGCGTACTCGATCAATCGTAGCGTGGCGATGCTCATCGATACGGGTGGTGACGACACGTACGAGATAAACGTCGCCAAACGAGGAGAGAACGAGCACGCCGATGAACGCCCCGGCTTCGCGATGAACGCCAAGAGCTTTCGCGCCCGTAGCGGCGTGGGCACGTACTTCGCCGACACGACGTCGATCGGACTGTTTCTGGATATCGGTGGCGACGATCAGTATACGGGGGGTGAAGCAGCACTTCCGGGCTCGGTTGGCAACAACCGCCATTGGCTCGATCCGCCGGGCTCGCCGAACTGGGCAGACCGGAACTTCAGCGTGGGCGTGGATCGCGCGGCAGGCGAAGTCGATTTCACGCCGCGGCCGGTGAAAGTACCGTCAGGAAAGTAGGGCGGGCTCCGCCCGCCGCAGTGGCGGCCGACCTCCCAGCCGGCCGTCCGGTTTTGTCGGACGCGCCCGCCGTCATCCCGAACGCAGGGAGGGATCTGCGTGCAATCGAACGGTTGCTCTCGAACGCCGGTAGATTCCTCCTCGCTGCGCTCGTCGGAATGACGGACGTGCTGAACCCGCCCTACTTGTTCGCGTGGTCAAACAGCCAGCTTCGCAGAAACTCGAACGGATTGCCTGACGCAGCCGCTGCCTGCCGGAACACGTCCAGCGTCGCGCTCCACTGCTCGCCCGTGGCGGCGTGTACGTCCGCCATCAGATCAAGGTCGAGGTTATAGCGGTAGTTCGCCAGCATCCAGGCGTTGTTCGTTGGCAGCTCGGCGTAGAAACCGAACGAATCCGGGTAGTTGAGCGTCGGCTGAATGTCGCTGGCAAATCTCTCGCGCGCGGCCTGAAAGACAGCCTCCCGGCCGGCGACGCGTTCGGCCGCGCTGATCGGCTGTGCATAGTGCGTTGCGAGCTGATCGTACAGGTCCAGCAGGAACGCGTTCACGATGTCCTTGTCGGCGTAGTACGTTTCGGCCAACTCCGGCCAACCCGACTCGTCGCCAAACTCAGCACGCAGGAAGTCCACAGCACCACGCCGGCCGACGAACGTCGCCAGCGACTCGTTGAACACCGTACTGTTCGCGCGCCAGACCGTGTTGTGCAGCAGCTCGTGGATGACCGTATCAACCAGTGACAGCGTCCCGCGGCGCAGCATGGTCGATCGCACAGGATTCTCGAACAACCCCAGCGTGCTGTATGCATCGAGCTCGTACGTCATCGTGTCGAGGCCGCCAGTCTTTAGCTCGTCCTCGATCCGGATCATGTAGTTTTCGTCGAAGAACGCCAGATACGGCACCTCGCCGACTATGGGGAAGGTCCAGGTGTGCGCAATGAGCGCGTCCTGTCGAGCGGCGGAGAGGTTAAACGCGACCGGATCACCGCCGGAGTCGTAAAATGTGGTGTAGTCGGTCCCGACACTGAGCCCGATCGTGTCGCGGGCGTACTCGCGGGCTTTAACGACTAATTCGAGCTTGGTCTGCTCGTCCTCGGTCAGTCGTCCGGAATCGAGCACCTTATCGATCGGTTCGGTCTCACCCTGGGTGCCCAACTGTCCCTGGGCCAGATGGATGACGTACGGGAGACTGTCGCAGCCGGTCGATGTAACGAGTGCAAGAGTGGTAAGTACCGCCAATCGAACTGACTTCGCATAACGCATCTGATCCTCCGGGCAGCGTGACGCGTGCATTTGTAGGTATTCTATGCACGCGTCAAGAGCCGGGCGTCGTGTCTGGCCCCTCCTCCTTTCCGGGGGAGGTTGGGTGGGGGTAGGGCTGCCGATGCTCGTACGCTTCACCCTCCCCCTGCCCCTCCCTCAAGGGAGGGGAGTATGCACGCCGTGCTACGTACTCATGGTTCGTGCGACTTCTGTGTGCAGATTCGCCTGCTCGGCCACGACCGCTGCAAACGCGCGGGCTTCCTGCTCGGTGTCGTGCAGCCGAAACAGGGCACTGCCGGACCCGGTGAGCCGGACGGCCTGCCCCGTCACCACAGTAACACGCTTGGCAACGACGCGCAATGCGGGTGCCACCACGAACGCCGGTTCTTCCAGGTCATTGAACAGTAGGTCCATCATCTGCGATGGCTTGTGAATCTGAGCGAGCGCGTCGTCTAGTCCGGACCGGTCCGCGTGTGCCTCCATTTCGTCCCAGGCCGCGTACACTGCGGGCGTCGCGCAATGGATGGTCGGCAAGACTAACACGGCCCAGGCATCAAGCGGCTGCACAAGCTCCTCCACCAACTCACCGCGGCCACGGAGCACGGACAGGGGGCCATAGCAGAACAAGGGCACATCAGAGCCCAGCGTCGCGCCGATCTCCGCCAGCTCCGGATGCGAAAGCCCGAGTTTCCACAACGCATTCAACAGCTTGAGCGTGGTAGCCGCGTTCGAACTACCACCTCCGAGTCCCGCCCCCGCGGGAATGCGCTTGGCTAGCGAGATACGTACGCCCTGCCGCACATGCGCGTACTCGGCCAGTGCCTCGGCAGCGCGCAGTGCGAGATTCGAATGATCACACGGGATCGACGGATCGTCGCACTCGACCAGCAGTCGGCGATCGGTGCGTTTGGTCACGGTCACCGTGTCGCACAGGTCGACCTGCACGACGAGCGACTCGAGATCATGAAAACCGTCCGCGCGCGTGCCGCCGACGCGCAACGTGAGATTGAGCTTCGCCGGCGACGGCCGGGTCAATGACTCCATATGTACACCGCGCGACAGCGTACCGCGCGGCTCCGTGAGGCGACAGTCTGGCGCTAACTACGCCGCCTGGTGCTGGACCTCCTCCGTTGAGTCGAGCTCAAAGCCGTCGGGCGCGACGTGGACACCGGCCAGCGCGCGGCCGGAGATGTCACCGCCACTCTGCTCCCAACTCGGATCCCACACGAGCGCCTCGGGTGTCGAGCACGCCACGGAGCGACCGTGGCCAACAGTCCAGATCGGCGAGCGGCCGGCCTCTTTGCCATCGACGAACGCCTCTTCGAACAGCTCGCGCATCCAGTACAGCTCGTGCGACTGCGGCGTGTCTTCCGGGTAGCGCGTCGCACGACCCTCCCATGCGACGGGCGACAGTCGGGCCGCGGTGAACTCGCGCAGCCGATCGACCCAGTCGTAACCGCAGCCATCCGAGAACTGCTCCTTTTGCCGCCAGAGGATGTCGTCGGGCAACCACGGATCGGACGGATCGTCGAACGCCTTGCGCAGGATGTACTTCTCCATGCGCGGGTGGCGGCCATCGGGGCGGGTCTTGATGTCGATCAGCTTCTCGCGCGGGTCGATCGACATCGCGAGATCCATGAAGTCTCGATCGAGGAACGGCACGCGCACTTCCAGCCCCCAGGCCATCGGCGCTTTATTCGCCCGCATGACATCGAACTGGTGCAAACGGGTGACCTTGCGCATCGCCTCCCAGTGGAATTCCTCGGCACTTGGTGCGCGGTGGAAGTAGAGATAGCCGCCGAAGATTTCGTCGGCGCCCTCGCCCGATAAGACCATCTTGATGCCGAGCTGCTTGACGCGCTGGGCCAGCAGGTAGGTCGGCACGGCCGTGCGAACCTGCTGGTAGCTCTCCAGGTGCCGCACCACCGGCGGAACGGCCGCCAGGGCCTCGTCGAGCGTGAACGTGAATTCGTGATGGTTGGTGCCGAGGAACTCGGCCATCCGCCGGGCCGGCGCTAGATCGGGTGCGCCTTCCAGTCCGATCGCGAACGTGTGGAAGCGCTCGCTGAAGCGCTTCATGCTGCCGACGCGATCGCCGTAGTGGACCGCGATCGACGCAATGATCGATGAATCGAGCCCGCCGCTGAGCAGCAATCCGCACGGGACGTCGGTCATCAGGCGTTCCAGGACGGCGTCGATCAGCGTGTCACGCAGTTTCTCCAGGTCCAACGGCGTGTCCGGCACCGTGTGCTGCCACTCCGGCTCGTACCACGCGAACCGTCGAATGCCCTGCCCATCGCAGATCCACGCATGCCCGGGCGGCACAAGCTCGACGTACAGACAGTCGTCGACCAGGGCTTTCATCTCGGACGCGAACCACACCGTGCCGTCGGCGTGGCGGCCGATGTACAGCGGACAGATACCGGCCTGGTCACGGGCAGCGATCCAATGACCACGACGTTCGTCTACCACGAAGAACGCGAATTGCCCATCCAACAGGGACGGCGTCTGCTCGCGGTGCTCAGCCCAGAGCGGGCCGATCACCGCACAGTCAGAACGAGATAGCCCGCGCGTATCCAACCGTCGCCTCAACGCCGCGTAGTTATAAACCTCGGCGTTGGCGACCCAGGCGATCTGTCCGCGGCGGAAAGGCTGGGCGCCGTGATCGGGATCAATGATCGCGAGGCGACGATGACCCAGCCAAGCGTTGCGCAGCGTCAGCGTACCGCGGTCGTCTGGCCCGCGATGGACGAGTCGATCGAGCAGTTCATCGCCGCGGCGGGCGTGCCGGGCGGCGGTTGACGTTTCCGGGCCGTCGACGATCGTCAAGAATCCACACATGGTGTCGTCCTTTCGGAGCCCGGCCCGCCGAAGGACTGCCAAAAAAGAAGCAGCCCCATCCGGCGGACGGGGCTGCTGGTGATTCTCGCTTAGATTCGTCGGCTCTAAGGCAACACCAAGACCCCGCACCGCGTAACGCGGTTATTCGGGTTGGGATTAGCGTTGCTCTGGAGCCGTGTCTGACACATATCAGCAATATCGTAGGGAAACGGGGTGGGCATAATCAAGTTAAATCTCGATTCGGATCTGGGCCGTCGCAGCTAACAGGAGTTTGCGGAGGTGAATCTCTGCTCCCGTCATCCCGACGACCAGCGGGAGGAGAGATCTTCGTCGATCCGAGAGCAACCGCTCAATGGCAACTAGATCCCTCACTGCGTTCGGGATGACTGCCACAGAGGCCTAATGCCCGCGTTTCAGGCGCTGGCGGAGTCTGGCGTCGATGTAGGGTTGCAGCTCGCCGTTGAGGACGCGTTGCACGTCACCGACAGCGTAGTTCGTACGGTGGTCCTTCACGTGAATCGTTGAGCCGTGCAGGACGTAGCTGCGGATCTGGTTGCCCCAGGCGATTTCGCCCTTCTCGCTGTAGATCTTCGCCAACTCCTCGTCCTGCTTGGCCTGCTCCATCTGTTCGAGCTTGGATTGCAGCATGGAGAGCGCGACACGCTTGTTCTGCGCCTGGCTGCGCTCGTTGACGCACTCGACCATCACGCCCGTCGGCTTGTGACGGATGCGCACCGCGGTCGCGACCTTGTTCACGTTCTGTCCGCCGGCACCGGATGCGCGGCGGAAGAACTCGATGTCGAGCTCGCCCTCGGCGATCTCGATCTTGGCGTCTTCGAACTCGGGCAGGCAGTCGACACCGACGAACGAGGTCTGGCGTTTACCCTGGGCGTTATACGGACTGATGCGCACGAGGCGATGTACGCCGGTCTCGCAGGACAGATAACCATACGCGTACGGACCGGCGACGCGCAGCGTCACCGACTGGATCCCTGCTTCGTCGCCATCACGTCGATCGATCTCGGTCGCTTTAAACCCGGCGCTTTCGAAGTACATGATGTACATGCGCAGGAGCATCTCGGCGAAGTCGCAGGAGTCCACTCCGCCGGCCCCTGCCTGGATGCTGAAGAAGCAGTCGCGCTGGTCGTTCTCACCCGAGAGCAGCGTCAGCAGCTCGACCTGGTCAGTCTTGCCGGATAGCGCCTTGAGCTCGCTCTGCACTTCGCTCTGCGACTCGGCGTCTTCCTGCTCGGTGGCGAGTTCCAGCAGCACCGCGACGTCCTCGACACCCTGGAGCAAACTCTGCACAGGGTCGACCAACGCGCGCAGCGCCTTCATCTCAGCGACGGTCCGCTGGGCACTTTCCTGATTGTCCCAGAAATCAGGTCGCTCCATCTCCGCCGAGAGTTTGGCGACCCGTGTCGTCTTGGCCGGCAGGTCAAAGAGAGTCCCGGATCGCGTGGATCCGGGCCGTCAGCTCGCGCAAGGTCGCGGCGGGATCTTCGTAGGTAACAGTCATCGCGGTTTGCCCTTCCGTGGCATTTCTCTCGGCGCTAAAGACCGGCTGCCGTGCGCAGCGCGTCAGCCTTGTCTGTCTTCTCCCACGTGAAATCCGGAAGCTCGCGGCCGAAATGACCGTGACGCGCCGTCTCCTTGTAGATCGGACGCCGCAGATTCAGGTGCTCGATAATGCCGCGCGGCGTGAGCGGGAAATTATCGCGGACCAGCTTGCTGATTTTCTCGTCGTCGATCTTGCTGGTGCCATACGACGTAACAAGCACGCTGGTCGGCTCAGCCACGCCGATCGCGTACGAGAGCTGGATCTCGCACTCGTCGGCGAGTTCGGCGGCCACAACGTTCTTGGCGATATAGCGGGCCATGTACGCCGCCGAGCGGTCGACCTTCGTAGGATCCTTGCCGGAAAATGCGCCGCCGCCGTGACGACCGCGCCCGCCGTAAGTATCGACGATGATCTTGCGCCCGGTGAGACCACAATCGCCATGCGGACCGCCGATCTCGAATCGCCCGGTGGGATTCACATGTACGGTGATCTTGTCGTTCCACCAGTCGGCGAGCACGGGCTTGATCACGTGCTGCGTGATCTGCGCCGCGAGTTCGTCCTGGCAGTCGTTCCAGGCCGGCGTGTGCTGCGTCGAGAGCACGACCGTGTCGATCCTGACCGGCTTGCCGTCGTCATACTCCACGGTGACCTGCGACTTCGCGTCCGGCCGCAACCCCTCGACGACCCTCTCGCGACGAACGCTGACATGATGCTCCACCAGTCGATGGGCAAGCTGAATCGGCAGTGGCATGAGCTGGGGCGTCTCGCGACAGGCGAAACCGAACATCATGCCCTGGTCGCCGGCGCCCTCGCGGTCGACACCCATCGCGATGTCGGGAGACTGCTTTTTGATAGAGCTGAGCACAGCGCAGGACTCGTAGTCAAAAGCCATATCGCCTGACGTGTACCCGATCTCTCGCACGGTCTGGCGCACGATGTCGGGAATTTCAACGTAGGCGTCGGTCGTTACCTCGCCGGCCACGACGACCATGCCGGTGGAGACCATGGTCTCGACGGCCACGCGGGAGTTCGGATCGTCCTTCAGCATCGCGTCGAGAACCGCGTCGGAAATCTGGTCGGACACTTTGTCGGGGTGCCCCATGCTGACGGACTCCGACGTGAACAAATGCTTACTCTTGGTCATTGGCTCTCCAGCGTTAGTCATCGGGCAGAGCAAATCGGGACGGCATCGCCGACCACCGTTAGAACCCAGTATGGTAGTGGAGCGCGCGCAGCGCAGCAACTGGCGGCTCAACCCTGGATCGTCGCCAAGACGGCTTCGAACAGGCGGCCGTTGGTTGCCAGCGCTTCGGGGTGCACGTGCGTTGCGAAGCCGTTCCAGTCGGTCAGTGTGCCGCCCGCCTCGGTAACGACCGGGACCAGAGCAGCCGTGTCCCAGATACTCATGATGGGATCGATCACTACCTCAGCCCGGCCCGTCGCGAGCAGCGCGTAACCGTACGCATCCGACCAGCCGCGATCGACGCGAGAGGCATCGCGCAGCCGTTCGTACGCCGCTCCACGCCCTTGTTCGTAGCAGGTGCGCGGAGAGGTCGCGATCAGCCGAGCTTGACCGAGTTCAGAGACGTTGGAAACACGCGCCGGACGCCCGTTCCACCAGCACCCGAGGCCCTTAGCCGCGTAGACCGTTTCCCGCAGCGCGGGAAGGTGGATCACGCCGACGACCACCTCCGCGTTCCACTCGAATCCGACGAGGACCGCGTAGAGCGGAACTCCGCTGATGAACGACTGTGTTCCATCGATCGGATCCAATATCCACCGCCCGGGATCGACGCCCTTCTTCTCACCATACTCCTCGCCCAAAATACCGTGCGTGGGGAAGCGGTGGTTGATGCGGTGGCGGAGCTGCTCCTCGGCGTTGCGGTCCGCGATCGTGACCGGGGTGTTGTCCTGTTTGGTCTCGTGCGGCGTATCAGAATTGAAATAGCCCAGCGTTAGCGTGCCTGCGGACTGTGCAATTTCCACGGCGAAATCGAGGATTTGGCGCAGTTCCGACTGATCCATGGTGTGGCTCCAGGTCGGGGTTCATGTCGGCTCGGGCGGCAGAGTGTACGGCGATGCGGGCGTCCGAAAAAGAGATTCCGGAATAAAGAGGACAAATCGACCTTGATTGAAAGGGGGTTTCTTGTGGTATGATGCGGGTGCGCTGGAGACACGATGCGTGTACGGGAAGGGAGCACTGTGTGATGGCAATCAGCAGTGCCGGGTAATCGGGTCCACATTGCCTTTTACGTTCTCCGGCAAAATAGGATATTCGCGTAAGGATAGGCTTTTGCGGCTGGTACGCAGCTTCCGACTTCCGGCCGCCCTGGACCCGCAGCACTCGGAGCAAGGAGTTGATTCATGAGCGTTTCTCGCATGGCAATCCGCACAGCGACGATCGTCGTCATCGCGTTGGGCACAATGGGAGTCGGGCTCGCCGACAACTGGCTATACGTGACCGCCAGCGGTGAGCTGGTCACGGGCGACAGCTCCACCCAGCAGCCGGCGGTCACCGTGACGTCGTCCGACCTCGACGGGTTCCGCGCCCTCGCACAGGTCGACCAGATCGCCGCACGCACGCAATCGACTCCGCTCGGCGATTTCATCGATCTCGGCTGGGCCGATGCCCCGCGCTCCGGCGCGATCGGCGCACCGGCGCTGCCCGTGATGCGTGAGCTCTTCGTGCTTCCGCAGGGCGCCCGGCTGTCCTATGACTGGACTACCGGTGATGGCATTGTCGTGAACGCGCGCGACCTGGGAGCCGATTTCCTCATGCCAGCGCAGGCCCCGATCGAGAAGGTCGCGGGCGCGCTGGAGGCCGCGGAGTTTGCGTATGACCGCGACGCGTACGCGGTCGACGCAACGCTCGGTGCTGAACGTGTCACTGTGCAGGAGCTCGGCATCGTCCGCGGACAGCAGCTCTGGCTGCTCGAGATCCGACCTGTCGAATATAACCCGGTGCTGGGCACGGTGACGTTCTACCCGGATATTGACGTTGACGTGCAGTTCGACGGCGGCTTCATACCGCGCGATGCGCTGGCGCCCAAGGCCGGTCTGAACCGCTGCATCCTGAACCCCGAGGTCCTGCCGCAGAAAACGACACGCGGCCAGGGCAACTACCTGGTCATCACCGCGCAGGCTTACGAGACCACGATCGCGCCGTTCGCGGCGTTCAAGAGCAGCCAGGGCTACACGGTCACGACCTACACGGCGCCGCCCGGGTCGTCAAACACCGCGCTGAAGAGCTACATCTCCGGCCTCTACGGCGGTCCGAACCCGCCGGACTACGTGCTGCTGGTTGGTGACACGGACACGATTCCGTGCTGGACGGGCGGCGGCACCGGTACGCCAGACACGGATATTCAGTATGGCTGCATGGACGGCAGCTCGGACTGGTATCCGGATATCGCGATCGGTCGCTTCTCGGTTCGCAGCACGAACCAGCTCCAGGCCGTGATCGACAAGACGGTGTACTACGAGACGAACATGTTCTCCGATCCGGGTTACCTGACGCGGGCCGTGTTCATGGCCTCGACGGACA
This sequence comes from Phycisphaerae bacterium, assembly GCA_028277645.1. Classification (GTDB taxonomy): domain Bacteria; phylum Planctomycetota; class Phycisphaerae; order UBA1845; family Fen-1342; genus JANQFV01. The sequence continues at coordinate 56,896 of JANQFV010000003.1, forward strand.
ACCATACCGTCAGCGAAGGCACGCACAACTGGGTCATTAATAACTACATGATCCCCAACGGCTACACCTACGACACGCATTACTACTACTACGGTGCCACCACCGCGCAGGTCGCCGCATCGTTCAGTGACGGTCGCTTCTTTGGCATCTTCAGCGGTCACGGTGCTGACACGTACTGGGCCGACGGGCCGCCGTTCTATCAGAGCGACGTCAACGCGCTGGCGAACTTCGAGATGTACTCGTTCGTGTGCAGTTTCTCGTGCGTCACCGGCTCGTACGACAACAACAACGAGTGCTTCATGGAGACCTGGCTGCGTGCGCCGAACAAGGGAGCGATCATCGCCTGGGGCTCATCGGTCAACAGCTACTGGACCGAGGATGACATCCTCGAGAAGCGCCTCTTTGACGTGATCTTCGATGATGATCCTAACGCGGTGGTAAAAGAATCCGGCCCCATCTTCGACGAGACGAAGATGCGTTATCTGGCCCACTTCGGCGCGGACTCCATGACCCGCCGCTACTTCGAGATGTACAACATCATGGGCGACCCGGCGCTATGGGTCGTTGAAGAGCCCGTTCCGCCGACCGGGATGTGGGTCACGCCGATGGCCGGGCTCGCATCCGAAGGCAACTACGGCGGTCCGTTCTCGCCGGCGAGTAACGACTACACCATCGAGAACAAGAACGACACGCCGCTGGACTACGCGGTGACGGCCGACGTGCCGTGGATCGCGATCTCCAACGCGAGCGGTACGATTCCGGCCGAAAGCTCGGTGACCGTGACCGTCAGCTACAGCGCGACGGCAAACGTGTTGGATAACGGCGTGTACAACGGCATCGTCAGCTTCGCGAACTTGACGGACGGCGAGGGCGACACCGACCGCGACGTCACACTGACCATTGGTGTGCCTGGACCGGTTTACGTGTTCAACATGGACACCGATCCCGGCTGGGACGTCCAGGGCGACTGGGCCTGGGGTCAACCGACCGGCGGTAATCAGGACCCGTACGGCAACCCAGACCCGACCGCCGGCTACACCGGTGACAACGTGTACGGTTACAACCTTGCAGGTGACTACGACGCGTACATGCCCGAGCGGCACCTGACGATCGCCGCGCTCGATTGCAGTGAGATGACGCAGTGCTCGCTACGGTTTATGCGCTGCCTCGGTGTCGAGTCATCCAGTTACGATCACGCCTATCTGCGGATCAGCAACAACGGCACGAATTGGGTGAATCTCTGGCAGAACACCGCCACCACCGACGACGGCGGCTGGACTGCGCAGGAGTTCGACATTTCGGCCTATGCCGATAATCAACCCACGGTGTACATCCGCTGGACGATGGGACCGACGGACGGCAGTTGGCAGTACTGCGGCTGGAATATCGACGACGTTGAAGTGTGGGGCCTCACGCCCGCCAACCCCGCGTTGCCGGGTGACCTGAACTGCGACGGCGTGGTTGACTTCAACGACATCAACCCGTTCGTGCTCGCGCTGCTCGACGCACCCGGGTACGCGACCGCGTATCCGGATTGCGACATCATGCGGGCCGACCTGGACGATAACGGCTCAGTCGGCTTCGAGGACATCAATCCGTTCGTAGCACTGCTCACCGAGTAGTCCCCGAGCGGTGAGTACGGTTCGAACCGGCGACCCCGCGCCCGCGAAGGCGCGGGGTCGCTTCTTTGTGGTGATCGCACCCGACTTATGGGACGGGCATCGTGCAACACAAACCGCACTCGCATGGTGCCATAAAGCGTGTAACCGGATGAAAATATTCTTATCACTACCAACTCCAGTGTGGTATAGTGCAGTGGTTTGCAGGAGACCGTCTCGAGCATCTCCGGGGTCCGGCCGATCCGATCGGCGGCCCCGACCGCGTTTTTGGCGTGGAGGCTGGATGGGCCCCGCCGACTCGAGATGGATTCGTCAAAGGCAGATCATGTACGGCAATTGGCGAGCACTGCACGTCCATGGTCATCCGACGCAGCACAAAGGAGGCAACATGTCAGCGCGTTCCCATCGACTCTGGGCCTGTACGGCCATTCTGCTGACGGCGAGCATCGCCCTGGCGGGCAGTGCCGCGTCGTCCCCTGTGAGTGTCGCCGTCCTAAAGGACACCGGCGATCAGATTCATCTCTCATTTGAAATCGGTGATCCGGATCTGAAAACCGTTGAGATCGATGGCGTGCCGTACACGCAGGTCAGCCTACCCGGCGAGGCCGTGCTCCTTGACGCGGGCGCGCCGAAGCTGGTGCGCGTGACCCGCAGCGTGATTATCCCCAACGACGCCGCGATGACCGTGACCGTCGATGAGCGACTCTCGCAGTACTACGAGCTCGCGGACATCGACGTCGTCCCGTCGAAGGGCAATCTCTATCGCAACATCGATCCGGCGGACGTGCCGTACACGTTCGGCACCGCCTATCGCACCAACGCGTTCTATCCGGGCGCCGTTGCCGAGCTGAGCGATCCGTACATCGTCCGCGACTTCCGCGGCCAGACCGTGCGGGTACACCCGCTCCAGTACAACCCGGTCACGCGTGTGCTGCGCGTCTATACCGAGATTGTGCTCGCGGTGGAGGAAGTCGGGCTGAGTAACGTCAACGTGCAGACGCGTGAGCGCACCGCGCATACGCTGAGCCGGGCGTTCCACGATCTGTACCAGCACCACTTCGTCAACTACGGCACCTACGCCCCGAACCAGCGCTACGCGCCGCTCGATGAGCAGGGCGAGATGATCGTCATCAGCCACGGCCCGTTCATGACGAGCATGGCGCCGTTTGTTGCCCACAAGAACGGTATCGGCATCCCGACGTCGATCGTGGACGTCGCGACCATTGGTAACAACTCCACTTCGATCAAGAGCTACATCCAGGGCATCTACAACGATCCCGGCCGCGATCTGGCCTTTGTGCTGCTTGTTGGTGATTACTTGCAGGTCGCCACGCCGCAGGCGCAGGGCGGCGCTGCCGACCCGACGTACGGTTTGCTCGCCGGCAGCGATCACTATCCTGAGATCATCGTCGGCCGCTTCTCGGCCGAGACGACGGCCCACGTCGACACGCAGGTCGAGCGCTCGATCGAGTACGAACAGAACATGGCCACGACCCTCCCATGGTTTTGGAAAGCGATGGGCGTCGCGTCGAACCAGGGCCCAGGTGACGACGGCGAATACGACAACGTTCACCTCGACAACATCCGCACGCAACTGCTGGCCAACGGCTACACCGAAGTCGACCAGATCTACGATCCGTCCGCGACCTCGTCGCAGGTCAGCAACGCTCTCAACGCCGGCCGTGGTTACATCAACTACACCGGTCACGGCAGCACGACGAGCTGGAGTTCCTCTGGTTTCTCCAACACGCACATCAACGCCCTGACCAACGACAATATGCTGCCGTTCATCATCAGTGTCGCGTGTGTCAACGGCCAGTTTGACGGCTACACCTGCTTCGGCGAGGCGTGGCTCCGCGCGACGAACGGCGGCGAGCCGACCGGCGCCATCGGTGCCTACATGTCATCGATCAACCAGTCCTGGGACCCGCCGATGTCCGCACAGGATGAGTTCGCCGACCTGCTCTGCCCCGGTACCTACATCTGCTACGGCACGCTGTGCTTCGCCGGCTCGTGCCAGATGATTGACGACTACGGCTCGGCCGGCGACGAGATGTACGACACCTGGCACATCTTCGGCGATCCGTCGCTGTGCGTCGTCGGCATCACCGCCCCGCCGACCGGCATCTGGGTCACGCCGGGCGATGACCTGATCGGCGAAGGCAACTTCGGCGGCCCGTTCTCGCCGGACAGCATCGTCTACACCATCGAGAACAAAAACGTCACGCCGGTCGACTACGAAGTCTCCGCGGACGTCGATTGGGTCGATATCACATCGGCCGTCGGCACCATTCCGGGTGAGAGCACCGTGCAGGTCACCGTGGCGTTCAACACCGCCGCCAACTGGCTCGACAATGGCGTCTACAACGGCACGGTGTCGATCGCGAATCTGACAGACGGCGACGGTGACACGACGCGCGGCCTGCAGCTCACCGTCGGCGTGCCGGGCCCGATCTTCCAGTGGAACATGGACTCTGACCCCGGTTGGGATGTCCAGGGCAACTGGGCTTGGGGCCAGCCCACCGGTGCCAATCAGGATCCGTATGGCAACCCCGATCCGACCGCAGGCTTCACGGGCGCAAACGTGTACGGCTACAACCTGCTCGGCGACTACGAAGCGTCCATGCCCGAACGGCACCTGACGACGACGGCGCTGGATTGCAGCGACCTGACGCAGTGCTCGCTGCGGTTCATGCGTTGCCTGGGTGTCGAATCGGCCAGTTACGATCACGCCTACCTGCGAATCAGCAACAACGGCACCAACTGGGTCAATCTCTGGCAGAACTCGTCGACGGTTGATGACGGCGGCTGGGTCGCTCAGCAGTACGACATCTCCGCCTACGCCGACAATCAGGCGACGGTCTACATCCGCTGGACGATGGGGCCGACGGACAGCAGTTGGCAGTACTGCGGCTGGAACATCGACGATGTCGAGCTGTGGGCCCTCGCTCCGGCGAACCCCTACCCGCTGGGCGACCTGAACTGCGACGGTGTGGTCGACTTCGGCGACATCAACCCGTTCGTCGCGGCTCTCACTGACCCGCCGGAGTATGAGGCGACGTACGATTGCGACATCATGCTGGCCGACATCGACCAGAACGGTTCGGTCGGCTTTGAAGACATCAACCCGTTCGTCGCGATGCTCGTAGACTAGCCCGCGGCGGACCGACAGTACGCATCAACCACACGACCCCGCTCGCCGGCAACGGTAGGCGGGGTCGTCGTTTGGGTGGAGGGACTGGTCTGTGTGCCGTAAGCCCAGCGTTCTCCTGTGCAGCCCCCTGACTCGGAAGCGCCACACCGACCGGCGACAGTTTCTACGCATCCAAATCGTCGAAGATAGTTCTCTCCTGCTCCCGCAGGTCCACGCGCCCGCTACTTGACGATAGCTCGTCGTAGACTTCTTCGTCCCCTTCGAAGTCCTCTCGCAGTCGTTCGACTGTGTCGTTGATCTCGACCAGCGCGTTCGCCACGCTTGCTTGGACTTCCTCGTCATCGTCGAGCTCTTCCGCGAATGTCTCAAGCGCTTCTTTGAGTGGCTCAAAGTACCAGTCTGGATCCTCTGATCGATTGTAGTTCCACCGCCAATTGTCAATCTCACCAGACAAGTCTGGCAGCAGATTTCGCTTCACTAACGACAGTATTCCAGCAATCTCGTCCTTCGTAAAGACCGCTCGGATCCGCTCCGAGCTCAGAAAATCTGCGTCTGGCGTTGTAACGGCCAATGTCCGTACCCCTGCCACAAACACAGCTCTGTAACGCTCAGGAAGCAACTTCGCCTCGTGCAATCGCGCCAGCAATGCCGCTTCGGATGTTGCACTCAAAAACGAATGCGGCGTCGAGATTACCTTGAGAGTATCGGGGTACTGTGTCAGATACATCTGCAAAAACTCGGTGTCACAACGCTGCGTAAGAAACGTGTTCCTCGCCCGTGCAACATCCAATGCTCTGACCTTCCCAACAACCTCCAAGTATCGGCTCTGCGGCACGACGACCTTCGCACCGACAATATCGTGTCGGCCACAAGTTACTTCGCGAACGAGCTTCTCCGGAGGCGTGCCAGACAAGTAGACGTCAATCAACTCGGGGTCGTCCGCGATAATCTGACCGATGGCGTCGGCAATCGTCGGATGCCTGAACTGCCAAGCGTTTTCTGAGTCGTGAGCAAATCTCACCAGACTCCCGTTCAATGAGCCAAGCGACTGACTGACTCCTGCCAACGTCGATCCAAGCCTCTCGACCGCGTTTCGTTCAGATTCGACGAGATCAATCGGGCTTTCCAAGCTCCCGCCTCGCATGAACACCAACGCCAGCGCTGCTTTCGCATGAATGTCGAGTGAGCGAATTACGTCCAATAAAAAGTCCAGCGGCCGCTCGGCAAACGCCTTCAACGACGCAGCGGACATTTCCAGCTTCCGTGTAAACATTTGACTCCCCAGTCGCCTGGCGGTCTCTGGGAGGAATCGCGCGGCGCGAGACACGGCTGGCAAAAGGGGCTTTATTCGAGTCTTAAACGACCGAGGCTGATCGCCTAGCTTTATATGGTTGTAGAGTATCCTATCTCGCTCGTCCGCGGTAAGGCCTTGAACATTCACTATGACTTGGGATTCCCTGACCAAAGGAAATGCTGATGTCTTGAGGTCAGCCAATGCTGCTTCGAACACATAGTCCCGCGAGGTAAAAAGCACCCGCGCCCCTCGCTTTATCGCGGCTTGAAGGCTCTGAAAGGCGCTGTTCCACGCAAGCGCCGTTTCCTTCTGATACTGCGTTGCGCCAAAGACGTCGTCAATCCAAAAGAACTGCCGCGGTTCGTGCGGATTCCAGTGATCAATGAATGCCTGTGCGTCGAGCAGCTTGGCAGTAGAGCAGTTCCATCGATCAAGAGCGCCGATGGCGAGTGTAGCGGCAATCGTCGACTTCCCAGATGCCGGTTCCCCAAGCAGGAGCACGAACCCATGCTCCTGTATGGCTGAAGCACTCTGGCGATACGCATCCGTGATCACGAACTTAGCTAGGTCGTCACTGATGCTCGCTAGCAACGCCTTTGCTTGGTCGTACGCGCGCTCATCGAGTATCTGACTAAGATCACCGAGTCCATACACGCGTGGAACGAGCATTCGAAGTCTTGAGTTTTCGCGTATGCGTAACGAGATCCAAGTCGCCCCATACACGCCGACCCAGCGAATCCCGGGCATCGAGGCCAACTCGGACCTGACACTCTCTGCCACTGATCCCGATACGCCCATATTCGTCATAAGAATGTAGTTGTCTGCCAATCCGCGGAGTGCAAGCCTGCGGGCTTTCTCAAGTTCGCCGGAGAGCGACGAGAGGGTGAGGTTCTTGGTGGGATGGGCCGTATGCTTGCATTGGACTGTGTACGTTCCTTTCACTCCCCCCTCCTCGAGGTTACTCCATTGACCAGTGAAAGCTCCGTCGCGACCGCCATCGTTTGATGACAGATACGCCTCTACAGTCTGTCCGAACAACTCCGAAACGACTGTTGTGCAAAGATCCTGGAACCCCCTCCACCCGAGCGAGTGAAGCTCATACGTTACCTCTTGAGCCTGGGGCTGTGAGCAAGAACCCGTCATCCGGTTATCCGAGCGGCCGCAAGTTATCCCCCACGGGCTACCGCTGCTACCCGCTAGCAGGATACGGCTTGCTGAATGTATCGCGTCGTTCCAACGTAGTCCAACAATGAGAGCGGTACCGGCCATCGCAGCAACCATACCCAAGTCGGTACGTGACCAACCGACGAAGTGGGTGGTGCGTTGGCAAACGTTGCCTACGCGAGTTGAAGTCGGGAACTGTGACCTCAAAGCTGGCCGCTCTACGGCAGTAGAGCCCAGGCGTATCGCCCTCTCTCGGCGCACTAGAAGACCCCCCACGAACCCGGGGGGGTCTTCGGAAGATCGCCCCCACGGGGACTCGAACCCCGGTCTCCAGGATGAGAACCTGATATCCTAGGCCACTAGACGATGGGGGCCGTGCTGGGCGCTTTCGATTGTAGCCCCTTAGGATAATCTTGGTTTCGTGGGGCGTCAATGTTCGGGGGCGCGGGACGACCTGCTGGGCGTTCACCCTCCCCTTGCCCCTCCCTCAAGGGAGGGGGGTGCTTTACTTCGCCCCCGCGGCGATGAGGTCGCTGGGGCGCTGTTTGCGCACGCCCGGGGGCCAATCGCGGTGTGGGTCGTACCACTCGTCCAGCACTGCCCGCCATTGCTCCTCGTTCATCGCGCCGACGAACGCTTTGCGGACCTTGCCGGCGTGCGGGTGCAGCTCGGCGAACTTGATCCCGACCTTGCGCATCAGCCGCCCCGCCAGCTTCTCGCCCCGCAGCCGCAGGCTCAGCTCGAACTGCCGGCGAATGACCTCGCCCTGCTCCGCCACGCTCGGCGGCTCGGGCAGCGGCCGCCCGGCGAGCAGCGCCTCGGCATCACTGAAGATCCACGGATTGCCGATGCAACCCCGCGCGACTGATACGCCGTCAACGCCGGTCCGAGCGAACATGTCGCGGATGTCCTCGGCGCACCACAGATCGCCCGAGCCGAGCAGTGTCTGTTCGGGAGCGTGCTGCCGCAACCGGGCCAGGAAGTCCCAATCGGCGATGCCGGTGTAACGCTGCTGCACAGTCCGGCCGTGGACGGTGATCGCGGCGATCCCCAGCTCGCAGGCGGCGTCGAAAATGCGGAAGAAGTTTGCCTCGCTCTCGGGCTCGTCGTCCATCGCCCGGCGCATCTTCAGCGTTACCGGGTAACCGGACGGCAGCGCCTGCCGCACGGCGCGGAGAATCGCGATCGCCGTCGGCGGATCCGACAGCAGATAGCCGCCGCGGCACCGCCCGAGCACCTTCTTCACGGGGCAGCCGAAGTTGATGTCGACCACGTTGAAGCCGCGCTCATAGAGAATGACCGCGGCGGACGCGAACTGCGCCGGCTCGGCGCCCATGAGCTGCGCCCCGAGCGGTCGGTCGGCCGGTTCGAGTGGGCCCAGCAGGCTCTCGCGGGCCTTGGCGGATAGCGCAACTGACTTGTCGAGCACGACGTAGTGCAGCGCGTACGGGCAGCCGAACTCACGCGCGATCAGCCGCATGGGCGCATCGCTGTAGCCGGCCAGCGCCGCCTGCACGACGGGGAAATCAAACTCGAGGTGCCCGATTTTGAGCATGAAATCGATTATAGTCGCCGTATGTCTGATGCGCGCTCCCATGCCAGAGGGATCCAATGAACAAACGACGCACGCTGCCCACGCGAATCCACATGCTCGCCCACGCCAACCCGCTCGGCCCGGACGCCGCCCGCTTCGGGCTGGAAGATATTGGTGGCTACGTCGAGTTTGTCGAGCGGCACCTGCCGGAACCGTTCAGGTTGACCCGCGACGAGGAACTGCTGCGCGCGGTCGAGGATCCCTGGCGGGCCGGCCGCACCGATGACGCCGAGCGCATCAAGGACATCAACCACGCGTTGAAGGACCGTCACACGGCGGCGATCGTCGCGGCCAGCGGCGGGGCGTACTTCTCGCGCATCCTGCCGCAACTGAAGTTCGAACCGCTCGCACAACGGACCGAGTCACTTTGGACGTTCGGCTTCAGTGAAATGACCACGTTCGTCAACCTCGTCGCCAGCTACCGCTGCGGCCGTGGCGTCTACTGGTTGTGCCCGAACTGGATCAGCTACCGCGTGCAACCGGCCGAGGCCGCGCGGGCGGCGTTGGCCGAGTTCTGGCTGAGCATGCCGGACCTGCTGACCGGAAAACAGCCGGCTGACGCACAGCACCTGGTTTATGGACCAGTGGAAGGTGAGGTCACGCAGGGCCGCGTGCGCAGCGGGAAAATCAAGGTCGTCGGCGGCTGCCTGGCGGTGCTCGCGGCGGTCACGGGCGCGTCGTTCGCGCGGCGTATCCGCCCGGACGGTAAGTGGCTGTTCCTGGAGGACATCAAGGAATCGCCCTACCGCATCGATCGGCACCTGTCCGCCCTGAAGCTCGCCGGCTGGTTCGAGAAGGCCGCGGGGCTGCTCATCGGCGATTTCCACATGATGAACAACGACACACAGTCGTCCGTGCTGGAATTGCTCCCGTATCACCTGCCGCGGCGAAAGGTCCCAATCATCACGACCCGGATGCTGGGGCACACGTGGCCGATCGCACCGCTGCTACTGAACCGACCGCTGGAACTGGAGATCAGCTCGGGCCAGGCAACGCTCTGGTCGGCGGGGTTTCGCCCCACATAGCGAGCACCGGGCAACAAAACTGCTCCGGGTCGGCTGGTTTCCCGTCGGTCCCCATGCTAGAATTGTAGTATCGATCGGGTTTCTGACGATGCGGCTTGCCGCGTGGTCGTCGGAACACCGTGCAACGCGGTGCGCCCGAAAAAGACTGTTGACAGTCCGCGTGAGCGGGTTGCGACGGGTCGCAGTAGCGGCCCTTTTTTCTTGGCAGATTTTCGTGCGGGATCGGCGGCTGCGCCGGACAGCACCCGCAGGATGGAAGACTGATGAACGATCTGATTCGCATCATCGACAGCATCTGTCGCGACAAGAACATCGACCGCGATGAGTTCGTGGCGGACATCGAACAGGCCATGATCGGCGCCGTGAAGAAACACTTCGACGAAGAGTCAGACGTACACATCAAGCTCGACATGCTCAGCGGGAAGATCGAGGCGACCATCGACGGCGCGCCAATCGACGTGCAGTTGCTGGGCCGAATCGCGGCGCAAACCGCCAAGCAAATGATCATCCAGAAGACTCGCGAGCGCGAGCGTACGAGCATCTTCGATGAGTATTCGCAACGCCGGGGCACGATCGTTACCGGCACCGTCGTCCGGGCAGAGGGCGGTAACCTGCTGGTGCAGCTCGGCCGCGCCGAGGGTTTCCTGCCCCGCAGTGAACAGATTCCTGGCGAGACGCACCAGCCAGGCGAGCGTATCCGCGTGCTGATCCTGGAGGTGCGGGAGCAGCCAAACCAAGTGAAGATCATCCTCTCGCGCTCACACCACGAATTCATCGAGCGGCTCTTCGAACTCGAAGTGCCGGAGGTCGCCGAGCAGGTCATCGAGATCAAGGCGCTGGCGCGCGAGGCCGGCTACCGTACCAAGGTCGCGGTCAGCTCCATCGACTCCAAGGTCGACGCTGTCGGCGCCTGCGTCGGCGTGCGCGGCAGCCGTATCAAGAATATTGTCGACGAGCTGGGCGGCGAGAAAATTGACATCGTGCGCTGGAACGAGTCGAGCCAGATCCTGATTCAAAATGCGCTCAAGCCGGCGGAGGTGCAGGAGATCGCGCTGTGCTTCGAGCTGGGAAAGGCGACTGTCGTGGTAGCTGAGGACCAGCTTTCATTGGCGATCGGCAAACGTGGACAGAACGTGCGGCTGGCGGCCAGGCTGACCGGATGGGATGTCGATATCCTGACGCCGGCCGAGTACACAAAGCACCTCGAGAACCTCGAAACCGTGATCAAGAATGTTGAAGGCGTGGATGACATGCTGATCGACAAGCTGATCGCATTCGGCCTGATCTCGGTCAACGATATCGACGCCATCGGACCGGACCCGCTCGTGAACGAGCTCGAGCTCGACGCGGCCTTGGCCGAACGGATTCTCGAAGAGGCCGGCGAAGAGGCCATCCGGCAGGAAGAAGAGCGCGAGGCACAGGAAAAAGCACAGGCCGAGCAGGAAGCCCAAGCCGCGACGGAGCCCGCTGCCGAAGATCAACCCTCGGCGTTCGTACCGACCGCATCCATCGGCGACGAGACGACGAGTGCCGACGCTGCGTCGACCGACATACCGGCCGCGATCGGCGCGACTGAGCAGGACGAGCCCAGCGAGGACTCGACAGCGACAGTGGTCGCGGAAACCACCGTAGAGCCGGCAACTACGGGCGATGCTCCTGTGCCGGGCGATACTCCCATGCCCGAGCCTGCGGACAACGAACCTGCACCGGCGGAACAACCGTCCGATACCGCTGACGAGAGTAAGCCGGTTTCGCAGGACCCCCCGAACGCCACATAGGTCTCGCTGTCAGGGCCGCGAGCCTGCTGCAAGTGATTGACCGCGACTACTCGGCTCCATGCTCTTCCACGCGCTTGTTGATTTGCAGGACTTCGACGATGTCGTTGCCGGCACGGGCACTGTCGGTGTAGTTGCGCCGGCTGACGGGCTCATTGGTCGCCGCGGCGACAACCACGATACGGGCCGGATCGACGCCCTGCCGAATCAACTCGTCGGCCACCGCCTTGGCGCGGGCGAATGAGAACTCGTAGTAATCGTGGAAACCCAAATCGTCGACCGGCCGCCGACTGCAATGCCCGCGCACCTCGATCTGCGTACGCAGCCCGCGTACCTGCTCAGCATAGCTGGCGATACCCAGTTGCGCCTGCTCGTCGAGCTCGGTGGAGAGCACGCCGAAGTTGAACTGGCCACCTTCTTCATAGCGCTCTACGGGACGCGAGCGCGTGACGCGATCGTGTTTACCGATCGGCCCGCGGTCCTGCGTCGGGCTCAGGTTTTCCGGCTGGGCGGGCACCACCAACATCTGCTGGAGCGGCACGTTCTTGACGTCCAGAGTTTCCTCAACGGGGAGATGGTGGGTGCCACCGACGTAACCGAAGGCCTCCTGCACCGCCTGCATGAACTCGAGGAACTTGTCTTCCTTCTTGATCTCGCTCATCGACAGCAGGAGGACGAAGAATACGAGCATATTGGTGACCAGGTCACCGTAGGTGGCCATCCACATCGGGCACGAGGGCTCTTTCTTTTCCTTCTTGGCCATCGCCATGACGGTGCGGGACCTCGCCTATTCCTGCTCGGCCTCGATCTTCTGCCGCTGCTTAGCGTCGAGGAACGCCATCAACTTCTGCTGCACGATACGGGGGTTGTCACCGCTCTGGATGCTCATCACGCCGCGGATAATCAGCACTTTGGACCCGACTTCCTCGTCGCTGCGCAGTCCGAGCTTGTCGGCCATCGGCAGGAAGAAAACGTTCGACAGCAGTGAGCCGTAGAACGTCGTGACCAGCGCGAGCGCCATGCCCGGCCCGAGCGCAGCGGGATCGTCCATGTTCTTGAGCATCAGAATCAGACCGATGATCGTGCCCAACATGCCGAACGCCGGCGCATATTTCCCCAGCGTCTCGAACAGTCCCTTGCCGGAGGTGTGCCGCTCCATGAGCGTCTCGACTTCTTGTTCCATCGCGGCTTGGATCACCGCAGGATCTTGTCCGTCGATGGCCATGCGCAAGCCGCGCACCATGAAGTCGTCGTAGGTGCCGTCGCTGAGATGGTTTTCGAGGCTGAGAATACCGTCGCGCCGCGCGACCTCAGCCAGTCGCACCAGTGCTGCGACGTTCTCCGCCGGGTCTGGCGTCTTACTGAGGACGGCCTTCTTCAGCACGGAAAGCAGCTTGAGTGACTGCTTCAGCGGGAAACAGTAAATCATGGCGGCGACGGCACCGCCGCCCACCAGCATCATCGATGGTACGTCCACGAACGTCAGCAGACTGCCGTTCATGAGGATCGAGACGACCAGCAGTAAAATGCAGCCGCCGAAACCGATAATCGTGGCGATATCCATCGTGTACTCAGCTCAACGCGGTTCCACCTGCGTAGCGTTCGCGCCGACGATGTCCGGGCGCGGACTTCCGTTGTGGTATCGTCCGGGGGTGTGTAAGCGTTGAATTGGGGATGTGAGCGGTGCTTACGACTGCTCCGGTGCCTCGTCGCGTCCGAGTAGCCGGGCCAACGCCTGCTGCAATTCCTCTTCGGCCAGCGTGCGCTGGGCATCCAGTTGGAGCCCTTCGAGTGCGCGGCGCAATTGCAGCGCGGCGCGGTCGTAGCGGTCGAGATATCGGCTGTAGATCAGTCCGAGAAACAGCCGCACCTGCGGCACGTCGACGGCCCCCGGGTAATTATCGAGGAACGCCTCGTACGCCTGGGCAGCGGCATCGTACTTGCGCGCCTGCGCGAGCAGGTTTGCCATTTCGAGCTGCTGCCCCCGGGAGAGCACCTGTTCGCTGTCCAGCTCCATCAGTCGCTCGTACGCTTGTAAGGCCGCCGCCTGGTCGCGATCGTGTAGGTGGTTTGCGATGCGCTCGCGCAGCTCTTCGACAGGCGTCAGGCGGACCTCCTGTAACGGACGCGACTCAACCTCTTCCACCGCGATCGGGCGGGGTGTGGTCCGGTAGCTACCGGGGCCGGCGCTGCCGGCGGTTGTCAGACCGGATCTCCTTCGCCAGCGGCTCCAGAGCGCGAGCATATCGAACTGGTTGCGCTCCAGCCCACGAAACGCGAGCAGCGCGTACGACGTCCCAAACCCGAAGAAATATCCGGCCAGGTGCGCGGAATAGGCCACGTTGGAGGCCAGGGCCTGGTCGTCGAACTTCGGCGCGATGATGTTGTCCCAGAGAATGATCTTGAACACGATCAGAATCATGGCCGGGACCTGCAACGTGAAGATGAACACCATCCAAACAAGCATCGTGATGTGCACACGTGGGAACAGTACCAGGAACGCGGTCGTCACGGCCGCGATCGAACCAGAAGCGCCGAGGATTGGATTCTCCGCGTTGACGGCAAATCCGAAGCCCGCGAACACGCCGCCGGCCAGGTAGAACAGCACGTACGGCACCGCGCCCATCCGATCACACACGGCGCCGCCGAACAGCCAGAGAAACAGCATGTTCCCGACCAGATGCAGCAGATCGCCGTGCAGAAACTGGTACGTCAGATACTGGTGCAGCACCGGCCGCGCGGCGTCGAGCGCGTAGAACGTCTTGAGCTGGGCCCCGAACGCCCCACCCAGATGATCAGTCACAAGATACACCAACACGTTGAGCGCGATGATCGTCCAGTTGGCCACCGGCGGCCGTCGCGTGCGAACGTCGCTGCCAATCGGTATGAACATCAGCGCTCCAAGAGCGTTCCGGAATCTCTCTCTACGGCGCCTGCGACGGGACGCGCTCGGCAGCGCGGCGCGCCGCCTCCAGGAGTTTGGTGCGGACTGCAGGCGTCAGATCCGTTGCGGCACTGTCACGTAAGACTCGACGAGCCGTGTTTCCGCCGGCGGCGATCACACGGCCAAAGAATTCCCATGGTGGCGCATCGATGCCGAACGCAGCGGTATCGCCCAGCATCAGGCCCACGGGCCAACCGCTGAGCGCGTCGTCGGACTGTGCGTCCAGGCTGCCGAGCGTGCAGTAGGCCAGTCCGCGCAGCCACTCCGGCTGATCGACCGCGTCACGCCACAACTCCAATTGCGGTCGATATTGCTGACAATTGTGCTCGGCCACGACGATCATGGCCAGCACCAGGCGCACACGATCCGGTTCCTGTTGCGCCGGATTCAGTAGGTCGCCCAACGTCGGCGCGCAGCCAAGGCGCTGCCAGCGCCAGCCGTCGGAAACCTCATCGACGGCATCCCAACCGCTGTCGAGCTGGTTCAGCAGTTCCTGCTCCAATTGCCGCTGGGGTGTCACGGCCAGGTAATCGAGCACCGGCGGTTGTGGAACGGGGCCCGCCAGCGCCGGCGTCTGATCCGGGTGCGCCCACTTCCACGCGGCCGCGATCTCTTGCTCACGCACGTCGAGCGGATGTGCCGCGAGCGCCGCACCGAAAATGCGTCCCCGCAAGCTCGATATCGTCCAGGTCATGCGCTGCTGGTCCACGGGCACGCACTCCGGCAACAGCGCCCCCAACGTGTCGCAAATCCGCCGGGCGAGTGAGCGGTACTGTGGCCCGCGGCGACCAATCACGAGTGCAGCGGCAGCCCGCGCCCGAGGCGTGGCACGCTCAGCGACACGCTTCAGCACGTCGCGTGGCTCACGAACATCTTCGGGTCGGAAGGTCAGCGACGCCTCGTCTGTGCGTGCCAGTTCGAAGACGGCGTCCGCGTAGGCGTCGCCAGCGTCCTGGCCAAGCCACTGCCACGTGTCCCAGTAGCGCTCGCACAGCGCGTCGAACACCAGTTTTTCGTCGTTCATCACGAGCGCCCGCAGACCGTGCGCCAGGTACGCAACGTCCGCCTGCGCGGTGCCGACGGCGACGGCAGTGCCCACGTCCTCATCCCGGTCCGCCACGGAACGGATGCGTTCCAGCAGCAGGAGCCGCCGCTGAGCCGCGAGCCAGAGCTCGACCAACTCGCCGGCAACCGAAGTATCGCCGAACAGTGCCCGCGCTCGCACGGCTGACGGATACAAAGCATCGCCGGAGCCCAGTTCATATAGCACCGCCAGCCAGCCCGGCAGATCGTTCGCATGTTGATGAGCGTTTCGGGCGAGCAAGTCGATGGCTGCCCGCCGATTCTGATCGATATTCCAGGTGCGTTCGCCTGACACCAGACTCTCACGCAGCGCTGTTGCGACGGCCAGCGCGATACCTGGCTCGTGAACCTTCAGTTCCGTGAGCACACTCCAGCGTTCGTCACGGTTGGCGGCGTTGAGCAACCGCTCGGGCAGCTCCGTCTCCGAGTGTGTCGAGCGTGCAAACGGCTGAAAGCGAGACTCGACGGCCTGTTCGCCGCCGCCGAGCCACTGCACGCTCACGACAGCCATAATCACGAGCGCAATCAATCCGACGGCCGCACCCACCCAGGTCTGCCAACGGATGTACCGAATGCGCTGCGACCACGGCAGGAGCTGTCCCGTGCGCAGGTCCGTCGGGCACTTGGGGCAATAACGCGTGCTGGGACCCACTTCCGTCTTGCAGCGCGGGCATTGCCGGCGTTCGGGCAACGGAGCGTCGCGACTCGACAAGCGCGGCAGATCCTCGGCCCGCGGCACCATGAACGCTTGTTTGCACGCGGGGCAGAGCTTCTGCTGTCCGCTCGCAGCATCCTCTGCAACGAGCACACGATGACAGTGCGGACAGCGGATCTTCAGCGGCATGTAGGGCTCTCAATCCGGGCCGGGGCGTCCGGAACCGTTCGGCGCCCTGCTGTTTGTAGTTTGCAAGGAGCGTTCCTTCAAGCGCTGCGCCCGCGTGGTTTGGGCGGCCACAGGAAGCTACAATCGGACGCGGTACACCCTGACCTTACACGCGGTGCGACATGAAGCCTGATTCCCAGAGCCCCGATTTCTTCGACCTCAACAACATCCTGACCGAGGACGAGCGCCAGGTACGCGACGCGGTCGGACGGTTCGTCGACGAGCGCGTGTTGCCGGTGATCGCCGACTGTTTCGAGCACGAGCGCTTTCCGAAGGAGCTGGTGCCGGAGATGGCAGCGCTGGGTCTGTTTGGGCCGACGCTGCACGACTACGGCTGCGCCGGCCTGAACAACATCGCGTACGGTCTGATCATGCAGGAGCTCGAACGCGGTGACAGCGGCCTGCGCAGCTTCGCATCCGTACAGAGCGGCCTCGTCATGTATCCGATCGACCGCTACGGCTCCGGTGAACAGAAACAGCGCTGGCTGCCGTCGATGGCGCGGGCAGAGGCAGTCGGCTGTTTTGGCCTGACCGAACCCGACGGCGGTTCTGACCCCGGGACAATGAAGACGCACGCCCGACGGGATGGCGGCGACTGGATCATCAACGGCGCCAAGATGTGGATCACCAACGGCAGCATCGCGGACGTCGCGGTGGTCTGGGCACAGACCGACGACGGTGTGCGAGGATTCCTGGTCGAGCGGGACACTCCAGGGTATACAACGCGAGATATTCCGCACAAGTTCTCACTGCGGGCGTCGATCACGAGCGAGCTGTTCTTCGACCACTGCCGTGTTTCGGACGAGCACCGCCTGCCTACCGCGGAGGGGCTGGGGGCGCCGCTGAGCTGTCTAACACAGGCGCGCTACGGAATCGCGTGGGGCGCGATCGGCGCTGCGCAGGCGTGTTATCGCGATGCACTAACCTTCACGAAGGAGCGCGTGCTGTTTGGCGAGACGCTCACACGCAAGCAGATCGTGCAGCAGCGGCTAGCGGACATGTTACGCCGCATCACGACCGCACAACTGCTCGCCTGGCAGCTCGGCCGCCTGAAAGATGCCGACCGAATGCACCACACGCAGGTGTCGCTGGCGAAATGGAACAACGTGCGGATGGCGCTGGACGTGGTCCGCGACGCGCGCGACCTGCTCGGGGCCGGTGGTATCTCCGTGGAAACGTCCCCCGTCCGACACATGCTCAATCTCGAGAGCGTGATCACGTACGAAGGAACGGAGACGATTCACCAGCTAATCGTCGGGCGGGAGATTACGGGAGAAAACGCGCTTTAGATCGTCTCGCGTTGTACCTTGCCAAAGATATTGAACTCGAAACCGAGCGACGAGCTGCGGACGACTTCGATCTCCGGCAGCGTGATTCGCCAGAGTTGCTCATCGCGTCTGCCTTCAAAGATCAACGGGCCGCTGCGCTCGCCCTCCGGCAGCGTAGTGTGGGTGGTGAGCGCGCCGTGCGGCGCGTCTCCGTCCGGTTCATACAGCGTTACCGCCAGCGAGCGCCCCAGCTCGCGCGACGCGTACATGACTTTGGTCGGAATGTAGGTCTCAAGGGGCAACGCGGAACACTCCACGCCGGCGACGTTCATTCGGCAGGACTGCGGCGTCGCTACGAACACGGTTCGCAGCTGTTAATCGGGCCATGGCGGGTAGCTCGCCCTCCAGGGCCACACGCAGATCTCGGCGCAACGCGGCCATGTTAATCAGCCGACCGGGACAGGCCGTCTTACCGGTAATCTCACCGTGACCATAGACATGCGCCGGATTGATGCCGACCTCTCTGACGAGCACGGCTATCAGGTCACGCAGCGTGCGCATCTGAGCAGCCGTCGGACGCGTCTGCTCGAAGTTCCCGATCAGACAAATGCCGATGCCGTGCTCGTTGAAGTAGTTCGCCGAACGCATAGAGCCGGCGTAGCGGCCGGCCTTGGTCTTGCAGTGTGCGCCGGTCTGCTGCTTTCGCCAGCGCGGGCCGACATAGAGCTGGCCGTCGGGGTAGTTGGTGCCGTTGCCGATCACAAAGTGGTAGCCCAGGCCACGGTCCCAGCCCAGCTTCAGGTGATAGCGGTGCATGCTCACCGGCGTGGCCTGCGGGGCGGCGGAGTGATGCACGACAATTGTCGTCCAGCGGCGCTTGTCGATGCCGCGTGGCACGCGGATGGAGTTAGCCGACACGCCTGATGCGCCCGGCAAGCGGTGAATCACAGGCCACTCAGGAGCGACTGGCTCGGGCCGCGGCAGTGCTTTGACGGTCTGCACCGGCCGGGTACTGAGTATGGGATCCGGTAACGAGCCGGGGACCGGCTGGCGCCCCGAACTGGCGCAACCCGCGATCAAAGTGAGAATGGCCACCCCACCCAGCGCAATCCGTTGCATCAGGACCTCCTACCAATCGCCGACACACGTATGTTCCCGGTGACCGGCACTATAGCAGACGGTCGCGCGACGATCCAAGGCAGAGCTGCGGTGTGCGATCGCGAGGCCGCTGGCGGAGTTCCGATAAGGTTGGACGCAGCCGTCCGATGGGCGCCGACGGGGCACCGACCGGTGGCGAGACAGCCCCCCGCATCCCGGCAGGCCCCCGTGCGGACTTGCTCGCTTAACTCGTTATCCCGTCAAGCATTCCGCTTGATCGTCCCAGAGGCTTACCGTATCATGGGCCTGTCTGGCACCACGTCGATTCTTGAACCTGGACGTGGCAAACTGTGTCCGCGGTAAGTGCCGCAGCGGTTTCGCGGCGGCGTTCTGGGGAACGTGATGACCACGATTACGAAGAAAGACCTTGTTGATCGAATAGCTGACGACACCGGGAATAAGCGTGTGGTGGTCAAGAAGATCATCCAGAGCTTCCTCGACGAAATCGTCCGAGAACTCGGCGAAGGCAACCGTCTGGAATTCCGGGACTTCGGTGTGTTCGAGATTCGCCAGCGGGCCGCCCGCATAGCGCAGAATCCGAAGACCATGGAGAAGGTCAACGTCCCGGCCAAGCGGACGGTGAAGTTCAAGATCGGCCGGATGATGAAACAGCAGCTCTTCGACAACCACGAGGCCGCGCCGCAGTCCACGATGCACCCGTCGCCGGCGGCACAGCCCGTGAGCGAGACCTCGTAGTCGGATACAACCCCCGCGACCTAAACCACTTCAGCACAGGCCACCTGCGCCAGACAGGGTCGGTCTGCGGGCAGCGCGTCGGATTTGATCAGCATCCCCCCCCGGCACAGAACCCACTGCTCAAGAGCAACGGCACTTCCTTCCATCCCTGATCTACTTGCGGAGCAGCGAACGCAACACGTACGGCAACACGCCGCCGTGGCGGAAGTACTCGACCTCCACCGGCGTATCGAGGCGGCAGATCACATTGAATTCGATCTGTCGTTCAACCTCCGGCTCGTCCGAGATCACCGTCAGCTCCTGTCCAGGCGTGAACTCATCGGTGAGATCGGTGATGTCGAAGACACCCTGCCCTGTGAGGCCGAGTGATTCATACGTCTCGCCGTCGCGGAATTGCAGCGGTAGCACGCCCATCCCGGCTAGGTTGCTGCGGTGAATGCGCTCGAAGCTGCTGGCGATCACCGCGCGAACACCGAGCAGCAGCGTGCCCTTGGCGGCCCAGTCGCGCGATGACCCCATACCGTAATCCTGTCCGGCGAGCACGATAAGCGGCGTGCCGGCCTCGCGGTACTTTATGGCCGCATCGAATACCGACATTTGATTCCCGGTCGGCCAGTGGATCGTAAGACCACCCTCGGTGCCGGGCGCCAGCAGATTTCGGATGCGGACATTCGCAAACGTCCCGCGCGTCATCACGCGGTCATTGCCCCGCCGTGAACCGTAGCTGTTGAAATCGACCGGTTCGACGCCCTGTTCCTGGAGATAACGGCCAGCCGGCGATGCGGGATCGATCGAGCCGGCGGGACTAATGTGATCCGTTGTGACGCTATCGCCCAGCTTCAGGAGGCAGCGCGCCTTCGACAGCGCGGCGATCCTGGGCACCGCGGTCGTTAACCCCGCGAAGAACGGCGGTTCCTGAATATACGTGCTACCTTCATCCCATTCGTAGACGCTGCCGCCGGACGCGGTGAGTTTCTGCCACTGTTCCGGCCCGCTGAATACGTCGGCGTACTGCTTGCGGAAGACCTCGGGAGTTACCGTCGCTTGCACAACGTCGTTGACTTCCTGCTGCGTGGGCCAGATGTCGCGCAGATACACAGGGCTCCCGTCGCTACCCATACCGAGTGCATCGTTGGCTAGGTCGATGTCGACCGTACCGGCAATCGCGTAGGCGACGACCAGCGGCGGCGACGCCAGATAATTCGCCTTGACGTGCGGACTGATGCGACCCTCGAAATTGCGATTGCCGCTGAGCACCGAAGCAACGACCAGATGTTTGTCCGTGACGGCCTGGCGAATGGGATCCGGAAGCGGGCCGCTGTTGCCGATGCACGTCGTGCAACCGTAACCGACGGTGTGGAAGCCAAGTTGCTCCAGGTGGGGAGTCAGGCCGGACTGGTCCAGATAGTCTGTTACGACGCGCGACCCGGGCGCGAGTGACGTCTTGACCGCGGGCGAGACGCGCAGCCCCTTTTCGGCGGCCTTCTTCGCCACCAGACCCGCTGCGACCATGACGGACGGATTACTCGTATTGGTGCAGCTCGTGATTGCGGCAATTACGACTGAGCCGTGCGAGAGCGTGGCAGTGTCGCCATTGAGCTGCGCGGTGGCTGTCGCGCCGACTTCATCCTCGGATAGTGCAAATCCCCGCTCATTCAGCGGCGCGCGCAGAGCGCGCACAAACTGCGGCTTCATGTCCGAGAGCGCGATGCGGTCCTGCGGGCGACGCGGGCCGGCGAGACTGGGCTCAACGGTGGACAGGTCAAGCTCGATCGACTGCGTGTACTGCGGATCGGGGCTGTCGTCAGTGCGGAAGAGCGCCTGTTCTTTGCAGTAGCGCTCGACGAGGTCCACGTCCTCGTCGCTACGGCCGGTCAGACGTAGGTAGTCCAGCGTGCGATCGTCGATCGGGAAGAAGCCCATCGTCGCGCCGTATTCCGGCGCCATGTTCGCCAGCGTCGCGCGATCCGGCAGCGACATACTGGAAAGACCCTGGCCATAGAACTCGACAAACTTGCCGACGACGCCGAGTTGACGGAGCATCTCGGTGACGCGCAGCACCAGATCCGTCGCTGTCGCGCCCTCAGCGAGTTGACCAATCAAGCGGAAGCCGACGACCTCCGGAATCAGCATGTAGATCGGTTGGCCGAGCATGGCTGCTTCGGCCTCGATCCCGCCGACACCCCAGCCGAGCACGCCAAGGCCATTGATCATCGTCGTGTGACTGTCCGTACCCACAAGCGTGTCGGGTAGCGCGACGGTCACGCCGTCGATCTCGCGGCGCAGGACTGCGCGGGCGAGGTATTCAAGGTTGACTTGGTGGACGATGCCGGTCGCGGGCGGCACAACGCGGAAACTGTCGAACGCCGTCTGCCCCCACTTGAGGAATTCATAACGCTCGCGATTGCGCTGAAACTCGATCTTCGCGTTCAGTGCCAGCGCGTCTCCGCTGCCAAAGTGATCCACCTGCACCGAGTGGTCGACGATGAGGTCGGCTGGAATCTGCGGGTTGATGCGGGCGGGATCGCCGCCGAGCCGCTCCATCGCGGAGCGCATCGCTGCGAAGTCGACCAGCGCGGGGACGCCGGTGAAATCCTGGAGAATCACACGGGCTGGCTTGTATGGGATTTCGCCGGCGGCGGCAGCGTTCGGACTCCACGCGGCCAGAGCACGCACGTGGTCCTCGCTGGTCGCGAAGCCATCGACATTGCGCAGCACGTTCTCGAGCAGCACACGAATGGAGTAGGGCAGATTGTGCAGCGTCGTCAGCCCGGCCCTCTCCAGTGCGTTCAGACGGTAGATCTGGGCATCTCCGCCGGCCGTGGTCAGCATGTCACGGGCGTTGAAGGGGTTCTTATCAGCGTGCGTAGTCATGTCCTCTTCTCCGAAACGCTCGGTCCGCGGAACGCTTTGCAGAGAATCCGCTACCCGCTGGTTGCGGCACAGCGCTCGGCCGCACGGCCCTTGCCGTGGACGCGACGATAAACTGTCAGGCCACCAGCGAGATTCTTGCAGGGCAGGCCCTTCTGACGAAGCAGTCGGCAGGCGAAATACGAGCGTTGCCCGACGGCACAGTATACCGCAATGGGCTTGTTCCGGGGAATCTCCTGCCAGCGCTCGCGCAGCTCCGGCAGCGGAATCAACAGGCTACCAGGCAGATGATCCGCCGCGTGCTCCGCCGGACTGCGTACATCCAGCACCGTCCATTTCGTCAGGTCATCCGGGCCGAGTGCCTCGGCGTAGACCATTTCATTGTCGCCGCGCAGTACGTTGGCCGCGACGAATCCGGCCATGTTGAGCGGATCCTTGGCGGCGCCGTACTGCGGCGCGTAGGCCAACTCAAGCTCTTCCAGATCATAGACCGTCAGGCCGGCCTGGATGGCTACGGAGAGCACATCGATGCGTTTGTCCACGCCGGCACCGCCGACGATCTGCGCGCCGAGGATGCGACCATCGTCGGGCGTGAAGAGCAGTTTCATCGAAAGGCGTTCGGCACCCGGAAAGTAGCCGACGTGACTCGCCCCTTCGATATAGATTTTCTGGAACGGCCGGTCCACCGCTGTGAGCGCCCGCTCAGATACCCCCGTAGTGGCACACGTCAGGTCGAAGACACGAACGACGCTCGTGCCCTGCACGCCACGGAACTGCGAGTCGCGACCACAGATGTGATCGATCGCGATGCGGGCCTGCCGATTCGCCGGACCGGCCAGCGGGACATAGGCAGGCTGGTCCAACACTGCATCGCGCACTTGGACCGCGTCACCGACGGCGTAGACATCGGCAACGCTGGTACGCATGTGTTCGTCGACGACGATCGCGCCGCGCTCGGACAGTTCCAGTCCGGCATCACGAGCCAGGTTGGACTCGGGGCGTACGCCCGCCGCCAGGATCACCAGATCTACTTCGAGCTGGGTGCCACTGCGCAACCGTACCCCGACGCATCCTTTGACATCCTCAAACGCTTCAACGCTGTCGGCTAGGTTCAGCCGCACGGCGTTTCGTTTCAGTTCTCGCTCGATCAGCACGGCCATCTCGGAATCGAGCGGGGGCATGATCTGCGGCAGGAACTCGACCAGGGTCACGCCCATGCTTCGCCGCCGCAGGTTCTCGGACATCTCCAGCCCGATGAATCCGCCGCCCACCACGAGCGCCGATTTCACGTCGCCATCCACTATGCCCTTGATGCGATCGACGTCCGGGATGTTCCGGAGTGTCAGAATCCGTGGATGGTCCACGCCCGGGATGGGCGGCCGGACCGGCTCCGCGCCGGGCGAGAGCAGCAGGTGCGTGTACGACTCCTCGTACTCACGGCCGTCGTGCAAATCCCGCGCGCGAACCGTGTGCCGGTCAACATCGATCGCGATGACCTCTTGTTGCGTGCGGATGTCGAGACGGTAGCGTGCAGTCAACCGCTCGGGCGTTTGCAGGACGAGCGCCGCGCGGCGCTCGATCTCGCCGCCGATGTGATACGGCAGTCCGCAGTTGGCGAACGAGACGAACACACCGCGCTCAAAGACGATGATCTCGGCGTCCTCGTCGAGCCGACGAGCGCGGGCGGCGGCCGTCGCCCCGCCGGCCACGCCCCCCACAATGACAATCCTGCGCGTTGCCAAGTTCTCAGTTCCCCTTCGCTCTGTACGTGCATGCGTTGCGAGGGCCCCGTCGTGTCCGTAGCACCGGCCGACGGGCTGTCTCCGTTGCGCAACACACCCGGGCAAATGACCATGTGATCCCAGGCCCGTACGGCAGTGCGCAGCGTGGAGTTAGTTGGGGGGCAGGTCCGGGGGCTCGTTCGGCTCCCCGTCGTCCGGCTCCAGTGACTCGCCCATGTCTTCCGGCGGCGCATCCTCATCGTCCGGAGCGTCGTTGGGATCACCCTCGTCAGGTTCCTCCGGCTCAGGAACGGGTTCCGGCTCCAACTCCGGTTCGGACTGAGGGGCGGCCGGTGGTTCCTGCTGTTCCGGCGGCGGCGGGATCTCGCCCCGCGGGCGCGGCGTGGGACGCTGCACTGGAGGACGAATTGACGTCGCGGGGCGCGATGTCGCCGCCGCCCCATCAGCGCCGAGACGATACGCGCGGGTGATCATCGGCGGACGCAGCGGTTGCGAGCTCTCCGGCCGCTCCACGTTCGGACTCTGACGGCGGGCCTTCATGTAAAGCCGCTGCAGGTCCGGCGGGACGCGCGTACGAACGTCCGCGACACGATCAATGACGCCCATGCCTTCAACAACGCGCCCGAAAACGCAGTAACCCCATCCGTCGTGGCCGGGGTGGTCCAGCTTGGGGTTGTCCGCAAGATTGATGAAGAACTGGGCAGTCGCAGAATGGGGATCGGCGGCACGTGCGGCGGCCAGTGTGCCGCGCTCATGCTTCAAACCGTTCTTCGCTTCGTTGCGCACCGGCGGGTGCAAACCGTCCGTCTTGGGACTCGCGAGGCTCTTATAGGCCCCACCCTGCGCGAGATAGCCATCGATGACACGGTGGAAGATCGTGCGGTCGTAGAAGCCGTCGTCGACGTAGCGCAGGAAGTTGTTGACCGTGCCGGGCGCTCTGGCCGGATAGAGCTCGAAGACGATCTTGCCCCAGGATTGCCCGCCATAACCCACGTCGAAGGCGATCCTGGGACTGTCCGCAACCGGCTGTTCGGACACTTCCGTCGGCTGGGACGTCGCTCCCTCGGCGGCTTCCGCGACCTGCGGCCCCGGCACAGCAGCGGCCGGGGCAGCCTCCTGCGGCGGCGGCTTCTGTGACACCTCGTCGGCCTGCCCGTAGACAACCGTCGCCAGCCCGGCGACGACCACGGCGGAAAGCACACGCCTGATCAGTGGTTCGCGTATCATCTCCACCTCGAAGAATGGCAACGGCGGGCGCAGCGACCGCGCCAACCCGTTATACGATCGGCCGCAGGCCCGGTCGCAATCGGGCACCTGATTCCTACGGATTCTGTTCCGTTTCGTTGATACCGAGCAGTTCGACGTCGAAGACGAGCGGCGCCCGCGGGGGAATCCGCGGCGGACGGCCACGCTCGCCGTAAGCCAACTCCCACGGAATCACGAACTTACACTTCTGGCCAACGACCATCAGGCCGAGGCCCTCGGTCCAGCCCTTGATCACGCGGTTGAGCGGGAACGATGCGGGTTGGCCGCGGTCGACCGAGCTGTCGAACTTCGTGCCATCGAGCAACCAACCGGTGTAGTGTACCCGCACCATGTCGGTCGGCGCGGGATTCACGTCGCCGGTGCCTTCCTGAAGCGTGACGTACATCAGACCGGAGTCGGTCTTGTCGAACTTGGCGCCGAGCTCCTGCTCCACGTTCGCGACGTATGCTTCGAGCTCGCGCTGCGGGCCGTGCTTGATATCATCCAGCTTCTTCTTGGCCGCGGCGTTCAGCGCGCCACAAAGCTGCTCCGTCTGCTTGTCGCGGTCGCCGATCTCGGCCAAGCCGGGCTCATCGCCGGCTTCGATGGCCGTCTTGCACCCCTTGTAGTCCGGCTCGAGCACGAGCTTCACCGACTCGATCACGATCGGCGTCTCCGGTACGACGGCACCCATGCCAAGTTGGGGGTCGTCCTTCAGAGCCGTGTTCCGGATCTTCTCGACGGTGTCCATACCGGCGACCACCTTGCCAAACACGGCATAGCCCGAGCGTGGCCCACCGCCATTGAGATGGGCGTTGTTGACCACGTTGATGAAGAACTGCGCCGTAGCGGAGTGGGGGTCACCGGTGCGCGCCATCGCGACGGAGCCGCGGGCATTGGTGAGTCCGTTGTCGGATTCGTTGCGGATCGGCGGACGCAGTCCCTCGCTCTTCCGCTCCATGTCGGGTGTGAACCCGCCGCCCTGGACCATGAAGTTGCTGACGACGCGATGGAAGATCGTGCCGTCGTAGAAGCCAGCCTGGACGTACTGCACGAAGTTGTCCACCGTCAGCGGCGCTCGATCGGGGTCGAGCTCCAGCAGAATGTCGCCCAACGTCGTGCTCATCAGTACGTACACGGACCCCACCTTTGTGCTCGCAGTAGTTTCGTCGCCCTCATCCTCGGCCACGGCAGCCGCGGTTCCCAACGCAAGTGTGGCAGCCAGCGCAAACGCGGCGGCTCCAACCGGAAATCGACTCGTGTGTTTCATGCTTGACACCTGGTTCGTGTTCAATGGTCCTGGTGGAATCCGGGTGCGAGTGCATGCCCATCGGGACTGCAATCGCACGACAAAGGGGAGTCTAGTCGAGCGGCGAATCATCCGCCACACCCAGCAACATGCCCCGCAGATCGTCGGGTAACGTCGTGGGACGGCCGTCGCGCCCGACCAGTACGAGCGTAGAGCGTCCCTCGGTCAGCAGCTTGCCCGATCGCGTTATCTCATAGGAATGGTCGACCCGCACGGGCGTTAGACGCTCGGTTGTCGTCTTTAGTGTAACGACGTCGTCGTAACGAATGGGGGCGCGGAACTGCACATCGACCTTCGCGACGACATAGAACAGCCCGCGCTCCTCCAGATCGCGATATCGGACGCCACACGCTCGCAGCAACTCCGTGCGGCCCTGCTCGAAATAGACCAAGTACTGGGCGTGGTGCAGGTAGCCCATCGCGTCGGTTTCGGCGTAGCGCACCCGAATGTCGACCGTAGTGCTGCGGACCGGCTTGATCATCACGTCACCTGGGGAACATGAAGGATGGATTAACGGCCTTCGTACAGGCGCGTGCCGAGCAGGTCGTCCAGGGCCGTCTCGCCCAGAATCTTCTGCACCGTCTGCTCGACGTCGTACTCAACGCGCACAAACTCGACGCGCTCGACGCTGCTGCGCAGCGCCATGTCGACTAGGCTTTCGGTGCCGTGTTTCGCCGCATCCGGGCGCTTGTGGACGATGACGTAGCTGGCGCGGGTGTCGCGGTCGCGCGGCTGACCGACACTACCGACGTTGACAATCACGCGCTCGTCCTCGACCTCGTAGAACGGCGAGTCCAGCAGTTCGTTCGGAGGGTCAAAATACGGATCGTCGAGGAACACGCCAGGCTGATGCGTGTGGCCGACGAAACAGATCCGGGCGTCCAGGCGCTCGAAGTTGGCGATAACCTTTTGCGGGTTGGTGAACACGTCTTCGGGGAAAATGTACTCGTTCAACGGCCGGCGCGGCGATGCGTGCAGATAAACGATGTCGCCTTCTTTCACGCGCACCGGCAGTTCGCCCAAGAACTTCCAGCGCGCGTTCCGCGTATCGACGTCTGTCTCCAGCTCGAGCTGCTCACGCGTCCAGTAGCAGGCCCGCTCGGCGGGGAGATTGAAGTTCGTCGGCTCGTACAACACGGCGTGGTCGTGGTTGCCCATGAGCGTGATGCGACAGCGTGTACGAACCAGATCGAGCACCTCCAGCGGATTGGCGCCGTAGCCGGTGAGGTCGCCCAGGCAGACGATCTCCTTGATCCCCCGCGCGTCGATATCCTCGAACACAGCGCGCAGTGCCTCGATGTTCGAGTGGATGTCGGAGACAATCGCGAACTGGTTTTCGCCGTTCTGGCTGCTCATGGCGTGTCAGCAGGCCTCTCCGGTGGCAACGCCTCCTCGGGGATCAGCACGGGCCAGCGCTCGTCCGCCGGGTAGCGCAACCCGCAACGCTGGCAAACCAGGTACGGCTCACGCAGGTCCAACGGGGCATGACACTCTGGCACCGGACAGACCAGCAGCGCGAGAAGTTCAGGCCCCAACCCAGGCATTCGCTCATTCCTGCTTCAGATACCACGTTGCGGAACGGCGACAGGATAGAACGCCCGCGCTCCGAATTCAATCCGGCGACCCAGCAATTACCAATTCCTACACGCCACAGCAGCGATGAGGCCCCCGCCCGCCGCAGAACGTCCGCGAGCGATTCACTCGAGATCGAAGAATCCGTTGTCGTCGTCGGGGCCGAACCAGCCGACGTCGACAGCCGCAGGATCGCCCTCGTAGAGGCCGCTGGCCCAGGAGAACGTTCGCCGACGACGGTCCACATGGCCGTCACACCAGGCCACGTTGGCCCGGCCCAGATGGCGGAAGTGGATCGATGGATCCATGCGCGCGCCCCAGTGGACGTACTGCGGGTGAAACCGCGGCTCGGCGAAGCTGTATTCGATCACACCGTCCGCCACGCCGGCGAAGGCACTGTCCGCGAACATCAACGTAGCCCCGGGCCGCCGGACACGCTGCGTCTGCACGCCGCCAAGATCCGTGACGAGGCGTACGGAGCCGTCGTCGCGCGGCGTCGTGATGCGACCGATGTAGGCGAGGTTGTAGCCGTAACCGCCGTTGCCGGCTTCAAATGCGCCAGTGCCGTGGACGACTTCGTGCCAATCGGGGCAGGCGCGAACGCGGTCCTCGTAGCCCAGGTACGGCGTCAGCGGTCCGTGGGTGGAATCGAACGGTTCACTGGCGTCGTCGCGCCGACCGTGCCAGCGGCTCAGATTCTGCGTGAACATCCGCGCCGCGCCGGGGCAGTAGTGGCCGCGCTGCTCGACGGCGTAGGCCGTGTTCGCCAGCGCCAATTGCCGCACGTTCGACGCGCATACCGCCGCGCGCGCCTGCCGCCGCGCGCGCCCCAGGCTGGGCAACAGGATGCTCAGCAGCAGTGCGATGATCGCGATGACGACCAGCAATTCTACAAGTGTGAATGCGTCGCGGCGCGCGACGCCGCGGTTGTGAGCTTGCATCATGCGCCCTCACCTGTGAACTGCGACTGAAACGCGATGACGTCGTGCAGGTCGAGATCTTCGTCCTGATCGAAGTCGAGCACGCGGCATGGTGCCGACGGAATGCTGTCGTCGGCGCCGCCATAGCACTGCTCGACCAGCAGCCAGTCATCCGCGTCGATGTCGCCGTCGTTCTCCGTGTCGCCGAAGGTTCCTTCGACGACGTCGGCAACGGCGTCGATTTCGGTGGAGAGTTCGCCCAGCGGCGGGTTAACGAACACATAGTCGACCGCCGTGGTTATGCGAATGAAGTCAAAGCCGTCGAGTTTAGCCGGTAGCCAGGTGCTCGGGTCGATGGCCCAAGCGATGTCGAATGCGTCGCCGCCAGGCGCGCCGTCGGTAATCCCGACGACGAACGGGTTGTCCGGGCGAGTGTAGTAATCCGTCACGTCGTCGCCCGCGGGCAGCGCGTTGGTTGGCGAGAAGTCGGCGTAGCCCCAAATGCCCTCGTCCGTGGCGCCGGTGCCGAACGGATTCTCCACGACCTGCTGATCGAAGATCGCCGCCGGCAGGTGATACGTCGCCGTCGTCCACGTGCCCGACATGCCGGGCGGGATCCAATCCACCGTCGCCGGCGGAACGAGTGGCGGCCAGGTGTCGTCCGCCAGATTGTCGTCCCAGGTGTGGATCTCGAATTGGCTTGGCGATTGCGCGATATGCGTGCCGGGGATCACGTACCACGGATTGTCGGCGAGGCCGTTGGCGTCGCTGTCGCGGCTGATTTCGATCACGCCGCACTCGGCCCACCGGCGATTTGGATTGCCCGTCACCCAGAACGAATTGCCATAGACGATCGCGTCGAGACCGAACGGGTTCGCCGGATCGTCCAGCACCGTGTGATCAAACGCGAGGGTGATCGAGCCGCCGAAACCGCCGAGCGAGACAAGCGAGTCGTTGTTAGGCTGCGACGGCGTGTCGCCGTACGGCCATCCAAGTGCGCGCGTCGCGTCCGAATAGAGCGGTTCGTTGACCCACTGGCCGGGTGCGGGATCAAACGACACCACGCTAGTCGCAAAGGGATTCTCGGGATCGGCCCGGTCCGCCGGTACCGCGTGTGCGAACGCTGCGAGTGCCCCAAGAATCGCTACGAGTACTGCGTGCTTCATGTACCCACCAATGGCTCCGAGGGTCGCGGCGGCGGACACAATTGCGAGCAACCATGCCCGCCGCCGCTCTTCCCATCCGGAGTGCACCGACAACCTAGCGCCGCCGCAAGAATGGCAGCGCGAGAATCAGCAGACCAAAAGCAGTCGGCTCCGGCACGACGCGATAAATCACCGCCTCGCCGCCGGACGCCCAGTCGTCTTTGGCCATGAAATACACCGCGCCGTCGTCGTAGTAGAAGTCCGTCGCCACGGTCGTCCCAGCCCCGCTGAGCGTGCCCAGCAATTCCGACGAACCATCGCTGAGATCGAAGGCGAATGGGTCGGTACCGGTGAACGTCGCGTTGTACTGCGAGCCGAACAGCAGCGTGCCGTCGCTCTCCATCACCGCTGACGCGTTGCCGGGTACGAGATACGAATTGGCGGCGTCACCGGGCGCGTACGCAGCGGACGTTCCAGCGAGACGGTCGGCGATCTGTGCGGCGGAGAACTCGTACATCAGTGAATTAAACGACCCGTCGACGGCTCCTCCGAAGAACGTACCATCGGGCGCAAAGCCCGATCCGCCGCTGTAAGTCGGCAGGTCGGCGAATTTCTGGTACTGATCGCTGTCATCGAAGTAGAACGCGACGTTGGAGCCGCTCGTATCGGCACCGGTGCCGAAGACACCATTGCCGTTTGAACTGAGGCTGTAAACGTTCGCGCCCGCGTTTTCGTCGAGCAGGGTCTGCGTCTGCCAGGTTCCGCCGACGTTGGTCGTCTGGTACACGTTCGCAGCGCTACCGGCCAGGAAGCTCTGCACGTGGGCCCAGTAGACGGCGCCGTTGGCCACGGTGATCGCGTCGGGGAAGTAGGCGTCGGTCGCATACGCGGCCGAGCGTGCAATCTCCGTAGGCACGCCGTCATCGATTACGTGTACGACGTTCTGGAACTGCCCGGCCCCAATCGACTCTGCGCCGTAAACGTACAACTGCCCGCCGTCGACCGCGAAATGCGCCGCATTCCCCCCCGACCAGACGGCAGTGGCGCTGTACCCCGCCGCCGGCGTGAACGTCAGACTTCCCAGGGTGGGCGGTGTGCCCACGGTCAGAATCATGGCCAATAGCGCTCCCTGCACACTCCTGCATCGCATCGATCTTCTCCTCCAGCACAAATGCGTTTCCGACGCCTGGTCGAAAATGCCTCCGAGGAAGTGTGCAGCGTTGGAAAACGTCGGCAGCTGCCGTCGACCCCCGCAAAGCCTGTTACCCCGGCCCCCACGCGCGGACAGCGCGAATCGACTGCGCGCACTCGATTGCGTGAGTCTGGGAAAACCGCGGTGGTTTGAGCGGAGGGTTCTGCGAACGCAGAGGCAATCGCCTGCGTGACCATCGTGCCCTTCCCGCGAAGGCATTTCGACGATCGGTCACCCTGGCAGGTCTTCTGACTTCCGGGCGCGTCGCACGAGCGACACCTACTCACCACGCCTTCTCGACCGACGCCGTGCCGGCCAATGGCAACTGCGGCTTTCGTTCCCGGTCACAGCGGCGGGGCCGTCCCGGACTTTCACCGGGTTCCCTATTCTTCCGATCGCTCCGAGCAATCGGACACCAGTGACCAACGGGAAGCATAACACGTTCGCGCTACGCGTCAAGCAAAATCGCCCGACGGCGTTGTCGCGTGCGCGCGAACGTCGTGCGGTATACTGCGCATATGAGCAACCGCAATTATGAAAAAATCGCTGCGCACGTGAGTGCCGACGGTGATCGCACGGCGCGCATGGAAAATGCGATCCGTGCGCTATGGCACGGCCTGGGCGAAACCGGCGTTTCCTGGGTCGGGTTCTATCTGTGCGAAGGCACGGACGAAATGATTCTCGGCCCGCGCGAACCCAAACCAGCCTGTTCGCCAATCGGCATGCACGGTGCGTGTGGAAAGGTGTTTCGGCAGCGCTCGCCACTGCTGGTGCACGACGTTCGCGAGCTAGGCGAAAACTACGTTGCGTGCGATCCGCGCGATCAATCCGAGGTCGTGATCCCCTGCCTCGACGCCGACGGTAGTTGCTGGGGCGTGCTCGATCTGGACAGCTTTGACATTGGGAGCTTCGGCCTGGACGACGTCGCTGGGCTGACACAGGTGTTGGTGGCCGCTGGCTTGACAACTGCTCTCGATTGAGCGCCAGAGCTGAACGCCTTATTCGCCATCGGTGTTCTGCTCGTCCCCTTCAGGCTCCTTTGATACCTCGCTCTCGTCCGGCACGCCGCGCACGACCAGCGTGCGTGCGAAGATGTCGCCGGCGCGCTGTCGGTTGCGAGAAAGCACGACGAGGAATCCGAGCACCCAGAGCACGGGCAGCAGCTCGATGAACCGCAGGACGTTGCGCGCGATCACCTGGAAGACCGTAGGCTCGACGTGCTGTTCGCCGACGACGCGCGTGCCGGTCAGAACTTTTCCGATCGTCCGTCGGGTGATCAGTTCCATCACGAGTGAGTACACCGAATACATACCCGTCGCGATCGCCCACCAGGTGAGCGTCGCTACCGCCGGGAACGCCCCCGACGACGGGTTCCCTCCCGCCGCCCAGGCAAACAGCTCGCGCACGCCGGACTCGATGTCCACGTGCAGGAGCATGCCGGCGACGATCATGAATGGCACAAAGTCGATCCCGAAGCCGACCAGGCGCTGAATTGCCAGCGCTGTGGCGACGCCCTGCGGTAATTGAGCATCGTCGGTCATCGCCGGCCGGCGAAACAGCACGAGCATCAGTAGCACGCCCAGCAGGGTAAGCATCGCTCCCGTCTGCACCCAGGTCGGGCCGCGATTGCGATCCAGTCGTCCGGAACGAATGTCTGCGACGGCGACCGTGCTCTCGGTCGGCGGCTCGTTGGCACGGCCGAATTGGAGGTACGCCGCGCCGTCGCTGCCCTGCACAAGCAGAACCAGGTGCTGATTGAACGCAACAACGTCGTCAATGTGTTCGGCAGCAACGTCGGGCGGCAATTCTGAGAGTCTCAGGTCCGCAGCGCGCCAGGTGGCCACCTGGCCGCCGACACCGAGTTGGCGAAAGAGCTGAATTGATTCGCTCGCCGCACCGTTGGAGGAGAGCAGAACCACTGTGGGCAGATCAGACACCGCGCAGAACCAGAACGCGCGCAAGCCCGCGAGCGCGGGCAACCCTTGTGCCTCAGCCCACGTGGGCGTCTCACTCGAGGAATCCAGCGCGCTGACGCGCAGAACGCCGTCCGCGGACAGCCAGACCATGTGCAGCGTGTCCTGGAGCGTTACCAGCCGCGGCGCGAGGGCCGCATCGTCCATCGGCACCGCCCCGTGTGGACAGGCGGCGACGACCGTCCACTGCGGATAGTCGTAACGCAGAAGCGTCAACGGCGCGGTATCGGGTAACATCGAGCTCGCGCCTTCAGCGTCAGGCGACGTGCGCACGTTGGCCGTCGGTATGAGCCCGTAGAGCGTCTGGCCGACGACCGCCAGCGATGTCGGCACGCCGCCGGATGGCAGGTCGCGCCCCCGCTGCCAGCCCCCTGCTGTCAGCACGTGCAGCCGACCACCTTCGAGAAAGGCGTACAACCGCTCCGACGTCGGCGCGAGCCGAGCGAACGCGGCTTTGAACGGCGTGAAGGATTCGAAGGAGCCGCTCACGCCGCGGTGGTGCAGAATGGACTCGTCGACGCCGACTGCCGCCAGCCAGAGGTCGGTCTCGTTGGCCGCGAGCAGCAGCCGCTCTGGCTCCGCGACATTCTGCGCTGGCGCCAGAAGCGACGAACAGCACACCAAGGTCAGCGCGAGCGCTGCCGCTAATCCCGCCGAAAATCGTCGCTGCTGATACAAGAGCGCACTCACGATCGGGTGTCGCCTTCAACCGGCGCGTATGACAGGGGTGCAACAACGTCGTCCAGGCACTCCACCTCACCGGACCAGCGCGTGGGCGTGTCGAAGACCTCGGCCGGCAAGTCCGGGCGGAATTTCGCGCGATGAACGTCCAGCCGCAGCTCCGCCTCGTCCAGCGGCCAGTACATCTCGTAGTGGCGCGGCGTGAACGGTCCTTCGCCGGCCACACGGCGATACGACTTCAGCACGGCGCGCATCACGATGCGTCCGTCGGTCAGTCGATCCACAATCTCACGCGGTTGATACGGCTCACAGCGATCGAGCCGAATCGAACGCGTCCCCTCACCGTCCGATCGCATGTAGACGAGCCAGTGATGCAATCCGCGGCGTTCCAGGAGTGGCGGTTCGCCGTTGGCATCGACTTCCGGAATGGGCCGCAGCAGGAGCGCATCGACCAGGTCGTTCGGCGGGATCGCGAGCGCGCTGCCGCCGCCGCTGTCGATCGGTTCCCACGAGCCGAGCCAGAGCTTGCGCACTTCCGGCTCGATCCACAGCCAATATTCCGTGTCGTTTGAGCCAAACTGCGCCACCGTACCTGCCAGCGACTTCACATCAAACAGTAAGCAACGGGGATTCTGGTAAAGCATGCGGGCCTCTTGCGCGATGATGCGGCGGGTCCGCTGCTCGGCGTCTCGCAACTTGAACGACGTCAGCCCGGACGCGTAGAGCGGCTGGTCAATCTGCCGCAGATTGTCATTCACGCGTGCCAGAGCGTGCGCGACGTCGCGCGGCGGTGTTCCAATGCAGCAGCCGCCCACACAGCCCGCTACGGCCACAACGATCAGCGTAATCAGTCTAGGCATCGTCGTGGGCCCCGGATTCGAGGTCGGTTGACAGATCGCACGCTTCGAACGGCTGTCCGGACATCAAAGCTTCGAGTTGCAGCGACAGGGACTCGAGCTCATCTTCCGCCAAATCCGGACGCTCGACACGGTGTACCGTGTCCGACTTCGGCACGCTGAATTCCCAGATCGAGCGGTTGTCGGATTCGATCGAACGTTCCAACTGGATGACGCGCTTGCGCCAAAGCATGAGCGCGAGCACGAATCTGAGCTGGATCTGCCGGACTTCGGTCGTGTCCTCCAAGTTTTGAAACAGGGCGTAGATCGCAGCGCGATCGAAGACCTGGGGTGATTTCAACTCGTCCGGTGGGCGGCGTGTGCGCCAGACACCGACGACCGACGGCTCATCTGGCAGTAGGCATGATGCGCAGAAGTCGCTTCGTGTGTAGCCCTCCGCGGAAGCGTAGAGCTGAACCTGTATCTCCTCGCCGGCGTCGAACGACCGATCGCACGCGGCGCAACGCTCCGCTTGTCGCGGCATGTTCCAATCAGTCGCCACGAGCTGGCCTCTCTGAACAGGTGCTTCGCACGAAATTTCCCACGGTTGGCGATTATAGATCGTTGTTGCAGTCCTGCGAGTCGCCGGTATCGGCGGCAGGCGGCGCGCGCGATGCGTGGCGCGCGTCGAGGAACGATTGCAAGATCACGCGTGCCGCGAGTGTATCGCGCAGGTGCTTGCGGCGATCCCGCTTCACACCCGCGGTTTCGAGCACTTCGTCCGCCTGAAAGCTGCTCAGGCGTTCGTCCCACAGTTCGACAGCAATGTCGGCCTGCGCGGCGAGCGCCTGGGTGAACTGCCGCGTACGCTGAGTTTGTGCGCTGTCTGAGCCGTCCATGTTCAGCGGCAGGCCGACGACGATGCCGACGGTCTCTTCAGAGGCTGCAATATCGAGCAAACGACGCGCGTCTCCGGAATCGCTCCCGGAAGAATCGAGAGTGCGCAACGGCGACGCGATACGCTCGTCGCGGTCGCAGATCGCGACGCCGATCCGCCGCGTACCGAAATCGATGCCCAGCCAACGTCCCATAAACTGATATCCTGCTCTCAAGACATTACGGTAACGTGTGTGCCGAAAAATAATCCAATTTTGGCTTGCAATCCAGCCCCATTCTCTTACATACTACGTGGCTTGCTTAATTGGTTGATGCGCGACGGACCGGTCCTAACAAACGCAGATTTGATGCTTATGCCCATCTGCAAACGGGAGAATCTGCAGGTTTTCACCGCCTGCGGTGTGGGGGATGTTTCGTCGCATAATTTGGACGCGCTGCCGGGCACGCTTCTCGCGTGCGCGACGCCGTCTTTCGTGTAAACACCTGCCCCTACGAAGTGCGAGGTACGCCCGCATGCTGGTGACGAAAGTCCGCGACTTCAGTCGTTACGGCGACGCCGTCGAGATTCCTGACCTCATCGAGATTCAGACCGAGTCCTACAAACGGTTCCTGCAACAGGACACGGCGCCGAACAAGCGCGAGGACCGCGGGCTCGAGGGTCTGCTGCGTGAAGTGTTCCCGATCGAAAGCTACGACGGGAACATGAAGCTGGAGTACATCGAATACGATCTCGACGAGCCGCGCTACACGCCCGACGAGTGCCGCGAGCTGGGTCTGTCGTATGGCATGCCGCTGCGCATCACGATCAAGCTGATCCGCAAGGACAAGGAAGAAGAGCAGGTCGAGCCCATCTACCTGGGCGAGATCCCGATCATGATCGGCGGCGGTGAGTTCATCGTGAACGGCTCGGAGCGCGTCATTGTCTCGCAGCTCCACCGCTCCCCTGGCGTCGACTTCGTCAAGGAGTCGGCCGAAGGCGACCGGGCACTGCACGCCTGCCGCATCATCCCGGAGCGCGGCTCCTGGATCGAGGTCAATGTCACCCGTAAGGACATCCTCGCGATTCGCATCGACCAATCGAGCAAGATCCCCGCGACGACCTTCCTGCGTGCCATGGACGAGAAATACGGCACGACCGAGGCGATTGTTCGCGCGTTCTATCAGGTCAAGAGCGTTCGCGTGCAGAGTCTCAAACCCGAGATGTGGGTCGCCGCCCCGGTGATAGATGGTGACACGGGCGAAGAGCTGGTCGGCGCCGGCCGGCAGATTGGCGAGGGGCTCAACAAGATCCGCGAGTCGAACGTCAAGCAGGTGGACGTCATCCACAAGATGACCGACCCGATCATCCTCAACACGCTCGCCGAGGATTCGAGCCAGACGCATGAAGACGCGTTGCAAAAAATCTACGCGCGGTTGCGCCCCGGCAACCCGGTGCAGCTCGACAAGGCTAAGAAGCTGTTTGAGGAGAAGTTCTATGACGCCAACCGGTATCGTCTGGGCAAGGTCGGCCGGTTCCGCCTCAACCGTAAGTTTGAAGTCGGCATCGACGAGTCGGAGATGGTGCTGCGGCCCGAGGACTTCGTCGAGTCGCTGCGTTACCTGCTGAAGCTCCGTTCGGGCGAAGGACAGGTGGACGACATCGACCACCTGGGCAACCGTCGCCTGCGAACCATCGACGAACTCGCCGCCGATGAGCTGCGGAAGGGCTTCCTGAAGCTGCGGCGCACCGTCCAGGAGCGCATGAGCCTGAAGGACCCGGAGACCATCGGCAAAGTCGCCGAGCTGGTAAACACCAAGAGCATCTCGAGCAGCATCGACTTCTTCTTCGGGCGCAGCGAGCTCTCACAGGTCGTCGACCAGACTAACCCACTCAGCCAGCTCACGCACGAACGTCGTCTATCCGCACTGGGTCCGGGCGGTCTGAACCGCAAGCGGGCCGGCTTCGAAGTGCGCGACGTCCACATCAGCCACTACGGCCGCATATGTCCGATCGAAACGCCCGAAGGTGTGAACATCGGTTTGATCGCTTCGCTGGGCATCTACAGCTCAGTCGACGCGTACGGCTTCCTGACGACGCCGTACCGCAAGGTCGCCCGCGGCAAGGTCAACGGCGAAATCATCCAGTTGCGCGCCGACGAGGAGATGCGCTCGACGCTGGCTCCGCCGGACGTCGTGCAGCCGGGCGAGGACGGCATCGCCCTGCCACCCTCCGTTGAGCGCCCGGAGTATCTTCAAGCCAAGGGCAAGAATGGAAACGGCAAACGCCCGACCTCGAAGCTGCGTGACGGCACGCTGCTCGGGCGCGTGCAGGGCGAGGTACAACAGGTCACGGCAGACAA
Source organism: Phycisphaerae bacterium (assembly GCA_028277645.1). Taxonomy (GTDB): domain Bacteria; phylum Planctomycetota; class Phycisphaerae; order UBA1845; family Fen-1342; genus JANQFV01. The sequence continues at coordinate 95,275 of JANQFV010000003.1, forward strand.
TATCAACTACGTCGACATCTCACCCAAGCAGACGGTGGGCGTCTCCGCGTCGTTGATCCCGTTCCTCGAGCACGACGACGCCAACCGCGCGCTGATGGGATCGAACATGCAGCGGCAGGCGGTGCCACTGGTCCGGACCGATCCGCCGATCGTCGGAACCGGCATGGAGCGCGCGGTGGCCGCTAACAGTGGCATGGTCATCCGCGCCCGCAAGTCTGGCAAGGTCACGCACGTCGACGCGTTGCGTATCGTGATTGATAACACCGACGAGTACATCCTGCGGAAGTTCGTCGGCCTCAACGAGCGCACCTGTCTCAATCAGCGGCCGATCGTCGCGCTCGGTCAGCGTGTGAAGGCGGGCCAGGTGATTGCGGACGGGGCGGCGACGCAGGACGGCGAGCTGGCCCTGGGGCGTAACGTGCTGGTCGCCTTCATGACATTCGACGGCTACAACTTCGAAGACGCCATCCTCATCTCCGAACGGCTCGTCAAGAACGATGCGTTCACGAGCATCCACATCGAAGCGCACGACATCGAGATTCGTGAGACGAAGCTGGGGCGTGAGGAGTTCACGCGCGACATCCCCAACGTCTCTGAGCGTGCCCTGCGCAACCTGGACGACCGCGGCATCGTGCGGATCGGAACGCGCGTCGGCCCCGGAGACATTCTCGTCGGCAAGGTTTCTCCGAAAAGCAAGACCGAGCTCAGCCCGGAGGAGAAGCTGTTGCACGCGATCTTCGGCCGCGCGGGCGAGGACGTGAAGAACGACTCACTCGAGCTGCCCGCCGGACAGGAAGGTATCGTCATCGGCGCGAAGCACTTCAGCCGTCGTACGCACCTGAACGACGAGCAGAAAAAGGAGGTCGATCGCCGGATCAAGGCGTACGAGGCCGAGTGCGAGGAAGAGCAGATCAAGATCTTCCGCCAGCTCATCGCAGAGCTGAACCGCGTGTGCGAGCAGGACCTGATTGACCCCAACACGCGTCAGAAGCTCGGTCGCAGCGAGAACCCCGAAGTCATTCGAGAGCAGATCGAGACGTTCGACATCAAGTGGGTCAAGCCCGCGGCCAAACGGCCCGACGCCGAGGTGTTCATCAAGCAGTACTGGCCGCGCATTGAGCAAATTCAGAAAGAGTGCAAGCGCCGCAAGGATCATATGAAGCGCGGTGACGAGCTGCCCTCCGGCGTGCTCGAGATGGTCAAGATCTACGTGGCGACGAAGCGTACGCTGTCGGTCGGTGACAAGATGGCCGGCCGGCACGGTAACAAGGGTGTCATCGCCAAGATCATGTCCGAAGAGGACATGCCGTTCCTCAAGGATGGAACGCCGGTCGACATCGTGCTGAACCCGCTGGGCGTACCGAGCCGTATGAACGTGGGGCAGATTCTGGAGACGCACCTGGGTTGGGCAGCCGCGGTGCTGGGCTTCCAGGCGGTCACACCCGTGTTCGACGGCGCGAGCGAGGCGCAGATCCGCAAGTGCGTGGAGGAGGCCAACGCCTACGTCCACGAGCGCGGCCAACAGCCGGAGGTTGTGCAGGCCGCCGGCGACACCGCCGAGCTGCTCTGCGAAATGCCGTTGACGGGCAAGACAACGCTCTTTGACGGGCGCACGGGTGATCCGCTCGATCAGCCGGTCACGGTAGGCTACATCTACATGCTGAAGCTGCACCACCTCGTTGACGACAAGATTCACGCGCGATCCACCGGCCCGTACAGCCTGATCACGCAGCAGCCGCTGGGCGGCAAGGCTCGGACCGGTGGCCAGCGCTTCGGCGAGATGGAAGTGTGGGGCCTCGAGGCGTACGGCGCCGCGTACGTGCTCCAGGAGCTGCTGACCGTCAAGAGTGACGACGTGGAGGGTCGCACGAAGATCTACGAGAGCATGGTGAAGGGCACGCACACGCTCGACGCCGGCACACCGGTGTCGTTCGACGTGCTCTGCAACGAAATCCGTGGGCTGGGGCTGAACATCCAGCTCGAGAAACGCCGGCTGCTGTAAGCGCCCGGCGACGCATCGGGAGACGGCATGGCCGACATCGCATACGGCACTGGCCAGGACGTGACGCCCGCAGAACTGACCGAGTTCTACGGGCGCCTGGCGCATGACATTGCGGCGCAGCCGGACCAGATCGCGAAGATGATGAAGAACAGCGCCGCGTTCGTAACGGCGCGCTGCGAAGACCGACTGATCGGAATCGCCCGGGGCGTCTGTGACGGACTCCGCGGCTATCTGACCGAGTGCAAGCTGGACCCGGTGTATCAGGGACCGGCGGCCGTAACGCGAACTGATGGGCGCATCGAGCACGACAAGGACGGCATCGCCAAAGAAATGGCGCGCCGTGTGCTCAGCGCGATGTACGCCGAGGGCGTGCAGCGGATCGACACCGTGGCCTATGGCACGGAGGTCGACTTCTGTGAGGAATTGGGATTCAAGCGTGGCGCCGGCCTGGTCGGAGTGACCATGCGGGCCGAAGACTGGACCGCGGCCGCGCAGGATGCGTGACCGCCGTGACGCGCGAGTTGTTTAGTGCTCCGCCTGACCCTTGCGGGTCGGGGCTCGGAAGTCTCAATACGAGGTGGCACAGCCGATGGCCGAAACCGTATACGATCGAATCAATGACTTCACGGCAGTGCGAATCTCTCTGGCATCCCCGAACGATATCCGGAGTTGGTCGTTCGGCGAGGTGAAGAAACCGGAGACCATCAACTATCGCACATACCGCGCCGAGAAGGACGGATTGTTCTGCGAACGCATCTTCGGTCCGGAGCGGGATTGGGAGTGCTTCTGCGGAAAATACAAGGGTACCAAGCACAAGGGCATGATCTGCGATCGTTGCGGCGTGAAAGTCACGCACAGCCGTGTCCGCCGCAAGCGCATGGGCCACATCAACCTGGCCGCCCCGGTTGTCCACATCTGGTTCTTCAAGGCGATGCCGAGCCGTCTTGGCACGTTGCTGGATATGAAGACGTCTGACCTGGAGAAGGTGATCTACTTCCAGGACTACGTGGTCGTCGATCCGGGGGCGTCAAAGCTCGAACAGCGCCAGTTGCTGACCGAAGAGGAGTATCGCCGGGCACTGGAGGAATACGGCGACACCGGTTTCCGCGCGTTGATGGGCGCCGAAGCCGTGCGCGAGTTGTTGATGCAGCTCGACCTTGAACAGACGTCGCTCGATCTGCTCGAAGGCCTGCGCAAGACCAACAGCAAGCAGAAGATCAAAGAGCTGTCGCAGCGGCTTAAGCTGGTTGAGGCGATTCGGCATAGCTCGAACGAATCCCAGTGGATGGTGCTCGAAGTCATCCCCGTAATTCCGCCGGACCTGCGGCCGCTCGTGCTGCTGGACAGCGGCAACTTCGCCAGTTCCGATCTGAACGACCTCTACCGCCGCATCATCAACCGCAACAACCGGCTCAAGAAACTGATCGACCTGAACGCCCCCGAGGTCATTATCCGCAACGAGAAGCGGATGCTCCAGCAGGCGGTTGACGCCCTGTTCGACAACGGCCGCTGCCGCCGCCCGGTGCTGGGCTCGAGCAACCGACCGCTCAAGTCACTGACGGACATGATCAAAGGCAAACAGGGCCGCTTCCGCGAGAACCTGCTGGGCAAGCGTGTGGACTACTCCGCGCGTTCGGTGGTCGTGGTCGGTCCGGAGTTGAAGCTCAATCAGTGCGGCCTGCCCAAGAAAATCGCTCTTGAGCTCTACCAGCCCTTCATCATCCGCAAGCTGCGCGAACGCGGCCTGGCCGACACGATCAAGAGCGCCAAGAAAATGCTGGAGCGTCGGGAGCAGGCGATCTGGGACATTCTCGAGGAGGTGATCTACCAGCACCCGGTGCTGCTGAACCGTGCACCAACGCTGCACCGCATGGGCATTCAGGCCTTCGAGCCAACGCTCGTCGAAGGCAACGCGATCCGCATCCACCCGCTGGTCTGCAAGGGCTTCAACGCCGACTTCGACGGCGACCAGATGGCGGTCCACCTGCCGCTGTCGATAGAGTCGCAGTGTGAGGCTCACGTGCTGATGATGAGCACGAACAACATCTTCAGTCCCGCGAACGGCTCACCCATCATGTCCGCGTCGCAAGACATGGTTATGGGCATTTACTACCTCACCTGCAATCACGGCGGCGAGCCCGGCGAGCGTGAAAAGGACAAAGAGCGAGCCTTCAACAGTCCGCACGAGGCCATGCTCGCACTCAGCATGCGTCAAATCGGCGTTCACACGCCGATCCGCGTCCGCATCGACCGGAAAGAAGTCGTCGTTGGACGTGACGCCGCGCCTGAGCCGGCACCGGAAAACAGCCTGATCCTGACGACGGTCGGCCGCTGCATCTTCAACGACATGCTCGATACGAAGATGCCTTTCTACAACCACCCAGTGGGTAAGGCGATTTCCCGCGTGATCGCGGATTGCCACGCCTTGCTCGGCCGAGCGGCGACGATTGAACTGCTCGATCGGATCAAGGACCTCGGCTTCCGCAATAGTACTTTGGCCGGCTTGTCCTTCGCGCTGACCGACCTGCGCATCCCTGAATCGAAGCCGAAGATCCTGGACGCCGCGCAGAAGGTCGTCGATCGCGTCGAGCGGAACTTCGCCAATGGTGTCATCACGCCGATGGAGCGACACAACCAGCTCATCGACATCTGGGTCCACGCGCGTGAGCGTGTGACCGAAGAGATGATGAAGGCGTTGAAGAGCGACTGGCGCGATGCAGACGGCAATGAGGCCAGGACACCGGAGAGCCTGACGGACTACAGCAAGGCCAAGCCGTACCTCAACCCGATCTTCCTGATGACGACGTCCGGCGCGCGCGGCAGCGTCGACCAGGTTCGTCAGCTCGCAGGCATGCGTGCCCTGATGGCCAAACCGTCCGGCGAGATTATCGAGGCCCCGATCAAGGCGAATTTCCGCGAAGGTCTGACGGTGCTCGAGTACTTCAGCTCAACGCACGGCGCGCGGAAGGGGCTGGCCGACACGGCGCTCAAGACCGCTGACTCGGGCTACCTCACGCGCAAGCTCGCGGACGTCGCACAAAACGTCATCATCAACGAGGTCAACTGCGGCACCATCGAGGGTGTCACCAAGGGCACGATCTACAAGGGTGAGGAGGTCGACGTCAGCCTGTCGCAGCTTGTCACCGGACGGGTCGCCCGCGATACGATCCGTGATCCGCGCACCGACGAGATCATCGTCCGTGAGAACGAGTTGATCAGCTCCGAGGTGGCGCGACGACTCGAAGCGTCGCCTGAGAACGGCGGACTCGGCCTCGACAGCATCCGCGTCCGCAGCTCGCTGACGTGTGAAAGCCGGCTGGGCATTTGCGCCCGTTGCTACGGGGCCGACCTGTCCACCGGCCGTCTCGTCGAAGAGGGTCTGGCGGTCGGCATCATCGCGGCCCAGTCCATCGGCGAGCCGGGCACCCAGCTTACGATGCGCACCTTCCACACCGGCGGCGTCGCGTCGCACTCCGCGCTCGAGAACGAGATTCGTGCCCTGCAGCCCGGCACGATCGTCTACCACAACCTCAACGCCGTCCCGATGACCGATACGGAAGACGCGAAGAAGAAGTTCTTCCGTGTGCTCAAGCGCAACGGCGAAATCGCCATCAACGACGACAAGGGCCGCGAGCTCGAACGGTACAAGGTGCCGTATGGCGCTGCCGTGCAGTTCGGTGACGGCGAGAAGGTCACGGCCCGCACGGTGATCGTGCAGTGGGACCCGCACTTCACACCGATGATGGCCGAGAAGGAAGGCTTCGTCCGCTTCCAGGACATCGTCGAAGGTGAAACCGTTCGCGCCGAACAGGAGGGTCGCGATTCCAGCAAGTGGATTGTCATCGAGCACAAGGGCGACAAGCACCCGCGCGTCATCATCGAAGACAAGGAAGGCGAGATTCGCGACTTCCACCACCTGCCCGCCAAGGCGCGTATCGAGGTAAAGGAAGGCGATCCGGTCAAGCCCGGTACGCTGCTCGCCCGTCAGCCGCGTGAGATGGCCGGGACGCAGGACATCACCGGTGGTCTGCCGCGCGTGACGGAGATCTTCGAGGCCCGCAAACCGAAGGAGCCGGCGGTGATGGCCGAGATTTCCGGCCGCGTCACGCTGCAGGCCGATCGGCGCCGCGGCAAGATGACCATCATCGTGCAGTCCGAGTCGGGCATGGAGCGCGAGCACCACGTGCCACAGGACAAGCAGTTGCTGGTCCACGCCGACGACCACGTCGAGGCCGGCACGCCGCTGATCGAAGGTCCGCTCATCCCGCACGACATCCTGCGGATCAACGGTGAGGAAGACCTCCAGCGTTACCTGCTCAAGGAAATCCAGGGCGTCTATCGCCAGCAGAACGTGACGATCAACGACAAGCACGTTGAGATCATCCTCAGCCAGATGCTCCGCAAGGTGAAGATCGAGAGCGAAGGCGATTCGACCTTCCTGCCAAACGAGGTCGTCGACCGCTTCCGCTTCCGCGACGAGAACCTGCGGCTGGCCAAGTGCGTCAAGGTCGCCGAGCCGGGCGACACCGACTTCAAGGTCAGCCAGGTGGTCCCGCGCGACGAGTTCGCCGCCAAGAACGACACGGTCGAGGCCGACGGCGGCATGCCCGCCAAGGGCCGCAAGCCGAAGCTCTGTGCCGCCAAGACGCTGCTGCTGGGCATCACCAAGGCCAGCCTGCAGAGCGAGTCGTTCATCTCGGCGGCTTCGTTCCAGGAGACGACCAAGGTGCTCACGCAGGCGTCGCTCGCGTCCGCCGAAGATCGGCTCGTCGGCCTTAAGGAAAACGTGATTCTTGGTCGCCTGATTCCGGCCGGTACCGGCTTCCATGGCTATCAGGACGTGCAGCTCGACTACGCCGAGGCGCCGGACATCGAACCCGCCCACGGCTTCGTCGAGAGCCCGGGCGATCTGGCGGCGATGGCGGCCGCCCGCTCGCTGGCCGAGAGCCTGCTGCCCGACCCGAACGTGCCGGCCCCCGCCGATCCGCTGGGCACGCCGGGAACGTAGGAGTTACAACGTAACCAGGTGACAAAGTAACAAGCACCAGCAGGGCGCCGACCACAAAGTCGACGCCCTGCTGTCTTTTCTGAGCTCTGGGCTTTCGGCTTACGGCTCTGTTTCGACTTCTCGGCGTTTGCAAATGTTGCCAGTCATCGTTCTACCAGTAGTTGCCTTCCTCACTGCCGCCCTCTCAGGCATGATCGGAATGGGCGGCGGCATGTTGCTGCTGGCGGCGATGTTCAGCTTTATGTCGCACGGCGAAGCGATCCCCGCGCACGCCGCCGTCCAGCTCATCAGCAACTCCACCCGCACGCTCGCCTTCCTGAAGCACGTCGACTGGCGTACGGTCGGCCGCTTCCTGCTGGGCGTTCTGCCCGGCAGCGTGCTCGGCGTGGGCGTGCTGCTGATCCTGGGCGAACCCGGCGAGTCCGAACCCTACCTGAAAATGCTCGTCGGCGGTTACATTCTCGTCGCGCTGTTCCTGCCGAAGCCACGCAAAGGAGCGGTCTCCGGCGGCAATTGGTGGGATTTTCCCGTGCTGGGCGTCTTCGCCGGCGCGGCGGCATTCACCGTCGGCGCCGTCGGGCCGCTGATCGCACCCCTGTTCGCAAGGCGGGATTTCGTCAAAGAACGGCTGGTCGCGACGAAGGCCGTCTGCCAGTCATTGCTGCACCTGGCCAAAATCCCCGTGTTCCTTACCGTCCGCAGCTACCCGGATTTGACGCAGCTCGGCGTCGCGACACTACTGATGGCCGTGCTCGTGATTCCCGGCACACTCGTCGGCAAGCGCGCCCTGAAACACCTCAACGAGCACCACTTCATCACGCTTTATCGCGCTGCGCTGCTCGTCGCCGGCCTGAAGGTCCTACTGATCGACGGCATCTGGCGGCTGATCCAGTAGCGGTCGACCTCCTGGTCGACCGTAAGCCTCTCGCACTTTCACGCATTACTCTGCTACAATCCCGCCCATGTCCAGCACGATCTCCGCGGCGGGGTTTATCCGAAAGTGGTCGGCGGCCGAACTGCCGGAGCGCGCCGCCAGCCAGGAGCACTTCTGCGACCTTTGCCGCCTGCTCGGCCAACCCACACCCGCCGAACACGACGCCCACGGATCCGAGTACACCTTCGAGAAAGGCGTCACCGTCACCGACGCCGCCTCGCGGGGCTCCAAGGGCCAGTACGGCTTTGCCGACGTCTGGTGGCGCGGCAAGTTCGCCTGGGAATACAAGCGCAAGGGCAAGCACAAGGAGCTCTCCGAGGCCTACCGCCAGCTCTGCCAGTACCGCGAAGCGCTCGAGAATCCGCCGCTGCTGATCGTCTCCGACATCGCCCGCATCCAGATTCACACCAACTTCACCGGCACGCGCAAGGAAGTCCACGAGATCCCGCTCGCGAACATCGCGCACCCCGACCACCTCGACAAGCTCCGCCGGGTGTTCACGGACCCACTCTCTTTCAAGCCCACGCTCTCGACGTACCGGCTGACCGAGGAAGCAGCCGCGGAATTCGCGAAAGTCGCCGACCAGATGCGGCAGCGCGGCCACGACCCGCACGACTCGGCCCACTTCCTGATGAAGTGCATGTTCTGCCTGTTCGCCGAGGACGTCGGCCTGTTGCCGCGCGACCTGTTCAGCATGCTGCTGACCGACGCCCGCACCGAGCCCGAGCGCTTGCCGGATCGGCTGAACGCCCTGTTCGCTGCAATGCGCGACGGTGGGCACTTCGGCGTCGAGAGCATCGCGCATTTCAACGGCGGCCTGTTCGATGACGCGGAAGCACTGCCGCTGAAAACCGCCGATATCCACGCCATGCTGCTCGCGGGGCAGTTCGACTGGGGCGCGGTCGAGCCCACGATCTTCGGCACGCTCTTCGAACGCTCGCTCGACCCCGACAAGCGCTCGCAGATCGGCGCCCACTACACCAGCCGCGAAGACATCATGCTGATCGTCGAACCGGTCGTGATGGCTCCGCTGCGGCGAGAATGGGCCGACGTGCAGGAGAAGGTCGAGAAACAACTCCTCCGCCGCCGCAAGGCCGGCACAAAGGAGACCCGTCGCAAGGCCGACGCGGCCATCGCGAAGGCCATCGACACGTTTCTCGACCACCTGGCGACGCTACGCGTGCTCGATCCTGCGTGTGGCTCCGGCAATTTTCTGTACGTCGCGATCCAGGAGCTGCTGGCGCTGGAGAAAGAGGTGATCGTGTTCGCGGCCCGGCCGGAGATTGGCCTGGGCCTGTTCCCGCGGGTGCGGCCGACGCAGTTGCACGGGATCGAGATCAACCCCTACGCGGCCGAGCTGGCGCAGGTGGTGATCTGGATCGGCTATCTGCAATGGATGCGCGACAACGGGTTCATCGAGGGCATCGCGTCGCCGATCCTGGAGCCACTCCAGACGATCGAATGCCGGGATGCGATTCTCGATTTCAGCATTCCGACCAAGCCGCAGCCGGCAACCTGGCCCCGCGCGGATCTCATCATTGGGAATCCGCCGTTTCTGGGATCGAAGCTCTTCCGGCAGTACGGCCTGAGCGACGACTATCTCGACGCACTCTACGGCGCCTACGAGCTACCGAACACGAGTGACCTGTGCTGCTACTGGTTCGAGATGGCGCGCAAGGCGATCGAGCGGCACAAGAACACGCGCGCCGGCCTGCTGGCCACACAGGGCATCCGTGGCGGCGCCAACCGTACGGTGCTGGAACGCATCAAGAAAACTGGCGATATCTTCATGGCATGGTCGGACCGCCAGTGGATTCTCGACGGCGCGGCGGTGCATGTTTCTATCGTGGGATTCGCAGCAGAGTGCAATCGAACCCGTAGTCTGGATGGTGCGGTGGTCGAGACGATTGCTCCCGATCTCTCGGGAGTCGTGGGTGCGACGCGGGTTGCGAGCCTGCCCTCGAATTCGCAACACAGCTACATGGGTGTTACGCCGTCTGGACGATTTCAAGTCGGACTGCTGGATGCCAGAGCCTTTCTGGTGCAACCCAATCCATCAGGGAAGCCGAACAGTGACGTATTACGCCTGTGGTATAACGCGCGGGACTTGACCCAACGTCACTGTGGATTGTGGATCATCGACTTCGGCTGCGACGTGCAGATCAAGGAGGCTGCGCAATACGAGGCACCCTTCGAGTATGTGCGCGCGGTCGTGGCTCCCAAACGCGAGAAATACCGAACCGGGAAGCGTGCGTTTTGGTGCTTTGAGCGACCGCGCCCAGAGATGCGGGTGGCGCTAGCTCCGTTGACGCGTTATGTCGCCACCCCACTGGTTTCTAAGCATCGTGTGTTTAGCTGGATGCAGCGCGAGGCACTTCCCGCTAATCTCGTAATCGTCTTCGCGCGCGAGGACGACTACTTCTTCGGCGTGCTGCACAGCGCGGTACACGAACTCTGGGCGCTGCGAATGGGCACGCAACTGGAGGATCGACCTCGTTACACGCCTACGACCTGTTTCGAGACGTTTCCGCTGCCGTGGGCGCCCGGGACCGAGCCAGTCGAATTGGCGTCGCACGAGCGGATCAGCACCGCCGCCCGCGCGCTGAACGAGCAGCGCGAGCGCTGGCTGAACCCGCCGGAGTGGATCGAGCTCATCGCCCGCGACGTCGACAGCAAGGACAATTTTGACGACGTGCCCGAGAAAGCCCGCGCGCTGATTCGGCATTCGGCGATCATGGCCGAGGCCGCCCGCGACCCGCGGCTCAAGAAGCGCACACTCACCAACCTGTACAACGAGCGGCCCACCTGGCTGCGGCTCGCCCACGAACAACTCGACCGGGCCGTGCTGGCGGCCTACGCCGCGGTCGATCCGGCCGGCGACTGGGCCGAAGACTGGTCCGCGGTGTGGGTGGACACGGGGGCCGGACAGCCGCTGCCCGAAGACCACGAGCTCGCCGACCGGCGGAAAGAGGTCGATCAACAGGTCCTGGCGAACCTGCTGCGACTGAACCAGGAGCGTTCGGAGTAGCGGCCGACCTCTCGGTCGGCCGTCCTTGCGTGTAGGGCGGGCTCCACCAATAAAGAACCGGCGAGACTGCACCCGCTGGCACGCGTGGTCTCGCCGGTGCGGCGATTGCTCGCCGGCAACAGTATTGTATCCGCTTAGCGAAGATTCTGCATCTGTCGCGCTTGCTCGCGGAGCCGGCGAACGCGCTCCTCGATGGGCGGGTGGGTACCAAAGAGCCCGCCAATGCCCTTCGCAGCCAGCGGCTCCACGATGTACAGATTGTGGAACGCCGGGTTCGTGTTCGTCGGCACGCGCTCATTCACACTCGACAGACGCACCAGCGCCGATGCCAGCTTGTTCGGATCGCCGCAGAGCTCACCGCCCATCGAATCCGCCGCGTATTCGCGCTGCCGTGAGATCGCCATCTGGATGAGCGCCGCGGCCACCGGAGCCAGAATGATCGTCGCGAGCAGGCCGATGGCACCCAGTGGGCTCTCGCGGTCGCGCCCGCCGCCGAACCACAGCATGAAGTAGCCGATCGAGCTGATCATTCCGGCCATCGTTGCTGCGACCGTGCTGATCAGCATGTCGCGGTGCTTCACGTGGGCGATCTCGTGAGCCATAACACCCTCAATCTCGTGCTGCGAGAAGCCACGCAGCATACCCTGGGTGATTGCGACGACCGCCTTGCTCGGGCTACGCCCGGTGGCGAAAGCGTTCGGCGCGTCCTGTGGGCAGATGCAGACCTTCGGCTTGGGCAATCCCGCCCGCTCCGCCAGGCGATCGACCATCGCGTGCAGCTCCGGCGCCTGCTGCGGCGAGACTTCCTGGGCGCCCATCGACATCAGCGCGATCTTGTCGGAGAAGAAGAACGCGACGATGTTGCCGAGCCCGCCGAAGACGAGCCCCATGATCACGCCCTGCGGCCCGGCCACGAAGTGTCCGATGAGCATGCACAAGCCCATCAGCGAGCCGAGCAGCATGGCGGTCTTGATGTTGTTCACGAATCGCATACACACCTCCACACGTCCGTTATCGTGCGCTTTTAGATGGCCGGCCTCCGGTCGGCAGCGCGAGCCTCTTCCTGCCCCGGCCGTAATATCGGGACCGCCGCTCGCGTATAGTCAGTTTAGTACACTCGCTCGCAGGGAGTGGCAAACGTCATGCCGCCTGACACCATCCGACAATCCGCTGTACAGGCCGGGAGTCCGCATCCGTATCCAGCGCCGCCGCCAGCGAACTGCCATTTTGGCGGTCGCTCGGCAGCCCACGACATCGCTGTCCCTGGGCACCAGACCGGCCTAGAATGCGGCTGCTGCGCGCGTGCGCGGCAGATTCTGAGCAGCGGTCAAAAGCGTGATGACGGCTCGAGACGGACGACGACTTTCACCGCTGACGCTGCTGCTGGCTATCACGGCCGGCGGTTGCGACCAATCGTACTACGCGCGGGAGTTTCAGGTCCTGTCCGGCACCGTAGAAGGCTCGCGAAGCGAGACGCGCCTGTTGCTGGTACGCGTCGACGACCCGGAATGGACCCGCATCAAGGAGCAGCGCATCGCGTGCCTGGTGCCGGCCGACGCTGAAGTCTACATGAACGACCGCATGACCGGATTCGACGCGTTCGGCATCGGTGACACGGTCGAGCTGATCGGACGCTTTGATCTGGATACCCGCGAGGAGCGCTTCGTGGTCTCGTTCGCGTACATCGCGCACAACGAACCGCCGCCGCCCGCGCTCGTACTCGCGCCTCCAGTACCCCCAACAACGCAACCCGCGGAGAATTGAACAATGGCTGATGCACCGATAATCGACACCATTATGGCACGCGAGATCCTGGACTCCCGCGGCAACCCGACGCTCGAAGCCGACGTCATCCTCGACGACGGCACCTTCGGCTCCGCGGCCGTTCCGAGCGGTGCTTCCACCGGCGAGAACGAAGCGGTCGAGCTACGTGACGGCGACAAGGACCGCTACCTCGGCAAGGGCTGCCTGACGGCGGTCAAGAACGTCAACGAGACGATCGCCCCGGCATTGGAAGGGCTCGATGCCCGGCTCCAGGAGCAGGTCGACCGCATCATGCTGGAGCTCGACGGCACGCCCAACAAGGGCAAGCTCGGTGCCAACGCGATTCTGGCGGTATCTGTTGCCGTCGCAAAGGCCGCCGCGGAATCGGCGGGCCTGCCGCTGTATCGCTATCTCGGCGGCGCGTCGGGGCACGTGCTGCCCGTGCCGATGATGAACATCCTCAACGGCGGCAGCCACGCTGACAGCAACGTCGATTTTCAGGAGTTCATGGTCCAGCCCTGGGGCGCGCCGACGTTCCGCGAGGCGCTGCGTATGGGCACCGAGATCTTCCACAGCCTAAAGGGCGTGCTGAAGAAACGTGGCTACAACACCGCGGTGGGCGACGAGGGCGGCTTTGCCCCCAGTCTCAAGAGTAACGACGAAGCACTCGAGGTGATCGCGATCGCCGTCGAGCAGGCCGGCTACAAGCTGGGCGACGACGTGTACATCGCACTCGACCCCGCAACCAGCGAGATGTGGGACAACGACAAGCAGCAGTACAGGTTCTTCAAGTCCGCCCCCGACCGCTACGCGACCTCCGACGAGATGATCGACACGTGGGCGCGCTGGTGCGAGAAGTACCCCATCCGCAGCATCGAGGACGGTCTGGCCGAACACGACTGGGCCGGTTGGGCCAAGCTGAATGCCAAGCTCGGCGATCGCGTGCAACTCGTCGGTGACGATCTGTTCGTCACTAACGTGAAGTACCTCGAGCGCGGCATTCAGGAGAAGTCCGCGAACGCGATTCTGGTCAAGATCAACCAGATCGGCTCGCTGACCGAAACGTTCGCCGCCGTGGACCTCGCGATGCGCAACGGATTCGCGGCCGTGATTAGCCATCGCAGCGGCGAGACCGAAGACACGACGATCGCGGATTTGGCGGTCGCAACGAACGCCGGGCAGATCAAGACCGGCTCGGCGTCGCGGAGCGATCGCATCGCGAAGTACAACCGCCTTCTGCGGATCGAAGAAGAGCTCGGCGACGACGCGGTGTACGGCGCCGCGTTCTGGCGTCGCTAGACGAGTTGCAGACCACGATCGGACTTGGTGCTATGCCAATGAGCGTGACCAGCGTCATTCCGAACGTAGTGAGGAATCTACTTGCGATTGAGCAGTCGCCCCGATCCGCAGGTAGATTCCTCCTCGTTGCGCTCGTCGGAATGGCGTGCGCGTGGGTCCACTGATTTGAGATTCGCTCAGCGAGCGATGACACGTAACTTGAGCAGCACAGTTTGCTGATGTCTGACTCGCACTCACCCGTGCTCGCGGCGGTGCTTTACTGGGGCATGCTCCTGGGCGGGACGGCCACGCTCGTACCGTGTGTCGTGCTGCCGCCGTGGCTGGAGTATCAGGCCCAACTGCGAAGACGGGCGGCCGTGCAGGCCCGACTCGACACGGTCGAGAACCGCATCGCCGACATGCAGAAACAGATCGACCACATCGAGAACGATCCGGCGTACCTCTTTCACCTAGCCGAGCAGGAGTTCGGCGAGACGTACGGCCAGCCCGACGTCGAAACGATCCCCATCGCGACCAGTACGCAGCCGGTGATTGCAGAAGATGATGCTGAGCCCGAGGAGGAGTCAGATCCCCTGCCTCAACTGGCAAGCTTCGTAGAACAGACGCTGCGGGAATATCCGTACACCCGGTTGTTCGCCAGCCCGAACGCGCGGCCGCCGTTGATGGCGATGGGTGGTGGCTTGATCCTCGGGGCAATTGTGCTGCTTGGAAACCCACACGCGCGGCGGAGAGCCGCCGCGGACGAAGACACGTAAAGCGCGCGTAGCGTGGCCCCTGTGGTCGAAGTAGAGCAAGACTTGCATTCAACGGTCTGCCGGGAAGTCGGCCGTTACTGTTCGTCGACCGTCTCAGCTAGTTCTAACAACGCCTGCACGCCGGGCTGATCCGCATCAACGACCAGCGATCGCTTGCACCACACGATCACACGCGCGCACGCTTGCTCGTCGGCGCGTTGCTCGCAGGCGTCCCAGTCCAATTCCGCTAATCGGTTCAGCACGGCCACAGCGCGCGGTCGGCGCTGCACGAACGACATCAACCGTGAGCGGGCCGAATCCTCGCGCCCGCTGTTCTCCAACGCCAACGCCAGGTTCAATACCGCGTCGGCCGCGTCCGGCTCTTCGCGCAAGACCGCCTCAAAATCCGCCGCGGCTTCGTGCCACAGCTTCAGATCCAGCAGGATCGTGCCGCGCTGGGCGTGGGCCACGGTTGATGGGGCCAGCTCAATGGTGCGATCCCAACATCGACGCGCGTCGGCGAGGTGGCCGAGGGACTGGTGCGCGACCGCGAGATTGAACCACGCCTCCGCGCGCGTTTCGTCGATCTGCACGGCACGTTCCAACGTGCGGACCGCGGCTGTGAAGCGTCGCAGACGCAGACGCACGATGCCCTGTTGCGCGTGCAGTGCCGCGTCACCGGGATATAGCTCGATCAGCCGCATCAGAAACTCGTCGACCGCGTCCCAATCCTGGAGTTCACCCGCGGCGTCGATTGCGTCACGCAGGGCAGTCTCGTGATACGGCTCCCGATCGAGCGTTTCCCGAGCCGCCGCAAGACGCCGGGCTGCATCGCGCGTACGAACGTTGTCCGCCCACTTTACCGGCGTGCTGGCATTCTGTTCTTCCAGCGGCGGTTCGGGCGCTGTCACTGCGCGGGTCGTCGGGAGATCTGCCACCTTTCGCGACGGCAATGAGGGAGGAGCCTGCGCGTCCGGTACCTGCGCCGCCTGCGGAACCGCCGACGCGCGAACTGCCACCGGTAGCGACGGTTGTTCAGCAGACATGGCGCGATACACGTACCACCCCAGAATCACCGCACACGTCAGACACGCCAGCGCGAATGCCACCAGCAGCTTCATGGGTTCATCTCGTCGTGTCCACTTCGTGCTACGCGACGTGTAGCGCTTCGATGACATTTGGTCGCGAGGCGTGCCGCGCAGGTGCCAGCGCTGCCAGCACACACAGCCCGACCGTCGCCAGCACCGCGGTGATCACCAGCGGCCACGGGACCTGGAACGGTATGTCGTAACCCCACATGCGCATCGTCATCGTCGTGATGTTCCAGGCCAGGTGCAGCCCGAGCGCCAGGCCCATCAGACTCCCGAGCAATCCGAGCACGAGCGTCTCGCCGATCACCATGCGCAGCAACAGACCGCGCGTCGCGCCGACGGCCCGCATGATCGCCAGTTGTTTCTGCCGACTGGCGACGTTGGCGGTCATCAGGTTGGCGACGCCGATCGCCGCCACCAGCAGGGCCACGGACGGCACCGCGGTCAGCAGATACGTCAAATTGGAAAGCTCAGTGTCGATCTCATCTTTAAGCTCGCGCGCCGTGCCGTAAAATGCCCGGCTCGCATTCATTCGACCCTGCACCGTTTGCAGCACGTTCACTTCGCGGTAGTTCTGCCACCGGCGTTCCAGCGGCAAATCCGGATCGTAGTGCTTGTGCGACAGCTTGCGCGCTTCCGCTGATCCCGGTGGCGGTGGCCAGTCTTGCGGCGGCGCCTGCGCCGGCAAATCGAAATTCAGCAGAATCAGCTTGCAACCCTCTACGCCGTACAGCTCTTTCAAATCGGTGTTTGTTCCAATCACCGAACCGACGGCGACAACCTGCGACTCGCTCTCGACCTGGAAATACCCCGCGGCGATATCGAGCGCGGGTGAGTCGATCACACCTGCAACCTTGAACTCGCGCCAGCGATTGTTGAACCAGACGCGGACCGTGTTGCTGACGATCACGTTGCCGTTGGCGTCGCGAACCTCCTCCACGCCCTTTCGCCGCGTGCGGGCGAAGTCTGAGGCAATCAGCACATGCCCACCTTGTTTAAGCAGACGACGCGCCGTCTGTTCGTCACCATCGACGAACTCGAGCTTGACCATGTCGAGGAACGAATCGGGCTCGATTCCCAGGAACCACGTGACCGACCGCAGGATCTTCTCCAGCATCAGCACCGGACGTTCTTCGACGATCACATTGATCGCGTTCGCAGCGGTGTAGGTCTTCACGCCTTCGACTTCGCCGATCAGCTTCGGGTCACCGTCGATCTGCTCGAAACTCCAGATGTACGCCTCCGGGAACTGCTTGGGAAATTGCCAGCCGCTGCGGAAGCTGGCGTTGAATACAAACAATCCGACGATCAACGACAGCCCGACCATCAGTCCGCACACGATGCCCGACGACCGCCAGACGGCGTAACCGACCTGGTCCTGGAGCAAGCGCAGGCGCACGCCCACGACGCGTGCCGTCACCGGCACAATCACGCGGCTGGCGACCCAGACCATCAGCGGCGTACCAAGGGCATAGGCGACGTATAGCAACACCACCGATAGCACGGACCACTGCACGAAGAACAAGTCGCGCTGCACGCGGAACGTCACCACGAAGAGCTGCCCAACGAGCATCCCGCCGGCCAGGACGAACAGCAGCACGAGGACGCCGACGCCGGCCCGTCGCGCCCGTGGTCGCGTTGCCTCCAACGGCGTCACCGTCGCGGCGGCCAACGCCGGCAGAATCGCGCCAACGATCGTGGTGATCAGCCCCGCCGCGACGGCGAGCCCGATCCCGTTCCAGCTTATGACGAACTCGCCGACGTATTCCGGCACGAGGGCGGTCGTGAGCTTCGTGAGCCCCAATCCAATCGGCACACCCAGCACCACCCCCACGGCTCCGAGCGGCAGGATCTCCGCCGTCATCAGCCCCGCGAGCTGCCCGCCGGTCATACCGACGCAGCGCAGCAGTCCCAATTGGCGAATACGCTCGATCATCCCCATGCTCAGCGTGCTGAGAATGATGAACAACGCGGTCAGCATCGCGACGCAGCTCAACAGAATCAGCACCGCCTGCTGCTGTTCCTGGGCCATTTCGATGCGCTGCTTCCGTGCAGCCGCACTGCGGATGAGGACATTGTGTCCGCGCGTCACCTTGCGAATGTCCTGAGCCATGCGCTGGAGACCCGCCACGCTCGAATCAGCGACGACCACTCCGATCTCGTTCACCAGCGCGGTCTTGAGCGTGATGCGCTGGAGCGTGTCCAGACGCACCAGCGCCACACCCTTGAGGAAGCGGGCGATCCGATGCCGTTCGATGATGCCCGTGATCTCCAGCGCCGTGGGTGGCTCGTCAAATGCCCCGCTGCCCCAGACCAACAGGTAATCGCCGACACCAACGCCCTCTTCGTCCGCGACCGAGGCCTCCAGCACGCAGCCCCTGGCGTCGCCCGGCGTGATCATGCGTCCGCCGGGCAACAGCATCGAACCCCAGTCGCGCACCTTGTGCTCTTTGGCCAGATCGACGCCGTGGAAATCCAGATCGGTCATCGACGGATACCAGTCGTCAAACCGGTCTCCCGCTGCTTCGAACTGATCGCGCGTGATCGTCTTGGCGGCGAGGCGCTGCACCAGCAGCGGCACGACCTCCCGCACACCCGGCACCGTCTCCATCTGCCGCACAAGCCGTTGCGGGAGCGTGTCGTACTTCCCCAGCGGCGACTGCACTGTCACATGCGACCTGCCCACGTAGCCCTCGGCCCACTCGGTCACGCTCCGTCGCACTGATTCGTAACAGCAGGTTACCCACACCACGACGCCCGTACCCAGTGCGATCGCGGCGAGTGCGCCGAGCGTGCGAACGCGCTTCACCTGCCAGGCACGTGGGGCCAGTGCCAGCCACGACCGGCGGGCAAACACCACCTCCGCCAGGCCAATCACGACGAATGCGATAACGAAAGTGATAGCAGGCATGACTAGTGGTTATGTTCCCGTGCAGACGTCGCGCAGCTCACCGTTCCAGCGGCGCACCTCGTCTTCACCCGATCAGTTCCGAGTAGGCCGCGGCCACTTGCGCGGCATCATGCGTCGGTTCGGGATGCAGCGTGCCCAGGATCGCACCGTCGCGCAGCACGATTATGCGATCAGCGTACGCTGCCCCGTGGGCCTCGTGCGTGACCATCAGAATCGTTTTCTTCTGTTCGTCCGCGATGTTGCGCAGTAGTACCCAGATCTCGGCCGATTGCTTGGAATCGAGATTTCCCGTTGGCTCGTCCGCGAGGATGATCGCGGGATCATTCAACAGCGCTCGTGCGATCGCGACGCGCTGCTGCTCACCGCCGGAGAGCGCATCGGGACGGTGATGGGCGCGGGCCTCGAGATGTACGACTCGCAGCAGCTCATCTACGCGGGCGCGATACGCCGCCACCGGCTGGCCGTCGACGAGGATCGGCAACGCGACGTTCTCTTGCGCCGTCAGCGTCGGCAGCAGGTTGTACTCCTGAAAGATAATCCCCAACCGCCGGCGCCGAAACATGGTGCGTTCGGCGTCCGACATCGCGGACAGATCGCGGCCACCCACGAGCAGCGTACCCGACGTCGGGCGTGTCAGCCCGCCGATCACGTGCAGCAGTGTGCTCTTGCCCGAGCCGCTGGCGCCCATGATTGCACAGAACTCGCCCGTTTCGACCTCCAGGTCGATGCCGTCCAGCGCCGCGACTGCCTCGCCGGATGAATCGTACACCTTACGCAGCGCACGAGCCTCGACAACGGTCTCGGCCGGCTGCGCCGCCGCCAGCGGATCGGCGGCCGCATACGAAACTGGCTCGCTCTGATGCGGTTCGGGCATGTCGGCAGTGTAGAGTGCAGTGTAACAACAGACAATGTCGGAACTTGTCCCGGAACACGACGTGCTATGACACGTCGACGCGCTGAGCTGTCGTCACTATGCTGCCCGCTTTGCACTGCGACGCAACCCGCGTCGGTAAGGCGCTCAGACGATCCGGACGGCAACTTGTTGGGAGACTGCCCATGCCCGGCGTAATTTTCGATATGGACGGCGTGTTCGTCGATTCCGGCCCGCCGCACCTGGAGAGTTGGCAGATCGTTGCCCGCCAACATGGGATTGACGTAACCGCCGAGCGCTTCCTGCAAACCTTCGGGCGCCCCAGTCGTGACATCATTCGCATCATCTGGGGGGGCAACACGAGCGATGAAGACGTCCAGCGCATCGACGATGAAAAGGAGGCGGCCTACCGCGAGTTGGTGCGTGGTCGTGTACCACTGATGCCCGGGTGCCGCGAGACACTCGCCCGACTTGCAGATGCAGGTCTCAAACTGGCCGTCGCCACGTCCGGGCCGCGTGAGAATCTCGAACTGGTGCTGCATGATGGAGACATCGCCGAGTACTTCACCGCGACGGTCACCGGGTTTGATGTCAGCGCGGGGAAACCCGCACCCGACTGCTTTCTGCTCGCGGCGGAGCGAATCGCGTGTCAGCCGCGCGAGTGCGTTGTGATCGAAGACGCGCCCGTGGGTGTTCGCGCTGCCGTGGCGGCCGAGATGCCCTGCATCGCATTGCGCGGCACGCACGAAGCGGAGCCGCTGCGCGACGCCGGCGCGACGCGTTGCGTGGCCAGTCTGACAGAGATCTCGCCGGTTATGATCCGCGACGTGCTCGGCGGTCGCGCCCAATGATGGCGGGATAATCCCGCCACATGCCACCATTCTCCGACATTCTCGGCAACTCGTCGGGCAACAAGGGGACCATGCGACACAATTGACATATGCAGCGTGTGCGTCGCGCACGATACGTGAACAGAAAAGGAGCTCGCGTGGTCGTTACCCAGTCGTACACCGGCACGCAGAATCAGACCATCGTCGCCGGCGTTGCGGGCAAGATCATCCGCGTCCGCCGGCTGATTCTCTCATCCACCGGAACCAACACGTACTACTTTCGGCTGATGTCTGAGGACGTGACCATCTCACCGGACCTGCGTCCGGGACAGCATCTGGACGTCGACTTCTCAAACAGCCACGAGCGGTTCCAGACTGCCGCGGGCGAATCGCTGAAGGGCGTCTCCTTCGGCTCGGGCGTGCAGGCGACGCTCTGGCTGGACTACGACGTCGTGGATGCGTAGCAGGCGGCGGGACCGACGTGGTCCGGCCAGTGTCCGTGGTCGAACAGAAACTGGCGCACGTGCTGGCAGAGATGGCACTTGCTCGCGTAGCCGTCCGGCTGCGGGCGAAAGCCGAACTCCTCTGCCCGACGTGCAAGCTCATAGCTGCCGCCGGCGACCACCACTGACACTACCGGATGGTCGGGCCAGTTTGCAGACAGGTCGTTCCACACCTGCCCCACGCTGCGCTCGTTCGCCGTGCCGAGGATGATCCCGGCGCACGTGCCGGGAAACACCTGGCCGTCGGGGTCGATGTGTACGTGCCGGCTGCGCAGCACTTCGTCATCGCACTTCGCGCCAGCGAACGCTTCGGGGGCGTGCAGTGGCAGTAGGTGTGCGACCTCATCGGCGGCGCGGCCGTTCATCCGGTCCGGGTGCTGCGCCAGCGCCGCCCGAAATGCAGCTTCCTTCTCCTCGGTCGACATGTGCCGCGTGTCGATGGGGTCATTGAAGAAGTCCCACCAGCGCACGATCAACCGTCCCTTGCCGAAGACCTGCCGGGCGTGTTTCACACAACGCTCGACGCGCTCGAACGGTACGTATTCCTGGTGAAACACGTCGGCGCTGACGATCAGGCGCTGAACGCCGAGGGCATCGAGCAACTCCAGGCGAGCGCGCGTCAGACCGTCGTGCGTGGCCCACGCCGCGTTGGTTTCGACGTGAGCCGGGCGGGTGAGCCCCGCATCGCGCGCGGCGCGCAGAACGGACACAAGCTGCACCCAGTCGAGGAACGGCTCGCCGCCGGCCAGGTGGATCTGCATAACGATTCCCTGCTCGGTGGCGTGGTCGTCCAGTTCGCGCCACAGCCGCACCGCCTGCTCGGCCGACATCCATCCGCCGCGGTCCGGCCCGCTGTAGGTGTAACAAAACGCACAGCGCGCGTTGCAGCGGTACGTCAGCATCAGGCCGGCAAACTCCCACGGGGCAAGCTGTTCTGCAGAATCGCTCAAATCTCCACACCTCGCGCAATCAGCTCAGCGTCACCGGTGATTGTAGCCTCTGTTGGGAACGCGGTTTGCGCGCAGTCACAGTTGACGCCTCCCGACGACCGAAGTAGCGTGATACATTGGAGTGTAGATTCGGAACGCATATGACCCATCGTCGGCTGAAGACGATCCTGAATGATCTTACCGGTACCGCTGCGGGCGATCTCGCCGAGCGTCTGGAGGCGCGCTACGCAGTCGACCGGCACTGCCCAATAACGCGTTTCCTGTTGGGTTGCGAATGCTTCGACCGCGGCCGGTCGGCGACGGGCGTCGAGCACATGATGATGGCTCACCGCCTGGAGCCGGAGTTGCAGTCGGCTGCCCTCCTGGTATTCGCCGGACTGAACTGGGTCTCGCGGCGCGGGGAGCGTCTGCTGCCGGTACTGCTGGAGACCTGGGAGGAATTCCGCCGACCGGAGTTTGACTGCACCCGCACCGAGCGCGCTGTGCTGGACGCATTCGCCGAAGCTGACCCCGGCCTCGACCTGGTGTCGCCGCTGGCCCGCCGCCTGTGGCGTCTACCGATTCGCACTTTGCGCGCCCAGATTCGTGAGGCCATCGTGTCGCGCGACGCGGGACTGTACCCCTTGCTGACCGCGACGGCCTGATCCGCTACGGTCGACCCACCGAAGGAGCTTGCGAAGTCATGATGTTGTCCGTCGTCATCCCGGTCTATAACGAGCGTGAGACGCTCTTTGAGATCATCCGGCAGGTTCTGGATGCGCCGATCGAACTCGAACGCGAGTTGGTGCTGGTGGATGACTACTCCGTCGACGGTACACGCGAACTGTACGGCAAGCTGCCAAGCGAATTCCCGGATGCCAATATCCGTGTCTTCGAGCACAAAAAGAACAAGGGCAAGGGCGCGGCACTGCGGACCGGCTTCAAAGAGGTCAAGGGCGATCTGGTCGTAGTGCAGGACGCCGACCTCGAATACGACCCTAAGGACTATCCGAAACTGCTCAAACCCATTCTCGAAGGAAACGCCGACGTCGTATACGGCTCGCGGTTCAAGCAGGGCCACGAGCACCGCGTGCTGAACTTCTGGCACTACATGGGCAATCGTTGGCTGACGACGCTCTCCAATATGTGTACGGACCTCAACCTGACGGATATGGAGACGTGCTACAAGATGTTCCGCGCCGAGGTGCTGCGGAGCATGAAGCTGCGTTCCGACCGCTTCGGTATCGAGCCGGAAATGACCGCCAAGGTCGCCCGCGGCGGCTGGCGTGTGTACGAGGTCGGCATCAGCTACGACGGCCGATCGTACGAAGAGGGTAAGAAGATCACCTGGCGCGACGGCGTCAAGGCGATCGTCGCCATTCTGCGTTTCAGATTCTCAGATTAGCCTTGCGCGGCCGAGCGCATCACACCACGCGGTCGTTCGACATGTTCACACCTCGCGCGCCGGTCACGATCGTCGTTCCGACCTACGACGAACATGAGAATCTTGAACCGCTCGCTGAACGGATCTTCGCGACGCTCTCCGCTGACCACACCGAGCTGCTCATCCTCGACGACAACTCGCCCGACGGGACGGCAGCCGAGGCTGAACGGCTGGCTAAGAAATTCCCGATACGGTGCGTTGTGCGACGTGACGCACGCGGTCTCGCGACCGCCGTCATCGCCGGCATCGCGGCGGCGCAAAACGACGTGGTCGTCGTCATGGACGCGGACCTGTCGCACCCGCCGGAACAGATTCCCGCCCTGTTGAACGCCCTGGATAACCCGTCCGTCGACGCGGCGGTCGGTAGCCGCTTTGTCGCCGGCGGCAAAGTCGATTTGCACTGGCCGGCGCATCGCCGTTTGAACAGTTGGGTAGGCCGCGTGCTGGCACGACCGCTGACCTCCGTGCGGGACATGATGGCCGGCTTCTTCGCATTTCGACGGCAGACGGTGCGGTTGGAAGCACTACACCCGGTTGGTTACAAGATCCTGCTCGAGCTGATCGTGCGCAATCGCTGGCACAATGTCGTGGAAGTTCCGATTACATTCTCCGACCGTGCGGCGGGGCAGACCAAGCTCAACATCGCGGAACAAGTGCGCTATCTACGTCACCTCGGCCGACTGTACACGTGCGTACTGACCGGCGGAACCAAGCGACCATGAGCGCATCACCTCAATCCGACACCCGCGCGACGCGCGGCTGGCGCATCCTGCTCGTCATCGGGCTTGTGTACACCGCGATCGTCGCCGCGGTCGTTGTGGTCCGCACGGTGCCGGCCGTCGGTCTGACGGATTATGACGAGATTCGCGCCGCGACCACGAGCGACTTCCGCGACTTCTGGTGGACCGCTCGCCATTTCTGCGAGACGGGCAAGCTGACCGCTGATTTCGGCGTCCACAACTATTTGCCCTTCTTCCCGCTGTTCATGCTGCCCTGGAGCCTGTTGCCGCTCCCGGTCGCGGCAGCGGCGTTCAGCGCGCTATCCCTCGTACTCTTCGGCGTCGCGATCGCGCTGACGTACAATTTGCTCGCGAACGGTTCGCGCAGTCCGCCGAGGACGTGGTTGATTATCACGGCCGTGCTCCTGCTACCGTACGTGCATTCCTGCGCGGTGATGGGCAATGTCGGCCTGTTGATGGCGTTCCTCGTCGTCGCAACCTGGTTTCTGGTCGAGCGAGGGCGAGAATGGGAGGCCGGCGCAGCACTTGGACTGGCCGCACTGATCAAGCTGCTGCCGGCGCTACTGGTGATCTTCTTCCTGCTGAAGCGACGATGGCGCGTGGCGGGCGGCGCTGCAAGCGTGGTGCTGCTGCTCGGCCTTGGTCTGCCGCTGGGGATGCTGGGACTAGACCAAACGGCCCGGCAACATCAGGCCTTCTTCGACACAGCGGTGCGTCAGCACTCAGCCTATCAAACCATCATGACGGACAAGCCCGGTAAGGCATACTACAAGAACAGCGCCCTGCCAATGATCCTTCGGCGTCTGCTGACGCCACTGAACGCCAGCGGAACCGACGAGCCGTTCTACGTAAACGCGTTGACGTTACCACGGGCCGTCGTTCTGGCGGTGTTCGTCATCGTAGTGGTGACCGCATTGTTCGTAACGACGGTAGTCACGCTCCGCGGCCCCCCCAGTTGGCCACCTCCCGATCCCAGCGACGGTCAGGCCGTGCGCGGACAGTTCGCCGCCTGGTGCTGCCTGGCGCTGATCAGTTCGCCGCTGGTGTGGGCGCACTATCTTCCGCTGTGCCTTTGGCCGCTGGCGCTTGCGGCCCGCAACGCGCTGCGACGCAATCGCACGCGTCCCATCGCGATGGTTGTTTTGGTGTGCTGGATTCTGGGAGCGGCGGCGCTCGCATCTCCGTTGGCCCGGGCAGCGGGAGCGCAACTGGCTCCGGTGCTTCTGCTCTGGATCGCCGCGATCGTTACCGGCGCCGCGCAACGAGATGCTTGATAAGCGTCCACGCAGAGTCCTATAAAATCAGCCGAAGATCAGTACCAAAGGGCTTTAATGGGTGGCTTGCATATCGTACCGTTTTAGTGATAATTCACTGGCGAACAACGCCGTCCGCCGCCGAAAAATCTAGTGCGGGTGGGAATCTCACAGGCGGCTCACCGGTTGTCGCTGATGATTGGGCCGAGATCAAAAACGACTCTCGATAACGGCTGATCTTTCACGGTTCACAGAGACTCGAGACACGAGCAGAACTTCAAGGAGATTCAGAATGCGAACGATTGCTTCGACCGCGTTGGTGATGGTGCTGACGATGGGTACCCAAGCCTGGGCGCAGTGCAGCCACAGCAAGGCCACCAAGTCCACTAAGGCCACCTGCCAAAAGTCCGACACAAAGCTGGCCAGCAGCAAGAGCTGTAGCAAATCGGCGTGCGGCGACAAGGCCGGTTGTTGTCCCAAGAGCTGTGCGCCGAAGATGACGCACCTTGTCGCGGGCGAGCGGATCTGCTGCCCGAAGAACGCCGAAATCCTCGCCAAGGCCAACGACAGCACCATCCAGTTCGCCGTCGGCAACGAGACGTTTGAGAACAAGGGCGAAGCCATGCAGGCGCTCGCCACCGCCCTCGAGAGGTACCTCGGCGAGATGACCACGGTCCGTTACGCCGTCGGCGATGACTGTGTCGGCTGCCCGACCGCCGCCAAGCAGCTCGCGTCGAAGAATAAGGGCCACGTGAAGTACCGCGTCGCGTCGTTCGACTTCGAGTGCGACAAGAAGGCTGCGAAGATCGCCAAGACCGCCCGCGAGGCCGCCGACAAGGTCCATATGAAGATGGTCGTGGGCGACAAGGAGTACTCCTGCAAGAAGGCCACCGCCGCCGCCTGCCAGAAGTCGGGCAAGAAGTGCACCTACAAGGTCGGCGAGAAGAGCACCTGCTGCGAGACGACTGCCAAGGTCCAGCTCGCCCAGGCCCGCATCGACGCTGCGGTCTCTGCCATCCAGAAGCAGATGGGCGCCTAGTTACGCATCTTTCAGCCGTTCCGGCTGAGGCAAACAGGACTCTGGACGACGCTCGATCCCAGGATCGGGCGTCGTTCTTTTTTCCTCGGACCAAACCGTGCATGCCATCCTCCGGTCGCCCGTTGATGTCAGAACCTTGCGGGAACGTTACAATCAAAATGTGAACGCCCCGAGACGGAGCCGCATCATGTCCCATCGCCGATCTGTCGCACTGCTCGCGCCCCTCGTGCTCGCCCTGCTTGTCGGGTGTCAGTCGAAAATCACGCGTGGAAACTTCGAGGTCATCCAAATCGACGTGGACACCCGCGCGGACGTGCGCACCATCCTCGGCGAGCCGACTGGCAACTTCGGCGACGAGTGGATGTACGACGACCTTGATCGACACGTGTCGGCGATCATCTACTTCCACGCGGACGGACGCGTCGCCGGCAAGGAGTGGATGGACGCGATGTCGAACACGTTCGAGGGCGAGAATCCCGGCACCGCTGACACGCCGCCGGGTGAGATTCGCCGACACCGCGGCGTCAGTCGGACGTACGACGACTGACGAGATTCTCGACGTGGTCGCGCACGTTCGTTGTGCCACTGCTCTGTGAGCAGTGCGCACCGTGATCCAAGCCACTGCTGGCACACCAGTGGCACGTACAGACGTCTCTACGTCGCGGGGATGTCTCGTCGCGTAAAGCGCCACAGCCCGATCAGCCAAGCCAGTCCCCCTACCGCCACCAGCACACCCATGTCATCGAGCGGTGCCGCGCCTGCGCGGACGATCGGCAGCGGCCGGTAGTAGTACAGGAATCCCAGCACGCTGATCGGACGGACCACCTCCCAGAACTGCGCCACGAGATTCAGCAGATCGCTGGCCAGCAGGATGGCAAGCACAATCCCCACCGTCGTGCCGCGGCGTGAACAGATTCCTGAGAACATGGTGGTCAGCCCGCAAACGCTGAGGTGAAGCGCGAGCAGGTTATAGCTCACCGGCGCCAGGCGGTACATCTCGATCGGCTCATCGAGCGGAAATACGTATTGCCCCAGCAGGAGACCGACCCAGGGCGCGGCGCTGATCGGTAAACAGGCGAGAATCCATACCAATGAAGTGCTGACGTAGACGCGAACACGCGAAACCGGCAGCGTAAGCAGCAAGTCGGCCGTTCCACGTCCAATCTCACCGGCGGGCACACTACTGGTCAGCGTGAGAATAAGCGTCCAGGCGACGGCAAGCATGAAGGGGTGGACAAAGAAGAACGACGCCAGCGTCGTGGGCGTCAGGTCGCCGGCGAGATCCGCCCCCAGCGCGAGGCGCACGATCATCTTGATCAGCGGCCGATCAAGCCACGCGCGGATCAGGTCGAGGTCGGTGATCGCCTCGTGCACCATGCGAACCATCAGAATCTCGAACAGCACGATGCTGATCGTCGCAAGTACCATCAGCGGCAGGGCGCTGCGCAGCGTCTTGATAAACACTGCCCGGCTCATGCCACGTCCTCCGCATCCGTCTCGGTGTAGTACGCGAGGAACAGGTCCTCCAGGTCCGGCGGCGCGATGGTGACATCTTCTAAGGCCACCTCGTTGAGCCAGGCGATCAGCCGGTCAGTGCGACCGGTCCACACGCCGCGGAGGTGGCGCTCGTCCTGGCGCGACACCTGTAATCCGTCGGGCAACTGCGGCAGCGACACGCCGGCGGGAAACCGCAGGTCGACGTGGCGCAGCGCCCGCTCGCGCAGCACATCCATACGCTCGCGTTCGACGAGCCGACCGTTGCGCAGGATGGCGACCTCATCGCACAGTTCTTCCACCTCTGCGAGCGTGTGACTTGAGAACAGCACTGTGCGCCCGTCGCGCGCGACGTCGCGCAGCTCCTGATACAGCGTCTCGCGCACCAGCGGATCGAGCCCGATCGTCGGCTCGTCGAGGATCAAGAGCCGAGGGCGATGCATCAACGCGCTGATCAGCCCCAGCTTCTGCTTCATGCCGCGCGAGTAGCCCCCCACGCGGCGATCCAGGTCGAGATCGAACGACCGCGTCAGTCGCTCGACTTCCGATCGCGTTCGGCCGCCGTGGGCCGCGTCCAGAAACTCGATCGTCGCGCGGCCCGTGAGATTGTCGTACAGGCGCACATCACCGGAGAGATAGCCGATCGCAGTCCGAACGCGCGGGCCGTCGGCCCACGCGTCTCGTCCGAGCACCCGCGCGGTGCCCGACGTGGCGCGCAGCAGCCCGAGCAGAATGCGGATCGTCGTTGTTTTGCCCGCCCCGTTGGGACCGAGAAAGCCGAATAGCCGGCCCACCGGCACACGCAGGTCGAGCCCACGCAATGCTGCGTGTGCTCCATAGCGCTTCGTCAGGCCGCGAATCTCGACGGCATCCATCGGCACGCCCTACAAATCCACGCAGGCGGCTAGAGCGGGTACTGCATTCCGCGCTCGGCGATTACGACCTCGCGAAAACCGACACCCCGCAACCTCTCGGCCAACACCGTTGAGTTGTCCTCTTCACCGTGCACGAGGAATACCCGTCGAGTCTTCTTCGCCCGCGGTGTGAGCAGATCGAGCAGGTCCGCCTGGTCGGCGTGCCCGCTGAAGCCGTGAATCTGTACAACTTCGGCCGCGACTTTGTACTCCTCGTGGAACAGCCGAATCTTCTCAGCACCGTCCGCCAGCCGCCGCCCCAATGTGTGCAGCGCCTGCCAGCCGACAATGAGAATCGTGTTTATCTCGTTTTCGACGTTGTTCTTGATGTGGTGGCGGATACGACCGGCTTCGCACATGCCGCTGGCCGAAATGATCACGCACGGTTCGGCTCGCCCGTGCAGAGCTTTGCTCTCCTCCACGTTGCGGATGTAGCGGCAGCAGTGGCTGCCAAGAATGTCGCCGGTCACGCGGTGAAACGCGCGGGCCTCCGCGTCATAGCACTCGGGGTGCATCTTGAATACTTCGGTCGCGTTGACCGCCAGCGGGCTGTCGACGTAAACCGGGAAGCGTGGCAGTTGCCCCTCGACCATCGCTTCGTGGATAAAATACACGATCGTCTGCGTGCGACCGACGGAAAAAGCCGGGATGACGACCTTGCCGCCGCGCTCGATCGTGCGGCGAACGATGTCAATCAACTGCTCCTGCGCGTCGGGCACGCGCTCGTTGACACGCCCACCGTAGGTGCTTTCGCAGATGATCGTATCGTCGTCGGGGAATTCGGCCGGGTCACGGATGATGGGCTTGTCGGGCCGGCCGACATCGCCGGTGAAGTAGAGCGACGGCGTGTGTCCGTTGCGCTTGGCGAACTCGAGCCGAACGCCCCCAGAGCCGAGCATGTGACCGGCTTCGCGGTAAACAGCGAGCAGCCCGGGCACGACCGGAAACAGCCGCTTGTACGACACGCTCTGCATGAGTTCGACGGCGCCGAGCGCGTCGTCGTAATCGTAGAGTGGCTCGATCGGATCGAGCCCCTTCTTCTTACGGCGCTTGTTGACGTAGAAGACGTCCTCTTCCTGGATGTGCGCCGAGTCCGGCAGCATGATCGCACACAAGTCACGCGTCGCCGGCGTACAGTAGATCGGTCCTTCGAAGCCATCTCGCACCAGCCGCGGAAGACGCCCGGAATGGTCGATGTGTGCGTGTGACAGCACGACTGCGGCAATCTCCTTCGGTGGCACGGGCCATTCGCGATTCTTGGCCTCCGCCTCGGACCGCTTGCCGTGATACAGACCGCAGTCCAGCGCGACCCATTGGTCGTCGACGCAAACCATGTGCATCGAGCCCGTGACCTCGCCCGCCGCCCCGTGAAAAAGAACCTCGGCCATCACTGCTCCTTGTGTTTGGTTTCGGGCATTATAGGCGGCGGGGCGCGACAACCGAACCACGACTCGCTAGTCCGCCAGCTCCTCCACTGCGGCAAGCACCTGTTCTACGCTGATGCCCCAGTCTTTGTTCTGCGCCGGATCGCCGCAGAGCACGCGCGTTCGCGAACCCAGTGGTCGCCAGACATTGACTGACGTGGGCCCGAAGATCGTCATTGTCGGCGTACCCAACAGTGCCGCGAGGTGCGCGGGGCCGGCGTCGTTGCCGACGTACGCCTTCGCAGCCGCGAGTGCTGCTACGAGATCATTTGCGGACGGCGTGTCGAGACACGACCCTGCCGCGCGAATCGCCGCACGCTCGTCCGCCGACCAGGACTCGCGTTCCACTGGTCCCAGCAGCCAGACCACCGATCTCCCACTGTTGCGCATCGCAGCCGCGAAGCGAAAATAACAGGGCAATGGCCAACACTTGCGCCGTCCGCCGCTGCCGGGGTGGATTACGACGGCGGCGTTTTCCGGGCCCAGCGCTGCGAGCAACTCGTCTCCCCGCACGCGCAGTTTCTCATCAATGCCGATGGTTCGCGCTGCTGGTCGTTGATGTACACACTTGGGCACGAGCAGCCCCTGTCCTTCGAGTTGCGTTTGCCATTGTTGTGTGATGTGCCGTTCGACGCCCGCCCGCGGACGCGGATCAATGCTGTGTAGCGTTGTCGGTGCAAGAGAATCCAGTCGGTGGTGAACGATGGTATGCGTGCCACCGAGCGCGCTGAACACGCGCTGGTGAGCGATGAGCGCGCGGAGTCGTTCCGGCGGCGGATCATCGTGCTCGCCGAACAGCCAGTGCAGGCCGAGTCCTTCCGACGACTGCCACGTGATCGGTGACCGACACGCCGACAGGTCGCCCAGCCGCGTGCGTGCCACGACGTACAGGCCGCGTTCGGACTCGGGCAAGCGCAGCGCAAGCTGGAGCGTCAGCACCAGATCGCCGAGCGCACCGCCATGCAGGATGAGCCAACGGGCGGACATGCTGGGAGTGTACTGGATATCAGATCAGCGCTTGCCGCCGCGTTTGTGCAGACCCTTAATCGTCTGAATCTGCCCCGCGTGATAGAGGTCGTGGGCGATTACGCCGCGGACCAGGAAACCTATTGGTTCCTTGCCGCCCGCCGGTGTCCGGCTCAAATCGTGATCGGAAAGGGATGCCACGGCATCGCGCAGTTCTGTGTGCTGCTCTTTGAGCAGCCGTACGTATCCGCGCCACTCGACGTCGGTCAGCGCGTCCGGCAACCCGAACCAGTTGCTGCCCTTCAGTGGAAACGAGCCGCGCTTTTCGCCGCGGAGCCGACGCCGCACGGAGTACTTCCAGTACGCACAGTGCACAACGATGTCAGCAATCGAGTGCCCGCGGCGATCAGCCCGCCAAACGGCCTGCTTGGCCGACAGGCCGCGGATCGAACCGGACAGATTCGTGCCGTGCCAGGAGCGTTTGCTGAAGGCTTCGTCGAATTGCTGAATGAGTTGAGTAACGACGGCGACGGCGCTGGGCATGTTCTGGCTCCGATTAGAGTCCCGTGCGGATTGTACCGTTGAACTGGCGTGTATTCA
This sequence comes from Phycisphaerae bacterium, assembly GCA_028277645.1. Classification (GTDB taxonomy): domain Bacteria; phylum Planctomycetota; class Phycisphaerae; order UBA1845; family Fen-1342; genus JANQFV01. The sequence continues at coordinate 127,053 of JANQFV010000003.1, forward strand.
GGGAGCGTGTCATTCCGACGATCAATGGGAGGAAGAATCTACGTTCAAACGAACGCAATGCGCCTTTCGCGAGTAGATTCCTCGCTGCGCTTCGGAATGACAAGAAGTGTACCCCCAGTCAAGACGTGCTATTCGTCTTCCTCATCTTCGTCGTCGGCCTCGCCGGCGGCCATTACACGCTCGATGTCGTCGGCCGACATGCCCCGGTCGAGCATGGCGCGCTTCAGGGCGTTGTTCGACCTCGTCTTCTCCACGGATTGCCAGATCCCGGTCACAATGGCGACGATCGGGATCATACAACCCATGATGACCGCGACGGTCCCGATGTTCGCTGGATTGCCAATGTAATCCCAGAAACTGGCCAACATCACGTGCCTCCTAAGATGGCGCGGCGGTCGAGACCGCTCTGACAGCCCGGATACCGCCGGGGTATTCGCTCGTCGCCGCCGATCATTCAGGCCGGATTTGAGATTTATGCCTCAACAGCCACTGCGGCGTCAATCCAGCCGCCGCCGATAACGACACCCTCCGCAGTATACAGCACGGCAGCCTGGCCCGGGGTGACCGCCGACTGCGGCGTGTCGAACTCGACCGCCAGGCGGCCATCGACGCGGCGTTGGAAACGACCCGGCGCCGGCGAGTGCTGGTAGCGGATCTTGATCGCCGCCGACTGCCAGACGTCGACTGCCGGAGGGCCAACGAGCCAGTTCACGCGGTCGGCGACCAAGCCGCTACTCAGCAAATCCGCACGTGGCCCGACCGTCACCGTGTTGTCCAGCACGTTGAGCCGCGTAACGTAGATGGGCTCACCAGCCGCGATGCCCAGTCCCCGGCGTTGACCGATCGTGAAGTTCGCGACGCCGTCGTGCGTGCCCAGGACCTGACCGTCGACGTCGCGCACCTCGCCCGGGCGTTGCGTCTCGGGCCGGCGCGCGCGGACCAATTCCTTGTAGTCGTTGTCGGGAACGAAGCAGATCTCCTGGCTGTCCGGCTTGTCATGGACGCGGAGCCCAATCCGCGCCGCGCTGTCGCGCACCACCGCCTTGTCGGCGATCTCGCCCACCGGAAACAAGCATCGCGCGAGGTTCTCCCGCCGAATGCCGAACAGCACGTAAGACTGATCCTTGGCAAGATTCAGCGAGCGGGCGAGGTACACACCGTCCTCCCGTTCAGGAGAGACCACAGGAGGGCAACGCGTTGCGTCGTCGCGAGCGTTACCCTCCCCCAACCCCTCCCTGAAAGGGAGGGGGGTAGCACCGTCCCCCCGTTCAGGGGAGACCACAGGAGGGCAACGCGTTGCGTCGTCGCGAGCGTTACCCTCCCCCAACCCCTCCCTGGAAGGGAGGGGAGTGGTACCTTCCCACCTTCCCACGTCCCCACCTCCCCACGTCCCCACGCCGTGCACCACGCGCGCATAGTGCCCCGTCGCAACAAATTCCGCCCCGACGCGGTCGGCGTGCTCCAGCAGCGTGCCAAACTTCACCCACGTATTACACATCACGCAGGGGTTCGGTGTGCGGGCATTCGCGTACTCATCCACGAAGTAGTCGATGATGCGATCAAACTGGCTCTGTAGATTCAGGACATGGAACGGCATCCCCAGCCGCCCACAGATCTGCCGCGCATCCGCCTGATCCGTAGGCGAACAACACCCATGCCGCAACCGCCGCTCCTCAGTCCCCTCGCCCCTGCGTCCCTGCGTCCCTGCCGGTCCCCCAACACACATAAACACCCCCACACATTCATACCCCTGCTCCTTGAGCAGGCAGGCGCTGACGGACGAATCCACGCCGCCGGACATCGCGACTATGACCTTGCCGTTGCGGGACATTACGAGATGGTATTCGCCCGGCAGCAGTGCGTCTGCTCAGGGGCCGGAAATCGCGGATTCGAACACGGAGAAGTCGTCACCGTCCACATCCGAGTCACAATCGAAATCGTACGGCCGACACGGCTCCTCCACCGGCGGCGGGATCGCACCGGTGAAGCAGGCCTGAAACGCAGCGACCGCGATCAGATCGTTGCCGTCGTACGCTTTGGCGAACACGCGCATCGAATCCAGTCTGTGACCGTCGAAATCGAACAGTGCCAAGTTCTCCCACGGCGTGCCCAGTCCGCTCACCGGAATCCACTCTGGTGCCCAGTAGAACATGCCCGCGCCGCCTGGCGTCGTACCGACGATGCGCTGGACTGCGCAGAGAAACCTCTCCTGCCCCACGACGGTCGCGGGATAGCCCGAGTGCAGTTGGCTCTCCAGGCCGACGATGTTGTGGGTGTCATCCCCCCAGCCGAGCGTCCAGGGGTACGCCGTCTCAACAACGACGATTGGCTTACCGTAGCGCGTCGAAAGATCTGCGAGGTTCCACTCGAGGTCGTTCAACGTGCCGTGCCACCAGGGATAGAACGACAGGCCGATCAAGTCGTATGGCACGCCGTATCCCTCGGCGTTGTCGTAGAACCAGCGGCAGGCGCCGTTGTCTCCGCCGGGATCGATGTGCAGCATGATCGGGATCGACTGGCCGGGGTCGAGCGCGTCGTTCACCCCCGCGATCGCGGAGTTCAGTAGCCACGCGAATTGCGGCCAGTTGCCGTTGAACGACCCGCCCACGCGCCCATCATCCCACAGGAAACCGTTGGAGATCTCGTTACCGACCTGCACAAGGTCCGGCAATGTGCCTTGCGCGTTCAACGCGGCGATCACGTCGCGGGAATAGTCGTGCAGCGCTGTGCTCAGTTCGGGCTCACCGAAGCCTGCCCACGCCACGGGCTTGGTCTGGTTACCCGGATCGGCCCACCAATCGGAGTAGTGGAAGTCCAACAGCAGCAGCATGCCAGCGGCGTTGATGCGCTGTGCCAGCGCGAGCGTATGCGCCAAGTCGCAATAGCCCTCGGCCGGCGTGTGCCAGAGTCGCAGTCGTACGCAATTGACGCCCTGATCGCGGAAGATCAGCAGCAGATCGCGGGCATTGCCGTCGTCGTAGTACACCCCGCCGAGATCCTCGATCTGCGGAATGAACGACGCGTCGACGCCGTGAATGAATGGCAGATCGGACGCGGTCGCTGAGATACTACTCAGTGCGACGATCCCCGCGCCGACGAGCGACAGTCTGCGATAGGTCACCTGTGCCATCACCAATGATCATATCAATACGGAGGTGTCCGAACGAAGTCAGAAACGGCTCGTCGCAACAACCCGTGGCGTGACGGTCATAGCCACCCGACCATGGGACGTCCGCTATGATGACTGCATGCCGGAAGACGTTGCAGATCGCATTCCACCGCAGGTGATTCAGGTACCGCCGCCGAAATCGGGGCCGAATCATATAGGCTGGTCGCTGGCGTTACTGATCGTCCTGGTGCCACTGGCGCTGCTCAGCCCGGCGGCTTGGCTGCGGCTGAACGTGATGCTCGCGATCTGCGTCGTCGTGGCTGTGTTCATCTTCTGGCGGCAGCGCATTCGCAGATTTAACCAACGTCGTGCGGCGTGGATCGAGCGTCACGAAGACTGGTGCTCAGACCCTCAAGCGATGGCCCTGGGGCGGCGCTGGGACAGCTTGGCACATCCGCCGTCGCTGGAGGGCATCCAAGACGCGCTTCGAGACTACGGCAGCCCACCTGCGGACAGGGCGCTCATCGTCGCGTGCGGCGCATACGAATTGCCGCCGACGGGAGACCACCGCGGGGAGCCGACGCTGCTGACGCCGCGCGAGTCAGCGGGTTCGCTGAGCATAGCTTTGTTCGTGTTTCTCGGCGTGCTGCTGATGGGCATGCTGGTGGATTTTCACGAACGTGTACCTGAGACACTCGCGCGTTGGTGGCCGACGCTGGCAATCATGACTGCACTTACGGCAGGTGCGTTCGGTCACCACATTGTGCGCCCGCGCTACTTGCGTGTGGCACCCGGCGTCGCGCAGGTGATCACGTACTCCATTCTCCGGAGCCGTCCTGACATTCGCAGCTATCCGATGTCCGTCGAAACGACTGTGCTCGCCACGGAGACACTGAACACGATGACGCTGAAGCTGGTGCGCGGTGAACAAACCGACACAATCCAGCTATGGCGCAGCGACAGCGCCGAACGATTCTTGGAGAAACTCTGGCTCGCCCTGCTCTCTACCACCCCAACGCCGCCATTGAGTAACGAGGAGTTGGTGGGGTGAAGCGAAAACGGCCGACCGAGAGGTTGGCCGCAACCTTTGTTCCTTTGCCCCGGCGTCCCTTCCGCCTAAACCTTCGTCACGCGGAGCACTTCTTCCGGCGTAGTGAGCCCATCGCGACAAATCCGCCAGCCTTCTTCGCGCATCAGCGTGAAGGCACCGCTCGCACGGGCGTTCTCAAGTAGTTGCGACGCCGAAGCGGCGTTGAGAATCAGCTCGCGCAGCTCATCGGTCATCACCAACAGCTCGTACAGCGCCCGGCGGCCGGAGAAGCCTGTTCCGCGACAGGCCTTGCACCCACGCCCTTTCCACAGCGTCTCGCCGCGGGAATATCCGAAATCTTCCGGCAGCATCGCCGGATTCTCCGGCTTGAACTCGTCTTTGCAGTGCTTGCAGATGGTTCGTACGAGACGCTGGGCCAGCACCGCTTCGAGCGAACTCGATACCAGAAACGGCTCAACGCCCATGTCGAGGAGCCGCGTCGATGCGGTGACCGCGTCGTTGGTGTGCAGCGTGCTGAACACCAGGTGGCCCGTCAGCGACGCATTGATCGCGACCTCGGCGGTCTCCTTGTCACGAATCTCACCGACCAGAATGACGTCCGGGTCGTGCCGCAGGAAGCTGCGCAGCGCGCGGGCGAACGTCAGCCCGATCTTCGGCAGAATCTGCGTCTGGTTGATGCCTTCGAGGTAGTATTCGACCGGGTCTTCGATCGTCAGGATCTTCAGCTCTGGCGAGACAATTTCGCGCAACGCCGCGTACAGCGTCGTCGTCTTTCCCGAACCAGTCGGTCCGGTGACCAGGATGATGCCGTGCGGACGGTGGATCAGATCCTGGAACGTCTCGTAGTTCTCGCCCTCCATACCGAGGCTCGGCAGCACGAGCTGCACCGACGACCGGTCGAGAATACGCAGGACGATGCCCTCGCCGAAGGACATCGTGACGATGCTGACACGCAGGTCAATCTCGCGGCCGTGAACCTTGATTTTGAAACCGCCGTCCTGCGGCAGGCGCCGCTCGGCGATGTTCAGATTCGACAGGATCTTGATGCGGCTGACGATCGCGTTTTGAAAACGCCGAATCTCGGGCGGCACGTTGGCAACGTGCAGTACGCCGTCAATCCGGTAGCGCACCTGGAAGTCGTCCTCGAACGGTTCGAAGTGAATATCGCTGGCCCGCTGGTCGATCGCCTCGACGAGAATCTCGTTGACGAGTTTGATGACCGACGCTTCCTGGGCCATCTGGACATCGAGATCCTCGGATTCGATGCGCGCTTCGTCGATGATCTCGACCCCGGCTTCGGCGACCATCTCCTGGAGCACTTCCCCACCGACGCCGTAGAACTGCTTGATCATCTTGTGGATTTCGGTACGCGGCGCGAGCACCGGCTCGACGGGCATGTTGATGCAGGTGCGCACCTCGTCGAGCGCGTACATGTTGTACGGATCGGACGTGGCGACGCGGATGCCTTTGCCGTTACGGGCGACGGGCAGCAGCCCGTACTTGTGTACGAGTCGGGCGGGCACGAGCGCCAGCAGCTCCTTGTCGATCTGCCCCTCGTCCAGCTCGATGACGGGGATCATGAGCTGCTCGCTGAACACCTCCAGGATTGCGCTTTCGCTGACGAGGTTCTGGCGAATCAGGACCTGGTCGATCCGTTCCGACGGCGAAGTCCTGTCCGCAACGGCCTTGTCGAGCTGCTCACGGGTTATCAGCCCTTTGGTCACCAGTGCGTCGCCGATGGGCATCGGTATCCAACCTCTTGTCTTACAGAGTGTTAGCGCGTACGCGCACCGCAACGGCGCGCCCACCCGTCAGCCCTTATACCGCGCACACAGGCGGCGGGTTGCAGCGGACGCATAATACTCTTCGGCAGCTAGGGGCGGCAACCACCAGATGAGCCGCTGCCCAGAACTTCCCCCCAACCGGCCTCAGCGGGCGGTCTCCCAGTCCGGCGTTACCTGACCGCGGTCAACGCGCGGGGCTTCCGGCACTTCGCTCGCGTCCACACTGGCTACTTTGCGCACGCGCCGGCGCATCGCCGCCCGATTCACGCGCGGCAGCTCCCAGCGTCCGGCCGGCCAGTCCGTCTTTCGACGCCGTCGACGCTGCCAGGGGCGGATGAACGGTTGATGAATCAGGTTGCGGAACAGCTTGCGGGCCACGAAATACCCGGCGAAGACCGTCGGGCAAAACCAGCGCCGATCGAGCAGCCAGCGCGTCGGGCGCGCGGCGGCAAAGTCGATGATCCGGTGCGCCACCCACGGCGGCACGCCGATGTTTCTCAGATTCAGCACGAGGCGCAGCCAGACCGCGAGGTAGTCGTGCTTCGCAAATTGCAGTGTCCCGCTACCCATGTAGTCGTACGTCGCTTGGTCCTGGTCGCCGATCAGCCCTTCCCGTCGAGCGCGATCGTACAACGGCGTGCCCGGATAGAACATCAACGGAAAGACGCGCAGGACCTTGCAGCGGCGATGGTGGTCCGCAATGAACCGCATCGTCGCGATCACATTCTCGTCCGGCTCGAACGGATTGCTGACGATGTAGTGGTGCTCGGCGGGTATGCGGTGCCGCGCGAGTGTGCCGATCGCCTCGGCGATGCGTTTGGTCTTCGTCGGCCGCTGGTAGATGTGCTCCAGCGTGTCGTCACAGGCCGACTCGATTCCCATGCTGACGAGCTGCAGGGGCAGCTTCGCGACGGCCCGCACGCGCTCCTCGGTCACGGTGTTGGGAAACGCATCGAGCTCGAGCGGAATCCCAATTTCTGATTTGTACTGCGCCGCAAACTCGGCGATCTGTTCGCCTTTGCGTACGAAAAACAGGTCGTCGACGAAGTTGATCGCCTCTATCGTGGGAAAGGCTGCCACTGCCCGCCGCACCTCGTCCAGCACATTGTCCAGCGAGCGCATGCGCACCCACGTTCCACACTCGTCGAAGCGGTTGCGCAGCGCGGTGTTGTTGCAGAAGGTGCAGTGATACGGACAGCCCCGCGTCGTCAGCACGCGCAGCGTGTGTAGCGCACCGCGCAGGTTCTCCGGCCGGGCCGGTACCAGCCCTGCGCGATCCGCGACCCAATGCGTATCGAGCTCGTAATCCGGAAACGGCAAGTCGTCGAGCTGCGTTTCCAAATCTCCCGGCGGATTGCGCATCGCCTCACGATTGCCAAACAGTCCACCGGCGCGGAACCACAGGTTCGGCACATCCGTGGGATCAGTGCCCGCCGCCAGCCGCTCGACGAATTGCAGCATCGGCTCCTCGCCCTCGCCAACGCACACAACGTCTGCGATGGCCAGGCATTCTTCGGGTGCCACAGTCGGGTGTGTACCACCCCAGACGATCGGTGTGGCGATCCCCGCTTGTCTAATGCGTTCAACCAAAGCACTTGCGCGATGGAAGGTATTGGTCAGCAGACTAAAGCCAACAACGTCGACCGACCGTACGCGCTCGATGAAATCCGTCAGCGCTGCCTCACTCCAGTCCGGCGCGGCCGTGTCACGCTTCGAGCTCATAAACAGCATCTCGACGTCGTGTCCGGCAGCTTTCAGGTAGGAGGAGATGTAGCGCAGCCCCAGCGCGAGCGGATGCGCATGCGTAGCCACCAGCGCGATCTTCATGACACCGTCTCCGTTCAAGGCGTGGTGGAGATCGCTCGTGGAACGGCTCGCCCCACGGCCACCACGGCGAATCCATGAATCTCGCAGCGGATTCACGATATCGCGCGCGCGTCGCCGGTCAAGATAAATCCCGGGGCGGGCGCGTAGGTTGGCCGAAACGAGTACGCTGTCGCGTCAGGTGCGTCGAATCGTCGGCAAACCGTAACCGCTTCTGGGAGATCGCGATGTCGCTGTGGATCGTGCCGCTGTTCGCGCTGCTCTCCGCTACGCCCGTGCAAGCGGAGTACGACCGGCTCGACTGCGGCTTGCGCGTGGTTGTGATCGAGGACCACACGTTGCCGCTGGTCAGCGTGCAATTGTGGTTCCATGTCGGATCGGCGCACGATCCGCCTTCGTCGCCCGGTACGACACATGTGGCCCGGGCTGTGCTCGAAGATCGTACGGATGCGGCGTTGAGGCTGCGTGCTACCGGCGCAGAGTTCACGTCGGATACGCGGCGCGACGGCTGCTACTTTGCGACGCTGATTCCGTCAGGTTTCCTCGCGTACGCGATTGGCATTGAGGCGGAGCACCTGCGGCCAACGCCTACGTCACAAGCTACGCTCGCCGACGCGGTTCAGAGCGCGGCGCGGCCCGCGTCGCCGATGTTGTCGAGCGCGCGGCACTTGTTGCGGGCGGCGTTTTCCGAGTCGCCGCTGGCGCACCCACCCGGAATCGTCGCGGCTTCGCTTGCGGACGTGACGCCGGGAGTGATCGACGCGTGGCTCGAACGCTGGTTCATCGCGGACAACGCGACGCTATTTGTCATTGGTGCGGTCGACGCGCCGACGGTGAAAGCCCTGGTCCGCGACGCCTTTCGCGACCTGCCGCGCCGGAACACGTCACGCGCCGCGCACGCACCATTGCCGCCAGCAAGCAACGTCCAACTCGCACCTTCGCCGGCAGCGGACGCCGGCGTAGACATTGCGTGGGTCACTGGCCGCGTGGGTCTTTTCGATAATGCCTGCGTCGATGTGCTGATGGAGCACCTCTGCAATCCGATTGACGGGCCGCTGCACGAAGCGCTGCGCGACATCGGCTGCCGGCCGCCGGAGTGGTCACGTACTGCCTGGTCCAACGCCGGTCTGCTGACGCTACGAGTCGATCAACATCCCGTATCCCGAAATGACCACGAGGCGATTGTCGAGACGGTGCGGAGTCAGTTGCGGGCGGCGACGGAGCGCGTGATCACGCCCATCGGGCTTAATCGCGCGCGGGCGATGGCGAAGCGGCGTTGGCGTCAGCAACTGCCGGATTTCGCCAGTCGCGCGCTGGAACTGGCGCGCCACGAAGTAGCAGCTGGCGACGCACTGCTCGTCGATCTTCATCCCCGCCAGATCGCGCGGGTGTTCGTCGATGACGTTCGCAATGCCGCAACCAAGTTGCTCGAAGCGCGCATGGTTATCCTGCCGCGTACGACGCAGCAGCCGACGACCGACACGGCCATTGCCCCCTTGCTGGACATTCTCGAACCCCAACCGGCCAACGCGTTGAGCTCCGCCGACGCTTATGAACTGCTGCTGCCGTACGCCAAAGCCGTTTCGCCCATCGCTGCCCCCAGCCCTCCTGGAACGCTGACGATCCATGCCCTCAATAATGGCGTAACCGTGCGCTCGTATCGCATCCCCGGCGCGACCTCTGCCGTCGTCCGCACTATGCCGCACGGAACCGGCCCGCTCTATCCCGTGTTCGCCACGCTGATGGCGCTCGGTGCCAGAGACCGGTCCGTCGACGCGTATCGTGACTACCTCACGTACCACGGCCTCGACCTCTACCCGCGCATCGAGACGCCGACGCCAGGGCTCGAATCCCGCGGCAGCAACGACCTCGTACCACAGATGATGGAGTTACAGGCGGATCTGCTGCGGTCGCCGCGCGATGACGACGACGCCATGGCGGCAGCGTTCCAGACGATCGTCAGTTCGTTCGCGCTACGGCGTGGCGACCCGCCCGACTTCGAACGTGAGGAGTACTACGTTCCGCCCGGGCTGATCGGCTGGTGGCCGACCGACGGCGGCCTGCCACGCTCGCCACAGGAGCTTCGTTTCAGCGCGCGCGCACTGCGTGACATCGGCGCTGTGGACGTGCTGGTCGTAGGGGATGTTGCACCGGAGGACGTGCGCGCTGCGGCGGAACTGGTCTGGGACGACTGGCGCCCGGCGCCGGCACCATACGTCTGGCGTGGAAAGCGGCGGTATCCGCTACGGGCCTTGAAAGACGAGCCGCGTCGTTCGGTTGTTCTCGGCGGCTGGATCGAAGACCCGGAAACGCCGTTCACCATTCACATTCAGGAAACACTGCTCGACGTCGACTTGCCGCCGGTCCAGCTCGATTACGGCTGGCGGGCGCTGGGCTGGATCTTCGGAGCGGCGTATCAGCGAAACGGTGCGCTCGATGCGCGGCGCGAATGGCGTTGGCGCTGGCTGCTGGTCGAGCCGGACTGGCTAACTTACGTCGCACTACCCGAACAACAGACGGCGATCGACGACATCGAGGCATTTCTGGCACGATCGAAGCGGCTCAAGGAAGGTACGCTCCCCGACCAGCACCTGACGCTTGTCCGCCGGTATGCGATCTGCGACCGTCTGCTGGCCATGAACAGCGTGAGCGCGATCGCGGATCTGCTCGAGTTTGGCATCACGAATCCCTGGGACACCAACGTGCTGTCAGACGATGATCGGCTGCGCGAACTGCTCAAGACGATGTATCGTGTTCGGCGGCGCGACGTGGTCGCGATCGGTCCACCGGAACAGGAGATCGATCTGTCGGACTACAGCAACGCGCCACGGCGGCAGCAACGCTCACAGAAGCCGACCGACGACAACGATTCGCGGTAGCAGCGGCGGCACCTATAATGCCGGTTCTACCTGCGAGCGTGACCGCGGGTTTCGTATCAGCCCTGACGTTATGCTGCGCGCGACGCCGATTCGAGAAGGACCACGATGATCGACCTGAAACTGATTCGCGAGACACCCAACATCGTCCGGCAGGCCGCCGTCGACAAGAACATGCAGGTCGACATCGACCGCATTCTCGCCGTTGATGAGCGTCGCCGCGCGCTGGAGACCGAATTCAACAATCTCCGCCACGAGCAAAAATCCGCGGGCGAGAAGATCGCGAAAGCACCCCAAGAGGAGAAGACTGCCCTGAGTCAGGACATGGGTCGGCTGAAGGCCCGCCTGAAGCAGATCGAGCAGGAGCAGGAGCAGGTCACCTCGGAGTTGCACGATCTGATGCTGCTCGTGCCGCAGATTCCGCACGCCGACGCGCCGCGCGGCAAGGACGAGTCGGGCAACGTCGAGATTCGCCGCGTGGGCGAGGGCAAACCCAAGAGCGCCTACGGCTTCGAGTTCAAGGACCATCTCGAGCTCGGCCAGGCGCTGGGGATCATCGACATCGAGCGCGGCGTGAAGATCGCCGGCAGCCGGAACTACGTTCTGCGCGGGGCGGGCGCGATGCTGCACGAGGCGGTGCTGCGGCTGGCGTGGGACCTGATGATGGAGCGCGGGTTCGAGCCGCTGACCGTGCCCGTGCTCGTCAATGACGCCCTGATGTACGGCACGGGTTTCTTCCCGCTGCACCGCGACGAGGTCTACATCTGCGAGCGCGACAGCCAGAGCCTAGTTGGAACAGCCGAGGTTCCCGTCACGGGCTATCACTCAGACGAGATTCTGGACGCCTCCGCACTGCCCAAGCTCTACGTGGCCCGTAGCACGTGTTTTCGGCGCGAGGCCGGAGCCGCGGGCAAGGACACCCGCGGTCTGTACCGCATTCACTCTTTCGACAAGCTTGAACAGGTCATTGTCTGCGCCGCCGAGCCAGACGAGTCCGCCAAGTGGCACGAGGTCATCGTCAAGAACGCCGAGGACCTGCTCCAGAAGCTTGAGCTGCCCTACCGCGTGATGGAGGTCTGCACCGGGGACATGGGCCAGGGCAAGGTCCGCATGTTCGATATTGAAACATGGATGCCGAGCCGCGAGGCCTATGGCGAGACGCACTCGGCCAGCCGCTTTCACGATTTCCAGGCCCGCCGGCTGAACCTCCGCTACCGCAATCCCGAGACAGGCAAGCCGGAGTTCTGCCACACACTGAACAACACGGTCGTGGCCAGCCCACGGATACTGATTCCGTTGCTGGAGCTGAACCAGAACGCCGACGGAAGCGTCACGATTCCGGCCGCACTACGGCCGTACATGGGCGGACTTGAGCGGATCGCGCCGTAACCGTTTTGGGACGCGGGGCTGATCCTTTGCAGACACCGGCACCAGCGCAACAGCCTGATCGTTCGATTGTGTGCGATTTTGCCCCCTTGTCGATTTGCCGCAACGTGAGCTAAACTTCCCGCCCCCGTGTGGCGGGTCGTAACTGCACGTCTGCAGTGCTGATCATTGGGAGCCGACCGTCGAATGTGTGTGCTCGACGCGCCGAATAGAACATTTCGTCTCGTCGTGCAGCTCGATGACTGCGAGATCGTGCGCGATTCACTGCGCTTCACGCAATACAAGCAGGCGCTCAGCCATGTCGCGACCGCGATCCGTGATCACGGGCACGAAGGCGCGTTAAACGAGGTCATCCTCCAGAAAGCAGGTCCCGCGACCTGCGCGGACCTGACCACCCTCACCAACCAGCCCGCCACCGAGTCCTGGGTGGATGTCGAACGCTGGGGCCCGGATGTCGTGCGCCGCGTACTGGCGCAAGAACGGCTGCGACGCCGTGATCGCGTACCGCCCGCCGCGCGTCCGTCGCCTACGCCGTCACCGCGGGCGCTAATGCCCGCGGCCCGCAAACCTCGTCGCGACGTCCTGCAACCAGACACGCCGGCTTCCGTCACACCGAAGCCCGTGCCACCCGCACAACCGCTGCCGATCCCACAGCGGCCCGTCGAGCCGCGGGTTGAGCACAAGTCTCATCGCTCACGGGCGTGGTACGTTGTGGTGGGCGTCACGATCGTGGCCGGAACGTGGTTGTCCATTCTGGCGTACATGTGCGGCGGGCAGCCCGGCAACATACTTCGATCGCTGGAAATGCGCGAACCGCCGGCCGACGCGGAAGCAATCGCATTCGAAGGTCCGGTCGTGCTGCCGGAACCCGAGGCGGACGAGCCGTAGGACACAGCCGAGCTTATCGGGCGTCAGCACTTTCTCCCCCGCGCTCCGCCATCAGGCCGTACAATGCTGTCGGACAGACGCACTCGGGCATATGGCACCGTGGAGGTGAATCATGTCGGGAAGCGGTCAGCCCTCAGCTATCAACTATCAGCATTCAGCCATCAGCCTGACACGGGCGGCGATTACTTCGCTATGCCTGGCGTTGGGACTGGCGTTGCAGAGTGGATGTTTCCTGGGGGATCTGCTCGACAATGACGGCCGGTCGTACCGCGACAGCGGATACTGCTACGACTGCTACGACGAGTGGTACTACGAAGAGTACGTCTACGAGGAGGAGTACGTCGTCGAGGAGACGTACTACCCGTTCTCGTTCGGCTATGACGCACTCGGTGCGTTGGGCAGCCTGTTCGGCGGCTTCTATTACGAAGACGACGAGTACTACTACGACCCCTATTACTTCGAGGACTCGTACTACTACGATGACGGCTACTACTACGACGATGATTACTACTATGGGGATGATTATTATTACGACGACGGGGGCGGCGACGCATACTACGAAGACTGGTGGTTCGACGACGGCGCGTGGTACTAGAGCGCATCCGGCGGTGTTGTAGCTGCGGGCGCAATCCACCCTACCATTCTGCAGATCACTCCATCTCTTCCTGCGCGTCTTTGTCCGCCGGTGAGAAGTTCAGTGCCGCCGAGTTGATGCAGTAGCGCAGGCCGGTCGGGCGCGGACCGTCGTCGAAAACGTGTCCCAGGTGTGCGTCACAGTTGCTGCAAACCACTTCGGTACGCGTCATCATCAGGCTGCGGTCCTCACGTTCTGTCACACGCTCCGCTTCCATCGGCTGATAGAAGCTCGGCCAGCCGCTGCCGGAGTCGTACTTCGTATCCGAGTCGAACAGTTTCTGGCCGCAGCACACACAGCGATAGACGCCGTCTTCCTTGTGGTTCCAGTACTTGCCGGTGAACGCCCGCTCCGTGCCACACTCCCGCGTGACCCGATACTGCTCCGGCGTGAGCTTCTCACGCCATTTGTCGTCGGTCTGCTCCACGTTTCTGCTGACCTCCTGCACGTCCTTCTGCGACGCGACATCTTCCGCCTTCTCCCGGCAGCCGCCGGCTGTGATACAAGCTAACAGCATTGCGACGCAAGTAGAGCGCACGGCCCAATCCTCCAAGCCCGACTCCCGAGCGGGTGATTGTAGGCGCGCGGAGCGGGCATGGACCTACGGAGAAGCGCGCAAACGCCGCCAGCGCGCGGCAGCCGCGGCGGTGCTACCTGCTATTCGTCAGCACGTCCGGGTGCCATCCGCTCGAGGCCGCCATCGGCGTCAGTGTCCCGGTGACGCCGATTCCCTCGCGCGCTGAGTACAACGAGCGGATTGGCACAGTCCCGCTCGACTCGGGGATACCCGCACGGCCACAGGGGAGCACAGTGGCCGCCGGTGAGCGTCGATCCCAGAGCAGGACGGGCGCAGCGGTTGCGTCGCGTTCGATCGTGAACAGGGCGGTACTGTCGCGCAACGAACCGGTACATACGCCTCGGACGTGGACATCCAGGTCTCCAGCTACCCTCCTCACATCAGATGCAACGGAGACCCGGCAGGAACGAAGTGTATACAGGGACAAACGGCCCACGGCCGTTCGCGAATCATGGGGGGTTGCCCGCACGGGCGAGCAGGTCGCCCGGCGTCTGTCCGACGTGGTTCCCAATGCTACACTCCCTCGCACTTCCCTCACTGAGGTCGTAGCACGCCAATACCGGACATTTCCAATAAGGCCGCTTCCGTCTGGGCGGCGACGGCCGGCACAACAACCTGGTTCCGAGAATGTCGCGGCAGATCAGCCCGCCCGCTGTTGCCGACGCATTGCTCGTCGGAAACGCTCGATGCCGCCGGCTCGCGAGAATCCCGCAAAGCGCGATAACGTGCCGGACGCTCCGCGACACGATTTGCTCTATGATTCACGCCCATGCGCCGGGCCCCCGACAGCTTGCCACCAACCGTTAAAGCGCCCACCGGCAGCCGCACTCCGCCCAGCGCGCAGCGTGTCGGCGTGACGTGTGGTATTGCGGCGTATGGTTTCTGGGGACTGGTGCCCATTTACTTCAAGGCCGTCCGACACGTTCCGGCGCTGGAAGTATTGGCGCACCGGATCGTCTGGTCGGTGGTGTTCCTGCTCGTGCTCACCCTGATCGAACGGAACTGGGGGGCCGTCCGAAGTTGCTTGCGCTCGCCGCGGGCTCTGCTGACACTCTCCGTCACGACGCTGCTGATCGCGGTGAATTGGGTGGGGTTCATCTGGGCTGTCGCGAATGACCAAGTCATGCAGGCCAGCCTGGGCTACTTCATCAACCCGCTGGTCAACGTGCTGTTGGGATTCGTCTTCTTACGCGAGCGGCTGCGGCGCTGGCAGGGGCTCAGCGTGGCACTCGCGACGATCGGCGTGCTCTATCTCACGTTTGCCGCCGGGCAGTTTCCGGCCCTCGGCCTGCTGCTGGCGGGGACATTCGGCTTCTATGGGTTGCTCCGGAAAGTCGTGAAGATCGAGGCGCTGGTCGGGCTGACGATCGAGACCTGTCTGCTGCTCGTGCCCGCGCTCGCGTTTCTCACCTGGCAGATTGTGCAGGGCTCGGCGGCGTTCGGGAGCGGCTCGCTGCGTACCGACTTGCTGTGCATGGCGGCGGGCCTGGTGACAGCCGTGCCGTTGCTATGGTTCGCGGCTGCCGCTCGACGGCTGCGTCTAGCGACAATGGGCTTCTTGCAATACCTCGCCCCGACCGGTCATTTCCTACTAGCGGTCTGGGCCTACGGCGAACCATTCGCCCGCGCTAATGCGATTGCGTTTGGCCTTATCTGGACCGCATTAGTGATCTACACGCTCGACGCGGCCTGGGGCGTGCGCGCCGACCGCAACAAGGTCGCCGTGCCGGTCGTCGAATGATCAATGGACGTCTAGCCGGGGAACGAATCGCCCGTCGTAAGCGTCCAATCGTTGGCTGTGCCACCGGCTTCTTACCGGTGCGTAGACAGGCGCACGCGCCGGAACGGGTCGAATTAGAGAAATGACCGAACTGTCGTCATTACCGCCCATCGCAAAGCTCGCCGACGCAGAATGCGCGCGGCCGTCCACACCCGCCGAACGGATCGAGGTCATCGACGTTCTCCGCGGCTTCGCGCTGTTCGGCATCCTCACTGTGAACATGACGCTATTCAGCCTGCCGATCGAGGCATTGTGGCTGGACACGGCCTGGTGGACAAACAGCATCGACTGGGCCACGGCTGTGGGCATCCGCTTCTTCGCCGAGGGCAAGTTCTACGTGCTCTTCTCGTTTCTGTTCGGGCTCGGCATGGCGTTACAGATGGAACGTCTGACGGCCCGCGGTCAGCCGTTCGTGCGGCTCTATGTCCGCCGGCTGCTGGCGCTGCTCATTGTCGGGCTGTGCCACGCGATCTTCTTCTGGTGGGGCGACATTCTGGTAACGTACGCCCTGCTGGGTTTCGTGTTGCTGCTGCTGCAGCGCTGCTCGTCAATGGTGCTGGCGCTGCTGATCGTCAACGTCCTGGTGCTGACGCTGGTCGGGGGAGCAGTCTACAAAGCCGTGTACCTGCACTGGCTGCACGCGAGCTTCTCCGAGGCTCGGCTCGAAGAGCACTACGCGTCACTGCCGGAGACGATCAGAGCGATGGCCGTACACGCGGTCGAGATCTGCCAGCGATCGAGCTTCGTGGAACTCATCGGCGTGCGCATGCGCGAGAATCGCGAGACGCTGTTCTGGCTGCTCGACATCTGGCCGAACGTCTTCATGATGTTCCTGCTGGGCGTGCTCGCCGTGCGGCAGCGCGTGCTCCCTGACGTCGCGCGTCATCGCCCGTTGTTCATCGGCCTCGCAATCACCGCCCTGCCCATCGGGCTGGGACTCAACGCGGCGCGCGTGATTCTGTGGGAAAGCTGTCTGACGTTCCGGCCCACGTGGCTGAACTTCTGGTTGGATGCGCTCGCCGTGGTGGGTAGCCCCATCCTCGCCGCGGGCTACATGGGTGTCCTGGTTCTGCTCGCACAGACCGGCGTCGGCGCCGCCCTGCTGCGCCCGTTGGCAGCGACCGGCCGTATGGCCCTGACGAACTACCTCACTCAAACGCTGATCTGTACGACTCTGTTCTATGGCTACGGCTGCGGTCTGTTCGGGCAGGTGGGCGCGTTGGGCGGGCTGCTGCTCGCGGTCGTCATCTATGCCGTTCAGGTGGCCTGGAGCAACGTTTGGCTCACGTACATCCGCTACGGTCCGCTGGAGTGGGTCTGGCGGGCCCTGACGTACGCACGCTGGCCGGAGATGCGACCTCCCCGAGCCGGACTGCCCCCGCCAACACAGGGCATCGTGTCCTGACTCCCGTCTCGCTACCATACTGACATACACCCGTAGCGTGGCGGAGCGAGCATGACAGAGTCCGAACCAGACACCACCAAGGAAGCCAAAAAGCTCGCCAAGGCGGCTGAGAAGGCGGCCAAGAAAGAGGCCAAGGCCGAAGCGGCGGCGAGGGCGGCCGAAGCGGGCGGAAACGGCGCAAATGCGACTCCTGATCCCAACTCACCGGCGGAGCGTAGTGCCTGGGCCGCGGAGCGGAAGGTGCGGCTCGAGCAATGGCGAACGGTGTTCGCCGCGGTGACGGCACTGGCGGCGCTCATCACGATCGTCTTTGCACTGCGCGGGGGTTGCGGCTGAAAGACAGTGGCGTGGGGGAAATGAGCGCAAAAAGAAATAGGCCGACGGCGGCCAGACGTCGCAGCGCATCGCAGAAGAGGAAGGTGAGCGTCGGAAGCAGAATTCCGTCTGCTGCGATGTCAGGCGACAGCCATCTGCCGGCCTATCAACCGGACCAACCTGCGGCAGTCAGAGGCGGTCGCTTACCCGCGGTCTGTCTACCGGTCGCGCATTTGCGACAGGCCCGATCGTGCGGCGCAACGATGCTGGATGAGGGCTTTTTCTTTTCTCCTCCAAAACAGTCACGCCTACGACGACGCCAGCGACGAAGCCGATCTGCTTGCCGACGTCGTTGCCCGAACGCCACGCAAGAGCGTTTCGAGCACTGACTGCGACCGATCGTCCGCACTGATTGCCCTCGCAGCACCCGGAGATGCACTTCACTTCAACAACAGCAGAGCGTCTGCAATAAACCGCCCACTAACACTGTCAGCCAAGAAGCCGAATGAACCGAAGTGCGTGCCTCGAGAACGATGAACGACGGCTACAGTCGAAACGTGAATGGTGAGCCAAAACTCACCCGCGTCCGCAATACATACGGACGCGCGCTATCTTACGCTCCGAAAACCGGCATCGTCAACCGAAAAAGCCCTGATCAGCAGCTTGAGAAGATTGTCGCGGCAGTCGTATGTTACGAATCTACAACAACCTGCGCTGAGAGCGTTATCAGTCGTCGGCGCGCGGGGCGGCGATCATGTCCTATAACTATGCGGTCCGCGACGCACCTTTTGCCCCCATTGGGACCCAGAGGTATATTGGGTGATCCGGGGTGAGGCACAATCTGCAACGGCAATTGCGGCCCCGGAGACCCCCGGGAACGCGGCACGGTGAGGAGGAATTTTCATGCCCGGCCAGTTTGACGCGGCCTATCAACGTTCGATTACGGACCCTGACGGATTCTGGGCCGATGCTGCCGAGGACATCCGCTGGTCCCGCCGCTGGGACCGCGTGCTCGACGACACCAACAAGCCGCTCTACCGCTGGTTCGTCGGTGGCGAGCTCAACACCTGCTACAACGCGATCGATCGACACGTCGACGAGGGCCGTGGCGACCAGCCTGCCCTGATCTACGACAGCCCGGTAACGGACACGATCACTGCGTTCACGTACCGCGAGATGCAGCAGCGCATTGCCCGCTGCGCAGGCGCCCTGGTGCAACAGGGCGTGCAGAAAGGTGACCGCGTCATAGTTTATATGCCCATGGTGCCCGAGGCGCTGATCACGATGCTCGCCTGCGCGCGTATCGGGGCCATTCACGGCGTCGTCTTCGGCGGATTCGCAGCCAAGGAACTCGCGACACGAATCGACGACGCCAAGCCGAAGCTGATCGTGTCGGCATCGTGCGGGATCGAGGGCAAGAAGATCATCGAGTACAAGCCGCTGCTCGACCAGGCGATCGAGATGGCGAGCGCGAAGCCCGCGCGCTGCATCATTCTCCAACGCCCGCAGGTCGAGGCACCGCTGGTACCCGACCGCGACGTCGACTGGAACACCGCGATGGAAACCGCACAGCCGGTCGACTGCGTGCCCGTCGCCGCCACCGATCCGCTCTACATCCTCTACACGTCCGGAACCACGGGCGTGCCCAAAGGCGTCGTCCGCGACCATGGCGGACACGCGGTCGCGATGCGCTGGACGATGAAGAACGTCTACAACGTCGAGGCGGGCGACGTCTACTGGTCGGCGTCGGACGTCGGCTGGGTCGTGGGGCACTCGTACATCGTTTATGCCCCCCTCCTCGCGGGCTGCACGACGATCCTCTATGAAGGCAAACCGGTCGGCACGCCCGACCCCGGTGCGTTCTGGCGCGTGATTTCGCAGCACAACGTCAAGGTGCTGTTCACCGCGCCCACCGCGTTCCGCGCGATAAAGCGCGAAGATCCCGATGCGACGCACCTGGCCCGCTACGACATCGGCTGCCTCAAGGCGCTCTTCCTCGCCGGCGAACGCTGCGACCCCGATACGCTGAGCTGGGCGCAGGAGAAGCTCGGCGTACCCGTCATCGACCACTGGTGGCAGACGGAAACCGCCTGGGCAATCGCGGCGAACTGCATCGGCATCGAGCAATTGCCCGTCAAGCCGGGCTCGCCGACCAAGGCCGCGCCAGGCTATGACGTCCGCATCCTTGACGACGAAACCGGCGAGGAATGCGAGCGCGGCAAGATCGGGAACATCTGCGTCAAGCTGCCGCTGCCGCCGGGCTGTCTACCGACGCTGTGGAACAACGACGAGGGCTACATCAGCTCGTACCTGTCGCGCTACAACGGCTATTACCTCACCGGTGACGCGGGCTATCAGGACGAGGACGGCTACCTCTACATCATGAGTCGTATCGACGACATCATTAACGTCGCCGGCCACCGGCTCTCTACCGGCGGGATGGAAGAGATCCTCGCAGCACATCCCGACGTGGCCGAGTGCTCAGTGATCGGCGCTGCGGATCAACTCAAGGGCGAGTTGCCGGTCGGGCTGGTCGTGCTCAAGTCCGGCGTGGACCGCAGCGAAACGGACATTGTCGGCGAACTGGTGCAGATGGTGCGCAGCAAGCTCGGCGCGGTAGCGTGCTTCAAGCAGGCGGTTGTGGTGCAGCGGCTGCCCAAAACACGCAGCGGCAAGATCCTCCGCGGCACGATGAAGAAGATCGCCGACGGTAGCGAGTACAAGCCCCCGGCGACGATCGACGACCCGGCGATCCTGGGAGAGATCGGCGATGCGCTGGGGCGGATTGGGTATGCGAAGACGTAGGGTCGAGGATTGAGGGTTGAGGATTGACGGACGGACGGGCACTCACTTGCGTCCGTCAGTGATGCGTCCGACCGCGCACCTTGATCCCTGGATCCCTTGATCCCTAGATCCCTTGATTCCTGCGCCGTGGTTGCTGTTCGCGCACCATTTCGACTATCTTAAACCACCCGATCGGCGGTCCTGCCGCAGGCTGCGGCTCCGGATCGATTGGCGCTCCACGTCCGGACGCCGCGCTCTTTCGACGCACGCATCAATTCACGGAGACCCCGACGTGTCCGCATCAACTCCGCAGTCACCTTCGCACGGCTTCTCAAATGATGTCGCCCTGCCCCGCACGGGCGAGCTCTTCGGTCATCCCACCTGCCTGTTCACGCTGTTCTTCGCCGAGATGTGGGAGCGTTTCAGCTTCTACGGCATGAAGGCGCTGCTGATCCTCTATATGGTGAACTACCTGTTCTGGCGACAGGGCGAGGCCTCGCACGTGATGGCGTGGTACGCGGGTCTGGTGTACGCGACGCCGGTGCTGGGCGGCATCATCGCCGACAAGATCACTGGCGCCCGCTGGGCGGTCGTGATCGGCGGCGTGATCATCGCGATCGGGCACTTTCTACTGGCGTTTGAGCCCCTACCGTTCTTCTATAGCGGGTTGGGGTGCCTGGTCGTGGGCACCGGATTCCTGAAGCCCAACATCTCAACTCAGGTCGGGGCGCTTTATCGCAGTGACGACGAACGGCGCGACAGCGCGTTCACGATCTTCTACATGGGGATCAACCTCGGCGCGTTCCTCGGTCCGCTCGTGTGCGAGGCCCTGCGGATCAACCTCGGCTACCACTACGGCTTCGCGGCGGCCGGCGTCGGAATGGTGATCGGACTCATCGTCTACATCGCCGGCATGGGCTCGGTCGTACGGCGGGAGAAGCAGATCGCGGCCGAAGAGGCACAACCGAAGACCGGTGGCGAGCACGAACCGGCCGAACAGGGCGAGCAGCCGACCGCACCGGCGGAGCCCGCCACCCTGAACGGCGTAAGCATGTCGCGCGTGTACTTCGATCGCGGACTCGTGCTGGTAGTAATCTGCGTCTTCGCCATCCTCTTCTGGGTGGGCTTTGAGCAGGCCGCCAACGTGATGAACCTCTGGGCGGATCAGCATACGAATCTGCACGTAGGCAGCGGCGAGCCTGTTCCAATCCAAGTCGATGCGGAGGCGGAGACCGGACCGGAATTCGATTACTCGGGCGGCGAGGCGTGGCGCATGGGCCCCGCCATGACACAATCAATCAACCCGTTTTTCATCATCACCCTCGCTGCCGTGTTCGCCTGGCTGTGGCAGTTCCTCGAGTCCCGCAAGATGCAGCCGTCAACGCCTATGAAGATGGCGCTCGGCGTGTTCTTCTTGTCGGGCGCATACGGCATCATGCTGGGCTCGGCGCAGACGGAGAATCAGCCCTCCCAAGTGCAGTTGGCCGAGCTGCCGGCGGGGCTCGAAGTCGACGAACAAGGTCATGTGTTCGCTTTGACCGGCGACGCCGACACCGAGGAGCGCATGGACTTCGGCGCCACGCGGCTGATTTGGCAGAACGGCGCGCTGGAGATGCGCGGCGTGCTGACGGACCTCGACTGGATGCGGGCCCTGGGTGCGTCGGCCCCGGCATCGTTCCAGGAAGCGGTTGCGGCGTTGCAGGAGCAGGCCGAGGCCCGCGCCGAAGAAGTGCGCACCGGCATTCGGACCGGTGCGCTGGCGTCGAACACCACGTGGGAAGTCTCAGTCGAGCTGCCTTCCGACGCGGGCACGCCGCTGGCGGCGGCGGGCTGGCCCATGGAGGAGGTCGACGGTGAGGATGTGCCGAAGGTGACCTGGGATGCGGCAACGCGAACGCTGACAACTTCGGCAGTGCTTGCCGCGCGCGACCAGGCCCAGGTTTTGGCGGCTGGCGCCGAGCCGTCATTCCGCGCGGCGCTGACGGACGTGTTCCAGCAGGCCTCATTACACAAGGTGAGCATCGGCTGGCTGCTCGCGTTCTACCTGGTACTGACGATTGGCGAGTTGTGCATTTCGCCGGTGGGGCTGTCGCTAGTGACCAAGGCAGCGCATCCCAATTACGTTGGCCTGTTCATGGGAATCTGGTTCCTGACGACCGGCGCGATCTCCAACTACCTCGCGCATTTTGTGGGTGGCTACTGGGGCGCGATGACGCCGACCGAGTACTTCATGATCTTCGGCGTGCTCGGACTGGCCGCAACCGTGATCATGCTGATCATGCTGCGGATCCTGCGCCCGATGTTGCACGGGATTCATTAGGCAGAAGGATCTGAGGATCAGAGGGTCTTAGGTTTGGGGCTCGGAGCGCTGCGCTCGACGCGCGCCCTTTGATCCTGAGATCCTCAGCTCCTTTGATCCTCTATTCCTGATCCCTTTGCGCCAACACCGCCGTCACTTCGTCCGCCCGCTGCACCGCCGCGTAGACGAAGCTGTCCATCGATGAGATCGTCGCGGTTTCGGCCAGTTCGAGGATGTACGCGATCGACAGCCGCGCGAAACGCTCGTTCATCAACGCCTCGCGGATCTCGTCCTGCGCGTCGTAGAACGACGTCTGCGTGGCCGCCTGGATCGCGCCACACTGCACGATGAACCAACCCATCTCCAGCTCGATCGGCTCGCTGTACTGACCCTCTTCGAAATCGAAGATCAGGCCGCTGACCCCGTCGTACGGCGGTTGCAACGGACGCCCGATCGGGCCGTACGATCCGCCGTCCTCGACGTGCAGACCACGTGAGAACTCCCGCGCCACCTCCGCGAACGGTCGCTCGCGAAGCGCCTCGTGCGCCGCGCGGGCCTGCCGCCGGGCCTGGAGCTTCGCCTGGGCCCGCGCCTGACGCGATGCCTGCGACCACGCCTGTCCGTCGGGCAAGAATGCGGCGTACGGCAGCTCGATCATGCGCAGCTCGCGCGTGGCGGGCGTCGAGTACTTATCGATGTTCCGGCGGTAGTACGTCAGCAGGTCGCCGCGCGTCGGGCGGACTTTGGGAAACAGCTTCTCGCGGGTGTACTGCTGCACGACCATCTGTCGCTGTATTTGTCCGCGGAGCTGATCGAGCGTGAGGCCGCGCTCCGCAAGATGCGCGTGGAGTCTGGCCGCACTTCCGCCGTGCTCGCGGTTCTGAATCGCTTCGACCTCGCGATTAACGTACGCCCCCAGCATCGACTTCTGCTCATCTTCGAGCTGCGCCATGGCCTCTGAATAGACCAGCAGCGTTCCAATCTGCCGTTGCGTCTCGCGCCCGATCGTCTCGCGGGCCTGCGTCTGGAATCCGGCACGCGTTTGTGACCGCCGCAGACGCACGAGATCGTCCCACAACGGATAGAGCACCTCGTGCGCCGTCAGCATCACGTCGTCGACCATCAGGATGTCGCCCTGGATCGCACCAGGCGTCGGCTGGAGCACCGGCTTCGGCTGAGCCGCGACGGGCGGCTGCTCCGCGGTGGGGCGCAGGTCCGGCGATTTCGTCGCGACCTCTTTGCCGCTGGCGAGCCGCTCGGACCGCTCGGAGGCGAGCTGCTCCTGGGTCTTGAGCGTGGGGCGTCGCGCGTCCGGTGGTGGCGGCTGATCGCGATCGGTGGTCTGGCATCCAAACAGGCTGGCGATGAGCGCTGCCCCGGCGAGCGTCCTCAGAATGTGTGATAATGGCATGAGCGTTACTATAGCCGCAGCCGACACCGCTCCCAAGCGGCGGACGGCCGGGGCTTGACGGGCGGACGTGGCTCGGCGTACGCTACGGAACGCTCGACGTTTCGGGAGCGACGCCCCTATGCCCGGGTGGCGGAATTGGCAGACGCGCCAGGTTGAGGGCCTGGTGAGGGTTACACCTCGTGCTGGTTCGAATCCAGTTCCGGGCAATCGGACGCCGCCGGTGAGGTTGTTGCCACAGCGTCCCACGGTCGCGATCGAAATGTGAGCACACGAGCGCCGCTAGCTCAATTGGATAGAGCATCGGTCTACGGAACCGAAGGTTGCAGGTTCGAATCCTGCGCGGCGCGTTGGCCCCCCCTCCCTGGCAGGGAGGGGTTGGGGGAGGGTCGATTACCCGGAACATACACCGCCCCGCCCCTGCTATTCACACCCGATTATCCTTGAGGCGCGGCCCGCCGTTGCGATATGCTGCGAGAAAGCAGCCCCGGCACAACCATTGGGGTTGGGGAGGACAGACATGCTGTGCACCGCAGTTCTGGCCGCCACAATGGCGTGGGTATGCTCCACGATCGCACAGTGTGCGCTAAGCGTCCGCAAGACGAACGCCCTCCTTAAGTCGCGTTGCTGGATCGCGCGTTTTGCACAGATTCGGGGGACGATCAGTGCCGCACCATCGAGTTGTACAAGCCCGTCTACACCATGTCGTTAGCCCGGCACCGTTGCCCGGGCAGGCGTCGTTGTGGTCTTGTAGTGAAGAAAATTGTGCCATGCTCAAGTCTGCGAACCTGCGCATCGTCGTAGTATGGGTGTTCGCCGGAGCGTTCCTATCATTCGGTGGGAGAATCCACGCGTCCGCCGCCCCACCGGCACACGATCCATCAGTGGTGGACCGCTATGTCAACGCGGCGGTCGCCAGCGACGATGAGGCAGTACCGGTGTATACGTTCTGTGGCGAGCCAGTCTCTCAGGCCGAGTGGGTCGAATGCCAGCTATTCGAGCAGAACTACACTGACATCCTGAGCGCCATCGGTTTCGAAGGCACGTTCGACGTATGCACCGAATGGGATTTCCTCCGTTTGGACGCCGAACCCATGATGTACGAGGACATCTCTATCGAACCAATCGTCAATCCACATGATCCAAACCAAGTCATTCCGGCGCAAGTCCGCGACCTGCCCGCGGTTGGCGAGCGCATCACCGGACAGCGGATGCTGGACGCCGGCGGTGGACAACCGTTCTGCGTGCAAGTGATCAACAACCTGCCCGGCAAAGTCTTCGAGGATGCCTTGCCGCCGGACCTCCAGGGTATTAATGCGACCGAATCGTGGCTGGTTGCATACATCTCGGCTCATCCGTCGATGCTTGATCCGAATGACTTCGATCCGAACGGGCCGCATGTCGTGGCGGTCGAAGGCCTCTGTTGGTCCTCCGATCAGCCCGGTGGACGTCTCACCAAGTTCTGGCCCATGCAACTCCTTTCCCCAGAGAACCTGAGCGCACACGTGCTGCACGGCGAGATCCAAGCAGGATGGGTCACACAGCAACGTGATCTCGACTACCACCCTTGTCCGCAGGCGGCAGGCGATCCAGTTTTCGGCGCCTGCCAGAAATGGGCCGATGGAACCCTCGACAATTGCCTAAGCTCAGCCTTCTCAAACCTCCAGAACACTCTGGCGGTGATCGGCGTTGGACTGACCGCTGCATCTGCAGGCTGCATTGTGACGGCTCCAACGATCGCCGGGTTCTTTGTCTGTCTCGAGATCTCGCTCTTTACCGCGGGATCGGCCGCACTGGCGGCTATGACGGCCTACGCTGACGCCAGGAACGGTTGCCTGGCTCAACACGACACCAACATGCAACTCTGTTGTGACATGTTCTGCGCGACGAATCCCGGGGCATGCTGAGGGTGCTTCGTGTTCGGTTTGATCAGCCTGTTTTCGACAACTTGTCTGGGAATCGTGCTGCTGCTTGCGTGCGCCGTTACAGCGCACTTCAACGGAGTCGCACAGGTCGTCGATCCGATTGAGGCGCGTCTGCGCACCATGGTCCCCATGTTCTGCTTCGTCGGTGGCCTGATCACACTCACGTTCAGCGTCTCAGCGCTCGTGCAACTGAGACCCTGGCGTGGTCCTGCGCCCTGGAAACGAGCGTGGCTGGACATCTGCCCGGTGATCCTACCGCTTCAGAGCCTGGCGTTCGTCGTGCCGGTCGTGTTGGCAGCAATCGCCGTGTACATCCCACAGATGCTGGGCCGGCCAACACACCCAGTGAACCAGCAAACGTACGTCGCTTTCTTCCACCGGTTCCCCTGGAGCGTTGCGATCGCGTGTCTTCTTACCGCAGTCGCATGGCGTACGTGGGCGCTATCTTGCCGGCGTCATCGAGAATTGACGAAGCTGGAGGCTGCCGGGCGACGCCTTTGCGCACAATGCGGCTACATCTTAGACGGTCTGCCCACGACAGCAGGTCGGTGTCCGGATTGTGGAAGCCCATGGCCCGAGGATAAGTAGTTTCGGAACACCACGTCCGGGCGCCAGCGTGGCAACTTGCGCCGCGACACGCAGGCTCAAGCCGCCGGTGTCCCGGACGGGGCCTGCCGCGGAGCACTTTTTGACCGCCATTCGATACCCGTTTCGCGGCTCGATGTGCTATACTGTTTCGGTTCCGCAGCATGGAGTGATCCGGCCACCGGAACATGCTCGGGCTGACGGATACGGCAAACGGGGCAGGACTGGTTGGAAGCGATCCGAGAGTTGAGATGCGAAAACTCCTCGTCTGCGCCGCGGTTGGCTTGACCGCGTTGGGGGCCGTGCAAGCTGCGTACGCCGACGCGTGGGACCCGCCGGCGGGTTTCTACGACTCCGCCACGGGCACCGGCGCGACGCTCAAGAGCCAGCTCACGACCATCATGTCGAGCGGGCACATCCAGCGCCGCTATGGCGACTACCGCTACGCCGCCGCGATCACCGACGCGGACCCCGACGTCGCCGGCCGCATTCTGCTGGTATACAACCGCGCCTCGGTGCCGGCGACGTGGGACTCCGGCTCCACGTGGAACCGCGAGCACGTCTGGCCGCAATCGCTCCAGCCGGGCTCGGCCAGCAACAGCAGCAAGGGCAATCTCGGCGACCCGCACGCCCTGCGACCCTGCAACCCGAGCATCAACAGCTCGCGCAGCAACAAGCCGTTTGGACTCTTTGCGACCACCGGCAACTATCGCAGCCTGGGTACCTACTGGTTCGCCGGCGACACCGATAAGGGCGACATTGCCCGCTGCCTGTTCTACTCCGCGACGCGCTGGAGCAGTCTGGGCCTGACGCTCGTCTACGGCACGCCCGGCAGCAACCAGATGGGTGACCTCGACGCCTTGCTGCGCTGGAACTACACCGATCCGCCGGACGAGTTCGAGCGGCGTCGCAACCACGCGATCTACAGTTCCACGATGAACCCGAGCTACTACACGAACAATCGCAATGCGTACGTCGACCGGCCGGAGTTCGTGTGGTCGGTCTTCGGGCCGGGCTTTAATGACAGCACGCTGTACTTCGGCAGCGCGCCGGCGACCGACGGCGGCTCGACACTGAACATCAACTTCGGCGTAGTGCTGACCGGCGCCCCCCTGCCGAGCGGCCAGAACGTGGCGCTGCACAAAGATGGGCTCGACCCGACGTACTACAATGTCACTACCACAGGCGACGCGTTGTCGAGCATCAATGGGCGCTACAACACATTCGACTACAACCCGCAGTCAACGAACATCTTCGTCGAGCTGGACGCGACAACGGCGGTCGCCGGATTGGTTCAGGGCCAGGTGACCATCGACAATCTCGACGTGACGACCGGCGGGCTCAGCCAGGGATCGGACGATGCGAACGATGTGATCACACTCGATCTTCAGGTGCTCGACCATGCGCAACCGTCGTTCTCGCCGAGTGTGATCGAGACCTCGACGACAGCGCACGTCTTTCTCGCACCGGATGCCGGTGTGCAGACATTCGACGTGGACGTTTACAATTTCGACTTCGACGCGGACCAAGCACTGCTCGATCTCGACGCGATCAGCACGCCCGGTGCTCCGTTTGGCATCGTGGGTGGACTGCCGGTCGACATTGAAGCCGCACCGGCTCCGATCATATTCAGCTTTGACACAACGGGATTGACCGCTGGCACGCACAGCACGAGCGTGATGATCGACGCCAGCGACGAGGATCTTCCCGGCGAACTGGTCTACCAGCTTGATCTGACGCTGGAGGTCGAGTTCGTCGGTCAGAACGGCGACTGGAATAACGACGGCGTGTACGACGCTGCCGACGTTCTCGCACTCGAGGATTGCCTCCAGGGCCCCACGGCGAATGAGACGTCGCTCGCCTGTCGGGCCTCATTCGACATTGAGCTGGATGCGGACGTTGACCTTCGGGACGTCGGCGACCTGCAAGTCCTTTTCGGTCAGCCGTAGGCGTCACGCGCTAGCTCTTGCGCAAGCACGTCGCAGACCGGCATTTGCGACAGGCAGCCCGGTTGACATTACCGGTAGTTTCCCTATGCTGTAGACGGTTGGTTCGTCGAACGCGGCTCGGGCCCGACTCGGTTTCGCCAAGTCCGGAAGTCACTGCCAAGATCGCCCTCCTACCTTCGCGGCCGGAACGTACGGCCACTTTCACTACGACCCTGAAAGCAAGAACGTGGGTCGAGCAACGCCACGCACAGGAGCTGGCGATGAGCAAGAAACTGTATGTTGGGAATCTCAGCTATGATGTCAGCAGCGCCGATCTCGAGGCTCTGCTGGCGGAGCACGGCACTGTCCGCAGTGCCGAGGTCATCAGCGACCGCATGACCGGTCAGAGCAAGGGCTTCGGCTTCGTCGAAATGGAATCGGACGATGAGGCGCAGGCCGCAATTGACGCCCTCAACGGGCAGCAGCATGGCGGCCGCACCCTGACCGTGAACGAGGCACGTCCCCGTGCCCCGCGCCCCGGCGGCGGCGGTGGCGGTGGCGGTGGTCGCCGCGGACGGTACTAGGCCGCCCGTAACTGTTGATGCAATTTCCCAGGGCCACCTTCGGGTGGCCCTTCTTTATTGGACGTACACACCTATAGCCTGCGTGTCCTGAGAACGTCCACATCGGTCGGCCAGCCAGGCGCAGCGTCCGGGTGCGCCGACGTTCCATAACCCACTGTCACAATAACTGTTACCACTCGGACAATTTTTGCACTTCGTTTCAGAAACCGCTTCCGAAATACTATATCGCGCGCTATACTCCACCGAGCAATTGGTGTTTGAGTCGTTCACCGCCCGCGTGGGAAACCATACTCAGGAGGCGTAGACACATCGTGTTGAGCACACAACCTATCGTGTTGCCGCTCCTCGTGACCGTTTCCGGTCGCACATGTGCCGCGCGTCTCCGCAGAATCAGCGGGCCCCACTGCAAAAACTACGCCGCGTCGTTGAGGCTGTCTGAAACTGACGGCCCTCGCGCGGCTGACAGGCTTCGGCCGCGATATTCCCTGATCCCGGTGGTGCCGCAGGCGCCGCCGTTGGCGGAGACCGGTTGCTGAGTGACTGGGAGGACGCGCGGCAAGTTGCGTTAAACGGTTCTTCGTCAAATGTGCATCGGGTTTTGGAGAGAAGCAGGATTGCAGGCCTTAGCAAAGAGCGGCCTGCAGTAGTCCCCCTGGGACGGAAGGAAGCGTTGATTATGAAAGTGGCAGTTGTGGCACTGGCGGGCTTTGGCCTGCTGGCGGCACCCGCGCTGGCCGAATTGAGTGGAACGGTCACCGCGGATTACCTGGGTTCGCAGTTCTCGCCGGGCAACATCAATGTCCGGGCCTACGGCGGCGGCCACGATGGTTCGCGGATTTACTCCTGGGAATCCAAATTCGCGAACGTCACGGCAGCGACCGGCGATGCGGCGTTACTGGACTCGCCGTTCGTCGGCTATTGCATTGACCTCGAGGACGGCGTTTCGACCGGCAACACGCACACGTGGAACGTGACCGACGTAGCGTCTGCCCCGGACGGTCAGTACACGATGGGTACCGGCAAGGCCCTGCGTCTGGCGGAGCTTTGGGGCCGCTACCACGGCCTCGTCGACACCGCGTTTAAGGCAGCCGCGTTCCAGCTCGCCGTCTGGGAAATCGTGTACGAGGCTGAGGCCCTCCAGCTAGGCACGTACGACGTGACCAGCGGGTACGACCGCAACACTGGTTTCGCCGTCGACGCGTCATGGCACGCCGACTTTGGCAACCTGACGACGCTGGCCAACTCGTGGGTCAACGGTCTGGACGGCACCGGTCCGCTGGCGAACCTGATGGCGCTGACGAACCCGCGCACACAGGACTTCCTCGTCGAGACGGTTCCGGTTCCCGTGCCGGGCGCCGTGTGTCTCGGCATTGTTGGCGTGAGCCTGATCAGCCGCCTCGGACGGCGCTGGAACTAAGCGTCGCTCCAATTTAGTCAATCACAGACGACCCCGGCCGCCGCAGTGCAGTCGGGGTCGTCCTCTTTGCGCCGCTGGAGCGCCCCCCTTCCACCGCCGGCTCACCCCTTTATAATCCGACTTGTCGCTGCATTGTGTCGGCACGGTGTGGCGGTTCCCACGTTCTCGACCGGCAGCACCACCCATGGGAGTGACACGATGAAGGTTCTCATCGCAGACAAGTTCGAAGCCAGTGGAATTGACGAACTGACGAAGATCGCTGACGAGGTCATCTGCGAACCGGAACTGAAGGAAGCTGCGCTCACGCAGAAGCTCGCCGCGTTCGATCCGACCGTGCTGATCGTTCGTTCGACGAAGGTACAGCCGGATCAACTGAGTGCCGCCGCGTCGTTGAAGCTCGTGATCCGTGCTGGCTCCGGCTACGACACGATCGACATCGGCACGGCGAAGGAGAAGGGCATCAAGGTCGCGAATTGCCCGGGAATGAACGCCGTCGCCGTGGCCGAGCTTGCGATGGGACACGTCATCAACCTCGATCGCCGCATCTCGGACAACGTCGCCGACCTGCGCGCGCACAAGTGGAACAAGAAGGGCTACGCGAAGGCCCGCGGTCTCAAGAACAGCACGCTCGGCATCGTCGGCATGGGCCGGATCGGAACCGAGTTGGCCAAGCGTGCCCTGGCGTTCGAGATGAACGTGCTCTGGTATGACGTGGTAACCGACTACCAGCCGCTGGAGCACTCGAACTGCCGGCGGACCGATCTCGACGCGCTGTTCCGAGAGTCAGACTACATCTCGCTGCACGTGCCCGGCACCGGGGATACCAAGCATCTGGTCAATGCGGGCCGCCTGGCAACAATGAAGTCGCACGCGTGCATTATCAACACCAGCCGCGCACCGGTCGTCGACGAAGCCGCGCTGACCGACGCGTTGAAGGTGGGAACGATCCGCGCCGCGGCATTGGATCTGTATGCCGATGAGCCGGCTGCCGATGCAAAGGAGATTAACTCGCCGCTGTGCGATGTGCCCAACGTCTACGGCACGCACCACATCGGTGCCTCGACCGAGCAGGCACAACTCGCCGTGGCCGAGGAAGCCGTGCGCATCGTCGGGGAGTTCAAGAACACCGGCGAAGTGCTGCACTGCGTGAACGCGTAGACAGCATCTGGCGTGATCACTCTGCGCTTTTCTGCTTGTACTCGAAGGGCAATCCGAGCCGTTCGGCAGCGCGGCGTTGCGCGCGGGTCAGCAAGCGCTCCAAGCGTCGTTTGAGCAGGTCGAACAACCGGTCAACCTGCGTGTCGCGGGCACCCTCCAGCAGCGCCACGCGGTCGTCCAACTCCTCGTCGTCGGCACGGGCTGAACGCAACTCACGCACACGCCGCGCGGCCTGACCTTCGATCCTCGCTCGTCGATCGCGGACACGATCGTAGTAGCGCCAGGCTTCCTTGCGCTGCGAGTCCGTCATCTGGTAGTGGCTAATGAACGCCCGGACGTAGCGTGCCCACGGATCATCGTCGCGCGCAGTCTGCGTTTTTGACTCGCTTGCGAGCCCTGACTGTGACTGTGCGAGTTCAGCGTCTATTGCGTTCGGAGCCGCAGTCGAATCCGGAAGGACGACGTCCCCTTCTCCCAGAGCCGGCCAACTGGTGTCGGCGGCTTCCGGCGGCAAGCCCCAGTCCGCCGGATCCCACTCGCCACGTAGGGCCGCAGCGCGCATTTCGGCTACGCGGTCGAGGCGGCGATTGGCCGCGCTCAAATCGGCGTGGGCGAGCGTCTGCTGCGCCGGATCGAGTTCGTCGATGAACTCCCGGGCAGCAAGGTCGTAGCGTTCGCGGGCCGTGGCGAACACCGGTTCCGATGCGGCCGTCCAGCGGGCAATCTGCTCCGACGTAAACGGCTCGCCGGCCGTCCAGGTCTGGAGCGCTTCGATTGCGATCGGAATCATGTCGGTCGCGTGATGCGCCAGCAGATAACCCGCCTCGCGAACGGCCAGGTCACGCAGGTAGATCTCCTGATCTTCGTCCAGCAGATAGCGTTCCGCCGCCAGCTCGGTAAAGCGGTTCAAGCGGTCGTTGATGCGCCACGGCGGGATGGCGCCGACGTCGAGGATCAACTCCAGGGAGAACAGGTCTGGTTCGGTGTCCCAGCCATGCCGCTCGTACAGCGCGATCAGTGACGGTCCGAGCTCGGAATAGGCCGCATCCCAGTCGAGCCAGTCGTGCGCGCCGGCGCCGAACCGCTCGGCGAAGCGCTCAATCTGCGACCAGTCATGCGGTTGGACTTCCTCATCGTCGAGTTGCGTCGCGAGCACGAATGCGCTCAACGGAACTTGAAACACAAAGAGCGCCACAATGATAACGAGCGTTGAACATGAGCGACTGACGGCCATGTCACACCCTCCCTCGAGCTATTGCGGGCATAGGCCTGCGAAGCGCTTAAGCACTTATTATACGCTGCCAAGCCCGCTCGCGTTCGATCGCGCCGCACGTTTCAACCGCACGCGCGCACGGCGGCGGTTGGCGACCGGAGCCCACGCGGCTAGAATCGTGGTTGCCGCTAGTACCCGGTTCGGGCCCCATCCAGACCGTACGCGAGGATAGCCGTGCCACGTGAGACCCTATCCATCCCCCACCGTCTCGAGTCATTGTCGGTATTGTCTGCCGACGGCAAGCTCGACCAGGACCTCGAACCGCAGGTCCCCGAGAACGACCTCCGCAAGCTCTACAAGACGATGCTCGCGTCCCGGCAACTCGACGAGCGTTGCCTGATGCTCCAGCGCCAGGGTCGCATGGGCACCTACGGGCCGAGCAAGGGCCAGGAGGCCGCCTCCCTCGGCGTCGCGTATAGCCTGAAACCGAGCGACTGGATGGTGCCGGCGTTTCGCGAGACCGCCGGCCTGCTGTGGCGCGGCTGGCCGATGCACACGTGGATGCAGTTCTGGGGCGGCTTCGAAGCCGGTAACGAGATACCTGAGGGCGTGAACGATTTGCCCACCTGTGTGCCGATCGCGTCGCAGTGCCAGTACGGCATGGGCATCGCCTGGGGCTGTAAGCTGCGCGGCGACGGGCAGGTTTGTGCCGCATTCTGTGGCGACGGGGCGACATCCGAAGGTGACTTCCACGAGGCGATGAACTTCGCCGGCGTATACAACCTGCCGTTCATCATGGTCGTGCAGAACAACCACTGGGCGATCTCGATTCCGCGGCACGCGCAGACCGCATCACCCACCATCGCGCAGAAGGCGATCGCATACGGACTCGATGGATTGCAGGTCGACGGTAATGACATCCTGGCGGTGATCGTCGCGATGCGCGAGGCGATCGAAAAGGCCCGCACCGGCGGCGGCCCGACCATGATTGAGGCCGTTACCTATCGACTGGCGATGCACACGACTGCGGACGATCCTAAAAAGTACCGCAAGGAAGAGGAGGTGCAGGAGTGGGAGCCGCGCGACCCGCTGCCGCGCTTCCAGAAGTACCTCCAGGACAAGGGTCTACTCGACGACAAGGTCCAGAAAGTTATCGACGAAGAGATCGCGGCCGAGCTCGACACCGCCGTCCGTAACTACGAGGAATACACCTTCGACCCGTCGGGCTTCTTCAAGCACATGTACGCTGAGCTCTCGCCCGACCTGGAGGCGCAGATGCGAGAGCTGCAGGCGCACCTCGATCGTAAGAAGAAGCCGGCGCCTCGGCAGGAGCGGGCGGAGGTTTAACCACAGAGGCACAGAGGGCGCAGAGAAGAGGCATTGTAGTTCATTGGTCGCTTAGCTTGCTCCTCCAACGTGAGGTGCTCTTGAGAGTTAAAGAGCAAACAGAGACATCGCGAGATCCGCTGGCTGGGCGCGTCATTGGTGCCGCTATTGAAGTGCATCGGCACTTGGGCCCCGGGCTGCTGGAGTCTGCTTACGAGGCCTGCCTGGCCTGGGAGTTGAGAGAAGCTGGGTTGAGTGTACAACGGCAG
The DNA here is from genome assembly GCA_028277645.1 of Phycisphaerae bacterium. Classification (GTDB taxonomy): domain Bacteria; phylum Planctomycetota; class Phycisphaerae; order UBA1845; family Fen-1342; genus JANQFV01. Next base: position 161,578 of record JANQFV010000003.1, read on the forward strand.
GTGTCGCTTCCGGTGACATACAAAGGCGTCCAGTTAGACGTCGGCTATCGCGTAGACATGATTGTCGAAGGAAGCTTAGTACTCGAAACCAAGGCCGCGACCGAGTTGCTCCCGATACACGAGGCTCAGTTGTTGACGTATCTCCGCCTAAGCAACATCAGGACCGGCCTGCTACTAAACTTCAACGCCGCAACAATGAAAGACGGCATAAAACGAATGATCCTATGAACACAACCGGCACGAGACAGGATCTCCGAGGCGCAGAGATTCGCGATCGCGAAGTATCACTCTCTTTCTTCTCTGCGCCCTCTGTGCCTCTGTGGTTCAATTCTCTTCCCGGAGTGCGAAGATGCCCCAAATGACAATGGTCAAGTCGCTCAACCTCGCTATGGCCGAGGCGATGCGTGAAGATTCGAACGTGCTCGTACTGGGGCAGGACGTCGGCCAGGACGAGGGTGTGTTCCGCGTCACCGAAGGTTTGCTGCACGAGTTCGGCGCCGATCGTTGCATTGATACGCCGCTGGCCGAGGCCGCGATTATCGGCGCGGCGATCGGGCTAGGCTTCACCGGCTATCTGCCGATCGCGGAACTGCAGTTCGACGGTTTCTCGTTCCAAGCCTTCCACCAGATCGAGAATCACGCCCGCCGCTTCCGCAATCGCACGCGCAGCCGCTACAACTGCCCGCTGGTGATTCGCATGCCCTACGGCGGCGGCATCCGTGCCATCGAACACCACAGCGAAGCGCCGGAGGCGACCTACGGCCACTTGGTCGGGCTGAAGGTCGTCATTCCCTCCGGGCCGCGCAACGCGCGGGCGCTATTGCGCGAATCGATCTACGATCCCGACCCGGTAATCTTCTTCGAACCGAAAGCACTTTATCGCGCGTTTCGCGAGGATGTACCAGAGGAGCCCGAGACGATGCCGATCGGCAAGGGCGTGATCGCCCGTCCCGGCAAGGACGTCACCATCATCTCGTACGGCGCAATGCTGCGTATGACGCTTGAAGCTGCTGAGGAGCTGGAAGATGAGCACAACATCGACGCCGAGGTGCTCGACCTGCTGAGCATCGCTCCGCTGGATAACGAGCTGATCCAGGAATCGGTCCGCAAGACCGGCCGCGTGGTGGTCGTACACGAGGCCCCCAAGCACTGCGGCTTCGGCGGCGAGATCATCGCCCGCATCGTCGAAGACAGCCTGCTGTTCCTGGAGGCCCCGATCAAGCGCGTCACCGGCTACGACACGATCATCCCCTACTTCTCGAACGAGCTGACGTACCTCCCCGACACCGACCGTGTCGTGCAGGCCACACTGGAGACGGTCGAGTTCTAGTAGGGCGGGCTCCGCCCGCCGATTCCGACGGCGAGTAAAACCCGCCCCACACGTGCCGCATGTAGCGGCCGACCTCTCGGTCGGCCGTCTTGCTTGCTGTGCACCCAATGCTCGGTCATCATGCGACTCAACGACTTGAACATCCTCAAGGGAGTCGCCGATGCGATCCGCGCGCCTGCTCGCAATCACCAGCCTGTTCGCGATCATCGTTACCGGCTGTATCACACCCGGCCGGCACGACCTTGGCCGGCAGACACTGCACAACGCCGCCCTGGTTGGGCAGTTTCAGGCCTATGACGGGCACAGCGGCAAGCGCATCTCGCTCGGTGAGGTCGCTCGGCGGTGCAAGCTGTCGGACGTTGTACTCTTTGGCGAGATGCACTCCGACGCGATCTGCAACCAGCTCGAAGCGCAGCTTTTCTACGTGTTGGCACAGGACGCACGGCCGGTGGCGTTGGCGATGGAGTTTTTCGAAGCCGATACGCAGGCCACACTCGAGGCGTACCTGCGCGGCCGCGTGACCGAGCCGGCGTTTCGCGAGCTCACCCGCCAAAATCGCGCCTACGTCTACGCCCATCGGCCGCTGATTGAGTTCTGCCGTGCAGCGCACGTCCTGGTGATCGCTGCGAACGCGCCGCGGCGACTGGTCCGCGCGTATCGCCGCTCCGGGCTGGACTATGACGAATACCGCGCGGGGCTTGATGCGGACGATCAGCGCTGGGTGCCGCGTGAGAGTGAGTACCTGACCGGGCCGTACGAAGATCGTTTCATGGCGCTGATGGGCGGTCATGGCGAAGGAATGTCGGCTGAGCCGCTCGCAGACGAACCGGACGAACCGCCGGCGCATCACCATCATCACTCGCCCCCCGCGCTTGAGTCGGACGAAGAACATCCGACCTCCCAGCCGACATCCGCGCCCGCTGATGTGGACGATGATGAGACGGCGACGACACAACCAACGTCTGCGCCCGCCGCCGAGACCCAACCCGCGATGCCGGCGTTCACGCTCGACGACCTGACCGGCTTCTACCGCGCACAATTGTTGTGGGACGACGCGATGGCCGAGACGTTGGCCGACTACCGCGCGGCCCACCTGCGCACGCGGCTCATGCTGATCGTCGGCGTCTTCCACGTCTCCGACTTCGGCGGCACGGTCACGAAGTTTCGCGCCCGGCGGCCGGACGACCGCGTGCTGACCATCGTGTATCGCGCGACGCAGGACGGTCGCTTCCCGTTCGATCCCGAAGACCGACACGCCGGCGACATCGTCATCTACGGCATCGTACCCGAGCCGGAACCCGAACCGGACGACGCAGAAGCGCCCGCAATGCCGCATCCAATGCCGACAACCGCGCCCACATCGCAACCGGCGTCGCAGCCAACGACACAGCCGACGACGCAGCCATGCACAGCGCCGGCGACGCAGCCGACGGAACCCGATGCGCCGCCCGAACCTGATGTGCCTGAGGCCCCCGCCGCACACGAAGACGTCCCCGCGTCGCAGCCGGCCCATCCGCACGGCCACTGGCAAAAGTAGCCGCCGCACCCTATCCTCTGGTGCTCTGACGTTTGGTAAGGGTGCGGTGTTCGGGATTTGTCGGCACCCACTTCGGCGATCTCAGGCTGCGCCCCGCGACCGGTTCCGCTCGGCGGCGCCACTCCCACAACAGGTGGAGGAACCGCGATATGTTCGATTTCAAACTGCCCGACCTCGGCGAGGGTGTCCACGAGGGCCAGATTGTCAACATCCTGGTCAACGAAGGCGACAACATCGACGAATACCAGGCCATGATGGAGGTCGAGACCGACAAGGCTGCGGTCGAGATTCCATCCCCCAAGGCTGGCGTAGTAACCAAGATCCACGTCGAGAGCGGACAGACCGTGCAGGTCGGCGAGGTGCTGATCAGCATCGACACGGATGGCAGCAACGGCGACGGACAGCCGGAAGAAGCCGTCACGGCAGCCGCCCCGGCTCCGACCAAGGCATCGGCGTCATCATCGACAACGACGGCTGAGCCTCCGACCGCGACGCCGGCTGAGCCCGCGAAGGCTTCGGCGCCGGCGAACCGTGGCGACGGCCCCGTGCCTGCTGCACCAGTGGTCCGCAAGCTCGCCCGCGAGCTCGACGTGGACATCAACCTCGTACCAGGTACCGGTGCCGGCGGTCGCATCCTCCGCGAGGACGTGGAGCGCTTCGCTCGCGGCGAATCGGTCGGCGCCCCTGCCGCTGGCAGCGCACCGCTGAAGCTGCCCTCGGTCGACGGCACACTGCCGGACTTCAGCCAGTACGGCCCGGTCCGTCGCGAAGCGGTGCCGCAGATCCGCAAGACGATCGCCCGACAGATGACCCGCGCCTGGCTCAGTGTGCCGCGCGTCACACAGACCGACACTGCGGACGTCACCGAGCTGGACCGCAACCGCAAGCAGTACAACACGGCACTGAAGGACGGCGAGGCCAAGCTGACCATGACCGCGATCGTGCTGCGTGCGATCGCCGTCGCGTTGCGACAATACCCAATGGTCAACGCCAGCTACGACGCCGACGCCGAAGAGATCATCTACAAGGACTACGTACACATCGGCATCGCGGTCGATACACCGCGCGGGCTGGTGGTTCCGGTGCTGCGCGACGCCGACAAGAAACCCCTGCCGCAACTCGCCGCCGAGCTGAACCAGATCGGCGAGAATGCGCGCACCGCGAAATTCGAGATCGCGGACCTGCGTGGCGCATCATTCACCATCACCAACTACGGCGCGCTGGGTGGACGCTACGGCACGCCGATGGTGAACTGGCCCGAGGCGGGCATCCTTGGACTAGGCCGGGCCAAGCTCGAACCGGGCGTCGTCGACGGGCAGATCGTGCCACGGCTGATGATGCCGCTGTCGCTTAGCTTTGATCACCGCATCGTGGACGGCGCCGACGCCGCCCGCTTCACCAACGACATTATTCAGGCGCTTGAGAACCCGCTCCGGATGATCAGTCTCTGATCACCGTCGAGCGGGCATGAGTGCCGCCTCTACGAACCGTTAGGACAACACTTCAGCGAAGGACTTGCTCGATATGGTCGTCGGCGAACTCACGGAACAGACGGACGTCCTGGTCATAGGCGGCGGGCCCGGCGGATATGTCGCCGCGTTTCGCGCCGCGGACCTCGGCCTGCAAACCACCATCGTCGAGGAGAATCCGCTGCTCGGCGGCGTGTGCCTGCGCGAGGGCTGCATTCCATCCAAAGCCTTGTTGCACGTCGCCCACCTAATCGAGTCCGCCGACCACGCGGCCGATTTCGGCGTGGCATTCACCAAGCCAAAGATCGACGTCGAGAAGCTCCGCGGCTGGAAGCAGTCCGTCGTCGACAAGCTCTGCGGCGGCGTGAAGCAGCTCGCCAAAGGCCGCAAGGTAAACGTCGTGCAGGGTCATGCGTCATTCCAGGATTCGCGCTCGGTACGCATCGAGGGCAACGGTGGTGGACGAATCAAGTTTGGCCACGCGATTATAGCTACCGGTTCTTCCATCCGGCGTCTGCCCGAATCGGTCCTGCCGGCTGACTGTTGCATCGACTCGACCGGCGCGCTCGAGTTGGAGAACATCCCCAAGACGCTATGCGTAATCGGCGGCGGCTATATCGGGCTTGAGCTGGGACAAGTGTACGCGGCGCTCGGCAGCAAGGTCACCGTCATCGAGATGCTGCCGCAGATTCTGACCGGCTGCGACACCGATCTCGCCCGCCCACTCATCGCGCGGCTGAAGAATCAGTTCGAGGCGATCCACACCGACGCGAAGCTGGAATCAGCCAAGAAGGTCGGAAAACAGGTCGAAATCACGTACACCAAGGGCGGCAAGCAAGAGGTGGCCAAGTTCGAACGCGTGCTGTCCTCGATCGGTCGCAAGCCCAACACGGAAGGCCTCGGCCTCGAAAACACCAAAGTGGTCGTCAACCAGCAAGGCTTCATCGAAGTGGATGACAGCCGACGAACGGCTGAGAAGCGCATCTACGCGATCGGCGACGTCGCCGGTAATCCGATGCTCGCGCACAAGGCCAGCCGCGAGGGCATCGTGGCGGCGGAAGCCATCGCCGGTCAGAAGAGTGTGTTCGACGCGCGTGCGATTCCAGCGGTCGTATACACCAGCCCGGAGGTGGCCTGGTGCGGCTTGACCGAGGCGGAAGCAAAAGAGCACAAGCGCGACGTCAAGATCGGCAAGTTCGCCTGGGGCGCGTCCGGCCGAGCGATCGCGATGAGCCGGCCCGAAGGGCTCACCAAGGTGATCGCCGACGCTAAGACCAATCATGTGCTCGGCGTCGGCATCGTCGGTGAGCACGCCGGTGATTTGATCTCCGAGGCGGTGCTGGCGATCGAGATGGGCGCCGAGGCCGAGGACCTTGCGCTGACGATTCACCCGCACCCGTCGACGTCCGAAACGGTCATGGAGGCCGCCGAGAGTGTCATGGGTACCGCAATCCACATGCTCCGCAAATAGACGCGCACACGTCGCGGGCAAACTCCCCATCCTGCTACTGGCGCTCACGGTCGCCAGCTGTAATCAGTTCGGCACCGATCGAGAACGCCTTGCTGACGACGGCGTGAAGCTCTCGCCCGTGCTGCGGCGGATGCAGGAGACCTATCGCGATCTCAAGTCGGGACGCTTCGTCAGCCTGGCCAGTCTTGAGCGGCCGGAGGAAGTGCAGCTTTTCCGTACGGTAGACGCAAGCGGCTCCGAGCAGGCTCAGCCGCAGCCGACCCTCAGCGTGCTTCGCAGCCGCAACGAGACCGGCGCCGGCAGCCTGAAGGTACGGCTAACTGACACTCATTCCGAGCTGCGCCTCGACGGCGTGCGCTCTGACGAGCTCGCGCTGCTACGGGATTGGCAGCCGTATCCGCTGATGATGATGAGTGTTTACGGTCCCGTCGACGGCCTTCAACTCGAGATCACCATCGCCAGTGGAAAGCCGGCGACGCTCACCTGGACCCGCCGGCTGGAGCTTGTCCACGGCTGGAATCTGCTACGGTTTGACGTCGGCGTGATCGGTCGGACGATCGATCTCGCCGACGTGCGGCTCATCGCACTCCGCGCCCCCGAGATCAACAGCCCCACGGAAATCCACGTCGACGACGTCATTCTCGCGGACAATACGAAGGCCATGTTCGGCGAGGGCGGCGCTAACGGTTCGCTCTACGTCTTTCGCCGCGGCACACGGACACATGTCGGCGCCTACGGGCGTTTTGAGCTCACCTTCCTCGGCAGCTTCATCGATGAATGGCGCGACGGCAATGGCGTGCGTCTCAGCGATCCCGCTGGCCTGGGTCCCTGGCCAATTGTCGCCGCCGGTCAGGACGAGCAACCGGCCACCCTGACCAACACACACGCGTTGATCGATGCCGCACTATGTACGACATGGGACTCCAGCCCGGAAGTGGAGACTATCGTTGGGGCGTCCAAGTTCTGCGTGTCCGTGCGGGGAACGCGTCGGTGGAGATCGTACGGCCCGGGTTCGCGCGGCGCAGGTCGGGTGCACTGTCGTCACTTCATCGAGCCAAGTGGACGCGTAATCTCGCATCTACGCGTCGAATCCGACACTGCCTCTCGATTCACGACAAACCTGAGCTACTGGATCGGCCTGGACAATCACCACGGATTCCAGACGGTGCAACCAACCCCCGCGCGGCGCGGTAGCGCATGCTACACGCTGCTAACCCAACCGGATCCGCAGCAAGCGGACCTGCTCTGGACCTGCCCGGCCCACGACGCTGACGATCTGCCCACGGTCCATGGCAGCGGCGACGGCCGACGCGTGGCATTGCTCGTCCCCGTTGGTGATTCGCCCGACACCCGCGATTTCGTCCACTGCCTCCGCCTATGGCCAACGGACATCGATAGCGCAGCCGTCGCCGACCCTCTCGCCCGCGATTATCGACAACCTGTGGCCCTGCGACCCAGCGCCGGCGTGCTGGTCACCGACGCGGAGGGCGATCGGGATCACGACGGTTTCAACGAGACGTTCGGGTGGTATGAGTTACGTCCAGCCGATCGCGTTTTGCGGTTCGAATTCGACCCTGGCGGACTCTTGCGTTTCCAACCGGCGTTTCGCGTACACGAGACCAGCGAGCACCGCTGCTGGGTCTACGCGCGCGGACAGTTGCTGGCGGACACGGCGCGCGATCCCTTCTGCGATCTGTTGTTCCGGCTGCCTGGAACCATTTCGCGCCCCGCTTTGATCGAGGTTCACGCCGACTCCCCAGAGCCCGAATAAAACCGCGCATCGTCTCCGCAAACACCGCTCCTTGACGTGTTTCCAGCCGAGTTCTAACATCGACCGAGAGTTGATCTTTCCAGGGAGATGACGCGGATGGGATTGTGCGAGCGCTGTAAGAAGGCCCAGGCCACATTTCACCTGACGAACATTGATCGCGAGGGTGACAAGGTCGAACGCCACCTGTGTGACTCGTGCGCCACCGACGAGGGGTTGCTGAATCCCTCCAAACCCACGGTGGATCTCAACGAGTTGCTGGAGAGCTTTGTCGCCAGTGGCCAATCCGCGCGTTCCGAATTGAGCAACCTCGTCTGCGAGGATTGCGGGATCAGCTACGTCGAGTTCCGCAACCAGGGCCAGCTCGGCTGCGGACGTGATTACGACGTCTTCGCCGAACCGCTCGCCCGACTAATCGAACGCACGCACGACGGCGGCGCCGCGCATGTCGGCAAGACGCCCAAATCGCTGGGACTCGCGCGCAAGCCGCACGAAGACCTGCGGCGTTTGCGTAAACAGTTGGATGACGCCGTCGCGGCGGAAGACTATGAACGGGCCGCAGAACTGCGCGACCGCATTCGCGCATTGGAGACGTCATGAGTGGCCCGCTCGACCAGGTTGCCCGCCAGGCGAGTGCGTGGCTGCGCGGCGGCCCGCTCAGCGAGATTGTGATCTCGACGCGCATTCGGCTGGCGCGAAACATTCGCGGCTTCCCATTTCTATCGCGGGCGGACGCGCAGACGCGTCAGGAAATCGCCGAGGCGGTGCACCTCGCCACGACGCGCGCCGACGCGCTGCACGATCTGATCGCGCTGAACGTCGAAGAGCTCGATGAGCTGGACCGGGCGCTGCTCGTTGAGCGACACCTGATCAGTCGCCAGCACGCGGACGGTTCCGGCGCGCGGCAGGTGCTGTTCAACCCGGACGAAGGCTGCGCGATCATGATCAACGAGGAGGATCACCTCCGTATTCAGGTGATGCGCAGCGGGTTGCAGATCGACGAGGCCTGGGACCAGATCGACAAGATCGATGACGCGCTCGAAGCCCATCTGGACTACGAGTTTCACGCGCAGTTCGGCTATCTCACGGCCTGCCCGACCAACGTCGGCACGGGCATACGCGTATCGGTCATGCTGCACCTGCCGGCGCTACGCTTGACAAACGAACTGGAGAAGGTCGGACAGGCCGCACGCGACATGAAACTCGCCGTACGTGGCCTGCACGGCGAAGGCACAGAAGCCATCGGCGACTTCTTCCAGGTCTCCAACCAGATTACGCTCGGCCGTAGCGAGCCCGAAATCATCGAGGACTTTCGCGACGGCGTAATCCCCAAGATCGTCGAGTACGAACAGGCCGCACGCGCGGCGCTCATGCAGCACCGCCCCGCAGCGCTGGACGACAAGATCTGGCGGGCGATGGGCCAGCTCCAGCACGCGCGACTGATCAGCTCGAACGAGGCGATGCAGCACCTGTCGCACGTCCGGATGGGTATCCACGTCGACCGGGTCAAGTCGATCGATCTCCAGACGCTGAACGAACTGTTCCTCCAGATCCAACCCGCCCACCTCCAGAAGCTGCGCGGCGAACGCCTCAACGGCGAGCAGCGCAGTGTAGAACGCGCATCCTTCATCCGCGCGCGGCTCAGCCAGAACTAGCGGGCAAAACGTATTTGGCGCCCCGTAGCGTCGGCCCTCCGTGGCCGACGTAGTACGAATCATGCCCCCATGGTCTACCGGGAGGCCGGCAGCTATGAAGCTACTGAAAACCCGTCTAGCCCGCTCGGGCGGCTTCCTGCTCCAGTTCCGCCGGGGCATCTTCCGGCTCGAACGGCCCATTCCACAGGCGCACGTCGGTGGTCTCGACCACGGGCGTGACGGCGCCGCCGGAGCAGTACACGCGCACCGGGATCTTCCGCGTCGAGCCCGGAAGAATCGGACCACGCAACTCGTGATCGTCCAGCATCAGCGGCGTGGCGACGATTACAGCCCGCTCGCTCACCGGCATTTCGCTTTCGTCCTCCAGCACGATCCGCATGGAAAGCAGCGAGACGGTCTCCGTGCCTTCGTTCGTAACTTCCAACACTACCAGCGCATGGCGTTCACCATCGTCAGACGCCAGCCTTGCATTGACCGCGAGCTGGTCGCGGTAATCCGGCGCGCGGCGGTCGTTGAGCCCGTCCGCAAGCAACGGCGGCAAGGCTTCCATCAATTTCGGGGCCACCGCCAGCATCTCGGGGACCTTGCCGACCATTTCCGGCACGGTGTCCGTAACGATCTCCCGCACCATGTCGACGTTGCGGTCGACGACGCGCAACCCAAACACGCCCAGCACCGCGGCAGAAATCACCACCACGATCAGCAGGCCGAAAAACCCCTTGGCAATAGAGCTGAAGAAGCCGCTCTTGTTTACAACAACTGATGGTCCGGTATGCATGACATCGCTCCGTGTTGCGTCGATCGCCGGTTTGCTGCCACCCGCGGCTACGTCCGGCGCGCTGTGTGATTCCGTGCAGGAATTCGGCCTCAGTAGCAGATTATTTCACCACGGCTTACGAGGAACTACACCGAGTGACGTCGTGGTCGCCAGACACAAGGGATCGTTGGTAGACTGAGGCGTCGAGCCAGCCGATACAACGGGCGAAGGGAAACCTGTATGCGCGCCATCGATGGATTTGTCCGCGGGAGCGTACTGGCCGTAAGCTGCCATCTAGCAGTAGGTTGCGCCCCCGTCTCTCTGCCGCCGACCGATGAAGTACTGGCGGGGTTATCGGACATCATCCTCGACCCCGAGGAGTCCTGCTTTGACCTGCAGGCCTCGTTCGACCTCCTTCACCTCGAGCTGGCCGCCTCGCCGGACGAAATCGGCATTCCCTACGAGGACTGGTTCGTGCCGCTTTCGGCCGGCGAAGAGCTGCACGCGTGGTACCTGCCGGCGGTGCAGGAGCGCGGCACCATTATCGTGTCGATGGGGGCCTCGGGGAGCATGGCCTGCTACCTGTATATCGCCCAACTCCTGAACGCGAACGGGTTCAGCGTGGCCATGTATGAGTACCAGGGCTTCGGCCTCAGCACGGGGGAGGCCTCGCTCGCCACGCTGGCCAACGACTTGAACACGGTGCTCGATCACATGCGCAGCGAGACCGGCAAGCAGTCGTTCACGCTGTATGGGATTTCGCTGGGAACGGTGCCCTCGGTGGCAGTTGCCGTCGCGCGGCCCAAACTGGTCAATGGCGTGATCCTTGACTCGCCACTGGCGCTGGCGACCGAGATTCGACGCTTTGGCGCGTTTCTGGGCCAGGCGGCCGAGGAGATAGTCCTGGCTTTAGTGCCCGCTCTGCGCACGGACACACTCATCGTCGACGTCGAGCAACCACTGCTCATCTTCACGCACGACCAGGATCCGCTGACGCCGACGAGTACGGCGCAACGACTGTACGACGCCGCGTCGGGTTCGAAACAGATCGTACACTTCCCGCACCTCAGCCACGCGCGCGGGCAGTTCTTCTCCACGCGCGAGTACACTGCGGCATTGGAGGCGTTCCTGGCTCAGGTTTGGGATCCACCCTCGATCGATTGACCGAACGACCAGAGGCCGTTCCCCCCTTGGCACGCACGTCATCCCGACGACCGCAGGGAAGAGGGGTCTACTCCCGTACGAGCGCAGGCGCCCGGACGAGAGTAGATTCCTCACTGCGTTCGGAATGACGTTACGCGCCTACTTACCCCACTCGTTGAAAAACTCCTTGGAGCCTTCGGGGTCGGGCTTCATGGACTTCGCACCGGGCTTCCAGTTCGCGGGACAAACCTCGCCGTGCTTCTCGAAGTGCGTGAGCGCGTCGACCATGCGGATGGCCTCATCGACGCTGCGGCCCAGCGGCAGGTCGTTGATCAGCATGTGCCGCACGACGCCTTCCTTGTCGATCAGGAACAGGCCACGGAACGCAACGCCGTCATCCTCCTTCATCACGCCGTACGCGTTGCTCAGCGTGTGCTTATTGTCGGCGATCATCGGGTACTCGATCTTGCCGAGACCGCCTTCCTTGCGCGGCTTCTGCTGCCATGCCAGGTGCGTGAAGTGGCTGTCGATCGAAGCACCGAGCACCTGCGTGTTACGCTCGGCGAACTGCGGAACGGCGTCGCTGAACGCGACGATCTCGGTCGGGCAGACAAAGGTGAAGTCCAGCGGCCAGAAGAACAGCACGACGTTCTTGCCGCGATAGTCCGACAGCTTGATCTCTTTGAACTGTCCGTCCACGACTGCCATCGCGGTGAAGTCCGGTGCCGGCTTGCCAACTTGTGCACTCATCAATAGCTCCTGATTCCTTGAGGGACGTCGTCCCTGAATCCATGTGAGAAAGTACCACTCGCACGCCACCCGCCCGCGGGACCACCCGCGGCGCGCCCGTTCGACGACCCACACCTCCGTCGCCACTGCCTGATCTTATACTCGAAATCCCGCCGCAAACCAGTGTAACACTGTGAACGCTTTGAAAGCCGTGCGCCGGTGATCCGTGGCCCCGGCGAACCCGGCCCGCTATACTCCCCGAACGCGTTTCCGGGCCGACGTCCCGTCCCGGAGCAGACACCCACACATTGCAGAACCGGCTCGTATGAAGACTGTCAGCAACGCCCTGCACGCCATCGGCTCTCTCTGGTTCGCCGCCGTGCTGCTCACCATGTGGCTCGTGGCAATGGCCTGCGCGACGGCGTACGAATCCATGCACGGCACGCCCCGCGCCTTGGCCACCTTCTACTACTCCTGGTGGTTCGAGGGAATCCTGGGGCTGATTGCGGTCAACAACCTGGCGGCCCTGATCACGCGGTTTCCCTATTCGCGGAAGCTGATCGGCTTCGCGATCACGCACTTATCGATTCTCATTATTCTCGTGGGCGCGCTGGTGACGCAGCAGTACCGCGTCGAAGGTCAGGTCGGCCTGCGAGAGGGTCAATCCACGGACCTTATGCTCGACCGTTACGTCGAATCCGTGAAGATCATCAACCGCGATACGGAGGCTTGGCGCCGGCTCGATCTGCCGACCAGCGTGTCCGGCAGCTTTGCGGTGGTCGAGAATCCCAGTGCTGCAACGTTCGACTTCGAAGGTGTCGGCATCCGCGTCACGAAGTTCCTGCCGGACAGCGCGTGGCGCCGCACGGCCCTTGCGGATTCGCGGACATCGCTCCCCGCAGCGGTGGAAGTCGCCATCACGCGCGGCGACGAGCGCAACCGCGAGTGGATATTCAGCAATCGCAACGAGACCATCGGCCGCGTCAACGTGGCATTTCGACCGGTGACAGACACCGCCGCGCTGCGGGCATTACTCGACGGCCAGGACCCTGAGGACAGTACCGGTGGCGGCATACTGCACGTGACTATCGGTTCCGAGCACTTCGATCTACCACTGGTGGAGTGTGGTACGCGCCCGGTACCGATCGGAACGACCGGTTACACCTTGCGCGTTGCGGAGTACCTGCCGCGCGCGGTTGTCGGTGAAGGCGGCAGCGTCATCAACAAAACGAGCGGAGCGCGCAATCCCGCAGTGCGGTTCGAGGTAACACAAGGCGACGTACGCGAAACGCGCGTCGCGTTCGCGAACTTTCCCGAGTTCCGCCACGGCGATCACGAACTCAATGAGATCGAGGTGACGTTTGAGGTCCGTGATGATTGGGCACCGCGGGCGCCGATCGAGATTCTCCAAAGCCCGGCCGAGGAGCTGTTCGTCCGCTTCAGCCCGCGTGGTCAACCCGCACGGACCACGCGTCTCGACGTCGACGAGCCCATCGACCTGCCGGACGAAAGCGCTCAGTTGACAGTAAGCAACTTCCTGGCGCACGCCCGCGAAGACCGAGAACTCGAACCGGTTCTGCCGCCGCGGGAAACGCGTATTCCGGCTGTTCATCTCGACGTGATCGCCGGCGGCCGCACGCAGCAGTTGTGGGTACAGAAGAACCGCTCGTTCCGCGTGGAAGGCAACGAGCACAGCTATGACATCCAATACAGTAATCGCCAGTTGCCGCTTGGTTTCACGATCACACTGCACAAATTCCACATGGGGCGCTACCCGGGCGGCCGCAGCCCACGCTCGTTCGAAAGCGTCATCGAGATCAATGAGCCTGACACCGGCCGGCTCCGCAACGCGGTCGTCACGATGAATGCACCCACCAAGCACGGCGGCCTGAGTATGTTCCAGTCGAGCTATGACCTCACCGGCGGACGACGGACGAGTTTCCTCTCCGTGTCGCGCGATCCGGGCCAGCCGATCGTGTTCCTGGGCTATACGACCTTGTGCATCGGAATGATCGTCGTGTTTCTTACACGCGCGCTGGGTCCAAAGGGCATAGCAGGTGCGGAGGTGACGCGATGAGCAGCACCCGCCTCCTGATGCTGATCCCACTGCTGCTGGCATGGCCGGCGTTTACGTTCGCGCAGTCGTTGGATGTCGAGCCGGTCCGCACTTTGCCCGTACAACACAACGGTCGCATTCCGCCGCTGGACACGCTCGCCCGCGATATGGTCGAGACCGTCACGGGCACGATGCACTACCAGGGGCAGGACCCCGTGCGCGTGTTGCTCGGCTGGACATTCGATCCGGACAAGTGGATGCGCGAACCGCTGATCGTCATCGGCAACTCCAGTTTGCGCGCCGCGCTCCAACTTCCGGCGGACCAGACGGCCTACTCGTACCTCGACCTTGTCCAGCACGACCACCTGATGGACCTCATTGACGAACTCGCGCGCCGACTGGGCCGCAAGCAGAACGATCTCGAAGCCAAGGTCAGCGGTATTTCGGAGCGCCTCTCCGTGCTCCAGCAAGCGTTCAACGATCAGATCATCCCGCTCGTGCCCGATCCGAAGAGCGTCATTAGCCCCTGGCGAACGATCAGCGAGGTTCGGCCGGGAGAATCCGACACACTGGATCGCGTACGCGCTGCGTGGCAGCTCGCGCGCGAGGCGTATCGCTCAGATAATGCGTCGGAGTTCTCGACCGCTGCGGGCGAATTGCGCACCGCGCTGAGCGCCCTACCGTCGCCGTATCGGCCGTCGGCGCAGTTGGTGGCCACGGAGCTGCGCTACAACCAGTGGCAGCCCTATCGCATCGGCTGGCAGGGACTGCTGACTGGTACGATTCTCGCTGTGCTGGCCGCGCTGCTCGCGGCCGTTCAATCAGGCGTGCTGTTCTCGACCCGCCGGGCGCTCGATGTGCTGGCGGTACTGGCGATTCTAGCCGGCTGTGGCGCACTGACGTACGGCCTCGGACTGCGGTGGCACATTGCCGGCCGCTTGCCCGCCGCGAATATGTACGAGTCGCTGCTGTTCCTGAGTTGGGGCGCGGCGGCGTTCGCGATCGTTGCGGCAGTCGTGCTCGCGCTCACGCAGCGGGGACGCGTGATCACCGTGACGGCGTCGGCGATGGGGACGCTCGCGCTGATGCTGGCTGACCTGTTGCCGATCGACCACTACATCCGCCCGATCGCGCCGGTGCTGCTCGACACCGTCTGGATGTCGATCCACGTCCCGGTGATCATGGTGTCGTACGCCGTGCTGGCGGTCGCGGTCGCGATCGCCCACGGGCAGCTCGTGATGATGGCGTTTACTCCGTTCGCGAAGCGGGCCATCGAAACACTCGATCGGCTGCACTACTGGTACGCATTCGTCGGTGCATACCTGCTGCTGGCGGGCATCATCACCGGCAGCATGTGGGGCGCGGCGTCGTGGGGACGTTACTGGGGCTGGGACCCGAAGGAAGTGTGGTCGCTGGTCGCGTTCCTCGCGTACATGGTCATCTTGCACGTGAAAGTAGATCACGAGCGCGTGCCCGGCTGGACGCGTATCGTCGCGCTCGCGCTGGGCGTCGGCCTGTTCGCGATTCTCGCGCTGCACCTGCAACCGTTGACACCGGTGCGTAGTGGAGCACTCGGGCTGGCGGCAGTGGCCGCGGTCATCTTCGTCACGGGCAAAGGCGCATTCGCGACCGCGCTGAAGAGCATCCTCGCGTTCTGGCTGATTATCATGACGTACGTCGGCGTGAACTACGTGCTGGGCATCGGACTGCACAGCTACGCCTTCGGCAAGGGCGCGGTCGTGCGGTATCTCTTCCTGACCGGCTCCATCGACCTGGCGCTGATTATGCTGTGTACAGTCATCTATCTGATCGGGGCGGCGGTGCGCAAGGGCTCGGCGGGAGGCGAGGCGGGCCAGCCGGTACCATCCGGCCATGTCGCGAGCTGACCCCGAACGCAACTGTGACGTCCTCATCATTGGCGCCGGCGCTGCCGGGTTGGCAACCGCGATCTTCACGGCGCAGCGCTGCCCAAACCAGCGCGTGATCGCCCTCGACGGCGCACGCACACTGGGGGCCAAGATCCTCGTCGCCGGCGGTGGCCGCTGCAACGTGACCAATGCCCGCGTCACGCCCGCCGATTACAACGGCGGTAGCCGCAACGCCATCAAGCGTGTCCTGGCCGCATACCCGGTAGCAGAGACGATCGCTTTTTTTGAGAAGCTCGACGTGCGCCTGCACGAAGAAGAGCATGGCAAGCTGTTCCCCAACTCGAATAAGGCGCGCACCGTGCTCGACGCGTTACTCGCTGCCGCACAGCGTGCCCGCGCGATCGTCAAGACCGACCACCGCGTGTCAGACATTGAACGCGCCGGCGACGAATTTCGTGTCGCAACCAATCACGGTGATTTCACGGCGCGGCACGTTGTGCTCGCCACCGGCGGACTTTCATTGCCGAAGACGGGCAGCAACGGTGCGGGCTACACTTTCGCACGGGCGCTCGGCCACTCGATCGTCCCGACGATGCCCGCGCTGGAGCCGCTGGCGCTGACCGGCGACTTCCACGCACCGCTCTCGGGCATTGCACAGGACGTCGAAATCACCGTGTCGGTGCGAGACGAGAAGCCAGTGAGGCTGACCGGCGCGCTGCTGTGGACGCATTTTGGCGTGAGCGGGCCGGTCGTGCTGAACGCTTCGCGCCATTGGCGCCGTGCTCAACTGGAACAACGGCCGGTGACGGTCACGCTCAACATGCTGCCGGGCGAAGACTTCGCGTCCGTCGAGCGCTGGCTGCTCGAGACGACGCAAAGCATGCCGCGCAAGTCGCTCCGCAGATTGCTCGGCGAACGCCTGCCGGCCCGCGTCGCCGACGCGTTGCCCGCACACCTGCAGATCGACCCGCAGACCGAACTGGCGCATTTCGCGCGCGACGCGCGGCGACGATTGGCCCATGCGCTGGTCGCGTTGCCCCTGCCAGTCAGCAGCGGGCGCGGCTACAAATACGCCGAAGTCACCGCCGGCGGCGTGTCGCTGCGTGAAATCAACTCGGCGACGATGGAGTCGCGCTGCTGCCCCGGGCTGTACCTGGTGGGTGAAATACTGAACGTTGACGGACGCATTGGCGGGTACAACTTTCAGTGGGCATGGGCGTCAGCACACGTTGCCTCAGACGCCTTAGCACAGCGCCTCGGCGCGCGCTCTTACCCCCCTCCCTCTCAGGGAGGGGCTGGGGGAGGGTAACGGCGGCGCAGTCGCATGGCCCCCCTCTCCCCCAAGGGGGAGAGGAGTCTGGCACGAACTCACGGCGTCCCATACGTGAAGTTCACGTGATCGACCCCGTGGCAAGTCAGCGTACACGATCCGCTGAGCCGCCCCGTGTCGACGAAGAAGCGTCGCCCGCCGACAATCGAGACGTCGAAATTGATCAGGTGATCGTGCTGACTCGGGCTGCCCGTTACGCCATGTGCGGAGTGGCACGCGCTGCAAGGCGACTGACCGCGCACGACGTGCGTGCGATGCCATTCAAAGCTCTCGTTGTTCAGAATCGAGTTGCGATCGTGGCAGCGGTAGCACAACGCGTACGCCTGGGGCGACTCGGCCGTGAAATCGCGCGTCTCATAGCGTGCGACGAGCAGTGGGTTGAATCGCGACGTGTGCGGCCCGTTGGCCTGTGTGCCACCCTCTTCGACCGAATCCGGATTGTTGTGGCAATCCTGGCAACTGATCAGTTGGCGACTGCGATACTCCGGCAGCAGACTCGGCAACTCGCTCAGGTCGCCGGTCGGCGGCGTGGTCACCGGATGGGCCGAGGCCGCCGTCGGCAGGAACTGGCGGCGGACGTTACCGCCATCGTCGCGCTGACGAATGATGCGGTCGCGGACAATCACCGGTCGATCCGCGTGACAGCGGAAGCACACCTCGTAGTAGAGTCGGGCCGACTCGACCGGAAAGCCGGTCAGTGAGACGCCCGGCACCTCGAACATCGCCGGCGGAACCAGCGGCCCCGTCGCATTGAGACCCAGCGCATCTGTCAACGGCGTATCCGCCGCGGCGTGCGGATTGTGGCAGTCGGCACATTCGACGTGCGACACCGGCCGCAGCCGATTCTCTTCCGCCGTCCGATACGGACCGAACCGCTGGATGCGGTGTCCAGAGCGCTGTCCGACCGCCGACAACATGTCGCTCGCACCGAGGCCATCGTGGCAATCCAGGCACAGTTGCGAAGGCCGGTCATACAGCAACCATTCGCGATACGGAGCGGCGTGCGATTTGTGGCAGGCCCGGCAGGCATTGTCCGCCATCGAACGGTACGGCAGCGACTCGCCGTCGGTTGCCGTCAGCGGAACGCTGCGCGGACTGTTGCGGTGCGCGCTCAGTTCCCAGCCGGCCATGTCGTGGCAGGTCGTACACAGCGCGCCCTCGCGATCGGTGACCCGCAGAAAGTTGCCGAGCTCGTTGTTGTGCGGATCGTGGCAGGCGGTGCATTCGAGCTCACCCCGTTCGCCCAGCGACACGCGATGATCAACGAGCTGCGGCGGACGAAGCTGCCGGTCACGGTTCGATAGCGCCCGGTCGTACCGGAAACCGATCGGATGGTCATCGGACAAGTCGTTCGTCAGGTCGCTCGGCCCGGTCGGCATGAAGACGTGCGTCATCGGAATCGGATCGGTCAACGGTCGGTCGAGCGTCAGTCCCAGCGCGATGCTGCCATCGTGACAGCTCAGGCACAGCTTGCTCGACGGACCGGGCTGATCGACACGCGCGTCGAGCGTGCGACTGCGATAGATGCGGTAGTAAGTCGTGGGGTTGTGCCGGTTCCACAACGGTGCTGCCGGGCTGGCGTTGTGCGGCGCGTGGCAGAAGACGCACACGCGATCCTCGGCGACGGCGCGCACCGGACCGGGACCAAAGTCCGACAAGTCGTGCTTTGAGTTCACTACCGTCTCGTCGGCCTGCGCCGTCGCACACGCCAGCCCTGAAAGCACGACTATCCATGCGAGGCGGTTCATGGCTCATTCTCCGCCAGATACTGAAAGACCTGCACGCGGCGATTGTAACTGTCCGCTACCCAGATGCGATCCTGATCATCGATCGTGATTCCGCCGGGCAATGCGAACTGGCCGGGGCCGTCGCCTTCTTCGCCAAAAGCCATCAACAAGCGCCCCAAGCGATCGAAAATCTGGATATTCTCGAATTGGTTGTCGAGCACGTAAATATGCCCGGCGGAGTCGACCGCGATATCGCGGGGACGCGCGAAGTCCCCCGCCGCATCGCCCTTTTGACCGAACGTCAGCGTAGCCTCGCCGTCGGCGTCGAAAACCTGCACGCGGAAGTTCATCGCGTCGGCAACGGCCAACCCCAGCGCCGGATGCCACGCCGCCGCGGCTGGGTAATTCAAGTCGCCGACTTCGCCACCGCGACCGCCGATGGTGCGTACGACCCGCAACTCGTCATCGAGCAATACGCACGTGTGCGTCGGTACGTCGACAACCCAGCACCCGTTGGCGAACGCGTCCCAACAAAGCGCGATCGGACCGAACAGCTCGTCGTGACGGCGCGTGAGTCGCCAGATTCCATCAGAATCGAACAAATCGATGCACGCGCGCCGGCGATCGGCGACGAGTAACTCGCCACTTGGTTTGACCAACACATCCAGCGGTGCGTGCAGCGGATCTTCCGCGTCGCCGCGCAGCACGCGATAGTCGCGCGTCGCCAGATCCAGCAGGTGAACCACGCCGAGGCCGGCATCAGCCACAAAAACACGCTCACCCGCCACTGCGACAGCCGCCGGCCGCATGAACTCCATCTGCGGCTCAGGCCCCGTGATCAGTCCGCGAATCGCATCCCAGCCCTCCGGCTTACGCCCCAGGCTCGCTTCGCCGCGCAGCTCGCCGATGTACCGAATCCGCGGCGTGTCCGGCGGCAGCGGCCAGACGACTTCCGGGGAGACGGCGAGAAAGATCGACCCGGGCGCGGTCGCACAACCCATCAGCCCACCGACCCCGGCCAGCAGCAGCACGCTCCCCAGCCGCATCAGCGCTTCCTCTGGGCGATGACGGGAATGTCACGCCGCAGCTTCAGCCAGACGGACATCGCGCTGTCGCGCGAGCCGGGCAGATCGAGCGTGTCGTATTCGGCCTCGAGCCGCAGCGCAAAATAGCCGATCCGCCAGTCCAATCCGGCGTTCACATCGACGCCGTGCGTGCGCCCGTACAGCGAATCGCTCTCATAACGGTACATCGCGCTGGCATTGGCCTCGAAATCGCGGGCGAACACGTGTCGATAGGCCAGCCCGATATCCAGCAGTGACGTGTTGCGCGATTCGAACCCGTTCGAACCGTCGAACCAGAACCGAGAAAAGTTTGCCTGGCCGTCGAGTTGATTGCGCACGTCCTGCCACAACACCACGTCGCCGTTCGCATGCACGGCCTGGTACGGATCGATTGAATCATCGTTGAACTCATACTCGATGCCGGCCGACCACTTCCGCTGCCGATACGTCGCGCCGACGCGATGGCGATTCGCGTTGCGGGCCCGCAACGACGCAAACCGCGCATGACTCAGATTCTCATCCTGGATCGACCCGGCGTAGTACGGGGTCAGCCCCCACGAAAATGCCTGCTGCACGCGGAAGTCGAAGCGGTCGCGTGTCAGGTCGTAGTCGCGCGCGACGCGGTACGCATACGTGACCAGCACCGTCTCCCCATTGGCAATGGCGCCGGTCTGGAGCCGCCGAATCCCCGCGTAACGCCCGAACGGAAGTACCACGTAATCACGGCCAACCAGATAAGTCCGCGATCGGTTTACGTCGGTGACAATCACACTGGCGTAGATTACGTTCTCGTGCGCCAGGTACGCCGCCAGCGGATCGCGCAGCGTCACAGACTCTGCCAGCACCGTGCCCGTCGTGGCACCGTCCCGCGCGCTGACGTCGGCGTGGTTGTACGACGCGTTCGCCGAGAATCGTCCCCAGTCGTTCTTACGGCTGAAGCTGACGTTGGCCAGGCCGCCCCACTCGTCCAGATCGGCCCCCTGCTCCACCTGCTGCCGTAAACCGTAAAGCTGGAACGACGCAGTGAGCGCCTCGTCCCATTGCAGCGTCGCGCCGACCTCACCCCGTAGCGTCTCAGTCTGGTAATCGAAGTAGCCGTCACGCAGAAACTGGACCGCGTAGTTTGTTGTCAGCCAATCCGTGTGTTGCAAACGCAGCCGCGAAGACAGCTCAAACTCGTCGCGGGCCAGATCGCCCGACTCCTCCTGGAATCGCAGCAGCGATTCCCAGCGGCTGCGATGCTTGGGTCCGAAACGCAGCACGTGATTCAACGTGACGTAGTGCCGTGTCGTATCGAAGCGCGTCCCGCTGCCGGAGTACTCCTCCCGCCGATCGTCGTACTCGTAATCAAGCCGCAGCGAATGGTGCGGATCGATCTGCCACGTCGCTTCGTAACGGAACGTGTCGCGGCCGCGCTGCTCGTCGTCTTCCAGGTCGAACGTGCGACTGGTCAACTCGTCCCAGGTGTGCTCGAATGACCAGCGCATCGGCAGCGTCGCGTCATGCAGCAGCACGTCGACGCCGTAGCGCTCGCGCGTACGATCGAGACTCGGTTGAAAAGCCCGCGGCACTCGGCTGTCCAGGCGCTGCGCGTAGGTGTTCACCGAAAGACTGCCCTGCGGGAAGAAGGTCAGGTTGATGTCGTACTCGAACAGGCTGCCGCTGGGATCGGCGTCAAGATCGCGCCTCGGCTTCGTCTCTGCGAACCACTCCTGTGACCACCCGCCGCGAAGTGACAGGTCATACAACAGGAAGCGCTCGCCGTAGATGGAGCCGCGCGATTCGAGCCCCAGCGTTTCCTCCAGCCGGTTCGTACGATCGACCTGCCGCCAAGTGCTGCGATAGCGTTCATTGGTTTCGAAAGTCGTGCGACGTTCATCGTAGGCCCCCTCGAACATCAATTGCAGTTCGAGAAACTCCACATCCAGCGCGGCGGAGTGCGATGCAGGTGCCTGACTGGCCGGCTCCGCCGGTTGCGTCGTTGGCTCCTCGGCGCGAACGCTTACCCCACCAGCGGACAACGCCGCGAGTGTAGCGCCCAGCAGGAAGTGCGACTTCGACATGCTCGATTCGCCTCGGTCCGGCCAACAGTCGGCGGGGAACGACGGATTGCAGGCAGGCTACCGACCACGATTGCGTGTGTCCAGCGCAGAACGGACCTTCCGATGCTTTAGTAGATATTGTTCCCGAACCACGCTGCCGGTATAGTCGCAGGCTGTGCCGCCACCTCATCCGAACAGGAGCCCGGCCATGCCTCGCATGACACGTCAACGACGCGCGAAATCAACGTTGCTGGCGCTGATTGTGGCGACAGCGACGTCCGGCGTACTGATCGGCCGCGCCGCAGCCACGCAGAACGACTCGACAGATACAGAGGCAGAGCAGACGTCGACCTCACAGCCGACCACAGCCCCCGCCAACGGCGTCAAATCCGATCCGCTCGACGCCCACTCCCAACTGGTCAGCGGCCTGATCGGAAGCAAGCACGATTTTCGTAACCTCAACGCGGATGTCCGCGAACTCTGCCTGCCCTGCCATACGCCGCACGTCGTGGGCGCACCAACGCCGCGGCTGGACAAGCGTGTGCCCACGACGCAGCCGCTGCGCCCATATCAGGGCATCGAAACGGAACTGACGGGTTGGTCCCTGCTGTGCCTCGGGTGTCACGACGGCGTCACGGCGCAGGACGTTTACACATCAGCGCACGCTATCTCGGTCAGCGATCAGCTCGCAAACTCGCGTCTGGGCGTGACCGGCCTGCGCAGCCACCCACTGGGCATTCACTATCCGACCAACGCGCCGGACTATCACCCGGCCGGCGCCGTCGAGGCGGCGGGCCTGCCCTTGCCCGATGGACGCATTCAATGCACGACCTGCCACAACGCTCATAACAGCGGCAATCACGCCGGAATGCTCCAGATCTCCAACGAACGCAGTCGGATGTGTCTCGTATGCCATCGCCTGTAGATCGAAACGCACGACGCACCGCATGGCGGTGGACCACTCTGCTGGCCACCGTCGCCGCAGGTTGCACCGCTGCGCTGGTCGTGACCGGCTGCGAGACCGCGGCGCGACGGACAGGCGTCAGCGGACCCTCGATCTACTATCCACCGGCGCCGCAGGAGCCGCGCGTCGTGGCACTGGGCGCGTTGCGCACGTCCGCGGCTCCGTCGAAGACCGAAGTAGAACTCTCGCGTTTTCTGTTCGGCGTCGAACCGCCCGCGGATCTCGCGATCGCCAATCCGACCGGACTTGCCTCTGACACCCAGCGTCTCCTCATCTGTGACAGCGCGCTCAACGGCGTACTCGCCTGGAACTTCTATACGGGGACACTCGACTGGAACTGCGGCACGCCGGACCTCGACCGGCCGTTCGCAATCGACATTGCGCCGGACGGCCACCGCATCATCTGCGACCTGAACGGTGTCTGGCGTTGCGACGGCGTCGGAAACGTCGAGCAGGTCTATCGTCTACCGGAGCCGTACAAACCGGCGGGCGTTCTGGCTGTCGGGGATAAGGTCTGGGTCGCCAACCACGCGCGCCATCGAATCGAGGTCTTCGATCTCGAGAGCGGCGAGTACGAACGCGCGATTGGCGGGCAAGGCACCGGCCCCGGGCAATTCGCGCTGCCGCGTGACATGACCCGCACGCCCGACGGCAATGTCTGTGTCGTCGACATGCTCAATAACCGTGTACAGGTGCTCGATTCTGAGGGCAACTGGCTGCGGAACGTCGGCGGCCCTGGGAACATCGCCGGTTCGTTCGGCCGCCCCAAGGGCGTCGCCGTCGGACCGGACGGCACGATCTTTGTGACCGACGCGTTCTCGCAGCGTGTTCACGCGTTCTCCACCGACGGCCAGCCCCTGCTCGCATTCGGTGAACCCGACTCCGGAATCGGCGCGCTGGCGATGCCCAACGGCGTCGCGGTCGTTTCGGTCCGGCCGCCGTCGGATCGCCCCCTCCCGCCGAACATCGAACCGCGCTACTACGTCGTAGTCGGTGAGCAGCTCGCGCGACCCGGCGTCCGGGTGTACGCCTGGCTGGGACACGACGAAGAGACCCACGCCGGTCTGCGGCCCCTGCCATCGGGCGAATCTCTGGCGTGGGCACCGAGCTTCCCCGAGTCGACTGCCATCAATCCGCACTGGCATGCGGATCGCTGCACAACGTGCCACAACGAAGCTAACGGTGCGTTGCAGCCCATTCCGCCGACGGATCAGGATGCACTCTGCCTTTCGTGCCACGATGGCGTCCAGGCCCCCGCCGATCCACACCCGATTGGCCGGCCGGCGAATACGCAGACCGTCAAGACGCCCGGTGATTGGCCGTTGGTCAACGGTGCCATCGGGTGCATGACCTGCCACGACATCGAGCGACACTGCGACCCCGCCGCCAGCCGGCCGGCCATAAACTTTGTCTTACTGCGTGGTTATGACCCTCAGCGACCGCTGGATTACTGCACCAAGTGCCACCTGCCCGATGTCGGGGCACGCTTCAGCCCGCACCGGCAGCGTGACATGACCGGACACACCCGCATGGATTCTTGCCTGTTCTGCCACACACAACGACCCGACGTGCCAGAAGACGGGCAGCGGCGGTTCGATCCACTGCTCCGAACCGTGTCGTCCGACCTGTGCCTCAACTGCCATGCGCCACACTGGGATCTTTCGCCCTTGGGACACGTGGATCGACCCGTACCGCCGCACATGCGCGAGTGGATGCTGATGCGTGAGCTCAGCCTGCAACTCCCTCACGCATCACGCGCAGAGCTACAGCGGCGCGCGCAGCAGAGCACTCGTGACCCCGCCCGACTGCCGCTCGGCGACGGCGCGGTCACTTGCTATACGTGTCACAACCCGCACTACGACGGTCTGTTTCCCGCGAACAGCGAGCTCGGATCGCTCGCGAACAACCCAGCGGACCGGCGCAGCGCACTGCGCACGGATTGGATCGACCTGTGTTCAGAGTGCCACCAGCACTGAAGTTTCGAGAATCTACTCATCCGCGTCTCACGAGCGACGCCGATGTTCGCGAGGTACTCACGATGACCGCCCAAGGATGCACTCGCAATCGACCGTTCGGAATCGTCGGTGCTCTAGCGCTCGGCGGTATTCTCGCAACATCGTTCCTGCTCGGCGGCTGTCCCGATCCAACCGACAACGACAACGGCAGCCTCCCCGTGTTTAACAACACAACTGATCCCACCAACGGTGGCGCGGCGTACATCAAATCAGCAGCGTGCAACGCGTGTCACCCAGACGTCGCGGACAAGATGCAGTTCCACGCGCATGCGTTTGCACTGAATCCGATCCAGGGCAGCGCACCGCAGTATCCCGACATCGCAACGCGGGCCGGCGTGCCCAATCCGCCGGAGGGCAAGACCTGGGCGGATATCGCGTACGTGATTGCCGGCTACCTACACTGCGCGTACTTTATCGACACGAGTGGCTTCCTGATGACTACCGGCGTGGACGGTGTCGATACCAAATGGGTGCTCGATCTGCCCGCGAACGGCACCAGTGCACACTTCGAGCCGTTCCTGCCGGATCAGACCGAGCCCAAGCCGTACGATTTTCAGGAGTGCTTCCGCTGCCACACGACCGGCCCCATGCCGCAGGATCCTACTGATCCGCGCTCGCAGGACGGGCGCCCGGGAATCCTGGGCACTTGGTCGGAGCCCGGCGTACAGTGCGAAGCGTGTCACGGTCCCGGCTCAAACCACGCGCCCAATCCGCAGCGCCGAGATATCTTCGTCGATCCGACGCCTGCAACCTGTGGCCGTTGCCACACTGCCGGCGACGACCCGAACATGATCGTCGTCACGAACGGCTTCATGAACAGCAATACGCAACGTCCGCAGCTTCTCGCCAGCGGCGGACACAGCAGGTTTAACTGCACGGTGTGCCACGATCCGCACGCTTCGGTGAACTACGATCGCGAGCGCGGTCTGCGCAACGAATGTACCAATTGCCACGTCGATCAGAACCTGGCCTTCCACCGTGGCTTCACGTTCGTGTGGGACGACTACGAAGAAGAGCTCGGCTGCGAGAGCTGTCACATGCCACTGGCCGCCAAGAGCACAAGCGAGGCACCGGCGGAGATCGTTGGCGAAGACCCACGCATCGCCGACGTGCGGGCCCACATCTTCCGGATCGACACCGAAAATGCACGCTACACGTCGTTCGTCACGGAGGACGGCTCGGCAGTTCGCAAAGACGCTGACGGACGGGCGGCTCTGACTGCGGATTACGTCTGCCTGCGTTGCCACCACGGTGCGGGCAACGTCTTCGCCCTGACGCCGGAAGGCGCCCTGCGCATCATCAGAAACATGCACGAAAACGCGGCCCGTTGAATGAAGCACCGCCGCCCTCGGCTGTGGAACTCGGTCGACCATGAGGACGGCCGCGACGGCGAAATCAAAAGCCCTTTACCTCAAGCGCCCTCTCCCCCGCACACGATCCGCTATCCAGAACGGCGAGTACAGCAAAGCAAATATCACCGTCCCTACCCCCACCAGCGTCAGCAAAGACCACGGCCACGGACCGAAGTAGTCGATCAGTGACGGTCGCTCCGGCGGCCCGCACAGGTACATGTAGTTCGTGTCGAGCGCCCAGTTGATCAGCATGACGCACGTCGCCAGCGCGAACGTGACCAGCCAGACGCGCCGCGGCGCCGCCGGTCGCGGGCGCATCCCGAGCCCCAGCGTCAGCATCAGCACCCCCACCACGATCCCGCCGTGCGAGATGAAATAGCGAATAGTCATGATCGCCGGAAACGGCTCGTTCAGCTCCGGCGTCAGCAGTGCCTGCACGGTCCCGCCCAGCCCCCAGAAATACGCCAGTTCGTAGCAGCGATACTGCAACTCGCCCGATGCGAGTGGACCGCGCGTCCCGCGCAGACGATCTCGCCGTGTTCCCACGCCTAGCAGCGCCACCGCGGTGACGTAGACACCGATGTCGCACAGGTGCAGCGGCAACCCCTCGTCGAGCGTCCAGGTCCCGTGCTGAAGGTGGTAGACCTGTCCGTAGAGGTGCGCCGCGACCATGATCCCGACGACGCTCCAACAGACGTAGCTACGCCAAACGTGTTCCGCAGCCACACGCGCCGTCACGCGCAGCACGACCGAACACGCGGTGGTTACGATGGCGACGGCTGCCAGCGCGGTCAGATGATCGCGTCCAAAGAACTCAAACGTGGGAGCATTGACAGTGGTGGGATCGACCATGCTGTGCGTAATGGTGGCCGATCAGTGCGACGCAGACAAGCAAGCGTCCCGGTGCTTGCTCTAGCCGTCGGCGTTTATCGACAGCACGACGGCCTGGCGTACAGCAGCCAGCCGCGGGGCGCCAGTCTGCCCGATCGCCAGCATGAGCTGCTCGATGGCGTTTTCCGGAATCGAACCGTTGTGCCGATGCAACGACAGCGCCTCGAGCTCGTCGTCTTCGCTGGGCAACTCGTCGGGATCAAACCCACCGAAAATCGTCAGCGATGCCGACGTCGGCTGATACAACCCGCTGTTAGAGCGAGTCGCCCGGTCCCACTTTTCCCAGGTCAGCGAGTGCCCGTGGAGCGCATCGCGCAGGGCGATGAACTCCTCCGCCAGCGTGGGCCACCTGATGTTCGTCGCACCAAACATCGTGAAGAAGAAGCACTGCGCCCGTGCGCCCGATTCGTTGTTGTCGTGGCCCCGTTCCGCAAGCTTCCCTGCCAACGGCGGGCGCCGGATTTCCGAGCCACCGAAGATCGTGAGGTAGACCTTCCGCCCGGAATCGAGCGTGCCGCCCTGACCGCCGAATATGCAGAAGTGGACCATGGCATCCTCGTGGTGAATCGCAGCGTAACCGCGGAGGAATTCGCCGCGCGGCGCGGGATATTCTGCCCGATCCGAGGGGCCAGCGAAACCGGCCCGCCACGCTGTCGATCCACGTCGGATCGGGTGACGGTAATCCGGCATGAAATCGCCGACAAATCGTGCCAGGCAAGTAAGTTGCGCGCTATTCCACGGGGCCGTTTCGGGGTATAATTCCGTCCGGTATTGTCGCCAACAAAATCGGCAGCCAGCGGGCCGCCGTATCCCGGTATTTGTCTTGAACCGACGCTGCACGCGACCTCTTGAGGACCGCGTGCGGGGAGTGACTATGAGCGACGTGCAGGCACCCGAAAGTCAGAACGTCCCGACCCCGATCGTGCAGGAGATGCAGGAGTCGTACCTGACATACGCCATGAGTGTGATCATGGCGCGCGCCCTGCCCGACGTGCGCGACGGTCTGAAGCCTTCGCAACGCCGCATCCTCGTGGCCATGCACGACCTCAACCTGCGCCCGAATGCGAAGCACCGTAAATGCGCGAAGATCTGCGGCGACACCAGCGGAAACTATCACCCGCACGGTGAAGGCGTCATCTACCCGACGCTGGTGCGCATGGGCCAGGAGTGGAGCGTCCGTCACCAGCTCGTCGATCCACAGGGCAACTTCGGCTCGATCGACGGCGATCCGCCCGCCGCCATGCGGTACACCGAGGCGCGCCTGGCCGGCCCGGCGCAGGAGATGCTCGAAGACATCGACAAGGAAACCGTCGACTTCGAGGAAAACTACGACGGCACGACCAAAGAGCCTGTCGTTCTACCGAGCAAATTTCCCAATCTGCTGGTCAACGGATCAGAAGGCATCGCCGTCGGTATGGCCACGCGTTTGCTTCCACACAATCTCTCCGAGGTGTGCGACGCCGCGATCGCGCTCATGGACAATCCCGGCATTACCACCGACGAACTGATGCAGCACTTACCCGCTCCGGACTTCCCCACAGGCGGCGTCATATGCGGTACCGACGGCGTGCGCGACGCGTACGAGACCGGTCGCGGCTCGATCGTCGTACGCGGCAAGATTTCGATCGAAGACACCAAGTCCGGACGCGTACGGCTGGTTGTGAACGAGATCCCCTACGGCGTATTGCTGCCCACCATCAAAGAGCGCCTGCTCGATGCCATCCAGAACGGCACCATCAAGGGCATCGACGACGTGCGCGACGAGTCTGGACGCGAGTCGCTCGTCCGGCTCGTCATCGAGCTGAAGAAAGACGCCAACGCCCACGTCATCCGCAACCAGCTTTGGCGCTACACACCACTACAGAGCACGCTGCACGCGCTGAACATCGTCCTGGTGAATCGTGCGCCGCAGACGTTGACGCTCAAGCAGCTCATCGAGCAGTTCGCCCAGCATCGCAAGACGGTCATTCGCCGCCGCACGATGTACCTGCTTCGCAAGGCGCGGCAGCGGGCGCACGTGCTCGAAGGCCTGATCCTGGCGGTGGCCGACATCGATGAGATCATTCAGATCATCCGCCATTCTCCGGATGTGGACACGGCACGCGTACGTTTGATGGAGAAAACGTTGCGCCTCAGCGAGCAGGCGACGGTGCGTCGGCTGCTGCCCGAGGCGTTCGTAGAACGGGCGTCGGGCAGCGATCAGAACCTGACCCGCACCCAGGCGGACGCGATCCTGGCGATGCAATTGCGGCGTCTGACCGGTCTGGAGATCGAGCAACTCGCCAGGGAGTACAGCGATCTCGTCGAACAAATCGCCGATTTCGAGCTGATTCTGTCCGACGAACGGCGCGTGCTGGACATCATTTCCGAGGACCTGCGCGAACTCAAGGAAAAGTACGGCCAGCCTCGCCGCACGGAGATCGGTCCGGCAGTCGGTGCGGTGAACATGGAGCAGCTTATCGCGCGTGAAGACGTCATTGTTTCGCTCTCGCACGAGGGTTACATCAAACGCGTGCCGATCGCGACGTACCGCAGCCAGGGTCGCGGCGGACGCGGCATTCGTGGCACTGAAAACAAGGACGGTGACTTCATCGAGCACCTGCGCGTGTGCTCCACGCACGACTACCTGCTGTTCTTTACGAATCGCGGCCGCGTGTACTGGTTGCGCGTCTATGACATTCCCAGCTTGTCACGCACGAGTCGTGGACGCGCGCTGGCGAACGTCATCAGCATGCAGCCGAACGAACGGCACATGGCCGTGTTGCCGATCAAAGCTTTCGAGGAGAAGTTCGTTTTCTTCGCCACGGAGAAGGGTGTCGTCAAGAAGACGCCCCTGGCGGCATACTCCAATCCACGGCCGAGCGGCATTATCGCTATCACGCTCGACCCTGACGACTCGCTGATCAAGGTCGCCCTGACCTCCGGCGAAGACGAGATCGTGCTCGGCACGCACCTCGGCATGGCTTGCCGTTTCAACGAAGAGAACGTCCGCGCCATGGGCCGCACGGCCCGCGGCGTACGCGGCATCAATCTCAGCCGCGATGACCGCACGGTAGACATGGTCGTCATCAACCCGGGCATGAGCATCCTGACCGTCTGTGAAAACGGCTACGGCAAACGCACGCCGGTCGAGGAATACCGCCTGACCAATCGCGGCGGCAAAGGCGTTATCAACATCAAAACCACCGACCGCAACGGCCCCGTGGTCGCGCTGCGGGCCGTAACGGATGATCATTCGCTGATGCTGATCACGGCGAAGGGGATTCTGATGCGCATGTCGCTGGACCAGCTTCGCGACATCGGCCGCGCTACCCAGGGCGTTCGCCTGATTCGCGTGGACGAGGGCGATCGCGTTGTCGCCGTCGCCAAGGTCGTAAGCGAAAAAGAGGAGCAAGACGTGAACGCCGCGGCCGACGAAAGTGCGGCGCAGGCGTCCGACTCCGCCCCGCCGGACAATGACGTTCAGGCGACGCGTTCGGAAACCGAGGACGAATCCGACTGACCGCTGCGCTGCTGCTTGCTGCGGATCCGATGGAGCAACCAGCGGCGGATTTCCCGTGCCATGATCCGCAGGTCCATTCCCAGCGAGCGGTGTTTGATATAGTACAGGTCGGCGCACAACTCACGCTCAGCCGCCGCCGCATCACCGACACGATACCCTCGACTTTGCGCCCATCCTGTCAGCCCCGGCTGAATGATCTGCCGCAAGCGATAGTGCGGCACCAGTTGCTCCAACTGAGCGGCGACGTCCGCCAACTCCGGCCGCGGGCCAACGAGACTCATGTCGCCGGTTAGCACAGCCAATAACCGTTCCCACGTGCCGCCTGCCGGCCCGGAGTCTCCCGTTGCACCGTTCGATGGGCCCGTTCGTCCACTGCGCACGGTGAACAAGTGGCCACGACAGCCAACATAGGTTGCTGACGTCGGTCTGCACGTCATCGCATTGGTCCGGCGCAAAGCGAAACGCGCCAGCGCAAGTGGGGCCAACATCATGACGCCGATCGTCGCGACGCACAGGTCGAGCGCACGTTTCACAACATCCCTGCTCAATCGTTCACGTGCTGTCGTACGCCAACCGGCGTCGCCTAACGCGGTCTGCGGGCTAATCGCGCCGTGCAGGTACTCGTCGCGAAACGACTCAGCGGTGAGTACGTCGCGACCGGTCCAGGCGCATGCGGCTAGCACATCACCACCGCTGTCTCCCGAAGCCGTGGACTCGCTGACGACTACAAGGTCGACGGCATGACGTACCAGCGTCTCGCTCAGCGCGCCCACATCGCCAAGGCACGGCACGCTCGTCCGGTCATTAAGCCCGTCAGGCGACCAGATGCGAAGTGTACGGTTCCCTTCGAGAACGGCGTGGATGTTCGCGCTTACCAGACGCTCGGGTGCTGCGACTATGCGCACGCGGCCAATCAGGACTGCTCGGTCGCTCGCGGCGCCCGTGATGTGCCTGGCCAGATCATCCGCCTCGCGCGGCGTACCCACGATCAGTACGCGCCGCCGCCGATCGGGACGGGTACACATAGACCTGCGCCCCCGAGACCACGGTGGAGAGCCGGAGCCGACGGGATCGTCTATGTTCGGCTGAGCGTTGATGTCGCGTGTCATCAGCAATCACGGACCGCCGGTCCCAGTGTTTCGGATCGGATAGAGCGCCATTGATGCTATCGGTCCGCACACGTGCATACGTGAGTTGATCAACGTCGCGCCACCCCAGCGTCCCCCAAAAGAAGCAGGCCGGCGGAGTTGTCCGCCGACCTGCTGGGATACTTATTCAGTCAGACCGATTGAGGATCGGTCGTTGCCTTAGTTAGCCGCTTCCGGGCAGGTGTAGCAGCCGAGCGACAGGCCGTACTCATTGCCACCCGGGTTACTGCACGGAACGTCGAAGCCCGGTGCCAGGCCGATGCGGACCCAGTAGGTGCCCGCCGGAATCAGCGTCGGAACCGGATCGCCCTGGATCCACGGCGGCAGCGGGTCTTCATCAGGCACACCTTCGCAGGCCGCGAAGAAGCCCGACCACAGCGGAGCACCCGCGCAACCCAGAGCTGCATCGTAGATGTCGTAGTCGATCGGAACCTCGGACTGACCACCGATGCACCACAGTGCCGGACCGGTCGTCGTCACCTCGTACCAGTCGCTGTCGTACCACGTGCTCGGCGTCTGGTAGGAGCCGACATTACCGCAGACGAACCAGAACGGGTTGTACGTGCACAACGCGTTCGGGACCACGACGACGCTGTTGTCGCCGTCACAACCCGAGTTGTACGTGTCGACGTAACCGTCCGAGCACGGCGGCTCGCCTTCCTGGTTCTCGACCGGGAAGGTGCTGCAATCCAGCAGATCCGGGCAGTTCGGCTCGGGCAGGCAGATCGTCAGCAGGTACTCGTTCTGACCCAGGCAGCACGGGTAACCGTCAAAGATCGGATCGCCGTCATCCGGGAACACGAACAGGATCCAGTCGCCGGCCGCGACGCGCTGGAAGACCGGCGCGTTCGGGTCGTACGTGCACTGCGCGAACTCCGCCACCAGGAACCACCAGCTATCGTCGCAGGTGGCCGGGTTCAGGATGTCCGGCATGAAGATCGGCGACGAGAGCGCCGGAACCTCAGAGTTCAGGTTCCACTCGATCTCGGTCGCGTTCGGCACGTTGAACGTGTAGTAGTCCAGGTCACGCGTGCCGTCGAGCGCCCACAGCGAACCACAGACGTTGACGCACAGCGTGTTCGGGTCGACCGTCAGCGACGTAAACTGGTACGGTGCATCGCCGCTGCAACCCAGGTTGACTTCCTCGCCGCACAGCTCCGGCTCGGCGAAGCCATCCGGGAACGAATTGGGATCGCAGGTGATCGAGCAGACGTCACAGACCGTGTTGCAGGTCAGGTAGGCCTTGTAGTCCATACCACACTGCACACCGTCGAAGTCCGCCGTCGTGACGACAAAGTAGTAGTCGCCGGCCGGCAGACAGCGCGTCGTGACCGTCACCGGCGTGCAGGCAGCGCCGCTGGCCGACTGGGCCGTGTACTGATCCAGGCAACCCGAACCGCAGTTGCCAACCACGAAGATCGACGCCTCGAACTCAGCCTCGACCGTGAAGGTGAAGCTGGTCGGAACGCCCGCGGTGTACGAGAACCAGTCCGTGTCGCGGAACTGACCACCCGGAGGCGTCAGCGGACCCGGGCACGTGATCGGAACCGTGTACTGCGTGAGCAGGTCGACGAACGGGTTGATGTCTTCGAAACCAACCGAGCCATCGACACCGATGTCGGCGTTGAAGCCGGTACCATCGCAGTACGTGGCACTCAGCAGCGCGTCGACGAACGGGTTGATGTCGTCGAAGCCGATGACGCCGTTGCAATTGCAGTCACCGACACAACCGGTGACGCCCTGGAACGTGCCCGACGTACCGCAGATCGTCTCGTCGCAAGTGATCGGGCTGAACACCGGGGCGTTCGCGTCGTTGCAACCGGTGTTGAACGTGTCGTTATAGCCGTCACTACAGACAGGCTCGCCTTCCGGCGTGAAGCCGCCGACGCCCGGATCGCAGTAGATCGTGCAGCACTGGTCGCAGGTCGTGCCCGGACCAAGCCAGATCGGGCCGGTAGCCTTGGCGCCCACACACGCGGTGTAGGTCAGGTTCTCGGCACAGGTGCCGTCGTCATAGCAGCAAGCGCCAGTCGCGTCACCGCACGCCGGCGTCAGCGTCAAACAGGTCGTCGGGCTGGCGGCAAAGCGGCCACCGGCCAGACCACAGATGAACTCATTCGAATCTACGCAGACCGTCGTGCGGTCGTCGCAGCACACACCAGCCTTGTTCTCGGCGAAGCAGTAACGCAGGTCGAGCGCCGGATCCGACGACACGGTCAGCGTGCCGAGGATGTCGCTGTCGTACCACTGCCAACGCGTGGCGTTACTCTCCGGCGCGCCCGAGGGGCCCCAGAGGTGCCAGCAATCGTCCAAGACGGCTGTCGAAGCAATCGAGAAGTAACCCGACGACATGCTGACCGCCGAGTCCAGAACGCGGGTAAACTCGTAGTCTGTCGCCAGAATCGTGCCGCCGAAGTTAATCTGTGCAACCGCGGTCACGGACTGCGGGACACCGACCTCGCTGTAAGACGGAGCGGTCGCAGCCGGATTGCCCGGATTGCCGGGATCATCGGCATAGAACTCGATGCGGAATTCGTGCGGCTTCTCACAGCCGTTGGCATCCCCATCGATGTACGTGCCGTGCCACGACACGATGCCGACCGGCGCCAGAATGTTCCAGCCATCCGGCGGGGGGAAGTCCTCGCAACGGACACGGCCGGTTGCACCGGTGCCAAAATCCGCGTCGAGATCGGTGTAGAACCACGTGTTGCCAATCTCATTCTGACCGGCCAAATAGCCCGCGGGGCAATCCGAACCGGCGCGGCCACGCAGCGCATCGCCCGTCGTCGCCGGACCTTGCTCGACGAACGCACGGGTCGCGCCGTTCATAGCGGCATCGGCCGCTACCGTCGTCTGCTGCGCGACGGCCACGTCGCGGGCAGCCGTCGGCTGCTGGTCAGCGAATGCGAATCCGCCGACGAGCACGGTACACAAAATACACAGTGCTTTTGTTTTCATGGTCGCCTGTTCTCCTTCCAAATGGCAGCTTTCTCGCTGCAACTCCCGTTACCCAAAACCTACGCTCCAGCCGGGTCCCGCACCATCCGTATCGCGGGGACTTCACTGGAGCACGCTTTTCGACTTGTTATGCATGCAACCGTGCGATGGTTGGAAGTGAGTATGCCCCCCAGCGGTTCGACAGATGAGAATGAGAATATGAAGCTACCGTAGCCGGACGTACACGACGCCCGGAGATCACTACAACAGTTTCGACAGATTCGGACTTGCATACGTCGCTTCATCGCGTCCTTTGCGACTATGACGCTTGGGCCCGACGGATATCGGGCATCACGCACCCCCACGAGCAGCTCGCTCGAATGGGCGTGCGTTGGCTGTACGTCATGTCGGAGGAGCTAGGGCCTACTTCAGCCATCCAACGAGAGGTGGTCCATCCAAAAGCGCTCTGTAAGCCTCGCTTCTTCTCCTCATCAGTTATTCTCGCCGTGGCGAAGATCAAAGTCAACCCCTTTGCCTGATAAGGGGGCCATCTGGAGGCTGTGCGCCAATGTGCCGCCGCGTCGGAACAGACCGTGCGCCATCCCGGCGAACAACGCGGCAGGATATCACGCAAGGAGAATCGGCAATCGGGTCCCATCAGTCCAGTTTGTGATGCCCAGACGCGTCGTGGCGCTGCCGCGCGGCCGCATTATCGTCCTATAAAAAAAACGGCGTCGCAGCCTCGATTACGGGGAGCGCTCAACTGGAACAACGATGCACTCCACAACCGGTGGCGTCGGCGGCAACCTTTGCGCGTCGCCCACCCACCCGACTCATCGCGTACGTGCCGCAAAAACCCGCAACACAGAACACGATGGCTGAAGCAACGCCAGCGAGATGGAACGACGATCGACCGCGCTCGTCCCAGCGTTCAACGATTAGCACCGGCAGTTCCTCGTCCGGGGCCTTGGCCACACCTGGCAGTTCCCAGCGTTCCGCGAAATCGCGCAGCTCGGCAGCCGAGCGGCGTTCGGCGGACTTCTCGTTGGGCGCCATGCCGAACGGCCACAACCCGGCGACGGAACCGACGAGGATGCCGAGCAGCACGCCCAACGTTGACCGCGGAAATCTGTGCAGAAACACCTTGAGAAGGTTGGATAATCCGATAATGCCGATTATGCCCCCCAACGCCACCGGCACGATGATCCCCACAGTCCGATCCTTTACGGCACCGACCACACGCTCGTATTGATCCATGACCAACAGCATGTACGAGCCCGACACGCCGGGTAGAACCATGGTCGTCGCGCCGACCAGCCCTGAAACAACGTCCATACCCGGGTTGTGTGGGAAACCTGCTCCTTGCCGCAGAAACAGCACCCCGACCATCAGCCCGAAACCACACAGGGCGGCGATTACGACGTCAGCTCGGATCGGCCGCAAAGCTCTCAGGAGCAGTGGCGCGCCGCCGAGCGTCAGGCCGATGAACAGTGAGTACATCGCGATCGCGTGATGGAACAGCAGGTACAAAATCACACCAGCCAATCCGACGATCGCGCCGATGGCGCACGTGCCCAACACCGCCAGGAACACCAGCCGTGCCGGACGAAAGCGAAACGCCGTTATGTCCGCTACGCTGTCGATGAACTCCTGGTACACGCCCATGGCCAGGACCATGGTGCCGCCCGAGACCCCGGGAATCAGATTCGCAATCCCCATCAGCGCGCCGGCGATACCAAATCGGAGCAGGCTCCAAGGCGTGTACATCGCGCGGGTGTTGTACGCCGCACGATTCGCCTTCGGTGCTGCCGGCTGCCGTGATGATTCTGCACTCATAACCGTGATCTCCTGGCCTTGGCAGCGTTCCGTCGGACGTGAACGGCGTCGAACCGCGAACGAGCGAGCGTAGCATAGTCGCGCCGACGCAGAGAGCAATCCATCATGCGCCGGTATACTGACCCTGAGTTGCTGGTTGCGCCGCTCAGGTATACAGCAAATTGGCGAGGCGATTTCACGTGCAACCCGAAACGCACGACTCCGATAACGCTCGGGCCGAACGGATCGGGCGCGCCCTCAACGCGTTCCTCGATCGGCGCGGCGCGGGCGAGGTAGCCTTTGAACAGGAGTTGTACGCACGGCACCCCGACCTGGTCGATGAGCTGCGAGCGCACTGCAGCATGTTGAGTGACCTGCGCCCGGCCACGCAGCGCGTTGAAGCGCTCATCACTCAGGGCTTGTTGCAGCAGTCCGATGATCCCGCATACCAGGCCCGCCTCGGGCCGTTCGGGATCATGGAGGCGCTCGGCCGCGGGGGCGTAGGGCTCGTGCTTAAGGCTCACGATGACGCGCTGGGCCGCGTGGTGGCGTTGAAGATCCTCCGTCCGGAATTAGCGGACGACGAGCACGCTATCGCTCGTTTCACCCGGGAGGCCCGCTCTGCCGGGGCGCTCAACCACCCCAACATTGTGACGGTATACGCAATCGGTAAAGAGCGAGGCGTCCACTTCATCGCAATGGAATACGTGCCTGGCAGAAGTCTCGCTGACCTGATTCGTAACGAGGGGCGGTTATCAGCGGGACTGGCAACCACGATTTTCCGACAGATCCTGCTCGGGCTCGGCGCTGCCCACGACGCCGGTCTCGTACACCGAGACATCAAGTCGGCAAACATTCTGCTGGAGAAGCGTGCCGATGAACCGTCAACTGACTGCGTGAAGGCGAAGATCGCCGACTTCGGATTGGCGCGGATGCGCACTTCACAAACGCGTCTGACAATGGACAACACCGTTCTAGGCACGCCCGATTACATGAGTCCCGAGCAGGCACGTGGCGACGAGTCGATCGATCATCGCACAGACCTTTATTCCGCCGGCGTCGTGTTGTACGAGATGCTCAGCGGGCGAACGCCGTTTGCGACAGAAGACGCAACCACGACAATCCAGCGCATCCTGCACGAGCCGCCGCAACCACCGCGCGAGTTGCATGCTGACGCTGATCGGCTGCTTTCACGAATCGCCCTGCGACTGTTGGCCAAGCGGCCCGAGGATCGCTTTGCGACGGCGCATGACGTCCTCGCCGCACTCGACCGCGGTACGCATTTCGGTCTGCCGGAGCGCGCGCGGCGGCGGGCACGGCTGCTTTTCGCGGGCCTCGCGCTGATCATGCTCGCCGTCGTTGTGGAGCGTTGCGTGATCACCCTCTGGCGCACCGTCGAAGCCGAATCCAATCAACTTACCGCGGTGTGGGCTGACTCTCAGGGCCGCGATCGCGTGCTTGGGCAACGCGGCACGAGCAACGAACCCGTCGTCGTTCGTTGCCTCGATGCGCATGAAGGTAATACGAACTGCGCCGCTCTGGTACGCGCGACTCCGCAAACAAGTTGCGTCGCCGTTGGAGTGTCCGCGCCGAACGACGCATGTTCGCTACGTGTCTACGATCAGGCCGGCACCCCGTTGTGGCAAATGAACCTGTCGAGTGACCGCCAATGGCCTGACTGTGGGCCGCCGACAATCTGGAAATGTACAGCAGTGATTGCAGCCGACCTGGACGGCGCACCAGGCGATGAGATCCTGGCAGTAGCGAAGGACGAGTGCGAATACCCCACACGGCTCAGCATCATCGACCCACGCACCCAATCG
The DNA here is from genome assembly GCA_028277645.1 of Phycisphaerae bacterium. Classification (GTDB taxonomy): domain Bacteria; phylum Planctomycetota; class Phycisphaerae; order UBA1845; family Fen-1342; genus JANQFV01. Next base: position 199,971 of record JANQFV010000003.1, read on the forward strand.
ATCACGGCGACTTTCTGGCACGCCGGCGAGTTATCTGAGCCGCTTCTGGTACCGGACTTCTTTGGCGCGGGCCGCGCCGCGATTGTCGTCACTGGGCTCAATAACAAGCTCGACGGTTTCGCACATTCCGAGTCCGGAGATGCCGCGCGGTCTACAACGTACGACGTGGTGTCCATTGTGGCTGTGCTGGACCCCGTCAGCATGAATGGCTTTGGCCCTCCGCGAACGGCGAGATTTGCTGACCTCGAACCGATTCAGCCGTACGCGTATGCGTTCCTGGATGCACCCCCGTTACTCGTCGCACGGCGCCGGACCAGCGAAGCCGAACCGTGGATCGCACCGACAGCCGACGAGTTGGCGTGGATTGCCAGTATCCAACGGGCCAGTTATGCGGCCGAAGACAGCAATGGTCCATGGTTTTCCGCGCACATCTGGCGTGGTGACCGCGAGCACGGTTCCGGGTATCTGATTCTGGATCGCGATCTCCGGCCGATCTCCTTCGTTCGATCGATGCTGGAACAATCCGACGTGGGCTTGGAAGACTGGCGTGCGCGCTGGTGTGTGCTCGCCGGAGGCGGTCCCGTCGCGCGCGAGTGATTACGAACGCAACCTCGGCCCCCCGCCCCAAACCGGCTGAGCAGCCTGCCCCGCTCTCCTCAGTAGAGTCATGGCAGCGACGCGCGTCACCGATGTGTCACCCACACTACAACCCGACCGGGTCGCGAACGATTACGGCGTCAGCCATGCCGCCCAACCGGCTTGGTCGGCACCCCGGGCCGAAGGCGGCGACGGAGAACCTCGCTCACCCTCTACTCATGAGAACGCTTTCCGCGCGCGGACTTAACGAGGCTCATCGGGAATTTTCGCAATTGGCGCAGTTCGGTGGTGTGCAGGCCGATCAGTACGCACGCTGAATTGCTCGTGTGAGCGTTGTGAGATGACCTCGCAAGGCGGTCAATCCGCGGTGGCAGAGCATGTGGACCGCCGCCTCTGTCTTCCCCAACCCCTTAGCGACGTCGGCAACCGCCTGTCCGTGCAAGAACCTGCGCGTGACGACCTCGCGTTGATCGGTCGTCAGACGCGCGAGGCTCGACATTACCGCGGCGATCGCTTCCTCGCGGGAAACGCGCACGCTGGGTGTTGAATCTGGAGCCAGCACGCGACTGAGCAGTCCAGGATAGGTTTCTGTCATGCCATCGGGCGCTGCCAGGAGCCGTTGCGCGTCGCGTTTCGCCGTGCGCCACTTCCGTTCGGCGTCACGCAGTCGAGACAGCGCGATGGTCTTCAGCCATGCAAAGAACGCCGCGGGCGTCGGAAAATCGCACGACTGAAAGCTCTCGAATGCCGCAACGTACGCCTGCTGGAGCACATCTTCCGGCTCGACGCGGTGCCGCAATGCAGGTGCCGCCGCGCGGCCGACTACCGTCATCAACCTGGAATGGTATCGCATTATCAGCAATTGCAGGGCGACTGAATCCCCAGCGTTCGCTCGCGTAACTAACCGTGATTCAACCTGCTCGCACAAGACAGCCCCCACGCGATGCCCCGCGATAAGTTATTTGATTTCGTTGACCTTTACTGCCGCGCGGTGCTTGGCCGCCAGCAGTGCCGCCTCCAGAACGCGATGCACCTCGTACGCGTCGGCGAAGGTCGGCAACGGCACAAGCGGCTCCTCGCCGCCGAGCTCTGCCATGATGTCCGCCACCATGTTCACGTACGTGTGCTCGTATCCGATGATGTGCGCGTCGGGCCACCACGCACCGGCGTAGGGGTGCTCCCCTGCCGTAGTACACATGATCCGCCGCCAGCCCACCGTTCCGCGGTCGTCGGTCGCCTCGTGGAACCACAGGACGTTCATGTCCTCGAGATCGAACCGCAGCGAGCCCAGCTCGCCGTTGACCTCGAAGCGGAGCGCGTTCTGGTCACCCATTGCCACGCGCGTTGACTCGAACGAGCCGACTGTTCCATCCTTAAAACGGGCGAGGAACAGCACCGCGTCGTCCACGTCGCTCTTGCCCTTCTGCTTGCGGGCCCGTGCGGGGGGCAGGCCGCGTTTCGTCGGCGTGGGCGGCACGATTCGCTCGGGAATGAACGTCTCGGCGATCGCACCCGTCACCTCCGTAATCTCCTGTCCGGTAATGAACCGGGCCAAGTCGACGATGTGGGCGTTCAGATCGCCGTGGGCGCCGCTGCCGGCATACTTCTTCTGGAAACGCCAACCCAACGGTGTCTCGGGTCCGCCCCAGTCCTGCAAGTAAGATGCCCGCAGGTGGTAGATGCGGCCCAGTCGACCATCCTGAACCAGTTTCTGCGCGAAGGCCACAGCCGGACACCGCCGAAATATGAACCACACGAACGTCTTCGACCGGCGGGAACGCACAGCGGCATTCTTCATCTGCCGGGCCTCTTTCAGCGTGTGGGCGAGCGGCTTTTCACAAGCCACGTGTTTACCGGCAGATAACGCCGCGAGCGCCTGCTCGGCGTGCATGTAGTTGGGCGTACTGACATCGACGAGATCAACTTCCGTGCTCTTGACCACGTCCTTCCAGGTGGTGCTGTAGTTCTTCCAGCCCCAGCGATCTGCAAATGGTGCCAGCGCGATCAAATCCCGCCCGACGATCGTGTGCATGACGGGACGTTTCGGGAGGTTGAAGAACCGAGATGCCTTGAGATAGGCGTTGCTGTGCGCCCGTCCCATAAACTTCAGTCCCAACAGGGCTACGTTGCAGGTGTCTGACATCCTGTCAGTCCTCCCGGACGACTACGCCTAACGCTTGTTGGGTCGGGAATATACATGCCCTACCGCCCCCTGTCGACCTCTCCGGGCCACACGACCGTCGGATATCGCGGCCAAGTGCTGCGGTCCGCGTCCGAAACCGTGTCCCCCGGCCTACTCAGCCCTCAGCGACGAAGGACGAACACTCTTCCGTGGTCGCATCGGCTGCGTGTGCAGATACAGGCGTCGGCGCCGTCGGAGGTCTCTCAGAACCGCTCGCCGCGTGTTGCTGGAGCTTGTTCAGCAGGAGCACCCACGTCTCACGCTGATGGCGCAGAATCCGTACGGCTTCATCGATAGCGGTGATGCTCCCTTCGAGGTTGGCGTCGACCAGCCGCCGGTAGACGAAGTCGTACAGGGCGAGCATCTGGTCCGCCAGTTCCGGGTTCACATCGCGGTTAACCCCGTTGGCGAGCTCCAGCACGATGCGCTGGGCGCGATCCAGCGACTCAAATTGCACCTCGCGGTCGCCGGCCTCGATGGCCTCACGCCCGCGGAGGGTGAACCGGATCGCTCCGTCATAGAGCATGAGCTGCAATTGCTCCGGCGTGGCGGTCATGACCGTGTTGCGGAGATAGGCCTGGGTGGCACCGTCTGAATTACTCATGGTTTCTGTATCGTCCTGAGACCAGCCGTGGCTTAGTAGGGACCGGTGGTCGGCTAATCGTCTTAGCGCAGCGGGACCACGATCAGATCAGCGATGCCGTGCCCGTGCTCGGCACAAGTGACGCCAGCGTCGAGAGGGCCGACTGCTGCGACTGCATCAGCGCCAGTGCGGATTCCATGGCCTGAAACTGGGCCATCAGCCGTGCGCGCTTGCTCTCCAGCAACTCATTCATGTTGTCGACCCGGTCCTGGAGCAGGTCCTTCTGCTTGCCGAGCGTATTCGTCTCGCGGTCGATCAGGCCGTCGGAATCCGTAATGCGCTTGAGCTCCTCCTCAATCGCGTGCGCGACGCCGTACTCTTCGTTGGTGAAGTAGTCGGTCACCGCATCAGGATTGGCCGCATACGCAGCGCGGAACTTCTCCTCGTCGAACGTGAGCTTAGTACCCGTGGTGTACTTCAGGCCGACCTCGGAGAGTCGGTTGTACTGTCCGCTCGCCGTCGTCGAGCCGGAGAACATGCGGAACAGCCGCGACTCGATGATCTGCATGGTTGTGTCGCCGAGCAAAATGGCGGCAGTCTCGGTCTCTTCGTCGTACGCGGTCAGTTCGTCGATGCGATCGATGACGCTGTTGTAGTCCTCGACGAGTCCCTGCATGGTCTCGACCAGCGTGTCAATGTCCTGATCGATGGTGACGCTGACCACTTCGTCCGAGACGCTCGTGGCGTTGAGCGTGAGGCCGTCGATCACGCTGTCGAACGTGTTGGAGGCGCTCGTGAGCAGCACGCCACTGGTGGCGCTGCTGCCGTAGAGTATTCGCGCGTCCTGGGCGCGGGTCAGCGTGCTGATGCCCAGGTTGCTGTCGAAGCCGTCGATGATCAGCTCGCCAGCCGACCCACTGACGCGTGAGCTGATGCTCAAGCGATACGGTGCGACGCCGGTTCCGTCATTCAGCAGCGTACCCGTGGCGAGCGTCGTCTCTTCGCCGATCCGCTCGGCCAGCGTCTCCAGCGTGTCGCTGCCGCTGATCTCGATTGTGAACTCAAGCGATCCATCGATGGTGTCAGCGTCGGCCGCCCCTGCGATATTAAGATCACTGGCGGTCGAGCCGGCTTCGTCCTCGATGGTCAGACTGCCCCCACCGCCGTTCTCGTCGACGATCAGCAGGCCGTCGCCGGTATCGTTGACGCGCGCCGTTACGCCGATGTTCAGCGCGGTGAATTCGTTGATCACGTCTTGAACGGTCTCGATGCTGCCGATCGAGAGGTCGATCGTTTTCGACACACCCTGCGAGTTCGTCACGGTGAACTTGCCCAGTGCGATACCCCGCCCGCCGTTAAGATCGGAAAGCTGCGTGTTCTCGTTGACATAGCGGCGTTGCAGGTTGTCACTGCGGACGCGGCCCGCGGTCTGCGCCAATCCGGTAGCCTCGGCAAAGTCGCCGTCCACGTCGCTGATGGTGATCGGTGACTCGCCGTCGTCGAGGTTGTATAGCTCGATGCGCGTGCCGGTGCTGTCGTAGCCGACGTCGAGCGTCAGACCGGCGTTCTGCACAGCGTCGCCGATCAGGTTGACGACGTCGCTCAGCGTCTCCGCCGCGGAGAGGTCGACGTCCACGGCCCCGCCGCCGCCGTCGATGCGGATCGTGCCGCCCGTGAAGCCCGCGCCGCCGTTGAGCGTCTTCAGCAGCACCGTGTCGAGTCCGCCGACGATGCGGTTGCCCTCAGCATACGCTCCGCCGCCGATGTCGACGTACGTGCCCTCAGCCAACCCGAGATCCGCGAGTGCATGCGAGCGTGTGCTGGTGCCGGCAGTGATCATTATGGCGCCGTCACCCCGCCCTTCCAGCACGATGCCCTGTCCGTCGGCCCGCAGCGACGCTACGACGAGCGGCTCCTTGTCGCTGCCCTCATTGCCGGCGGCGAAGTTGATCGCCGTCAGGACGTCGCCCAGCGTGTCCATGTGCAGGATGTCGTGGCCATCGACCTTGTTCGTGGTCACCGCACGTTCGATACCCAGGTCGCTGGCGCTGTGCCCGTCGATGTCCACAATCGAGAAATCGTAGGTCTGCTCTTCGCTCGGCGGCTCGGCCGAGTCTGTCACAACGAGTCGGCTGCCGGACAGCACTACGCTGATGCGCTCATCGTCGAACGCGCCGCGCAGCGCGTTCTGCACGTCCTCGATTGTGCGCGCGTTGGACAGGTCAACAGTCGCCTGCGTCCCGTCGCGCGAGGTGATCTTCACCGTTCCGAGCCGCACGCCCTCGCCGTGATTCAGGCGATCGAGTCGCGTACTGGGCTTGAGCGCTTCGCTGAGGTCGACGTCGATGTCGGTCTGTCCGATTTTGATCGAGAAATCGCCACCGGCGATGGACGAGCGCAAGCCCAGCCCGTCGTTCAGCGCGGTCAGCGGCGAGGACGCGGACAGGTACATCAGGTTTGTGCCGGCCAGTTCGCCGTCGCCGTCGGTGTCGTAGAGGTAACCCGGGCCGAAGCCCAGCCCCACCGCGGCCTGACCGCCGAGCTCTTCGATGCGGATGCGGCCGGTTCCGCCATCGGAGGTGTCGGTGAGCACGATCCGGCTGTCGCGGACGGTGGCCTCCACGGCGATGCCGGCCTCGTTGATCTTGTCCAGCACCTCGCCGAGCGTCAGGGCGTCAGCCAGATTGATCTCGGCCTCGTTCCCATCGGCATCGGTGATCTTGAACGCGCCGCGCTGCACGCCGGCGTAGCCGTTCAACTCGTCGAGCTTCGTTGAGATGTCTACGCGTGCCGCGGCGGACTCGATTGTCAGCGATCCGGCACCCACCGGTGTGGCGCGATCGACGAAACCGCGACTGACTGCCTGGTGCGTCGCGGCCAAGGCGCGGACGACGAAGTTGTAGGTCCCGGGCGTGGCGCCGGTGCTACTGCTGGCGGCGAGCACGTCGGGCAGGGATGAGGTGGCCGTGGAGGCTCGGAAGCTGTCGGCACTGCCCAGCACGTTGATGCGGGTCAGCAGCGCGGTGATCCGCGCAGAAATGTCCAGGTACGCCGTTGATTGCGCGTCGATATTGCCCATCCGGGCAACGAGCAGGTCGCGCGGGGCGCCGTCAATTGCGATGAGCTGATCGACGATGCTCTGATAATCCAGGCCCGAAATCAGGCCGACGCCGACACCAATACTACTCACGGCGTTCCTCCAGAGGGAACGAGTGTGCAGACCGAGGGCGCAACCAAGCGCCCCAACGCGACTATCGACCAGACAGGTAGCAACCTGGATGCCAGGCGCCCCGTAACGCTGCGAAACGGGTCAGGCAGACCGATAACGGCTGAAGCCGGTGCGAGAATGGGCAACGTTGCCCGGGGCTCCGAATCTTGGGCTTTGGGCTTTCGACTTTGGGCTTTGAGTTTCGGCGTTTCGGCGTTTGGACGTTTCGGCGTTTCTTAGGGTCTTATGCCCGTAGACCGCGCCAGCCCGGTGTAGCGCCGCGAGCCGAGTGTCCACTCGGGGATGCCCTCGGGCCAGATCGAAACCGAGACGGTGAAGTCGTCGTCGATGTTGTCGTACTCGAAGTTGAGCCCGACATACCAGCGCGGCAGGCGGCGAATGTACGCGACCGAGACTTCGCCCACCTCGCCGCCGTCGATGTCGAACCAGGCGCGCGTGGACGTGATGTGCTTTTCGTTGAGCTTGTAGTTCCAGCCGCCGCCGATCAGGTTCATGTCGATGTCGCCGACGTAGCGCGTGCCGAAGACGTACGCGAGCCGCGGGCTGCGCTCGATCGCCAGCGCGAGGTTGTGTCGATCGTAGGACCAGTCGTTTAGGTCGATGTTGAAGTCGTACAGCAGGCTGGTCGTGTCGCTCAGACGGTAGGCCAGGTCGCCACCGAAGTAGTTGCGTGTGCGACTGTTCTCAGGCCGGAACGGGTTCGCATAGCCCGTGGACTGGTCGCCGCGGCCATCGGTGTTACCGAAGATGCCGACTTCGAGGTTGAGCGTGAGCAGATCGACCGTCCGGCGAGCGTCTTCGGCCCCGCGCTTGGTCTGCCAGATCTGGTTCAACGCCGCCCGGAAGCCGTAGAACGCATCGATCGTCTCGATGCCATAGTCAAACGGCGTGATCTGTTCGCTGCGTGTATTGCTGTGGCCCCACCACCCGGCGAACTCCGGCCGCACAATATGCCGGATGCGGTGAATATCGAGCAATCCGGACTCGACCTCTTCGTAGACGCGGCTCAGGCTGGTCGCGGCACGCAGGCCGTAGATGCCCATGCCCCGCCACAGACCGCCATCATCGCGCGGCTGGCCATCCCAGTACGTGCCGCGGAACGTTGCAAACGGAACGACGTTCCCTACGCCGAGCTTCAGGGGCAGCTCGACTTCCTCGCGCAGATCGCCGCGGAAGGTCAGATCGGAATAGCCGTCGTTGCTGAACGGCCGGCGATCCCACAGGCGTCGATCGTCCGGACGGTATCGCACCATGCCAACGCGTGACTCGTGATAGAAGACGAACGGACTACCGAACGTGTCGCCGATGCGGCGATAGGCGAGCTCGGGCAGGTGCTCGGTCTGCGTAGTGAAATCGAGCAGCCGCCAGTTGGAAAGGAACGTGATCGCCTCAGTGTCGCGGGCGCGCTTGAGGTGGATCAGCGTCTCCTGCTCCTTGCCCTCAAACCACTCCGACTCGCGCCACTCTTCGAGGTAGTACGGATCGCTCACGTAGGACAGCTCGACCGTCGCCTCCCAGTCGCGCGGCAGGTAATGGCGATGCCGCCAGAGCACACGGCCGCGCGTATGAGTCGAGGGCTCCTCCTCGGCCCGCCGCAACGGACCGAGTGTGTCCTCACCGTCGTCGTACAACACATATCCGCGGAACAGGCCGTAGAACTTCTCGCGCTCGTAATCGACGTCGATGCCCGTGCCGGGGCCGCGGTCGGAGTAGAAGTCGAGATTCAGCGTCGCGTCGAAGCCCGGTGGCGGGCGCTTGCCCAGCAGGCTGAACAGGTACCACGCCGTTTCCAGCTCAGCCCCGCGATCGCTGCTGTATCCGGTGCGCAGACGGCGCAGCAGCGTCTCGGTCGTTTCGAACGTGCCCTCGCTGTACGGCCACCAGAGGATCGGCACGTTGCCGACGTTGAGCGTGGTGTTCGTAAGCTCGTAATTCGCACCGATCGGACCGGTCGCGCGGCCCTCCGTGTCGCGCACCGTGATGTCGCGCAACACGACTCGATCGGCCCCGATGTGATAGTGCGGCGTGTAGAACTCGCTGGTGGTGACCTTGGCGTTGCGGGCGGCGAACTCGCGCGCTGAGAGCTGCCGAATCTCATCGGCGCGGATGTACAGCGGGACGTCGCGCTGCGGAATCTCGGCCCGGAAGACGGCATCGAGGATCAGGGCGCGGTCCTGCTCGAAGTCGTAGTAGAGCCGCTCGGCACGCACGAACCGTGAACCCAGGGACAGAACGACGTCGCCTTCGAGATACACGGCGCGAATCCGGTCGCCCACACCACTGACGCCGAAACCGCCCGCTTCAGCCGGCGGCTCGATGCTATCGTCTGCGCCCTCCACGGGCGGCGGAACAAACAGGCGGCGCTCGTCGCTCGTCTCAGCCTCATCGGCTTGTGGTTCGTCGTCCGTGGCTTCGTCGCCGCCCAGCAGACCCGTCGCGCCTTCACCGGCAGGAAAGACGACCGCGCTGTCCGCGCGAATCTCCAGGGCGGCGGCATCGGCGCTACCGGCCTGCGAGAGATAAACGCCGCCGGTTGCTACGAACATCGGCACGCCGTCCGGGCCGGTCGCCGGCTCGACCGTCGGCAGGCGGTAACGGATGGCACGACGCGGGCGCCGGTCGTCCGCCGGTGCAAGCGAAGGCCGCGAGACCTGCGGTACGAGCTCGCCCGGCGGTGGCTCTTCCGTCGCAGGGACCTCAGGTTCGGCCACGCCGCCGTCAGCACGCATACGGGCCCGCAGCGCCTCCCGGTACAACGGCGCCTCGCTCAGGTCCTCGCTCACGCCGGCGTCCTGGAGCTTCACGACGCGTCCACGCGTCCTCAGACCACGTACGAGCAGGACACTATCGACGGTGAGCGTCCCGCCCGGCTCGCGGACCTGGGCATTGCCCGATAGGTAGATAGTCAGTTGGTAGTACTTCTCACCCGTCTCAGCGTCCCGGCCGGGCCCGATCCAGACCAAAGCCTGATCGGCTGACATCCAGCGTGTGCCCTGCTCGGCGTGAAAGTCGGTGCTGAAATGGAGGACGAGCGCCCCCTGCTCATCGGTCCACTGTCGTACGTAGCGGCCGCGGAGCGTGACGTCGGCACTGCTGATCGTCGTCGCGAGCAGCGGCTCGTCCGTGAGGTCGTACTGCGGTTCAGCCGATGCGGTGGCCGGGCCCGCGGCCAGCAACGCAACGACCAGAGCGCCGACCCAGCCGGCTAGACAGCACAGGCCGCCCAGCCCCCCGCGTGGTTCATTGTCCGCAGACCGCACCAAAGACACTCGATTAACACAGATGAGAATACCGGCCGTCATTATCGGGACCACGGCCTCGCGGTCAATGCTACAACGGTCCCCGGCGTGGTCTCAACGGATTCTCGATTGTGTGCTACACTGCGCGCTTTGCCGGAGCACGCGCTTTGCAGTACCCTCCCGGGAGCATCCGACTTGTCGCTAGCCGAAATCAGACATTACTGCGGCCTGTTCGCCATCGCGAACCACCCCGATGCAGCACAGCTCACCTACTTGGGACTCTATGCCCAGCAACACCGCGGGCAGGAATCGGCGGGGATCTGCTCTGTCGACGGCGAGCACGTCATCCGCCGGGCGGGCCTCGGGCTGGTGACGGACGCGATCCGCGCGGAAGACCTGCAGCAGCTCAAGAATCCGTGTGCGATCGGGCACGTGCGCTATTCAACGACCGGCTCCTGCCGGGACGAGAACGCACAACCGCTGCTCGTGACGGCTTCGATCGGCCAAGTCGCGATCTGCCACAACGGCAACCTGGTAAATGCGGCCAGCTTGCGCCACGACTACGAGGAACACGGCCATATCTTCACTTCGACTTCGGATACGGAAGTCATCCTGCACATGCTGACCGACAAGCACTACGCCCACAAACCCGACTCGCTGGCGTCGGTGCTGCGCGAGATCTGCGGTTCGTACAGCCTGCTGCTGCTGTATCCCGATCGCATCGAGGCCGTGCGCGATCCGTCCGGCAACCGGCCACTGTGCCTGGGCAAGCTCGGCGGTGCCTGGGTCGTCGCTAGCGAGACGTGCGCCCTGGACATCATCGATGCGGACTACGTGCGGGATGTGGCCCCGGGCGAAATAGTCACGCTCTCTGCGACCGGCGAGCTCTCATCACGACGCTTTGTCGAGGCTGAGCAGTGCCGCCCCGCGCACTGTGTCTTCGAGCATGTATACTTCGCCGACCCGTCCAGTAACGTGTTCGGTGACAACGTTCACCTAGTGCGCAAGGAGATGGGCCGGGCGCTGGCGCGCGAGGCACCAGTGCCCGAGGGCGATCTCGTGGTCGCCGTGCCCAACTGCGCCCGCTGCGCCGCGCTGGGCTATCACGAAGAATCAGGCATCCCAATCGGACGGGGCTTCACGACCAACCACTACATCGGGCGCAGCTTTATCCAGCCGACGCAGTCGATCCGCGACCTGACCGTTCGACTGAAGCTGAACGCGATTCCCGGCAGCGTGAAGGGCAAGCGTCTCGTGGTTGTAGAAGACTCGGTCGTGCGGGGTACAACGACGCGTGCTAAGATGAATTCGCTGCGCACCGCTGGGGCACGCGAAATCCACCTGCGCGTGGCCAGCCCACCGATTCGACACGCGTGCTATTACGGCATCGATTTTCCGAATCGCGAAGAGTTGGTCGCACACCAGCGCTCGGTCGAGGAGATCGCTCGCTATCTCGAGGTTGACTCGCTGGCGTACCTGTCGCGGGATGGCATGCTCGCCGCCGCACGCACCGCAAACAACCACTTCTGCGACGCGTGCTTCAGCGGTGATTATCCCATCCCGATCGATCCGGAGTTTCAGAAGGATGCATTCGAGCGGCACCAGCTCCGCTTCTTTAATGGGGAGGGGGATCTGAGCGTGCAGGACACAGACACGCGTTCGAAGTGATCCATTCAGCTACTTCAGGAGATCGATGAACGCGTTGACGTCGGAGAAATTGACCGTTCCATCGAGATTGGCGTCCGCGTTGAGCCAGTTGCAGTACGGCGCGAGGGCGTAGTACTCACCCACTCCCTCCAGCGCGACAACAAACGGGTTCACGTCCATGAGGTCGATGATTCCGTCACAGTTGCAGTCGCCGACGTACTGGTCGGGCACACAGCAACGGGCACCAAGGTCCGCTTCGAGAACAGCCAGATCGAAGCTGTTCACACAGCCGTCCTTGTCGAGATCCGCGTCGGGATTGTACTCCGCGATGCGATTGCCCAGCCCCAGCAGGCGATCGGGCACGACACCCTGGCACGTACCGAGGGCAAGTTCCAGCAGGCCCTGGTCGGCGATGTCCGTGTCGCCGTCGCGATCGACGTCGCCGACCGTGCTGTTCATCCAATACACCACGTCGAGCGAAAGCGTGACAGAGCCGTCGGGCTGCTCGATCTCGCGCGCCTCAAAGCCGCTGATCACCTCTGGTAGCACGTTGCCGAACACATCCGCAACAGCAAGATTGCGCGGCCGCAAGTGCGGGGCGGCATAGAAATTTGAGAGGCCGATGGTGTCGAACGGTGCCGGTTCCAAGCGCGTCCAGTCGCTGCCGTTATTACTGGCCAGCACGACGTCGATCTGGCGCGGGTCGTACACGTCACCACGCTTTTGCTTCGTGATCAAGTCAGCGTCGCCGTCGCCATCCACATCACCAGCGACGCCGGTCATACCGCGATCCGGTGACCCCGGAAATCCCCACACATCCGCGACGGGCTCCAATCCCACGTCCGGTCCGCACATCCCGGCCCAGTACTGGACTACCGTGCCGTCGAGATTGACCAGAGCCACGCCCGGCCCGCAGGGATGTCCGAAGTCGAAGGCAACGACGTCGGAACAGAGGAAATCAGGAAACGCGTTGTACACCTGGAATCCCTGCGACTGTGGTTCCAAGCCGTACCAGATCGAGAGGACCGGATCGTCCTCAGCGGGCGGGTTGACTGAGCCCGTCAGGCACAAATCCGCTATTCCGTCACCATCAAAATCTGCAGCGCCGATCGCACGTGTCCATTGCACGAACAACACGTCGGCCGGGTTCGGCTCCCACATCGGCCGATACATGAACTCAACATCCGAGTCCGTCGTCCAGAAGTGGATCACCTCGGCGTTGATGTGAACAATCGGATCGCTCACGACGACGAGCTCATCTCGACCGTCACCCGTCAGGTCGACCGCCAGCATCTCCGGCGGGGTCAGAAACGTGGCCGAGGAGTTGATACCGAACGGGAACCGCAGGTGCGTCGTAAACCCCTCGTCAGCGTTCTCAATGAAGTAGAGCTCATCCCCGTAAAAAGCGGCGGCCGCCATGTCCAAATCGCCGTCACCATCGAAGTCGCCCAGACATAATTCCGACGTCCCGTTAAAGAAGATCGCCTCGAAGGGATCATCCGGATCGTATTCGTATAGGTCGAACTCTGGCCCCCGGCGAAACTCGGTGCCGTCGCTATACAGCAATGTGAGCCGTCGCATGTGTGCCGTCGGACCGGACTGGTGGCTCGCGAACCAGAGTACGGCGAGATCTGGTCGGCCGTCGCCGTTCAGGTCGCCGACCTCAACATCCGTGATCGTTACGATGGTGTACTCGTCGGGCAGCTCGACGATGTTTGCAAAGTGCGGCGTGCTGCTGAATAGGGTAAGCGGTGCCGTTCCGATACCAGCGCGGCCCCTCTCTGACTCCTCCGCCCAGCAGACCTCGGGCGAGCCGCTGAGCAAGGCGACCGCAACCAAAGACACGCCCGTCGCGAGCATTCCACACTGCTGTCGCATTCCAGGGCCCTCTCGCGTCCTTGCCAAGCCACCGGGCAGATACCCAACCCGCTGCCGGCGAGACAGATCCGTCACACCGCAAGCCCAAAGTAGCCCTGGTTCCGCTTGCTATCCCCGCCAACCACGAGCCACGCGAAGCTTCGTGTGTTACACGCACACGGGGCCGAGCGGTACTTGCCACTCGACCCCGAAGATTTCTAGCAGCCACACAACGTGCAGCTCCTCACATTCTTTGACGTCGTCCTGTGCCTAACGACGACGGATGAGCACGCCCGCCAGACCCAGCAAGAGCAAACTCGTAGGCTCCGGGGTGACGATGAAGTTTGTGGTACCGCTGCCTGTGTCACCTTCGGTCAACCAGAAGTCTAAACCGGCATTGATACTACTGATGGCCGTACCGACCGGCTGAAATCCCGATGCGGGGATGTTCTGGAACGCCGAGCCGCTTCCCGGACCGTTAATGTCCGCGAAGGAGATCAGATTCGCAAACAACTGCGGCGGACCCGGATCCGGGTTCAGATACGTGCGGAAGATACCGTCGCCGCTGCCCGGGGGCAGCTCTTCGAAGCGAGCGCTACCATCACCATTGGCATCCGTCGTCCCGATCGAAGCTGTCGCACGCGCGGCCGCCTCGACTGCCGGCATGGTCGAGAACGATAGTGTCGCTAAGTCGAAATCAAACTCGGTGTCTGACATTCCGGCTGCGACTTGGAACGTCAGGCCGATGCGTGTGTACTCACCGAACACGAGCGTCAGCAGCACATCGTCCAACGTGGCCACCGGCTCAAACAGATTGCCGGGGTCGTAAATCTCGATCGGCGTGATAGGCTCCCACTCCCATGAGTTGGGCAGCACGCCGGGCGTCAGATCGCCAACCGTAGCCGTGAACGTGCCGGTGCCGGTGTCGTTCGAAACGGTGGCAGTGAACACCTCGTTCGAAATCGTGTTCACGGCGAGCGCAGGACTGGCGAGCAACAGCGCGCCAACCAGCGCAGCGGCAGCGATTGATACTTGACGGGTTCTCATGCTAGGCCCTCTCCTCTTCCTTATTCCCTCTCCCTAGGGGGGAGATTCGCTCATCACTCCTCTCCTCACGAACGGCTGGTTCCTCACACCAGCCGCCTGCTTATCCCTAGGTGTAATCGAATGTCACAGTCATGTCAAGCAAGAAATCCGCGCAGGAACATTTCAATTGCGCATCTTTCCGGACGCACGGCGATAGTGTTTTCGTCCCGACGGGATAGTCCCAAAAAGAAAAAGCGGAGCCGCTTCTCAGCGGCTCCGCTGGATGCATCTGCAATTATCGGCCGTTCAAGTCGCTCGTCGCTTAGCGACGGCGGAGCAGCAGCCCGGCAACTGCGAACAGCGCCAGAGCCGCGGGCTCAGGGATGACCTCGAACGTGGTCGTGCCACTGGCGAGGTCGAACGCCGACAGCTCAAAGCTGATCTGGGCACTCATGTCGGTCACGACACCCGGGATCGGGATGAAGCCGCCACCGTTCGGGTGCTCCTCGTTGCTCGGCGCGCTGCTGAAGAAGTCCGCGCTATAAGGCTGGATCATCTCCTGGAAGGTTGTGCCAACGGGGAAGCCGTTGTACTGCGCCCGATACGCGTCACCAGCGGGGAACTGACCGGTCAGCGTAGCGTACACGCCGTTTCCGGGATCCGGACCACTGCCGTCGCTGTCCGTCAGGTTAAACGCTGCCTGGGCGCGCCCTTCCGCACTCGCAATGCTCGGGAAGGTCAGCTTGGCGGACGAGAAGCTGAACATCGTGTCGGCCGCACCGGCCTGAACAGCGAAGCCCAGATTAACGACCGGATCCTGCTGGATCTCCACGCCGGTTGCGTCGCCGCCTGAACCCGGAATGAGCGTCGCAATGACTGAGCGACTGACCGGGTCGACGATGTCCATGGGCTGTTCCAGCACCCAGATGTATTTCATGTCATCACCGTCGGGCAGCCACTCGCCCTGATCCTCGGTGATCTCGATGAAGCCGGCACCGGTGCCGTTTGATGCATCGACGCGGAACACAACGTCGCTGACATCTGCGTGAGCAATGGCCACGCTGGCCAACAAGCAGAGTCCAACAACCGTCAAATTACGACTCATCCCAAGGCCCTCCTTCCATGTTCTCCTAGCTCACGGCCGGATATGTCTCAGAAAAATGATGCCTTCTCTTCTCCTCACGAACCAGGGGCGATAAACGGGATGGTGCGTCGCTCCTGGCCAACTCCTCACAGTTGAAGAGGATTCTACGCCATTTTTAAGGCCGATGTCAAGCGAATAATTTGCAAAGAGTGGCGGCTTGACTTTGGCGAACCACGCTCTATCGCCACCTAGAGATTAATATTATAGGACTATTCGATCTAAGTCACGCGACGCGTCCGAAAATAGCTGCCACGCAGCACCATTACAGAACCGCCCCAGGCTGCACCATAGGTAACACCGCAGTCCCTGTACGCAGGTTGGTGAGCCGCATTAACGCGACGATTTCTGTCGCAGTCTGGACAGCGCTGTTGAGACTGCCGGATCGTCCTCCTCTCCCACCACCGAAACCAGCCGCGCGAGATCCGCGCGCGACGTAGTGACGTTTCCCAAGACGATCACCGCATTGCGACGCCACATCGCCGCCTTCGCGCGCCGTAAAGCAGTCCCCTTCGTCAGGCGACGATGGGCCGAACTTCGCAACGTGACCAACGACTCCAGCGGTACGTGGGCACCGCATCGATCAGCACGCAAGCGCGCATTGCGCACCTTCGGGGCACGTGCGTTGTATGGGCACACCTGCTGACAAATGTCGCAGCCGAAGAGCCGTTCTCCGATTGACGCGTATTTTGTGGGTTCAATCGAGCCACGGTGTTCGATGGTCAGGTACGCGATGCACCGGCGTGTGTCGAGCTCGCGCGGTCCGATCAGTGCCCCGGTCGGACAAGCGTCAATGCACCGGGTACACTGCGCGCAGCGTTCGATGACGGGTTCATCCGGCACGAGTTCCAACGTCGTGACCAACTCGCCCAGCAGCACGTACGAACCCACCGCAGAATTCAGCAGACACGTGTTCTTCCCGAACCAACCCAGACCGGCGGCAACGGCCAGTTCGCGTTCGAGCACCGGTGCCGTGTCGACGCAAACGCGCGCATCGAATTCCACATCGAGCTCGCCCCGTGCGGTGCGCAGAATCTGCTCGAACATGTCCCGTAAGACGACGTGATAGTCCTCCCCACGCGCATACTGAGCGATGATGCCAGACGGCACTGGCGGTCGGGATGAGCCTGCCGACTGCGGCCTGTAGCAGTCCTCGCGGCCGTAGATCACCCCACCGACGATTACCGAACGCGCTCCCGGGAGCAGTTCACGCGGGTCGGCGCGGATGTGGACGTTTCGACGCAGATACGTCATCTCCCCGGCATAGCCCTTCGCGAGCCAGTCCCTATAATACGCCGCTCGGTCCAGCGGTCCGGCGCGCGCCACCCCGACGAGGTCGAACCCGGCGGACCGCGCGATAGCCTTGATGCGGTTGGTTGTCGCCTCTGGCGTCATTTGCGCCGATGATACCCGGGACGCGCTCACCGGCACCAGCTTCGTCTGGTCGAATCAACAGGCTCAAGCGGTTACGGAGCACCTGCATGTTCAACTACGACTGGTTTCACGGATCCGGACTCACGCGGCAGGTTGAGGAAGCCAAGCTGCGCTGCGCCGCCAAGACCTTCCCGGACATCCGCAAGAACCGGGGCCGGAACGGCGACACGGATGCCCGTAAGTACATGGATGAGTTGGAAACGCGTATCATCCTCTATCTCAAGGACGGACTGAGCTACGAGATGCGCGAGATCGCCGACGTCGGCACGAGCAGCGCGCTGGCTTTTGAGTGCACGCCGGTGGACGAAAACTATCAGGTGGGCGCGTACGTCATCGTGGTCCCGTTCGATGACATCGCGCGCGTCGAGGTATTTGCGGTCCACCCGGATGAGAAGCCGCAGGAGAACATTCGCATTCCGGGCTTTCGGGCCAACGCCGGAGAAGCCCGCGATTGAGGAACGCCGCCGGGCTTAAGGAAGATCCAGGCTTGAACATGACACGGATGATTCGACTCGCTAGCGTAGTACCACTCCTGTTACTGGTGACTGGCTGCGCGATCGACTTCGGGGAACAAGCGCAACACGGCATCACGTTCTATTGTCCCGGCGCAGGCAACGTCGACCTGGGCGATGGCGGTGTACGGGCTGGCCTGGAGAAGGCCGGCTACAAAGGGCAGGTTGCCAGCGTTACCTGGACTTTCTCGCTCAACCCCGCGATCGACCAAGCCGTGCGTGTGAACGCGCGATTGGCCGGCACGCGTCTGGCCCGCTACATCGAAGAGTACAAAGACAAGTTCCCCGACGGCGAGGTCAACATCATCGGGCTGTCCGCCGGCACGGGGGTGGCGATTTGGGCGCTCGAGGATCTGAATCCCGACTACCAAGTCGAGAACGTTGTGCTGCTGTCGTCGAGTCTCAGCCGCGATTACGACGTGAGCACAGCGCTCGAACGTGTGAAGGGCAAGATTTACAACTACTACTCGCCGAACGACGTGGTGCTGACCACGTTCATGCTGCCGTTCGGCACGATTGACGGGAAGCTCGGCGCCGAGGGCGCGGGCGCAGCAGGACTGGCCGTGCCGGAGGGCTCGACGCGGGTCGTGAACATCCGCTGGCGCCCCGATTTCGAGCGCTTCGGCTACAACGGCGGACACACCGACGCCACCAATCCGCGCTTCGTCCGGCATCACCTGAGCCGACACATCTTATCGCGTGACACGGCTACCGCAGGCGAAACAAACGCTGCCAGTCCGCTGGCGCAAGCTCCACCGGACGCTGATTAGGTTCGATGCCGAGCTGCGCCGCGGTCCCTTCATCAATACCGACCTCGCGCAGGAAACGCCGGAGCATCTTTCGGCGTTGCCCGAAGCCGCGATGCACAAACGCCAGAAAGCCCGGCACATCGTCCACCGGAACGTCGCCCTCGGCGAACGGGTATAGCGCGACCGATGCGGAATCCACCTTTGGCGCGGGCCAGAAGGCCGTCGGCGGGATCACGTCCAGTACGCTGATCCGCGCCAGCGTCTGCACGATGACCGATAGCGGTCCGTAAGCCGACGTGTTCGACGGTGCGGTCAGCCGATCCGCCACTTCCTTCTGAATGGTGCAGACCAGGCGTTCCAGCCGCGGCGTGCCGACGAGCAGCTCGACGAGCAGGGGCGACGCCACCTGGTACGGCAAGTTCGCGACCAGCTTGTGGTATCCTGCCGATCCGCGTTGCTGCCCCTGCAGTGTCCTGAGCACGGCCGGTGCGATGCTGTTCTGCCCGGAAAGCACGTCCGTCAGCAGTAGTGTCAGGCGCTCCTCATCACCAAGCCGGTCGCACAGCAGCGCGTGCAGGCCACGATCCACCTCCACCGCTACAACGCGTGCACCGGATGCCAACAACAACTCTGTCAACGATCCGGTGCCGGGCCCAACCTCAAGCACCACGTCGTCTGCTTGCAGGTCTGCCGCGGCGACGATCTTTCGCATAAGATTCAGGTCGATGAGAAAGTTCTGCCCGAAGCGGTGCCGTGGCGCGAGATTCGCGGCGGCCAGCAACTGGCGAATTTCAGAAAGTGTCTGCCCGGCCATGACGCCGATCGTCGTCCAATCGCGTCGCCGGGGCAAGATGTAACGCGTTTTCAGGGAGCGTGATCGAATGACGCCCGCTCGCAAGATCCGCCTGACCGACTATGCCTCCTGCGCCGGGTGAGCCGGCAAGCTGCCGCAAGACGGCATGGCGCAGGTGCTGCGTCAGTTGGAACCTCCGAAACACCCGGACCTGCTCGTCGGAACGGACACGCTCGACGACGCGGGCGTGTTTCGCATTGCGCCCGATCTGGCGCTCGTGCAGACGACCGATTTTTTCCCGCCGCTGGTGGATGATCCGTACGAATTCGGCCGGATCGCGGCGGCCAACGCATTGAGCGACGTGTACGCGATGGGCGGCGAGCCACTCACGGCCCTGAACCTCGTCGGCTTTCCGGACAAAGACCTGCCGGTCGAAATCCTTGTCGAGATTCTGCGCGGCGGCGCCGATGCGGTGCGCGAGGCCGGAGCCACGATCGTCGGCGGCCACAGCGTTCGCGACAGCGAGATCAAATACGGCCTCGCAGTGACCGGCCGCATGCACCCGGATCAGGTTTGGACGAACGCGGGCGCGCGACCCGGCGACGTGCTCGTGCTGACGAAGCCGATCGGATCGGGGGTGCTGACGAGTGCGGCCAAGGCGGGCAAATTACCCGAAGCTGAGCTCCATGAAGCCATCACCGTCATGCGCAGCCTGAATCGGCCGGGATGCGATGCCGGACGGCAGGTGTCGGTCAATGCCTGCACCGACGTCACCGGATTCGGGCTGGTCGGGCACGCTTTCGAGATGGCGGTGGGCAGCGACGTCGCGATCGAGCTGTGGGCGCGAGAGGTGCCGCTGATCCCGCGCACGCTCGAGTTCGCCCGCGAGGGTGTCCTCACGCGCACGCACAAGGCGACCGCTGCTTTTCTGGGCGAACAGCTATCCGTAGACGCGGAGGTTGAGACCGCGCTGGCCGGTGCACTCATGGATGCGCAGACCTCCGGCGGATTGCTGTTCAGTGTGCCCCCCGATCAGGCGGCCGAGTTACAGCGTCACTTACGCGACGTCGGCGCGCTGTGTGCGGCGATCATCGGACGCGTGACAGAGGCGGGCGACGCCGGCATCCGGCTCACTGACATGGCACCGGCGTAGCATTCCAGATCAGTATGTCGACGAACGGGTTGATGTCGGCTGCGTCGATGAGCAGCGGGTCGTCCGCAGTCATGTCCGCGTTCGCTCCCGTCCCGTCGCAGTAGACGCCGCCCATCAACGCGTCAATGAACGGGTTGATGTCCCTGAAGTCGATCACGCCGTCGCAATTGGCATCGCCCGCGCAGCGCGGCGGCTGATACTCATAGGCCCCCATGTCCACGAGCGGCGCTGTGCCGCTGCCACTGTCGGGCGTGTCGATGTCCAGGCGGAACCTCGGGAGACCATCCAGGTCCAGTGGGTGCGCTTCGAGCGCGTCCAGGTCGCCGTCGAGATCGGCGAGATCGGCCGGCACGGCGCTGTTCGACGCACTGTCGATGCACGGCGAACCCGGAGCCAGACGGTAGTTGTTGTCGTCGATAGAGTTCGGATCGCCGTCCGGGCCGAGAGGGTCCAGGAAGAGCGGATCGAGCCCGGTGTTTCCCACGCCCAACTGCGTACGCGTCAGTCCCTGAACCGCGCAGTAGTCCACGGTGACATCGTCACCGGTGACCTGCGCCCCCTCGGTTACGCCGCTGACATCTTCATTACCCCACAGAATGGAATTGGTGATCGTAGCGTCGGTGGTCGCATAGACGCCGGCACCGGCTTCGCCCACGGACACATTCGCGACGAGCGTCGAGTTGGCGATCGTGGTCGAGCCGGTCGCGCGTACGGCCCCGCCGCCGTTGCCGCAGAACATGCTGCCCGCAATAAGGGTCTCGCCCGTGGTGTAAACACCGCCTCCCCGATCGAACAGCGGAGCGTCGTCAGGGACGGTGTTCAGGAAGAACGTGCAGTTGATGATCTCTGCCGCGTCACAGTGCAGCGCGCCGCCGTTGCGATAGGCACGGTTGGCAAAGAAGGAGGAGCGTGCCACGACTGCATCAGACGCCTCAAGCGCGACCGCCCCGCCGTGTGCATCGATCGACTCGCATTCCTCGAACGCGCAATTATCAATGCTCACTGTCGAGCCGCCGAACGCGTCCAAGCCGGCACCGACACCGAACACGGTGGTCTCCAGCAGAAACGTCGTGTCCTCCACGTCGAGCAGCGCGTTGAACGCGGAGATGCCCGCGCCGCCGCCGTAAGTCGAAGTCGCGATGTTGCCGGAGAAAGTGCCGCCGGACAGGACCGCAGCCCCACCGTTAAGTGCGATTGCCGCCCCACGATCCCAGCATTCGTTGTCGTCGAATGAGCTGTCCGTGATCAGCGACGTGCAGTCGACGAGCGCCAGCGCGCCGCCGCTGACGGAATCGCCCGGCGTGCGGTTTGCGACGAACGACGTGTCGTCGACGGTTACGATGGCGTCGGTACAGAGTATGGCGCCGCCGCGCCGGCCGTCGCCGCTAACGACGTTGTCGCTGAACGCGCTGCCCTCGATCACCACGGTCGAGAGGTTGGCCGCCAGTCCGCCACCGCCGCCGCCGCTGGGCAGATCCACCGCGACGCAGTTGTAAGACACGCTTGAGTTCGTGATCGTGACGTCGCCGGACTCGACCGCGATGGCGCCGCCGACACCGTCGAGGCACTGATTGTCGACAACCTGCACATTATTCAGTGTGAACGCACCACCGTCGATGTAGATCGCGCCGCCGCTGTCATTCGGCGGCGAGAAAGCGTCGGCGTTACCGCCACGAATCGTCAGCCCGTCGAGCACGCAGCCGACTACATCCGCACCAACAACGATCACATGCAGGCTATTGTCGCTGCGGTTCGCGAAGTTCACTTCGTCATCGCCGGCCAGGTCGCCGTTCAGCGTTGTTACGAAAGCAGCGGTATCGCGGTGATCAGGGTCGTCGGGATCAGCCAAGCCGGCGTAGCCGCCGTGGATCGTCACGTTTGTGGGAAGGTCGAACGCTGCGGTACGCAAACCGGGGGTGACCAAGCCGCTTTCGTCCTGGTCCGGGCGGTACTCGCCGCCGGCGACGCGGATCTCGTCGTCAGGATTTGCGGCGGTCAGCGCATCCTGCAGGTAGCGGTAGGCATTGTTCCAGGTCGTGCCGTCTCCGCCCAGCGCGGCATCATCGTCGACGTACAACACGTCAGCAGTAACGAACGGCGCGCTGCTCGCCACCATGATCACAAAAAAAGACCGATATGCGCGAAACGTCCGATTGTTGCGGGGACACATGCGCAGGAACCTCCGTGTCGGCGTCACGTGTTTTCATCGGCACTGCCCGGGCAGCGGTGGATATGCAGATCGGGGTGTGCCCGGCCGAGCGGATGAACGATACGCCGACACCGCGCGCGAAGTCAACGATATTCCCATAATTGCTGCGTGTTATTGCGGCGCTGCAGTATCGCTACGCGAAGCGCTCGCGCACGAGCGTGTTGAGCTCGTTTGCCAGGGCGTGCTCATCGACCATGGTCAGGCGACCATCGCGCACGACCTCGCGTCCGGCAACATAGACGCGGTCGGGCCGGGGCGCGTCGCACAATACGAGCGCCGCCAACGGATCGTGCGCCACGGCGCCTGCCAGCGCAATGTCATCGACCGGGAACATCGCGAAATCTGCGGCGGCTCCGACGCTGAGATGCCCGAGCTCGGCACGACCGAGGCACGCGGCGCCACCGCTCGTCGCAAGGTCGAACGCGAACTGCGGCGTGGGCAACTCCGGGGCCGGCTTATCGAGAGACTCAGCCATGCGGTGCCGGGCGCTGAGTAATGCCACCTTCGCTGCCGCGAGGATGCTGCCGCCGTCGTTGCTGCTCGCCCCGTCCACACCAAGACCAACGCGTACACCTGCCGCGCAGAGGTCCGTGGCTGGTGCGATACTACTGGCGAGCCGCAGATTCGATGTGGGATTGTGGCTCACGCCGGTGTTTGTGTCCGCGAGTTGGGTGATTTCCGCCGGTGAGAGGTGTACGCAGTGCGCCAGGTACACATCCGGCCCCAGCCAGTCCAGGTCCGCCAGAAACTGCACCGGCCGGCAGCCGTACCGCTCCACGCAAAAGCGTTCTTCATCGAGTGTTTCCGCCAAGTGTGTGTGGAGCAGCACACCACGCTCGCGCGCTAGCGCACGCGTGTCACGCATGAGTTCACGCGAGACGTTGAACGGCGAACACGGAGCCAGATCAATGCGCCGCAGAGCGAACGGGTACGGATCGTGATATGCATCCAGCACGCGCACACAATCGGCGACAACGTCGGTATCCTGCTCAACGCAATCATCAGGGGGTAAGCCACCGGCGCCGGCGCCCAACGTCATACTGCCGCGGCAGAGGTGGATGCGAATCCCCAGCTCCGTGGCGGCGTCCAGCACCGCCTCGAGTTGGACGTCTCGGCGGGGCGGGAACATGTAATGATGATCGCTGGTAGTTGTGCAGCCGCTGAGCAGCAGCTCGGCGATGCTCACCTTCGCGGCGACGTTGACCGCGCGATAGTCGAGCGTGCGCCAATGCGGATACAGGCCGCGCAGCCATGCGAATAGCCGCTCATTCTGCACACTCGGCAGGCAGCGCGTGATCGCCTGGTACAGGTGGTGGTGGGTATTGACGAAGCCGGGGGACACGAGCAAATGCTCGGCGTGAATCACTGTATCCCACGGCTCATCCAAACGCGTCTCAAACCCAGTCGCCGGCCCCAGCTCTGCGATCCGTCCGTCAGCGAACGCGAACGAGTAATGGTGCAGCACGCACGCACGCCCCTGGACGGTTGCAATCACGGTCGTATCGTGAACGAGCGTAGCCATGGCGTAACTCCGACCAAGTCAGACGCTTTCCACCGCTGGGCATCGTTGAAGCAGCGCACGCGTCCGCTAGACTATGAGCGAGTACTCCGACCCGCAACGGCGCGTGGACTGCCGGGCAACCGTCGTTGATTCAACGTGCCGACGTCGGATCCCGATAATTCCTGAATCTCGGCGGTTGGCCACGCGGCCTGTCGCCTCGTGGAGAGCCGTCTTGGATCGACTCACAATGCGCCCCCGCCGCCCGGCTACGACCGCGTCGCTCTTCCGGACGGTCCGAAAATTGGGCACGCTCGCCCTACTGTTAATCGTAGTGATCTCCACCGGGTGTGTCGTGCCGCAGCCGCGCGGCGGCGGGCGTATGGAGCGGCTGGTCGAGCCCACGACGCGTCGCGGCTACTACCTGTACCTACCGACGGATTATGTACACGGCGATGCCTCTGCCCGCTCGGCGCGGCGCTGGCCGCTGGTCGTCTCCTTTCACGGCATGCAGCCGTTCGATGTCGCCAGTGCACAAGCCCGCGAGTGGCAGCAGGAAGCCGATCGTTACGGCTACATCGTGATCGCGCCGATTCAGCATGCGTTCAGCATTCTGGGTGAATTTCCCTTGCGGAGTCGCAACAAGGCGTTCCTCCGGGACGAAGAGACGATCCTCGCCATCGTCGAGCACGTGTTCCGCACGACGCACGCCGACCGCAAGAACGTCCTGTCGACGAGCTGGTCGTCCGGCGGATACATGGCCCACTACATGCTCAATCAGCACCCCGACGTCTTCTCCTGCCTGGCGGTGCGGCAGTCGAACTTCACCGCGCGCGTGCTCGATGACCACAAAGTTGCAGCATCGCGCTATCATCCCGTCCTCATCCTGCGCACGCAGAACGATTTCGCGATCTGCGAGAAGGAATCGCAGGAAGCCATCGAGTGGTATGAGTCGAACGGCTACAAGAACTTCGCGTGGGTGCGCATCCGCCGCCTCGGGCACGAGCGCACGCCGGATGTCGCGGCCGATTTCTTCGCGCGCGCCGCCGGCGTTACACCCAGCTCGTCAGCGGCGGCATTGGCACGCCGCCAAGCCATCGAAGGCAACGCAACCGGGCTGGCCCTGCTGGCCGGTAAGATGGAACCGATTCAGCGTCCGATCGGCGCGGCAACGCCGGCGAGCGCAAACGGTGCTCCGCCGGCAACCGGCCTCGAGAGCCGGGAGCGTTCGTTACCGCGCATCACGACGCGCCGTCAGGAACCGACACCGAAGCCCGTGACGGAGCAACTGTCCAGTTCGTCACCGCTGGCGGTCAGCGTCTCATCGACTGTGGGTTTCGAGCCACTGCTGCTGGTGTATTCTGCGGAATGTCCCTCGGACTGGTACCGCAGAGGCAGCTTCACGTGGACGCTCAACGATGAGGTGATTGGCCACGGCGTGAACGGACAGCGAACCGTTCTGCACCCCGGCGACTATACGCTGGCAGTTCGAGTTGCCCTGCCGAACGGTGCCACCTACCGTGCGATGCGGCAGGTCCGCGTGCTCAAGAGCATCGGCGCACGCGCTGGTGAACCCCGACCGTAAACGCAGTGCTGCGGCACGACCGTCGCCCGCTGGAGAAAGACCGATATGGGTGAGTTTCGAAACAGTCTCTGGGCTCCCTGGCGGATGGAGTACATCGCCGGCCTCGAAACCGGGGAACACGCACGCTGTTTCATCTGCGCGGCGTGGGACCACCCCGACCAGGACGAGCAGAACCTGGTCGTCTGGCGCGGCGAACACACAATCTGCCTGCTGAACCGCTGGCCGTACAGCAGCGGGCACGTACTCGTCGCACCGAACGTACATCAAGGCGAACCCGAGGATCTTTCGGAAGAGACTTTGCTGGAGATCATGCAGCGCACGCGCGATGCGAAGCGCATCCTCCAGCGCGCGCTGAATGCACAGGGATTCAATATTGGCATGAACCTGGGGCACTGCGCCGGTGCCGGGCTTCCGGAGCACCTGCACCAACACGTCGTCCCGCGCTGGGGCGGCGACACCAACTACATGGCCGTGCTCAGCGATACGAAGGTCATTCCGCAATCACTGACGACCGTCCGTCGGCTGTTTATTCATGCTCGGAACGAACTCGGCCTAGCGTGATCGGCCGGCGGCTACGCGCCGGGGCGCGTGTTGGCGTCGGCGCCGCTCGGCAAGCGAATGCTCGCCGCGTCTTCCGTGACCGCCCGCGCCGACCGTGCAGCCCGGCGGCGACGCCACCACATGTACGCCACGATTCCGGCGACCGCGACAACGATCACCACCAGGATGATCAACTGCACACCCTTCATGTAGGCCCGAAGTGTCGGCAGCATGCCGGCGAAGAGATAGCCCAGCACGACGAAAAGCGGGATCGACAGAATCGCGCCTGCGCAGTCGGCAAGAAAGAATCGCGGATAGGGATAATGCGTCGCACCCGCGGTCAGGCACATCGCAGCTCGTATTCCAAGAAAGAAGCGGCCAAAGAACACCATCCAGATCCCGTGCTGATGAAATTTGGCCGACATCTTCAGAAAGCGCTGCCGGGTCAGCAGTCGGCGCACGAAGCGATGCTCGACGACACCCGGTCCCCACCATCGTCCGAGCGTATAAAGCACCAGGTCGCCGCTCATGATGCCGATCAGGGCCACGATCATTGTGCCGGTCCACGACGCGATGCCGGGATGCGTCTTCAGCAGCACACCGGCCGCGATCAACGGAATATCTTCTGGGATCGGGACGCCAAGACTGGCAATGACGAGAATACCGAGCAACACCGGATAAAACGCGTCCTGCATCCAGCCTTGGACGTAACCGGCGTCGGCGAGCAAGATGAGAGCGGGTGAGATAGCCGCGAGTCGCACCAATGCAAAACAACCTTACGTGGGTGGAGAGTACGGCCCGATGACCGTCGACCCGGATCCGTCGGGTGGCGCGGGCCCGTCAAACACTGATCCCATCGGCCGACCGCGCCGTCGCGTTGTAACGACTGCGGGATCATATGCCAACGGGAACCCAGGGGTGTCGCAGAATTATGCTAGAATCATGTTGCCATCAGGTAAGTTGGACGTATAATATCCATTGCTCAAGTGGCGCGCGGCACGTACAGGTTTCCCCCCCGGCCTGTCGGCCCCCCACTTGGGCTTTTTTGTTACGCGCACGCAGTCCGGGAACGGTTACGCATCGAGCTCGCGGCCCGCGATTGTTGATGATGTCTGCGCAGCCCCCCACCCTGCCCCCCCACGTATTGGCGACCCGCCAAGTCCCCCCAGCTTGACGGGCCGGTGCCGGCACCGATGGCACCCCCGTAGCCGGGGTTGATTGTACGCTGATCGCCGCCAGTCCGGATATCCGTGTTTTCCCCTACATCGATTCGATTCTCGGACGGACCAAGCGACAGCCGTGCACACGATCTGCCGCTCTGTCGCCCCGTCGCGACGCAACCTAGAATTTCGTCCACCATGACTGATGCTCCGACCATCGTGCTGGGCACCGCCGGTCATATCGACCATGGAAAGAGCCGTCTCGTCGACGCTCTGACCGGAACGCACCCCGATCGTCTGCCGGAGGAAAAATCGCGTGGCATGACGATCGATCTGGGCTTCGCACACGCGCGCATCGGCGAATGTGACGTTTCATTCGTAGATGTCCCCGGACACGAGCGTTTCATTCACAACATGGTAGCGGGAGCGACCGGCGTTGATCTCGCGCTGCTCGTGGTCGCCGCCGACGACTCGGTGATGCCGCAGACGCGGGAGCACGCGGAAGTGCTAGCGCTACTGGGTGTCGAGCGCTGCATCGTCACGCTGACCAAGATGGACCTCGTCGATGACGAATGGGCCGACGCGGTCGAAGCCGAGGTGCGGGAGTTCCTGGACACGCTGGAACTGACGTCCGTCGCGGTCGTCCGTACTTCCGCCGAGACCGGTCGCGGTCTGGACGAACTGCGCCAGGCCATCGCCGGCGTCGCGACCGATTTGGTCCGGGCGCGGCCGCCATACGGCTGGTTTCGCATGCCCGTCGACCGATCGTTCGTGGTCACTGGACGCGGCACAGTGGTCACGGGCTCGGTCGCACACGGTGCGCTTGAGCGCGATGCGGAAGTCGAGCTCTGGCCCGCCGGCCAGCGTGTGCGCGTGCGCGACTTGCAGACGCACAATGACGATCGCACATCATCCGACGGTCGCATGCGGCTGGCCGCGAACCTCGCCGCCGTCGGAAAGGACGACGTGCAACGCGGCGACGAACTCGCCACGCCGGGGTACCTTACACCGTCGACGCGCCTGGACGTGTGGATCGAGCGCGTGCGGATGCCAGGGAAGCACACGCGCCAGAACCTGCGCCTGCGGCTGCACATGGGCACAATGGACGTACTGGCGGAATTGCAGTTGCTCGAACGGCCGGAGGAGCGGAATGTGCGGCGCGTGTTCGCTCAAATTCAAACGGCCGAACCCGTGGTCGCGACCTGGCACCAACGTTTCGTGCTCCGCGACGAAGCTGCGACGCAGACGCTGGGTGGCGGGAGGATTCTGCGACCACGTGGGCGACGCTGGACACGTCGGTATCCGCCGCATCTCGAAGGTCTGGAGACGCTGCGGGAAGGATCGCCGCGCGCGCGCCTGGAAGAAGTCATACGCAACGACGGATGGGGCGTGGTGAGCGATGCACTGCTGTCCAGCGAGGCCGGTCTACGCGACGCCGACGAAGCTGCTCGGCTCGTGCGCAGCCTGCTCGACAAAGGGCTGGTGGTTGCGCTGGAAAGCGGCGGACAGCGGTTACTCGTGCATCGTGGACAACTCGACGCGCTCAGCGAAGAGCTCGCGCAACGATTGACCGGGTGGCTGGCCGCGAACCCACGAACTCCGGGCATCGCGCGTAGCGAGTGGGTGAACTGGATGCCCCGGGCGTGTCCGGATCGGCATCGTTCCGCGTTGTCGGATTGGCTGATCCGGGAAGACCGTGTCGCGCTGCTCGATGGGCGGGTGGTGCCGGTCGGACACGCGGGCGCACTCGGTAAGGAAGATCAGCAGCTGCTAGAGACGATTCTCGATGAGTTTCACGCGGGCGCGTTTCAACCGCCGGGCGAAGATGCGCTGACATGTCGTACCCCGCGAAACGCACGGCGTGTGCGTGAGCTGATCGAACTGGCGGTGACCCGGGGGCAACTCTGCCGTGTGGCGAACGGCATCTGGCTGCACGCGCAGCGCTGGGAAGAGCTGGTAACCACGGTCACGGAGGTAATTCGCTCGCGCGGTGGGCTGAAAGTCGCGGATCTGCGCACACTGTTGAACTCGTCGCGGAAATACGTAGTGCCCCTCGCAGAGAAGCTCGATGCAACTGGCGTGACGCGGCGCGTCGGCGACGAGCGTGTGCTGGCGAAGTAAGCAGTGCGACAGCCTACGGTCGGCGAAGAATCCTGCCGGACTGACCGCAGCAGATGAAATCGAAGCTGTCCATGTCCCGCACATTTTCCTCGTACCACGCCTCGGCCGCAGCCCAGCGCTGAAGCTGCTCTTCCGGCCAGCCGTGGCCACGATCGCGGAGTCGGATCAGGCAGAGCTCACGTGGTGTATCCACGTAGATCCTGGCATCGTAGTAGTCCCACAGCTCCGCCCGGCAGGACGTGACACCTTCGATCAAGATAATGCCGCGCGCCTCGACTCGCCGCCAATCGGCGAGTGCGTTTCGTTCCCAGTCGTAGATCTGGTAGCGGGCGGTGACGCCGCGAGAAAGCGGCTGCAAAATCTGGTCACGCCAGCGCTCCCACTCAAAGTTGAGCCGATGCGCCTCTTCCGGTGAAAGCACCGCGCGCTCATCGGGATCCATGACGCGGTAAAGATCGTCGCCATGCACAATCGCCGCACCCGTAGCAGCGGCCAACTCCTCAGCAAGCGTCGATTTTCCGGAACCGCCGGGGCCGTCGATCGCCACGCACAGGCACTGTCTGCCAACGGAGCGGAAGGTGAGCCAATCTGCGACGGGTTTGCAGTCAAACAAGGCGCTGCCTCAGCCATTGGTGGACCACGTACCGACTGCGCACTCAGATCGTGGCCCGACATGCTCCGCCGTCGACCAGCAGCGACGTCCCCGTGATGTAACTGGCCCGTTCGCTGCACAGGAACACCGCCGCGGCGGCCAGCTCGGCGGGATCGCCCAGGCGTTTAAGTGGTATGGATGCGGCGAGTTGTTCGAGCTCGTGTGCGGGCGTCGTCCCGTTTTGTGCAGCGCGCACCTCGGCCAACTCGTGAATGCGATCCGTTTCGTGCGAGCCCGGACAGAGCGTGTTGATCAGGATGTTGTACGGACCAAGCTCCGTCGCAAGCGAACGCGTCAGGCCGGCACAGCCGGGCCGGATGCTGTTGGACAGGAGTAGCCCGTCGACCGGCTGGCGGATTGAGATGCTCTGGATGTTCACAATCCGTCCCCAGCGCTGCTTCTTCATATGCGGCAAACACAGGCGGATCAGTCGCACGACGTTGAGCAGTGTGCTCTCGAATGCGGATTGCCATGCCGCGTCGTCCACGGCGTCGAAGTCGCCTGGCGTCGGGCCGCCGGAGTTCGTCACGAGTACGTGAACCGTGCCCCAGCGGGTGACGGTCTGCTCGACGACGCGCTCGCAGTCGGCGGACTTCGTGACGTCGGCGACGATCGGCAGCGTCTCAGTTCCGGTTTCCGCGGCGATATCGTCAGCGGCAGCTTGAAGCGTCTCGACAGTGCGAGCGCACATCGCAACGCGGGCACCTTCGGCAGCCAAGGCGCGGGCGGCCGCACGGCCGAACCCCTTGCTCGCCGCCGCCACGATGGCAATCTTGTCGTTAAGTTCCAGGTTCATATCGCGGGTCATACCGCCAAACCGACGTGGCGCGAAGGGGGATCTAAAGCTGTCAGCTAACAGCTTTCATCCGTCAGCCAGAAGATGCCAACCGTCTCACGCGAAGGAAGATCACGGTAACGGAAACGCGCGCAACTCGTGCGGCATGACGATAATCACGTGCGCGTCCGTCCAAATCACGTCGCGCACTACGCCCGTTGCGCCGTCCAGCTTCCACGTTGCGCAATTATCGTCGCCTTCGCCCGACTCGGCGCTGGGATCGTCAACAGTAACGCGGGCCATCCGAAGTCCGCTCGTGCCGGCACCACGCGTCTGGCGGACGACATACAGCTTCGAATGGCGCACTGCCGCCGCGATGCTGCGCGTGCGCGGGTCGAGCTGGTGCGCGCGGACGCGTCCGGTGTGGCGGTCGAACACGATCGCGCCGAGTTCGTCCGTCCCCAACAGGTTGTCGCCGCAAACTTCCAACGTCAGCAGGTCGAGCCCTACGGGGTGTAAGCGATCGCGCGGCCAGCGCCGCTCGTTGTTCAGCAAGTCGTGCGCAATGGGCCGGGGGCCGTCGGTGAAGTAGAGCAGAAGTTCGTTCGGCGCATCCGTTACCTGAACCGCCGCGCGACGAATGTGGTGTATATCGATGTCGAACCGGCGTGGCGGCGCGTTCGCGGTCCAAAGCTGCGACTCGATCGCATTGACCGTGAGCAGGCCGCGCGTGGTGAGGCCACTCCAGATCGGCCAGGTGTCGCCCAGGTCGAGGCGGCGCAATTCGGGTCGCCTACCGGAAACCTCAATAAACGCGGCTTCGAGCCGCTTACCCACCTTCTGCAAGATCACAGCTCGGTCGCGTAGCACGAAGAGCTCCACGAAGGCATGTTTACCGACGGACAGCGTCCATACCTGTTTACCATTGGTGTAGTCGAATAGCGCTACCGAGCCCTGGCTGTGCAGCGCCAGCAGCCCGTGCTCGGAGTGCGCCACCACCGTCCAACCCTGCAGAACTTCGGGATCTCCGGGAAACTCTGCGCGGACCGGTTCGGCTGGGCCGTGCCGCCAGCGCTGCTCACACGTGGGGCCGGTGGAGATCGCGCGGATGGTGTGCCGGCTGAATGTGCAGAACACGTCGGTTCCCGCGGGTGGTGTGCCCTGGGCGGGGCTGGCTCCGCGCCCAACGTGCAGGGGCTCATCGAGCCGTGCGATGCCCGTGGCGGCATCGAGGATGAAGAGCTGGTGGTCACGCGTCGCCACGGTTAACTGCTTCATCTCGCCGTCAACGGCTCTGCACCAATCGACTACGCCGTCGTGCTGCCACGACCACATGGCATCGAGTTCGACGTCGTCCGCGTATGCCGGAAGCGCAAGCACGACGAGCAGCGTCAGCATCCGCGGCACATTCATGATTCGCGCAGCGGTCACCGGAGGGACTCCAGTGTGGATTGCGCCGCGGCCGTGAGATTACTCACGGTTTTGCGCAGGGCGATTTCGAGCGATTCGTCGGACGGTGAGATGGTGACCACGCGCGCCAGTCCCAGGGCTTGCCGGAGATCTTCGATCGTTCGATCTGAGCGCGTGGCGATCGCACCGACGAACGCCCAAACCGGAGTGTCCACCTCCGTCGCCAGGCGCGCCACGCCGGCCACGACCTTGCCGGACGCCGTCTGGTCGTCGAGCCGCCCCTCGCCAGTGAGACAGAGATCGCATTCGGCGAGCGCCGCCGGCAAATGTACGTGTTCGGCGACGACCTCGAAGCCCGAACGGATGCGTGCACCGGCCAGGACCTCCAGGCCCGCGGGTAGACCGCCCGCGGCGCCGGATCCAGCCAGCGCGGCCACGTCGCTGCCCGACTGTTCGCTCATCACACGAGCCCACTGTGCCAATCCTACTTCGAGTTGAGCGACGTCTGCGCTGTCAGCGCCCTTCTGCGGCCCGAATACGGTAGCGGCGCCGCGTTCGCCGAGCAGTGGGTTGTCAACGTCGTAGAGGACTTCGATCGATGGCGTGTCGGTTGGGCCACGTACGGCCCCGATCCGGCTCAGGTCTGCGCCGCACAGTGGTTTTGTCATACGCGCGCCATTCAGATCGTCGAACTCCCAACCTAATGCCTGGAGACAGCCTACGCCCCCGTCGACCGTCGCTGAGCCGCCTACGCACAGCAGAATTCGCGTGCAGCCCACATCACGGGCCGCGGCAAGTAACTGTCCTGTGCCATAACTGGTGGTACGCAGCGCATGGCGTTCATCCGGCTTTAGCAACGCCAGCCCCGACGCCTCGGCCATTTCGACGATCGCCAGCCCCGCAGTGTCAGCGAACCACCAACGCGCGGTGCGCTCACGACTCAGCGGGTCGAGCACGGCCGTCGTACGCTCATCAGCATCGAGTGCATTCGCGAGGATCGCGCCGGTCCCCTCGCCGCCGTCGCCCAGCGGGCATTCGTTGATCACTGCGGCTGGCAGCGCTGCCCGTACCCCCTGCGCCAAAGCCGCCGCCGCCTGTTCCGCGGTGACGGCGTCTTTGAACTTGTCGGGCGCGATCAGGATTTTCACAGTTCGGCATCCGAACCCGCATTCGGCCGACTGCCGCGCGGTCCGGCCTGGAAGCCACGCTTGGACGGCGCCTGCAGGAACGCGACCAGTCGGCGCCCAGGCTCGGTGCGCACCATCTCGGCGACCTGGGTAATGGCCTCGGGAAAGTGCAGACCGCCGCGGTAGAGCGTGCGGTAGGCCGCACGCAGCTCGGCACGCTCTTCCGTCGAAAAGCCCGCGCGGCGCAAGCCCACGACGTTCGTCCCGGCGACGTACGTCGGCCGCGCGACGAGCATGAACGGCGGCACATCCTTCGAAATACCCGTAGCGCCGGCGAGCATGGCGCGCTCGCCGATGCGCGCAAATTGGTGTACGCCCGCCATGCCCGCAATGAACGCGTGATCACCGACCTCGACATGCCCGGACAGCAGCGCGCCGTTGACCATGATCACGTTGTTACCGACCTCACAGTTGTGGCCGATGTGCGCAGTCGACATCAGGTAACACTCGCGGCCGACGACGGTCGTGCTGCCGGGGATTGTGCCGCGGTGAATCGATGCGTGCTCGCGGACGACTGTGCCGGCGCCGACCACGGTATAGCTCGGCTCGCCGGCCCACTTGAGATCCTGCGGCCAGTGTCCCACGACGGCGAACGGGTGAATGATGCAGCCGGCCTCCAGCGTCGTTCCGGTGGCGACGTACGCGTGCGGCAGCAGTTGCACGTCCGCACCGATTCGGCAGCCCGGTTCGACGATGGCGTAGGCGCCGATGTCGGCGGATGGATCTATCTCGGCACTGGAATCTACAACGGCGGTGGGGTGAATTGGCATCGTAATGTGGCTGACTCGTACACCAGGAAGGCGGGTGGAACCCGCCCTACTCTGCGACGGGTGCATTCCGGCCAATATCGCTCGGGCGCGATTGTATCAGCGGTCGTTACTGTCGTCGCCGTGCAGCGTGCCGGTAACCAGGCGACCGGCGTGCAGAACCGCGAGCGGCCGCGGTCGCTCGGCGATGAGATCGGGAATCGACTCCACGGACCAGACGGCCAAGTTCGCGGGGGCCTGCGGTTCCGGTCTGTGGTGTCCGAGGCCCAGCACCTTGCCCGCTTCGCAGCAGACCATCTGCATGGCCTGCTCCAGACGTTCCGGGCTGGTCATGTGCTCCGCGTGCGCCAGGAGGAACACCTGCTCCAACATCTGCCCGCGGCCGAACGGGTAGAACACGTCACGAATGCAATCCTGCCCGGCTCCGCACGTAATGCCGGCGTCGATCAACTGCCGAATGCGTGTCAGGCCGCGTCGCTTGGGATAGCCGTCATAACGTCCCTGGAGGTGCAGGTTCACACCCGGGTTGGTAACCACCATGATCTGTGCTTCGCGCAGCAGGTCGATGACGCGCGCTGCGTAGACATCGTCGTAGCTGCTCAGCGCGCAGACGTGCGAGGCCGTCACGCGCCCCTGCCAGCCGCGCTCGATCGTCAGCGCGGCGAGTTGCTCGGTGAACATGCTGCCCGGATCATCGGTCTCGTCGACGTGTACATCGACGTTCGCATCGAACTCGGCGGCCAGATCGAACAC
The DNA here is from genome assembly GCA_028277645.1 of Phycisphaerae bacterium. Taxonomy (GTDB): domain Bacteria; phylum Planctomycetota; class Phycisphaerae; order UBA1845; family Fen-1342; genus JANQFV01. The sequence continues at coordinate 234,770 of JANQFV010000003.1, forward strand.
CAGTTCCAAATGCCGGTGACCATCCTGCGGCGTGCGCTCGATGTGCGGGATGCCCCCTACCAGATCTACGCCGGACTTCATGGCGCTGCGCATGAACTCCACGGCGCCTGGGTCGCGAATCAAGCCGTCTTGCGGAAACGCCGTCAGCAGCAGCTTGCAGATGTCGCGCGTCGCCTCGCGCGCCGCGAGCACACCTTCGCACAAACGCAGCTCGGCGGCCGACGATACATCCACGTGGCTGCGCAGGATGCCCGTGCCGAAACTGACTTCGGCCAGAATCGCCCGGCGGGCGCGATCGCGGGTGTTCTCAGCGGTGATCTGTGGCTTAGCGTGCGACCAGAGCTCGATTGCCTCGCGCAGCGTGCCCGACTTGTTCGGCGGCACCAGCTCGATCGAGTGTGCCAGATCGAGATGAACGTGGGCGTCGACCAGCGACGGCGTCAGGAAGCCGCCGGCCGCGTCGATTGTGCCGTCTGCCAGGCGCGGCTTCGTCGAAGTCTGTTCAACTTCCTCGATATGGCTGATGCGCCCCCCGGCCAGTTGAAATCGCCACAGCCCCGGTGCCAGACGCCGGCGAACGTTGACGATCTCAGCGATCTTCATGGCATCACCAGGTCACCCTGTTCGTCCCTCAGATCATACGCCGCTGCGCGCTGGGCGGCACCGTTGAGCAGGTCCTTCATCTCACGTACGGCTTCCCGCAGCCCGGAGAACATGGCCCGCGCAACGATGCTGTGTCCGATGTTGAACTCTGAAAACGCTCCCAGCTCGGCGATCGGCTCGATGTTGCGATAGGTCAGACCGTGACCGGCATGAACATCGAGTCCCAGTTTCCACCCGGTTTCCACCGCGCGCACTAGCCGGTCGAGCGCTTGTGAGAACGCCGCATCGTCTTTCGCATGTGCGTATTCGCCGGTCCACAGCTCGACCGCGTCAAACCCGCACTCCGCCGACGCGCGAAGCTGCGTTTCGTCCGGCTCGATGAATGCACTCAGCAAGCAGCCAGCCCTACGGAGCCTTGTGACGACCGGCTTGATGCGACGTTTGAGGCGCGTGACATTCAGCCCGCCCTCGGTGGTGAGCTCCTGGCGGCGTTCGGGGACGAGCGTACACTGGTCGGGCTTCAGGCGGACAGCGATCTTGACGATCTCCGGCGCAATCGCCATTTCCAGGTTGAGCTTGGAAGCCACGGTCTGTTTGAGCAACTCTGCGTCGCGGTCGGTAATATGGCGGCGATCCTCGCGCAGGTGGATCGTGATGCCGTCCGCCCCGCCGAGTTCGGCCTGCACCGCTGCCCACACCGGATCGGGCTCGTCCGCTCCCCGCGCCTGCCGTACCGTTGCCACGTGATCGATGTTGACGCCGAGCTTGTTCATTCCGCGGAACCTCCAGATGCGACAGCCATATGGTACCGATAAATCACCCACTCTGTGAATCCCAGTGCGCCGCGCCGCCGCGGCGAGCGCGATTGGAGCGGGCACGGAAAAGGACCGCCCTGAAACTGCCCGATAGTGAAGATGGCCAGTGGAGGTTGCAGACGTGAACAAGCATGTTGATCTCGAGCGCAAGGTCCGGAACGCGATCTGGTTTGCCCGGTTCGCTACGTTCATCTTCGGATTCGGTCTGCTGATCTGGGGGCTGGCGCCGGTCATCATGCGCATCCTCAGCAGCGGCGAACTACCGTCGCAGACTGCTCTGACCACCGGCGGCGTAACACTGATTGTGGGCGCCGGATTTCTGGTGCTCGCGATGTTGATCGGCCGGGCAGCCTGGGCGCTCTGGCTGACGTTCACCCTCTCGCTGGTGCTGCTCATCGCGTGCCTGGCGTTGAACCTCGGGCTCATCGACCAGTCCACCCCTTCGCTCTTCCCGCTGTTGCTTGCATTGGGTACGGCGTCAACGTGCTGGCTCGCACTAGAAGCACGGCGGCAGGTCGTACGCTCCATGACCGCGCGCTGGGTGCCGCAGACTCAGGTTTAGTCAGTTCCGCACGCACCGACACGGGACGGTGACCGGCAACGTGGTGCGCTGCGTCGCGGGCTTGACCCGATACCAGCAAACTGCCCTACTACGGTCATGCGCGTCGCTGTTGGACAGGCTCCGGGGGTGAAGCTCGCGGATTGGCGTGGCTCGCTGCAACTGCTCGACGACCTGATCGCGCGGGCGCATGCCGCGCGTGCCGAGCTGCTCGTGCTGCCGGAGTGCGTCTGGCCGGCGTACTGCATCGGATCGCGCGAAGCTTACTGGGCGGCGCGCGACGACGGGCTTCCAGGACCGGAGTTCCTTCTGCAACACGTGAGCAAGGCGGCGCGCGGCGCCCACCTCGCGGTGTGCGTCGGCTTCATCGCGGAACGCAACAGACAACTGCTGAACGCCGCCGCGTTTGTCAGTTCCGGCGGAGACGTCGTCGGTGAGCGATATAAGAACTTCTTGTGGGCATTTGACCGGCACTACTTCGAACCGGCGGATGAAATTGCGCCGTTCGATACTGAGTTCGGTCGCGTCGGCGTGCTCATTTGTGCCGATCTGCGCCTACCCGAAATCACAGCAACTCTGGTCGCGCGCGGTGCGCGGCTGATCGTGCAGCCTACCGCGTGGGTGAACGTGGGTACGCCGGAAGCACCGTGGAACCCGCAGCCCGAATTCCTCGTGTCCGCACGGGCGGAGGAGTTCGGTGTGCCGGTCGCCTCGGCAAGTAAGTGGGGCCGCGAGCTAGACACTCCGTTCGTTGGTAGCAGCGTGATCTGTGACGCGGCCGGGGGCGTGCTTGCCCGTTGCGGCCCCACGTCAACAGAACTCGCGGTCGCCGACATCGAGTTGGGCCAGTCGCGACCGCCGCAAGTCACCGCAGTGGAGCGATCGGCGTTGCTGGGCGATACACCACCCGAGCAGCCGCCACAGGACGTGCCCAATCTGCAACTGGTACTAGCACACAACGACGAAAATGCGGCGGCAATGGGCGAGGCACCACGCCTGGTGCTGACACGTACATCAGCAAGAGCGGACTTCCAGCAGCGCGTCCACTGTACCTCGACAACGGACCACGCCACACTCAAGGTCAGCGACATTCAGATCGACGTCTTTGCAGGAGACGAAGCGAACCGCTTCGCGCCGCTGCGCGCCGCCGCCTTGCGCGGCACGCACGTCGCGCTGTGTTTTGGGGACGATGCGGACGACACCCAGGCACGTGCCCGGGCGCTGGAAAACCGAATCTACGTGATCCTGCACCGTTCACAGGGTGTGACGGTCATCGCCCCATCCGGAAGCGTGATAACAGCGCTACACTGGCCGTCAACGCCTACACCGGCTCACACCGTTAGTCTGGAGTGCAGCGTGGCGGCGCAGAAGGAAGTCGCGTGGCAAACACACATGCTCGCCGATCGCCGTCCCCGGCACTACGAATTCTGACTGCGCGCAACGGAGCGCGGTCATTCCGCCCGGTACGGCTGGTCCTTCTCGTAGATCACCAGACGCGCCTGGTATTTCTCCATCGCGGCAGTGTTCTGCGCGGTGCGCGCACGATTGATGGCGACCTTGATCCACTTGCGGGCCTCTTCGAAGTTCCCGTTTTCGGCGTACGCGGCTGCGAGCGTATCGAGCATGCGCGGATCGCTGTAGTTGCTGGCACGAGCCACGTCGTCTGCAATCCGCAGCGCAGCAGCACCGTTGCGAATCGCGTCATCGGGACACGTCGCGAATAGCCATGCCCGCGCGTTCGCCAATTCGACGGACTGGGGAACCGCCTGCCCGGCGTCTCGGAGCACGGCCCGCGCCGCTACGTAGTTCTTCTCGATGTACTCAATCTCAAACAATGCCAGGTAGGCCGTTGCCAGTGTCGGGGCGATCTCCGTCGCTTTCTGCAATTGTTCGCGGGCTCGATCCGTGTCACCAGAGCGGTACAACTCAATCCCGTACATGTGTCGTGCCTGGGCGAGATTGGGCTCTACGCGTACGGCGCGGTCGAGCAGTGCAAGCACCTCGTCTGACAGTCCGGCCCGTTGGTGTAACTCCGCCAGTTCACAGATCTGCACTCCGTCGTCGGGCACGTGTTCGCGCGCCGCCGCCAAGCGGGTCAGCGCAGCCTCACGCTCATTGCGACCGAGCCTGGTAACCACAAACCCCTTGAGCGCTTCAGCATGAACCGGCTCGGCATCGAGCACCTCGCCCAGCAGACGATACGCCTCATCCACCTCGCTCTCCAGCATCAACACACCGGCCAACTCATACTTGGCATCGACCGCGTCCGGATGCTCGCTGATCACGGCGCGTAACTCGCGCACGGCTTCGTCCATCTTGCCCTGCATGGCCAGGAGACGCCCCTTGGCGGTGCGCGAGATCACGCCATTGCCGTCGACAGCGGCCGCGTCCCGGATCATCACCTCCGCTTGCTCGAAATTGCCGGAGCGCGCGACACCGTACGCCTCGTCGACAACGGCTTGCGGATCGAGGCCACGCGCCCGCAGGATCGTCTCAAAACGGTCCTGGCTCAGGACTACGTCATCGGGACGTTGCGAGAGCTGACGATGCTCGGCGGCGCGGGCCGCATCGCCGGTAGCCTCCAGCACGCGTGCCAGGCGCCGGTGGGCAGGCTCGTAGGATGGATCGAGCTCAAGCGCACGCCGATACGACTCGACAGCCTCCGTGAACAGCTCGGCTCTCTCCTGCGCGAGCGCCAGGCTGTACCACATCACGAATTCTCGCGGACGCAGCTCGGCACCGCGCTGGAGACACTGCACCGCGGCCTCCGGAAAGCCCTGAACGTAGTAGAGAGCCCCCAGCTCGGCAGCGCGAAGCGGGTCATCCGGCGACGACTGTGCGGCCTGCCGCGCTGCACCGATCTTCATCTGGAGGCTGAGCGGCAACTCTGTCAGATCGACGTCGGGGAACTCGGTAGACGCCGTCCCGGCGGTATCTCGTTCTGCCACAAGCGGCTGCGGTGCGCTCGGGGACGTGGCGGAACCGCCTTCAGGGGCGGCTGGTGTCTCGCTCTCCTGCGATTGCTCGGGCGGGCTTGCGCTGTCGCAACCCGGATTGAGAAACAAGGCCAGCGCGACGAGCGCACCGGTGACCGCGTACGTGCTGTTAAAGCGTGCGTTCATGTTCATCGACCTGTCAGAGCAGTTTTCTTCGAGACTGGCTCTAGCGCCACCGCGTCCGTACGGCGCCGCTAAGACCGCAGCATACGGTCCGCTATCGACATCGACAACGCCGATCGATCAGTCACGGCAGCCCCCAACGTTTTCGGAACACCCATTCCAGGGCGAATAACGCAACCAGCCACACGTAGAGCCCCCAGGGATCGCGCGTGACCACATCGTAGCGCACCACTCGTTCGACGCGCCGCCGGTCATCGACCTCAGCCAGCGCCTGCAATACGCCCGGCAGCTCAGCGAGCGTTACACCCAGCCCGCCAACGTGTTGCGTCCGAATCGCCGCGGCAAGCAGCAGGTCGGGGTCCGCGGTCGGCGGACGGCGTTCGAGGTCGATATCGACAACTTCGAAGCGCCCCGTGGCAGTTAGTGTGGCAGTCGTGCCGTCGGTTGCAGGCACAGAGAACTCCAGTTCGTGGATCCCGGGCAACACCAGTTCGGGCGGCGTATCGGCAGGTGGATACTCGGCCAGCCAGCGACCGTGTCTACGGCGAACTGTGAGTTGCACCACCTGCGTTTCATCACCGCGCGGCCGGACGGTGAGCGTCGGTGCTCCCCAATTATCGTCGTCGCTTGGGGCACCGGTCACGTCGGCCGTAATCGCGACACTCCTGCGACCGCTTTGGAGCGCGTGGAGTGCGTAGGTATGTCGATCCGAGATGACCCACGCCCGTGGGCGCCGGTTGGCCAGCCATACGACCGTCTGCCGCCAAAAGCGTTCGTGGACATCACGCCCCGCATCAGATGCAAGCGCCCACGGCCACGTCTGTCGCAGTCCCAGCGCAACGACCCGCCCGCGACCGGCTTCGTGTCCGACAACCAAGGAACGTTCGACGTCATCAGAGACAAGCACTGCCGCCGCCGGTCTCGGCGTGCCGAGTGACTCGCCGGCCAGCCGCGGAAGGCTACTCCAGACGGCATCGCCGATACCGGCCAGAATGGGATGGCGTTGGCCGGTGCGGGTCGGCAGGCAGGCAAACTCCCCAAGACTCTCGGGCACGTCATCGATCGACGCGGGGAGGATCGCGCGCAACGGCTCCAATCCAGGATCATCGGTCAATGTTTGCAGTCCGGATGTGTAGACCAGCAACCCCGCACCGCGCTCTACGACAGCAGTCCGCAGCGAGTTCCAGGCCACGTCCGGCAGCCACGTCCAGACATCGTCGAGGATGATGACGTCCACGCCGCTCCAGATTGCATCGAGCGCGGCGCCGGTCGGCGGTGTGTCGAACAACATCGCCTGCGTGACTTCAAGCTGCGGATCGCCGCGCAGCACGCGCACGACGGCGCCGGTTTCGGTCCGCGGGACGCGGACCATCTGCAGGACACGAATCACATCATCCACCGCCTCGACCACGGTCGAGACCTCGGCACTGCGCGGTCCGCCCGAGCCATGCCAGTACGCGCGAGCTGTCAGGCGATGCGCCCCCGGTGCCGGCGGTGTCGTCGTGAAGGTGGATCGGAAGACCCCGGTGTCAACATCAATCTGTGGCGTCGTGTGCCCGACGCGTTCGCCGTTCCACAGCAAGTCAATCTGAAGCTCCGGCACGGCACCGTCGTTGACTCGACCGACTACTGGCACGCGCAGCATCTCGCGGTACGGCGCCTTGGCCGGTACAACCAGCGGGTCAAGTTGAAGCATGTCGTCCGGCGTCGACGCCGCGCCGACGCTAACGGTCAACAGGCGCACGTCTGCATCAGCGAGCGCGGCGGCGGCCGCCAGCACCTCGACGGCATCGGCCGTATTCTCGGCACCGTCGCTGATCAGCAGCACTCCGGTCGGCGGCGTACCGTTTGCAGCGCGCATCCGCGATGCCGCGCGAAGTGCTCCCGCAATCGCCGTTAATGGTTCTTCCTGCCCCGCGCGCCAGTCTTTCAGCGGACGCAAATCGGAGCCGATTGCGTGAACACGCACTTCGTAGCGCTCCGCGATCTGCGCGCGAAGGTTCGTAGTTGCACGCAGCGTCCGCGCGAGTCGTTCCGCACGCGTTGATGGCTGTTGCGCCGACGCATCATCATCGTTCGCATCGCTCAATTCCATCGACGCGCTGTGATCGATCAGCACTACGAGCAACGGGCGTTCATAATCGAAGTGGGTCTGATCCCACGCCGGGCGCGCCAGCAGCATCAATACCGCAAACCACGCAGCGGTTCGAACAGCCAGTAGCACCAGTCGCCGCTCCGCGGACAGTGAGACGCCCTGCCGACGCAGCAACTCCCAAATCAGCCAGGCCCCGCCGGCAACCGCACACAATGCGAGCAGGATATGTGCATCCGCCTCCCCAATCCAAAGCATGAGACTGGCAAAGACCAGCGTGGATGTCAGCGTCAGCCCAACCGCGGCAACACGGTGCGTCGCCTGACGCGAGCGCACGGCCGCCACCAATGCTGCTGAGACCACCAGGCCCGCCGCAAGCCAGGCCGGCGACACGATCAGGAGGTTCGCGAGGATCACGCTGACTCCGCTACCGCAACGGCACTGGAACCGTTACGGCGCGCAGTGTACCCGACGTCGTGCGGTAGCGCTATGAGCACGAAGAGACAGTCACTCAGGCGTCCGGCTCGATCATCGTTCCGTCACGACCAGCGAGCGCCTCAGCCATGTGCTCGATGTCGCAAATCAGGACGCGCGCCGAACCCCGCTCACAATCACGCAAAAACTCGATCGCCGCCTCGATCTTCGGCCCCATCGAGCCGGGGGGAAACTGCCCATCGCCGAGGTGCTGCTGCGCCTCGGAAACGGACATTCTCGCCAGCGGTTGCTCGTTCGGCTCGCCGAAATTGATCGAGACGCGCTCGACGCTGGTGACAATCAGAAAGATCGGAGCATCGAGCGTGCGACCGAGCAGTGCAGCCGTACGGTCCTTGTCGATGACGGCCTCGACTCCCTGCCAAGCGCCATCGGCATTCCGCGCAACGGGGACACCACCGCCGCCGGCTGCCACGAGGAGCTCCCCGCCCGCGACGAGCCGGCGGATGAAACCCTCTTCGATGATACGCTGCGGGGCCGGTGACGGGACGACGCGGCGGAAACCCTGGTCGGGAACCTCAATCATCTGCCAGCCTTCATCGCGCTGGAGGTGCTCCGCCTCTTCGCGCGGATAGAAGCCGCCGATGGGCTTGGTCGGATTCTGGAACGCCGGATCGTCGCGGTCGACCTCGACGCTGGTGACGACGGCGGTCATGCGGCGATCGACGTCACGCTCGCGCAGCATGTTGTTCATGCACTGCGCGATCATGTAGCCCATGCCACCCTGCGTATGCGCGCCGCAGATGTGCAGCGGGAGGCGGTAGAGCTCGTGCGCGGCCAGTTCGACGCGGCGCAGGACGTTGCCGACCTGTGGGCCGTTGCCGTGCGTGACGATGAGTTGATACCCCTCAGCCACCAGTCCAGCCAGGTGCTGGGCCGTGTAGTTGGTGTTCTCGAACTGCTCGGGGACGTCGCCGCGTTGCTCCGGGCGCGAAATCGCGTTTCCGCCCAGGGCTACGACGATCAGGTTCTCTCGGTAATACATGATTTCACTGAGTATAAGCCAGACCGCAGTTTTCTCCTATCGGTCATGAGTACCGCGAGAACATAGCCGTATGAATCGAATCGCGTGCAGCCGGTGTCTCGCGCTGGGTATCGGCCCTGCTATACTTCCGTGTCACGAGGATTCCATGAACGCCGCGCGACCAGACGATCACGAGAATGTTGATGCTCTGGAACGGCTCAATCAGGCCACGCCGCGAGATCCTCTGCCGCCGGCGCCCACGGACAGCGCGACCGAGGATGCGGAGAACGCGGATCCGTTCCCTGCCGTCACGGATCGGCCGGCGACTTCGGATGCGTGGCTGACGCGCGGTCCGTCGCAGCCCGCACCGGACAGCCCAACCACTGCGAACATCGACCCGACGCGCTACCGCTGTCTGGAGTGCGGCTACCCATTGCCGAACGTCCGCAAGCCGCGTTGCCCGGAATGCGGCCGCCGGTTCGATCGCAAAGCGCTGGCGCACTGGTACTCGGGGGCCGAGCAGGCCATCATCGACCGGGTCATCTGGCTTTGTGCGACGAGTCTTTTCCTGCGACTGCTGGTCATGCCGGACTTCGCCGGACTTTCGCAGATCGGCTCGGCGATCGTGTGCGTGCTCGCGACGTGGCAACTGCTCACCACGCGCGCCGGCACTCTGGGCGGATACTTCGCGACAGCTGCGGCCATCGCGGCGCTCGCGTCACTGGGCCTGTACTTCCGTCCGACGCTGCTGCCGCACTATACATTCGATATAACGGCGGGCTGCCTGCTGCTGCTGGCGGTGCTTCACGCGCCAACCGGCGGTACGGTCGCGGGGCAGAGTGGCACGCGCGTCCTGGCCCTGCTGATGCTCTTCGCCACACCGCTGTTCGCTGTTGCGTGCGTACAATTGACGACCAGCATCCCGGTACCCCCACTGTTGAACACCTATCCACTGTGGACGTTTGTCGTACCGGCAACCGTGGCGTTCGTGATCTGGGGGTTCTGTCTCTGGACGTGCGTCACAATCCGCCGGACGCTGTTTCGGGGAGAACCGGAGTAGACCGGTTGCGTCGCAGTGTGCCACTGCTCTTGAGCAGTGCAGTCTTTCAGGCAAGATCACTGCTGACACAGCAGTGGCACACGCGAACATTCCTCGATCCAGCCTACGTTCCCTCGCCGGACGAAGCCAGGTAGATCTTCTGGGTCGACGTCAGACGGTCGATGCTGACGTCCATCGACTTCAGCTTCAGCTTGGCGACCTGCTCCTCGATCTGGTGCGGAACGTCGTGGACCTCGACGCCGAGCTTGCGGCCCTTCTTCGCAATCCACTCGGCACACAGCGCCTGCGTCGCGAAGCTCATGTCCATCACGCTGGCCGGGTGGCCTGTCGCGGCGGACAGGTTGACCAGACGGCCGTCGGCTAGCAGGAAGATGCTGCGCCGTGCGTTGATCTGGTACTCGTCGACCATCGGCCGCACGTCCTTGATGACCTTGCGCGACAGCTTCTTGAGAGCCGGAATGTCGATCTCAATATCGAAGTGACCGCTGTTACAGACGATCGCACCATTGCGCATCTTGCGGAAGTGCTCGGCCCGCAAGACGTGCTTATTACCGGTGACGGTGACGAACACCTCGCCGATGGATGCCAGCTCGCTCATCGGCGCGACGTTGAAGCCGTCCATGACCGCCTCGAGACCCTTGAGCGGATCGACCTCGGTCACGTGTACGATCGCGCCCGCACCGCGAGCTCGCATCGCTACGCCACGGCCGCACCAGCCGTAGCCAACGACCACGACGTGCTTGCCGGCGAGCAGGACGTCCGTCGCGCGAACGACGCCGTCAAGCGTGCTCTGGCCAGTGCCGTAGCGGTTATCGAACAGGTGCTTGGTGTCAGCATCATTCACGGCGACTACCGGGAACTTGAGGATGCCGTCATTGGCCATCGCACGCAGTCGAATCACGCCCGTGGTGGTCTCTTCCATGCTGGCGTAGATGTTCTTGGCTTCTTTCTGGCGCTTCGTATGCAGCACGTTCACCAGATCGGCGCCGTCATCCATCGTGATGTGCGGCCTGGTATCGATGACCTGGTTAAGGTGCTGGTAGAACACCTTGACGCTCTCGGCCCGGCGGGCGTAGACGCTGATGCCGAAGTCCTTGACGAGGCTAGCGGCGGTGTGGTCCTGCGTGCTGAGCGGGTTGGACGCGCACAGTGAGACCTGCGCCCCGCCCGCCTTGAGCGTGCGCATCAGGTTTGCGGTCTCAGAAGTCACGTGCATGCAGCAACCGATAGTCAGACCGCGGAGGGGCTTCTGTTTCGCGAAGCGCTCGCGAATCAGCGTCAGCACGGGCATGTCACGGTCGGCCCACAGGATCTTCTTCTTACCGTCGGCAGCCAGCCGCAGGTCGGTCACGTCTGATTTCATCTTCGCCATGAATTCGGCTTCCTCTCTACCGGCGGCTTTCTTCGCCGCCACTCACGTTCAGTTGTTCGCGCACGATCGCCCGTGAAAAACGGGGCCGCACGCCATGCTTCCGTCGCACCGATCAGGTCACACCTGGACCTGCAAACCAGACCGGGCAGGTTAGCGAGCCATTCCGATCCCCACAAGTCGATCACGCGCGACGGCGCGAGCGTCGCCGAGCACGCGCTGCCCGCGGTGGTTGTCTATGTCCACCTCGCGCCGGCGACGCTCGGTCTAACCTGACGGCGCGGCGCTCTAGGGGACCTTCGGGAATTGCGTGAGCATCCCACCGTTCAAGTGGACCGCCGAAGAATAGCCACGCATGCCAGCCCGCGCGCCGGACTTGCCAAACCTGACAATCCCCCCTTAATATCCCTGCCACGCGTCTGGTAACGGGGAGCGATGGCTCCTCACGCCTGTTTGATGGCCTGTGATGGAGGTGCGGTGTGCTGCACGAACCAGCCAGTCAGTCGGGGCCCGACCCGGCATCGGAGTTCAAGACCCGTTTGGGTGTTTGGATGTTCTTGTTGTACTGCTTGGTATACGCGGGCTTCGTGGTGATCAACCTTGTGAGCCCGACGACCATGGAACTTACGGTCCTATGGGGGATGAACCTCGCGGTCGTCTACGGCATGGGGCTGATCATATTCGCTGTTATTCTCGCGATCGTGTACGACTTTGCCTGCCGCCGTCGCGAGAGTGCTTTGGCCGACACGCCGGCCAAGGGAGGGAAACAATAAATGGCGATCACCGCATTCCTAATCTTCGTGGCTTTCGTGCTCGGCCTGTCATTCTACCTGGGCCAACGGACGAGGACGTCCAGCGGCTACTACGCGGCCGGCGGGCAGATTCACTGGGTCGTCAATGGCGTGGCCTTCGCTGGTGATTACCTGTCGGCGGCGTCGTTCCTGGGCATCTGCGGTATGATCGCGGTCGCCGGCTACGACGGCTTCCTCTACTCCATCGGCTTTCTGGCCGGCTGGATCGTCGCCCTGTTCGTCGTCGCGGAACCGATGCGGCGCCTGGGCAAGTACACCTTCACCGACGCGGTCGACGCCAAATTCGACTCGCGCGGCATCAAGCTGGCCGCGGCGATCAGCACGCTGATCGTCTCCATCTTCTATCTCATTCCCCAGATGGTCGGGGCCGGCGTTCTGGTGGAACCGCTGCTGGGGATACCCCATCACTGGGGCGTGATCATGGTCGGGGCGATCGTCATCACGATCGTGGCGACCGCCGGCATGACGTCCACGACGTGGGTGCAGTTTATCAAGGGGTCCATGCTGATCGTCTTCTCCTCGATCCTGGTAGCAGCGATCTGCTACCGCGGTTTCACAACCGAGCCGGACCAGGGCGGTAGAGTTCCTGTTCACGAGTATGCCACACTGGCGGCCACTGAGGCGGATAGCCGGCTCACCGTCGCGGAACCGGGCTGGGAGGTCGTCGAGACACACGAAGACGCTGCGGCCAAGGCGGCCTTTGCCAAGCTGGCACGCGACGGGCGACAGACTTGGTGGCTCATTAGCCGGACCGATGACGGTGTCGCACTCAAGGAGACTGAGGCGGTCGTGGTTGCAGCCAACGGGACGACGTTGATCAACGGGGCCCCACCGTCCGCGGAGAACGCGCTGCGCCAAGTGGGCAACATCGAGCAGTTGCGGGGTGAGACGGACGTGAAATCCGGCAGCATCTCTCCGATCGAACTGTTGGCGGGGCTGAGCGACAAGGACACGGTCGTTAAGCGGTGGAAGAAGGCATCGTTCACGGACGCTGACGGGGGCAAGGCCACCGTGTACTATCCAACGCTCACCAGGGGCAATGTCCTGATGCGCCCGGGCCTGAAATTCAAGGTGCAGGGGACCGTGCTGGAACGGCTCGATTTCGTCTCGTTGATGCTGGCCCTGTTCCTGGGGACGGCGGCGTTGCCGCACATCCTGATTCGCTACTACACCGTGCCCAGTCCCGCGGCGGCGCGCAAGAGTACGATTGTGGCCATCATCGCCATCGGCTTCTTCTACGTGCTCACCCTGTTCATGGGCCTGGGGGCCATGATCAACGCGGTGATCAACCCGGCTGACAGCAACATGGCCGCCCCCCTGTTGGCACGCTCGTTCAACAGCCTGCTGTTCGCGATTATCTCGGCCATCGCCTTCTCCACCGTATTGGGCACGGTGGCCGGCCTGATCGTGGCGGCCTCCGGCGCCGTGGCGCACGACTTCTGTGACCGCTACCTGCGCATTCCGATGGATGATCGGCAGAAGATCCGCGCCGGCAAGCTGGCGGCGTTCTCCGTGGGCACCCTGGCCATCATTCTGGGTATAGCCTTCAAGGGCATGAACGTCAGCTTCCTGGTCGGCCTCGCATTTGCGGTCGCCGCCTCCGCCAACCTGCCCGCGATGATGATGCTCCTGTTCTGGAAGCGCACCACGGCCAAGGGAATCGCGGCCTCCATCATCACGGGCGTAGTCCTGTCCGTGGGGCTGATCTGCTTCTCCCCGATGATGTACGGGCAGTTCGGACTGGATCCGACCACGGCACCGATTCCTTTCAACAACCCCGGGATCGTATCGATCCCCTTGAGTTTCATCGTGCTCGTGCTCGTATCGCTGTCGACCAAGAATCGGAACTCCGGGGTTGCACAGCCCGCCTGACGGCGCGGCCGCGATTGACCGATCGCGCGCGCCGTCCTGGCTCGTCGACATGGGATAGAATCGCTTGTCTCAGCCGCGCTCGGCGCGCTGGCGCGGTCGTTGCGCCGGATGCAACGGGCCCGTCCGGGCGGCACCCGCGGTTGGTGAGTCCCGTGAAGAGGTATGGGCGACATGGCGCGCGTGGATCTTCATTGTCATTCCACGTTCAGCGACGGGGCGCTGCCGCCGGAGCGACTCGCCGACCGACTCGCCGATGCAGGCGTGGTCTTCGCCGCGCTGACTGACCACGACACGGTCGAGGGCGTCAGCCCGTTTGCCCAACATCTCGCTCACCGAGGGCTCGGGTCGATCACCGGCCTGGAAATGTCTACGCAATGCCGCGGCGAGGAGGCACATCTCCTGGCTTACGGCTTTGACCCCGCGCACGCGGAGCTGCGGGCCACGCTCCTGTCATTGCACCGGGCGCGGAATCCCGACGGTGACGTCATCTCCCAGTCGATCCGTCGAATGGGACTGGGGCAGGACGACGACCCGGCGCAGGAAGGCCCGCGGACCGTCGCTCCAGGCGGCCTGATTGAGATCGCCGACGCAATCGCGCTGATTCATCGGGCTGGCGGGTTGGCGTTTCTCGCACACCCCCTGCACTTTGAGCGTGACTATGACCGCCTGCGGGAGGAACTCGCGCAGCTCAAAGCGAGTGGTCTCGATGGGATCGAGGCCATCTACGCACCTTATGCGCCGGAAGATCAGAAACGGCTGTGCGGTTTGGCTAATGACCTAGACCTATTAGTTTCCGGCGGAGCCGACCAGCATCAGCCCGGTCCGCCGGGGTCAGCGACATTGGGCGTGGAAATGCCGGACGAGCTCTGGCGATCCTTCCGCGATGCCGTGCTGCTGCGTGCCAGCGGCCTCTCACCGCCGCCGGGCGCTTGGCAGCGGGTTCACGGCCCGGGCTTGCGGCGGTACTTCTTCCACGTGGTCTTCCCGACGCTGCTGGCGATGGTGCTGTTCGTGGTGGCGATCTTCGCCCTCGTGCTCCCGGCTATGGACCAGGCCCTGATGGACCGCCAGCGCGAGATGTGCCGCGAGCTGACCAACTCGGCCTGGAGCATCCTGGCCGAGGCGCACCGCCAGGAGCAAGCGGGAATCCTCTCGCGAGAACTAGCCCAGCAATCGGCCAAGGCGCGCGTCGCCGCCCTGCGTTACGGCCGTGAGGGAAAGGACTACTTCTGGCTGCAGGACATGCACCCGCACATCCTGATGCACCCCTACCGGACCGACCTGAACGATCAGGACGTCTCCGAGTTTCGCGATCCGCGCGGCACACGCATCTTCGTCGAATTCGCCAACCTGGTGCGCGATCGGGATGCCGGTTTCATCGAGTACGTGTGGCAGTGGAAGGACGATCCAGGGCGGCTGGTGCCGAAAGAATCGTACATTCGTGGGTTTGCACCCTGGGGCTGGATCATCGGGACCGGGATCTACACCGATGACGTTCGTCAGGAGCTGGCGCGCATTGAGCGCAATGTCGTCTACATGTCGTTGGGCATCTCTGGCGTGGTCATCCTGCTGCTCGGCTACGTCATGCGGGCCGGCCTGCGTCTGGAGCGCGCCCGAGCCAGCGCCGAGGAGAGTCTTTTCGAGTCCCGCGATCGCTACCGCTCTCTGGTCGAGGCGACCACCGACGGCATGCTGCTGGTAGTGGAAGACCGCTGCCGATACGCCAATCCCATCCTGCTGAATATGCTGGAATACACCCAGCCGCAGTTGGAGTTGCTCGACCTGGACGACATCGTCCCCCACGCCGCCGAAAACCACGCGGTCTGGGAATCCGTCGAGCGCTTGCGGGCGGGCCAGCAGGAAACCGCGAGCCTGGACGGCTCGGTGCGTCGGCGCGACGGCACGCTCGTCGAGTGCCTGCTGACGCTCAGCCCCATCCAATTCGCCGAAAAGCGCGGGATCATCCTGCTAGCCCGGGAGATCCGGCTGCGCGGGGCCGCGGATGACCGGGCGGCTGGCCATTCGCAGTTGGACCACGTGGCTGAGAGTGCCAGCGTCGGCCTGTTCCGCGCGCGGGCCAACCGGCGTGGTCTGATCGTCGAAGCCAACCCGGTTGCGGACGAAATGTTCCGTTTGGACCCGCAGGCCGGTGGGGCGCTGCCGTCACTGTCCGGTCTCTTTCCGGACGGTGCCGAGTACGATGAGTTCTTCGCGCAGCTGCAACGCGACGGGGCCGCCGAGCGGCAACTGAATCTGGCCACGAAAGACGCGTCCACACGCGTCGTCCGCCTGCAGGCGCGGCTGACGCCGGACAGGCTGGGCCAGGCGCGCTTCATCGACGGCGTAGCGGAGGATGTCTCCGCAGCCGCGCGCCGTCAGGTCGAGCGCGACGCACTGATGGAGCGCATGCAGACTTCGTTGCTGTTCCTGCACCAGCCGGTCGATCAACTGGCCGACCAGCAGGTTTTCTGCTCACCGGACACGCCGATTCGCAGGGTGGCGGCCCAGATGACGGCCCAAGCCGCGACAGCCGCGCTGGTGTCGTCGGAAGACGGCGCTGTGTTGGGACTGGTCACCGACCACGACTTACGCGCCCGCGCGTTGGCCACCGGCCTCGACCTGAACCTGCCCGTTCATCGCGTCATGACCGCCCCCCTGATCACCATCCCGCTACGGGCGCCGGTCTGCGAGGCGATGCTGCTGATGCAGGAAAAGGGGCTCCAGCACTTGGCGCTGGAGGACGACACCGGCCGCGTGACCGGTGTCATCCAGGCCCGGCAGTTGCTCCAGTTCCCCAGCCACGGGGCAATCGCCATCACCACCGGTATCGCGAACGCGGAAACCCCAGAGGAGGTCGCCCGTTACTGCCACCAGACTTCCGGACTGGTGCGGTCCCTGCTCGACTCCGGGGCCCATCCGCACAACACCGCTCGATTGGTGGCTTCCGTCTGTGACGCCGCGACGGAGAAGTTTGTCGATCTGGCGCAAGCCGATCTGGGACCGGCCCCCACTGCGTTCGCGTTCCTGGCCCTCGGCAGCCAGGGGCGTCTCGAGCAGACGCTGTGTACCGATCAGGACAACGCCATCCTCCATGCACCGGTCGAGGACGAGACGCAGGCGACCGTCACCGCGGCGTATTTCCAGCAGCTCGGAGAACGCGTCTGCGCGTGGCTGGACGAGGCTGGCTACCGATTCTGCGACGGCGAAGTCATGGCAAAGAATCCGAGATGGCGCCTGGATCTGCCGGCGTGGAAAGAGTGCTTCTCGAACTGGATTCGGCGTGCCGAGCCGCAGGAACTCCTGGAGTTCAGCATCTTCTTTGACTTCCGCTGCGTGGTTGGCGACGTGGAACTGGTCCACGAGCTGCGCCGGCACGTGAACGACG
>JANQFV010000026.1 GCA_028277645.1 Phycisphaerae bacterium
AACCACCCAGCCCCTTTGGTACCCTGCAGACCGTCCGCGGCACGTGTGTCTTCTCCGCCACCGTCGAATCCTCCGCACCAATCGGCACGCCGCTAGCCATCCGCGACGGCGCGACCACCGTCGGCGTCGGCTTCGTTGTGACGATCGATCATGACCAGGTGGTCGGCTTTGCACTGCCCGGCACACTGACCGCCGATCTGAAGCCCGGCATGACACTAAGTCGCGACTGAGCGATGCGGGCGTCCAGCCCAAAGGTAGCGGCTGACCTCCCGGTCAGCCGAATCAGCGCGCAAACCCCACGTTTGTCCGCCCCGTGCGCCTCGATATAATCCCGGGACTCGGGCGCTTCTGCGCCCCTGAGGGTGTAGCTCAGTCGGTAGAGCAACGGCCTTTTAAGCCGTGGGTCCAGGGTTCGAGTCCCTGCACCCTCATTTCCCCGCCGGTCGTCGCCCGCTCACGCATGCGGCAGATCGCCTCAACGTCGCCGGCGACGATCACCACATCGCCGGCCGCGATTGTCGCGTTGCGCCCCGGTCGTACCGTCGTCTCCCCGTTCGCGCGCTTCAGCGCGACGAACACCAGCGACGGCTCGATCATGCCGTAATCGCTCAGCTTCTCGCCGACCAGCGCCGACGTCGACGCCACGCTGATCTCGCCCATCTGCAATTCGCCGTCCTCATGCCGCGACTGCCGTAGGAACTCCGCCAGGTGCGGCCGTACCAACACGTTGGCAATCTCGGTACCGCCGTTGTTCGCCGGACAGATCGCGTGCGACGCCCCGGCCCGCAGCACCTTGTGCTCGGACGCCTCATCCGTCACCCGGCTGATGATGTTGATCTCCGGGTTCAACTCGCGGGCGCTCAGCGTAATCACGATGTTGTCGGCGTCGGAATCAACCGCGCACACAATGCCGCGGGCCCGGGTGATGCCTGCCTGGAGGAGAAGCTCGTCTTCGGTCGCACTGCCGTGGAGGGCCAGGCATCCACTCTCTCGGGCGCGGTCGAACGCCGCCGTGTTTGCCTCGATGATGACGAACCGTTCGCCGGCCGCGGCCAGTCGTTTGCACACGGCCCGCCCGACGGAGCCCATCCCGCAGATGATGAAGTGGCCGTGCAGCCGCTTGATCGCGTCGTTCATGCGTCGCCTCCAGGCAAACTCGTTGCTGACGGCCACCTGCACAATCTGGCCGAATGCGTACGTGGCGGTCGCGATCCCGCCGAGCAGCAGCACGGTCGTGAACCGCTTGCCGATCTCCGAGACCCCCTCATCGCCGTAGCCCACCGTCGTAATCGTGATCAGCGTGAAGTACAGCGATTTCCAGACCGACCAGCCCTCGGTCAGCACAAACCCGGCGGTGCCGGTCGTGAGCACGACACCGAGCGCAATGATTGCGCGGTACAGCCGTCGGCGCTGCAAGGTGTATGGATCTGTCACACCGACGGCGTAGCTCATCCCGACGAACCCTGTCGCAGAACACCACCAGAGACCGGCCCCACACGGGCCATCGCCACTCACTATCGGTCGTTACCCCCATCCAATCAGAGCACGAAGCGCAAGCGAGTAACTATGGAGCGTAGCCACCCCCCAGCTGCGCCCCCGGCGGTCGCCCTCGACCGCCGTTTTCAGTCACCCCTCGCGACACGCGTCCCGCACTCCGGACAGACACCACTCACGTTTCCGGTCAGGGTGTAACCACATTCACGGCAACATCCCGTCCGTGAGGCGCGCCGCCCCTTGTGCAACCACGCCCGACACGAAGAGATAATCAGAGCAGCAAGTACAGCGAAGAATGCGTGAACCCACCATGGCAGCAGTTCAGGGCGCCAGAAGACCAAGCTGACTCTGCCCAGCGTGCCAATCAGACCAAGGCTGAACCACACCTGAAACAACGCGACGATCGCCGCCACGCCAACCACGCGTGGGAGAATTCCGACATACCGACCGGAGCGTCTCACCATCGCCCCTCACTCCCCCGAGAACTCCACCACCGCCAACTCAAGCTCACTCTTCCGCAGCTTCTTCACCACGGCTTCGCAGCGTGCTCGCTGGCAGGTGAAGACGAGCAGCGTGTGCCCCTGCGTGCCCAGTTCGGCCAGTGTCTTGAGACCCTGCGCCAGCGCGATGTCATCCCAGTTCGCGAGCGGGTCGTCGAGCAGCAGCGGCAACTCTACGCCGCGATCAGCGCCCAGCACCTGCGCCAGCGCCAGTCGCAGCGCCAGGAACAGCCGGTCCTTCGCCCCGCGCGACAGGTGCAGATCGATCCCCTTCAAATCCAGCCGCTGGTCCGTCGGCGCGTGTACCAGCACGGGTGAAAGGTCCGCCAGCACCTCGTCCAGCGTGTAGTCCGGCAGGAACGCGGTCAGCAACGGCCGCAGGCGCTCGGCCAGCAGCGTTGACCACCGCTCGTAGCTCCCGGCCTGCACCGCGTCGAGCGTCTCACGGGCCAGCTCGATCGCGGCGGCAAACGCACACCCGCGCTCCAGTTCCGCGTGCAACTGCCGCAGCGTGTCGTCCAGCTCGTTCTTGCGCAGCGCGTACTCCTTCAGAAAGCCGCGCGCGTCCTGCCACGTGCCGTGCCGCACGTCCTGCAACTGCTCAACCTGCTCGGCGAGCATCTCCTCCGTCCGTCGCACCCGTTCGAGCGACAGATCGTCGAGCGAGTCGCCGAGCATCTCGGCCAACACGCCATTACCGCTGTCCTGCAGCGCCGCCAGCGCTTCTTCCGGCGATCCGACGTCCGCTGCGCCGGCCAATTCGGCGTCGAGCGCATCGAGCCGTGCCGTCAACTCTGTGCGTTCTTCGTCAGGCAGCAGCCGCGAATTCGCCGCATCGCGCTGTGTCACCAGCTTGGTCCGCTCGGCAAAGCGCTTCGTCCGGCGGTCAAACTCCATTCGCCCGGCGACGAGCTCCTCCACAGTCCAAAGCCCGTCGGCGTTAGTCGGCTCGGACAATTCGATGCCGGCTTCCTCCCAAAGGCGCGCGAGCGCCGCGTGTTGTGATTTCCGTTGTTCACGCAGGTCTCTCAGCTCGCGGTCGAGACGGCCGCCTTCCTCGGCACGCCGGGCTATCGCCTCGTCGAGCGCCCGCAACTCGTCGACTCGCTCGACCAGCGCCTCGGCCTCGGCGAAAGTACAAATCGCTTCACCCCGCTGCGGATCGACCGCCGCCGCCCGCGTCGTCCACCACTGCTCCAGCTCGGTGAACTGTCGGCGGGTATCGTCGGCACGCGCTCGCTGCTGCTCGTGCGACTCCCAACTGTCGCGCTGCGCCAGAAAGAACTGCACGCTTTCGAGCAACGCCTCGGACGTAGTATCGACTTCCGCCGCCACCTGCGTCAGCCGCTCGTCCAGCCGCCGCCGCTCCTGCGCCAGCGCATGCTCCTCATCCTGGGCCCGTCGCAGGACGTCGCGCAACTGGTCATAGCGATATGCATCCAGCCGTTGCGCCCCCAACCACAACCACGCGCCGAAACCACCGCCTGCCAGCCCGAGCGCCGTCGCAATCACGAGCGGCACGACCACCCCGCCCCAAACGAAGGCGCCAGTCGCCGCGACGAGGACGCCCGCGCCAAGCAGCCCTCCGCCGACGACCAACCCGCGCTTCCGCTGTTTAGTTCGGCGATTCTCGATCAGTCCCAGATCGCTTCGAGCTTTCTCCAGTGCCTGCCGCTGCTCGCGCGCGCGCTGGTCGAACTGCACCTTGCGACCGTCGAGTCCGCGGATCAGCTCGCGCTCTTCCTGTCGCAGGCGATGATACACGTCGCGCGCTACCTGTAACCGTTCGAGCGGGACACCCGCATCGTCCAGCTCGCGCTCAGACGTAACGACCTCGGCCTCGGTCGCTTCGACGCGTGCCGCCGCATCGCGCAGCAACGCCAACCGCGCACGCAACTCCTCGTGCTGCTCGACCAAACTCCGCAGAGTTGCCAGCGACGTTCGCCGCGCCTCATCGTCAGTCTGTAACTGCACGATCCGCGCGTGACGTTCGCGCACGCGTGCTTCCTCGCCCCGCAGGTGCTCATCACTCGTGAGCAGCCGGTGCAGCTCCTTCTCGCGCTGGGCCGGAAACGCAGCCACGTCATCGCGTTCGGCGATCTGCTTCTCCAACTCCGCGAGTTGCTGCCGCGCCTGCGCGTCTTCATCGAGCCGGCGCGCCAGCTCGCGCCGCTGCACGACTCGCCCGATCACCCGCAGGCGTGCCCGTGCGGACTGAATCGTGTTAACCTTCGCCTCGTGCTCCTCGGCGGCAGCGATCTCCTGTGCGAGTGTGTCCCGCCGCGCGAGCAGTTCCCGCCGCTGCCGTTCGAGATCCGTGATGTCATCGCGCAGCCGGCCTTCGACCCGCGACCACTGCACCGCGCGATTCAGGTGCGACGCCGACCAGTGCTCCAACCCGGCCAGCTCGCGGTAGTTTTCCAACGCGCCGCTCAACCGCTCCTGCGCCTCGGTCGCCGAGACGCCCGACGCCGTCGACGTCACCAGCGTTTCGAGGTGCCGCACGAGTTGCGCCGTCTCGCGGGCCACCAGTTCCAGCTCACCCTGCCGCACCAGCACCGATCGGCGAAAGTCATCCCGCCCCAGCCGCAGCAGCCACTCGCCCGGACTCGTGGCGGCGGCGTTCAACTCATCCGTCACATCGCGCCCGCCGCGCCGCACCGTCCACCGCTCGACCGGCTCGCCGGCGGCATCGAGCAGTTCGTGATCCACGCGATAGGCGTGCTTATCGACGCGCAGGTCCACGGTGACACACGACGCACCACCTTGCCACGGTCGGGATCGCTGTCGCAGGTCGCGGCCTTCCTGCGTCCGCGCTGCGGGAAAGCCGTACAACGCGACCTCGATCGCGCCGAGCAGCGTCGACTTGCCGGCCTCGTTCCGCGCCAGCACCAGATTTGTGCAATCCCGCTGCAACTCGAGCTTCACATCATCGAGGCAGCCGAATCCGGTCACCGCTACACGTTCAATCTGCATTGTCGCCCCCCTCAACTGCGTCATGGGCTGCCGCCGGTCGCAACGCCCGTCCGTGCAGCGCGAGCAATCCGTAGCGCTGCGCCGCGCGCAGGAACACGCATTGCTGGTCGTCCGTACATGCGGCGATGCGCTGTTCGAGTTCGGCGACAAACTGCCGTTCTACTGTGACGCGCTCGTCGACCGCCTTTGCCGAGGCCTCCACCTCGGGCACAGTCTCGTCAACGACCAAGACGTGCCGGAAATGGTCGCGCAGCGCGCTGACCAGGTCTTCGGTGTCCAGATCGAACGCACACACCCCGCAGAGCGTTACCGCGACAAGATCCTCCTCGCCCAGCTTTTCGCGCTTCGCCGCTTTACGCACCAGCGACCGCGTCGCCGATAGCTTCGCCAACGGCTCGTCCGTCTCCACTGTCAACCGCGCCACACGCCCAGGGAACACCGTCTCCAGCGATACCTCGATCCCGTCATCCCCGAGCGCCACAACCGCGATGCCGCCGTGCGGGTCCTCGTCCCACTCGCCCGGCACCGGCACGCCGGCGTACGCACCGAGCAGCCGGCCTTCGTGCTCGATGCGCTGAAACCGGTGATAGTGACCGACCGCAGCATAGTCCGTACCGATCGCGGCCAATTGCTCGATCGTGAACGGCGCCGTGCCGCGTTGCGCAAAACGCGCGTCGTGCAGCGCCCCGTGCATCAGCAGCACGTGCCGCCGGCCACCTTCTCGCAGCTCAACGCTCTGCACCGGCGATTCGTCCGCGGCGTGGTAGCCCTCGACGCGGTGTCCGTATACGACCAATTCGCCGTCCAGCGACTCGTACGCCGAGAACTCGCGCGTCGCAAACACGTGTACGTTCTCCGGCCACGCCGGCAACCCCAGCCGGATCAGTGCCGCTCCGTTCCACACACTCATCGGCCCGTAGGCGTCGTGGTTCCCCGGCGACACCAGCACCGGCCGCCCCAGATCGCCGAACAACTCACGCACCTGCGCTGTCAGTCCCTCGTCGATCTCCGGCTTGTCGAACAGATCGCCGGGGATCAGCAGCGCCGCCGCGTCGCGCTCGATAACCAATTCGCACGACCGCCGCAACGCCCCGAGGCTCGCGGTCGCGAGACTCTCGCGCAGCTCCGGTGGCAAGTTCAGGCCGCCGAACGAACGGCCCAGGTGCAGGTCGGAGATCTGAATCAGCGTGATCGACATGTTCCCTCAACGAAATCAGTCGGCCGCGAGCTGCGCTCGGGCCCGTCCAAACACGGCGTCCAACATCGACTCGGTCAGCCGCTTGGTAAATGTGTTCTGCTGGCTCGGATGATAAGACGCCAGCAGCAGCCGTCCATCGGACAGCGCGTGCTCCGCGCCATGGCCGAACTTGCCCGGTCGTACTTCCAGCGCTCGGCTCGCGTGATTCCACGCGATCTGCCCCATTGCCACCAGAACGCGCCACGGCGCCTGCTCAAGCGTCTCAACCAGGAACGGGCGGCAGTTCGTGATCTCCTCCGCGACCGGCTTGTTGCCAGGCGGCGCACACCGACACACGGCGGTGATCAGGCAGTCGGTCAGCCGCAACCCGTCATTGCGCGACGTCGATTCCGGCTGATTCGCGAAGCCGGCCTTATGCAACGCGCGGTAGAGCCAGTCGCCGCTGCGGTCGCCGGTGAACATGCGGCCCGTGCGATTGGCCCCGTGCGCGCCAGGCGCCAATCCGACAATGAGCACGCGCCCCGTCGGATCGCCGAAGTTCGGCACCGGCCGCCCCCAGTAGTCCAAGTCACGATAAGCCGCCCGTTTTTCACGGGCGATCGACGTGCAGTGCTCCCGCAGCCGCGGGCAAAGATCGCATGCCTCCACCGTCACGTTCTGAGCGTTGCACCAGCTCGATTCTGATTGCGTCATCATCGCATTCTCGCCTTGTAAACGACCGTGCGGTAGTCTAACGAAACGCGTGCCAGCGGGCTTCAACCCCCTCCCTGGCAGGGAGGGGCCGGGGGAGGGTTGAGCGTCAGAATGTACAACACCCGCCGGCTCGCTAGAGAACCAGCACATGTCCGACACCAACGCCGTCAAATGGCTGCACGCGCAGAACGTCGACTTCAACGTGCTCGAATATGAGTTCACCGAAGTGGGTGCCGATCGCGCCGCGGCGGCGGTCGATCGCCCGCTCGAAATGGTCTGCAAGACGCTGGTCATCAAGGCCACCGGCAACGCCTACTGGCTCGCGATCATCCCCGGCGATCAACGCCTCGATCCGCGCCGCATGGCCGCTGCAATCAACGCAAAGCACGCCGACACCGCCGAACCGGCCGAGGCGGAGAAGGTCACCGGCTACAAGGTCGGCGGCATCTCGCCCTTCGCCGGCCGCCGCAAGCTGCCCGTCGTCATCGAGGAATCGCTGCTCGCGCTCGACAAGATCATCGTCAATGGCGGCCGTCGCGGCGTGCTGGTGGAGATGAGCACCGAGACGCTGATGCGGCTGCTGGAAGCGCAGCCGGCGGACCTGTGTCGCGTATGACGAGTGGAGACCGCGTGATGCCGCACACCTTTACCATCCGAGCAATTACACCCGAAGATCGCGAGTGGATCCGCGATCTACTGACGGAGCGCTGGGGTGCACCTGAGGTCGTGTCGCGTGGCCACGTTCATCAGGTCGACACGCTGCCTGGCTTCGTCGCCTGCGGTGATCGAACGGACGAACGCTGCGGCCTCACCACATACAACATCGCCGGGCCGAACTGCGAACTCGTAACACTCGACAGTATCCGCGAACGGTGCGGCGTTGGCACCGGGCTGATCGACGCGGTCGCGAACGTTGCCCGCGCCGCCGGCTGCACACGCCTGTGGCTGATCACCACGAACGACAACACGCCCGCGTTGCGCTTCTACCAACGCCGTGGCTTCCGTTTGGTCGCGCTGCACGCCAATGCGCTTGAGCAGTCACGCCGACTCAAACCGCAAATTCCCATGCACGGCATGGAAAACATCCCCCTCCGCGACGAGCTGCAGTTGGAGCGAATGCTTTAGCGGCCGATCTCCCGGTCGGCCGTCTTCTTGCGACAACCGCCCCCTGTCATTCCGACGAGCGCAGCGAGGAGGAATCTACGCACGTACGAAAGCAACTCTCCATTCGCAAGTAGATTCCTCGCTGCGCTCGGAATGACGCCGCGCTGCCGCCGCTATTCCACATTCAACGACAACAAGTACCGCTCCAGCTCCCGCCGCTTGCGCTCCGCCGCGTCGCGCTGCTCGCTGATCGAGCCGCTCAGCTTGCCGATCCGCGTTTCCAGCTCGTCGAACAGCCGCAACTGCCGCTGGTACGCATCCGTGTTCCGATCGAGCGTCTGGAGGTTCTTGCGAATACGCTCCTGCTCCTTGGTCGCCTCCGCGTGTTCCTTTTCAACCCGCTTGCGAAGCCGCTCGATCTCATCTAGCTCGGTCCGCAGCGCGATCACGCGCTCCAGCGCCTCGGCCACCGCCGACGATATCACCCGGCTGCGCAGATAGAACCGAATCTGGTCCAGCCCCAGATTGCCCAGCGATACACTTTGATCAGTTACACGCTCCAGGACGACCTTGTGGGCCGTCGTCTCCTGCCCCGGCACATCGACCTTGAACCGCAGTAGATCCTGCGTGCGCTCGTACGGCTCGGCGGGCTCGATCAGCGTCCACGAATCGGCGTACGCCTGTTCGAGTACGACCGTTCGCTTCTTGGCGATCTTGTTCTTGATCTGGTAGGTGCGTTCGTCGACGTACTTGTGCTTGTGCCACAGCGTTCCCTTCACGATCCGCAGACTGACGATCTGGTCCGGCCGCGGCTGCTGCTTGACCAGCACCTCGGTCGACAGATCCAGCGCGTACGCGACCAGCCGTTTCTCGTCCGGCTTCAGATCCGGCAGCTTCGCGTCGCCGGCGTAGATACCCGAGTCGAACACCGTCACCGGCCCCTGCATGAGGTTCAGCTCCGTAGCGTTTTTCAGCTCCAATCCGTTCAGCGGGTGCTTGGCGTGATAGCGGGGGTTGTAGATGCTGACCTTCTCGCCCTCGACCTCTTGGTTGACAATCGGCAACAACGCCGAGTGCTGCCGCGGAATGCTCACCGGATCGTCGATGTGGTAAGCAAACAGCTCGCCGGCTTCGAGAGCGGTGGCCACGGATTCGACACCGGCGCCTTCGAGGTCGGTGTAGTACCACGTATTCCCGGCAGCAGCGTCACCCACCGCTTTGCCGGCATACCCGACCGATTCGAGCGCAGCGATGTCTCCGACACTCGGTGTCCCCGTGCGACCACCGGCACGCCCACGTTCGCCGCGCCGAACGATCGGGGCACCGGCCACCGGGGGCTGCTCGGCCACGCGTCTCTCCGCGAAGCCCCCCTCGAACGAAGGCGGTCGTAGCGATGCATACCGTTCAAGCTGCTCCATCGGCCGCGGCACGTACAGCGGCGTATACAGGTCCATCCGGAACGAAATCGGCCGGCCCGATACCAGCGACAGCCGCACGTCGTTCCAGTCCTCCTCGGTTGCGTTCTCCACCGTCGCCCAGCCTTGCAGGAACGGCTCCTGATCATCGTTCAGCACCAGCCGATAGCTCGTCTTCCAGATCGGCGCTTCCAGCAGATACGCCACGCGCACGCGGCGCTGGCCGCTGCCCTCGAAGTTGATCGAGACAGACTTCTTGTCCGCGTTGTGCGCGCCGGCCAGTGTCGCCAGCGCCTTGTGCAGCTCCGCCGCGACCTTGTCGTTCGTCAGGCGAATCCCGCGTAGTGTCGACATATCCAGCCGCTCGAGCCCCGTTTCGGTCAGCACGGTCAGCAGCTCGACCACCTCGATCGTCTCTTCGTCCTTGTTGTAGCGCGGCGATTTCTCCACGCCGACGATCGTGCCGGTAATCGTCCGCGGCCCGGCGATCTCGACCGGCTCGCCGCGGAGCTGATGCAGCAGCTCACCCAGCGTCGGATCGTCGGTCAGGTCGACGCCGAAGCTCCGCAGCGTCTTGGCGATCGGATCCTGTGACGCGTAGCCGATCGCGCCGACGCGCCCGCCGTCGAGATCCTGCACGACCATCGACTTGAGGATGTCGTTGATCTGCTCGGTACGGAACCGCAGCTCGGCGGTGGCGGCGCCGTCCACCGTCGTGGCACATTCGAAGTAACCGACGCCCGAGGAAAACAGCGCCACGCGCGACACGTCGATGTCCACGGTCTCATCGGCCAGTACGGTGGCGGGTAGGCAAACGATCATTAGCGGAATCAGCAGGCGAGCAGGTTGCATGATGAATCTCCTGGTTGCGGGCAGACACCCCAAGGCCCGGCGTTCGCACGGGCTGATAGCATATCTGACGCGTCGCGCGGCGGATAGTTCCCGGAGTCGCGGAGCGAGCGGGCAGCCATCTACCGCAAGCCGTAAGCCGACAGCTATCAGCCGTCAGCCGGACGGTGTAACGGCGGCCAGCGCACGTAGCGCCGCATCCGTACCGGACAAAACACGAGCAGATGCGCACTAGACGCACCTGCTCGGCAACCAGCTCCCCATTGGTGGCGTATCGCTTTCGGCTCAGTCCGTCGTGGGCGCCTCCTTTATCTGGCCGGCGACATCGTTTAGCAGCGTGTGCCAGCGCTCGCACGCTGGCGTCATCTCGTAGCGCAGCAAGTCGGTCAGCAACGTCAGATCCTGGTTCTCGAGCGCCGTGCGCAGCTCGGCCAGCTTCTCGACCAGATCGTGCAGCCAGAGCCCAATGTCGCGTCCGTTGTGCTCAAACTCGCCGATGTCGCGCCCCAGCAGCGCGTTGCACTGCGTCAAACCCTGGTAGCACGTCTGCCACATCTTCACGAACGGGCCGATGTCTCGAATCGCCGCGTTGACCTCGCCGGCATCAAACCGCGAAGCCAGATCCTGTGCCGTGTGGCCGGCTTCCTCACACTCGATCGCCATCTCGCGCAGGGCCGTACAGATCAGCTCCCGCCGATCGCCGGTCTGGAGATCGACCTGTGTCTCCGCCGGCACCGGCTGCCCGAGCGCTTCAGACAAATGCTCATCGGCCAGCGTCTGACCGTTGTAGGCGACGCCGATGATCAGCCGGTCGGGAACATGATCGGCGCGGATCTGATCGAGCAGCGCCTGGAGCGTTTCCGTGGCGGCGTAGGTGTGGTCGAGCTTCTGGCTGTCGAGCGTGATCAACATGTGGCAGCTCCCAGGCCTTTACCCCTCTCCCCCTCGGGGGAGAGGTTGGGAGAGGGGGGCGCGCTAAGCCTCAACCCTCCCCCGCCCCCTCCCTGCCAGGGAGGGGGGTTGTGGGACGATCTCACTTGCTTATCGACCGCCGGAAGCCGTCGTCGTGAAGCGCAATTGTTGCCCGCCGCAGGACCATGCTATGATCGCGCCGTGACGGCTGAACGACCCCGATGGCTGAGCAACTGGCTCGAACGGCACCAAACACGCGTGTCGCGCGGACTACACTACGTAGGCATCCCGCTCGCGATCGCGGCGGTCGTGCTGGCGGGCTACCAGCTCTGGCTGTGGCGGTGGGACCTCTGGTGGCGACCGACCGTGCTGCTCGCACTCGGCTACCTGCTGCAGTGGCTCGGGCACGTCGTCGAAGGCAACGACATGGGCGAGGTGATCCTGATCAAGAAACTCCTCGGCCGCCCGTACCTGGCCATCGCCCCGCAGTTCGGCGGCGAAGTAACCGACCCGCGCGTAGCGTCGGCCCCCCGCGGCCGACGTAGTGAATCAGGTCCGCCGTAGCGGCCGACCTCCCGGTCGGCCGTAGTTCGCAGAGGAGCCTCAACCGTGTCCGAAGACTCCAACCCGACCCGCTGCCCCTGGGCCCGCAACGCGCTCGCGATCGAATACCACGACACGGAATGGGGCATCCCGCTGCGCGACGATCGCGGACTTTTCGAGTTCCTCATTCTCGAAGGTGCCCAGGCCGGGCTGAGCTGGGACACGATCCTGGCCAAGCGCGACAACTACCGCGCCGCGTTCGACAACTTCGACGCACAGCGCATCGCACGCTACGACAAGCGCAAGGTCGCCCGCCTGCTGGCCGATCCCGGCATCGTCCGCAACCGGCTGAAGATCGCCGCCGCGATCGACAACGCGAAGGCGTATCTGCGCGTCTGCGAAGAAACCGGCTTGTTCAGCGACTACATCTGGTCATTCGTCGACGGCACGCCGATCATCAACCGCTGGCGGCGTCTCGACCAAATCCCCGCCTCGACGCCGCTGGCGGAGACCATGTCCAAAGACCTCAAACGCCGCGGCTTCCGCTTCGTCGGTCCGACGATCTGCTACGCCTTCATGCAGGCGGTGGGCATGGTGAATGATCATCTGGTGGGGTGTTTTCGGTGGGCGGAACTGCAAGAACCCAGGTAGGTCGTCGGAGCGAGATTACCAAACTTCGGCCGATCAGCGGAGTTTTCTATGCCGGACGAACTCTCGAAGCACTCTATTCCGTGTTGCTAGTTTGGCCAGCTGTTCTCGGTGTGCGCGGTCAATCGGACGGTCAGTGCAGCAGTGCAAATGTCCGTATTTCTCATCCTCCGGTACCGGATCGTGACGTGGCGGGAGCGGTGGGCGAACGCCATCTACGAAATCGCGATGGTATAGCTGACAGAGTCCGGGCAGGTCACCTGATGGGAGCGCCTTGTCGTGGTGATACTGGTCAATCCCTTCGTCGGAAAGCAAGCTCTCGGCACGCAGCGTAAACGAGAGGGTTTCGTGCTCGTCCTCAAACGCCTCCGCATGCACAAGGTCGTCCTTGATCAGACTTCTCTTGTGCACATGGCGAAGAAACGCATCATCAGCAGCAAACGAGCTCACGCTCGCCTGATTACCCACCTAGCTAACCCCTTCAGCGTTTGACGATCATTGTCCCGCACGTCGCAGGTCTCGGTGCGCATTTGCTCGTCGACTTGAACGACAGAAATTGCAGAAGAGCCCGACCTCAACGTGCAACTCAGTCTTCGATCCGTCATTAGAGACTGAAGGACGATGCAGATCGCCCCATCCTCCTCCAAAAACGCCGCCGCCTTCAGCCGGGACGCGGAGACTAGCGTAGGTGCAATGATCTTCGCTGCACGAAAGCAAGCTTTGGTCGCGGCAGATCGTGGTAACGTCCCCCCCTCCTCCCGTTTGTCGCCGACATCGACTCTGACGTTTTGCTTGATGCGCTCGCGAAACGTGCGCACGAAATTCCTCACCCATCGATCAAGATCTGGCGCAACGACGTCAGATCCGGACGGAGTTCGCGCGAGTCCCGTGATCTCCGAAGAAGATGTATGCTGGACTGGGTCATAGGTCGCCGTTCGCGCGCTCGTAACGCTAGCGCCCATCGATGGATTATCATCGAATCTCCATCCGAGAGAGAATGGCCAATCGCTCCGGTCGTCAACCACAGCACAACCATCACGCATTCGCGATCTCCAACGCCCATTCCTGCTTGGCATGCTCAGAGATGAGCCGTACAAAGAACTCCTGAAGCCGATCGTGCACGTTCTCGACTGCGTCTCGCGCCGCCACCTCATCCGTAATCCAGACACCCGCGGCCGTCGTCAGACGGTAACCCTCTTTCTTCTCATCTCGCACGTTTGCGGTCACCTTCTCCAGGTCGAATCGCAGGTCAACTCCATCCGGTTCCTGCCATCCCACCTCGGTCTTTCGTACCGCCCTCACGTTGCGTAGGAAACCGATCTGCGCCGAGTCTGACAAGTACTTCTCGACGACCTGCGCTGGTTCTGCCGCCTCAATGAAGTTAGCGTACGACATATTCGCCACGGCTATTGGCAACGGCACGTCTCGGTGCATGTCGCGCAGTGCGTCAATGGCCTTCCATAGTGCTTCACGAAGCGCCGCAAACCGTGGATACTCTGGGGCCTCCGTTGCGAGCGGACGCGTCCAACGTGCCACTACCAACCGTTCCTGCACGACAATTTGGATTCCAGACGCGTCGTCCGTGAAAACCGCGCCGCTGATGAACATGCCTTGTCGGACCTCAACAGTCGGCGAAGTAAGTCCCGGCGCCGCCTCCGTCTTAGTCGGTTCGGATACAACTGAGAACTGCGGCCGCAAGGCCTCTCGCAAGTCGTAAACCAATCCGAACGATAACCGAATGGACGTTCCCAAGGTCGCTCGAACAGCGGCCTCAATCAACGGCAGGTTTCCGAATTCCAGGCGCATCTCCTAGTGCTCCACCGAATCCAGATCGTCGTGTCTCAAAAACGCCAACACCACCCGTCGGTATGAATCCAGCATGACGCATCGCCCGTATCTTACGCCAGTTCTCAGCTATTGTTCAATCCGCAACGCGACGTTTCCCGGCGTCGGAAGTTGTCTGTGACCAGTACCCACAGAATCCGGCTCCTGGTCGATATCGTCACGCTTGGCATCCCAACTCCACACTAACAGTATCCCCCTACGGTGCCACAATCTCCACCGCCCCGCCCTTCAACTCTGCTTCGCCACGCTTCACGCGGTCGGCGAATTCGCGGCACTCTTCCAGTAGCGCGTCGAGCATCTGCTCCTCGGGCACCGTCTGCTTCTGCTCGCCCTGAACGTAGATAATGCCGCGGCCGTTGCCCGCGAAGATCGCCACGTCCGAGCCTTCGCACTCGCCCGGGCCGTTCACGACGCAGCCCATCACCGCAACTTTGATCGGCACGTCGATCTCGGTCAGCTTCCGCCGGACGTCGGTGACGAGCTTGAACAAATCCACCTGAATCCGCCCGCAGGTCGGACAGGCGATCAATTCCGGCTCGGTACGGTTGCGCAGCCCCAGGCTGCACAACAGCTCTTTGCCGTCCTCGACCTCGTGTACCGGATCGGCCGCGTAGCTGATGCGGATCGTGTCGCCGATGCCGTTTGCCAGCAGTGTGCCCAACGCGGCGATCGAACGAATCCGCCCCGTCTCGGGCGGGCCGGCGTGCGTAACACCCAGGTGCAGCGGATAGTCATAGCGCTCGCTGATCGCGGTGTACATGTCGATGACCAGCCGCGGGTCGATCGACTTCGCCGAGATCACCACGTCGTGAAAGTCGTTGTCGTCGAAGATGCGCAGGTACTCGGCCAACTTGTCGAGCATCAAGCGAATGAGCGTGCCCCGGTAGTCGGACTCCATCTCGGCCTTCTCGGAGGCGCGCTGATCCTTGTCGCGCCGTTCGACGATGCCGCCCTCGTTCACGCCGACGCGGATCGGAATGCCGCGCTCCTTGCAGGCGGCGATGACCTGCTCGACCTTCGGGCGATCCTGGATGTTGCCGGGATTGAGGCGAATCTTGTGAACGCCGGCCTCGATCGCTTCCAGCGCCCGCTGAAAGTGAAAGTGCACGTCCGCGACAATCGGCACCGGGCTGGCGGGAATGATCTCCTTTAGCGCTTCAGTGTCCTTCTTGTCGGGCACCGCCACGCGCACCAGATCGGCCCCGGCCCGCGCCAGCTTGTTGATCTCGGCAATGCACTTGTCGATTTCATGCGTATATCCAGAGGTCATCGTCTGTAGCGCGACCGGCGCGTCACCGCCGATCCGCACGTTGCCGACGCGCACCTGCCGGGTCTTCTTGCGTAAGGGCATGAATGGCTCCGTTCGAGTCCTCTTCGCGAACACGCGATTGTAGTGCCGGCGCAGGCGATCGGGTATGTTCCCGGGATATTCGCCGACAACGGTTTGAGGAGCATGGACGTGTCCGTCGAGCGCAGCAATGCCGCAATCTTCGCACCGAAACGCCGCGCCGGCATCATTGGTGTCTGCCTGCTGGCACTGCTCCTCGCCGCGTGTTCTGTCCCACCCGAGTACGACGGCCCGGTCAAGCACGTGATCCTCATCTCGCTCGACACCACCCGCCGCGACCACATGGGCTTCTACGGTAACGACTGGATCAAGACGCCCCATCTAGACGCGCTGGCGGCGGAATCGATCGTGTTTGATCGCTATATGACCGTCGCCCCGAGCACGCTGACGTCGCATACGTCGCTGTTCACGGGCAAGTACCCGCACACGCACGGCGTGCCGCGCAACGGATTCCTCGTCAACGCCGAGAACGAACTGCTGCCGGAACTGCTCCGCGGGGCCGGCTTTCACACCGCGGGCTTCATCAGCGCCTTCGCCCTGCACAGCCGTTTCGGCCTCGCAGACGGCTTCGACCACTATGACGAGGCATTCGATCGCCTGATCTCAAAGCCGTCCGAGGTCGAGTTTCAGAACCAACGCTCCGCCGAAGCAACGACCGACGCCGTCCTCGCATACCTGGACCAGGGCAAGCTCCCGATGAACCTGTTCCTGTTCGTACACTATTTCGACCCGCACACCGACTATGACCCGCCGGAGGAGTACGCAAAGCTCTACCAGACGCGCGAAAGCCGCCTGCTCGGCGCCGTGTCACTCGAAGCCACCCGCAAACAACTCCGTGCCGATGTTACGAAGATCTCACCGGCCGCCAGGAAGCTGGCCGAGCTGTACGCCGCCGAGATCACCGCCATGGATGCGCAGATCGGGCGGCTGCTCGACGGCCTGGGCGAGCGGGGAATTCTCGATAGGGCGATCGTGCTCGTCACGAGTGACCACGGCGAGAATCTCTGGCGACATCCCGAGTACTTCAACCATGGGCAATCGCTGTACGAGAGCACCGTGTCCGCGATCTGCCTCGCCCGTCTGCCGGACGGGGCAGGAGCCGACACGCGCGTGCAGCAGCGCTTGGCCACCATCGATGTCCTACCGACGCTTTTGGGGTATCTAGGTGTGGAAACGCCGTCTGGGGTGGAAGGTGAGGCGCTCGATCTGCCTGTGCCGCAGGATCCCCCCGAGCCCCGGACCCGCTTCGCCGAAGCTACCAAGTCGCCTGAGCGAGAATCCGAACCGGACGGATGGTGGAACACGAACAATGCGCGCACTGTCGTCTGCGGCCCCTGGAAGTACATCCGCACGACGCACGCTGACACCGAAGAGCTCTACGATCTCGTGAGCGATCCCCTTGAAGAGACCAATCTACTGCAGAAGCCCACACCGGAAATCGCACAGCGTGCCGCTGAACTCCGCGAGCTGCTCGATACCTGGTCCGCATCGGCCAACCCGCTCCCCAGCCGTTACGACGACAGGCAGATGAACGAAACCATGCGGCGTCTGCGCTCACTAGGCTACGCCGGCCCGTAGCGGCCAACACCCCGGCAACTGGCAAATACTATTCTCGCACAAAATAGTACGAGAATAGTATTTCCCACCAAAAGAGACGCCGGACACGGTGGCCCGGCGTTTTTGCGTCGTAAGAATGCGGTCAGCGTCGCCCGAATGTCGATTCGATGGGGGCGACTCAGTCTACGCCACCGTCACCTGCTCGCTCAGGTACACGTCCTGAATCGCGTTCAGCAGCTCGACGCCCTCCTTCATCGGGCGCTGGAACGCCTTGCGGCCCGAGATCAGACCCATGCCGCCGGCGCGCTTGTTGATCACCGCGGTCTCGACCGCTTCGGCCAGATCGCTCGCACCGCTCGACGCGCCGCCCGAGTTGATCAGGCCGATCCGGCCCATGTAACAGCCCGCGACCTGGTACCGCGTCAGGTCGATCGGATGATCGCTGCTCAGCTTGTCGTAGACCAGCTTGTGCGTCTTGCCGAAGTTGATCGCCGTAAAGCCGGCGTTATTCGTCGGCAACTTCTGCTTGATGATGTCGGCCTGCAGCGTGACGCCGAGGTGGTTGGCCTGGCTGGTCATGTCGGCAGCGGTGTGATAGTCGGTGCCATCCTTCTTGAACGCGTTGTTGCGCAGATAGCACCACAGCACGGTGAACATGCCCAACTCGTGTGCGTGCTGAAACGCCTCGGAGACCTCTTCGATCTGGCGATTCGACTCTTCGGCGCCGAAGTAGATCGTCGCGCCAACGCCGACCGCGCCCATGTCCCACGCCTGCTCGACCATGCCGAACATGTGTTGGTCATACTTGTTCGGGTAGGTCATCAGCTCGTTATGGTTGATCTTGACGATGAACGGGATCTTGTGCGCGTACTTCCGCGAGACGAGCCCCAGCACGCCGAACGTACTCGCGACGGCGTTGCAGCCGCCCTCCATCGCCAGCTTGACGATGTTCTCGGGATCGAAGTAGGCCGGGTTCGGTGCGAACGAGGCGCCCGCCGTGTGCTCGATGCCCTGGTCGACCGGCAGGATCGACAGGTAGCCGCTGCCCGACAGCCGACCGTGGTGGAACAGCCACGCCAGACGGTTGATGACGCGGTTGCTGCGGTCGGAGTGGATGAAGACCCGGTCCAGGTAATCAGGGCCGGGCAGGTGCAGGCTGTCCTGCGGGATGGTGTTGCACTTGTGATCCAGCAAGGCCTTCGCCTTGTCGCCGAGGTGCTTGAGCGCGTCGCCCATCGCGAGTCCTCCTGACCAGCAGCCTGGTCGTGTCGAACGGGGTTGTCGTCAATTCCGTGGCCGGACGCTCAACGATCGAACGAGCGACCTGGGGCCCGGCCCACAAAACAAAGCGGGCATTGTAGCGAAGTCCGGCCACTACGACTAATCGGATTCGGCCGGCCCCTCAGCCGAGACATTCTCCGATTCGCCGGCCCGCCAGGGGCTTTCGTTGATGGCCCGCAGACAGGGGTGGATCTGCGTCTGGTCCCAGCCGAACAGGTCGAGCGTCTTCACGCTGACACTGATCGGCTGATCCACCGCGCCGAACACGATGGCATTGCGGCTGCCGATGAAGCGTGCTTTTCCCACGTCGGTCCAGTCTACGTGGTGCTTCTGCTCCGTCCCCCGGTACACACGAACGCCAGCCGGTCCGACAATGAGCATCACCTTGGACAACGAACGTACGAAGAACCAACGGATGACGATGAGAGCCGGAAGCCACAGCACTAACGCTAGGACGGCTTCTCTCGGCCTGCCATAAACTGTGAGCACGTATGTGACTGCAATCTGCATCAGTGCGAACAGGACCGCAAACACACGCATCGCAATCCGCGTCATCCGTGCGCCCTTCGACAGGAATCCCGCCCCAAACACAACCCACTGCCGATCGAACGCCCGCCCGCACTCCGGACAGACATGCTCCACCGGCAACCCCTCCAGTGAGTACGCACACCAAGGACACCGCCTCAGCAAGGCCTGTTCGTCGTGTCCGGCGTCGTCCACCAACCTTGATCCCTGGATCCCTTGATCCCTACTACGCAACATCCACCAACGCCAGTCGCCCGCGAAATGCCCGCTTCAGCCGCAGCAGCAGCCCGCGATGCTCCGGCTTCTCCAGCTTGGGGTCGCGACGAATCAACTCGAACGCATCCTCCCGGGCCTCTTCCAGCAACTCGAAGTCCTCCACGATGTCCGCCACGTGCAACGGCGGCAGCCCGTGCTGGCGCGTGCCGAACAGTTCACCCGGCCCGCGCTGTTTCAGATCC
Organism: Phycisphaerae bacterium; assembly: GCA_028277645.1. GTDB lineage: Bacteria > Planctomycetota > Phycisphaerae > UBA1845 > Fen-1342 > JANQFV01. Next base: position 19,347 of record JANQFV010000026.1, read on the forward strand.
GCCTCGGCGATCCGAAACCCGTCCGTCGTCTCGGCCAGCACGTTCAGCCGCTCCGCCGCCTTATCCCCGCGGCCACGTGCGATGAGCACGCACAGACTGTCTTTCCGTCCACGACCCACGCGCCCACGAAGTTGGTGAAGCTGCGAAAGCCCGAACCGATCCGCATGCTCCACAATCATGATCGTCGCATTCGCGACATCAACGCCAACCTCCACCACGGTAGTAGCCACAACAGCGTGCAACTCCCCCCGCCCAAAAGCGTCAATGACACCCTGTTTCTCTTCGGCCGGCAAAGCCCCGTGCAACACCCCGACATCCAACCCGCGCCAAGGCCCATTAACCAACCGCTCATGCGCCGCTCGAACGGAGGCAAGCTCCTGTCTTCCTCCGTGCCTACGTGCCTCCGTACCCACGTGGCTATCTTCCTCCGTCCCTTCTATGACTGGACACACCACAAACCCCTGCTCCCCGCGTTCCAGCCGCTTACGTGCATACGCCATCACATCCCCCCACTGCGGCCCCTGCACCACCTTCGTCACCGTCTTCCCCCGGCCCGGCGGCGAGCGCTTGATCACCGACACGTCCAGATCGCCGAACACCGTCATCGACAACGTCCGCGGGATCGGCGTCGCGGTCATCACCAGATAGTGCGGCGTCGGCCCCTTTGTCCGAAACTGGTGCCGCTGCAGCACGCCAAACTTGTGCTGCTCGTCGACGACGACCAGCGCCAGCCGACTGAACGCGACGCCCTGCTGTATCAATGCCTGCGTGCCCACGACCAGGTCGACCTCGCCACGCTCGATTGCCGCCAGTGTTTGCTTCCGCTGCGCAGACGTCAGCCGCCCGGACAACAAAACGCTTCGCACGCGGCTGCCTTTCAGGTAGTTCCGGATGTTCGCGAAGTGCTGTCCGGCCAGGATCTCGGTCGGTGCCATGATCGCCGCCTGCCGCCGGCGTGCGACTGCGACCAGCGCCGCATATAGCGCCACGACCGTCTTGCCACTGCCGACATCACCTTGCAGCAGCCGCGTCATCGGATGCCCGCTCTCGAGGTCGGCGACAATCTCGCGCACCACCTTGTCCTGCGACGCCGTCAACGGGAACGGGAAGCGCGCGCGAATCCGCCGATCGATTTCCGACGTTACTTCCAGTCGCTGCCCGGCGGCCATGCTGATCGCGCGATAACGCCGCAGTGCCATCGCAAGCTCCAGCATGAACAGCTCCTCGTAAGCAAGTCGCCGCCGCGCACGTTTGAGCTCCGCGTCACTGCGCGGCACGTGCATTTCGCGCACGGCGGCCGCGCGCTCAGGCAGACGTCGCTCTTCCCGCAGCTTGTCCGGCAGAAACTCCTCGATCGGCAGCGCCCGGTTTGCCAGCACCGCCTTCACCGCCCGGTGAATCGCGCCGGAATTGACCTCCCCGCTCGCCGGATACACGCCGACCCGTTCCGGCTGGCGCCTGCGCTTTCCCACCTTCGCATCGTGCGACAACACCTGCACCCGCGGCTGAATCAGCTCGAGGTGATCGTCGTAGACCTGGACTTTGCCGCTGGCGATGACGTTAGCGCCGTGGTGCAGGCCCTTCGCGCCGTACGGCTGATTAAACCAGCGCAGCACGCACGTCCCGGTCGTATCCGCGATCGTACAACGCAGATTCGGACGGCGCCCGCCGAGGCGCACCACTTCGCCGCACACCATCGCCGTCGTGTCGGGGATCAGGTCGGCGATCGCGACCTCACCCTGGTCCAGCTCGTAGCGAAACGGGAAGTATTCGAGCAGGTTCCCGACGGTCCGGATACCCAACTTCGCAAACGCCGCCGCCCGCCGCGGCCCGACGCCTTTGATGTACTGCACCGGACTGTCGGCCCGTAACTCCGCCATGCGACGCTCACATCGCCAATAAACCTGCCAGTTCAGCGAATTCCATCATAACGACGATTTGCCGAACCGGCCGCGCGACGCGGCCAGGAAGGTGCAGCTATGGATGTCATGCAGAATCCGCAATACGCCGTGGGCTGGGGCACGCTCGCCCTGATCAACGCCGGCCTGGCTCAGGGCAAGAACCTCAATGGCCTGACCTGGTTCGTGGTGTCCCTGCTATTGGGACCGATCGCGACGTTCCTGCTGGTGATCTCCTCCCGCGGCAAAGCGCCGGCGTAAGAAACGCGACGGCGCTATCACCGTCCCCCCTTGAGGGGGGACCACAGGGGGGTGATCGAACGCCGCGATATTCGCTCTACCCTCCCCCAACCCCTCCCTGCCAGGGAGGGGAGTTCAGGGATCGCGCTCGGAATGACGTGCTACGGAATCACCAGCTCCGTACCTACGTACAGCTTGTCCGGATTCGAAAGCTGTCCGCGGTTCGCGCGCCAGATCGCGCGCCACTGACTCTGATCGCTGTAGTACCGCCGAGCGAGCGAATACAACGTGTCGCCTTGGACGACCCGGTGCATGCGTTGCGTCGGCACGGCCGGCGCCTGCGCCACGACCACCTCTTCCCGCGGCTGCGCCGTCGGCGTCACAATCGGATCGGTCGCGTACGGATCGCTGGTCGCGCTCGTGTCGGCGTACGGATCGGACGCATACGGATCCGCCGCGTAGTCTCCGCCACCGGACTGCGTGTCCATCGCGACGAGCGGCTCGTACGGCTTCTCTTCGTACGCCGTCATCTGTTGTTCGTTGGTTTGCTTGCAGGCGCCGAGCGACAGCGCGAGCCCACCGATGAGAATGATGCAGATACGCGGCATGATCAGCCTCCTTGCCTGTGTTCCGCCGAGTTCTGTACGCATCAGACCCGAAGTTCGCTGGCGTGTAAAGCTGCGTTCGCAGATCAATGCACCTGCGCTATCACGATTCGCAGAAGGGCGTCTCCACACGCAGCGCGCCGTCCGGTGAGATCCGCACTTCTACCGCGCCCTGCTCGCCGGTCGTGTGGACCGGAGTGTCGCCTCCCAGCGTCCGGATAACAAGTTCGTCGAATCGCTCGCGCCGTCGCGCGGCGGACACGATGATCACCTCCGGATCGACCGCCGCGATGAATCTCTCCGTCACGCTAGGTACGACCGCGCCATGGTGCGGGGCAAGCAAGACATCCGCGTACAGGTCGCACTCGTCGCGCGACGCCGATTCGAGCAACGCCGACATCGCGCGGGACTCGATGTCGCCCGTCAGCAACACCGACCGGCCACCGGCCGCGATCCGCAATACCAGCGCCCGATCGTTCGCTTCCCACGACTCGTCGAGCCCGCGGCGCGGCCAGAGCACTTCAACCGTCGTGCCATCGAACCCGAACTGATCACCAGCCAGCAGAACGTCCGGCGTCCAGTCAGACAGACGCCGCACGAGTTGCCGGGCCGAGCCCTCAACCGCACCGCGACTGTGGAAGTACAAGTTCGTATACCAGGCGTCCGACGCGACTGTCTTCAACAGCGTCTCCAGGCCGCTGAAATGGTCAAAGTTGGCGTGCGAGATCACGCCCGCGTGCACATGTCGCAGCCCCAGGCCACGCATCGCGCGCGACGTCGTCTCGCCGACGTCGAAGTTGTGCATCGTCCCGACGTCGTACAGCAGCGTGCGCCGCGCCGGAGTGGTGAACAGCGTCGCACAGCCGTCGCCCACCGCCAGCACGCGCAACGTCCAATTCCGCGTTGCGTGCCCGGCCGGCAACACCAGATGCCCGATCCAGCAGAACAGCACGATCGCAGTGAGGCCCGCACGTACCAGCGTCCAGCCACTGATCAGCGGCGAGCGTCGAAACGCAGACAGGCGACGACCAGACTGCTGCGCTCGGCCGCGCCAGCCAATCCACAACAGCAGCGCGTACGTCCCCACGACCAGCCACCAGGGTGGCGCCGGCGCATGCAGTATCGCCCAGGGAATGCACTCAAACCACTCCGCCACAACCAACAGTAGATCCGCACACGCACGCAACAACGCACCCGCCACGCCACCCATTGGCGGCAGGAGCAATCCACACACGACCGTGGCGAGGCTCAACACGATCGTGACCACGACCAACGGCGCCAGAACAATCGCCCCCAACCATCCCAACAGCGACACGCGCCCAAAGTGTAACAGCACCAGCGGGCTCGCCACGATGTACGCCACCACACTCACCAACACGAGCGCGACCGCCCATCGTCCCGTCTTGAGTAACACCAGCTCTCGCAGCGTCCGCGCCTCCCGCGGCACTGCGCGATCTTCCAGCGGCTCGACCGTCACGAATCGCAGTGTGGCGGGCAATGGCGCGTAGATCCGCGGCACCAGCAACACCAACCCCAGCACCACGCCGAACGACAGTTGAAAGCCCGCCCGAAATAGCTCCAGAGGATCGACCATTAGCACGATGATTGCCGCCAGGGACAGCCAATTGAAGAACGCCCGCGGGCGATTGAGCAACGTGGCGATCGCCATGCAGACGACAACGATGCTCGCGCGTTGCACCGGCGCATTCGGCTCCGCGATCAACGCATAGCAAACCGTCACGACGATCGTCACGAGCGCCGCCACGTGACGTCCCCGCAACAGAAGCCGACGCACTGTCCACCACACGACACCGGCCAGCAGCCCCACGTGAAATCCGCTCACCGCGAGGAAGTGCATCCCACCCACCCGCAGGAATGTCTCGTTCAATTGCGGGCTGGCCCGGCCACGCTGCCCGAGCACCATCACGTCCAGCAGTTCTGTGGCCTCATCCGGCTCGACATCGGCATAGGGCTCAAAGAGCAAGGCTCGTGCCCGGGCGCGCAACGCGCGCGTGAGGCGTTGCCCGAGCGATGGATCGTCATCGAGCACCCGCACCTCAGTCGCACTCGGCACGGTCAGCCCAGCCGCGATGCCCTGACACCGATACCAGCGCGACCAGTCGGTCTCACCCGGGTTACGCGGACCACGCGGCGCGTACAACCAGCCGGCAAGCTGCACGCGCTGCCCCTGGCGCAAGCGCAGCTCGTCGACCTCCACAGTCACACGAATCGATCCGCTCACACTCCGCGGCGGTTCCGTCGTAGCGAACGCTTCCAATGCCAACACGAATTGCGTGCGCGGCGCGGGATCAAACGGAATGAACGGATTCACGCGCATCGACGACCGTTCGACCGGCGCCGTCACAATCCGCCCCACAACGCGCGTCAGCAGCGGCTCAGCGCGCAATACGTGCGAGACATGATCCGCTGGCCGCCACAGCGCGGTTTCCTGTCGCGCCGCCCCGACCACGAACGCAGCGATCACCAACGCCGCCGCTCGTGCCCGTAGTGCCCAACACCCGCGCGCAGGCGTGCACGCCATTACCGCGATCAATCCTGCGGCCACACCGAGCGTGATGCCGGGTGCCAACGGCGCCCAGCCCATCGTCTCGGCCGCAGCAATTCCTGCCATCAGCGCAATTGCAGGCAGCACGAGCGGCGCGGGCACCGACTGCGGGCGTGTCGTTACGCCCGAGTCGTCCCGTATCGAACTCTGAACAGCCCCCGGCATGTTGCCTCGCGGTTACTCGAGTTGGGTCGCGAGAATCTGCTCCGCCTTCTTCCGCCGGGCGGCCTGGAGTTTCTCTCGCAACTCCGGGCGCTCGTTGGCCAGAATGCTCACAGCCAACAGCGCGGCGTTCACGGCGCCCGGCTTGCCGATTGCCAGTGTCGCCACCGGAATCCCCGGCGGCATCTGTACGGTCGACAGCAGTGCATCCATTCCATCCAGGTCCGACGCCGCCAGCGGCACCCCCAGTACCGGCCGCGTGGTCTGGGCCGCGACCGCACCGGCCAAGTGTGCCGCCATCCCTGCCGCTGCGATGAACACGCGTGTCCCCGCCGCGTCCGCCTGCCGGACAAACTCCGCCGTCTCCGTCGGCGTGCGGTGCGCTGAGAGCACACGCGCGTCGTGCGACACGCCGTACTCGACCAGCATTTCGACCGCGGCCTGCATGACCTTCCAGTCGTTCGCACTGCCCATCAGGATCGCCACGTCAGCCACCTGTGCCATTTTGTTCATCCTCAGAATTGAAGCGACTCGCGCAGCGCAATCACTGCACCTGGGAGACCACACTGTAGCTTCGCCGCCGTCAATTGGGTAGAGTACCTGACCCGGGCACCGTACCACGCGTGGACGAGACCACGGAGTTGGTACGATGAGTCTTATTGAATTGCAGCGAGGGTGCCACGCGTGGATTTGCGACCCGAAGTTTCCGTGGTAGTGCCGGTCTTTCAGGAAGAGGCCAGCATCCCCGCCGTCATCCCGCACTTCATTGAAGTACTGGCCGGCCAGAGGCGCCGCTTTGAGCTGATCGTCGTCAACGACGGCAGCCGCGACCGCACCGGCGAACTGCTGGACAAGCTCGCTGCGGAAGACACGCGCATCAAGGTGGTCCATTTCGCGCGCAATTTCGGGCAGACCGCCGCCATGATGGCCGGCTTCTGGGCAGCGCGCGGACCGATCATCGTGCCGCTCGACGGCGACGGTCAGAACCCGCCCGAAGAAATCGAACGCCTGTGCGACAAGCTCGAAGAGGGTAACTACGACGTCGTCAGTGGCTGGCGTAAGAACCGTAAGGACTCCTGGCTGCGTACGTTCGTCTCGCGTGTCGCGAACCGCATCATCGGCCATATCACCAAGGTCAAACTCCACGACTACGGCTGCACGCTGAAGGCCTATCGCGCCAGCGTCATCCGCGATGCCCGCCTGTACGGCGAGATGCACCGTTTCATCCCGGTCTTCACGTCGATGCACGGGGCTCGCATCTGCGAGGTCGTTGTCGACCACAAACCGCGCACCGTGGGCGCCAGCAAGTACGGCTACGGCCGCATCTTCAAGGTCGCGGTCGATCTGCTCGCCGTCCGCATGTTGCAGAAGTATCGCACGAAGCCGATGCACTTCTTCGGACGCATCGCACAGTACTCCTGGCTGGCCGGGCTCATGTGCCTGGTGTTTGCAATTGCACAGTCCGCTGTCGCCGCGACGCAAGGACTGGACTGGTGGAACGCGTTCTGGGGCAAGGCGCCGCTGGTCGCACTGATGTTCTTCATGTTCGGCTGCGCGTCGATCATGCTGGGCCTCGTCGCCGAGCTCGCCATGCGCGCCGCGTTCGAGCACAACATGGGGCGCTACTGGGACGAGCGCAAGCGTGTCAACTTCGGCGTGCCCGACTCCACCTGGGAATCCACCGACGAACCTGCCGAACAATCGACGTTCATCGAGGATCGCTCGCGCGCCTGAGCAGCACCCGAAATCAGGTGTTACCCCCCTCGAAACTCAGCAATCGCGCGGTTATGATGCCGCGCGCCGATTGGCTCGCTCACGGACGGGTGCGCCCGGCAAACATCCACTGCATGTTGGGGAAGCACTCATGTCACGCATTGCTTGGTCGTCCCCCCTCGTAACGCTCACGATTTGCCTGATCACCCTCACTCAATTGGCGGGTTGCCCACAGAACACGACACCAGCCGCGGACACCGACAACGACGGCGTCACCGACACGAGCGACAATTGCCCATACACCGCCACCGCGACGCAAACCGATACCGACGGCGATAACATCGGCGACGCCTGCGACAACTGCCCCAACGCCGCCAACGCCAATCAGGCAGATGCCGACAGTGACTCCGTCGGCGACGCGTGTGACAACTGCCCCTCCGTCGCCAACGTCGACCAGACGGACACTGACGGTGACGGCGTCGGTGATCTATGCGACAACTGCCCGTTCACCGCGAACGCAGATCAATCCGACGCTAACAGCGACGGGACCGGCGATGCATGTTCCGTGCTCGGCATCTGGGAATTCAGTTCCGGATCTCTATCCTGGTACGCTGAAGAAGCTTCGATCGCTCTGGACGTCCTGGTGTTCGAGGCCGGCGGCGAAGCGACAGCATACTCGTCCGACCCCAACTCCAACGCGGTCTCCTGCGCACAGCCGCTGGTCTACCTGGTCGAGGACGACGTGCTGGCGGTACAGTCCCCGGTCGGGCTGGTCGGTGCGGGGCTCTATGTCGTCGCTCATCCGGACAACGATACGCTGGAATTCACCGACTTAACTGGCCAGACCGCGCGCTTCACGCGCGTGTCCGCCGTCTCCGCCAACCTGATCTGCGAAACGCTAACCATCGCCAACACCTACAATCTCCCCGGGACGGAGATCAACGGCCCGACGGGCCTGGCCTACGACGGAACCAACACCCTCTGGTTTACTAATGATGACTACGAGTTCGTTCCGTTCGACATTACAACCGGCACCGCCGGCGCCGCGGTGACACCCGTCTTCGGCTTCGGCAGTTTTCAACAGATCCACGCGATCGAAGGCAGCGACTATTGGCTGCACTGCTACTGCGGTCTCAACGAAGAGGCCCGCCGTCACACCACTGCCGGCGTCCTCGTTGACAGCGTCAACACCAATACGGATCTCGGCAACTCCGTCGACATCGAGAGCATGGCGGTGGACACAAGTGGCGGCATCCTCTGGATTCAGGGCCGGCACAATACCAACAAGACAGAGCTCCTGCTGCGGGTCGATAGTGGCGCCGAACCCGACGTGCTGCTCGACTCGTTCACGTTCGGCGTCGAGGCCCGCGGACTGACTTGGGACGGCACCCGGCTGTGGGGAGTCGTGCGTCCCGGAGGGATCTCGCAGACCATTGTGCAGATTGACCCAACCAACGGTGAGATCACCGCGACGTACCGAAACCCATCCTTGGCGCTCAGCCTCAGCGGTATCGCCGCCGTCGGCTCGGATCTCTACGTGATCGGTAGCGACCGCAGCAACCGAACGCAGATTCTCCAGCTCACGCCGTAGTGAGCTAGTCTTGCGTGTACCGCAAGTGCAAGCGGAACGCGTCCGTCCAATCAAAGCTGTCGTACGGTGTCACGACGATGACGTATGCGTGCTCGCCGACGCGCGGCGGGGTCTGCGGGTGGACCCCCGCCGGGTCGGCGCTGTCATAGATCCGCAGGCCCGCCGGCTGCCAGGCGCCGTCGATCAACAACTCGGCCCGCAGCCGTGCAAACCAATCCGCGCGCGACGTCTCGATAAGCATCTCGGCATCAAGTGTCAACTCGTTCGTCGTACCAAGAGCAGGATCGTCCCAAAGCAGACGGCTCGCCGGGAATGTGCCCTTACCAATCGTGCCCGCCTGCACGCGCTGCCATAGTTCCGCGATCCGCTCGCGCTCCAGCATCGTCGACGTGCAACGGTACGACACCCAGTGAAACTCGTAGGTCGTTCCGCTGGGGTCAATCCCGCCGACATAGGGCTTGAAGCCGTCCACTACGGAATACTCGATCCGCCGTTCCTGCCCGGGGTAGTTCGGATCCCAGATCACGAGGTATCCGCCGTCCGCCTCCACGACTGCGCGGAATACGAGCACGGCATGGCCGATCAAGGCGTTCTGGAACGGATAGATCGCCGCGATCTGTGGACGCCTTGTGAAGTGCAGCACTGTGCGGAAGTGGTCCCACGTGCGCTGGTCATGCCGCAGCTTACTGGCCGCGTCGAGCTTGCCGCGCGTGGTCTCGCCGACGTTCTCGCCGGCCATGACCACCCACTTGATGCCTAGCACGTCGTTCTGCCAGTACTCGTCCCCGTCGAACAGCAACGGATGTTCACGAACGGCGTACGATCCGCGGAGTTCGGGGTTGGTGTGATACCACAGTGCCGCTATGACAGCTCCGTCGCAGAAGCCGCCCGGCTCAACGTACGAGCCGTAATTGGGAAACGGAAAATCATCGCGTCCGGGCACGAACGCCGGCTGCACTTCGAGTACACCTTTCTTCGCCGGCGGCGGTCGCAACACAACCAGCGACTGTGACAGATGCCGTACTTTGATCCGCAGCTTGCCTTCCACGTACTCATACGTCGGAATGCCTTCGAGCAACCCACTGTCTGCATCCCAGTAACACGCAAGCGGGTGCTCGCTCTTGTCAACGCCCACCGGAATCGTCACATCCAACAACCGGTCGGCGTAGCCCCCGCCGACATCGATGCTGATCAATGGAGACAACGGCTCAGCCCCCGGTGGCAAGCCCACCGCATCACGGCACGTGATCACGACAGCGCGCGGTTCGGCGAACGCATCGCGTGGAATCCTCACGCTCATGCCGCTCAACGGTTGGTCCGTCTGTGCCAGTTCGATGCGCACGCCGTCCTCCGGCGTGGCAGTCTGCGCGGCCAACACCGTCACGCCCTCGGCCGTCGGTGCCAGGTGCGCATGCTCGTCGGTAGCCGGACAACCGCCAAGTAACGCGCTGCCGGCAACAACGGAACCGGTTATGCACAGGGCAAGGAAGCTTCTTTCCCGCATGCCTCTCGCCAGACTTTCCCATTGTGGTGTCGGTCCGTGTACCCCCGCGCGCCCGAACAACCCACGCCGCGGCGGAATACCTGTCACCAAGTAGCGATAATAGCGAACGCCCCTACTCGCCCCCAAGGGAAATCTCAGACTGTTGATGCTAACGTCCGATATCGCGAGCGCAATTCGTACCACGCGACCGCGACGGCGAAAGCCAACACGGCCAGGACTCCCAGATGTACGCCGTACCAGCGGATGACCTTCGAGCCCAGACACGCGAGGCCGATGATCCACGCAATACACGCCGCAGCATACACCCATCGTGCAAGCGAATGTCTTGGCACGACTTGCGCTGACACCCACCACGCCCGGCAAACAACCAGCAATGCCGGAAACGCCCAGGCCAGGTAGTAGTGCCGCGTCATCGGCGACGGCCAGAACATCGCCAGCATCCACAGCGCGCTGACAAGTGCCCAGTCTTCAGACTCTCCACGGCCGCCCGTCCACCACGTGAACCAAAGCAGCATCACGAACGCCGTCGCTAACGGCGTGAACCACAGCCACCACACCACGCTCGCCGGCAAATCCGCGACGCGAAACCGCGGCACCCACGAAATGTCGACCCGTTTCTCACTCCACTCACCCGTTCGCGGCGGCATCGGATCGAGCGTCAGCACCTCGCCCGGTGCCAACGCTGCGCGGTACTGCTCGACGACCTCCGCCGGCGGTTCGCCGTACAAGATCACCTGCCGCTGCGCATCAGGCAGCGCGCGCAGCCAGCGCGTCAGCACCGCCGCCAGCGACGAGTTGGTCCCGTGCCGATGGACGCGCAGTAGCGGCTGCTCGATCAGATGGTGGTTGCCATGCCAACCCGCGCGGCGCAGCCACGCCCTGTGCTCGTCGATCGTGTCGCGCCACCCGAAGAACGCCACGCAAGGCGCAAGATCAAACACGATCATTGCAGCACACATCCCACCCAGTGCCCACCACCGGCGCCGCAGCAGCAGATAGACCCCCAACAATCCCGGCATCACTTTGATCAATGCCGCCAGACCGAGCAGCACCCCGCCACCCAGCATACGCCACCGATCTGACGAGCGCGTCGCCGTTGGCCCGACGAGCAGCAGCCCTGCCATGCAGAGCAACAGAGTCCACAACGTCAACTGATTCGCATGGAGTGCGTGCGCCAGATTCACCGCAACCAGCAGCACCGGCCACACGAACCAACTCTGCCCCGTCGGCGTCCCGTTCCACCACCGCCAGCCGAGCCAGATACTCCCGGCCGCGGCCGCGATGTTCGTCGCGATGAACACCAGCACCCCCACTGGAACCGGCAACCACGCACTAAATGGCCACAGCGCAAAGCTCGTCGTCGGGAGATAACCGAACATCGTAGTGCCCGGCGCCGTATGGCCGTGCTCCCAGACGTACCGCGAGTCGTAGCTCAGATCGCCCCAGTCCGGCCGCTCCTTCACGCCGCGATTGACCGCCCCCACCACGCCGCCGACCAGAATCACGACCACGGCGACCCACGCCACCACCTGTGCGGCGTCGCTACGTTTCGAAGTCATCGCTACTGGCCCTGATGGGGGCATCGAACCGGCTCCGTTGGCGGTGGGCCAAGTGTAAACGCTATCGCGGAACTCCTCTCCCCCCGACGACGAGTTGGGCGCCGGGCGCGGCGCCCGCATATACTGCTGCCAGCAGAGCACGCTCAACCGCCCCTGAAGTGAGGCCACATATGTCGCCGCCGAAGATCACGTCCGCTACATCGTTCCCCTGCACCGTCGCCCTGGCGATATTAGTCGGCCTCGGCACCACCACACTCGGCGGCTGCTCCGTCAAGCGCAACAGCGACGTGCAGCTCGCGCCCGAACTCACGACCTACCTCGAACTGGTGTTGCCCGCCCGCATCCAGGTGCTGAGCTGGACGCGCCCCGCCAGCATCGCTGGCGACGGCAAGGCGGACGGCATGGAGGTGGTGCTGGCTGCCTACGACGCCGCCGATGATGAGACCAAACTCGTCGGTGAGCTGCATTTCGAGTTGCAGACGCTCAAGCCGTCCGAGCAGATCGGGCGGCGCGTCGCCTTCTGGTCGGTCGAGCTGACGACCGCGCGCAACATGTACACCTATCTCGACCGATCGCTCGGGTTCTATCGCTTCCCACTCGAGCTTCAGGCCGGCGCGTTGCCGCCGGGCAGCTACCGGCTCAACGTGCAACTGCAGCTACCAGACGGCCAACGCCTGTTCCACGAGCACGAGTTCAACTACGACGGCGCCGCCGTCGACCCACCCCCGACAACCTGAGCAACGGCCGACCTCCGGGTCGACCGTATTATCCACCGCTGCGCCCCAACCCCGGGAATACTGACCTGCCGCAACCTGTGGTGTACGATAGTCGCGGTCAGAACAGGGCTGCCGTCGGGTATGCCTGCGAACCGGGGCTTATCGGACAAACACGGAATCTCCGCACATGCTGATCAATACCGCCGCTCTCCTGCTCCCGCTCATCGCATTCTTCCAGCAACCCGCGCAGCCCGAATCCCCCAAGATCGACGCGCAGCTCCTCCTGAGCACGACGGCCCTGCAGCCCGGCTCAACTGCCGAGCTCGCCATACAACTGAAGATCACCGACGGCTGGCACATCTACCACCCACTCCTGCTCGACACCGGCGCCCCCACCACGATCTCGTTCGAGGCCCCGGAGGGCATCACTTTCGGCGAGCTTCGCTTCCCGGAACCGTCAGCCGGCGAGGAAGCCGGGCTCCGCTATCTGGCTCTCGAGGGTGAGGTGGTCATCCTGACCGAGGTTACCGCCGCCGAGGATATCGTCGCCGATCCGATCTCGATCAAGGCCAACATCTTCACACTCGCCTGCAAGAAGCTCTGCATACCCGTCGACGTGTCGGCGACACTCGACATCCCGATCACGACTGATGAGCTGCAGCCTGCCAATGAGAAGCTCTTCGAGGAAGCCCGCGCGCTGATCCCGGTCCCCCTGACCAGGGCGCAGTATCTCCGCGGCAGCTCCGTGCGCCTGGCGACAGACACGTTCGCCCCCGGCCAGGAGAACGAAGTAATCGTCACCGTCAACGTGCAGCGCGGCTACCACATTCAGGACCGCGACCCCGGCAACGAGAACCTCATCCCCACGCGCCTCTTCATCGAGCCGCTCGATGGCCTGAAGTTCGACGAACAGAAGTGGCCCAAGGCGCACGTCCGCGAGATGCCCTATTTCGGCAAGGTCCGCGAACAGAACGGCAAGTTCGAAATCCGTGTGCCATTCCGCATCAACGACGACAAGCTCGCCAGTGGCCCGGCAGCCCTGCGCGTCCTGCTCAGCTACCAGTGCTGTTCAGACGCGGGCACATGCTTTCCGCCGATCACCGCCCGCGAAGTCATCCGTCTCACACTCGACACGCCCAATCCCGAGGCAAAGCACACGCCACAAGGCACGCTCTTCCCGCGCGTCTACGAGCCCGGTGCGGCGCCGTCGACGCCCGAATGGCAAGGCAGCGCGGCGACCGAAACAGACGAGTCCAGTACCAGCGCCAGCGATCCCGGCGCGACCCCTGCGGCCGCGACCAGCAGCGAGTCCGAGGAATGGCCGCTGCCCATGGTGTTTCTCTTCGCATTCCTCGGCGGCGTGATTCTGAACGTCATGCCGTGCGTCCTGCCCGTAATCTCGCTCAAGATCTTCGGTTTCGTTCAACAGGCCGGCGATGACCGCGCCCGCATTCTCCGCATGGGTCTGGTCTACGCCGCTGGCATCATGGCGAGCTTCCTGGTGATCGCGATCGCGATGGTGAGTGCAGGGCTCGCCTGGGGTGGGCTGATGCAGCGTCCAGAGTTCTTGATCGGCTTGGGCGCTGTCGTGTTCGCATTCTCATTGAGCTTGTTAGGCGTGTTTGAGATCCAGCTCCCCGGAGCTGCCGCCAACGCCGCCGCAGGCGCTTCGCGGAAAGAGGGCTATACCGGCGCGTTTATGAACGGGGTCATGGCAACGCTGCTGGCGACGCCTTGCGTGGGGCCATTTCTCGGCTCGGCGATCGGTGTGCTGAGCAAGCTTCCACCGTTTGTCGCTGGCACGGGAATCATGGTCGTCGGGCTCGGACTGGCGTTCCCGTACGTCCTTTTGACCGCCTTCCCCGGGTGGCTCCGTTTCATGCCGAAGCCTGGGAACTGGATGGTGATCTTCAAGCAGGTTGTCGGGTTCATTCTCGTCATTGTCGTTGTTTGGCTGCTTTCGGTCCTTATCACGCAGGTCGAAACCGAGTTGTTTCTCGGAACACTCGGGCTCCTTACTGCTGTCGGAATGGGCTGCTGGCTCCTCGGCCAGATCAAGCTGACCATGAGCTTCGCACGAACCGCGCTGCTGTGGGCCCTCGCACTGCTCATCACCGGCGGCGGCGGCTATGCCAGCTTCCGGGTCTTCGAGCAGCAGACAACGATCCCATGGCAGGAATGGAAACCCGGCATCGCACAACGGCTCTCGGAGGAAGGCTTCAACGTCTACGTCGATTACACGGCGAGTTGGTGCCTTACCTGCCAGTCCAACAAGACCCTCGTTCTCGAGACCGACCGCATCGCCAGCGAGTTCGAACACCTTGGCATCTACCCGATCAAGGGCGACTTCACCAAGCTGAATCCTGATATGCAACGGGAACTGCAGAGTCACGGTCGCAACGGCGTACCGCTGAACATCATCGTTCCCGCCGGACGACCGGACGAGGTCATCGTCTTGCCCGAGGTCCTAACCCAGCGGATCGTCCTGGAAGCCCTCTCGGAACTGCAGCCTACGGCGGTCATACCAGAATTCTGGACCCTGGCTCCCGAAGAACCGGCCTCGTAACGCTGCCCCGTCACCGAACATTCGACCTCCGAATCGGCAACATCTGCCGATGACCACCGCTTTACTTATCGCCCGTTCAATCCCCCTCTCAACATGAGCCGATAACTCGGTTCGGTATGTTTGCCCGGGTGTCCGTCACGCCAGTTGCGCCCCGGGCCGGTTTTCGGTCGATAGCAACGACAGCGGCTCAGTCCACGTGTACCCATTACAAACGCGAGGAATCGCAATGTATCCCCGTACCCTGATTCCGCTGTCGCTGACGCTCAGTACGCTAGCAGCCCTGATTGGCTGCACGATCAACATGCCCGCCTCCCCGGCGCCAGTGGCGCACACGAACCACGCCGCCCAACCCAGCACAACCACGACCGACGCTGAATCTGATGCCGGACGCGATCTAACCTTCTTTGGCGAAGACCCGGATTCGGAACGGGTTCCGTTTGAGGCGCGTCTGGTGACGAACCTCACACAGCACAGTTTCACGACGGACGGACTCGACTTTGATCCCGATGTACTGGCAAGCGAAGACCTGATCGCCTTCGCTTCCACGCGAAATGCGACCCATGCGGACATCTATCTCAAGCGTGCCGATGGATTTACGCTTACGCAACTCACCGGCGACCCCGCCGACGATATCCAACCCCGTTTCAGTCCTGACGGCAACCGCATTGCGTTTGCCTCGAATCGAACGGGAAACTGGGACATCTGGGTCGTCCACCGCGACGGAACCGGCCTCACCCAACTGACCAGCGACAACGCGGACGAGGTGGCGCCAACCTGGTCGCCCGACGGCAAGCAGATTGCGTACACGGTCTCGAGCGGCCGCTCCCAGCAATGGGAGATCTGGGTACTCAACGTCGACCAACCCGGAATGCGGCAGTTCCTGGCGTATGGCATGTTCCCCGCCTGGGCACCCGACGGATCCCGGATCGCGTATCAACGCGCTCGCCAGCGCGGCAGCGGCTTTTTCAGCGTCTGGACACTCGATCTGGTGAACGGCGAAGCCCGCTACCCCACCGAGGTCGCCCAAAGTGACAACGCCGCCTGCGTCGCCCCGCGCTGGTCGCCCGATGGCCGGATGCTCGTCTACGCCGCTGTCCGGGACCGCGAACGGAGTGACACAACCGACCGCAGCACCCCGCCGGCAGCCGACCTCTGGGTGGTCGACCTTGAAACAGGTCTCAGAATGAAGCTGACGGACGGAGCCGCGGCCGATTTCAACCCCGTCTGGGCTAATGCCGGGCGGGTGTTCTTCGTCTCCGCCCGCGCTGGAACCGAGAACATCTGGAGCCTCTCAACCACAATGTCAAAATACGAGCAGGTGGAACCGGTTGCGGCCCACGTGCCGGCCCGCCTCGCGGAAACGGCGTCCGATATTCGCCAAGAGTAGTCACCTTGCAAGCTCGCCGAGCCCAAAACTCGACTAACCGTCGACCGGCCGCCGCCCCGCGGTGCTCACGGCATTCACCTGCATTGATCGCCTCGGCGGCAGCGCATAATCCTTTGCCGAAGGAAAACTTGCGAGCTAGAATGTTGCACTGGCGAGCTGCCGACCCCGCCGCCCGCGGTGGCAGGATAATTCACGCGTGCCGAGCGCATCGCCCTATAACGATAGCCCTCGGCACCGCAGTGTTACTGATCTGTGACGGTTGCACGTCAGGTCAACATCGCGACCCGCATGCAACGGTAAGTCCGGCGCGCACCATCGTGCTCGCGCCGGTCCTCAATCTCAGCGGCACCGCGGACTTCGATCCGCTGAAGGTCACCGATCTGCTCGCTTCCGAATTCGTAGCGGCAGATGGCTTATCGGTCGTTCCTGTGAACCTGACGCTGGCCGAGCTCGTGCGGCGGGGCCAGGACTCGGTGGAGACACCGGAGGACGCGATCGACCTTGCGCGCACGTTCGGAGCGGACGGAACGTTCGTTGTCGCGATCACAGAGTTCGATCCCTATCCGCCGCCCGTTGTGGGAATGGTGTTGCAGTACTACGCGGCGCAGCACCACGGCACGATGTCGGCGTTCGACCCGGTCAGCGCGTCGAGGTCCGTCACAGTGACTCCGGCCAAGTTATCGGCCGCCGCCACCGCCGGACCGGCCTGGCAGGTCCAACGCGTGTTCAACGCCGCGGACGAGCAGCTTCTGGAGAACATTCGGCGATTCGCCGGTGACCGAGAAGGACAACAGAGCCCCTACGGATGGCGGAAATATGTGCTCACGCAGGATCTTTATCTCCGTTATTGCGGACACGCGCTGATAAAGACGATGAATGGGCTGGATGAGAACGATCGGAAGGCCAGCAACCAGACAGAGGCGGAGTCATGAACGCGACACCACGCTGTCTGAGCATGGGCAAAGGCGAGCACCGCTATGTCTTTCAGTATCACGAAGGCTGCGAATCGACACTGCTCGCAAGTTTTGTGGCGTTGGCCAATGACCCGCGAAGCGAATTCGACTGGTTCGATGCGGCGGTCCTGAGCTATCAGCTCGGAGATCAGCTAACCAACCAATTCGAGCCGGTCGCCCAGTTGGAGTAGGGCTAACTGCGATGTGGAACACGCCAAACAACGAATCGAATCCCGCGACTTTCGCCGAAAGTGATGAAAGACGTATGAGCGATCAGGCTAGTCTCGTCCAACAGTTCATCAACTACCTGCGCGCCGAGCGGCACTTCTCACCGCACACCGCGAAGTGCTACGCCGCCGATCTCCAGCAGTTCTGCGGCTACCTCTGCGTGGAGGCCGAAGGGCACCCGGCAGGTGCGGGTAATGGCCACAACGGTCCGTCGGATCTCGCGAAGCTCGCGCCGCCGGCCACCGTGGCAGGCGAGGAGCTGAACCGCAAGCTGCTTGGCGTCGAGACGGACGCCGTCCGCGCGTTCATGTCCACGCTGCGGGACAACAACTACTGCAAGAGCACGGTCGCTCGAAAGCTCGCCACGCTCCGGAGCTTCTACAAGTTCCTCGTGCGGCGCGGCTATCTGAGCAGCAATCCGGTCGCTCCGATCCGCACGCCCAAGCAGGACAAGCGCCTGCCCAAGTGCCTCGAGATTGACCAGATCGAAAAGCTCCTGTCGAACCCCGACACAACGACGCTACTCGGGGCCCGCGACCGGGCGATGCTCGAGACGCTCTACTCGACGGGTATGCGTGTCAGCGAGCTGATCAACCTCAACATCGGTGACGTCGACCTCTCCAGCAACGTGGTCCGCGTCGCCGGCAAGGGCAAGAAGCGCCGCGTGATTCCGCTCGGCCCCGGCGCGGTGCAGACGATCCTGCACTTCCTCGACCTGCGCCGCAACGACCCGCGCAGCAACTCGTTCGACCCGGAGGCTCTTTTCATCAACAAGCACGGCCAACGCCTGAGCACCCGCTCCGTCCGCCGCAAGCTCGATAAGTACCTGCTCGAAGCGGGGCTCGACCTTTCGGTCAGCCCACACACGCTCCGTCACAGCTTCGCGACACATATGCTCCGCCGCGGTGCCGACCTCCGTAGCGTGCAGGAGATGCTCGGCCACCAGAGCCTCAGTACGACACAGATCTACACGCACCTTTCCGGCGAAACGGTCAAGGAAGCCTACGACGAGTCGCACCCCCGGGCCTGAGCACGGTCTGGAACAGAGTCAAAAACACGCCCCGCGGGCCGGCGCTTCGAAGCGCCGGCCCGCGTTTCTTTTGCCGCTGATCCACCGTTCTGCGTTATCGGCCGGGAGCGTGCCCAGCGGCCGTCCGGTCCGCTTGTACTGATCGCGTCAGGCCTTATGATGGCGGTTCTATAGCTACAGACGACCGTACCCATGTTGGGCCGCCGGCCCCCGGAAACCGCAACGATGAACCCAATCAAGTTCCTGCGCAAGTACACCCGTGTCTTGCTGATGGTTTTCATGTCCCTCCTGCTGATCGCCTTCCTGGTGCCGTCCCAGATCCAGGGCTGCGCCAGCAACGCCCGCCGAATCGACCCCGAGCTCGGCAAGGCCTTTGGCAAGGCAATTCACGAGTCGGACCGCATGAAGTGCCTCGCGGAAATGCGTGTGATTCAGCAGCTCGGATTTCTTCCAGCCCAGCTCAATCTCGACCCCCTGGTGTACTACTTGTTGGTAGCCGAGGCCGAGCGGGCCGGTATCCAGACAGGCGTCGAGGAGGTCAAGGAGCTGCTTCGCCAGCGCCGCATGACTAACGATCAGCTCGCCCGCATCCAGCGCGATCAGCGAATCAGCTACGACGATATTTACGAAATCGCCGGCAAGTGGCTCTCCGTTCGTACGCTCATGGACTTGCAGGCCAGCGGCGTCGCCGACACGCTCCCCCGGCGTCAGACTTCGTACCGGGACACCACGCAGAAGGCCGTTGCACGCATGTCGCTGATCGACGCGCGCGGCTTCGCCCACCGCGTTTCCGAGCCAACCGAAGAACAGTTGGTCGCGTTCTTCGAGGAATTCAAAGCGGAAGAGCCGGGCGACAGCGAGTCCGAACTGCAATTCGGCTACCGCCTGCCGGACCGCGTTCGCGTCGAGTACCTGACGGTTGATCCGGCGGACGTGGTACGCAAGGTAACCGTCAAGTCATCACAGGTGCGGCGCTACTTCG